>JAEPQO010000002.1 GCA_017640505.1 Rhodospirillales bacterium
GTGGTCAACAAGCTGCGTGGCGGCCTCAAGGTTGCCGCCGTCAAGGCGCCGGGCTTCGGTGACCGCCGCAAGGCGATGCTCGAAGACATCGCCGTGCTGACCAACGGCCAGGTGATTTCCGAGGACATCGGCATCAAGCTGGAAAACGTGACCATCGAAATGATGGGTCGTGCCAAGAAGGTGGCGATCACCAAGGAAGAGACCACCATCGTCGAAGGCACCGGCAAGAAGAAGGACATCGAGGGCCGCTGCTCGCAGATCCGCGCGCAGATCGAGGAAACGACGTCCGACTACGACCGTGAGAAGCTGCAGGAACGCCTGGCGAAACTCGCCGGCGGTGTTGCCGTGATCCGTGTCGGCGGTGCTTCGGAAGTCGAAGTGAAAGAGAAGAAGGACCGTGTCGACGACGCGCTGCACGCCACCCGTGCCGCGGTCGAAGAAGGCATCGTCGCCGGTGGCGGTACCGCGCTTCTGTATGCCACCAAGGCGCT
The DNA here is from genome assembly GCA_017640505.1 of Rhodospirillales bacterium. Taxonomy (GTDB): domain Bacteria; phylum Pseudomonadota; class Alphaproteobacteria; order Rhodospirillales; family Casp-alpha2; genus UBA4479. The sequence continues at coordinate 492 of JAEPQO010000002.1, forward strand.
CAAGGGTGTTTCGGGCGACAACGCGGATCAGAATGTCGGTATCGACATCATCCGCCGCGCGCTTCAGGCACCGCTGCGTCAGATCGCCGAAAACGCGGGTGCCGACGGCGCCGTGGTTGCCGGCAAGCTGCTGGACCAGAAAGACGTTGCGTTCGGTTACAATGCGCAGACGGACAAGTACGAAAACCTGATCAAGTCGGGCGTTATCGACCCGGCCAAGGTTGTCCGCACCGCGCTGCAGGACGCCGCCTCGGTCGCCGGCCTTCTCATCACGACCGAAGCGATGGTCGCCGAGAAGCCGGAAAAGAAAGACCCGATGCCGGGTGGCGGCATGGGTGACATGGGTGGCATGGGCGGCATGGGCTTCTAATCGGCCTATTGCCCGGCTATCCGGTAAATCGATCAAGGGGCGCTCTCCGGGGCGCCCCTTTTTCTTGGTTGGGGCCGTTGAATTCGTTAACGTCGGTCGATGATCGTCACCTTTACCGATTTTGGTTCTGACGGGCCCTATATGGGGCAGATGCGCGCCGTTCTCCGGACCGGTGCGCCGGACCAAGACGTCATTGACCTTATGGTGGACGCGCCTGCGTTCAATCCGCGTGCGGCATCGTATCTGTTGGCGGCGGTGCTCGAACCTCTTCGTGAGGCCCTGGTATGCGTTGCCGTTGTCGATCCGGGCGTCGGCGGCGCACGCCGGCCGGTTATCCTTCGCTGCGGTGAGAGATGGTTTGTCGGTCCCGATAACGGCTTGCTGGAAATCGTGGCAAGGCACTTTGGCGGCCAGCCCGAGTGGTGGGAGATCACCTGGCGGCCGGCGCGGCTCTCGGCGAGCTTCCATGGCCGGGATCTGTTCGCGCCGGTCGCCGCGAGACTGGCGCGCGAGGGGGCAGAGGGAATAGCGGAACTCGCAGCGCCATTGAGCCAAGCCCCCTTGGGCTATTCGGACTGGCCGGACGACCTTGCGGAGGTCATCTATATCGACGGGTACGGCAATTGCATGTTGGGGATCCGTTGGGGGCAGATGGCGGCGGACGCGACCGTCATGACAGGGGCGGTCACCCTTGCCACGGGAACGACGTTCTCGGACGTTTCACCGGGCGAGGCATTCTGTTATGAGAATGCAATGGGGCTTGCGGAAATTGCCGTAAACCAAGGGAATGCGGCGCGCCAGTTGGGATTGAAAATCGGCAGTCAGGTTGACGTAAGGGAGCTGTCAGGGAAATGAAGAAAACTGCAGAATAATTTGGCAAACCAATGTGGTACGACTACCATCGTTGGTATAAGCTGAGGGTTGTATTCGGGGAGTAGGATCGTTTGACCGTCGCCCAAACCGAGCGGGATAAATGTCGATTCGTGTAAAATTCTGGGGGGTCCGGGGGAGTATCGCATGTGCGACCCCCGATCATATGAAGTACGGAGGGAACACCAGCTGCATCGAGATTGAAGCTGGTGATTATCGTTTCGTGATGGATGCCGGGACCGGCATCCGTAACTATGGCAATGCCTTCCTGAAGGACGACGTCAAGGAATCACACCTGCTGTTGACCCACACGCACTGGGATCACATCAACGGTTTTCCCTTTTTTGTACCTGCGTATGATGCCAAGCGCTCGATCCATATCATGGCGGGGCACCTGAAAAATCAAGGTGGCGTGCAGGACGTTCTGTCGACGCAGATGCATAATCCGATGTTCCCGGTGCCGCTCGAGGCGATGCAGGCCAATCTCCGCTTCGAGGATTTCGAAGCAGGCGATACGTTTTCCCTGGCAAAGGGCGTGGATATTTCGACGGCACCGCTCAATCATCCGAACGGTGCGACGGCGTATCGCGTCGATCATGACGGCAATTCCGTTGTCTATGTGACGGACACGGAGCACATACCCGGCAAGCCCGACCAGAATATTCTCGGTCTGATCGAGGGTGCGGACCTCGTTATCTACGACAGCACCTATACCGAGGAAGAATTCCCGTCCAAAGTTGGCTGGGGCCATTCGACGTGGGAAGAGGGCATGCGCCTCTGTCAGGCGGCGAACGTAAAGCGCCTGGCGATCTTCCATCACGACCCGGATCACAATGACGAGTTCATGGACAACCTTGCCATCGAAGCCGCCGATGCGTGGGAGGGCAATTTTGTCAGCCGCGAGGGCATGGAACTGATTGTCGACTGAGCGTCGGCGTTCGAAGTTCGGACTTCAGAAAATCAATTTGCCGGCTGTGACAGGCGCTGCCGTTCCTGGTTCAGGAATGCGGTTATCTGCTCGAAATCCTTGGCGAGCGCTTCGGTCCGCTTCGACGAAAGGTTGTCGAATTTCAGCTGCCATTCCTCGAGCGTATTGATGTCCGCCGGCAGACCGGCCGCGTGGATTTCGCGCTTCAACGCGTCCAAGGCCGACTTGGTTTGCTGCTCATCCGGGTTCAGTGCCTGCGGGGCCGGCTGTATCGGCAGCCGCTCCTCGACCGAGACCGGTGCCGCGGCATTGCCGTCGCCTTGTGGCGCCACGGCCTTGGCTTCTTCCTGGCGACGTTTGAACTCTTGGGCGCGGATATAGGCATCACGTTCATCCAGCGACATCGGATGCAGCCTGAGCACAACGCGGCGGTTGGTCGCCCGGTTTTCCGGAATGGGTTTACCTTCAAGATCGCGGTTCGGGACCTTTGGGCGCGTGTCCGCGTACCCGGTGGCCTTCAGGCGTGAACGATCGACGTCATTGGCTTCGAACAGCCTTACAACGCTGGCGGCACGGCCCGCTGACAGTTCCCAGTTGGACGGAAACTGCTGGGTGCTGATCTGACCGTCATCGGTGTGTCCCTCGACCACCACGTTGTAAAGTTCGTAGTTCGGTAATGCGAGGGTCTCGGAGAGTTTCTTCAGAACCGGGATCGCGGCCTGGACGATCTCCGCCGAACCCGGTTTGAAAAACGCGTTCGACTGCAACTCGATGACCACGCCTTTTTCATCGGTGCCGACGGTGACGACCTGATCGGCCTGCATCTCATAGACCAGATCCTGTGCATCGATCTTGAGGCTTTGCGTCGTGGTCTGTTTATCACGGCCGCCGATGTTCGCGGCGACGGCCGACGTCAATTCCTCGTACGCGGGAATGTCGAATTCGGCGAAGGTCAGCAGCATCACAAAGAATGCCATCAGAAGCGTGATGGCGTCGGCAAATGTCGTGAGCCAGTCTTCTGTGTTCTCTTCAGGTGGTTGACTTTTCGGTGCCGCCAAAACCGGCCTCCCGTTACATCGTTCCGGATCTCTACTTCTTCATCTTGTCGATGTTGAAGTGGATCGACGGATCAAGGTAGCTGTTCATCTTGTCCTGAATATAGCGCGGCGACTTCTTGTCGGCCAGCAGAGCGAGTCCCTCGGCAACGAGGTAGTTGCGGAACTTCACGATCTGCTCGCGCTGTAGCACCTTGGTTGCCGTCGGCAGGAAGAAGATGCGGGCGAACAACACCCCATAAAGGGTTGTCAGCAGCGCCACCGCGAGCCCCTTGCCGAGCGACGACGGGTCGCCGCCCATGTTGTCGAGCATGATGATCAGACCGACAAGCGTCCCGATCATGCCGAATGCCGGCGCCGCGGAAGCCATGTCCTTGAGGATGTAGACCTGGACCGTGTTTCGGCCGTAGGTCGTCTCGATCGTATTGGTCATGATTTCGCGCACTTCGTCACCGGTGTAGCCGGATACCACCATCTCGACGCCGAACCGCAGAAACTTGTCGCCGCGCGTTGCCTTCATGGCCTCGGATTCGAGTGCCGGGACGCCGCTTTTCTGGACCGTATAGGCCCACTTGATGATCCGGCCGACTTCGCTTTTCAGGACGTTGCGGCCGACCTTGGGCGAAAAGATGATTCGCCAGATCAGCTTGAGCGAAAGCAGCACGTATCGTGGTTCGTAGGAAATGAAGGTCGAGGCAAGGGTGCCGCCCACGACCATGATGAAGCTCGAGCCGCTCAGGAAAATAATAAAGTTGTCGGTGCTGATTACGATCGCGCCAATGAAAAGGCCAAGCGCGCCCAGAACCCCGAATATAGTTGTTAAAGACATCTAGATGCTTCTCAGCCTCAGCCAAATACCCCCAGCGGACGCCGGACGACCCCGTTCCCGACGAATCTCACTACTATAAAGAATCTCTTATGTTTAAGAAATAATTAGCAGCAATTGGGTCGGCCGTTGAACCGACCGTCCCTTACCTTTCACGGAAGGCTTCGTGGCGGAGCTTCAGCACCGGTTTGATCAGGTAGTCCATGACGGATTTCTCGCCGGTATGAATATCGACGGTGGCCTGCATACCCGGCGTGATCGGCAGGTCACCTTCAACGCGTCCCAGATAGTTCTTGTTGGTTTGTACGACGACACGGAAGTACGGTGCCCCGTCCTCGTCCGTGCTGCTGTCGGGCGCGACACGGATCACCTGACCCGCCAGTCCGCCATAACGCGCAAAATCGTACGTGGAGATCTTGACGGTGGCGGCCTGACCTTCAGTGACGTAACCGCGATCAATGGGGTTGAGCTTCGCCTCGACCACGAGCTGGTCGCCGGTGGGAACGATTTCCATGATCGGTTCGCCAGGCTTCACGACGTTGCCGACGGCGTTGTAGCGCATGTTCTTCACGACGCCGTCGATCTGGCTTTTGATTTCAGCCCGGATACCCTGCGCGGTCGCTTCGCTCAGCAGTTCGGTGACCCGGGCAAGATTTTCTTCGATCTTGCCGAGTTGGTCCTGCGCCTCACGGCGGAAGCGGCTTTCGGTTTCCTGCAGCCGCTGGCGCGCTTCTTCCACCGCGGCCTGCGCTTTCGGCATAGCCGGACGCAACGACTTCATTTCGCCGTCGAGATTCTCGACTTCGGCCTCGAGTTCCAAGTGTTCCATCTTCGCCGTCAGGCCTTCGGAGAGCAGGGACTTTGACATCTTCAGCCGCTCAGAGGCGAGCTTGTAGTTGCTTTCCACGGCGCGGGCACGGGCCGTCAGTTCCTCGACTTCAAGCTCGCGCTGTTTTACCTGCTCACGCATGACCTGGACGGTCGAGGACAATTCGCGCCGGCGGGCTTCGAATGCCTGACGTTGCGCGGCGACGATCGCCGGCCGGCGTTTGGCTTCTTCTTCCGGGAAGACGAGTTCCGTGCCGTTGGCTTCCGCTTCAAGGCGCGCCTTGACGAGGCGTTCACTGTCGAGCCGTACCTGTAGTTCCTCGCGGTTGGTGCCACCCGAAGCGAGATCGAGTTGCAGCAGCGTCTGTCCTTCGCGGACGGCATCGCCTTCGGAAACATAGATTTCCTGAATGATGCCGCCCTCAAGGTGTTGAACGACCTTGATGCGGCCTGCCGGCACGACCTCTCCGGTGGCGATGGATACCTCGTCGAGGGTGGCGAAATTCGCCCAGATCAGGCCTGCGGCCAGGGTGATCATGACCGGCCACGCCACCAGGCGCCAGCCCGGCAGCGGGTTCTGGTTCAGCAACATATCCAGCTTTTCGGACGTCGACGGACCCTGCTGCGGCGGTGCCGCCTTTTGCTGATCCTGCCGTTGTTCAAGTCCGGAAGCGTCGGGGCTCATCGCTCAACTTCTAATCGGCTTGCGCTTTCTGGTCCTTCGGGCGCCCGGCGTCTGCCGGGTCCTTCCGGTTCGCATTGCGGTCCCCCTCGAACCCCTTGATTAAATCCGCATAGGGGTCGTCAAGCAACCGTTTCGCATCGCCATCCAGCTTGAACATGTTGCTGGCGGGCACACTTGGATCGGCTGTCGAACCGTCGCCGCCTTTTCTGCGTGCGCGTTCGGCAATCGCTTCGGCAGCGCCACCGGCGGATGCCGGCTTGGGTGCACCGGCTGCCGGCGGCGGTGCGGGTTTCGGTGCTGGCGCGGCCTGCGGTGCGGGCGGCGTAGCCGGTTGCGGCGGCACCCTGGGCGGCTGCTGCGGTTTCGGGGCGCCAGCGGCTTGTGGTGCGGGCTGCGGCGTGCTCTCCGGTGCGGCCTTCGGCGCGCCATCCCCGGTGCCGCGAAGCCGCGGCGGCGGGGTTTTCGCGCCGCCCGGTTGAGACGCGGGTGCTTGCGCGGCCTGTTCCGGAGCTGCGGGCGCGGCATCGCCTTTTTGCATCGGCTGCTGGCCGAACAGTTTCGGCAGGATTTCCCGTGACGGGCCGGCAAGTGCGACCTTGCCCTTATCGAGGGCAACCAGGTCGTCGCACGCCGCGAGCAGGATCGGGCTGTGCGTGACGATGATGACGGTCCGCGTCTTACCGATTTCGACCAGCGTCTTGCGCAGTTCCTGCTCGGCCTGACGGTCGAGACTGGCCGACGGTTCGTCGAGCAGAAGGACCGCCGGATCGCCGAGGAGTGCGCGTGCGATGGCAATCCGCTGGCGCTGACCGCCGGAAAGACAACGTCCGGCCTCGCCGATATCCGACGCATAACCGTCGGGGAGGTCGATGATGAAATGGTGCACGCCGGCCGCCGTCGCCGCCTCGACGATCTGATCGTCGCTGGCGTCCGGGAACCGGTGAACGATGTTGTCGCGGACGGTGCCGGCGAACAACACGGTTTCCTGTGGCACGTAGCCCATCCAGGTCGCCAGTTCGGCACGGGTAAACTGGGCGATGTCGGCGCCGTCCAGCAGCACGCGCCCATTGGTCGGCGTGTACAGCCCCTGGATCATCTTGAGCAGTGTCGTCTTGCCGGAACCGTTCCGTCCGACCAGCGCATGCACCCCGCCGGCGTGGATGTTGACCGTGACCGAGTCGACCACCGGCTTGTTGCCCTCGGCATATGCGAAGCTGAGGTTTTCGACCTGGATTTCGCCGCGCGGTTTGTCCAGCTGGACTTCGCTTTCCTGGCGATCCGACAACGACGAGAAGACTTCGCCCAGCCGGTCGACCGACTGCTTGAAACCGTTGAAGGCACGCCATTGGCCGACAAGCTGGTTGAGCGGCCCCAGCAGGCGGCCAGAGAGCATGTTGGTCGCGATCAGCGCGCCCATCGTCAGGTTCTGATGAATGATCTGGTATGCGCCGACGGAGGTCAGGAAGATCGTCGTCGCCATCGTCAGGGTCTGCGAGCAGTTGGTGTAGAAATCGGTCTTCGTGCCGCGATACATCGATTGCGCGATGTTGTTGGCGTGCGTTTCTTCCCACAGCGGCCGCATGGCGCGGTCCAGTGCCAGCGCCTTGATCGTCGTCCGCCCCTGAATGAGTTCCGCAATCAGCGCATCGCGTGACTGCGTGCTTTCGCGCTCGGCGGCGTTGGCCTGTGCCATGACACTGCCGGAACGCCAGGCAACTAACATGAAGAGCGGCAGGATGATGACCAGCACCCACGCGATCGGCGCCGCGACGACCCAGATCAGGACAAAGAACATGAGCACGAACGGCAGATCGCAAAGCAGGATTGCCGACGCACCGGAAAGGGTGTTGCGGACCACGTCGACATCGCGGAAGAGGGACTGCCAGTAGCTCGCCGGTTTGCCTTCGAGCATGTGGAGCGGCAGGCTCACCAGCTTGTCGAACAGGTGGCGTCCGACGATGACATCAACGCGGAGCGCCACGGTCTGCATGATACGCGAACGCGCCTGCTTGAGCGCCAGATCGAACAGTACGACCAGCAGCATGCCGACGATCAGACCCCAAAGCGTGCTGAGGCCGCCCGAGCCGACAACCCGGTCATATACCTGCATGGTGAACACCGGCGTCGCCAGGGCGAGCAGGTTCACGAACGCCGACATCGCGATCACCTCCCGGAAGATCGGCATCAGCGGTTTCATGATGGGCTTGAGCCACGCGCGCCCGGATTTATCGCTCATTCACTGTCCCTGAACAGTCAGCAGATTGCATTAGACGGAATCCACCACACCATACGTTATTTCAAGGTTTTAGCACACTTTTCGTAGAATTGTCGAAGACGCTTGACCCGGCATGGCGTATGATGAGTAGACTAATTCAGGTCGGGGCGAGCCGGGGAGCACGGGTTTTTTGCGGATACTCAAATCCATATTCAGTTTCGAACGCGTGCTGGGCATGCTTCTGCTTGTCGCGTTCCTGGGGCTTTATTACGGGGATACGGTTTACAAGATTGGTCTCGTCGAAGGCTGGCGTAATAAGGTTTTCGATTATTATCAAGAGTTTAAGCCGCGCGATATCCCGCCCGCCGACCAAAAACCCGTTACGATCATCGATCTCGACGAGCAAAGCCTTGAATCCGTCGGGCAATGGCCCTGGCCGCGCACGACCATCGCAAAGATGATCCAGAACACGATGCAGATGGGCGCCGTGTTGATCGCCTTCGACATCGTGTTCGCTGAACCGGACAGGCTGAATCCGCAAAACATTGCCGAGAGCATCGTCGGCCTCGACCCGGAAACGAAGTCGAAACTGGTCGCGTTGAAGAGCAATGACCAGGTCTTGGCGGATACGATTCGCCGTTCGCGCGTCGTGCTGGGGCAGGCCGGGAGGCCGAGCGAGACGGAGGGCGTCAAAGGACCGCCGGTGAAGAAGTCGGTCGCGATCCGCAAGCTCTCGAAGGATGCGCCGGAGCCGTATAATTTTATTCCCAAGTTCCCGTCCCTGGTCCGAAACGTCTCGGCGATCGAACTGGCGGCAACGCACAGGTTTGGCGGGCATGGCGTGTTTTCGACGTTGACCGGCAAGGACGGCATCGTCCGCAGCGTTCCTTCGCTGTTCGGCCATGAAGGCGAGTATTTTCCGACACTTTCGATAGAAATGCTGCGGATCGCGACGGGGCGCCCGACGGTGCTCGCGCGTGTCAATTCCGCCGGCATGGTCGGTGTCGCCGTGGCTAAGGGGCTGGAGGTTCAGACGGACAGGATCGGTCAGATTTGGCCGTATTTTTCGAAACACGATCAGGACAAATATGTCTCTGCCGTCGATGTTCTGAACGGATCGGTCGATCCGGCGATGATGAAAGGGAAACTGACCATTGTCGGTACGTCAGCGGTGGGCCTCCGAGATATTCGCTCCATCCCGACCGAACGCGATATTCCCGGGGTCGAAGTGCACGCCCAGTTGATCGAGGCGATCATCCACCAAAAGTATCTTGTCCGCCCCAACTATGCCGACGTGGCTGAACTGACGTTCCTGCTGGTCGGCGGCATCATCATGATCATCCTGGTGCCATGGGTTGGCGCCAAGTGGACGGCGGGGCTGTTCCTGGTTGTCGCCGGCGGCGCATTGGGCACATCGTGGTATTTGTTCACCGAAAAGCTTGTCCTCCTCGACGCGACGTACGCCGTTGTCGGCATTGCCGTGATGTATACGTCGATGACATATGCCGGGTACGCCCGCGAGGAAGCGGAGCGGCGGCAGACCCGCGATGCCTTCTCGAAGTACCTTTCGCCCGACATGGTGGAGCGCGTCGCCGGTGATCCGGGTGCGCTTAAGCTGGGTGGTGATCAACGCCAGATGACGCTGCTGTTCTGCGACGTGCGCGGCTTCACGACGATTTCCGAGCAGTTCGACGCGGTGGGTCTGACCAGCCTCATCAACAAGCTCCTGACACCGCTGACCAACGTGATCCTCGAGCGCAAGGGCACCATCGACAAGTACATGGGCGACTGCATCATGGCGTTCTGGAATGCGCCGCTGGATGACGACGACCAGGAATACAACGGCTGCACCTCGGCCCTCGCAATGCTTGCCGAGATGGAGCCGCTCAACGAACGCCTGAAGCAGGAAGCCGAAGAAGAAGGCCGCAAGCACATTCCGCTCAAGGTCGGTCTCGGCCTCAACACCGGGCCCTGCGTGGTCGGCAACATGGGGTCCGACATGCGCTTCGACTATTCCGTGCTGGGCGATGCCGTGAACCTCGCGGCACGTCTGGAAGGGCAGTCGAAGAGCTACGGCATGAACGTCGTCCTCGGCCCGACGACGCGCAACGCGGTCAAGGACCGGCTGGCGACAATCGATCTCGACTTCATCCAGGTGAAGGGTAAGACCGAAGGCACATACATCTACGGACTGATGGGCGACGAGGAAGTGCTGGCAGATCCCGCGTTCAAGAAGCTCCAGAACCTGATCTACGATGCGCAGGAAATGTACCGCGCGCAGCAATGGGACGATGCACAGGAGATGTTCGACGAAATCCGCGACCTCGGCAGCGATGCCAAGAAGCCGTGGAAGCTGGAGGCCAACCTGCACGTGCTGTGCGATCTTTACGACGAGCGGATTGCCGAGTACCGCGAAAATCCGCCGCCGCCGGATTGGGACGGCGTCTACATCGCGACGACCAAGTGATCGTCCTTGTCGTAGTCGTTTAAGGCCAGCTTTACCTCGTAAACGTTCTCGCCGTCGACGCGGGCCCGGGAGAAACCGAGCTCCTGTACGAACGCAAGCATGGCCGAATTTTCCTGCATGACCTGACCGACGATCTCCTTGGTGCCGCGGCTTTTACAGTACGCGATCATTCTTTTCAGCAACGCGCGCCCGAGACCGTGCCCCTTCATGTCGGAGCGCACGATGATAGCGAATTCCGCACGCTCGTTGTTCGGGTCGGTGATGGTACGGACGACACCCAGCGTGTCACCTTCGCCGTCACGGTGACGCTGCTTGGCGATCAGGGCCATTTCGCGGTCATAGTCGATCTGCGCAAGACGCGCCATTTCACTGTGCGGCAGCTCGCGGATCTGCCCGAAGAAGCGGAAGCGGATGTCTTCCTTGCTGGTCTTGGCGAGAAACTCAACGTGCGCCGGTTCGTCCTCGGGACGGATCGGGCGGATGCGGATCTTCTCGCCGTCCTCCAGCGAAAAATCGTACTCAAGCTCTTTCGGATACGGGCGGATGGCGAGGCGGGGCCGTTCCTTTTCGTCTGAAACACGGATGCGCGCGTCGAGCGCCAGGACACCGTTTTCGTCGACGAGAAGGGGGTTGATATCCAGCTCCTCGATCTCCGGCATTTCGATGATCAACTGCGATATGTGGATCAGCGTCTGGCACAGCATATCCATGTCGACGGCAGGTTGGTCCCGGTAGCCGGCCAGCAATTTCGAAATCCGCGTGCGGTCGATCAGGTCGCGCGCCAGTTTCATATTTAGCGGCGGCAGGGCAATGCTCCGGTCTGCGATCACTTCGACCGCGGTCCCGCCGTGGCCGAACAGGATGACGGGGCCGAATACGGGGTCCGGTGCAACGCCGATGATGACTTCGTGGGCGCCCGGACGCGACACCATCTTTTGCACGGTGAAACCCTGGATTTCTGCTTCCGGGAACCGACGCTGAATATTCCTCAGCATTTCCGCGCCTGCCGATCGAACGGCATCGCTATCGTTCAGGTGCAGCGCGACGCCGCCGACATCGGATTTGTGCGTGATGTCGTCGGACAGGATTTTCAGCGCCACCGGGAATCCCATTTCAGCTGCCATGGCAACCGCCTCGTCGACGCCGGCGACGATATGCGTCTCCACGGTCGGAATACCGTAGGCGGAGAGCACCGCTTTCGATTCCGGTTCGGTCAGCAAATGGCGTCCGTTGTTCAGGCGTGCCTCGAGAACGAAGCGGGCAGCGTCGGTCGCGTAGGTCACGTTTTGCGGTGACGACGGCGGCGTTTCCAGAAGCAGCGTCTGGTTGCGCCTGTGTTCGACGAGGTTGAGGAACCCGCGAACAGCATCGTTCGGCGTGTTGAACGACGGAATGCCCGCTTCGCGCAGGCGCTTGCGCGCAGGGCCAACCGCCTTGCCGCCGCACCAGCTCGCCAGGACGTTCTTTTTGCTGTTCTTGGCGACGCTGATAACCGCCTCGGCGGCTTCTATGCTCGATGCGATGGCGGTCGGCGCGTGCATGATCAGGACCGCATCGGCGGACGGGTCGTCGAGCAGGGCCTGCGCGGCCGCGGTATAGCGTGTGCCGGGCGCGTCGCCGATGATGTCGACCGGGTTTCCATGCGACCATGTCGGCGGCAGTTCGCCATTCAGCGTTTCGATCGTATGCTCGGAAAGGGTCGGCAGGTCTATGCCGTGTTCTTCAAGTGCATCCGCGGCCATCACACCAAGCCCGCCGCCGTTCGTCATCAGCATCAGTCTTTCGCCAACCTGCGGCTTGGCACGGGTGAGCGTTTCCACCGCCGCGAACAGTTCGCCGATCTCGTCCACCCGCAGCATCCCGGCACGCCGGAAGGCTGCGTCGTATACGTCATCCGCACCGGCAAGCGCACCGGTATGCGATGCGGCTGCCTTGGCTCCGGCGGTGCCCCGGCCGGACTTGATGACGATGACCGGTTTGTTCCGGGCAGCGGCACGGCAGGCGGACATGAATTTGCGGCCACCCGTGATGGATTCGATATAGAGCAGGATCGCGCGGGTCGAGGTATCGGTCGCCAGATAGTCGATCACGTCCCCGAAATCGACGTCTGCGCATTCGCCCAGCGAAATGAAGTGCGAGAACCCGGCCCCGTTTTCCGCGGCCCAATCCAGGATCACCGTGCAAAGCGCACCGGACTGCGACACCATCGCGATCTTTCCGTCCGTCGCCGGGAGATGCGAGAAGCTCGCGTTGAGATTGATGCCGGGCACCAGTAACCCGAGGCAGTTCGGACCCAGGATGCGGAACAGGTAATTGTTGGTGGCATCCAGCATGGCCTGCTTTACCGAGCGGCCATCGCGCGTCGTCGTGTGTTCAAGGCCCGCCGTCAGCACGATGGCGGCCCGTGTACCGATGGCGGCCAATTTCTCGATAAGCGAGGGGATCGGATCGGGCGGCGTGCAGATAATCGCCAGGTCGGGCGGGATGGGCAGGCTTTCGACGTCGGGATATGCGAGGACGCCGGCGATGGCACTCTGTTTTGGATTTACCGGCAGGATCGGCCCTTCAAAGCCACCCTCCAGGAGATTGTGCATGACGACGGCGCCGACTGCGCCCGGCCGGTTGCTGGCGCCGATGACGGCAACCGATTCCGGGCGGAATAGCTTTTCCAGGTTTCGCGTTGTCATTTGCCGTTCTGCTCGTGATTGCGGGTCGGTTAACCGGGTGATTCCGCGGCATCTTCAGGCATTTTATGCTGCGTCGCAATATCATAATATTGCAACGCAGCAATGATATAATCGAACGATTACCAGTCGGTGCAGAGTGCCTGTTCGCGGCGGTACCGTTCCGGGGTGTCGAGGCGCGCATTGTTGCGGTCGAGTTCTCGGTTCATTTCCAGGAACAGGGGCTCAACCGACGCGCTCAGGCGTTTTCTCAGATATGCGGCGGCCCTATCAGGGTTTGATGTCCGAACGGGATCGAGCGTTTCCGCGGCCCGTTGCAGGCGATGCTGGAGCCGTGGATAGAACCGGTCCAGCGCCTGCTTGAACACGGCCACGTGCGTCATTTCATGAGCATTGATGGATCTGTAGGCGCACGACCCGGGCCGAAATTTGCGCGCGATGAAAATCCTGAGATTGTCATATCCGAGGTCGGCTTCGACGGCGGTGACACGCGCGCAATAGCCACCGTCGGAAACGGGCTGTGCTTCAACCTTGAGACGCATACTGTATTTCAGTTCCGTCAGCGTCAGGCCGACGGGGGTCCAGGCGGATCCGAAAGCGCTGGCGCGTCCGCTTTGCCGCTGCATCCGTCTGAGGCTCTCGCGAGAGTGGGCATTGTTGACGGTCACCCTGCCGTCGTTGCGCTGGATGGTGACGTGAACGGATTGGCTGTCCGGGAACGCGCACGTCGCCGCATCGGCCGTGGTCGCGCAGAAGAAGACGATACCAATCAAAAGGATCTGCCATGCCCGATGATATATGCGCAGGTTTTGTATCATAAGAGGATTATAGCTCTGTTTGCCGGGTAGGTGACAGTGCAGCGCACCATTCATTCAAAATCGACAACCATGAGAATCTGTTCGACGGTGTCTTCAGTGCTGCCGAGCGGAAGTAACAGCCCAAAGAACGTAACGAACTCACGTCCGGCGATGTACGAACAGGAACGATGCAGAATATGGGGCGTACCGCTCTGAAATACCGTGCTGTACGCACGCATGGGCGGCGTTTGTTGACGTTTCTCATATACCTCGCAGTGCGTTTTTCCGCTCGCGTCGAACCCGACGCGGTGCGTGATTTGTGTGCCCCAGAAACGGTTGCGAAAATCTTCGCCGTTGCCGATGACATCCTTGACGATGAGGTAGGGTGTGATCTCCCAGATATCCAGGAGATCGATGTCGCGCCAAGATGGAAATCCGCGCTGGCCTCTTTTATCCAGCCAGTAATCATAGAGAACGAGAGCATGTGGCTTCTCCGGCGGATGTTCCGCATCCACTTCCCACAACTCGTATAGTTTGCTGTTGATTGAGAGATCGAGCAATTCGGCTCTCCCTAACCAAATACTCGACCAATTCTAGCGAAAATATACCTCAGGAGGCGAAAAAATATTTCGATGGGAGGCGGCATCCTCATTCGTTGGTCGGATTGGGCGTTGTTGCCGCTACGGCAGTGCCGCGTGACGATTACTCGTAGTCGATCGCAATCATGATGTGGTCGACTTTCTCGTCGGTTTTGCCGACCGGCAGATTGAGCGCGTTGAACACAATGAATTCACGGCCGGCAATGAAACTGCTGGACCGGTACACCGAAATCGGACGGCCGGTTTCGTATACAGCAACGTAAGTACCCATCTGCGGGCCGAGCGGCTGACTGGAGTATATTTCGCGGTGCGTTTTTCCGGTGGCGTCGAAACCGGCGCGGTGTGCGATCTGCGTGCCCCAGTAGCGGTTCAGGAAATCGGCGCCGTCACCGATGACATCCTTGATGATGAGGCATGAAGCGACCTGCCATAGATCGAGAAGGTCGATGTCGTGCCATGCGGGAAACTTCCGCTGCCCACGTTTTTTTAGCCAGTAGTCGTACAGTATCCGGGCATTAGGCTGCGCAGGCGGGGTGTCCGGGTCCACTTCTTCGCGTCTGTAAATCTCGTTTTCTACGGTGACATCAACCAAGTCGGATCTCTCAGCCCTTTTTCAACGACCCACCCGTCAGATGTTACGCACGAGTTTGCACGAATGACACTAACAATAATCATGGCCGATAAGACGAAAGGGGAAGGTCCATCAGGACCTTCCCCTTTACGAATTGGCTCCGGCGGCAGGACTCGAACCTGCGACCCAGCGGTTAACAGCCGCTTGCTCTACCAACTGAGCTACACCGGATCAGTGCTGGAGGCGCGGACCGGAATCGAACCGGTGTACACGGCTTTGCAGGCCGCTGCGTAGCCACTCCGCCACCGCGCCGTTCCGCGTTGACCTCCCGCCACAACGTGGGATCAACCTCCTGAAAGGTGGCCCCACACTGCGACGACGCGGGAAATTAGACGTAACATTGCCGGGGGTCAAGCAATCCATGTACACTTTTCGGGCATTTATTTTGGTTGCCTCCGGATTGCCGCATTGAGTTGTTTTCGGCGCTTGGGCAGCCTATAAATCGGGCTGCAGAGATTTGGCTCAGGCCAGGAAATTTCGGCCGATATATTCTGTTCGCATAGAGGGTTGTCCACATGAATGACGCGCAATTTGCACAGGCTCGCCGCAACATGGTGGACAGCCAGATTCTTCCGAACCGCGTGACCGATGAAAACGTGGTCGGCGCGATGTCGGCATTGCCGCGCGAGGCGTTTCTCCCGGCGGGCCGGCAGGTGCTGGCGTATGCCGACGAGACGGTTCTGATCGAGGACGGGCGCTACATGATGCAGCCGATGGTTCTGGCACGGCTGCTGGATATTGCAGAGATCGGCCCGAAAGACGTGGCAATGGCGGTCGGCTGCGCGACGGGGTATGGGGTTGCCGTCCTTGCCAAGCTCGTCGATACGGTGATCGCCGTCGAGAGCGATGCCTCGATGCGGACCAAGGCAGAGCGCAATCTGGCTCAACTGGGTATCGACAATGTTGCCGTTGTCGACGGCAAGTTGCAGGAAGGGTATCCGAAAGACGCGCCCTATGATCTCATCTATCTGGATGGCGCCGTGCCAGAGGTGCCGGAAAGCATTGCGAATCAGTTATCTGATGGCGGCCGCCTTGTGTGTGTCGTGATGCAGCCGGGCAAGCCCGTTGGCCGGGGCGTCATCGTTACCCGTTACGGGAACGCGATTTCCGTTCGCGAAGTGTTCGATGCGGTCGAACCGGTGCTGCCGGGGTTTGAGAAAGAATCGGCGTTTTCATTCTGAAATTTTCGCAACGCCATGGAATCACGGCAAAAATTCGGACCAACGATTCGCACTAATTTTTCTATTGAGCGGTGATGCAGAGGGTGTAATCCTCTGAATTCATTGTGCTATTTGTAAAACTTGACCTTCTTGCGGGGTTCTGACTCCCTTATAGTTCATTAAGTCTTAATGGCGGCAGCTCTTCAGCGCGAAGTGTTTGTTGGGAATTGGGCGATCGACGTGTTACCTAGGTCTGGGCAGTATGGGTTGAAACACTATGGATAGAACCACCATCATCGCGTCTTCGCTGGCGATTGCCGCGCTCGTCGGGCTTCATTCGGAGCCTGTAACGGCGCAGACAATCGAAGATGCTTTGGCAAAGGCCTATCTCAATAACCCAACACTGCTGTCGACGCGTGCTGGCTTGCGGAGCACCGACGAAGGCGTGCCGCAGGCTCTCGCCAACTGGCGCCCGACGGTTGAAGTGACCAGTTCTGTCGGTGCGG
Organism: Rhodospirillales bacterium; assembly: GCA_017640505.1. Classification (GTDB taxonomy): domain Bacteria; phylum Pseudomonadota; class Alphaproteobacteria; order Rhodospirillales; family Casp-alpha2; genus UBA4479. The sequence continues at coordinate 17,113 of JAEPQO010000002.1, forward strand.
AAGTGGTCGAGTCCAGCACGTCCACCGGCACGGATCGGAACCAAAGCCGCCGTCCCAAGGATATCGGTATTTCCGTCACGCAGCCGCTGTTTCGCGGTGGCCGCACGCTGGCCGAGACCAGCGGCGCCGAGAATGATATTCGTGCCGCACGGGCACGTTTGCTGGAAACGGAGCAGAGCATACTGCTTCAGGCCGCGACGGCATATCTGAACGTTTACCGCGACCAGGCCGTGCTGCGGCTTAACCAGAACAACGAAGAGGTTCTGCAGCGGCAGCTGGAAGCGACCCGCGACCGTTTCGAGGTCGGTGAAATCACACGGACCGACGTGCACCAGGCGGAAGCGCGTCTGGCCCGGTCCAAGGCCGATCGTATTCAGTCGCAGGGCGATCTCGAGACGTCTCGTGCGAATTACCTGAACGTTGTCGGCGAACCCGCACCGGAAACGCTGACGTTGCCGGATCGTGCGGTGGATCTGCCGGCGAGCGCGGATGAAACCGTCCGCATTGCCGTCGTCAATAACCCGGGGGTGATCGCTGCCGAGTTCGACCGCCGCGCCGAAATGGACAATGTCGACGAAGTTTGGGGCGAGTTGCTGCCGGAACTGGATTTAACGGCGAGCAGCACGCGGGAATGGCAGACAACCACCGAGGACAGCCTCCGGACCACGCACGAGGTGACGCTGAATCTGACCATTCCGCTTTATCAGCAAGGTGACGTGTATTCGCGACTGCGTCAGGCCCGCCAGGATGCCGCGGAAGCCACGCTGCTGATCGATACGGAGCGCCGCGATGCCGCTGAAGCCGGCACGCAGGCCTACGAAAGCCTGATTACGGCACGTGCCCAGGTCGACGCGTTCCAGACGCAGATCGAAGCCAGTATCGTTGCTCTCGAGGGCGTGCAGCGTGAAGCCGCCGTGGGATCGCGGACGGTTCTCGATATCCTCGACGCGGAGCAGGAACTGCTCGATTCCCGTGTGTCTCACGTTCGCTCGGAACGCGACGAACTGGTCGCGGCGTACGAACTGATGTCTGCGCTGGGCCGGCTGACCGCCAAGGATCTGGGGCTTGCCGTTGATCTTTATGATCCGCGTGAACATTACAACGAAGTCCGCGACAAGTGGTTCGGTGGAACCAGCGCGGGCGGCGTGAAGTAATTTGAGGGCACCGGAATTCGGTGTTCCGGTGTTTTTGTTGCGATTACGGTTTGTTAACCGTCTTTAGGCCATCTTCTAGAGATCGTTAACGCAGAGGGGGGCTAGACCCGCTTATGAGCGAAGAAGCCAACGCAGCTGGAGAAGACGGCGCCGAACCTTCAATGGAGGATATCCTCACCTCGATCCGACGCATTCTTGCGGAGGAGGAGGATGAAGAAGGTACGGAGGAAGCCGCTGCGCCGGAACCTGCGCCCGAGCCGGAACCTGAACCCGAGCCTGAGCCGGAACCTGAACCCATGCCGGAACCGGAACCCGAGCCGGAACCCGAGCCTGAGCCGGAACCTGAATTCGAACCGGAGCCGGAACCCGAGCCCGAACCAGTGATGGCACCGCCGCCTCCGCCACCACCGCCGCCTCCGCCTCCGCCTCCGCCGCCAATGCCCTCCGAAATGGAGGAAATCCTGGAATTGACGCCGGACATGGTGGCGATGCCGGAACTCGTCTCCACGCCGACGTTCCAGTCCGGCGCGGATATGCTCTCGGAACTGGCGAAGGCGATCCTGGATCAGCGCGACCTTTCGGTCGGCGGCAGCCGCGACATTACCCTGGAAACGATGGTTCGCGAGATGCTGAAGCCGATCCTGCGCGAGTGGCTTGACCGCAATCTGCCATATCTGATTGAACGGCTGGTCAAGAAAGAGATCGACAAGATGATCAACCGCGCGGAACGTCTCGACAGCTAAACCCGCTTAAAATTTACTGTTATCGTTGATCCGTCCGGGTGGCGGCGCTAAAACCTGCGCTTCATCTAAAGAGAGATTATCGGAGGCCTCCGGCGATGCTGGAAAAAACCTATCGGTCCGACGAGATCGAGCGGAAACGATACGAAGAGTGGGAAAACGATGGCGATTTTGCCATTGGCGGTGCGCGCGCGAATGCGGAGCCGTTCACGATCGTTATTCCGCCGCCGAACGTGACTGGCAGCCTCCACATGGGCCACGCGCTCAACAACACGCTTCAGGACATTCTGATCCGCTATCGGCGTATGCAGGGCCGTGATGCCCTGTGGCAGCCGGGGACGGATCACGCCGGGATCGCGACGCAGATGGTGGTTGAACGCCAGATGGGCGAGGAGGGGCTGACCCGCCACGACCTTGGGCGCGAAAAGTTCATCGACCGCGTCTGGAAATGGAAAGCGGAATCCGGCGGCACCATTACATCGCAGTTGCGCCGTCTGGGCGCGTCCTGTGACTGGTCGCGCGAACGCTTCACCATGGATGACGGGCTTTCCGCCGCCGTCACCAAGGTGTTCGTCCAGCTTTACAAGGAAGGTCTGATCTACCGCGACAAGCGTCTGGTCAACTGGGACCCGAAACTGCATACGGCAATTTCCGATCTCGAGGTCGAACAGCGCGAAACCGTCGGCAAGATGTGGTACTTCCGGTACCCGGTCGAAGGCCGTGACGGCGAGTTCCTGACCGTCGGGACCACACGCCCCGAGACGATGCTGGGCGATACCGGCGTCGCCGTGCACCCTGACGACGACCGCTACAAGGATCTCGTCGGGCTAAATTGCATTCTGCCAATCGTCGGCCGCAAGCTGCCGATCGTGGCCGATGAGTACGCAGATCCCGAGAAGGGGTCCGGTGCCGTGAAGATGACCCCGGCGCATGACTTCAACGACTTCGAGGTCGGTCAGCGGCATAACCTCAAGCTGGTCAACGTGATGGATGCTAACGCGCACCTGAACGAGAATGTGCCCGAGGCATATCAGGGGCTGGACCGGTTCGAGGCGCGCGACAAGGTCGTCGCCGAGATGGAGAGCCTTGGACTGCTGGAGAAGATCGACGACAACCCCATGACCATACCGTACGGCGACCGGTCGGGCGTGCCGATCGAACCGTGGCTGATGGATCAGTGGTTCGTCGACGCGAAGACCCTTGCCGGTCCGGCGATCACCGCGGTCGAGCAGGGGAAGACCAAGTTCGTGCCGCAGAACTGGGAAAACACGTATTTCGAATGGATGCGCAACATCCAGCCGTGGTGCATCTCGCGCCAGATCTGGTGGGGCCATCAGATCCCGGCGTGGTTCGGGCCCGACGGCGAAGTGTTCGTGGAAGAAAGCGAAGAAGCCGCGAAGGCAGCGGCCCGCGATTCGCTGGGTGAAGATATTGAGCTGACCCGCGATCCGGATGTGCTCGATACCTGGTTCTCGTCGGCGCTCTGGCCGTTCTCGACGCTGGGCTGGCCGGAACAGACGCCGGAACTGGAGCGATATTATCCGACCGACGTGCTGATTACCGGCTTCGACATCATTTTCTTCTGGGTTGCCCGGATGATGATGATGGGCATCCATTTCATGGGCGAAGTGCCGTTCCATACGGTCTACATCCATGCGCTGGTCCGCGACGAAAAGGGCCAGAAGATGTCGAAATCGAAGGGTAACGTCATCGACCCGCTGGAACTGATCGAGAAATACGGCGCCGACGCGCTCCGGTTCACGCTGACGGCATTCGCCGCGCAGGGCCGCGATGTGAAGTTGTCGGAAAGCCGTGTCGAGGGCTACAGGAACTTCTGTACCAAGATCTGGAACGCCGCGCGTTTCTGCGAGATGAACGAGTGCAAACCGGTCGATACCTTTAACCCGGCGACGGTCACGCAGCCGCTGAACAAGTGGATCGTCGGCAAGGTCGTCGAGTGCGAACGCAAGACCCGCGATGCGATTGAAGCGTATCGCTTCAACGACATTGCCAACTCGATCTACCAGTTCACCTGGGGGACGTACTGCGACTGGTATCTTGAACTAGTGAAACCGATCCTGCAGGGGGATGACGAGGACGCCAAGGCGGAGACCCGCGCGACGGCAGCCTGGGCGCTGGATCAGATTCTTGTTCTGGCGCACCCGGTCATTCCTTTTGTCACCGAGGATCTTTGGCAATCGATTTCGCCGGATCGTGCGCAGCGTTTGATCGAAACCGCGTGGCCGACCTACGACGACGCGCTGATCGACGACGCCGTGAATGCAGAGATCGACTGGGTCGTTCGTCTGATTACCCAGATCCGCCAGGTTCGATCGGAGATGAACGTCCCGCCCTCGGCCAAGATCCCGATGTTCCTCAAGGACCCGGGCGCCAATGCGGCGGCGTTTCTGAAAACGCACCGTGAGCTGATCAACCGCGTGGCACGACTGGAAAGTGCTGAAATCCTCGATGGCGATGTGCCGAAGGGCGCAGTGCAGGATGTTATTGACGACACGACGATCGTATTGCCGATCGCGGATGTTATCGATCTTGACGCCGAACGTGCCCGCCTGGAACGCGAAATCGCCAAGCAGGACAAGGAAATTCAGCGCTTCGAAGGCAAGCTGGGGAACGAGAAGTTCATCGCCAACGCACCGGAAGAGGTCGTCGAGACCGAGCGCGAGAAACTCGCCGAAGCAAAACTCGTTCGCGAAAAGCTGGAAGAAGCGCATAATCGACTTTCTGCCGTTGGCTGATCCGTTTCGCCGCCACGTCCGTAAACTTCTATAAAGGGGGTACGCATGGAAAAAGAAATGCAGGCAGTTGCCGACCAGATTATCGAGATCGTGACGGTTTACGGGCTCGACGTGGTTGGCGCGCTGACCATCCTCATCGTCGGCTGGATCGCCGCCGGATGGGTCCGCAAGATGGTCGACAGAGGGCTCGGCCGGGTGCCGAACATGGACTCGACCCTGCGGCCGTTCCTCTCGAACATCGTGCGCTGGACAATCCTTGCATTCGTTATCGTCGCCGTCCTCAACCAGTTCGGGGTCGAGACGACGTCGATCATCGCTGTACTCGGTGCCGCCGGCCTTGCCATCGGTCTGGCCCTGCAGGGCACGCTCTCCAACGTCGCGGCAGGCGTGATGCTTCTGATCCTCCGCCCGTTCAAGGTCGGCGATTTCGTGGCCGCCGGATCACTCTCCGGCACGGTCGTCGAGATCGGCCTGTTCACCAGCGAGCTCAAGACGGCGGACGGCATCTACATCATGGCGCCGAACTCGCAGATATGGAACCAGGTGATCACCAACTACGGCCGTAACCCGACGCGGCGCATCGATATCCAGGTCGGCATCGCCTATGACGACGATATCGACGTTGCCCAGAAGGCGCTGCAGGAGCTGATGGAAAACAACGACCTGATCCTTAAGGATCCGGCGCCGATGACCATGGTCATGGCGCTCGCGGATAGCTCCGTGAATATCAATATGCGCTGCTGGACCAACACCGCCGATTACTGGAACGCGCTCTGGGCGCTGAACAAGGGCGCAAAAGCCGCCGTCGAAGACGCCGGCTGTAGCATTCCGTTCCCGCAGCGCGACGTTCATTTATTCAACGAAACCTTAGGCTAAGGCCTGATTGGCTTCAGCTTCTACCATGGCCCGGCGTGATCGCCGGGCCATTTTCGTATGCGCGCCGATAACCACTTGGTAAGCAGATTCTGCTATAGTCCGACGATGGACAAACCTGCGCCATCACCGACGCTTTCCAGCAGTTCGACCGCCGAAGACCGGGCGGATTACATCGTCGCGCGTCTTGAGCAGTTCATCCGCGAGGGACGCAAGGACGATCAGGGCATGTCCTTCGACAAGTGGAAGCAGATGGCGCGTTCCGAGATCGCCATTGCCGTGGCCGAGGCGGAAATGTCGCAAAAGCATGACGAGCTGCATTCGAAGCGCGTGCTATTCGTGACCGCGGCGTCGATGATCACCATCGGTTTCTGGGGCACGGTGGCAAGCCTCAACAAGCTGGACTACATGATCGGCGCCGTGATCTGCGGTCTTGCCGGCGTGCTGCTGCTGCTGGCGGTCGGCGACTGGCGCTTCAGAAGCTGGGAAGAACGCCGGCAGGCGAAAAAGCGCCGTGAAATCCTTGGCCGTATCGAGAGCCTGAACCGTCGCATCAAGCGCCTTGAGAAGGAGCTCGATAAAGAGGCCGACGAGTACGAGGATTTGCTCAAGAAGGCGCGCAAACGCACCGGCGCTCTCAGCCTCGGCGACCGCGGCTAGACGACCTTATCCAGCGTTTCCACCAGAAGCTTGGCTTCGTCGAGCGTGTTGTAGTGCGCCATCGAGCAGCGGACGACGCCGTCTTCGCCCGAGATCCCCAGCGCTTCGACAAGCCGTTTCGCGTAAAAGTCGCCGTGACGGATGCCGACCTTATGGTTCGCAGCGGCTTCGGCGATCTCTGCCGACGATTTTTTCTCGGAAACGAACGAGAACGTGGGCGCGCGTTCGTCGGCGTCGGCTGTTTCGCGGCCGATCAGCCGGATGCCGTCCTTGTTCGACGCCCAGTCGATGAAGATCTTGGCAAGGTCGGCTTCATGGCGTGCAAACAGGTCGTACACCGCGCGTGTGCGTGCAAACAGGTCGTTCGGCGCGTCGTCCAGGTGTTCGCCCGCGACGGCGGTAATGTAATCGGAGATGCCGCTGAGCGACGCGATGATCTCGTGCTGCGGGCCGGCCGGGTTCATCTTGTACGACGTCGCCGTTTCGGGAATGAAATAGTGGTGGCGGCTTTTTGCCTCAAGCAGCAGGCCCTTCTTGCCGTACAGCAGGCCGATATGCGGGCCGTAGGTCTTGTAGAGGCTAAAGGCATAGAAGTCGGCGTCCCAGGCCTTCACATCCACGAACCGGTGCGGGGCGTAGGCAACACCATCGACGCACACCAGTGCACCGGCTTCATGCACGCGCCGGGTGATCGTTTTCACGTCGTTGATGTCGCCCGTGATGTTGGAAACGTGCGGAAAGGCGACGAGCCGGGTCTTGTCGGTCAGGAGCCGGTCGAGCAGGTCGATATCGAGTTGCGCCGTTTCCGGGTTGACCGGCCATTCGACGACGCGGATGCCCGTCTCGGCCAGGCGGCGCCACGGGCCCGAGTTGGCTTCATGGTTGAGATTGGTGACGATAACCTCGTCGCCCTCGTTCCAGAGCGGGCGCAGAGACCGCGACAGTACGTCGATGTTCATCGACGTCGACGGGCCGATCACGACTTCGTCCACGTCGGCGCCGATCATTTCCGCCATGTTGCGATGGCCTTCGTCCATGCGTTGCTGCGCCAGCTGGGAGGACGGGAAGGGGCCGCCGGGCTGGACTTGGCATTCGGTCATGTAGTCGGTCAGACGTTTGATGACGCTATGCGGAACGTAACTGCCGCCGGCGTTCTCGAAAAACGCCCAGTTCCAGCATGCGGCCGGGAACTGGTCGCGGCAGAAAGCGACGTTAAGGGTGATTTCCTGTTTGCTGCGTCCGAACACGTGTGTCTCCCCAGAGTGCGAAATGATCTCCGGGGCTGATTATCAATCTCTGGGCCCAAGTGGCAATGGCGCTCAGTTCAGAACGGCGTAAATGGCGCCGCCCGTCGCGACCCACAATGCAAAGAACGTCATCATCATGCCGCTGACCCGCAGCTTGGTGCCGACCGGCGTGTAGAGGAAACAATAAGCATGCAGGCTGCGGCCGGCGAGCAACAGGGTGCCGCAGACGTGCAGAAGTTGCGCCGGCGCGCCGGCAAGTTCGGCGCAGCCCATGGCCAAAAGCGTAATCGGTGCATACTCGGAAAAATTGGCGTGGCCGCGAATGATACGTGCGAAGTCCTGCTGCCGGCCGTCGCCGATCGAAATCTTGCGCCGCCAACGGTTGGAAATAATCACGAACGCCATGAACGAATAGAGCACGACGGCGATGGCCAGATAGATCGGGGTAATCGTCAGCATCGGAAGCTCCCTTTTTTATAGTCACTATGAAAACTATAGTGACTATTTTATTTGATGACAACGCGGATTATGATCGGTGCATGGAGTATCAGAACCAGAACCATTGCCCGGTGGCACGGACGCTCGATATCATCGGCGAACGCTGGACCCTGCTGATCCTGCGGGACATGTTCCTGTTCGGCCCAAGGAAGTTCCAGGATCTGCAGGATTCGCTGCAGGGGATCGCGCCGAACACCCTCTCGACGCGCATCAAGACCTTGGAAGCCAAGGGAATTATCGAGAGACGGCTCTACACCGAACACCCGCCGCGAGCGGAGTACCGGCTGACGCGCAAGGGTCTCGCACTGGCCCCGGCGCTCAAGGCGCTGAAGGCTTGGGGTGACAAATACACCGCGGAGAGCGGTTGAAAACGGCCTCTGGTGATTGAAAGGCCCCCCGTCAGCCATTAGATTCGGGGAAAGCACATAAAATCGAGCCTGGGAGTAAACAGAGATGCCCGATTATCGTTCACGCACGACGACGCATGGCAAGAATATGGCCGGAGCGCGCGGTCTTTGGCGCGCCACGGGTATGACCGACGACGACTTCGGTAAACCCATCATCGCCATTGCCAACTCGTTCACCCAGTTCGTCCCGGGTCATGTGCACCTTCAGAACCTGGGTCAGATGGTTGCGCGCGAAATCGAGGCGCATGGCGGTGTCGCCAAGGAATTCAACACCATCGCCGTCGACGACGGGATCGCCATGGGCCACGGCGGCATGCTGTATTCGCTGCCGTCGCGCGAGTTGATCGCGGATGCGGTCGAATACATGTGCAATGCGCACTGCGCCGACGCCGTGGTCTGCATTTCGAACTGCGACAAGATCACGCCGGGTATGCTGATGGCTGCGATGCGGCTCAATATCCCGGCCGTGTTCGTTTCCGGCGGTCCGATGGAAGCCGGTAAAATGGACGTCGACGGCAAGGAACAGAAGGCCGATCTGATCGACGCCATGATCCATGCCGCAGCACCGGAAACATCTGACGAGGATGCGCTGAAATACGAACGCTCCGCCTGTCCCACGTGCGGGTCGTGTTCCGGCATGTTCACGGCGAACTCGATGAACTGCCTGGCCGAAGCCATCGGCTTGGCACTGCCCGGCAACGGCAGCGTGCTGGCGACGCATGCCGACCGCAAGGAGCTGTTCCTGCAGGCGGGCCGCACTATCGTCGACATTACGAGACGCTATTACGAGCAGGATGACAGCAGCGTTCTGCCGCGCAACATTGCCAACCGCACCGGTTTTGAAAACGCCATGACGGTCGATATCGCCATGGGCGGCTCGACGAATACCATCCTGCACCTGATGGCAATGGCACAGGAAGGCGAGGTCAACTTCGGCATTCACGATATTGACGGTCTCAGCCGCAAGGTGCCGCATCTGTCCAAGCTGTCGCCGTCGACCAACCTCTGGCACATGGAGGATTTCCATCGCGCCGGCGGCATCTTCGGAATTATGGGGGAGCTCGATCGGGCCGGCCTGATCCATCGCGACAACGGGACGGTGCACATGAAGACCGTCGGTGAAGCCATCGACAAATACGACATCATGACGACGGATGACGAAGACGTCCGTAAGTTCTTCATGGCCGCACCCGGCAACGTCCGTACGACCGAGGCGTTCAGCCAGTCCAAACGCTACAACTCGCTCGATACCGACCGCGAGAACGGCTGTATCCATGACGTCGAACACGCGTACTCCAAGGACGGCGGGCTCGGCATCCTCTATGGCAATATTGCCGAGGACGGCTGCGTCGTGAAAACGGCGGGTGTGCCGAAGGAGTGCCTGACCTTCAAAGGGCCGGCAAAGATCTGTCACAGCCAGGAAGAGGCCTGCAACAAGATCCTCGGCGGCGAGATCGAGAAGGGCGATGTCGTGGTCGTCGTCTATGAAGGTCCGAAGGGCGGGCCGGGCATGCAGGAAATGCTTTATCCGACCAGCTACATCAAATCCATGGGGCTGGGTAAGGATTGCGCGCTGATCACCGACGGCCGGTTCTCCGGCGGTTCCAGCGGGCTTTCCGTCGGTCACGTCAGCCCGGAAGCTGCCGAAGGCGGCGCCATCGGTCTGATCGAGGAAGGCGACATCATCGAGTTCGATATTCCGACCCGCAAGGTCAACCTGATGGTCGACGAAGCGGAATTGCAGCGGCGCCGCGATGCAATGAACGCCAAGGGGCCGGAAGGCTGGAAGCCGAACCGCAAACGCGTCGTGACGCAGGCGCTGAAGGCCTATGGCCTGATGGCGACGTCGGCATCGCGCGGGGCCGTCCGCGACATTTCGCAGATCGAGCGTCTGAAGCAGGCAGCGGAGTAAACGATGATTGAGATTACACCACTCGCGAACGAGAACTTTGGCGCCGTTGTCTCGGGGGTCTCGACGGACCGTCCGCTGACCGCCGGTGACATCGAGACGATCAAGGATGCGCTCGCCGAACATACGGCTGTTGTCATCAACGACCTCGACGAGGACGCGGAATGGCTTCTGACGCTGGGCCGCGGCTTCGGCCCGCTGCAGCCGCACATTCTGGACCAGTACCATCATCCGGTTTCGTCGGAGATGTCCATCATCACCGCCAACATGGGGAACCAGGAAAGCCGCACCACCAAGAAGCCGGCGGGCGCGTTCTGGCATTCGGACCAGTCCTATCTGGCGACACCGTCGGATGCGATCATGCTCTATGCCACGCACGTGCCGACGGACGGGGGCGACACCATGGTGGCCAATACCCAGCTTGCCTACGATGCACTGTCGGATGCCATGAAGAAACGCATCGAAGGTCTCGTCGGCATTCACCGCTACGGCTACCGGGGCGGCGATGCGGTAACCAACCTCAACGAGGAGCAGCAAAAGAAAACGCCGGATGTCGAGCATCCGGTGGTGCGCACGCATCCGCGCTCAGGCAAGAAAATCCTCTACGTCAATCCGGGTTTCACCATGAGCATCAAGGGGATGCCCGAAGACGAGAGCGACGCGCTTCTTGAAGAGCTCTTCGAGCACGAACTCAAGCCCGAGTTCCGCTATACGCACAAATGGTCGACGGGGCAGCTTGCTATCCTCGATAACCGCCAGTCCATGCACTGCGCCGTCGCCGGCTATTCGGAACCGATGCGGAAACTCAGGATGATCGTCGGGTGCACGGACGCGGAGATTCTCGCGGCTTAAACGCGGGCGCGTTTGTCCTTCAGCCAGTCGAGCCGGCGCTCCAGGTCTTCGATTTCACGGTCCAGCCATTCGATCAGGTGGACCGAATCCTCTGAATGGTGTGCGCGCAGATCTTCGAGACGCGCCAGCTCGTTTTCGACGGCATCCGAAAGCAGGTTGAGCTGCTGGATGCGTTCTGCCGTATCCAGGTAATCCATGAAACGGAACTTGAGCGCGATCACGAGCTTGTTGAGGTCGTTTTCAGCGGTCTTGATACGCGCCGTCAGGAGCGTCTTGAATTCGCTTAACCCGTCCGGCGTGATCTGCAGGATCGCCTTGTCCTTTTCACCGGAAATCGCCTTCACCAGGCCTTCGTGCTTGAGCAGCTCGACCGAGGTGCCGAGGACATCCAGTGACGGTCCCATGACGTGCGTGACGAAGTGCCGGACACCTGCCGCCAGTTCGGCATAGGCCATCGGCCCGTCGGCAAGCATGCCGAGAGCGCAAAGACGCGTCGCCTCTTTCGGTGTCAGGGTGTTATCAGCGTACATTCGAAACTCCGATCACTCCTGTATATATATCCCTATGGACGCCGCTTGTCCATGAGAACGATTCTCAATTAGACAATAATTAGCCGCGCAAGCCCTGTTCGTTGACCCACGCTTCCGTCTCGTCGAGGGATTTCTCGGCAATGTCGAATATCTCGTCGATCTCGGCGTCGGTCGTGATCAGCGGCGGGCAGAACGCCAGGTTGTCGCCGATGGCGCGGACGATCAGCCCGTTTTCCAGGCAGCGGGTCTCGGCGGCCGGTCCAACCTTGTCCGACGCCTCGAACGGCGTCTTGGTCGCCTTGTCCTTCATCAATTCCAGGGCGCCCATCAGGCCACAGGAACGGGCATTACCGACCAGCGGATGCTCGCCCAGCTTCTGGATGCGGTCACCGAAATGGCCCATGACGCTGCGCACATGGCCGACAATGTCGCGTTCTTCGTAGATCTTGAGCGTTTCCAGGGCGACGGCGGCGGAAACCGGATGCCCGCCGTAGGTCGAGCCGTGGCCGAACACGCCGAGCTTTTCGCTTTCCGACACCATGGCCTGATAGACCTTGTCAGAAATCAGGAGAGCGGAAATCGGCAGGTAAGCCGACGAGAGCTGTTTGGCGCAGGACAGGAAATCCGGGTCGAGATCGAAGGTCTCCGTACCCCACATGTTGCCCGTGCGGCCGAACCCGTTGATCACTTCGTCCGCGACCAGAAGGACGTCGTACTTCTTAAGGACCTTCTGGATTTTCTCGTAGTAAGTCTTTGGTGGTACGATCACGCCGCCGGCGCCCATCACCGGTTCGCAGAACATGGCGGCGACCGTGTCGGGGCCTTCATCGAGGATCAGCTTTTCCAGGTCTTCGGCGCAGCGGGTCGCGAATTCCTCTTCACTCTCGCCGTCACGGCCTTCGCGGTAATAGTGCGGCGAGGTGGTGTGCAGGATGCGGTCGATCGGCAGGTCGAAGTCACCGTGCAGATGCGGCAGGCCGGTCAAACTGGCCGATGCTACCGTCACGCCGTGATAGCCGCGAATACGTGAAATGATCTTCTTCTTTTCCGGCTTGCCGATGGCATTGTGGTAATACCAGATCAGCTTGACGGCGAGATCCGTCGCCTCCGAACCGGAGTTCGCGAACAGAACCTTGGAAAGCCGTCCGGGTGCAATCGAGACAAGCTTCTCGGCGAGGTCGATCACGACATCGGCGGAACGGTGGTTGAAGCCATGATAATAGGCGAGGCGCCCCATGGCTTCCGTTGCCGCATCGACAAGGCGCTGTTCCCCGAACCCGAGGCTGACGCACCAGAGACCGGACAGCCCCTCGATATAGCTTTTGCCGCTATCGTCGAACACGCGGATACCGGCGCCGCGGTTGATCACCAACGGACCTTTTTCTTCGTGTGCCTTCAAGTTCGTGTAGCCATGTACGTGATAGGCGATATCGCGTGCCTGTGCGGAATTGCCGATTGCGGTCATTTTGTCCTCCGGGTGGGGCAAGACTTTACTGCTGCCCAAAAATCCTGATCCTGCAGGGATGACTCTTTCAGTCGACACCTGCAAGCTTGAAAAACAGGAATTGATTTAGATCATGGAATAAAGATGAGCAAAGGCGCTCTGTTAATACAACAGCCAGTTGCGGGGAAAGGAACAGACCAATGGCGATTAAGGATATTCTGGTTCATTTGAACGGCGCCGATAGCGGCAAAAACGTGGTCGATGCTGCGGTGGCTTTAGCCTCCAAACACGGCGCCCGTTTGATCGGCGTATATGCCGGTGTGCCGTACGATATGCCGACCTATGTGGTCGCTCAACTTCCGGCAGAGGTTATTAGTGCGCACCAGGCGCACGTCGAGGAATCGGCCAAGAAAACGGCGGAAATGTTCGAAAAGGCGTGCACGGCAAACGGGGTTTCGCATGATTATCGCGAGGGGGATTGGCGCGAGCCGGTCGACAATGTCGTGAACATGCATGCCCGGTATGCCGATTTCGTCATGATTGCCCAGCCGGGGCCGAACAGCGCCGTGGCACACGCCCGCGAAGTGGTCGACCGCATCGTCGTGGGGGCTGGCGCGGGTGTCATGGTCGTTCCGCCGAAATCCGCCAAGGATAGCATTGGGGACCGGGTCCTCGTCGGTTGGGACGGCGGTATGCATGCCGCACGCGCGATCCGCGATGCGCTCCCGCTTTTGGAAGCCGCGTCCGCCGTCAAGGTGCTCTGCGTCGATCCGAAACCGGGACGCGGCGGGCTTGGCGATTTGCCGGGGGCCGATCTTTCGGCTTACCTGGCGTCGCACGGTGTGAAGGCCGAGGCCGACCACCGCAGCTCGGTCGGCGGTGATGTCGGCTCGACGATCCTCAACGAGTCGGCCGATTTCGGTGCCGACCTGATCGTCACCGGTGGTTATGGTCACTCCAGGCTGGGTGAACTGCTGCTGGGTGGCGTCACCGATACACTGATCGAGCAGGCGGCAGTGCCGGTGCTCATGTCGCACTGATCCTTAGATCGTCTTTTGACGGACGTAGAGGCGGCTGATCGGTTAATGCTGGTCAGCCGCTCTTCTATCCCGGGCGCGAGGGTCGAGCGCATCCTGCAGGCCATCGCCGACGAAATTGAACGCAATGACGGTCACGAATATGAGCACCCCCGGGTAAAAGGCGAGGCCGGGCGCTTCCCAGATTGTTTCCTGCGCCCCGGTCAGCAGGTTGCCCCAGCTCGGCAACGGCGGCTGTATGCCGAGGCCGAGGAAGCTCAACACCGATTCCAGCAGGATCACGTTGCCGACGGACAGCGTCGTCGCAACGATAATGGGCGACGCCAGGTTCGGCAGGATGTGGCGGAACATGATGCGCCCGGCGCCGGCGCCCTGCGCGCGGGCGGCAAGGATGAATGGCCGGGTCTTTATACTGAGCGTCGAGGCGCGCACAAGACGTGCCACCGTGGTCCAGCCGACCAGCGCGACGATCGCGACGATGCGATAAAGGCTGACGTTTTCCGAGCCGAGGAAACTTTCCGAGAAACCCAGCTTGCCGAGGTCGACCGCCGCCAACACGATCAGCAGCGGTAAAACCGGCAGCGCAATGACGCCGTCGGTGACACGCATGACGAACGCATCGAACCGTCCGCCCGCGTAACCCGAAAACAGACCAATCGTGGTGCCGATGATGGCGGCGGCAATGGTGGCCGTCAGGCCGACGAACAGGGACACCTGGCCGCCATAGAGCAGCCTCACAAGTACGTCGCGACCCAGTTCATCCGTCCCCAATGGATGCGCGGATGACGGTGCAGCGTAACGTGCGAACAGGTCGACGGCTTCGGCGTCTATACCCAGCAACTGCTCGATAACGGGTGCTAGTAAGGCCAGCGTGATCAGAACGCCGAGGACGGCCGCGCTCATCACGGCAAGGCGGTGCCTGAGGAAGCGGCCGAGTACGGCGCGCCCGGGGGCCTCGGCCGCCATGGCGACGGTCTCGCTCATGCGTCCAGTTCCTCGTAACTGATCCGGGGATCGAGCGCCGCGTACGCCACGTCCGCCAGCAGATTTCCGATTAAGGTCAGTGCCGTCGCCATCAAGAGTCCGACCAATGCCAGGTTATAGTCGTTACCCATGATGGCGTCGAAGATCAGCTTGCCCATGCCGGGGTAGGCAAAGACGGTCTCGGTGATCAGCGCGCCGGAGAACAGGATACCGAGGTCCAGCGCGATGACGGTGACGACAGGGATCATGGCGTTCCGAAGGGCATGACCGAGTACCACGCGGCTTTCACTTAACCCCTTTGCACGCGCGGTGCGGATATATTCCTGCCTTAGTGTTTCGATCATCGACGCGCGCATGTAACGGGTGTGCCCACCGACGCCAGCGATGGTCAGGGCTGCCACGGGCAGGATCAGAAACTGAAGTCGCTCCCAGGTGCCAGTTGCGCCGGCGGCTTCGGCCGTGCCGCCTGCGGGCAGCCAGCCGAGGATCACCGAGAAGACGAGAATTAAAAGTATCCCGAGCCAGAACGGCGGCATGGAGATGCCGGCAAACGCCGCCAGATTGATCCCGTAATCGGCAAGCGAGTAGGGGCGTGTCGCGGCGAAAATGCCGGCGGGAAGGGCGATCACAAGCGCCAGCAAGAGGCTCGTGACGAGCAGCACCAGCGTATTCGAGAGCGCAGGCAGGATGGCCTGCCAGACCGGTTGCGCGTATAGCCTGGAATAGCCGAAATCACCTGCCGCGGCGGCCGACAGCCAGTTCAGGTAGCGTGACCAGAGCGGCTGGTCGAGGCCGTAAATGGCGCGAAGCCGGGCTGCATCCGCCGCCGTCACGTCCGGGTCGGCCGAAATCATCAGGTCGACGGGGTCGCCCGGCATCAAGCCGATCAAGCCGTAAATGACGACTGACATGACAAACAGCACGATCAGCGAGTGCATGATGCGGCGGACGAGAAACGCGGACATGCGATGAGACTACCACTCGTCGCGCATAGGCGGGAACCGAAAGTCGCTTATTCGGCAACCGTCCAGTTCTCGACCCAGAGCGTCGTCGGGAACTGGTGACCCGTCGGCTCCACACCTTTCAGCCATTTCGGCAGGATGAACGAGTTGGCCCGGAAATAAAGCGGCAGGGCCGGCAGCTCGGTCGCATAGATGTTCTGCAACTTGGCCCACATGGCCTTGCGCTTGTCGCGGTCGAGCTCCAGTTCGATTTCTTCAAGTAGCACGTCCATCTCGGCATTCTTGAAACCGGTGTAGTTCTGGCCACTCCAGTTGTTGGCTTCGCTTGGGATTTCCTCGGAATGAAGCGTCGTGCGGGGTACGCTCTCGGGGGCCGAAATCCACGCGAACATGGCCATCGCCGGAAATTTGCGCTTGGTCACCGTCTCGCCGAAGAATACGCGTGCCGGTTCGTTGCGAATGTCTATGGCGATGCCGGCGTCTTTCCATTGGCTTTGAAGGACCTGTTCGACCAGTTCCCGTGTACGGTTGCCGGCCGTGGTCATGAGTTGGAAACGCAATGGTTCGCCGGCGGCATTTGCACGCATGCCGTCCGACCGTTTGGTCCAGCCTGCTTCGTTGAGAAGCCGGTCAGCCTGCGCCGGGTCAAACGCATACTTGGGGACGGTTTCGTCGAAGACCCAATCCAGCGGATTGACGCCGGTGTGGGCAACGGGTTGTTTGCCGCCGAACAACCGTTCCGAAATGGCATTTCGGTCGATGGCGTACATCAACGCCTGGCGGACCCGGCTGTCCTGCAGCACCGGATTATCCAGCATCAGGTCGATGTGTTCGTAGATCAGCCCCGGCTTGAACAGAATGTTGTATTTCCTGCCGTGGCGCTTTTCGAATGCCAGCGCCTGATCGACGTTGAGCCCGAGCTCGCCCGATATCATGTCGATGCCGCCCGACAGCAGGTTGGCTTCAAGCGTGGTCGTGTTCTCGATGACCCGAACCGTGATCTTGTCGAAAGCCGGCGTCTTGCCCCACCACTTGGGATTTCGTTCGAACACCATGTGCGATCCCGTCTTGGCCTGCGTCATGATGTAAGGCCCCATATAGAGGCCTGGGTTCATCGGATCGGTATCGAACGCGGTTTGGGTCTTATAGGCTTCCGGCTCGGCGAACTTGGCACGGTCGATGTGTGCCGGCAGCAGGTTGAGCGTCGAGAGATTGTTGTAATCGAATGTACGCCGGTCGACATGCAGCGTGAACGTTTTGTCGTCGATCCTGTCGATGGAAAGGATGCGCCGGTAACCCTCGGTCGACGCAACGCCCGATTTCGGATGCTTGCCGACTTCCCATGTGAAGATGACGTCATCAACCGTGATCGGTGTGCCGTCGCCCCAGACGGCTTCCTCGACGATCTTGTAGGTGACGGCAATGCCGTCCTTGCCGTCCGGCGTTTTCTCCAGCGTTGCGCCGCCGTTTTCGAGCGTCGGCAGTTCCTCGCACAGCACACAGACCGTCTCCCAGCGTGCATCCATGGTGGTGAGCGGGCGCCGTGCAAGCCCGTTCACGTAAGACTTTGCGAGCATCGAATCGATGTTCGGGTGGAATGTCGACGGATACTGCGTGATTCCGATGACCAGGTCGTTCTTCGCCTGGGCGGGGCCGGTGAATGCCGCAAATATTAAGGTCAGGAAGGTCCATGCGAACAGGTGCTTCAACGATGTCATGCGGCCTCCTTGTCACCGGGTCGATCAGAGATTATCACGTAATGGTGGTGTGACCAGTGAACTATCCGTAATCAGGGGGCTCATGAGCAACGGCGTTAAGATCTTCGGGGAGAACGTCCTTCTGCCGGATGGCTGGGGACGCAATGTCGCGATGAGCATCGATGCGCGCGGCGACATTGTCTCGATCGAACGGGACAAGACGTTCGAGCCGGAACTGATGGCGCGTCTGCCGGGCCCGGCGATCCCCGGCATGCCGAACCTGCATTCTCATGCGCATCAGCGCGCGATGGCCGGCATGAGTGAATACAGGGCGTCCGGTGCCGGCGCGGAAGACAGTTTCTGGACCTGGCGCGACGTGATGCATCGGTTTGCGGAAATGGTGACGCCTGAGATTCTCGAGGCGGTCGCGGCACAGCTTTACGTCGAGATGGTCAAGGCGGGTTATACGGCTGTCTGCGAATTTCACTACATGCATCATGGTCCGGACGGCACGCCCTATGACGATCCGGCGGAAATGTCGATGGCGCTCGTGCGTGCAGCGACGCGGGCCGGGATCGGCATCACGTTGTTGCCGGTGCTCTATGAAACCGGCGGCTACGGGGGCAAGGAACCCAACCCCGGCCAGCGTCGGTTTATTTCCGATCCCGATCTATTGCTGAGAATTATCGACAAGGTGCGAACCGTGCACGCGAGCGACCCGCAGGTATGTGTCGGCGTCGCCCCGCACAGCCCGCGTCAGGTCACAAAAGATGGCATGAAGGCCGTGATTGACGGCTTGACCGCGATGGAGGCCCACGCGCCGATCCATATCCACGTCGCCGAGCAGGAAAGCGACGTAAGCGATTCCCTTGTGCATACCGACATGCGTCCGGTCGAGTGGACGATGGAGAATTTCGATGTCGGGCCGCGCTGGTGCCTGATTCATGCGACGCATCTGACGGAACAGGAAACGTCCCGGATTGCCGCCTCCGGCGCCGTGGCGGGGCTCTGCCCGACGACGGAAGCCAACCTCGGCGACGGTATCTTTCCGCTCTTGCCGTACCTCGCGGCGGGCGGTCGGTTCGGCATCGGTTCGGACAGCCACATCTCGGTCAGCCTGATCGAAGAACTGCGCTGGCTCGAATACGGTCAACGGCTTATCAAGCGCCGCC
Organism: Rhodospirillales bacterium; assembly: GCA_017640505.1. Lineage (GTDB taxonomy): Bacteria > Pseudomonadota > Alphaproteobacteria > Rhodospirillales > Casp-alpha2 > UBA4479. The sequence continues at coordinate 36,035 of JAEPQO010000002.1, forward strand.
GCAATCTGGCGGCGGAAGGACCGGGGGAATCGACGGGCGTGCGGCTCTATGACGACGCGCTCAGGGGCGGGGCGCAGGCATCAGGGCGCCGGCTCGGCAAGCTGGGTGAAGGATGCCGTGCCGACTTCATTGTGCTCGACCCGGCACATCCCACTCTCGTCGGGCGAAGCGATGACCGGTTGATCGACTCCCTGATTTTCAGCGGCAATGGTCTGCCGATTCAGGAAGTCTGGATCGCCGGGAAACGTCAGGTCGTGAACGGCCGCCACGTACGCCAGCAGGATACGCTGGACGTCTACACGAACCTGATCCGTTCCCTCGATATCTGATTGAAGCTTGGCCGATTTCCGCGATTTCGCAGGGAAATGGCTCTTTGTGTGTGGCCGCCCAATCGCTATGTAATAGAGCTAAAGACGACGAGGGAACATCGCCTAATGAGCACGGACGCCAGATCCGCAAGGCTTTCGCTGATCTTTTCCAGTATCGGCCATACCTACAGCCATCTGTTTCAGCCGCTCTATTACGTGGCAGTGCTGACGCTGGAGGATGAGCTCGGCCTGAGCCACGGTGAGGCGATCCAGCTTGCCGTGCTGGGGGGCATGCTGTTCGGCTTCGGCGCGCCGGTTGCCGGTTGGCTCGGCGACAGGTTCGGCGCGGTGCCGATCATGTCGGTCTATTACATCGGCACCGGGGCGGCGATGATCCTGACAGGGTTCGCCGGTGCGCCGTGGCAGATTATGGCGGCATTGGCACTGACGGGTTTGTTTGCGTCGATATATCATCCGGTCGGTATCGCATGGCTGATCCGCAATGCCAGAAGCCGCGGAATGGCGCTCGGCATCAACGGCATTTTCGGTGCGCTCGGGCCGACGATCGCCGCGTTGACGGCCGGCACGATCATTACGCTCATGGGGTGGCGCGCGGTCTTCATCATTCCGGGTGTTCTGATTCTGGTTACCGGCGTCGCGTTCATGTTCCTTGTCGCACGCGGCGTGATCATCGAGAGCAAGATCGATCAAGCCCCGACACCGCCGGCGCAAAAGGGTGACGCCATGCGGGTTTTCGCGGTGCTTGCTGTTTCCATGCTGTGTACAGGGGTGATCTATCAGGCAACGCAGGCAGGTCTGCCGAAAACATTCCAGATGCGGCTGGAGGATATGTTCGCGGGTGGCGTCTTCGGGATTTCGACACTGGTTGCTGCTGTTTTTTTCGTTGCCGGTCTGATGCAGCTCGCGGGTGGCTGGCTCGCCGACAAAACGTCGCCGAAGCTCGTATATATCGGCGCGTTTGTCGTGCAGATCCCTTTGTTGGTCCTGCTTGCCAATGCGGCTGGACCGCTGGTGATCCTGTTTGCGGTGATGACGATTTCGTCCAACAACGGTGCGCTGCCGGCTGAAAATGTTATCCTCGCCAGGTACATCCCGCCGCATCGCCGAGCGCTCGCGTTCGGTTGCAAGTTTATTATCGCCATCGGGTTCTCGGCGCTGGGCGTGCAGCTTGAAGCGTTGCTGTTCGACTATTCGGGCGAGTTCCAGCTGCTGTTTACGGTATTGGCCGGGATCTCTCTCGCCGGGGCTATTGCCGCGTTGATCCTGCCGTCGGACCGCAAGGCGACCGTCACGCCGCAGCCTGCCGAATAAGTTACCCGCGCATCGCCTGATCGAGGTCGCGGATCAGATCGTCCGCATCCTCGAGGCCGATGGAAAGCCGGATCGTTTCGTTCGTCGCGCCGGCGGCCTCGCGCTGCTCGTCGGTGAGCTGCCGGTGCGTGGTCGACGCCGGGTGCAGGATCAGTGATTTGGTATCGCCGATGTTGGCAAGGTGCGAGAAGATGTTGATCTTCTCAACCATCTTCACGCCCGCTTCAAAGCCGCCCTTGAGGCCGAAGGTAAAGACCGCGCCCGCACCTTTCGGCAGGTACTTCTTGCCAAGATCGTAGTAGGGACTCGATTTGAGCCCGGCGTAGCTGACCCATGCGACGGCATCGTGGCCTTCGAGGAATTCGGCAACCTTGAGTGCGTTTTCCACGTGCCGGTCCATGCGGACGTGAAGCGTTTCGGTGCCGGTCAGGGTGTTGAAGGCGTTGGTCGGCGAGAGGGCAGGGCCGAAATCCCGAAGGGCGACGGCGCGGGCCTTCATGGTGAAGCCGAAGTCACCGAACGTCTCAAAGAACGTGAGCCCATGATAGGCGGGGTCCGGTTCGGTCATGGTCGGGAAGCCCGGGCCGCCATTGGCGCACGTCCAGTCGAACTTGCCGCTTTCGACGATGACCCCGCCGACCGACGTGCCGTGGCCTTGCAGGAACTTGGTCATCGAATGACAGACGATATCCGCCCCCCAATCGATGGGGCGGCATAGGTAAGGGGTCGCCAGCGTGTTGTCGACGATCAGCGGAATGCCCGCGTCCTTGGCGATGGCGGCAATGGCCTCGAGGTCGAGGACCACGCCGCCAGGATTGGCCAGCACCTCGATGAAGATTGCCTTGGTTTTCGGGGTAATGGCGGCCTTGATGTTTTCGGGCGTTGTGCAGTCGACGAAAGTGCAGTTCCAGCCGAGACGTTTGAAGCTGACCCCGAACTGGGTGATCGATCCACCGTATAGGTTCCGCGATGCGATGAACTCGTCGCCCGGCTCCAGCAATGTGAAGAACGTCAGGAACTGTGCCGCGTGGCCGGATCCGGCGCAGACGGCGGCACGGCCGTTTTCAAGGTTGGCGATGCGTTCTTCCAGGACCGAGACCGTCGGATTGGTCAGACGAGAATATATAAAGCCGAACGTCTGCAGATTAAACAGGTCGGACGCATGCTCGACATCGTCGAACACATAGGACGTGGTCTGATAGATCGGCACGGCACGTGCGCCCGTGACAGGGTCGGGCTGTGCGCCGGCGTGAATGGTGCGGGTGGCAAAGCCGTATTCGGGCGGGCCGTCGTTCTTGTTCGTCATGACGCTTAATCCAATTCCAGTGTCATGTGGGCGCTAAACGGGTCTTCGAAGTATTCGCCGAAAGGCGAACACCGTTCGAAACCGAAGGACTCATACAAAGTCCTGGCCGCAATGAAATCGTCGGTCGCACCCGTTTCCAGACTGAGCCGGGTATAGCCGCGTTCAAGCGCCGTCGTCAGGATGTGTTCCACCATGCGGCGAGCGATGCCGAGACCACGGGCGGCGGACAGGGTGTGCATGGACTTGATCTCGCCGTGTGCCGGGTCGAGTTCACGGAGCGCGCCGCAGCCGACCAGTTCGTCGCCGCGCCAGACGGTCCAGAACGTGATGTCGGGCTTTCTCAGCTTGTCGAGGTCGAGCGCGTGCACGCTTTTCTCCGGTGAGATGGCGCGCATATGCGCAAGGTGCGTTTCCAGTAGCCGAGCGATCTCAGGCCCCTGCAAATCGTCGACCCGGATTTCGAGCGGAATGTTCTGCATCATGTCCACGGCTCACGCCGGCGCCTTGCGGCGTTTCGACGTGATGATGCCGGAATTGACGCCGGACCAGCTAAGCTCGCCGAACAGGCGCCCGTACTCGATCTTGGGGCAGCGATCCATGATCACCGTCAGGCCCGCGTCCTCGGCACGCTTGGCGGCTTCCTTGTTAATGACGCCCAGCTGCATCCAGATCGTCTTGATGCCTTTTTCGTCCTTGAGCGCGATGGCTTCTTCGACCAGCTGGCCGGCGGCTTCGGAATTCCGGAAGATATCCAGCATGTCGATGGGGGCAGGAATATCGGCGAGAGAGCCGTATGTCATCCGGCCCCAGATTTCCTTGCCGGCATGGCCCGGGTTGATCGGATGCACCTTGTAGCCCTTGCCCAGCAGGTACTTCATCGCGAAATTGGACGGGCGCACCCAGTTCGGGCTGGCGCCTGCCATGGCGATGGTTCGGGTGCCCTTGAGGATTCCGCGGATCAGGTCGTCGTCGTAAACGAGGTCGCTCATCCCTTGAGGCCCAGCCTTTCACGCGCTTCCGAAACCGATGCCACAGTGCCGCCAAGCTGATCGACGATATGGCAGGCTTTTTCGACCAGTGCCGCGTTCGACGGTGCCAGTACGCCCTTTTCGAGGAAAATGTTGTCTTCCAGCCCGACGCGCGCGTTGCCGCCCAGCAGCACGGCGGCCGCGACCATCGGAAACTGGAAGCGGGATATGCCGAACGCGGACCACACGGCACCTTCCGGCAGCATGTCGGCCATGAACTTCATCGTGTCGACGGTCGCCGGTGCGGCGTAACTGATGCCGAGGCAAAGCTGGAAATACGGGGGTGCGTCGATCAGCCCGTCGGCGATCATCTTCTTGGCCAATACGATGTGGCCGGTATCGAACACCTCGAGCTCCGGCTTGGCCCCCGCCTTTCGTGCGCGGTCGGCCATGATGGCGAGGTGATCCGGGTGATTCAGGAACACATGCTGGTTGAAGTTCATGGTGGCGACGTCGAGCGAGCATATCTCCGGCGACATTTCTTCGATATGCACGACGCGCTGTTCCGGTTTCACCATGGTGCTGTCGGGCGAGGCGCGGGACGGGTCATCCGGGTCGGGAATAAACCGCGCACCGGGTCCCGTGGTCAGGTTGATGATGACATCCGTGTCGCTGTCGCGGATGCGTTCGGTGACTTCGCGGTAATGCGCCGGGTCCATACTCGGCCGCGTGGTTTCCGGATCGCGCACGTGGATGTGCACGATAGCAGCGCCGGCCTTGGCGGCGTCGATGGCGCTGGCAGCGATTTCCGCCGGTGTAACGGGGACGGCCGGGTTCTTGTCGGGCGTCGGTGCGGAGCCGGTGACGGCACAGGAGATGATCGTGGACGGCATGGATGTTTCCCTAAGTGTTGTTGTGTTTGTTGGTTATTTTTTGCGGTCCGGCCAGTCCGGGGCCGGTGTCTTGTTCAGAAAGCTGTCGATAGCGGTTCGCGTGGCGTCGGACTGCATGTTGCAGGTGATAGCCTTGCCGGCGCGGTCGTAGGCCGCCTCCATGCCTTCTTCGAGTTGGCGGTAAAACAGGTCCTTGCCGAGGGCAATCGCCTCCGGGCTTTTCGACGCGATCTTGGTGGCCATCTCGTGAACCTCGGCGTCCAGCCGGTCGGCCGGCACGGCGCGGTTGATCAGGCCCCAGTCGACGGCCTGCGCGGCCGGGATCATGTCGCCGGTCATCAACAGCTCCATCGCCTGTTTGCGGCCCAGGTTTCGGGTCACCGGTACGGATGGGGTGGAGCAGTAAAGCCCGACGTTGATCCCCGATGTGCCGAACTTGGCCGTATCGACGGCGATGGCGAGGTCGCACTGTGCCACCAGTTGGCAGCCCGCGGCTGCAGCGACACCGTTGACCTTGGCGATCACCGGCTGCGGCAGGTGGGTCATGGCCATCATGTTCTCGGTGCAGAGCGCGAAAAGTTTCTGCATCGTGGCCTCGGACGGGTCGCTGTGCATCTCGTTCAGGTCATGGCCGGCGCAGAACGCCTTACCCGCACCGGTGATGACGACGACGCGCACGGACGTATCGTCCTTAAGCGCGTCCAAATGCGCCTTTAGGTCCAGCATCAGCGGCGTCGAGAGGGTATTATAGCTCTCCGGCCGGTTCAGCGTCAGGGTGGCGATGCCGCCTGCGTCCGACCGCAGGACCAGTGCTTCGTTGCTTGTCGCGTCCATCATGATGTTTTCTCCCGTCTCCAAGTGTCGCGAACCATAGGATTTTTGACAAGGGGGCGTTCGTCCGCCCCCGTTTCGGTAAAAGTTTCTCGTCAGTTGTTGAGCGCAGAATACATTGACGTTAACGTCAACGAAATGGGCTGAGGAGTTTGCCGTCCAAAATGTTAGCGCTTCGGTTTTACCAGGTTTTAATAGTGGCGGCTGCTTTTGGCTCGCTCGCTAGTTGTGGTGCGACAACACAAATTGGAGCTTACGTCGTTCAAAAAGCGGCAAATCCAATCGATGAGAAGCACCCGAGTTTTATCGAGTTCAACCGATTGTGCGAAAATGAAGCGGGACGAAAAATCTTCCGCAAGGTTCAGGGTGTTCAGGGTGTACTTGGGATTGACATTGAAAGTGGTTTAACGACGGAAGGCTACGCTTTTGTTGAGGACGAGACGACAGTCAGGGAGCACAACAATTATAATTTTGGTAATGGGCGGTTTAGATACTCGCTCCAAGAATTAGATGATCCTCGATGCCAGCGATTCTACGAGATTCATGGTCGACCTGCGTCGGACGGCGCGTGGGATGCACGGAATACGTTTGGTGGTAGATGTGTGGCCTATCAGCGAATTAAGGAGTTTCGCTCGGAATATATGGTTGCGTATCGAGAGGATATTGTAGCGGGACCCAAAGACGAGTTGTGGAGACACCAGCCATATAGGCCTGGCAATCTGGTGCGAAAACAAACCCTGTTCAAAAGCAGAAAAGAGCAAGAAATTTACGCAAAATTTGAAGTGGTTGAGTTCGTACCGCCTTGGGCGGTGAGCAAACCGTTCATTGGAAACTACCCGGTCTCAAGATGTTCGGATAAAGCGGGGAAGGGGGATGATCCGGATCGGTTTCGGCCAATTCGTCCTAGCGAGGTCTTTATTCCCGGCGCTTAGGTTTCTGTACGACAAACCAAGTTGGTCATTGGCGGAGAATATTGACCTTCTCAATTGCACAGCGTTGGCGTGTTAATTGGAGTGAAAATGCCTGAAATCACTGTTGCCCAATTCAACGATATCATCGAGGACGAACTGCCCTGGGCACACGAGCTGGGCGTCAAGGCGACCGAAATCGGCGCGGGGACGGCAACGCTGATGATCCCCTATGACGCCAAGATGCTGCGTCCGGGGGGCACCATGTCGGGGCCGACCATGATGATGCTGGCCGATGCATGCATGTACGCGGTGGTGCTTTCGGAAATCGGCATCGTCAAACTGGCGGTGACGACCAATCTGAATATCAATTTTCTGCGCAAACCCGAGCCCAGGAACCTGGTCGCCAAAGGTTCGATGCTCAAGCTCGGCAAGCGGCTTGCGGTGATGGCTGTCGACGTTTATTCGGAAGGCTCCGACGATCTGGTGGCGCATACGACGGGGACATATTCCATTCCGCCAAAGGGATAGCCAAAAATACGGTATTATAATACCATAATCGTAAGTTTCGGTTTTTAAGCGCTTTTTTCTTTGACTTCCCAAAATATGCTGTCATATTCCCGCCCGCGCACCGCAGGGGCGGCGCGCTTTTGTTGTTTCTATTGGAAATCGGAACGAGACAGATGAAAACCATTTCCGCCAAAGCCGCCGATATCGAGCGCAAGTGGCATGTGATCGACGCCGATGGCGTCGTCCTTGGCCGCCTTGCCGCCGTCATCGCAACGCGGCTGCGTGGCAAGCACAAGCCGCTCTATACCCCGCACGTCGACTGTGGTGACAACATCATCGTCATCAACGCCGAAAAAGTGCGTCTGACCGGCCGCAAGATGCAGGACAAGCGTTACTACCGCCACACCGGTCACCCGGGCGGCATCAAGGAAACCTCGCCGGAGAAGATCATCACCGGCAAGTTCCCCGAGCGCGTTGTCCAGAAAGCCGTTGAGCGCATGATCCCGCGTTCGCCGCTGGGCCGTCAGCAGCTTTCGAAACTCCATGTCTATGCCGGGTCCGAACACCCGCACGCCGCGCAGCAGCCGGAAGTGCTGGACGTTGCCGGTATGAACCCGAAAAACAAGAGGAAGTGATCCATGGCTGAGGAAACGAAAACCCTCGAGGATCTCAAGGATCTCGTCGATCCGGCGTTGGCCCAGGCCGCTGCCGACAACCAGGCCCCGACCGAGCCGCAGCTGGACGAGCATGGCCGCGCCTATGCCACCGGCCGCCGCAAGGACGCGGTTGCCCGTGTCTGGATCAAGCCGGGCCGTGGTGTCATCACTGTCAACGGCCGCGAGTTTGAGCGTTACTTCGCCCGTCCGGTGCTGCGTATGGTCATCAACCAGCCGTTCGAAGTTGCCGGCCGCGAAGGTCAGTACGACGTCTACGTCACCGTCAAGGGTGGCGGGCTGTCCGGTCAGGCCGGCGCCGTGCGACACGGCATTTCCCGCGCGCTGTCGCTCTACGAGCCGACGCTCCGCGGCGCGCTCAAGAAGGAAGGCTTCCTGACCCGCGACTCGCGTACGGTTGAACGTAAGAAGTACGGCCGCCGCAAGGCCCGCCGGAGCTTCCAGTTCTCCAAACGCTGATCGCGTTTACAAGTTCGGTATGGAAAGGGGTCGCCTTCGGGCGGCCCTTTTTCGTTGTGCCATGAGGTCTTGGCGGCTGATTCGTGTATTTGATTCAGTTATTTATATCGATAAGAAAAGCCGATCAATGTCATCGGATCAATATACTACACTTAAAAAATAAGAAGCGTAGACTCTGCTCATGGTTCGCGTCGGTAAGGGGCGGAGAGACCTGGACCATGGGAACCCAGTACGCCGCCGATCTGACGGCGGCAGGACAGATCTACTAAGGAGGTAGCATCATGGACGGAGCAAATGACAAATCTGCCGGTAAATGTCCGGTAATGCATGGTGGCAACACGGCAATGGACGCACCCGTCACCAAATGGTGGCCGCGGGCGTTGAACCTGGACATCCTGCACCAGCATGACACCAAGACCAACCCGATGGACCCGGATTACGACCATCGCGAAGCGGTCAAGGGCCTCGACTTCGAGGCCGTCAAAGCCGACGTAAAGGCACTGATGACCGAAAGCCAGGAATGGTGGCCGGCTGACTGGGGCCACTACGGCGGCCTGATGATCCGCCTTGCGTGGCACTCGGCCGGTTCCTACCGCATGGGCGATGGCCGCGGCGGCGCCGGTTCCGGCAACATCCGCTTCGCGCCACTCAACAGCTGGCCCGACAACGGCAACCTAGATAAGGCCCGCCGCCTGCTTTGGCCGGTGAAGAAGAAGTACGGCAATGCGCTTTCCTGGGCCGACCTGATCATCCTCGCCGGCAACATGGCCTATGAATCCATGGGTCTGAAGACGTTTGGTTTCGGCTTCGGCCGAGAGGACATCTGGGCCCCCGAGACGGACGTCAACTGGGGGTCGGAATCCGAGTGGTTGGCCGCGAGCGAGAACCGCTTCGACGATAACAATGAAGCGACGTCGCTTTATAACCCGCTGGCCGCGGTCCACATGGGCCTGATCTACGTCAACCCCGAGGGCCTCGACGGAAATCCCGATCCGGTGAAAACCGGACAGCTCGTCCGCGAAACCTTCGCCCGTATGGCGATGGACGACGAAGAAACCGCGGCGTTGACCTGCGGCGGTCACACCGTCGGCAAGGCACATGGCACGGCTGCCGGCGCCAATGTCGGTCCCGAACCGGAAGGTGCGGGGATCGAGACCCAGGGCTTCGGCTGGATGAACGACGCACTCGACGGCAAGGCAACCAACGCCCATACGTCCGGCATCGAAGGTGCCTGGACCCAGAACCCGACGCAGTGGGACATGGGCTACTTCGACTACCTGTTTAACTACGAATGGGAACTGACAAAGTCGCCGGCCGGTGCAAACCAGTGGAAGCCGATCGATATGCCGGAAGACAAGATGCCGGTCGATCCCACCGATCCGTCGGTCCGCCGCATGCCGATGATGACGGATGCAGACATGTCGATGAAGGTCGACCCGGTCTACAACAAGATCTGCCAGAAGTTCATGGCTGATCCCGACTACTTCGCCGATTGCTTCGCTCGCGCCTGGTTCAAGCTGACCCACCGCGACATGGGGCCGAAGGTGAACTACCTGGGTCCAGACGTGCCGAGCGAAGACCTGATCTGGCAGGATCCGATTCCGGCCGGCTCGACCTCCTACGATGTCGATGCGGTCAAGGCGAAGATCGCCGCCAGCGGCCTCAGCGTTGCCGAAATGGTCTCCACCGCGTGGGACAGCGCGCGGACGTTCCGCGGCTCCGATAAACGCGGCGGTGCCAACGGTGCGCGCATCCGTCTTGCCCCGCAGAAGGACTGGGAAGCCAACGAACCGGCGCGTCTTTCGAAGGTTCTGGGCGTTCTCGAGCCGATCGCGGCAGAAGCGGGCGCAAGCATCGCCGACGTCATCGTGCTGGCGGGTAACGTCGGTATCGAACAGGCGATCAAGGCTGCCGGGAGCAGTGTTGAAGTCCCGTTCACACCGGGTCGCGGCGACGCGACGGATGAGCAGACCGACGCCGACTCGTTCGACGTCCTCAAGCCGCTCGCAGACGGATTCCGCAATTACCAGGAAGAAAAGTATGCGGTCAGCCCGGAGGAACTGATGCTCGACCGTGCACAGCTCCTGGGTCTTACGGCTGCGGAAATGACGCTCCTCGTTGGCGGCATGCGTGTTCTCGGCACCAACCACGGTGACTCGAAACACGGTGTCTTCACCGACAACGAAGGTGCCCTGACGAACGACTTCTTCGTCAACCTGACCGACATGGCCTACAAGTGGGTCCCGGCCGGTGACGGCGTCTACGAGATCCAGGATCGCAAGTCCGGCGATGTGAAGTGGACCGCAACGAGCGCCGACCTGGTGTTCGGTTCGAACTCCATTCTCCGCGCATACGCCGAGGTCTACGCCCAGGACGACAACAAGGAGAAGTTCGTCAAAGACTTCGTTGCCGCCTGGAACAAGGTGATGATGGCGGATCGTTTCGACCTCGCCTGATTGCAGCAAGCCTAAAGACGGAAAAGGGCGGCTCGACGGGCCGCCCTTTTTCTTTACGCAGATTTTGTCTTTTCCGGCCCGGCCGATCACGGGATAGTCGGGTATGGACGCAGAAGCTCTTCACAAGAATGCACTGGTCATGGACGCGGCGGCACCGTTGCTGCGAGACCGCCGCTATATCGACCATTACATCGCGGGCGGGGTCGATGTGCTAGTGCCGACGGTCTGCACCAACGACACCGCGTCGCAGGCGCTGGCGACCATTGCCGGGTGGCATGCGCACCTTAGCCGCGACGACCGGCTGGTGTTGGTGTCGTCTGTGGCGGAAATTCAAGCTGCAAAAGATGCCGGCAAGACGGCGGTGATCCTGCATGCGCAGGGCGCCGACCTGCTTGAAAACAAGGTCGACTTCGTCGATGCATTCAAGGCGCTGGGCGTCGGCATCATGCAGTTCACCTACAACGAAAAGAATCGTCTCGGTGACGGTGCGGGCGAACGTACCGATGCCGGTCTGTCGATCTTCGGCGTCAAGGTCGTCGGGCGCTGCAACGATGTCGGTATCGTGATCGACGGATCGCACACCGGCAGCCGGACGACACTGGATGCGATGGAACACTCATCGAAGCCCGTCGTCTTTTCACACGCCAATCCGAAAGGCGTTCATGACACCGCGCGTAACATCACGGATGAACAGATCAAGTCGTGTGCGGCGACGGGCGGTGTGATCGGGGCCGTCGGTTATCCGGCTTTCGTTTCCGCCGACCCGCGCCCCACCATCGATCAGTTTATCGACCACATCGCATACGTCGCGGACCTGGTCGGGATCGAACACGTCTCGCTCGGCATCGATTACTTTCTCGGTCAGGCAGGCATTGCCGACGACGAACGTGCGATCAAGGAATACGAAGGCCGCATCGCCGAGGGCCGCTGGCGGCGCGAGGACTATCCGCCGCCGCCGTATTACTACCCGGAAGGGATCGAAACGCCGGACAAGCTTGCAAATCTGACAGCCGCGCTCGTACGGCGCGGTTTCACTGAAACCGATATTCGTGCCGTGCTGGGCGGCAACTGGATGCGGGTGCTGGACGTCTGCTGGGGGAAATAAACAGGTTCGGGGAGCGGGGAGATGAACATCGGAACGTTACCGGCGCGCCATGCCCGTTACAGGGGTGATCATCTGGCGGTCGTATTCAAGGACCAGCGGCTGACGTATCGTCAGTTGAACGCGCGCATCAACAGGCTCGCGAATGCGATGTTGGCGGCGGGCATCGAAAAGGGCGACAAGGTCGCGACGATTCTGCCGAACTGTCTTGAGCTGCTGGATCTCTATTGGGCGGCAGCCAAGATCGGCGCCGTCGTCGTGCCGTCGAGCACGCTGCTTCAGGCGGCAGGCCTAAAGACGTTATTGAACAAATCGGATTGTGTCATGGTCGTCTCCGCACCGTCGTTCGCCGAGACGCTGAATGCTGTTCGTGCGGACGTGCCGGATGTGCGCAATGACAGGTGGATCCTGACCGGTAACGACGCGCCGGACGGTTTCATTGCCTACGATGCTTTTGTGGATGGCCAGTCGGACGCAGAGCCGCCGGATGCAGGGATCGATCTCGAGGATCCATACAACATTATCTATTCCAGCGGCACGACGGGCGAGCCGAAAGGGATCGTCCATACGCACCGTATCCGCGGCAATTATGCCGCGATCTTCGCCGGGCAGTGGCGCATGACGCCGGAAAGCGTCGTCATGCATGCGGGGTCGATCGTTTTCAACGGGTCGTTCCTGACGCTGATGCCGTGGATGTACACGGGCTGCACGTATGTTCTCATGCCCGGCTTCGACGCGGCTGAGGTCGTTGGCGTTATCGAACGCGAAAAGGTCACGCATACCATTCTGGTGCCGTCGCAGATCGTCGCGGTCATGAACCTGCCCGGCTTCGATGCGACGCGACTGCAAAGCCTCGAGATGCTGCAGACGGTCGGGGCGCCACTACACCTTGAACACAAGCAGCGCCTGATCGCGGCGTTGCCGGGCCGGTTCTACGAGCTGTACGGCCTGACAGAAGGTTTCATGACGGTCCTCGACAAGTACGATGTCGAGCGCAAGATGGCGTCGGTCGGTGCGCCCATTCCATTTTACGAAATGAAAATCGTCGGCCCCGACGGCGCCGAGTTACCCGCTGGGGAACCCGGCGAAATTTGCGGACGGGGACCGATGATGACGCCCGGATACTACAAGCGCCCCGATCTGACGGCCGAGACGATCGTCGATGGCTGGCTGCATACGGGCGATATCGGGTATGTCGACGAAGGCGGTTTTTTGTATCTCGTCGACCGCAAGAAGGAGATGATCATCTCCGGCGGCGTCAACGTATTCCCGCGCGACATCGAGGAAATCGCCGTCGAGCACCCGGATATTTCGGAAGCCGCCGTGTTCGGTGTGCCGGATGACAAGTGGGGCGAAACACCGGTTGGTGCGGTGGTGCTCAAGGCAGGCGCGGGCGCCGACGCCGACACCATCAAGGCGTGGATCAACGGTCGCGTCGAGGCCAAGTTCCAGCGCCTGAGCGATCTCATCATCCTCGATGACATGCCGCGCAACGTCGCCGGTAAGACGCTCAAGCGCGAGATCAGGGCGACGTATCTCGGTGAAGACGCCTAGGGCGTGCGATCCAGGAAATCGCGTAGGACACCCTCCCACTTGTGCGCGTCCAGCATCGGCCCCGTGTGTCCATACGGCGTATCGATCTCGTGGAACGATGCGTCGACGCCATGACTTTTCAACGTCTCAACCGTTGGCGGACCGAGTTTGACATCGACGACGCTGTCGGAGTTGGCGAGCACATCCAGCAACGGGGCCTTGATCTTCGATGCATCCGCCTGCGACGCGATGCCGGCTTCGTAAAGCTTGTAGAGTGAGTTCGCGTCGAACTGATGTGCCCACTTGGTTGCGTTGGCACGGACGATCTGTTCGATCGCTTCGGGCGTTTCGCCATTGTGCTTCAGATAGTCACCGAGGCCGTACCGGCTTAGCGTCGCGATCCGCGTTTCGATCATTTTCTCGCGGACGCCACCCGGCTCATCCTCATGCCCGTAGTAATGTCCGCCGTTCCATCCGGTACAGTCCTCGAACTGGCCTCGGATGCGATTGATGTCGTCCATCGTCGTTTTACGCTCGATGACGCCGGCGATGGGGACGAGCGCCCGCATCCGGTCCGGATAGTTGGCGCCCCACAGGAACGTCAGGTGCCCGCCGTAGGAATACCCGATCACCGCCTTCAACTGTCCGCAGCCCAGATGATCGATCAGCAGATGCTGGGCGCGGATCATGTCGGTCGTCGTATATTTCGGGAAATCGGGGCCGTACGGTTTCCCGGTGTCCGGGTTGATGCTCGACGGGCCTGAACTGCCGAACGCGGAGCCGATCATGTTGGAGCAGACGACGAAATACTTGTCGGTGTCGATGGCCTTGCCCGGACCGACCAGAAGATGCGCCCATCCATCGTCGTCGCCCCCGGCATGCGGATGGTTGGTATAGCCGTGACACATGAGGATGGCATTCGAGCCGTCCTCGTTCAGCGTGCCCCAGGTTTCATAGGCGAGTTCCAGTACCGGCAGCGTGGCACCGGTCGTGAGGTCGAAGTTTTCATGCGTAAACGTTTTCGATGTCGGCAGGATCATGTTTTTTATCTCCCTAAGTGAGAGCAGGGTAACGGCATTTGGCTGAGCTCCGAAAGCACCAATTCCGTCCGCTTGGTCTTTCCTTTTCCCCGTGAACTTGGCATTGAAGCGTATGGCCTTTGAATATCTGACCGCCGCCGGAAAACGGCTCGAATACACCTGGGTACACCGCGCGCCGGCCGCCGGCGAGGCCGTGCTGGTTTTTCTGCATGAAGGCCTGGGCTGTATCGCCATGTGGCGCGACTTCCCGGCAAACCTTGCGGCGGCATGCGACATGCCGGGGCTCGTATACAGCCGCGCCGGTTACGGCGGCTCGGACGGCATCGACCTGCCGCGGCCGATCACCTACCAGGAAGACGAGGCCCGCGACGCGTTGACCGGCGTGCTCGATACGCTGGGTATCGAGAAAGCAATCCTGATCGGGCACTCCGACGGCGGCACGATTGCCTTGATCCATGCCGGCCTGGACGACACCGGCCGTGTGCTCGGCGCGGCGACCATGGCGGCACATGTGTTCAACGAGGAAATCTGCCTCGAAGGGATTCGCGAGGCGCGTCAGGTGTGGCAGACGACGGACCTGCGCGACAAGCTCATGCGTTATCATGGCGACAACGTCGATACCGCCTTCTTCGGCTGGAACGACACCTGGCAGCGCGACGATTACTGGCACTGGAACGTGGAGAAGTACCTGCCGTCGATCACATGCCCACTTCTGGTGATGCAGGGCAAGGACGACCATTACGGTTCCGAGGACCAGGTCGATGCCATCGTGAAAGGGGCAGGCGGGCCTGCCGAGAAACTGATGATCGCGGACTGCGGTCACAACCCGCATTTCGATCAGCCCGACGTCACGATCAGGGCGATTTGCCGGTTCGTCCAAGTTTTAAATGACACGGCTGCTGACGGACGTTAAACAGGCGCCATGGTTACAAGCATCTTCATCGATGGCGCCGAAGGCACGACCGGCCTTCAGATCAGAACGCGGCTGGAAGGGCGCGAGGATATCTCGCTGCTGACCCTCGGCGATGCGGATCGCAAGGACGCCGAAAAACGGGCGGCGATGCTGAACGCGTGCGATATCGCGATCCTTTGTCTGCCGGACGATGCCGCGCGCGAAGCGGTCGCCATGATCGACAATCCGGACGTTCGTGTGATCGATGCGTCGACGGCGCACCGGACGGCCGCGGGATGGGATTACGGCTTCCCGGAAATGGACCCGGGGCAGGCGGCTGTGATCGCGGCGTCGAAACGGGTCGCCAATACGGGCTGCTATGCGGTCGCCTCGGTTGCGATCCTGCACCCGCTGGTCGCCGACGGTGTGCTGCCGGCGGACTGGCCGGTGACGATCAATGCGGTGTCCGGGTACTCGGGCGGCGGCAAGAAGATGATCGCCGGGTTCGAGGATCCGAATGCCGAAAACAAGATCGATACGCCGTATCGCGTTTATGGCCTCAATCTCGGGCACAAGCACATTCCGGAAATCCAGCATTGGGCTGGCCTTAATCGGACACCGATTTTCGTGCCGAGCGTCGGGCGCTACAGGGAAGGCATGATCGTTCAGGTGCCGTTGCATCTGGCGGCACTGCCGGGTGCACCGAGCGCGGAAGCCGTTCACGACGTTTTGCTTGCGCACTACGAAGGCCGCCGTTTCGTCACTGTCGCCGATCTGGTCAAGGGCGAGGGTGCGCCGGTCCTCGACCCCGAGGAACTGAACGGCACCAACGAGCTCAGACTTCACGTTTATGCCAGCAAGGACGGCGCGCAGGCGGTTGTCTGCGGCGTGCTCGACAACCTCGGCAAAGGCGCATCAGGCCAGGCCGTGCAGTGCCTGAACCTGATGATGGGCGCACCCGAGGAAGCCGGTCTTCTGGAACCGGTGCTTCTCTAACCTCAGCGGTTCAGCAGGAACTCTTTCACGCGGCGGATCGCTTCGCGGATATTTTCCGTCGAATTGGCGTACGAGAACCTGACGTAGCCTTCGCCCTGCGCACCGAAGCTGGTGCCGGCGATGATGGCGACACCGGTTTCCTCCAGCAATTTGTCCTGCAGCGCCTTGGCCGACATGTTGGTGCCTTCGATGTTAGGAAACGCATAGAACGCGCCGCCGGGTTCGGTGCAGCGAAAACCCGGCACCTGGTTGAGTTCGGCAACGATCACCTTCCGGCGTTCGTCGAATGCCTTCATCATCTTGTCGACGTCGTCCTGTGGTCCCTGCAAGGCGGCGATCCCGGCGAACTGGGTCGGCGCGTTGACGCAGGAATGGCAGTTGATGGCGAGCCGCGTCGCATGATCCACCAGGTCCGCCGGCCAAACCGCGTAGCCCAGGCGCCAGCCCGTCATGGCATAAGTCTTGGACCAGCCGTCGAGCATGATGACCCGGTCGCGGAGGTGGTCGTATTCCAGCATGCTGACGTGCTCGCGCCCGTCATAGAGCATGCGCCCGTAAATCTCGTCGGACAGAACGGCGACATGCGGATGCTTTTCCAGACCCGCGGCCAACTTGTCCATTTCCTCGCGCGGCACGGTGCCGCCGGTCGGGTTTGCCGGCGAGTTAATGATGATCAGGCGCGTCTGCTGCGTGATCAGGCCGAGGACTTCGTCGGCCGAGAATGAAAAGCCGTTTTCCTCGTGCAGTGCCATCGGCACCGGCTTGGCGCCGGAGAACTTGATCACCGACTCGTAGATCGGGAACCCCGGGTTCGGATAAATGATCTCGGTACCGGGCTGGCCGAACATCATGACGGCGAAGAACATGGTCGGCTTGCCGCCCGGCATGATGACGACGTTGTCCGGGTTCACGTCGCATTTCCGGTATTTAAGGATGTCCGCCGCCACGGCCTCGCGCAGTTCCGGGATGCCGTTCGCCGGTGTGTAGCCGTGATGCCCGTCGCGCAGTGCCTTGACGGCCGCCTCGACGATGTGCTCCGGCGTTTTGAAATCCGGCTGTCCGATCCCGAGATTGATGACGTCCATGCCGCCCTGGGCGAGCTTGTTGGCGCGGGCGAGCACTTCGAATGCCGATTCAGTGCCCAGATGGGCCATCGCATCGACAAGTTGCGGCATTGTTTTTCCTCCGGTTATTGTGTGGCGGCACTATGCCCATTAGCGTGCATGATGTCACCGTCTTAGAGATGCTTATACGTCAGTAGGAAAACAAGATCATGAATGGCGCTGAATCGCTGGTCCGCACCTTGGCGGACTCGGGAGTTGATGTCTGCTTTGCCAATCCCGGCACATCCGAGATGCATTTCGTCGCGGCGCTGGACCGCCTCGATCTGATCTATTGCGTGCTGGCACTGCAGGAAAACGTGGCGACCGGGGCAGCCGATGCCTATGCGCGCATGACCGGGCAGCCGGCGGCGACGCTGCTGCACCTTGGTCCGGGTTTCGGGAATGGCCTCGCGAACGTGCACAACGCCAAGAAGGCCCGTGTGCCGATGGTCAATATCGTCGGCGAGCACGCAACCTATCATATCGAATACGATGCGCCGCTGACGTCCGATATTCAGGGTATCGTCGGTCCCGTTTCCGACTACGTTGTCACGACGAAGACTGCTGAAGACGTCGGCGCCGATACGGCCAAGGCCGTCGCAAAGGCGAAGACATGGCCGGGCAAAATCGCAACATTGATCTTACCGGCTGACGCAGCATGGAACGAAACCAGCTATGTGGGTGTGCCGTTGCTGGCCGATCCGCCGGAAAAGGTCATCCCCGCGGACGTCGAAGCCGTGGCCAAGGCGCTGAAGTCCGGTAAAAAGGCGGTCATGTTCATGTCCGGCGCCGTGCTCTACGGCGAGGGGCTGGAAAAAGCGGGCAAGGTTGCCGCAGCCACCGGTGCGACGCTGCTGGCGCAGACGTCGAACCGGCGGATCGACCGGGGCGCCGGCCGTGTGGCCGTGAACAAGCTGCCGTATCCGATCGATCATGCGCTGGAGACGCTGAAGGACTATGAAGTCGTGATCCTGCTCGGCGCCAATGAACCGGTCGGTTTTTTCGCCTATCCCAACAAGCCCAGCCGCTTGTCGCCCGACGGTGCCGAGATCCTGAACCTCGCCGGGCCGAACCAGAACACGCTCGAGGCCCTCGATATGCTCATCGACGCGCTCGGCGCGCAGGACGCCGAACCGGAGCTGGTCGAAGCCGAACCGGCGCCGGACGTCAGCGGCCTTTCCGGTCCGATCACGCCGGAGATCATTTCCCTGGCGTTTCGCGCCAACATGCCGGCGGATGCGATCGTCGTCGACGAAAGCATCACGACAGGACGTGCTTTCTTTCCGGACAGCCGCGCGGCGCCGCCGCATACCTGGTTGCAGAACACGGGCGGCGCCATTGGCGTCGGGATGCCGTATGCCGTGGGGGCGGCGATGGCGTGCCCCGACCGCCGCGTGATCGTGCTGCAATCGGACGGTTCCGGGATGTATTGCAACCAGGCGCTCTGGACCATGGCGCGGGAAGGCCTGGACGTCACCGTGCTGATCTTCTCGAACCGCGCCTACCGGATCCTGGAAGGGGAAATGAAGGGCGTCGGCGTCGACAAGATGGGCCATGTCGCGGAAGGCCTTTTTGGCCTGAATCAGCCGGAAATCGATTGGGTCAGCCTCGCCAAGGGGATGGGCGTCGAGGCGACGCGGGTCGACGATGCAGCCGATCTGTCCCCGGCAATTGCCGATGCGCTGAGCCGTGAAGGGCCGTACCTGATCGAAATCGTTTTCTGAGGATCGGGAAGGGCATTCGATCCCTTGACGGGGGGCAAGGCAGGGTCTATTCAGTGCCACCCGACGGCGGGCTGGCCCGTCGTTTTCTGTGGTGGCTGTAGCTCAGTTGGTTAGAGCATCGGCTTGTGGTGCCGAGGGTCGTGGGTTCGAATCCCATCAGCCACCCCATTTCCCCGACAAAGTCCCGGAAACAAAAGGGGCCCGCATCGCTGCAGGCCCCCGTCGCATGTTGATCGCCGGATGGATCAGGGTTTGATGTAGGTATAACCCTGCTGCTGCAGGTGGCTCAGTTCGGCCACACCGCTGGGAATGATATTGTCGTCGAAGACCTCGAACAGATCCTTCACCGGGTCGATCTTCCGGCCCTTCAGCGTGTTGTTGCAGACGTTGAAAGCAACGTTCTGTGTTTTCAGGTTCGTGACGTCGCTTTGCAGCGCCTGATTGGTCATGGCGTTTTTAAGCAGTGCAACACCGTTGCCATGCAGGACGACTTTGATTTCCATATTCTCCGCCCCGACGGCATTAATGTGGTTCTGGATGTTCCGCATCGCGCCACGGTATTTCTTGTCTGCGTCCCCGCCGTCGTAGTTGATGTGATAGACGACCTTCTGCTTGCTGTAGCGTTTGTCTGCATCGGCCGCATGAACGCCGAAGCCGATGACGGCAAGTGTGATCGCAAGGATACGTATCAGTTTCATCTTCGTGAGCTCCCAAATAAGTTTTTATATTTACCGAATCATATTCGGATATACGAATATATCATCGGTTTTTTGAAATGTACATTGGGCAGTATTTACACGCCGGCATATTCAGAAACGCGGAAAACTACTCAGGTGGATAGTGGTTTTTCGGAAGCCAACCGCTTGGTGTCATCAGAGAAAGCTTCCAACAGCTTCTCCCTGTGATTTATCGTCGTCTCGTTGAAAAGTGTCGCGGTCATGATCTTGGTGATCTCGCCGGGCCGGTCCATGATCGGCAAACGCAGGTTCAGCTTCGTTTGAACAATGCCTGATCTGGGCGCGCGGATGGCGACATCGAACGCGCAGGGCGCCTTGCTTGCGAGTACGGCGTTAAGTTGTTTGCGGGTCGCTTCGATGAAACTCGGCCCAAGACTCGTCGACAAAAGCAGTCCCGTTTCGTCGGCGCCGTAATGGCTTGTGTATTTGGTGCCCCAGAAGCGGTACTTGAAATCCGCACCGCCGTCGATGACGTCGACAACCAGCGTTTGCGGCAGAACGATTGCCGGCAAGGCATAAAGTTCGACATCGTCCCACTTCGGCGCCGCGTTGCTCCCGGACCAGGACCGCCAAAGGTCGAGCGTCCGGGCAAGCGGACTTCCTTCCGGAAATTCGCACGGAACATCCTCAACATTGAGGACCGTATATTCCAAATTGTCGTCTGACACGGCCACTCCCCCGAGCGTAACGCCTGTCCGTCATTTTTATTTGCAGACTTTAGCTGGTCTTTTTGTCGCGACGCCCCAGCTAAAACGGGAGCCACGAATGTTCTGCATTATAGTGCAGATAACCGATGTTTGCACCCGTGCGCAAGCCCACACCTGTTCTGATGGGTGCCAGCATGATATCGCCGTCGCCCTGATAGTTCACGCCGAGCCCGGCCACGAAGTAAAACGTTCCTTCGACACCGGGGAACCTTTTATAGATCGCGTCCTTCGAGTTGAGGCCGTAAACCAGGACGAATGTCTTGGAGGCGTTGCCGCCGACGTCGAAGCCGACGCTCGGTCCCTGCCAGAAGATTTTCGATGTCCCGCCGGCCTTGATGTTCAGGTCGCCCTTGCCGTAGCGAAGCCCGACGACAAACGCGCCGCTGACTTCCTCGCCGGCGATATACGCGGTCGGCCGCCCGAGATCGGAGAATATCTTCTCGATAACTTCGGCGAGCCCGGCCGTCGTTGCACCGAAAAATCCTTCAGCTGCATTCTTGATTTCCTCGGCGGAGAAGGTTTTATCTTCATCCTGCGCATGTGCCGGAAGCGCGCAAAGAAAAACGGCAACGGTCATGCCGGCCAGCCAGGCGCGAGCCCCGGCCGGCGGCAGTCCGATCATTTGAAATAGTCGACGTACCATTCGAGTTCCTCCTCGGGCATCTGAAAAGAACCATCCGCAGCCTCGTGAATCATCGATTTCGCCGGGATCTTTCCAATCCGGCGTTGCAATGATACGGCGATATCCGCGCCGTGTCCGGCCTTCCATGCGAGGGCGCAGAGGCCCTTGGCACTTCCGGACGTAAGCATCTTGCTAATGTGCTTCGTCGGCAGCGATGTCAAAAGCTCGTAGCTTCGTTGCAGGTATTCAAGATTGCCCTCATCGATCGCATCGAGCACGGCATACTCGTCCAGCTTCCCGTTCTTGAAGAGTTTTTCGGCCTGCTTCGCGTCGCCGTCACCGCGGGTTTTCTCTTCTTCTGCCTCACCTGCGTCGATGCGTTCGCGGACGGCAAGGCGCAGTTCGCGGGCCATTTTCTCCTCCATCTTGTTGGACGAGATCATGCGTTCGACCAGTGCCGCGCTGACGAAGGTGGCGATGCGTTTCAACGTTGCTTTGGAAAGACTCCGCCTGTCGACGAGCGGCAGATGCAGGTCGGGCCGCGTTTCCGCATGCAAGGCGATCTCGTCCATCAGCTTTTCGTTGATCTTTGCCGTCTGGTTCTTGAGCAGTTCGGAAATCGCGGTGTCATCCTCCTGGTCGACGACGGCCTTTGAAAGCCGTGCCGACAGATTTTGCCGCCGGGCGACGGCCTCAAGCGCGCCGCCCCTGAGACCGCTCGTGATGATCTGAAGGATCTGTTCGTCCGTCAAAAGCGGCGAGTATTCGAGGATCGGTCCTGCGACGGTAATCTCGGCGTCTTCGGCGAGCCGCTTGATGAGACGGCGCGGGATGTTGTGAAGGTGCTTGATCTCGTCGGAGATGATTGCGCGGACTTGCGTGACCTGATCCTGCGCCAGAATTTCCAGCACCTGGAACGTCATTTCGGCGAGTTGTTCGCTTTCGGCGTCGGTCAGGGTCGGCACAAGGCGTCCGATTTTAAATGCCAGCTCTTCCCTGACCGATTGGTCGACATCCTTCGCGAGGATCAAGTCCGCCTGTAACGGGGAGCCGTCGTTCTTTGCGACGGCACGACGCACGCCGGCGTCCTCGTCGGTGGCGAAGTAATAGAGAAATTCGGGTTCCAGATCTTCGTGAGACGCAAGTTCGGCGCGTGCTTTTGCATCGCCCTGCGCGGCGACGCGCTTAGCTTCTTCGTAGCTTGGTTTCTTCTTGCCGTTTTTCGTGCGCTTCTTCGCGCTCTTTTTTCGGCCCAACACCCAATCGAGCATTTGCCTCTCCTGATCGTCCCTGAGATGCTATCCACCTGCCTGCAATGTTACAACGACGGTGAGGAGGGTTGTGTGACGGAAGACACTACCGGAAAGGTTGTTGGCGCAACCGCCGCGGGCACGCAACGATTTGCCGACAGGTTTGCGCCTGAACCGGGGCAATACCGGGACGTTCTCGACCTGCATTGGTCGAGCGTCGGCATTGGTACCTATCTGGGGGACGCCGATGACAAGACGGACGAGCAGGTCACGGCCGCCGTGTGCAAGGCGGTCGCCGGCGGCATAAATGTTATCGATACCGCCGCGAACTATCGCCGCGGCCGTGGTGAGGTATCGGTCGGTAAGGCAATCCGGGCGATACTGGCAGCCGGCGATGCGACGCGTGACGAACTGATCGTCTGCACCAAGGCCGGCTACCTGCCCACACCCGCCGACGTGTTCAAGGAGACTTATCTGGGCCGCGACGGGATCGGCGACAGCGACCTTGTCGGCGGCAACCACTGCATCCATCCGTCGTATATCCGGGATCGAATCGGAAAAAGCCTCGATGCGCTGGGCTGCAGCAGGATTGACGTTTTCTACCTGCACAATCCGGAGGCACAGCTTGCGCACGTGGACCGGGGCGAGTTCGATAAGCGGCTTGCCGCGGCCTTCGAGGTGCTGGAACAGGAAGTGGCGGCGGGACGGATCGGCTGCTATGGCCTAGCGACCTGGCGGGCGTTTCGTGCCTCGCCCGGTCAACAGGGCTATATTTCGATCGCCGGCGCCAAGGCGCTGGCCAAGCGTGCGGCGGGCAGCAAGCCGGATCATCTTAAATGCGTACAGATGCCGCTTTCGATAACCATGCCGGAAGCGATCGAGCGCCCGACCCAGTGGATCGGCGACGCCAGCGTATCACCGGTCGCCGCAGCGAGGGTCTTGGGGCTTGCAGCCGTTGCCAGCGGCAGCATCGGGCAGGGGAAAGTGCCGAAGATAAACGAGTCCCTGACTAAATGGCTGGGTGAAGATCTGGCCGATGACTGCCGGCGTGCGTTGCAGTTCACGCGCTCCGCGTCAGGGCTGACGTCAGCGCTTGTCGGCATGAAACAACCGGCTCATGTCGATGCCAACCTGGAAGTGCAGCAGCGGACGCCGCTGCCGCGTACCGTGTTCGAATTGATGTTCAGGAAAACGCAGGTTTAACCGCCGAAAGCGGGGTCGTGCTTGGACCCGCCACGGCAGGACGGGGAGGCCAAAATGCGGCCGCCGCGTGCTTCCCACTCGGACGGCGTATGCGTCTCCATCGAGAGCGCATGAACAGGGCCGTCCAGCTCGTCTTTCAATACGCCGTTGATGATTTGGTGCCGGCCGACCAGCCGTTTCCCGTCGAACGCATCGGATACGATGATGAGCTTGAAATGCGACTCGGAGCCCGGCGGCACGTTGTGCATATGGCTCTCGTTGATGACTTCAAGGTGCACGGGCGCGATAGCGTCGGCGACTTTCTGTTCGATGGTTTCGGCAACGGTCATCGGTCTTCCCCGGAATTATCGCTCTACATCGAAGAATTGGGTATCTGTGCCGCCTGACGCAAGGGGGCAGTGCTGACAGAACCGTTCAGCGTTTACCGGCGCGGCGTTGCAGAAGTTGCGGCGGCAGTGCGTCTGTCATGCTCTTGAGGTCGTGTTCTACCACTTTGATCCGCTGCGTCAGGGTGTTGAGCTTCTCGCTGTTGTCGCCGATCTGGGCCTGCAGCGCATCGACTTCGCGGGACAGCTTGGTGACTTCCAGGTCGAATTCGCTGGTTTTGCGCTCAAACGCCGCCTGCGCCTCTCGGACCTGTTTGGCGAGATGGCGTCCGTATTCCTCAAACGACGAATCAACGTGTTTGTTGGCGTGGCTTGCAAGCCATAACGCCCCAAGTGCAACAAGTACGGCGACGATAGCGGCAATTTCTGCCAAGTCCTGATCCCTCGTCGACTAATGACCCCTGCAAATACAATCAAGGAATGTTAAACGGGAATCAATCTTTCTCGCGTTCGCCGCGCCAAATATTTGTGGCGGCGGACACTTCAAGGTAGAGCGCCTCTGGTAAGCTCGCCCCGGTCCCATTAATGATTAATCTGCCGTCGGCGTGTTTTCCGCCGCCGAGCAATGAGAGCGGCTGAAATCTGCCGAAAATTCATGCCGCAGCGCTATTGCTGCGTAGCCGGGGCACCGGTCTGGCTGGGAAACCGATGATACCGGACGAGGGGTGTCGCAAAGGGGCCCGACCGGCGATCGCGTCGACTTCCGGGCAAAATACGCGCGACATGCCGGGCCATGCGAATCACCTGCAGGGGGCTGTGTTCACGGTATTTCTCCGGCGTGTGGGCGAGCCGGGAGAACAGCTGGAAAAAAAGCCGAAAAAGTGGCCCGCTTATCCTTGCTCACCGCGCGGTGAGACGGTATTCACTGTGGCGGCGGCGCTTCTGTGCGAACCGGCCTCTTGGGTTCGTTTCTGGGTTGGGGCAGCCGGCAATGTCCTGGGAAAAGTTGGCCTGAAAAGGGCGTCGTGAAAACGGGGGCCGTGGCCGTTGGGCGGAAAAGAAGGCGGGTCGACGCATCCGTCGAGACGAGGAGTTTTCTATGTCATCGGATGCACAATCCCTGGAACTGAGAATGGCCAACGCCATCCGCTTTTTGGCAGCCGATGCGGTGCAGGCGGCGAAATCCGGACACCCCGGCATGCCGATGGGCATGGCCGACGCGGCGACAGTCCTGTTTACAAAGTTTTTGAAGTTCGACGCGTCCAGCCCGGACTGGCCGGACCGCGACCGGTTTATCCTTTCTGCCGGGCACGGCTCGATGCTGATCTATTCGTTGCTGCATCTGACCGGGTACCAAGACATGACCATGGACGAGCTTCGGAATTTCCGCCAGCTCGGCTCGAAGACCGCCGGTCACCCGGAATACGGTCACGCCAAGGGCATCGAGACCACGACCGGTCCGCTCGGGCAGGGGATTGCCAACGCCGTCGGCATGGCGCTTGCCGAACGGCTGATGAACGCGCGCTACGGTGACGACCTTGTCGATCACCATACCTATGTGATTGCCGGAGACGGCTGCCTGATGGAAGGCATCAGCCACGAAGCCATCTCGCTTGCGGGGCACCTGAAACTTTCGAAACTGATTGTGCTGTTCGATGACAACGGCATTTCGATCGATGGCAGCACCGACCTTGCGGTGTCCGATGATCAGAAAAAGCGGTTCGAGGCATCGGGCTGGGACGTTCAGTCCGTCGACGGCCATAACCACGCCGCCGTTGCCGCCGCTATCGAAAAGGCCAAGGCGAGCGGCACGCCGTCCATGATCGCGTGCAGAACGACGATCGGTTTCGGTGCGCCGACGAAAGCCGGCACCGCGTCTACCCATGGCGCGCCGCTCGGTGACGACGAAATTGCCGGTGCCCGCGAGGCCCTCGGCTGGGACGCGGGGCCGTTTGAAGTGCCGGCCGATGTCCTGGAAAGCTGGCGTGCCGCCGGCAGCCGTGGCGCTGCGGACCGCGAAGCATGGGAAGGACGGCTTGCATCGTCGGCAGGCGCCGCAGAATTCAAGCGCGCGGTGGCAGGGACGCTGCCGCGCGGTGTTTCCGAAGCCGTTGTCGCGCACAAGAAACGTGTTTCCGAAGAACAGCCGAAGTGGGCGACACGCGTTGCGTCGGGTGAGTCGCTCAATGTCCTGGTGCCGGTAGTGACCGACCTGGTTTCCGGCTCGGCCGACCTGACGGGCTCCAACAATACGAGGACGTCGGATACGGCATCCGTAACCCCGTCCGATTTCTCCGGCCGATACATTCACTACGGGGTGCGCGAGCACGGCATGGCTGCGGCGATGAACGGGATTGCGCTGCATGGCGGACTGATCCCGACGAGCGGCACGTTCCTGGTGTTTGCCGATTACATGCGCGGTGCCATGCGCCTTTCGGCGCTGATGGAGCAACGCGTTCTTTACGTGCTGACGCACGACAGCATCGGTCTTGGCGAGGACGGCCCAACGCACCAGCCCGTCGAGACGCTGTCGATGCTTCGTGCGACGCCGAATTTCCTTATGTTCCGGCCATGCGACGGTGTCGAAGCGGTCGAATGCTGGCAGATAGCGCTGGAGAATGCAGACGGCCCGTCCGGTTTCGCGCTTTCGCGCCAGGGTGTGCCGACGCTTAGGACCAAGCACACGGACGAGAACCTCTCGGCAAAAGGCGGCTACGTGCTGGCCGAGGCCGAAGCGTCCGCGCGCCAGGTCACGCTGCTGGCGACAGGCTCCGAAGTGCATCTGGCGACGCAGGCACGCGAGGCGCTGGAAGCGGACGGTATCGGCACGGCGGTCGTGTCCATGCCGTGCTGGGAACTGTTCGACAAGCAGGATGCGGCCTACCGTAACGGCGTTCTGGGCGAAGGAACGGTGCGGGTCGCCGTTGAAGCCGCCGTGCGCCATGGCTGGGACAAGTACATCGGTCCCGATGGCGGGTTCGTCGGCATGAACGGGTTCGGTGCCTCGGCGCCGGCCGGTGATCTTTACAAGCATTTTGGTATTACCGCCGAGGCCGTTGTTGCCGCGGCCAAGGAAGGTCTAGCCTGACCCCGTTTGCGGTCAGATCAATGTTGGAGGGTACGGACATGAACAAGCAGGAACTTTTTGAAACCGCCGTCGCGATGGTCGCTGACAACAAGGGTCTGCTGGCCGCCGACGAGAGCACCGGAACCATGGGCAAGCGCCTTGATTCCATCGGTGTCGAGAACGTCGAAGAAAAACGCCGCGATTACCGGGAAATGATGTTCCGCTCGAACGGTATCGGCAACTACATCTCGGGTGTCATTCTTTATGACGAAACGATCCGCCAGTCCGCTGCCGACGGCACGACGCTGGTCAAGATACTCCAGGATGCGGGCGTCATTCCGGGCATCAAGGTCGACGGCGGTGCCAAGGAGCTGCCG
Organism: Rhodospirillales bacterium; assembly: GCA_017640505.1. Classification (GTDB taxonomy): domain Bacteria; phylum Pseudomonadota; class Alphaproteobacteria; order Rhodospirillales; family Casp-alpha2; genus UBA4479. The sequence goes on from JAEPQO010000002.1 coordinate 63,359, forward strand.
GGCCGTCCCGCCGAGAAAATCACCGAAGGTCTCGACGGTCTGCCGGGCCGTGTTGCCGAGTACTATGAACTGGGGGCGCGGTTCGCCAAGTGGCGCGCGGTGATTGATATCGCGGACGGTATTCCGAGCCGCTATGCCATTCATACCAACGCCCATGCCCTGGCCCGTTACGCCAAGATCTGCCAGGAAGGCGGCCTTTGCCCGATTGTCGAACCGGAAGTCCTGATGGACGGCGCGCACGACATCGACCGTTGCCAGGAAGTGACCGAAGAAGTCCTGGATGCGGTGTATAACGAACTGCACCTGCAGGAAGTCTATCTGGAAGGCACGATCCTTAAACCGAACATGATCATTTCGGGCAAGAAGTGTGCAACCCAGGCGTCGCCGGAAGAGGTCGCCGCGAAGACCGTCGAGACGCTGCTGCGCAAAGTGCCGGCTGCCGTCCCGGGGATCATGTTCCTGTCCGGCGGGCAATCGGAGGAAGATGCGACCCTGCACCTCGACCTGATGAACGCCAGCGACGCGAACCTGCCGTGGAAGCTCAGCTTCTCTTACGGCCGCGCCCTGCAGCAAAGCGCGCTCAGCGCCTGGAAAGGCGACAACGCCAACAGTCCCGCCGCGCAGCAGGCATTCATCGAACGCGCCAGCGCCAACAGCCGTGCCTGTGCCGGCACGTACTCCAAGGCAGCCTGATCGGAGCCTTTCATGGTCAAAATCGCACCCTCGATCCTGTCCGCCGACTTCGCACGTTTCGGCGAGGAAATCCGCGCCATCGATGCGGCCGGGTGTGATTATGTGCACGTCGACGTCATGGACGGACACTTCGTTCCCAACATGACGTTCGGCGCGCCGATCATCGAGAAGCTCCGGCCGCATACGGCAAAGCCGTTCGACGTGCACCTGATGATTGATCCGGCGCAGCCGTATCTGGAAGAATATGCCAAGGCGGGCGCCGATATCATTACGGTGCATGCCGAAGCCGACAAGCATCTCGACCGCTCACTGCAGGTCATCCGTTCGCTCGGCAAGAAGGCCGGTGTGTCGCTCAATCCGGCGACGCCGGAAAGCGTTCTTGCCTACGTTCTCGACAAGGTCGACCTGATCCTGGTGATGAGCGTCAATCCGGGCTTCGGCGGACAGAGCTTTATCCCGGCACAGCTCGAGAAGATCAGGCGTATCCGCGAGATGATCGGCGACCGTCCGATCGAACTGGAAGTCGACGGTGGTGTTAACGTCGATACCATTGCGGATGTCGTGGCGGCCGGTGCGGACGTCCTCGTCGCCGGTAGCGCCGTTTTCAAGGGTGACGATTACGCCAAAACCATCGGCGATCTGCGCACCGCGGCAAAGGGCTGATCAGCCGCCGGCGGGCAGGACCGAATAAAGATCGGCGGGTTGCGTCGCCAGATCGATCAACAGCTTGATTGCCACGGAAATCACCATCATCGCCAGTAGGCCGCGCAGTTGCTCGCCCTTGAGCTTGGCACCAATCTGCGCGCCCAGTTGTGCCCCGATGACGCCGCCGACAATCAGCAACATCGCCAGCACGACGTCGACCGTCTGATTGCTGACAGCCTGGAGCAGCGTGACGTTCGCGGTGACAAAGATGATCTGAAACAGCGATGTGCCGACGACGACAACGGTCGGCATGCCCAGCAGGTAGATCATCGCCGGGACCATGACGAAGCCGCCGCCGACACCCATGACCGCCGATAGAAGGCCGACAAAGAAACCGACGGCGAGCGGGAGCAGGGCGCTGATGTAAAGTCGTGAACGCCTGAACTTCATCTTGAACGGCAGGCCATGCGTCCAGTTGTGGACGTGGCTTTTTTTCCGCTTCTGCGCCTTTTGCGCCATCATCGCCTTGATGCTTTCCAACAGCATCAGCGATCCGATTATGCCGAGAAAGACCACGTAGCAAAGGTTGACCACGAGATCGACCTGGCCGACGGATTTGAGAAACGAAAACAGTCCGACGCCTGCCGTGGATCCGGCAAGGCCGCCGATCAGCAGCACCACGCCGATTTTCACGTCGACGTTACCGCGCCGCCAATGCGCCAACACGCCGGATATTGATGCTGCGACGATCTGATTGGCGCCTGTGGCGACCGCGACGCCCGGCGGTATGCCGATAAAGATCAGCAATGGGGTCATGAGAAAACCGCCGCCGACACCGAAGATACCGGAGAGTGCGCCGATCCCGCCGCCGATACCCAGAAGCAGAAAGACATTTACGGATATTTCGGCGATTGGAAGGTAAATGTCCATCACGATCCGGTTTAATAAAGCCGGCTCGAGCGTCGGCGAGTGAACTCGGGAGCAGCGCAGCTGCTCAGGTAATCAGGGCGATGTCTTCTTCGGTAAGGCTGCCCGGCACAATCGTTACCGGAACGCGGAGTTTGCCCGCCATTTTTTCGACTAGGTACGATACCAGCGGACCGGGGCCGTCGGTGCCGGACGCAGCGCCGAGCACGAGAAGGGAGATACTTTCCTCTTCCTCGATCAGGCTTATGACCTCGTCGCGAAGTGCCCCTTCACGAATATAGAGCGCCGGCATCTGACCGAGCCGTTTCTGAACGACCGATGCGACGACGTTGAGCATCTCTTCGGCTTCCTCGCGTGCTTCTTCGCGCATGCGCTCGCCTACGGCCATCCAGTGCTGAAACTCGGCAGGTTGAATGACATACAGCAAGGCGACGCGGCCACCGGAATTTTTGGCGCGCTGGCATGCGAACTGGAGGGCGGCGGCGAATTCCTCGGTCTCGTCGACGACGCACAGGAAGGTACGGCCGGTTAATTGGCGTGTCGGCGCGTCGCCGTTTTTTTGTGTCGGATCGGTTCTGTCACTCATGGCTTACCCTCTCCTAAACGCGGCATTTGCAAGCCATCCGGCGGCACAGGCGATGATGACTGCGAAAATACCGTACAAAAGCGATTGCTGATGAGCAAAGTTATAAATCTCTGCCTCGAGTCCGAACTTGCGAACGTTAAGCAGCGTCGTTTCACTCGTGATGACTTCCTGGTCCCGAACAAGATAGGTCTCGATCGCGAACTCTCCGACGGAAACGCTGGCAGGAAAATTGATCGTTGTGTGGAACAGCATGTCGCTTCGGAATAGAAGCGGCACGGCGTCTTCCGCATAAAGGCGTTTACGGACCTTGTCGCGGACAAGCGCCGCGCGGAAGGCGATTTTCACTGCGGAATTGGGATCCTCTTCGACCGTCGACATCTGGACTTCATCCAGACCGATCTGCAAACGTGCCAGTGTGTCCGCGGGCAGGATGTTGAAGACGGGCCGGTTTGAGGCCACCCAGTAATAGGACGGGATGTCTTCGAACGTCAGGTTCTCGGTATTCACCCAAACACCGAGCTTTCGCTCTTTCAAGTGTACCGTCTGGTCCTCGAGCGGTCCGCGCACCACGACGATGACGTCGCCGGCGCCACGCTTGGCACCGAAAAGCAATAATTCGGTGCCGGAGAACCCGGCCGTGATCTGCACGATCGGCGCCGACAGGTCGACGACAAGATCCCGCGCGTTGAGGCTCGACGCGCCCAGCAGGAGCGCCAATGAACAGGTCAGGACTTTGAGCGCGCGCGCAAACATTATCAGTGTCCTCCGACGCCGAAGTCATAGGGATCGGCAGGGGCGACAACGAGATCGAACGTCAGCTTCAGGCAGACCGCGATGACGATCAGTGCCAGCATGCCACGTAATTGCTCGCCTTGCATGCGGCCGCCGAAGCGGGCGCCGAACTGTGCGCCGATCACGCCGCCGATCAAAAGCAGCAATGCGAGCACGATATCCACCGCCTGGTTGGATACGGCCTGCAGTACGGTCACGTTGGCGGTGACGAAGATGATCTGGAACAGCGACGTGCCGACAACGACAGCCGTCGGCATGCCGAGCAGGTAGATCATCGCGGGCACCATCACGAAACCGCCGCCGACGCCCATGATCGCGGACAGGATGCCGACGAATATGCCGATCACAATCGGGAGGATGGCACTGATATAAAGGCGAGATTTCCGGAAGCGCATCTTGAACGGCAAGCCATGCATCCAGTTGTGCGAGTGGCTTCTCTTCTGCGCTTTTCGCTTGCGGGCCCGCATCGCGTTGATGCTTTCGATCAGCATCAGGGATCCGATGATGCCCAGGAAAACCACGTAGGACAGCTTGATGACCAGATCGATCTGACCCAGCCCCTTAAGGAAGGTGAACAGCCAGACGCCGAAAGTCGATCCGATCACACCGCCGATCAGAAGCAGGATGCCCATCTTGATGTCGACGTTGCCGCGGCGGAGGTGGGCAAGCACGCCGGAAACGGAACTGGCCACGATCTGGTTGGCTTCCGTGGCGACGGCCACGGCGGGCGGAATGCCGATGAATATGAGCAACGGCGTCATCAGGAAGCCGCCGCCGACGCCGAAAAGCCCTGAAAGGAACCCGACACCCCCGCCCATCCCCAGAATGAGGAAAATGTTCACCGACATTTCGGCGATGGGCAAATATATCTGCATCGAACGGCAGCTCCGGCCGGGCAGGCACGCCTGACGGCGAGGATGATTTTAATGTTTGATATCAGGCTTCTATGGCAGTCGATTCGGAATGTCAATGTCGATGCCTGATTTCCGCACTGATTCGGCGATAAACTTGTCTCGGTTTCCGTGTTTACGTTTTATGCACGAGTTTGCGCCAAGACTGGGAAGACAGAATGTGTACTGGGACTCTGCTATGCTGGCCTTAATAGGTGCCCGCGCCCGGCGGTTCCGGTTTGGATGCTGACTGGAATTCGACGTGAGAAAGACGCCAGAACTGGTCGACGACGCCGACGATAGTGCCGTCGCCGAGGAAGAGGCCTGGACGGTGGAGGTCGAAGGCTCGCCTTATCGGTTCCCGTTGCTGGCGAAGTTCGGTATTGCACTTGCTGCACTTGTGTTGCTTGCGCTCTCCGCCGTTGCGCTCGCGCCCATGGTGATCCCCGCAAGCATGACCGTCGCCTATGCCGAGAGCATTATCGGACGGGTCGCCGGTGTCGAGGTCGCCATCAATGGCGATCATTCGTTCGCGATCCTGCCGTCGCTGCGGCTTGAAGCCGAGAACGTGGTTTCGGCCGATCCCGACGGGCCGGTATCTCTGAAGTTGCCGCACCTCGAACTGGAAGCGGGCACATTCGGCGCGCTCGCGGGCAGCGTCGACCTGAAACGGATTTTGCTGCGCGCGCCGCACGTTCGGATTGAAACCGGTCATGACGTCATGCCGGCGGAAAGGGACGCGACGCCTGAAATCGACCGCGCCTGGGGCTGGTGGCGGGACATGACCGTTCAGGACCTGAAGATAGAGAACGCCTCGTTCGTTCTCGCCGACGGGCGGAGCGGCCGCATGCTCAAGCTTGAGCGGTTTGCCCTGTCCAACGCGGCTTCGGAAAACGCGGACGCGGGTGACGGATTGCTGCTGAACGGTACCGGGCTGTTGAACGGTCAGGAAGTGACACTGTCGGCGACCACGTCCGACCCGCAGTTGCTGGTATCCGGCAACCGGTGGCCTTTCGAGATCGTGTTGAATTCGCAGCTGCTGAACGGGTCTTTCAAGGGATCGATGGCGGTGCGGGAGCGTACCGTGGGGGATGGCGAGATTGTTTTGGCGGGCGGCAACGCTGCCGCCCTGAATGCATGGGTCGGGCCGCTGTTGCCGGCGCGTGGTGACAGTCCAGTGTCGCTCAATGCCAGCGTCGATCTTGCCGGTGACACGATCGATATACGGCGCATGGACCTGAAATTCGGGCATACTTCCCTGACCGGGGCCGTCAAGATCGCCGGTGTCACCTCGGGTGCACCGCATATGACCGGCCGGTTCGAGGCGGCGACACTCGATCTAGGGTCGACGCAGGCAGACGACGTCATGTCCCTGATGGAAGCGCCGTTGATGATCCCGGGGATGCCAAGCGGGCGCATCGAAGTTACCTGGCGCGACGCCATGTGGCGCAGCGTGGCGTTCGGTCCGGGGGATGCGCTGATCGAACGTGAACCGGGCACGCGCCGCCTTGCTGTTTCGCTCGAAGATACGATCGTCCATGGCGGTTCGATACGTGGCAAACTGACCCTGGATGCGTCCGAGGGAATGCGCGCGCTGAACATAGAAGGGCGCGCCGTCGGCGTCGATGTGGGGCCGGTCCTCGGCGCCGGCTCGGATGCGCTCAACCCGCCCCTTAGCGGACAGACGAATATCGAATTCAATCTCTTTTCCGTCGGCAGTTCCACGGGGGAACTGGTGGCGGCCCTGACCGGCGAAGCCGAAGTCGTTGCGCAGGAGGGCGCGTTGCGGATCACGGAACTGATACAGGGCCTGGCACCCGAAGCAGGCAACAGCCTGACCTTCAAATCCCTCAATGCGACCTTCAAGGTGGCACAGGGGATCGCCGCCAGCGACGACCTCTTGCTTCGTTCGGGCTCGCTTAGTCTTGTCGGAAAGGGGCGGATTGACCTTGCCAACTGGACGATCGACCTCGATATCGGCAGATTGGGGACGAACGGCGACACGCGGACCCTGAAGCGCTACCGGGTCAGCGGCCCGGCGGACGAAATGCGCGTTGAACCGGTAAACGGCTCTTGAATTTGGGGACTTGCTCGAATGGTTGAAATTCTGAGCCTGCTGGGGGCGGCTGTCATCGCGGTTTTGATTTCCACTCGATTGGGGTTGGGATCGCAACTCGGGTACCTGGCTGCCGGCGCCGTTATCGGCCCCTTCGGTATCGGCGTGATCACGGATGCCGAGAACCTCAGACACATTGGCGAATTCGGTGTGGTCTTCCTGCTTTTCATGATCGGCATTGAGATGAAACCGCAGCGGCTCTGGATCATGCGCCGTCACGTCTTCGGTCTTGGCGGTCTGCAGGTTTTGATTACCGGCGCCGTTCTCTCGACCGGTGTTCATCTGGCTTTTGACGTGCGTGTCGATGCGGCGCTGGTGATCGGTTTCGGACTGGCGCTTTCGTCAACGGCGTTCGGCGTGCAGTTACTTTCCGAACGAAACGAGCTGACCAGTCATCACGGTCGGAACAGTTTCTCGGTACTGTTGTTGCAGGACCTGGCGGTCGTGCCCCTGATCGTGCTGTTGCCGCTGCTGGCCGTCGGCGAGATCGCGGTGACGACGTCCATGGGGCTCGCCATGGTTCAGGCGGCGGGCATCATCATGGTCGTCGTGCTTGCCGGACGGTATGCCATCGGTCCGGCCATGCATGCCATCGCCCGGATCGGCAACAGCGATACCTTTGTCGCCATGGCCCTGTTGCTGGTGCTGGGGTTTGCCTGGGTCATGAACCAGGTCGGGCTCTCGCTCGCCCTCGGCGCGTTTATGGCCGGCGTGCTTTTAGCGGAATCGGAATACCGCCACCAGATCGAAGCCGACATACTGCCGTTTCGCGGCCTCTTGCTCGGCCTGTTCTTCATGAGCGTGGGCATGAGCCTGGACCCTGCGCCGTTGGTCAGCCATGCGGCTATCGTCATCGGTGCAACCGTTGCGATGCTGGTCCTGAAAACGGCGATCACCATTGTCCTGTCTCTGGCATTCAAGTCGCCGATGGCGGTCGCCATCAGAACCGGTTTCCTGCTGTCGCAGGCAGGGGAGTTCGGCTTCGTGCTCTTCTCGCTTGCCGCGGGCGAGGGCATACTGCCGAAATCCACGCTCGACATTCTGATCGCCGTCGTTGTGTTGAGCATGATCCTGACGCCCGCAATGGTTCATTTGGGCGGGCGCGTGGCCGAACGGTTCGCGGTGGTGGTCCCGGGTGAAGTACACGAACACGTCGCCGAGGAAACCCGCCCGGTGCTGATCGCGGGGTTCGGGCGTGTCGGCGAAACGGTCGCCAACATGCTGGCGGCGGCAGGGGTGCCCTATGTGGCCATCGATTCCGATGCGGACTGCGTCAGACGTGCAAGGCGCCATGGGCATCATGTCTATTTCGGCAGTGCCGGCCGTCCCGAGGTGCTGCGTTCGGTCGGCGCCGAGCATGCGCGCCTTATCGTCGTGACACTTGACGACCCGAGAGTGGCCGAAGCCATGGTGCGAACCGTCAGACGGTTGTATCCGCACGTGCCCATTCATGTCCGTGCCCATGATTGGGACGTCGCTGATACCTATACCGAGATGGGGGTCGACCATGTGATGCCGGAGACGGTCGAGGCGAGCCTGCGGCTCGGCGCGGCGGCGCTGGAGGCGGCCGGGGTCGACGAAGAGCGGCGGCGCGAACTCTTCGAGGATTTAAGCGCGGAGAATTTCGCAAAAATGCGGGGTTTCCGCCGTTCTTGAGTGAATCCGCTGCCGCCGGTGCGGCAATGATTCACGGATTGTTAACCACGTAGTGTCATCATCTACACGGGATTTGCCGCCGAGCGAGCTTGGCCGGGCAATTGGGACGCCAAAAGCCGCGATGCGTTGACGCGGACTGGCCGACGGAAAAGGGAGCGCAGTCATGCGCACAATAGCACGAGCATTGATCGCCGCCGCACTGGTTACCGGTGCAACGCTGCATGGCGCGGCCGCAGAAAATACGGGCGCCATCGGGACGTCGGCGACGGCGCCCGGAATGGTGCCGCAGAATGCCATTCACCCTGACGTCGCCGCTGCTACGCCGCCCGCCACGCAGGTGACGTCGCCGACCGGTCTGCCGCCGGTACCGGGCGTGATCAATGCGGACCCGGCGAAGCCGATTGCCTATCAAGATGCGAAACGCGGCTTTATGCTGGTTGCACCGCCGGGGTCGCGCTTCCAGGAACGCGCCGATGCCGAACAGATATCGATCCAGTCCCGCAAGGGTTACGCGGTCAACATCCAGACCGGCGACGCCAATCCGGCGATGACCACGCCGGAAATGTTCCACAAGCTTGAAGTGCGCTATCTGGGCGACGGCAAGCCGTGGGCGCGCAAGGTCGATGAGTCGGAGGAGATCGTCGCCGGGATGCCTGCCGGCGTTGCCGTCTATGAAGCAGGGTCGACCCGGACGAAGGTCGTCGTTGCCCGAGGTGCGAACACCGATTTCGTGATGATGTTCTTTGCCCCGATCAGTCACTTCGAAAAGCTGTCCACCGAGTTCGAATGGATTTTGGCAAGCTTTCGGCCTGCGCCGGGCGAAAAGCCGGCTGAACCCGTACAGATTGCCGGTAAGCAGGACCCGCAGGCGGTAGAGCCGCCGCTTCGTGCGCAGACGGCGCCGGATGCAAACCCGGCTGGCCGGCCCAAGCCGGTTGAACAGGCATCGGCGCCGGACGTTCTGATATTTTCGGAAGCGGGATACGGTTACAGGATCGAATACCCTGCGGCCTGGCAGCTCGAGAAGCTGAGCGCGTTCACCAACGCGATAAGCGGTCCGCAGGGCACGCCCGCATACGATGCGATCGTATCGCTTCAGAACGTCAAACCGGCTGGTGACGGTGATGTGGCACGGATCGCGCTGGACAACCTTAAGGCAAACCTGTCGCAGCAGGCGCGCGCGGTCCAGTTCGTCGGCGAAAAGCCGGTGACCTACGCCAAGTACGGGCTCACGCTGCAGGGGCATCAGTTCGTCGCGAGTTACGACCACCAGGGACAGCGGTTCCGCAAATGGGCGCTGGTCATACCGCGGCCGGAAGGCGGCATCGCCCACATCTGGTCCTATACGGCACCGGCGACCCAGTTCGATACCTACCGGCCGGTTGCCGAGAAGATCCTCAATTCACTGAAAATTGACGGCTGACGGGTATCGCCGCCGACCGCGCGCGTGATAGTCTTTGGCCATGTCGATGACGAACCCCGCCACGGCTGCAGGCGTTGCGCGTTTGCCCTTGCTGGCTCTGGTATTTTCGTTTTGGGCGAGTGCCCCGGCGGCAGCGGCCGATGTGCCGGGCGTTGACGAACTTGTGCGCCATTTCGACAACGTCGTTTTCGGGACTGAGTATGAGGGCGTACAGCGTGCCACCCATGTGCAGAAGTGGATGACGCCTGTTCGCGTCTCGATTTCGTCCATGCAGGGGAAGATGATCGATAAGGGCGGTGGCCAGCGGGAGTTGAAGCTGTCTTTTGTGCGCCCTGAAAAAACCCATGTCGATATGATCCGGAAGCACCTGACGACCCTGGTGAAATTGACTGGGACGGCATCTGAAAAGAGCGACGCCAAGCAGGGTAAGCCTGCGAACTTCTTTATCAAGTTCGTCCCGCGCCTTGCCATGGGGCAGCCGTTCATTGCAAAGGATGTGGACCCTCAGATATTAAAACGGCTGGGACAGCCGGGCGTATGTTATTTCCTGACCCGATCAGTCGCCACGGGCGCCATGTTCAGGAGCCTCATCGTGGTGAACAACGAACTGCCGCCGGAACAGATGGACGCCTGCCTGCTCGAGGAAATGACGCAGGCGATGGGCCTGCCGAACGATAGCGACCTGGTGCGTCCTTCCATTTTCAATCAACAATCGACACGCCGCGATCTCTCGGAGACCGACATCATTCTGCTCAAGACGCTTTACGACAAGCGATTGCCGGCAGGCACGCCGCGGTCCGATGCGCTCCGCATCGGCCGTGACATCATCATTGAACATGTGGGCGGCTAGAGGTTTGAAGCGTTTCCTGCTTACGGCCGCGATCTGCGCAGGCCTCGTGCTTCCGGTTTCATCGTCTGCGGACTCCGTACCGCCGATATCCGATCTGCGCCGGTTTGCAGAAGATGTGGTGATCGGTGCCGCCCCCGGCGCGCGGCTCGTGAAATGGCGCCGTGCCCCGGCGATCCGGCTTGAGACAATGATGCCCGGTCCCCGGGATGCAGCGACGGGGTTGGCACCCCCCGTTCCCGTCGAAACGTCCAATCAGCACTATACGGCGTTGCAACGCCATGTCCGGGACTTGGCGGCATTGACCAGCCTGCCGCTTCGGCTGATGCCGCGCGATATTGGCACGGGCGGGGATATCGTCATCACGATCGTGCCGCGGACGCTGATGGGTCGGCTGCCGTTTCCCGGCGTACCGGCGCGCCAATTGCGTAATCTTATGGGACCCAGCCGGTGCTTTTTCCTGATCTGGCCGAACAAGGACTGGAGTGCGAACAAGGCAAAGATCGTGATTAATTCATTGCTGGATGAAGATCATATAACTCATTGTTTATTAGAGGAATTAACGCAGGCAATGGGGCTGCCGAACGATAGCGAGCGGCTCCGTCCTTCCATCTTCAACGAGTCATCCATGCTGACCAGATTGTCCGTGCTCGATCGCATTCTGATCCGTAGCGTGTATGATCCCCGGATCGGTACGGGGATGACGTTGGGGGCATTCCGCGAGGTCGCAGAGACGATCATCGCGACCTACGCATCGACCGAATAGACCGCGCACGTGCAGCGGGCACATCCTTCAGGGTGTTGTCAGTGCCAAGCGGCAAGCTCATCAACGGTTTGCCACAACTGGTGCGCGCCGCCTGTAAGGGTTTATTAACGACAACGGCCTAAACCGGTAAATGGACCCCTAGTCTTTGCGGGCAGGGCCAGGGAGCGGAAGGACCGGTCGTGTCGAGCGGCCGGATAGATGCATGGGCTTGGCTGAAAAGCTAAAATCGTCGACGCCGAGGCAGGGCAGTGAGCTCGGGCGTATTTCCTATACGCCTGGTGGAATTTTCGACCTCATTGTCGCATCGGTGTTCATCAATCTGCTGGCGTTGGCGATGCCGCTGACGTTGCTGCAGGTGTATGACCGCATCATTCCGAACTCTGCCCAGGGCACGCTGATCCTTTTGATCGTGGGGGTCGGTTCAGCACTGCTGCTTGAGGCCGGCCTCAGGCAAGGCCGTTCCTACGTCTCCGGCTGGATGGGCGCGCGTTTCGAGCACCTCGCCGGTGTCGCGGCCGTGGAGCGTCTGCTTAACGTCTCCATTGTCGATTATGAGCGGCAGGGCTCGGGTGTTCACCTGGAACGCTTCAATGCGTTGGGGCCGCTCAAGGAATTCTACGCAGGTCAGGCGATCCTGGCGCTGTGCGACCTTCCGTTCGCCGTGCTGTTTCTGAGCGCCATGTACTACCTCGCGGGGCACCTGGTGGTGGTGCCGATCGTTTTGATTATCGTTTTCGCCATCGCCGCAATCCTGGTCGGCAACAAGCTGCGTGGCGCACTGGAAAGCCGGATGCTGGCAGACGACAGGCGCTACAGTTTCATTATCGAGGTTCTAGGTGGTATCCACACGGTCAAGGGACTGGCGATGGAAGAGCAGATGATCCGCCGCTACGAGCGCCTTCAGGAAACCTGTGCCACCGCCGACTACAATGTTGCCCTGCATTCCTCGTCGGCGAGTTCGACCGGGGCATTGTTCTCGCAACTCGTCCTGTTTTGCGTCGTCGGTTACGGCGCAACGTTCGTCATCGACGGTGAGTTGACCGTCGGTGGCCTCGCGGCCTGCACCATGCTCGCCGGCCGCTCCATGCAGCCGCTTCAGAAAGCGGTTGGCATCTGGACCCGTTTTCAGTCCATTCAACTTTCGCTCGACCGGGTCCGTAAACTCTTCGAAATGGAAGAGGAAAAACCTTCAGGCCTGCCGCAACTGCCCGCAATCCGTGGCGACCTGAAGATCGAGAACATGACGTTCACGTACGGCAAGAACAAGGACGGTGAGGATCTGCCGCCCGTGTTCAAGGATATCGATCTGACCGTTGAGGCCGGTGAGACGATCGGCATCACGGGCGCCGGCTCAAGCGGCAAGACGACGCTGCTATACATCATGATGGGTGTGTTCGCACCGACCGAGGGGCGCGTCTCGGCGGACGGCATGGATTTGTATGAATACGATCCCTCCAGCATCCGCCGCCAGATTGCCTATCTGCCGCAGGAAGGCGTGCTGTTCAACGGCACGATCCTGGAGAACGTGACCATGTTCCGTGAAGAGAAGATCGACGAGGCACTGGATATTTCGCGCCTGCTCGGTCTCGACGGTGTCGTCGCGCATATGCCGCACGGCTACGAAACCAAAGTCGGAGACGGTGCCGGCGACAAGTTGCCGAAGGGGATCAAGCAGCGCATCGCGATTGCGCGGGCACTTGTCGACAAGCCGCGCGTGTTGCTGTTCGACGAGGCGAATGCCGCCATGGACAGCGCCGGTGACTCGACGCTTCGTAACCTGCTGGAACGTCTCAAGGGCCGGGTCACACTGATCCTCGTGACGCCGCGTCCGTCGATGCTCAATCTCGCCGACCGTATTTTCGACATTTCCGATGCGCGCCTTGTCGAGCGTGCCCAGGAATCAGAACGGCTCGGCAGTCCAACCGGAAAGGGGACCTGACGATGATTGCGAAACTCAAGAAACTCGAAGCAACGGATGGCAGTGCCGTCAACGCCATGGCGTTGGATTTCGATAAACCGCAGGCGAAGACGCAAAAGCCGACTGTCCCGAGCCCGGAACTGCAGATGCTTTCCGTGCCACGCGACGGCTGGCTGAGCGGGCCCGGCCGCCGTTTCAACTGCGCCTGAACGGATAATCGAGAGGTAACGAACCCGGATGACCGGCATCCTTTCAAAGATCGAAGCGCTTGACGACGCCGATGAGGACGGCGTCGAAGCCGTCGACGCTGCCGTCGACCGGGTCTTTGGCGAAAAGACCGATGCCGCGCCGCCGCAAGCCGCCGCACCCGCCGCGCCTGCGCCTGATGAGCGGGGCATTCCCATGCCGCCGCTGGGCGAGCGCAAACGGCCGGCACCGCGCAAACCGGAACCGCCGAAAGCGGCGCGCGGCCCCCGGCCCAATGTCAGGATGGAGCGGGCGCCCGCTCAGCCGTCCGCTGAGCCTGCCGCACCGTCCGTAGAGCCGCCCGCAAAACCGCCCGCGAAACCGCCCGCAAAACCGACTGCCCGGACGCAACCACCCGCTGCACCTGCGCCGAAACCAGCGCCGGCACCGCAAGCCGTCCCGAACGAGGCGGACGAAAAGGCTGCACTTGCCGAAAAGGCCGCCGCCGCGCTGAATGCGCCGGCCAAGGGGGGGCGCGTACCGCCGAGGCTGAGAAAACGCCAGGAACAGGCTGAGAAGGCCGAAGCGGCGCCACCGCCACAAAAACCTGCACCCGCCAGACCCGCTGCCCGCACCGCACCGCCGGCAGCCAAGCCGCAGCAGCCGAAGGCCGACGAGAGCGGCCGGCGCCGGGTCGAAATGCCCGAACAGTTGCAAAAGAAGCAACAGGCGGCTGCACCGGCACCGGCAGCGCCGAAAGCGCCTCCGGCCGCGGCCAAGGCGCCGCCACCGCAGCCTCGACCTGCAGCCCGCAAGCCTGATGGCGGCGGTCAATTACGTTTGCCGCCGCCGCTGCCTGAATTGCCCGGCGTGTTCGAGCCGATGCCGACGTTCGCGACACCTGCGCCCGCACACGCACCGGGGGCGGCGCCGGCCGCCGTCGCCGAGCGCGCGGCGCCACCACCGCCATTGCCGCCCGCGCCGCCTGGCGGGACGGGAGGGGGTGACGGCGGCGGGGACGGTCCCCGGCAAATGCCGGTGCCCGAGGCCGAGCCGCCGGCGCACGACGAACCGGCGCTTGCGGCGCTCAAGGAAGCGACGGATCTTTCGACCTGCCTGATGAAGCTGCTTCATGCGCTGAACTGGCGTGGCGATCGGCGCCACGTGGCGGAAGCGCTGCCGCACTTCACCAACCAGCTGGATATCACCTCGTTCCGCAACATCATGGCGACGCTGCATTACCAGAGCCGCCCGGTGAAATTGCGCCTTGCCGGTATCGACGACCGGCTGTTCCCGTGCCTGTTCCTGCCCGAAGAAGGTGACGCATTGATCCTGCTCGGCTATGAGCCCGCGGGCATCCGGGTCTTCGACGGCGGCCTCAACGAGGAACGGGTCATCCCGCGCAGCAACGAAAAGGGCATCGCGTATTTCTTCAGCCCGGTCGATGCCGCCGACCTGCAGGCGGAGCAGAGCAAGGTCGGCTGGTTCCGCGCCGTGTCTGAACGTTTCCGGGCGCTCGTCTATCAGTCGCTCGGTATCACGTTCATCCTCAATATTCTGGCGCTTGTGACGCCGCTGTTCGTGATGGCGGTCTATGACAAGGTGGTGGCCACGGGATCGTTGCCGACGCTGGCCTTCTTCGCCTTCGGGGTCGGTATCGCGATCGGCTGCGACATCATTCTGCGCATGATCAGGTCCAAGATCATGGCGTTCATCGGCGCCAGGCTGGACAACATCGTCGGCATCGCGATCTTCCACAAGATTCTGTTCCTGCCGCCGACCTACACGGAACGCGCGACGATCGGTGCGCAGGTTGCGCGCATCAAGGACTTCGAAACGATCCGGGATTTCTTCACCGGACCGATGGCGCTTGTGCTGTTCGAGTTGCCGTTCGTGTTCATCTTCATCATTACCATCGCCGCCCTGGCCGGACCGGTTGTGTTCGTGTCCGTGATCATGATGGCGTGTTTCTTCATCCTCGGCCTGATCATCTCGCCGCTGCTTCGGAACTCGGTCGGCCGTGCCGCACGGGCATCATCCAAGAAACAGGAACTGATCGTCGAAACGCTGAGCGGCATGCGTGCCGTCAAATACTGCGGTGCCGAGGACAAATGGATGGAGCGGTTCCGCGAGTATTCCGCGTCCGCCGCACTGAACAGTTTTTACACCGCGCAACTGTCCGCCCTGATGCAGACCATTTCGCACGTCCTGATGATTTCCGCAGGTCTGGGGACGATTATCTTCGGCGTGTTCCGGGTGATGAACGGCGATATGTCGGTCGGCGGCCTCGTCGCGTCGATGATCCTGGTGTGGCGCGTGCTGGCGCCGTTGCAGACAGCCTTCGTATCGCTGACGCGCCTGACGCAGGTGAAGTCCTCGATCTCGCAGATCAACAACCTGATGAATATCCGTGGCGAGCGCGAACAGCACGCGCTGGTCAACCCGATCAAGCAGATCGAAGGCTTCGTGACCTTTGCCCGCGTATCGATCCGTTACAGCCCGGACAGCGACCCGGCGCTGGTCGGCGTGAGCTTCGATCTCGAGCCGGGCGAGGTGCTGTGCATTGTCGGGGGTAACGGTTCCGGTAAGTCGACGGCGCTGAAACTGCTGGCGGGCATGTACGCGCCGCAGGCCGGTTCGATCCGGATCGACAACATGGATATCCGGCAGATGGATACCGTCGAACTGCGCCATGCGGTCGCGTATGTTCCGCAGACCGTACAGTTCTTCTACGGGACCATCGCCCAGAATTTGCGCCTGGCACATCCGACGGCGACCGACGAGGACCTGTATCAGGCCTGCGAGGAGGCGGCCGTGCTGGACGACGTGTTGGCGCTGACGCAAGGTTCCGGCAAATGGAAGCGGGACGGCTTCGAGGTGCGGATCGGGGATTCAAGCTCCGGACAGATGCCAACCAGCCTGCTGCAGCGTCTCAATCTGGCGCGCGGGTATCTCAAGAAATCGCCGATCATGCTGTTCGACGAACCGGGCAACGGGCTTGATTTTGCAAGCGACCAGGCGTTTATGAAGAATGTGGAGCGCATGCGCGGTGAAACCACCATCATGATGGTGACGCACCGCCCGAGCCACCTTCGACTTGCCGACAAGATTTTGTGGCTCGAGTACGGTAACGTGCGTGCCTTCGGGGGCGCCGAGGAAGTACTCAAGCAAATGCCGAAGGATTTCGTGTGATGGCGGACGGATCGCAGATTACCGAGCAGAATTACGGCGACCATCCGGCAGCCCCGGAAAAGGACCGCCGCAAGAAGCTGCGGCGCGGCGACCGTCAGACGCGGTTCCTGGCGCAATCGGTCATTCTCGAGGAAGGCGGCAGTTCCGGTCTTGTCCGTGGCGCGATGCTGACCATCTGCATCGTGATCCTGCTGTTCCTCGGCTGGTCGATGGTGACCAACGTCGACGAAGTCGCGGTGTCCTCCGGCGAAGTCATTCCGTCCGGGCAGGTGCAGGCGTTGCAGCACCTCGAGGGCGGTATCGTGAAACAGATTCTGATCGAGGAAGGCCAACTGGTCGAACAAGGGCAGCAGTTGATCTTCCTGGACGAGACCGCAGCGGTGACCGAGTTGCAAAAACTCGAAGCCCGTCGTGCCGGTCTGGAAATTCGTTCCGAACGTTTGCGCGCACTGGGTACGGGCGGTGTGCCGGACTGGTCGAAGGTGGGCACGCGCTATCCGAATATGCTCAACGACCAGCAGCGAATTTACGAAGGTTCGCTGGAGGCATTCTTCAGCCGACAGGAAACCATCCGCAAGCAGATCGAGCAGCGCCGCGCCGACCTCGAACTGCTGGAAGAGCGCGAACAGACCCTGAGGCGGACCGCAGAAATATTTGCGGAAGAGCTCGAGGTACGTGAAAAACTCTACAAGGACGGCCTGACGTCGAAAATTTCGTATCTCGATGCCAAGCGCTCGTTGAATACTGCGCGTGGTGAACTCTCCGACCTGTTCTCAGAGCGCGAGCGCGCGACCGAAGCGATCAAGGAGTCTCAAAGTCGGCTCGACGAGATCGAGACCGAATTTCGCGAACAGGCGCTGGCCGAACTCAGCGAAAGCGCGAACGAACTGATTCAGGTCGAAGAAGCCCTGGTGCAGGCCCGGGACCGGGTCCGCCGCTTAAAGATCACGGCGCCGGTCCGCGGGATTATCAAGGGTTTGAATATCCACACGGTCGGCGGCGTCGTGCCGCCCGGCGAGGTGATCACCGAAATCGTGCCGCTCGACAAGGAATTGGTCGTCGAAGCCAAGATCAAGCCGCGTGACGTCGGGCACGTGCGTATCGGGCAACCGGTGACGGTCAAGGTCACAACCTACGACTTCGCACGCTTCGGCGGCATCTCCGGTGAACTCAAGGATGTCTCCGCGTCGACGTTCCTCGACGAGGAAGGCGAGCCTTACTACAAGGGCATCATCGAGATGGATCGGAACTATGTTGGCCGTGACCCGGCTCAGAACCGCGTCATGCCGGGCATGACCGTCCAGGCGGACATCAAGACCGGCAAGAAGACGCTGTTCGAGTATCTGCTGAAACCGGTATACAGCTCGGTGTCCACGGCGTTCCGCGAACGCTAGGAACTCAGCTGTTGCGCCAGAGGGCGTGCGCCATTTCAATCACGCGTCGGGTTTCCGACCACAGTTTCAGGTCGTCGAGTTCGTCGATTGCCACCCACCGCGCGTCGGCAGCGTCGCCGCCGGCCATCGGTTGCGCGTCACTTTCGACCGTCGCCCAGACATCGACCAACGTATAGTGATAGTGAATGCGGCCGTCATCAGCCGGCGTGATTGAATCCACGACGTCCACCAGCCCGCCGATTTTTGCCGTGAGGCCGGTCTCTTCCCCGATTTCGCGTAAAGCGGCTTCGTGAACGGTTTCACCGAGTTTCTGGGCGCCGCCGGGCAGGCTCCAGCTCCCGGCGCGCGGCGGTTTGCCGCGCTTGATAAGGACGACGCCTCTTTCACCGACGATGATCGCGCCGATGCCGACGATCGGACGAGGCGGAAATTCACGGCCTGTGTTCTGCGTCATACGTGCCCCTCGGTTTATTGAATTACATTCGTCATCGGATTTGAATAAAATGCAACCAGATCAGGCGCAGAAAACGCCGACTGAAAGAGCCGGGGGTAAGTGTGTCAGATATTCTTGAACGCCGTACGCTAAGGGACGGCGACACCATCTTTCGTGAAGGTGAACAGGGTAGCACCGCCTTTGTGGTCCAGGGCGGCGAAATCGTCATCACCAAGCTCATTGACGGCGAAGACACGGAGCTGGCGACCATCGGGGCGGGCGGCATTTTCGGTGAAATGGCCCTGATCGACGAAGCGCCGCGCATGGCGACCGCCAAGGTTAAGGGCGGCGCAACGATTGTAACGATCACCAAGGCGATGTATCAGGAGAAGCTAAAGAAGTCTGATCCGTTTATCCGGGCCTTGCTGAGAATCCTGGTGGAAACGGTTCGCAGAAGGTAACGGGGCGTTTTCCTGAATGTTTGAAGGTTTTGAAACCCGGGATGTGGCGGGGACAGACGGGGTGACGATACACCTCCGGATCGGCGGCAGCGGCGCGCCGATACTGCTTTTGCACGGCTATCCCCAGTGCCATGTGATGTGGCATCGGATGGCGCCCGACCTGGCGCGGGACCATACCGTGGTGTGCGCCGATCTTCGCGGCTACGGCGATAGCTCAAAACCGGCAGGCACGGCCAACCACGACAACTATTCCAAGCGCGCGATGGCAGCGGACATGGTCGCGGTCATGAACGAACTCGGGTTTAACCGGTTTGTAGTTATCGGTCATGACCGGGGCGGCCGCGTGGCGCACCGTATGGCGCTCGATCACCCCGATGCCGTTACACGCCTCGTGGTGCTCGATATCGTACCGACACACACGCTGTTCGCCCGTACCGACAAGGCTTTTTCGATCGGCTATTACCACTGGTTCTTTCTGGCGCAGCCGGCACCCTTGCCGGAACGCATGATCGGTGCCGATCCGGCTTATTTCCTGACCACCAAAATGGGTCACTGGAGTGCCGCCGACGCGATCTTCGACGCGGAGGCGATGGCCGAGTACCTCAGGTGTTTTTCGGATCCGGCGACTATTCACGCGTCGTGTGAGGATTACCGGGCGGCCGCCACGATCGACCTCGAACACGACGAGGCAGACCTCGAACGCAAGGTCATGTGTCCGACGCTGGCGTTGTGGGGCAAGCACGGTTTGATGCACAAAACGTATGACGTCCTCGAAACCTGGCGGGAAAAATGCCATACCGTTAATGGCAAGGCGGTGGAGAGCGGTCATTTTCTGCCGGAGGAAGCCCCCGAAGAGACGTTGCACGAGGTTCGTGCGTTTCTTGGTGCGAAGGGATAAACGGCGATGACGCCACCGAGTTCAGATAAGGACACTTCACCCGCCGACGAAACCGGGGCGACGCGCCCGCGCATGTCGCTGTCGCAACGTCTGCGGGCTTACCTTTTTGCCGGCATTCTGGTCACGGCACCGATCTTCATCACGTTCTATCTGGCGTGGCTGTTCGTGACCTTCGTCGACAGCAAGATCAATCCGCTCATCCCTGCGAAGTACAACCCGGAAACCTATTTGCCGTTCGCGGTGCCGGGCCTGGGGCTGATCATTCTCATCATCGGCCTGATGCTGGTGGGCGCGCTGACGGCGGGCTTTTTCGGGCGCCTTTGGATGCGGCTGTCCGAACGCGTGCTCAGCCAAATGCCGGTTATCCGTAACGTTTATTCGGCGGTCAAACAGATCCTCGAAACCGTTCTGGCCCAGCAATCGAACGCGTTCCGCGAAGCGGTGCTGATCGAATATCCGAGACGCGGAATATGGGCCATCGGATTTCTGACCGGTCAGACCAAGGGCGAGGTTCAGAACCTGACGGAGGAGGAATGCATCAACGTGTTCCTGCCGACGACGCCGAACCCGACGTCCGGATTTTTGCTTTTCGTACCGAAGAAGGATCTTGTGCCGTTGTCGATGACGGTCGAGGAAGCGATCAAGATGGTAATCTCGGGCGGCATCGTGACGCCGCCTGACCATCGCCCGGAACACGAGCGGAACACACCCGTTGTCGCCGCGCAGACCTATGAAGACCTGGATGTCCTGCGCGAACGCGAAGGACGTCCTGTGCTTGTCGACAAGGGCTCGCGCCCGCGCGAGCGTCTTGACGACGCCAAGGATAAAGGCGGCGACGGCTGATCAGCCTGATCGCAGGTAGCGGATCGCCGCATCTCTTTCGAACAGATAAAGAAGCTGCCTGAGCGCCTGACCGCGCGCGCTTTCCAGTTCCGGGTCGTTCCTGAGAATCAGTTCCGCGTCGTCGCGCGCCATCGCAAGCAGGTCGGCATGGAGCGAGATGTCGGCAAGCCGGAATTCCGGGAGGCCGCTTTGCCGGGTGCCGAGCAGTTCGCCGGCGCCCCTGAGCTCCAGATCTTTTTCAGCGATGATAAACCCGTCGTCGGTTTCGCGCATCGTCGTCAGGCGTGCCTTCGCGGTCTCGCCGATATGCCCCGCGTGCAGCAGAAGGCAGGTGGATTTTTCCGCGCCACGGCCGATCCGGCCCCTAAGTTGGTGCAGTTGGGCCAGCCCGAACCGTTCCGCGTGTTCGATGACCATTACGGTCGCTTCCGGCACGTCGACACCGACTTCGATCACCGTGGTCGCGACGAGGATTTCGACCTCGCCGTCCTTGAAGGCACTCATCACGGCGTCTTTCTCGGGGCCCTTGAGCCGTCCGTGAACGAGCCCGACCTTGTCGCCGAAAATCGACCTCAGATGATCGTAGCGCGCTTCCGCCGCCGCCAGGTCGCTGGTTTCGCTTTCCTCGATCAGCGGGCACACCCAGTAGATACGTGCGCCTGTGCCGAGCGCCCGTTTGACGGCGGCAACGACCTCGTCCATGCGCTCGTTCGAGATCAGGACGGTCTGTACCGGCTGGCGGCCTGCCGGCTTTTCCATCAATCGCGAGACGTCCATGTCGCCATATGCCGTCAGCATCAACGTGCGCGGGATAGGCGTCGCCGTCATCACAAGGACGTCCACGGCACGGCCCTTGGCGGCCAGCGTCAGGCGCTGATGGACGCCGAAGCGATGCTGCTCGTCGATAACGGCAACGCGCAGATCTTTGTACTCGACGTCGTCCTGGAACAATGCGTGCGTGCCGACGGCGAGCCGCGCTGCGCCGCTCCTGAGCTTTTCCAGCAGGGCTTCACGGTTCTTGCCGCGTTCGCGCCCCGTCAGCAGCAGCGGCTGCAAGTCCGCGGCTTCGGCCATCTGCGTCAGCGTTGCATGGTGCTGACGGGCGAGGATCTCGGTCGGTGCCATCAGCACGGCCTGGCCGCCGGCCTCGACCGCGCTCAACATCGCCATCAGCGCCACCACTGTTTTGCCGGAACCGACATCGCCCTGCAAAAGCCGGAGCATCCGGTGAGACGCCGCAAGGTCCGCATCGATTTCATCGATCGCCAGCTTCTGCGCATTCGTCAGTTCGAAGGGAAGGGTGGCAACGACCTTTTCGCGCAGGCTGCCATCGCCCTCGAGCGACAATCCCTTGCTGCGTTTCATATGAGCGCGGACCAGCGCCAGGGCGAGCTGGTTGGACAGCAGTTCGTCGTATGCCAGACGGCGTCGTGGCGGTGTGGCGGCATCCAGGTCGCTCTCGCTTTCCGGCGCATGTACGGCATGGATCGACTCCAGCCAGGCCGGCCATTTCTCGCGTTCGATGAGTGCCCGGTCCAGCCACTCCGGCAGCGCAACCGGGATTTCCAGCGCCGATGCCATGGCCTTGCCCAAAACCTTGAGGGAAAGCCCTGCCGTCAGCGGATAGACGGGTTCGACCTTGCTGAGTGCGTCAATCTCATCTTCCGTGCCGATGTGGTCCGGATGTGTCATCTGTAGCGTGTCACCGAACTTCTCGACCTTGCCGGAGACGACCCTGGTTTCATTTTCCGGCAGAACCTTGTTCAGGTAATCGGATCTCGCACGGAAGAACACCAGGTTCATGGCGCCGGTGTCGTCCATGCCGACGATCTTGTACGGCGAGCGCTTGTTGTAGGGCGGATAGTGTTTGGTTATCCGGAGCGTGATCGTGGCAATTGTATCCGGCCGCGCCTCGGCGACTTTCGGGCGATAGCGGCGGTCGATGATGTCCGTGGGCAGATGCCACAACAGGTCGATGATGTGCGGGCCTGCGACCTTTTCGATCAATTCTGCCGTGCGCGCGCCGACGCCCTTGAGGGACGTCACCGATTTAAACAGGGGAAACAGGTTTTCTGGTCGCATTGATCGCTTTCAAGCCCTGACAATTGCCGGGGGACGGGCTATATCCTAGGCGCACCGGGTAACGACGAAAAGGATAGAGGTCGTGGACGACCGCCGAAAACGCCTGATCTATCGTGCGACGCATTGCGGCATGAAGGAAAACGACGTGCTGCTGGGCAAGTTCGCGCTGGCACGGCTTGCCGAAATGAGCGACGACGAGACGGACCAGTTCGAGAACCTCATGAATCATTCCGACAACGATCTCTACAACTGGATCATCGGACGGGAACCGACGCCGGAAATCGTCGACAGCCCGGTGCTTCGGATGATCAAGGAATTCAACGGTACGCTGTGAATATCCCAGTCGAGCAATTGCTGACACCGGGGCGGCGCGACGTCGGCCAGGCACCGGAAGGCGCGGACGTATTGTTCGCCGCCCGCCTGCTTTCGGACGGGCGCGACGTGTTGTTCGTGCTGCGTGACGACGCCGGTCTCGCGCGCCGGGCTGCCGTGGCGGCGTTTTTTGCGCCGGACGCGGACATCATCGAACTGCCGGCCTGGGACTGTCTGCCCTACGACCGCGTTTCGCCGCGCCGCGCCCTTGTCGGCCGCAGGCTCGCGGCCCTTGGCCGTCTGAGCGATGGCAGCACGGGGGGGCGACTGATCCTGACGACTGTTTCCGCGCTCCTGCAACGTGTGCCGCCGCGCGATTTCCTGAAAGGGGCGGGAAAGGAACTCAACTCCGGCACGCGGATCGAGCCCGATGATCTGGTGCGCGATCTGGAGCGATTCGGCTTCAATCGTATCGAAACGGTCACAGAACCCGGTGAATACGCCGTGCGTGGTGGGATTGTCGACGTTTACCCGGCGGGGGCCGGCGGTCCGGTGCGGCTCGATTTCTTCGGTGATGAACTGGATACGCTCCGCACCTTCGACCCGGCGACACAGCGTTCCACGGGCGAAGTTGCGTCGGTTGTCCTGACCCCGGTCAGCGAGGCGCCCCTGGACGAGGATGCGGTTTCCCGGTTCCGCACCAACTACCGGGAAATGTTCCAGACCGCGGGCTCGGACGATCCGCTTTACGAAGCGATCAGCGAAGGCCGCCGCCACCAGGGTTTCGAGCACTGGCTGCCGCTGTTCCATGACAAGCTTGAAACGCTGTTCGATTATCTGCCGGACGCCGCGGTCTTATTCGATCATCAGGCCGGGCCCGCCCTTCAGGCACGCCGCGATCTGATTGCAGAATACTATACGGCCCGCCAGACGATTTCCGATGCCGACAGCGGCGTGCCTTACCGCCCGGTCAATCCCGATCTGATGTTCGTGAACGAGGACACGTTGGACGCCGGGCTCAAGGGCCGCTCCGTCAGCGATCTGTCGCCCTATGAGACTGGCGGCACGGACATCGGCGCGGCCATCACGCGTGATTATGCTGACGTCCGGATCGATCCCAATGCCAATGTGTATGAGGCAGTTGCCGACGACCTGCGCCGTCTTGCCGAGGCCGGGTCGCGCACGGTCGTCGCGTGCTTCAGTGAGGGGTCTCAGGAACGGCTCAAGGGTCTGCTGGCCGAGCACGGCGCGCCGTCGCTCAGGGCCGCCGAGCGAGATGACGCAAAGGCCGGTGAAGCGGTAATGGCCGTCATCGGCCTCGATCGCGGTTTCACGTTCGGTGATCTCGCGGTCATTACCGAAAGCGACATGCTGGGCGAACGCATGGCCCGGCCGGGCCGCCGCCGTATCCGTCCGGAGAACTTCATCGCCGAGGTATCGTCGCTCACGCCCGGAGATCTGGTGGTCCACGTCGACCACGGCATCGGCCAGTTCCTGAACCTTGAGACGATCGAGGTCGGTGGTGCCCCGCACGACTGTCTGCAGATCGGTTACGCCGGTGACGCGAAACTCTTCCTGCCTGTCGAGAACGTGGATCTCCTGACCCGTTACGGTTCGGAGGATGCGGGCGTGCAGCTCGACCGACTTGGTGGGGCCGCTTGGCAGGCCCGACGCGCGAAGCTCAAGGAACGTGTTCGCGAGATGGCGGACGAGCTGATCAAGATCGCCGCGGCACGTGAGCTAAAGACGGCCGATAAGTTCATCGCCCCTGAAGGCGCCTACGACGAATTCGCGGCGCGGTTCCCGTTTAACGAAACCGACGATCAGCTTGAAGCGATCCGTGACGTGCTGGGTGACCTGCAGAAGGGGCGGCCCACGGATCGTCTTGTCTGCGGTGATGTCGGTTTTGGCAAGACCGAGGTCGCGCTGCGTGCCGCGTTCGCCGTCGCTATGGAAGGAAAGCAGGTTGCCGTGGTGGTGCCGACAACGCTTCTTTGCCGTCAGCACTACATGAACTTCGCCGAACGCTTCCGGGGCTTCCCGGTGCGCGTCCGGCAGCTGTCACGGATGGTGACACAAAAGGAGATGAACGAGACCAAGGAGGGCATGAAGAAGGGCGATGTCGATATCGTCATTGGCACACATGCGCTTCTGGCCAAGGATGTCGCGTTCCGCGATCTGGGCCTTCTGATCGTCGATGAGGAACAGCACTTCGGCGTCGCGCACAAGGAGCGCCTTAAGGCACTGCGCGCCGACGTGCACGTGCTGACCCTGACGGCTACGCCGATCCCGCGCACGCTGCAAATGGCGCTGACGGGCATTCGAGAAATGAGCCTGATCGCGACGCCGCCGGTGGACCGCCTCGCCGTGCGGACGTTCGTGCTGCCGTTCGATCCTGTGATCGTCCGCGAAGCCATCCTGCGGGAGCAATACCGCGGCGGTCAGACGTTCTATGTGTGTCCGCGCATCAACGATCTGGAAAAAGTCGCCGACCGGCTGCGCGAACTCGTTCCGGAAGCCAAGGTCGCCATGGTGCACGGCCAGATGCCGGTCAGCAATCTGGAAGATATCATCTCCAGGTTCTATGATGGGGCGTATGATGTGTTGTTGTCGACCAACATCATTGAAAGCGGACTCGACCTGCCGGCCGTCAATACGATCATCATCCACCGCGCAGACATGTTCGGACTGGCGCAGCTTTACCAGCTTCGCGGCCGTGTCGGTCGGTCCAAGACGCGTGCCTACGCCTACCTCACGTTGCCGCCCGGTCAATTGCTGACCAAAGCGGCGGAGAAACGCCTCGAGGTGATGCAGACGCTGGACAGTCTTGGTGCCGGGTTCACGCTGGCGAGCCACGACCTCGACATTCGGGGGGCGGGGAACCTGCTGGGTGATGAACAATCCGGGCACATCCGCGAGGTCGGCATCGAGCTTTACCAGCAGATGCTGGAAGAGGCGGTCGCCGAAGCGCGCGGCATGACCGAGAATGAGGAAATGGACTGGTCGCCGCAGGTTGCGCTCGGCATGCCGGTGTTGATCCCCGATTGGTACGTGCCGGATCTGACGGTGCGGATGGGGCTATACCGGCGCATCGCCTGGCTCAAGGACGCCGATGAGATCGAGCAGACGGCAGCCGAGATGATCGATCGCTTCGGCCCCATACCGTCGGAAGCCGAGAACCTGCTTGAGGTTGTGAAGATCAAGCAGCTCTGCCGCCGCGCCGGTATCGCGAAGCTGGATGCCGGGCCAAAGGGCGCCGTTGTGCAGTTTCATAATGATCAGGTGCGCGATCCCGCGAAAATGGTCGAATGGATTACGGCACAGAAGGGGACGGCCAAGCTTCGTCCCGATTACAAGCTCGTCTTCTCACGCTCCTGGGATACGCCGAAGGAGCGGATGAAGGGCCTAGAATACCTCGCCGGCGATCTTGCGACCGTCAACGGCGCCGACACCTGAGCTTACTCGCAGCCGCCCTTCAGGTTTTCAAAATCACCATAGAACGTTGCCATGGCATCGGGGGTGTGTACCTGAAATACCCGGCGTTTACGGAGCTGGTTCCAGTCCTGCAGCGTGCGTGGGATGTCGGAGGTCTCGAGGGTCACGGGCGGCGCGTAAAACGTGACCAGCATCGGGTCTTCATAACGGTTTTCACCGCCAAGATTTCCACCCGCCTCGTGTGCGTCGATGGAAATGTAATCGGCGATATAAGGCGTTCGAACGACGTGAACGACCCGAACCTTGGCGTGAACGGTGCCGGCGCTTGGATGGGTGACGGACACTTGCCCGTCAGCGGCATAGGAGAGGGTTTCGATGTCCTGCTGCCAGGCGGAGGTGGTCTTGAACGTCAACATTCCTTTCAAGCGGTCACCGGGTGTCACGGTGCCGAGTGTATTTCCGGCAACGACCTCGAACGAGAGGGCGCAATCGAATGACTGCGCGTTTGCCGGCTGAGATGACACGCAAACGAATATCGCGAATAGTGCCGGAAGGAGAGCGATCCTGTTCATGGTCTTGTCCTTTCCTGGTCTGCCCGTTGAAGCATGAAAACGAAATCCGCAGGGGCGCCGGAAGCCGTTTCGGCCGTGGCATGGCAGCCGAGGCATGTCCCGACTTTTGCCGTCTGTTGATACGTTTCCAGCGTAATGTTGGTCAGGTAACGGGGTACCTCGCCGTGTTCGAAAAGTGGGTGCGGATCGGTTCCGCGCCACTGCGTCGAGATCAGCATGTAGTTTGCAAACACGGAGCCTTTCAGTTTTTCCTGCCATAGCCGGTTCACGGCGGCGGTACTTTCGAAAATGTCCCAGCACCGGACGACCTGTGAGTGTTCAACGGGTTCGCCCGAGACATCCCGCGCGAAGGGCGGCGCGGACGCCCAACGCCAATCGATCGCAGTCATTGTGTTCGTCCGGCAGTCGGGACAGTTCGGGTCGAAGAAGGCATACTGGGTTTCGCTGGCGCGGACGGGCGCCTGACACCCACCTGGAAACAGCTCGTCGTCATAGATGCTGTTCACATTGCGCGCATTCGCGGCGACGGGCGCGTTGTCGACGTGTTCGAACGTCGCCCATATCCACTCGCTGCCGTTGCCGCTTTCGGTCCTCATAGCGACATGCATGCCGACAAGGCCCAGTGTAACGTTCAGGCACATGGGCTTGCCGCTACGCGACCGCTCTTCCGGCACGTGAATAACGGCGGGTCTTGTCAGATACGATTGCCCGGCCGCGCCATCGCCGCTCATCACGCGCCATGCCATCTTGAGCGTAATGGAGGGGGCTGCCGCGGTCGTGCCGGCTTTCTCGTCGGATAGCCGGCCACGCGGAAATGCGATGTCTTCCGTTTTGGTGAATGCTGTCTGTCCCTCGGCATCGGTCAGACCGTTGTCGCGGATGTAGTCGGCGACGACGGTGTTGGCGTAGGTCGTGTAAACGGCGAAGTTGCCGTGACGGTCGATCAGAACAGACCCGTCAGATTGCACGAGGTCGCCAACCAGAAGGGTGCCTGCCTGCGCGTCGCCGCCGCATTCACTGAGGACCGTGTCCGGGCCGAACAACGCGGGACGTCGGATAAACGATTGCCAGACGCGGGGTGCCTTCGGCGCAACGCCAAGCCGCCCGTCGACCGGTCTGCCGGTCTGGTCGGCGGGCCAGTTGAGGGCGACGAAGGCCTGCCAGGAGAACACGTCGAACGGGTCCTGGGCGCCTTTCTCGATTAGCATGTAATTAAAGTCGCTGGAGAAATCCGCCTGGTCGAACGGCAAGACGGCGCACAGCCGGCCGTGTGGTGGTTCGATACAGAATTTATCGACAAACCCGCGCTCGACCGCGCCCGCTGTTGAACACATCGCGAGGACGGCCACGATCATACAAAGATGCCTGCAGCGCCCGACCATGCACGCCTTCCTTTTCCGGCGACACGACGAGTATAGCACGGTTGTGGTGGCGGCTATGGTTCAACCTAAAAAGGCGTCGACGAAGGCTTTCATGCTCGCAAACGTCGCCATGGGTTCGGCGAGTTCGGCACCGAAGCCGGTATGGCCCAAACCGCGGCCCGTGCGGTTTATCCAGACCACGTCCTGACCCAGCAGATTGGCCGGACGGACGTCGGCGCGAAGGCTCTGCGCAACGTGGAGCACCCGGTGCAGCGGAATCTCACGTGCCGCCAGATCGGTTAACCCGAGCACGAAATGGCGCAACGCCGGTTTGTACGCCTGCGCCCGTTCGGCGGTGACGATGACACTGAAACAGCCGCCGAGACGGGCATGCGATTTGGCGAACGACGCATCGTCTATATTCGTGAAGGCGCCGAGCACGTATCGCGCCTTGAGACGCGAAAGGGCATCGATACTGTCTTTATAAGGCGGCCAGTCTCCGACCGATGCGCCGAAGGCGTTCTGCTCTTCCGCACCCGGCGCCACGCCGTACTCATCCGCGATATAGGCAAAGGCTGACCGCAGGACGCGTGGATAGTCGCGGCACGGTTGCAGCGTCTGGTAATGCGCGCGTGCCCGGTCGAAGGCGTCGAGCAGGGCGGGTCGCGTTGCGGTGATGCCGTTGCGGGCGGCCCAGGCCTCGAGTGTATCGAGGATCGTCGGTTCCCAGTCGATCAGGGTGCCGTAAACGTCGAACGTAATTGCGTCGTAGTTGCCGGGCTGCATCGGGCATTCCTCTTGCTAAATTATCGATTATCGATTATCAATAATATTGAGAGACATTGAACAGGAGTCAAGCGTCATGCCGGTCGCCGCCGCACCATCTGTCCTCGGTATTCAGCCGCCGCCATCCATTCCGGAGCGGATTGCGGACGCGCTCAGGCGTGAGATCGTCACCGCCGAACTCGACCCCGACACGGCGATCAAACAGAGCCACATCGCGGCCCGCTTCGGTGTCAGCCAGGCGCCTGTCCGCGAGGCTCTTAATCAACTCATCGGAGAGCATCTGGTGGTGCATCATCAAAACCGAGGTGTGCGGGTTGCGCCGCTCGATGCATCCGAATTCGAGGAGGCGGCGCGGTTGCGGATCATCCTCGAAGCCGACTTGATCGCAACGGCGGCGACCAATTTCACGGCCGATGACGAGGTTGTTGCACAGGCTTCGCTAGAGGCGATCGGCCGTGCGGCAGACGTCGGTGACCTGATGGCGGCGCACGATGCGTTCCATGACGCGATCTACCTTCCGGCCCGCTCTCCCATCTCGCTGGATATCGTGCGGGGATTGCGAGCGAGGTGCTCACGCTATCTTGGATTCATGTGGAAACATTCCCGGAAGGCGCCGTTATCGTATGACGAACACCGGAAACTGCTTGATTGGGTCGCGGCGGGAAATGGGGATGCGGCGGCGTCATTTCTGAAACCGCATATCGAGGGATCGACCGCTGCCGTATTGGCGGCGTTGGCTGATCATCCGCCGTCCGCTTAGTGCACGACCGCTTCGCCTGCAGGCACCACGACATTGCCTTCACCTAGGGCAAGGTCGAGGTTCCAGTCCGCTTTGACCGATGTCGTGACGATGAGGTGGCAAAAAGCGTGCATCAGCTGCTCATTCAGATTGAACCGGATGTCGGAACCGTCGGCGGTCTTGAATGACACACCCGTTATCTTGTCCCCCGGGTGTATCTTGCCACCGACCACCAGAAGCGGACCGGAATTGGATGTCGTATCGACGGTGTCCGTTGCCGGCGGGGTGTCGAAATCCGTGCTCTGTACCGCTTCCTGGTGCTTTATCCCGAGGACCGCGTCCTTGACGTCGTTGTCGACGAAACGCGCAAGTTCCTGGTCTTTCGCAAATGACTGCTTCAGCGCGCCCCAGAGGACATGAATGAACCGCCGGGTCAGATGCAGCCGGTATTCCTTCTTGTCCGTGGTCGACAGACGGAACAGGATCCGGTCTTCTTCGGGCACGTAACTCATGGTCAATTGGTGGAGCGCACTCATAGGCCGGCCTCGTCGAGTTCGCGCCTGCTTGTCTGACCCGCATTGGCCGCGTCCAGCACACGCACCAGAACCTCCGGCTCCTGTGCGCCGGAAATCACCATGTTACTTTCGAAGGCAAATGCCGGTACGCCATTGATCCCGAGACGATGCGCCCGGGCGTTTTCTTCATAAATTTCGGCGACGTCGGCGTTGCTCTCCAGGTAACGTTTGACCTGTTCACCGTCGAGACCGAATTCGACGCCAATTCGGGTCAGCGTATCCGTGTCGCCGATGTCGACGCCGTCGATGAAATAGGCTTCGAACAGACGCTCGACCAGCGGGGCGACGTTGATGCTGCGGGCCGCGTGCCGGATCAGCCGGTGCGAGGCAACGGAATTGGGCGTGCGGCGAATGCGATCGAACGCGAAGTCGATCTCGACCGAATGGCCGGCTTCGCCGATGGCGCCGTAAACACGCCGGACCCGGGTTTCCGAACCGAACTTCTTGATCAGGTAGGCCGTGCGATCGATGCCGTCCGGCGGCATGTCCGGGTTCAGCATGAATGGCCGCCATTTGATTTCCACATCCGCACCGGGACGGAGCGCCAAGGCGCGCTCCAGCCGGCGCTTGCCGATATAGCACCAGGGGCAGACGGTATCGAAGATGACGTCAAGCTGCATCCGCGTCTCCAGTTGGCCCTCTCCCCAATGTGGTGGCGGACCTTTACCCGGTAAAGGCCTGCAACCCCGTTTGTGCCCGGCCGAGAATGAGGGCGTGGATATCATGCGTGCCTTCGTACGTGATAACCGTTTCCAGGTTAAGCATGTGGCGCATGACGTGATACTCGTCGGCAATCCCGTTGCCGCCGTGCATGTCGCGGGCCATGCGCGCGATGTCCAATGCCTTGCCGGTGCCGTTCCGCTTAATCAGCGAAATGCATTCCGGCGGACAGTTGTCCTCGTCGAGAAGACGGCCGACCCGCAGCACGGACTGCAGGCCAAGGGTGATTTCCGTCTGCATGTCGGCGAGCTTTTTCTGGATCAGCTGGTTGTTGGCCAGCGGGCGGCCGAACTGCTTGCGTTCGAGCGTATATTCGCGCGCCGCATGCCAGCAGAACTCGGCGGACCCCAGCACGCCCCAGGCAATGCCGTAACGCGCCTTGTTGAGGCAGCCGAACGGACCGGCAA
The DNA here is from genome assembly GCA_017640505.1 of Rhodospirillales bacterium. GTDB lineage: Bacteria > Pseudomonadota > Alphaproteobacteria > Rhodospirillales > Casp-alpha2 > UBA4479. Next base: position 95,014 of record JAEPQO010000002.1, read on the forward strand.
GCCCCGAGACATTCGGCAAAAGCGCATCTTCGCCGACTTCGACGTTATCCAGCGAAATGTCGCCCGTGATCGACGCGCGGAGCGACAGCTTGCCCTCGATCTTGTTGGCGGAGAGGCCCTTGGCACCTTTCTCCAGGACAAAACCGCGGACCTTGCCGTCGAGCTTGGCCCAGACCACGAAGACATCGGCGATGGGCGCATTGGAAATCCACATCTTGGAACCGGTCAGCTTGTAGCCGCCGTCGATTTTCTCGGCGCGGGTTTTCATGCCGCCGGGGTCGGAACCGAAATCGGGCTCCGTCAGGCCGAAACAGCCCACCCATTCGCCGGTGGCAAGCTTGGGCAGGTATTTCTGTTTCTGCTCCTCGGTGCCGTAGGCGTTGATCGGATGCATGACCAGCGAGGACTGCACACTAAGCGCGGAGCGGTAGCCGCTGTCGACGCGCTCGACCTCGCGCGCGATAAGCCCGTAGCAGACGTTGTTCACGCCGGCGCCGCCGTATTCCTCGGGAATGGTCGGGCCGAGCAGGCCCAGCTCGCCGAATTCGTTCATGATTTCGCGGTCGAAGTGTTCGTTGCGATAGGCTTCGAGCACGCGCGGCATCAGCTTGTCCTGTGCGTAATCGCGCGCGGTGTCGCGCACCATCCGCTCTTCCTCGGTCAGCTGCGTGTCGAACAGAAACGGGTCATCCCATTGGAATTCAGGCTTGTTGGGCATTATTTCCTCTTGTTTGGTTGTGCGCTCTCGGGCGCGTTCAGAGATCTTCGGGCGACTTGGCGGGCGTGACGCCGACCATGCTGTCGCGGGTAATCAACTGGGCGAGCTTGTGCTCGTCCCAATCCTCGGTGCCGGCCGGCCGCGCCGGGAGCACGATATACCTGAGATCCGCCGTCGAGTCATGGACACGGACCTCTACGTCATCCGGGATATGCGTGCCGAACTCTTCCAGCACCTTGCGCGGCTCCTTGACGGTGCGCGAACGGTAGGCGCGTGACTTGTACCAGTCCGGCGGCAGGCCGATCAGCATGCGCGGATAGCAGGAACACAGCGTGCAAACGACGACGTTGTGGACGTCCCCGGTGTTCTCGATGGCCTTGATCGGGATATCGCCGATGTCGATGCCGATCTCGGCGGCAGCCTTGCCGACGTCTTCCAGCACGCGCGCCTTGTAGGCCGGGTCGGCCCAGGCCTTGGCCACCAGTTTCGCGCCGAGACCGGGCTCGCGGCTGTCCATCAGCTCGATCTGCTGGCGCAGTTCGTCCGCCGTGCAGATGCCTTTCTCGACGATCAGTTCGGCGACCGCCTGCGTCATCACCATGCGTTCGGTGAACGGAAAATCCTCGATATCCGGCTGGTAGGGATGATCGCCGTGATCGTGTTCGTGCGTGTGATCGTGGCTCATTCCGCGGGCTCCAGCCAATGCTCGTAGATGTCGATGACGATGGTGTCGTCGGCCGGTCCGGTATAGCCGTCCCAGATGTCGGACTGCCGGAACGACACACGGTACAGCGGCACGTCCGGTTTGCCGTCGCGGCCGTAGGCGAGTTCTTCCGGATTGGGATAAGTGCCGGCGATTTCCTGCACTTCGCCGTCGCAGCCGCGCACGAAATAGGGCGTGCGCACGTGTCCCGGCGGGAACGCGGCGCGCACGCGCACCCGGTCACCGGGCGTGTAGCGAAGCGCGTTCACTCTGCCGCCTCCCGGTCTTTGATCCAGCGCGCCTCGACCTCGGCCATCTTTGTGCCAAGCTCGTCGACCGTGATCACGCCCTTCTCGAGTAACAGGTTTGTGGCCGATGAAATCCAGCGTTCGTAGTAGCTTAGCTCGTCATAGACGCCGGGGCCCAGCTCCTCGATACCGCGCCGCAACTCGTCGGTGGAAAGCAGCTTGCGGTCCGGTGTCGAGAGGACCTTGACGATGGCATCGACACGCTTTTCCCACATGGCGTAGTCGTGCTCGGTCGTTTCGACGGGCCCCGCATCGAGGCCGCCCATATCGTGATGTCGGCGGATGGTCATGGCATGCTCTCCTGACGCTAAGGCTGGCATGGAAGCGGGGCTTCTTCAAGTCGTGACGGCCGGTGTAAACCTGCAAAATCCTGCTTGCGTTACGGATATCGCCACATGCATTAACCGATTTTAGCCGCTATAAGCTTAGTTTGAACGAAAAACGCGGCCCCCGGGACACAGGAAACATGTCACCACCCGATCATGCCTCAGCAGGTGCCACGGCGACGGATGCGACATTCCGTGCCGCGCTTTTGCACCTGATGGAGGACGCCTGTGCGACGCTCGATGCCGACGCCCGCATCGATGCCGTCAACGCCGGGATGGAGGAGCTTTTCGAAACCCATCAGAGCAATCTGCTGGGCCGCCGCCTGCCGGACATTTTCGAGACCGCCGGTGACCGGATCGAACATGCGCTCGCCGACGGCTGCGCATGGGAGGCGGAGCTCGACGCGGCAGAGGGACGCACCGTCCGCCTGCAGCTCAGCCCGACCTACGGTGATGACGGCGAGATCGCCGGCTGGGTCGCGATGGCGCGGGTGATCGATCTGATCCGCAAAGCGTCGAACGAGCTTGCCGCCAGTTACTACGACCCGCTGACGAACCTGCCGGGCCGCACGCTCGTCCTGCGCCGGCTGGCCCCGGACATGCAGCAGGCGCGCAAGGGCGAGTTGCAGGTGACGGTGCTGTGCCTCGACCTCGACGGCTTCGACGCCGTCAACCGCGAGCACGGCCGGGCCGTCGGCGATCAGGTATTAATACAGACGGCGCGCCGCATCGGCCGCAGCATGCGGGCGTCGAACATCGTCGGCCGCCTGCAGGAGGACATGTTCGTCGTCGCCATTTCCGACATGCGCTCGCACGAACAGATCAACGCGGTCGCGCAACGGCTGATCGCCGCCGTCGCGGTCCCGTTCCAGGTCAAGGGCGTGCGCGAACCCGTGCTGCTGACGGCCAGCGTCGGCATCGCCATCGCGCCCGAGAACGCGACCGACGGCGACGTGTTGCTGGGCGATGCCCAGGCCGCGGTCGACCTTGCCAAGCAGACCGGCACCGGCACCTATCAGTTCTATTCCAACGCCACCGGCGGCGAAGCGCGGGAGCGCCGCTCGCGCGTCAACAGGCTGCGCCGCGCTATCGACGACGGGCAGATGCAGCTCAGGTATCAGCCCAAGGTCTCGCTGGCATCGGGCGAAATCGTCGCCGCCGAGGCCCTGGTCCGCTGGCAGGACCCGGACTCCGGCCTCATCATGCCGGCCGATTTCATCCCGCTCGCCGAGGACGCCGGCCTGATCGACCCGCTCGGCCGCAAGGTCCTGATCGAGGCATGCACGACGCTGGCCCGGTGGAAGAAGAACGGCATGCCGTTCCTGCGCGTCGCGGTCAACGTGTCGGCGCGCGAAATCGCGCGGACGTCGTTTTACGACGACCTCGTGACGATCCTCCGCAACACCGGGATCGAGCCGGATTCGCTCGAACTCGAGATCACCGAAAGCGCGGTCATGGAAGGCGCCGAGGAGGTGATCCGCTCGCTCCGTGAAATCCGCGAGCTCGGCGTCCACCTGACGGCCGACGATTTCGGCACCGGCTACGCGTCGCTCAGCTACCTGCGCAACTTCCCGCTCGACGGCATCAAGATCGACACCACCTTCGTCAGCGACATCGTCCCGGGCGGCGGCGGCCTCGCGTCCGCGGTCATCGCGGTGGGGCACTGCCTCGATATGAACGTGGTCGCCGAGGGCGTGGAAACCGAGGACCAACTCGCGTTCCTGCGCTGGCGTGACTGCGACGAGGTGCAGGGCTACCTGATCGCCGAGGCCCTGACGGCGGAAGATTTCGTCGCCATGGTCGAAAAGGGACCGGTGCTTTAGGGGTCTGGACAGCCCCTCATCCTGTCCTTCTCCAAAGGGAGAAGGGACCATCGTACAAATGATGCGGTTATCTCCCTCTCCTCGGGGAGAGGGTGGCGAGCGTAGCGAGCCGGGTGAGGGGCTACTTGCCCCCGGTCCCATCCAGCGGTTGATCTCTTCGTGTTCGATGCCGAGACGGTTCGGCGTGCCGGGTGAGGGACCAGACTCGCTCGATATTACCGCGCGCCAGAAAATTACAGGCGCGGTATGTTGAATTCCCCGAAATTGGGCATACTGTAACGGTACGTTTATCGGGGAGATCGACAATGTCATTACATGAACTGGCGGACGACACGGCGCGCGACGTTCTTGAAAAACTGGGCCACGGGACGGATCAGCTGGCCGACGTGTCGCAGATTATCGAAGCGGCCCTCGAGAAATCCATTCGCAGCACCAAGGAAGGCTGCATCGACGCGGTCAATATCTGCTGCAGCGCCGATCAGGATTTGGCGCACAAAATCGCCGAACAACTGCGGCTAAAAGAAAGAGCGCTGATCGCCAACCTCTCCAGCCTACGCTGAGGTATCCGGCCCCATCCAGCGGTTGATTTCCTCGTGTTCGATGCCGAACAGGTCGAGGGCGCGGCCGACGCTCTGACGCACCAGCTCCTCGATGCTTTTCGGTTTCGCATAGAACGCCGGCATCGGCGGGAAGATGATTGCACCGGCATCGGTGGCGCGGCGCATCAGGTCGATATGGCCGGCGTGATAGGGCGTTTCCCGCACCATCAGCACGAGGCGGCGGCGTTCTTTCAGGGTGACGTCGGCGGCGCGGATGATCAGGTTGTCGGCATAGGAACTGGCGATCCCGGACAGTGTCTTGATGGAACACGGCGCGATCAGCATGCCGCGTGTCCGGTACGACCCGCTGGAAACGCAGGCTGCCTGGTCCTTGTTGGAGTGCACCATCTCGGCCAGCGCCTTGACCTCGTCGACGCTGACGTCGGTCTCGATCTCGATGGTGCGGCGTGCGACCTCGGACAGGATCAGGTGCGCCGGCTGGCCGATGGTCTTGAGCAGGCGCAGTGTCTCGATGCCGTAGATGGCGCCGGACGCGCCTGTCATTGCGATAAGGATCGGGTCGGTCATTCGGTCGGGCACTCTTTATCCTCTTCCGGAAGGGGGACTGTAACCGTAAGATACGGGGAACGCACGATTTTGGAGCACCGCGTGGACAAATTTCCCGCTGCCAGCACTTGTTGTCTGATCCCGGTCCGCGCGGTATAGAGAGGGATGATCATCAAGCTGCCTGTACTGGGAATTGTCCTGCTGGGCGTGGCTGCGTGCAGCGGCGCACCGGCTTATGTCGACAAGCCCTACGAGATCAACCGGGAAAACGCGGATTTCCCCGAAGGCCCGCCCATCGTCCACGGATCGCAGGTGACGATCTGTTACAAGAAATCCGGCACGACCCCGGCGCAAATCCGGGCACTGGCCGAGGAAGAGTGCGCCCGCGGCAATCTGAACGCCACATTCACCGAGCAGACGTACAGTCTCTGCCCGTTGCTGACGCCGACCGCCGCCGTTTTCAGTTGCACCGAAACCGTTGCCGGTGGCCGGCGCACGACGACGGGCGCGGGCGCAGCGGCCACGGCGGCGCCGCTCTTCGAAGCGCCGCGGCCGGCGGGGCTGGGGCGTTCATTCGGCGCCATTGGCGCGGCCGACGTATCGACCACGGCGAAAAGCCAGCCGTTTCCGAAATACCTTTTCAACAGTCCTCAGCCGGAACGCTGACGGCCTGACGTCGACGGGATCCTTACATGCTCCAAGTCATTCTGGCGGTGGCGGGTGTGTATTCGCTGATGTTGCTGTCGCTGTTCGTGTTTCAGCGCAACCTCATGTACCACACCGACTCGCCGCCCGTGCCCGTGCAGCAGTCGCTGGTGCCGCACGCCGAGGAGCGTTTCGTCGAGAGCGGCCCCGGAATCCGGGTCCGGTCCTGGTATCTGCCGCCCGCGGGTGACAAGCCCGTTATCGTGCTCTTTCACGGCAATGCCGGCACCATCGCGGATCGCGATTTCAAGGCCGCGCCCTGGCACGACGCCGGATACGGCGTGTGGCTGTCGGGCTACCGCGGCTTCGGCGGCAATGCCGGCAGTCCGACGGAGCAGGGTCTGTATGACGATGCCCGCGCCGTCATCGGCGCACTGTCAAAGGATGGCATCGCCCCCGGACGGATCGTCCTTTACGGCGAATCGCTCGGGTCCGGGATCGCCACGCAGATGGCGTTCGAACTGGCACGCGCCGGGACGCCGGCCAAGGCCCTGGTTCTCGAGGCGCCGTTTTCCTCCATGGGGGCTGCCGCGCAGGACCGGTATTTTTATGTGCCCGCCCGGATGCTGGTCCGGGACAAGTACGAAAATATCGCCAAGATCGCGGCCATCGACGCGCCGCTGTTCATCATGCACGGCGACGATGACCGGGTGATCACCCAGTCGCACGGGCGCGCCCTGTACGCCGCCGCGAAAGAGCCGAAACGCGCGCTGTGGATCGACGGCGGCGGTCATACCGGCCTGTTCGATCACGGCGCCGGTCAGGCGGTGATCGATTTCATCGAAGGGCTGGATTAAAGCTTGTCGCGTCCGCTGTGGTCCGCCGACCACTTGATCGGATCGTCGAGGAACGCGCGCACGCCGTCGAGGCTTTCCTGCGGGAAATCGCCGCCGTTGGTGGCTTCGGCCAGCACGTCCTGCCACGTCGCCAGGTAGTGCAGCTTGACGCCCATGCCCGCGAAGGTTTCCTCGGCGCCCGGGAAGGCGCCATAGAAAAAGACCACGAAGATGTCTTCGACCGTGGCACCGGCGTCGCGCAGCGCATTGACGAAGTTCACTTTCGATCCGCCGTCGGTCGCCAGGTCCTCGACCAGGATGACTTTCGCGCCTTCCGGCATCGACCCTTCGATCTGTGCACCGCGGCCGAACCCCTTGGGTTTCTTGCGCACGTACAGCATCGGTTTGGAGAGGCTTTCCGACAGCCAAGATGAATAGGGAATGCCGGCCGTTTCGCCGCCGGCCATGAAATCGACGCTCGACATGTCGATGCCTTCCGACAGCATTTCGGCGCCCATCTCGATGATGCGGCGACGGGCATCAAGGAACGAGATCACCCAGCGGCAGTCGATGTAGACCGGGCTCGCCCAGCCTGCCGTCAGCATGTAGGGTTCCTGCGGGCGGAAGTTGACGGCCTTGATATCGAGCAGAAGACGCGCCGTTTCCATGCCGCGCGCGGTGGTTTGGGTGATTGAGTCAGACATGCTTTTTCCGTTCCAAGGGGCGAGGTGTTCGTGCACCGGTTTTAAGCGGTTCCGCCCGAGAAGACAATCTGGCGTTGACTTGTCTGTGGCGTCACGCCATCCCACTTATCAGACCGGGAGAACACGATGAACCGCCACGAACGACGCCGACAGGAAAGCCTTGGTATCGGCGGCGCAGAGCCGTCGGACGCGAAAGCGGTGAACGCCGCCAAGGCGCGTGTCCGCGCGGCGGAGAAAAAGCTCGACACGGGCGACGTCGCCGGTGCCATGGCCACGCTCAAGGAAGCCCAGGCACTGGACCCCAAGAACGCGCGGGCCTGGTTCCTGACGGCGATGCTGGACCTCAACGCCGGGCGGATCACCGAGGCGGGCGACGCAATCCTCAAGGCGTCGCTGCTGGACGAGGAAGACATCAACATCCACGCCAACTGCGCGGCGATCATGAACCTGTGCGGGCGGCCTATGGAGGCCGAGGCGTCGGCGCGCTTCGTGCTGGAACGCATGCCGGACATGCCCGAGGCGCACTGCAACCTGGGCGTGGCGCTGGAAGCCCAGGGCAAGGTGGCCGATGCCCGCGAGGCCCTGAGCAAAGCCATCGATCTCCGGCCCGGTTATCCGGACGCATTGATCTCGCTGGGCAATCTCTGGTTCCGGGCGGGCGATTACGTGTCCGCGGCCGAGAGTTTTGCCGCCGCCGTGCAGTCGCGTCCCGAGAACGTCATGGCCAAGACCAACCTTGCCGTGGCGCTCAGGCATCTGGGCGAGCTGGCAGCGGCCGAACAGCAGTGCCTGGAAGCGATCAGCCTCGACCAGGGCTATGCCGAGGCGCACAACGCGCTCGGCAACGTGCGACTGCAGCTGGGCGACGTGCCGGGGGCCGTGCGGGCGTTCGAGGATGCGGTCCGCAGGCGCGAAGCCTACCCGGAAGCGCGCGCCAACCTGGCCGGCGCCAAGTTCAAGGCGGGCGATTTCGAAGGCGCCGAGGCGGCCTATCAGGACGTGCTGGAGCGTCATCCGGAGTTTGCCGAGGCGGCGCTCGGTCTCGGCGTGGTGCTGCTCGCCGAGGGCCGTGTCGAGGAGGCCGAGCGGCGCTTCCGCCGTGCCGTTGAAATCCGCCCTGCGCTGGGCGAGGCATGGATGAACATCGCCGATGCCCGGGGCGCGGATATTGGCGATGAGGACCTCAAGGTGCTGCGGGAGCGGGCGGCGGACTCGCGCCTTGCCGAGGAAGACCGCATTGCCTTCCTGTTCGCGCTCGGCGCGGCGGAGGATGCGAAAGGCAACTATGCCGCCGCGATGGAGGCCTACACACAGGGGAACGAACGCCGCCGCAAGCAGGCCGAGAAGGCGGAATCCGCCTTCGATCCGGACGCCTTTGATGAAGAAATAGATAGTGTTATCAGCATATTGTCAAAAGAAGCTCTGGCATCACTCGAGCAGTTTGGCGACACCGAGGCGGAGATGATTTTCATTTGCGGCATGCCGCGGTCGGGCACCACGCTGGTCGAACAGACGCTGGCCGCACACCCCGCCGTTACCGGCGCGGGCGAGGTCGATATCCTGAGCGGTCTGCTGGACGACTATCCGGCGGACGTGCCGGACATGGACGCGGCCCGGACCCGGCTCTTGGCAGACACCTACCTGGCACGGTTGCCGGTCGCGCCCCGTGACGGCCGCCGCGTCACCGACAAGACGCCGCAGAACGTGTTCTTCCTCGGGCTGATTCAGGCCCTTTTCCCCAACGCAAAGATCGTGCATTGCCGCCGCGATGCGAACGACGTGGCGCTCTCCAACTATTTCCAGAACTTCAAGGCGGGCGGCCTCGACTGGTCGACCCGGCTCGACGACATCCGCCGCTATGCCGCCGCCGAGGACCGGATCATGGCGCATTGGCGGGACACACTCTCGATCGGCATTCACGAGGTGGCCTACGAAGACATGGTCGCCAACCCGGAAGGCGAAGCGCGGAAGCTGCTCGAGTTCTGCGGGCTCGACTGGGACGACGCGGTGGCGCGGCCGCACGAGGCCACCGGCACGGTGCTGACGGCATCGAACTGGCAGGTGCGCAAACCGGTCTACAACACGTCCGTCGGCCGCTGGCAGCACTACAAGGATCTACCAGGGGCTGGCGGGTGACGGCCGAGGGCGATATCTGGGTCCTGCTCGACGACCGCGCCGGCAACCGGTCGCAGGCGCTGGGTGTCGCCGAACGCCTCGCGCTGCCGTTCCGGGAAATGGAAATCCGCTATGCCATGATGGCGCGGCTGCCGAACGTGGTGCTGGGGGCCTCGGTTTCGGGCCTCGACGCGTCTTCCAAGGCATCGCTGCATGCGCCGTGGCCCAAGCTGGTGATCGCCGCCGGCCGGCGTACGGCGCCGGTGGCGCGCTGGATCAAGAAACAGAGCAGCGATACGGCCAAGATCGTGCAGATCATGGACCCCGGCAGCGGCGATGCGTCGTTCGACCTGATTTGCCGCCCGGCGCACGACGGTATTGCCGGTGCGGCACCGAATGTCATGACCATTCCGGCGGCGCCGCACCGCATGAGCGCCGATGCGCTGGCCCGTGCGCGCAACGACTGGCATGCGCAGGTCGACGGCCTGCCGGCGCCACGGATCGCGCTGCTGATCGGCGGCTCGACCCGAAAGCATACCTTCACGCCCGCCATGGGGCATACCCTCGCCCAGGCGGCCAGCGATGCGGCGTCGGCGCTCGGCGGCAGCCTGATGGTGACCACCAGCCGCCGCACCGGCGATGCGATCGATGCGATCCAGCACGAACTCAAGGCGCCGCACCGGCTCTATCATTGGGACCAGGGCGGCGAGAACCCGTATCCCGGCTTTTTGGCCCTGGCCGATGCAGTGATCGTCACGGGCGAAAGTGTGTCCATGTGTTCGGAAGCGGTGGCGACGGGAAAGCCGGTTTACATCGCCGCGCCCGCCGGGCTGATCTCGGCCAAGCACGCGCGGCTGCACGACGCGCTCTGCCGGGGCGGGCATGCGCGCATCTTCGACGGCCGTGTCCAGCTCGACTGGACGCCCCAGCCGCTGGACGTCGCCGCGGCGATCGCCGCCGCCATCCGTGAGCGCGGGTTCGTCTGATGCCGGATCTCTGCGCCAACCTGATGTACCTGTTCACCGAGCTGCCGCTGATGCAGCGCTTCGCGGCGGCCAAGCGCGCCGGTTTCGATCTGGTCGAATACCAGTTTCCCTACGGTGAAGACGCGACGGACCTGCGCTGGGCGATGGACGAGGCCGGGGTGCGGATGCGCCTGATCAATACGCCGCCCGGCAACACCGAGCAGGGCGAACGGGGCCTAGCCGCGCTGGCCGACCGGGAAGACGCATTCAGCGACAGTTTCCTGCTGGCGCTGTCGTATGCGCGCGAACTCGGCTGTCCGCTGATTCACGTCATGGCCGGGATCGTGCCGGACGAAGAGCAGGATTTCGCGACGCACGTCTATGCCGAAAACCTGCGCGTTGCGGCGCGTCTCGCGGAAGCGGCAGGCGTCGGCATCGTCATCGAGCCGATCAACGGACAGGACTTGCCCGGCTACCTGCTGCAGCGGACGGCGCAGGCACGCGCCATCATCGCCATGGTCGGCGAGCCCAACCTGGGCCTGCAGTACGATACCTATCATGCGCTGATGAACGGCGAGGATCCGGCGGAAGGGCTGCGCGCCAATCTCGACCTCATCCGGCATATCCAGATCGCGGGTTTTCCCGGGCGCCACGAGCCGATCGCGGACGGCGGCTACGACATCGGCAGCTTCATCGAGCTTTGCGACATGCTGGGCTACGCGGGCGCCATCGGCTGCGAGTACAATCCGGCAAACGGCACCGAGGCGGGGCTTTCGTGGGCCAGCCGTTACGGGATCGGCGTCTGAGACTTATCCGCCAACCATGGTATGGCGCTGCTCGCCCAGTTCCTCAATCCCGAAATTCAGGCTTTCACCCGGTTTCAGGTAACGCTGCGGTTTGCGGCCCGACCCCACGCCCGGCGGCGTGCCGGTGGCGATGATGTCGCCCGGCATCAGGGTGATGCGCTCGGACACGAACGCCACCATGTGGCCAACGTCGAAGATCATGGTCTTGGTGTTGCCGTCCTGCATGCGCTCGCCGGCGACATCCAGCCACATGTGCAGGTTCTGCACGTCGGTGATGTCGTCGGGCGTGACCAGCCACGGCCCCAGCGGCGCAAAGCCCTTGTAGCTCTTGCCCTTGGTCCACTGCCCGGTGCCTTCGAGCTGCCACGCGCGTTCCGACACGTCGTTCATGATGGTGAAGCCGGCGATGTACTTCATGGCCTCGGACCGGGCCACGTTCTCGGCCTTTTTGCCGATGACGATGGTGAGTTCGATCTCCCAGTCGGTCTTGGTCGAGCCCGGCGGCATGGCGATGTCGTCGAACGGGCCGGTGACGGCGTAGGGCGATTTCAGGAAGATCACCGGCTCGGACGGCAACGGCATGTTCAACTCGGCGGCGTGATCGGTGTAGTTGAGACCAATACAGACGATCTGGCGGATGTCGCCGACCGGCGCACCGATGCGGACATCGTTCGAGACCTTCGGCAGGCTCTCCGGGTCGAGCTTGGCCAGCCGCGCAAGCCGGTCCGGGGCCAGCGATGCACCTGCGAGGTCGTCGACCTGATCCGACAGATCGCGGATGTGTCCCGCAGCGTCGATCATCCCCGGTTTCTCGGCGCCGGGGTTACCGAAACGAACGAATTTCATGATGTCTCACCACTCCGAAGATTTATTTTCCCGAAGGTTATGCCGCCCGCCGGGGCGCGTCCAGATGCCGCGCAGCGGAAAATCGCTAAAATTTTTCTCCAATGTGATGAAAATCATAGGCATTTCAAGGTTTTCGCCGTACTTCCGGGAAAACTGATAGGAGTTTCGTGCTTTGAGCATTGCATACCGTGAACTGATCCATCTGGTCGAACGCCTGCACCGCCGCCTTCTCGACGTGGTGCGCGCTGAACTGACCCGCGCCGACATCCATGATCTGAACGGTGTCCAAGCCTTGTTGCTGGCCAACGTGGGCGAGGGCGAGATCGCCGTTCGTGACCTGGTCGAACGGGGCTACTATCTCGGCTCCAACGTGTCCTACAACCTGCGCAAGCTGACCGAGCTGGGGTATCTCAAACAGAAGCCGACCAAGCACGACCGCCGGTCCGTCACCGTGATCCCGACGGAAAAGGCGAAGAAAGCCGTCGCCGCCGTGCGTGCCGGCGAGGAAATCCATGCCGTGCAGTACCGGGACGTGCTTGCCGGTATGACGGATACGGAAACCGTGTGCGAGGCGCTCAAGTCGCTCGAGCACGTGTGGACGGAGAACCTGTCCCGCGCGGGTGGGTGAGGGCAGATACTGAATAGTTGTCATTCCCGCGAAAGCGGGAAGCTAGCTTTACCGATGTTTGATCTAGGTCCCCGCTTTCGCGGGGATGACGAAATCGTTTGTGCTTAAAAATCGCTGTTTCCCGGACGGGCCGAAGGTCCGATCCGGGACCCATGGCGCGAATGCGCCCCTCACCCTGTCCCTCTCCCAATGGAAGAGGGGACTCCCGGATCGTATAGACAGCTTGATCCCTCTCCTTGGGAAGAGGGAGGCGCTTTTTGCGGATGGCATCTGCGACGGACGCCGGGTGAGGGGGCTTGAACCCTATACACCGATCGCCTCGACATCGCGGGCGTTGAAGTAGGGTAGGTCATCTTCTTTCGAACATCCGAGCGTCACGATCCGCTCGGTGATCTTGATCGCGCGCTGGTACTTGGTTTCGCAGTCGCCGCGATCCAGCTCGTTCAGGATGGGCCCGACGATCGCGGCACCGTAGTTCGCCTGCAGGGTGCGCACTTCGCGGCGCGTATCCAGACCGTCGGCAATCCAGCCCAGATTGAACTCCATCTGCCGCGCCACTTCGCGGCCGTTCAAAATGAGCTCACGGCGCACTTCCGCCTCGGTCCTGAGTGTCTCTTCCCAGTACTGGCTCTCGCTCTCCGCGCTTTCGGGAGAGGACCGGACAAACGCCTCGCAGAACAGGAGATAGGCGATTTCCTTCTCGTTGGCGGTGCGCCACGCACTGTCGGCGAGACTGTTCCACACCGAGACGTTCAGGCCATCGTATATCTCGGGCACGCGAGTGAAGAAGATACGATGCAGTTTGTTGTCGTTGAACGTGAGATCGAGCCGGCGTTCCTTGTAGATATCGATGGCCGAATACGTGCCGCAGAGTGGGCAGGCATCGCCGTCGACGTCGCCCTTGCGGTAAATGTGCGAACACGGCCGCCCTTTCGAGATGTCGTTCTTGCACAGCAGGTAGGTTTCGGGGTGCTCCTCGTCGTCCTGCTGCTGCCCGATCCAGTTGAACCGGTTCTGAAACTGGAGGTATGAGCGGGGCGGGCTCCACAGCATCCACTTCAGCTTTTCCACCGGGCCGAACGTCGTCCAGTTGGAACTGACGTCGATGACGACGCATTCCTCCTTGCCGGGGGACGAACGCAGCCCACGGCCCACGGATTGGCCCCACAGCACCTTGGACAGCGTCGGGCGCATGTGAACGATGATATTGCACTCGGGATTGTCCCAGCCTTCCGTCAGCACGCCGACCGAGACGAGCGCCTCGATATCGCCCTTGTCGTGCGCGGCCAGGATGCGCCGGCGTTCGCCAAGTGGCGTGCCGGCGGTGATGATCGCGGCGCTGATGCCGATCTCGCGAAGCCGTTCCTCGGTAATCTCCGCGACGCGTATGTCGGGACAGAACCACGCCGAGATCGGTGTCGCGCCGAGCGCCGCACGTTCCTCCAGGTAGGCGTGGGCGGCATAGTCGAGCATCGACGATTTGATGATTTCGTCGGTCAGCCGGGAAACGGGGAATTCTCCCGAACTGACATCGATATCGTCCAGGTCCAGGTCGTGCACGAAATGCGGCCGGTACCGCGGCTTGACCAGGATTCCCTCGTCGATCAGATCCTGGATGTCGGCGCAGTCGATGATGGCGTCGAAGGCCAGGCTCAACTGATCGCGCTGATCGCCGGTGCGCCGTTCCGGGGACGCCGTCAGTCCCATGAAGTGGGCATCCGGCTTCCCCTGGTCGCGGAACATATCGATGATGCGCCGGTATCCGCGGCCGTTCGGCGACACCCGGTGCGCCTCGTCGACGATGATCAGGTCTGCTTTCGGGATGGCGTCTTCGAGCACTTCGCGCGCGCGCATGCTGGTCGACAGCAGGATGTCGTAGTCCGTGAAGGCCTCGCCCTTGTCCGAGACCTTCAGCGTCCTGACCCGCCGCCCCTTCAGCAGGGCCGACTGCAGCTGATCCAGCAATACCAGCCGGTGACACAGCACCAGGACTTTCTTGCCGTCATAGAAGCGGTCGATGATTTCTCGGGCGAGCACCGTTTTGCCGGCACCGGTGGGGGCCTTCAGAATGAACCGTTTGTAGCTCGCCAGAATGGACGGAAAGTCGTCGATGATCGTCTGCTGCCAACGCCGTAAATCCATGCTTTAGAAGTTCTCTCTCGTTGATGTGCAGCAGGCGTGCCAGCGCAAAGTGGTCGAAGATACCAGTTTAATATCTACGGAATATTTTTTGTAGCGCTACGTTCAATAGAACGCGCGGCCGCGGGTGAGGGCAGGTACGGCGCAATTGTCATTCCCGCAAAAGCGGGAACCCAGCCTTGCTGATGTTTGATCTGGGTCCCCGCTTTCGCGGGGATGACAAGGCTTAATCATAAATGACGCTGTTTCCTGGGCAGGCCGACGGCACAATCCGGTACTTCGGATAAGGACGGCTACGAAATAGCCTTTAACCGTGATTAATTTGGTATTCGAATAATGTCGCCTGGTAACGCAGGTGGTGCGATTTCCGCCCCCCCTCGTTCAATTGATATTTCGTTCAAAAGAGACGTGAGAGCAGGCCATTCAGTGCTCTCACCGTTGAGTCGCATTAAAAGAGTAGTCGAGAATTGCACGCAGCCATCGGTCAATGTTATTGCTAAAACTCCCACCGGTGGAGTTACTGCGTCGTTAGGAAACAGCTTTTTTTGTTTTTGCTCGGTGATCTGAAACTTGACGGCATACCCTTTCAGGGGGCCGATCTGCAGATCGTCACTGCCTCCAAGTGGTATTATCTCGCCTTTTCGAAGAGGGATATACGGGTATCCGAACCGCTCTTTCTGGCGTGCCAAGCGGTCTTTTGAATTCGTTGGAACAGTAATCCCATACCTTGACTCTCGCTCGTCAAGCTCGGCCTTCGACGTTAAAAAATATAAGCCGCCCGACGGCGTACCACTGGCGCATGTCTTACAGCCTAAATGGCCGGTTGCATGCCAACCATATGGACTGGAAATCCAATCTTTGCCTGCAGTTTTCAAGGTATAGGCGACGGTCGATTGCTGGTGAGTCACTTTGATGTAACTGTGACCGCCTTCAATAAACGTACATGTATCATTTTCCGCATAGGCAATGACAGGGGTGTACGCGAACACGACAACCAAGATCAACCATCGTCGTATAGCCTGAAATCCCATGGTTGCCGCAACCCTCTGAGCGAAACCAGATTATATGTCAGATTGAAAAATGACATAATTAACCAGTGTTTAAATATCGATATCCTCGACGAAGCGCGCGTGTTCCTGGATGTAGTTGAAGCGCAGTTCCGGCTTCTTGCCCATCAGCTGCTCGACCAGGCGTGCGGTCTGCTTGGCTTCCAGTTTCTCGTCGTCGGTGTGCGTCCCCGGCACGGTGACACGGATCAGCGTCCGGTTGGCGGGCGCCATGGTGGTTTCCTTGAGCTGCGCCGGCGGCATCTCGCCCAGGCCCTTGAAGCGGCTGACCTCGACCTTGCCGCGGCCCTTGAATTCGGATTCGAGCAGCTTTTCCCGGTGCACGTCGTCTCGTGCATACAAGGTCTTGCCGCCCTGCGTCAGGCGATAGAGCGGCGGCATCGCGAGGTACAGCGCGCCTTCCTCGATCAGGCCCGGCATCTGCTGATAGAAGAACGTCATCAGCAGGGATGCGATGTGCGCGCCGTCGACATCCGCATCGGTCATGATGATGATTTTCTCGTAACGCAGGTCGTCGATCATGAACCGTTCGCCGATGCCGCAGCCCAGTGCCTCGATCATGTCGGTCAGTTCCTGGTTCGCGCGCATCTTGTCGACGGTGGCGCTGGCGACGTTCAGGATCTTGCCGCGAAGCGGCAGGATCGCCTGGAACTTGCGGTCGCGCGCCTGCTTGGCGGAGCCGCCGGCGCTGTCGCCCTCGACGATGAAAAGTTCGGTGCCTTCGCGGGTGTTGTTGGCGCAGTCGGCCAGCTTGCCCGGCAGCCTGAGCCGGCGCGTTGCCGACTGGCGCTTGGTCTGTTTGTCGTCGCGCTTCTTGAGCCGCACCTCGGCGCGCTCGATGGCGTGTTCCAGCAGTGCCGTCGCCATTTCCGGCGACGCCGACAGCCAGTGATCGAAGTGGTCGCGGACCGAGGTTTCGACCAGCTTCTGCGCGTCGGTGGTGGAGAGCTTTTCCTTGGTCTGGCCCTGGAACTGCGGGTCGCGGATGAACACCGACAGCATGATGTCGGACCCACCCATCACGTCCTCGGCCTGCAGCTTGGCGGCCTGCTTGTTCTTGATCAGCTCGCCGTAGGCCCGGAGCCCCTTGGTCAGCGCGCCGCGTAAGCCCAGCTCATGGGTGCCGCCGAGCGGCGTCGGCACGGTGTTGCAGTAGGAATTGAAGAACGCATCCTCGTCGACCGGCCAGGCAACGGCCCATTCGACGCGCCCGGCATTGTTCGGGAACGTCGCATCGCCGGCGAACGGCGTGTGCGTCAGGGTCTTGCGGCCCTTGAGCAGGCTCTCCAGGAAGTCGCCGAGACCACCCGGGAAATGCAGCGTCGCCGTTTCCGGCGTGTCGTCGTCGGCCTTGAGAATCTTGGGATCGACCGACCAGCGGATTTCGACGCCGCGGAACAGGTACGCCTTGGAACGCGCCATGCGGAACAGGGTCTGCGGCTTGAAGCGCGCGCCGGCGCCGAAAATCTGCGGATCGGGCAGGAATGTGATGGTCGTGCCGCGGCGGTTGGAAACGGCGCCGCCGTCCTTGAGTTTGGTTTTCGGTTTGCCGCGTTCATAGGTCTGTGCCCACAGCTTCTTGTCCTTGCAGACCTCGACGGTGAGCGTTTCGGCGAGCGCGTTGACGACCGAGAGGCCGACACCGTGCAGACCGCCCGACGTCGCGTAGGCGTCGCCACCGAACTTGCCGCCGGAATGCAGCGTCGTCAGGATGACCTCGAGCGCCGACTTGTCCTTGAATTTGGGGTGCGGGTCGACCGGGATGCCGCGGCCGTTATCGCGGATGGTCAGCCGGTAATCGGCGTCCAGTTCGATTTCGATCCGCGTCGCGTGGCCGGCGACCGCTTCATCCATGGAGTTGTCGAGAATTTCCGCCGCCAGATGGTGCAGTGCGCGCTCATCCGTGCCGCCGATGTACATGCCCGGGCGGTGACGCACCGGCTCCAGGCCTTCGAGAACCTCGATATCCTTGGCGGAATAGCTGTCCTTGGTGCGGCCGCTCGATCCGCCGTCGGATTTGGCCGACGATTTCGCCGATGATTTCGCGGGTTTCTCGGCAGTTTTCTGGGCGGTTTTCTTGCTCACGTTGCTCGCCTTCTTCTTGCCCGAGCTGCTGCCTTTGGCGGTGCGGGCGCTGTTTGTGGTGCCGGCCTCGGTATCGCCATCGCCGAACAGATCCCCCATATCACCACTACGTTCCATGTGTGCCTAAATCCCCAGTGTAAGACAAGCGAATGACAAGCCCGAAAGCGCGCCGAAACCCCTCATAATCTGCGTCCACTTTACGCGGACAGGTACCCTGCATCAAGGATGATAAGGTATATCCGCGCTATCGGCGTACCCATATCTTGTATATATTCCGTTTACCATAATTGGCGCAAAACCGGGCAAAAATGCTGATCAGGGACGAAATCGCGGGCGATGCGGCTGCGATCTCGGCGGTCGTCGAAAACGCCTTCGCCGGGACCGTTTACAGCGACGGGACCGAACCTGCCATCGTCGCCGGACTTCGTGACGCAGGCGCCATGACGTTGTCGCTGGTCGCGGACGTCGACGGCGAGGTCGCGGGGCATATCGCGTTCTCGCCGGTGACGGTGGCCGGCGCCGCGGGCGATTGGCTGGGTCTCGGTCCGCTTGCCGTCGACCCTGCCCGGCAACGGCAGGGGATCGGCACGGCCCTCGTCGAGGCGGGGCTCGTGCGGCTGAGAACGCGCGGGCATGGTGGCTGCGTCGTGTTCGGGGACCCGGCCTATTACCGCCGCTTCGGGTTTGCGCCGGCCCGATCGATGACCCTGAAAGGCGCGCCCGCCGGCTACTTCATGATCCTGCCGTTCGGTACGGCGATCCCTGCGGGCGAGGTCCGTTTTCACGATGCGTTTGGCGTTGCATCCGGCGACTGATCTGGTTGAATCGGGAAACAACGCAATTATCGACCAAAGGAACGGCCACTCATGAGCGACAACGGTGCCTCCAACCCGGCCCAAGAAGAACCGCGCGGCGAGCTTGCACTCCGCACCCTGGCCATGCCCGCCGACACCAACCCGTCCGGCGACATCTTCGGCGGCTGGGTCATGGCGCAGATGGACATCGCGGGCGGCATCACGGCCTGGAACCGGGCCGACGGCCGCGTCGCCACCGTCGCCGTCGACGGTTTCACGTTCCATCGGCCGATCTTCGTCGGCGACGTGGTGTGCTGCTATTCGGATATCGTCCGCACCGGCCGCACCTCTATCACGGTGCTGGTCTCGGCGTGGGTGCTGCGCGGGCGCCGGCCCGATCAGCGGATCAAGGTGACGGAAGGGACCTTTACGTTCGTCGCCATCGACGCCGACGGGAACAAGCGCGAGGTGCCGCCGCTGGAGTCCCTTCCGCACTAGACCCAGGGGGGCGGCCCCGGGTGTCACTGTCAGATCAGCATCATCGAGATGTAGGCGGAAACGAACAGCGTGCCGAGGGCCAGAAACTCGCTCAGGAAACGGCCTGCGTTGTGCCACTTATTCATGATTTTCTCCTTCGTCCGATGCACCCGACCTGCGGGCTTGGTTTTCTGCCAAAAAAGGAACATTAAAAGAACATTATAAGAACAAAAAAGGAATTTCAAGCGTTTTTGAACTCCAAGCTTGATCTCAAACGCGTGCTTGCTCACGCTTGGAAAAACGTTAGTGGAGGAGTGTGTCCAATGCGGTCACATGTCATGCTGGCGGCGCTTGCCGCGCTTTCATTGCTGCTCCCGGGGCCGCTTTCGGCGGACGAACCGGCTGTGCTCGACGTGACGGCGTTCGCCAATCCGGACGGCACGTACGGATTCAACGTGACGGTGACGCACCGCGACGAGGGCTGGTCGCACTACGCCGACAAGTGGGAAGTGATCGGCGGTTCGGACAACCGGGTGCTGGGGACGCGCACGCTCTATCATCCGCATGTCGACGAACAGCCGTTTACCCGCACGCTGAGCCATGTCGAGGTGCCCATCGGCGTGACCCAGGTGACGGTCCGGGCGTACTGCAACACGACCGGCGTCGGCGCGCGGACGTTCACGGTGACGCTGCCGCCCAGGAAGTAATGTACATGCGCCGGAGCCCACGTGCTTGCAGATCTTGTTCTTCGCAGTGGGGCTGGCGAGATGCATGAAGAACCACTTCACACCGGCCGGCCCAACGCATCTTATTTCGCGCGGCGCCTTTACGGCGGCGATGCCGTGCGCGGCGCCATCATTTCGTTTTTTGCCGCCGGCTGGCTGTATTACGTCGATGCCGCGGCCGAGCGTCACGACGCAAAAGCCGGCATGGCGGACATTTTCTTCATCATCGGAATCCTGGTTCTCGCCGTCGGCGTGAGCCGCTTGGCGGCATTTCCCTACGGTTACCTCAAGGCTCGACTGCAGACCTTTAAGGTGTTCCCGGACAGGGTGGAAATCCGCGACGCGTTGCCGGTGCCGCGCGTGCGGCGCTTTTCGCTGGCGACGCTGGATCCGCCGTTCGGTATGCAGGAGGACGGCGGCTACTGGTCATGGACGTTCGAGGAATCCCACGAGAACCGGACCAACACGCTGTTCTTCGCGCGCAAGGACGTGGGGTTGTTCGGGGTCGACAAGGCGGCGCTGGATCTGATCGAAAAGCTGCGCGACGCGGCGCAGGCGCGGGAAACCTGACGTCACGCCCGCCCGTAGCGGCGCATGAGGTTGTCGTGATCGCGCCGGCGGCGCAGCACCTTGGCGTACTCGACCCCGAGGACGATGGCGATCAGCGGGGAAAGCAGGCTGACGACGAACGACATCATCCAGGCCAGATGCAGCGATAGGCCGAGGAACGGTATCTTGGGCCAGGCGAAGTAATTCATTGTCAGCATGCCCCAGGTAAACAACCCTGTCGCGGCACAGAAAATCACCAAAAGCAGGGCGCCCGCGCGCAGGTCGAGAATCCGCTCGTCGATCAGTTGTTGTTCGACGGGGGCGAAGATCAGCCGGAGATTGTCGTCGCGCGGCTGAATTCCTCGCGAACCGGCGTCACCTTTTGGTAGAAAAGCATCTGGCAACTTCATATAGGCATTGTAGTATATTCAGAGCAAAAAAGAGGGGGATTTTGAGGATGAGACGAGGAAAAATGGTTGCTGCGGGAGCTGCGGTCCTGCTTCTTTCCGGATGTGCGACGTGGTCGCATTCGAATGTTGAGCCGGCTGCGGCTGCACCTTCGACGGCGGGCAGGGTCGTCGATCCGGCCAGCATCGTCGTGACAAAAGAAGACATTTCGGACCGCCCCTACACGGTCCTCGCCGACATCGAGGCCACCGTTAACAAGACGACGATTTTCCATCCGGACCCCACGCCTGAACTGGTCAACGAGAAACTTCGTGAAGAGGCGGCCAATCTTGGCGCCGATGCCGTCATCCTGGTCCGTTACGGCACGGTCGGTGTGTCGTTCATGAGCTGGGGATCGTTGGATGGTAAAGGTCGGGCCGTTGTTTTCAAAAAATAGGACCGCAGCCGCCTTTGCCGCCATCTTGCTCGCGGGCGTGTTGGCGTCGTGCGCCAGACCGGCGCCGTCCCTGCCGGACGCACCCGCTGCCGGGGCTGATGTGCAGCGGCCCGTAACCGGCGCGGTCGAGGTCGCGAAATGCGAGCAACTCGATACGCGGCTGGAAATGCTGGACGAAGAAGCGTCGCGGCTCGAATACGAGGTGCGGGCGAAACGTAGCCAAAATCAGGCCGCAGGATACTTTGGGGGGCTGTTCCTCGTGCCGCTGATTGCAATAGACGATCAGCCGGCTGAGAAGGCGCGCCTGGACGGTATCCAGGTGGAACGTGACGACATCTATTACGAAAAACGCCGCCTGGCCTGTCCGGCGCGTCCCGGCAGGTAACGGCGGCGTCGTGGCCGGCCCGATAGGACCGGCCATCGTCCTAATTTAGCTCGCATGCGACCGGTCCGATGCCGGATTATTCCCGTATTCATGGTGCCGATCTGCGGATACCCCTCGGTAAGCCCGGATATCATCCAGGCCGGCAATTGGTTTAAACACTGAACTATTGTGATGACGGCAGTACGGGGACATCCGGAAATGCACGTTGAGACGGCGGCCGAACGGCGACAGGCGATGGCGGTATCCCTTCTTTTCGGGGTCCTCGGCATTGCGGCGATCGCATGGCTGTCGCTTCGGGTGACGCCGGACATGGAGAACGTCGCCCTGGTGTTTCCGCCGTCGTTCAGTGCCGATCAGGCACTTGAGGCGGTGGCGCGGGCGGATGGCCGGATTGCGCGCTTCGGTGCGACCGGCAACGTGGTGATTGCGAATTTCATGGGCCTTGAGGCCGACAGGATTATCGAGAAGACAGGCGCGCTCGCGGCGATGAACCCGCTGGCGCCCGGCGCCTGCCTCTCTCTCGGAACCGAGTAACAGGAACAGAAAACATGACGGCGACCGACGCGCTGCGGCAGACAACCGCGAAATACCTGATCCCGTACCTTTTCGTGCACGTGCCGGTGGTGTGGCTGACTGGCATGATCACGGGCAACGATGCCTTGATTCCGACGGCATTGGCCGCCGCGTTCGCAGCCGCGCCGGCGATTTCGTGGCGCCTGACCGGCACCGGGCCGCTGACGCGGTACCTGACGGCGGCATCGTTCATGCTGATCGTCGCCGTCCTCGTCTATGCGTTCCGCTCGCATCCGTGGCAGATCGATATCCACATGTATTTCTTTGCTGGTCTGGCGATGCTGCTGGGCTTTGCCGACTGGCGTGTCTACGCGGTCGCGACCGGCGTCGTCGCGGTGCATCACCTGGCGTTGAACTTCACCGTGCCGTTCTGGGTGTTTCCGCAGGGCGCGGACTTCTTCCGCGTCGTGCTGCATGCCGTGATCGTCGTCGTCGAGACCGCGGTGCTGGCGATCGGCACGCTCAAGCTGGTCGACGCGCTGGATGAAGCGACCGTCGCCGTGCGCGACGCCGAGGAAGCATCCCGCAAGGCGGAAATCGCACAACGCGACGCCGAGGCGGCCCTGGGCCAGGCGGAAGTCGCACAGCGCGATGCCGAGGCCGCGGGCCAGCAGGCGCAGGAGGCGTCCCGCCGTCAGGTCGAGGCCGAAGCCGAGCGCGTGCGCGAGCTGGAATTGATCGCGGCGGACTTCGAAGTGCAGGTCGGCGGTATCGTAAAATCCGTGAACAGCGCGTCGGCATCGCTGAAAGCGCTGGCGTTGGCGATGACCGACGCGTCGGAAGACGTGCAGGGCAGCGCCCAGAACGCGAGCCAGACGACGTCGAGCATTTCCGGCAACGTCGACGCCGTCGCCGAGGCGTCCAAGGAGCTGGCGGCGTCCGTGCGCGAAATCTCGGCGCAGATCGGCAAGTCGAACGAGACCACGACACACGCCGTGGACCTGAGTTCACGGGCGTCGGAAAACGTGCGCAGCCTCACCGACAAGGTCGGCGAGATCCAGAACTTCGTCGAGGTCATCAGTGGCATCACCGAGCAGATCAACCTGCTGGCGCTCAACGCCACCATCGAGGCGGCGCGTGCAGGGGAGGCCGGCAAGGGTTTCGCCGTCGTCGCCAGCGAAGTCGGCAACCTGGCCAGCCAGTCGGCCAAGGCGGCCGAGCAGATCGAGCAGCAGATCAATGCCGTGGTGTCGTCGACGGAGCAGACCTCCGCCGACATCGAAGCCATCGGCACGTCGATCGAGAGCCTGCGCGAAGCCGCCGCCATCATCGCCGCCGCGATCGAGGAGCAGGGCGCATCGACACAGAGCATCGCCGACAACGCGACGCAGACGGCAGGCGACGTGTCCACGTTCTCGGCGCTGGTCGGCAATGTGACCGACGGTGTCGCCAAGAGTGCCAGCCAGGCGCAGGACGTGCTGGGTGCGTCGGAAGCGCTACAGGGCGAATCGGAGAACCTCGCCCGCGAGGTGCAGGCGTTCGTCACCAAGCTGCGCCCGGCCGACGATCTAAAGGAAGCGAGCTAGTAAATCCGACCCGAAGCGGGCTGACCGGCCCGCCTTCCACGCCAGAGACAGCCGCAAACGAAAAGACCCCCGCCATCGCTGGCGGGGGTCCCCACGGTAGGGCTTACGCCCCGGTTCCGCGTTAGGAAGAGTAGTACATCATGAACTCGACCGGGTGCGGCGTGTGTTCGAAGTTGTAGATTTCTTCCCACTTCAGATCCATGTAGCCATCGATCTGATCGTCGGTGAACACGTCGCCCTTGGTCAGGAACCCGCGGTCCGCATCGAGGCTCTCGATGGCTTCACGCAGCGAACCGCAAACCGTCGGCACGTCGGCCAGTTCTTCCGGCGGCAGGTCGTACAGGTCCTTGTCCATGGCGTCGCCCGGATGGATCTTGTTCTGGATGCCGTCGAGGCCGGCCATCATCATCGCCGAGAAGGCGAGATACGGGTTGGCGGTCGCATCCGGGAAGCGGATTTCGACGCGCTTGCCCTTCGGCGAACCCGAGAACGGGATCCGGCACGAAGCGGAACGGTTGCGGGCCGAGTAGGCCAGCAGCACGGGCGCTTCGAAGCCCGGGATCAGACGCTTGTAGGAGTTGGTCGACGGGTTGGTGAAGGCGTTGATGGCCTTCGCGTGCTTGATGATACCGCCGATGTAGTACAGCGCCTCATCGGAGAGATCGGCGTAACCGGAACCGGCGAAGTTCGGCTTGCCGTCTTTCCAGATCGACTGGTGGGTGTGCATGCCCGTGCCGTTGTCGCCGGCAACCGGCTTCGGCATGAACGTGGCGGTCTTGCCGTAAGTGGCGGCGACCATCTGCACGCAGTATTTGTAGATCTGCACGTTGTCGGCAGCGCGCACCAGCGTCGAGAACGCCATGCCCAACTCGTGCTGCGACGGCGCCACTTCGTGGTGGTGCTTGTCCATGGTCAGGCCCATTTCCATGCAGACCGAGACCATTTCGGCACGGATGTCATGCGCCTGGTCGACCGGCGGCACCGGGAAGTAGCCGCCCTTGACGCCCGGGCGGTGGCCCAGGTTGCCGTCATCGAACACGGTGCCGGTGACGTACGGGCCTTCCTCGGAGGTAAAGCCGTAGTAGCACTCGTTCATGTCGACTTTGTAGCGGACGTCGTCGAACACGAAGAATTCCGGCTCGGCACCGAAATAGGCCGTGTCACCGATGCCGGTGGAACCGAGGTAGGCTTCGGCTTTCTTGGCGACGGAGCGCGGATCGCGTTCGTACGGCTGACCGTTGGTCGGCTCGACGATGTCGCAGTTCAGGATCAGCATCGGCTGCGCCGAAAACGGGTCCATGACAGCGGTTGCGGCATCCGGGATGAGTGCCATGTCGGATTCATTGATGGCCTTCCAGCCGGCGATCGACGAACCGTCGAACATGATGCCGTCTTCAAAGGTTTCTTCTTCAATGAAGTCGGACACCATCGTCAGGTGCTGCCACTTGCCGCGCGGGTCCGTAAAGCGCAGGTCGACATAACCGATTTCGTTGTCCTTAACGTATTTAAGAACATCGCTCGGAGACTTAATATCCAATCCCATTTCTAGTCCTTCCTTCCTAACTCGGTGTGGTTTGGTTGATTATCCGTTGACCGGGAACGATGCGGAGACGCCGTCAGATGGCGTCGTTGCCGCGTTCGCCCGTTCGAACACGAATGGCTTCCTCGACGGGGGTAATGAAGATCTTGCCGTCGCCAATGCGGCCGGTCTGGGCTGCCTGCTGAATGGCCTCGACGGCGCGTTCCAGCATTTCGTCCTCGACGACGATTTCGATTTTGACCTTGGGCAGGAAATCCACGACGTACTCCGCGCCGCGGTAAAGTTCGGTGTGACCTTTCTGGCGTCCGAAGCCCTTGGCTTCGAGGACGGTAATCCCCTGCAGGCCGATTTCGTGCAATGCTTCCTTAACCTCATCGAGCTTGAATGGCTTGATGATCGCTTCGATTTTTTTCATTGATGTTTAAACCCCTCAGTCAAGCTCAGCTGCCGGCAATGCGCCTGACATGAAATATGAAAACCAATAGTTCACGCGCAAGAACAGCACGGATCGTGCCAGTTTTGCCCGGTCCGGCATCTTCGTTGAATTATAAGGCCTTAGCAGGTGCAGATCGAGGGCGTGAGAGGAAAGTGGGCACTTTCCAGTGCATATAAATTAATCAGGTGGCGATAATTTGATCTATCGAACGGGTCACAAGGCCCGAATGGGGCAGCCGGTCGTCCAATTTTTCGCCTGAAATTGTGGACTTTTTTCAGGATTTGTGAAATTATACATCTTCATCTTGAGGATCTAACCATCAAGTGAGGTCGTCCAAACGCCTAAGCCGGTGTAATCGTTAGTAAAATTCGAGTGTGTAGAATTTTGCTGCAGTGCAGCATTTTTTGTTGCGTCGCGATTGCAATGGTATTACAAGGCGGGGCTTGACTATGAGGATCGCTTAAGGAGTAACGGAAGATGCAACGCCTGGACTTGGTAAAATTTTTAGCGGACGAAGCGTCCGAACTTATCGCCCGAGAGATCGAGGGTGGTAATGCTTATTCTGCCGGTCTGGATGAAGCTGCAGAACTCCTGAACCTGAGCTCTCGTATTATGGCCCGCACCTCGACGATGGTTGGAAAGGACTTAATCCACCAGGAGGCTGCCTAATGGCTTCTCGAAGCTCTGACAATAAGAAACCAACATCCGACCGCCCCGAGCAGCACAAAAAGCGTAAGTGCTTGATGTGCAGTGAAAACTTCCAGTCTCACCACTATGGTGAGCGTGTGTGCCCGTCTTGTAAGGGTACGGCGGCCTGGCGTGAAGGTGCTGCAGCGTAATCTAGGCTAGGCTATGCCTGCATTTGACAGGGCCCCGGCATCGTTCGGGGCCTTTGTCGTTTCCGGCGCTTAGACGGAATGGTTTTTCAGATCGTCGAACGAAATGATCCGGCCTGCGATGGCGCTGGCGGCCACAGTCTTGGGACTCGCCAGCCAGACCTTGCCGGGGCCCGAACGCCCGGGAAAGTTCCTGTTTATCGCGCTGACCGTCACCTGATCCGGGATCAATGACAGCCCGGGACCGCATCCGGCACAGGCCCCGCAGGCCGGTTGCAGGATTTCCGCGCCAACCGCTTCGAAGGCCGCCAGATAGCCGCGTTCCTCGCAGTAGTCCCTGACTGCCGTGGTGCCGAACTGCAGATACAGTTTCACGGTGTCCGGCACCTTGAGGCCACTGTCCGCGGCCCACTTCAGAACTTCGTGATAGCCGTCGAAATCTTCCCGTTTGCCGGCGGTGCACGATCCGCCATAGGCGATGTCGACGGCGATCGTTTCATTGAGGTCCAGCACCCTGAGGCCGTTGCCGGGATCGCCGGGCGACGCCAGCATGGGCGAAAGTTGCGCGCAGTCGATGTCGATCTCGTGGGCGTAGCGGGCGCCGTCGTCGCTTGTCACCCACGGCTCGATATCGAAATCGATGCCGCGCCGTTCTCTCAGGAACCGGCGGGTTTCCGCGTCGGGGGCGAAAATGCCGCTGAGGCCGCCCATCTCGGCGGTCATGTTGGTGAACGTCGCCCGTTCGTCGGTCGAGAGTTGCGCCGCTGCCGGTCCCCCGAACTCGAACACGCAGCCGATACCGCCGCCTTCATGGACGAACGGGTCGGCCAGCAGGTGCAGCACGATGTCCTTGGCCATGACACCGGCAGGGATCGTACCGTTGAGAATGACGCGGACCGTTTCCGGCACTTTGATGCGGGTCAGGCCGGTCATCAGTGCGTTCGACATTTCGGTGCTGCCGATCCCGTATGCCAACGCGCCCAGCGCGCCGCAGTGGGGCGTGTGAGAATCCGTCCCCGCCGCCAGTTGACCCGGCAGGACATAGTGCTCGGTCATCATGGCGTGGGAAATGCCTTCGGACCCTTCCTCGCCATGCAGATAGCCGTGATCCAGCAGACCGTACTTGCCGACGAAGGCGCGGTGGCCGTCGGACATGCGGCGGATCCCGGGCATCCGGTCCACCTTTGCATTTACTTCAGGGCGGTGCGCGTACGAGTAATGATCCTCGAACGAGACCACGGTGGCGGGATCGTGGAACGTGAGGCCGTCGCCATAGAAGGCTTCCAGCATATGGCCGCACATCGCCGTGTAGATGTCGTGGAAATAGCGCCACGCCGGGCGGACGAAACCCGCCGAGCCGGTGGACAGGTCCCAAGGCTTGCCGTCGATCTCGACCGCATGGCGGGCAACGATCTTTTCGACCAGGGTTTTGGGGCCGTCCTGCGCGTTCCGCCGCTCGGCAATTGCCGTTGCCGTCGGCGCGATCTTCTGGCCGTACCCGAGCAGGCCGCCCGCGCGAAGGATGTCCTTTGCCTGGTCGTCGCGCCCGGCCAGCAGGTCTTCGACAGGGATCGCTTCGCCGGACCGGATACGGCCGATCAGGCCGAAATCCGTCGACGTGAAAAGGCCGAGGTTGTCGGCATTCTGCCGGTAAAGGCGCTCGAAGCTCTCGGCGATAATCAATTTGATGCCGGCGCGGACCTCCGCAAGCGGGCTGTGCTCCCGGGACGATCCCTTGCCGTAACGCTTGCCGCCGACGATGACGGAAAAGCCGCCATCGAGGATCGCTGCCTCGCCGATCGGCGTTTGTCCCTGCGTCTCGAAGCCCGTGTGCGCGAAGCGGGCGATCTTTTCATCGTAGTGAACGAGCGTGGGGATCGGCGTGATTTCGTCCGTCGATACGTCGTTTCTGAACGGGCGCGCCGCGTCCGGCGTCAGGTCGGCACCCGCAAATTGCGCGGCCAGCTTCGCCGGGTCGTCGGACAGAAACAGAAACCGGCCCGGAAAATCGATACGTGTCATCTTCGCTGTACTTTTCTTGGACGTTCAATCCCCGTGGACAGTCTACACCGGTGATCCGGGCAGGGTAAAACCGCCTCGTTGCATGGCTCGCAAGGTAGGATGCTCAGCTTTCCAGCGCGGCCCGTGCACGCATCACGGCGATGGCCGTCATCGCCGGATCGGTGCCGACGGGGCCCGCGTCGACGATGTCACTGCGGTTCTGCCGCGCAACCGCCGCCCTGATGTCGTCGATGGCGTGTCCGCCGGGCGCCGCGAACAGGCCGACGACGGCGGCCGGGCCGTCAATGCCGGCCAGCACGTCATCCAGAAAGGGCGCTTCTTCCAGGGTGGCCAGCAAGACGTGGCCGAAACCGCCCGCCTGGGCCAGACGGTTTGCGTGCACCTCGCCGGCGGCTTTCGATTCCGGGCGCCCGCCGGAACCGTGCGCGACCAGCACGAGCGTTGCCCCGGCCGCGTCGATTCCGGCCGATGTGAGCGCCTGTTCCGCCTTGTCGCGGGCGATGCTGGCAACGGCCTCATGGGTGCCGACGGGGGCCGTGACGACGATGTCGGTGGTGCCGGGGCGTTCGCAGAGGGCCTCTTTGAGCTTTGCCGAGATGGCGTCGGCCAGATAGCCGTCGGACATCATGAACGGCACGATGACGACGGTGTCGGCGTCGATATTGGCGGCGATATCCGCGGGTGCCGTGTCGCCCAGCAGAAAGGCCGCCTCGACCTGGCGGAACGGGCCTTCGGCGCGCATCTGCCGGGCGTGCGCCTCGATGGTGGCGTTCGCATCGGGACGGCGCGTCGAGCCGTGCGCCGCGAGCACGATGCAGATATTCCGGGTTTGCGTGTCGGCTGGGGGCATGCGGCTCTGCTTTCCTGGGGTTCAACTGTTATCCGTCCGGCAGGGCCCGGCGGATCACCGGCCGATCGTAATATTGTTGTATCATGGGCATGGCGGATCGCTTCTGCAATCCGCCCGTGCATACCCAATCTTAACGACCGCGAGGGTACGTTCCGTGCCATGTATTCACGATTAGCCGCCGCACTGATACTTGCCGTTCTGGCCGGCACCGCCGCTGCATCGGACGATATCGGCGACCTGAGCAGCGCCGTTGCCGCCGCCGGTCACGATGTCCCGGCGCCGGACGTGCTGCGCAAGGCTTGCGACCGCGATGCGCTCTGCGTCGCCCGGTTCCTGAAAGACCGCATCGGCGACGGTGCCGCGATCGTGCCAGTCGAACCGGAAAACGGAAAATCCACGGGCTGGAGCCGGCCGCCGCCGGTCCGCATCGTGACGCTCGGCGCCGACGGGCGGCTGATCATCGTATTACGCCGGTTCGATACGCGTGCCGTCGCGAATGCGGTGCTGGGCGCGGGGAAGGAGGACGAGACGAAGGTCAGCCGCATCGTTCTCGACCTCAGGCAGATGGAAGGGGACGGCAACCTCGATAACATGCGCCGTGTCGCGTCGCTGTTCATCGGCGAGCGTGCCCGCGCGTTCCAGCTCAGGCACGCGACCGGCCGGGTCGTCGACTGGACCGTGCCGAAACCGATGCTGAACCTCGCGCGCACGCCGACCGAGGTCTGGGTCGACGGCGATGTGGACGCCGACGCCGAACTGTTCGCCGCCATCCTTCGGAAATACGCCGGTGCCAAGGTGCTAGGCGAGATCACCCGCGCTCGCGGTTATCGGCTCGAAACCGTGCCTGTGACCCACGGATGGGCGCTTCAGATCCCGACCGGCCGGCTCTCTGTGCCGGGCGAGGACTTGACCGGCGGCCTGATTCCCGACGGCCCTGTGCCGGAGTAGGCGCGCCCGCGTCACAAACTTTTCACTTGAGAATACGCTACAAACATTCTTGTAATGTCGCATGCAAAGCGACAGTGCGATAGCGGCGCTCGGCGCCCTTGCCCAAAGCGACCGGCTGGCAGCGTTCCGGCTTGTGCTCGGTGCCGGCAAGGCGGGCATGGCGTCCGGCCATATTGCCGACAGGCTCGGTGTGCAACCGACCCGCATGTCGTTCCATCTGAGTACACTGGAACGCGCCGGCGTGCTCTCGTCCAGGCGCGACGGGCGCCATGTGCGCTACGCGGTCAATCTGGAACTCATGCGCGATCTGCTGGGTTTCCTGACCGAGGAATGCTGTGCCGGGCATCCGGAAATCTGCGCCGAACTAAGCGGCACCAAAACGGCCCGAGAACTGGAGGACATTTCATGACGGATGGGGATGAAGACAACAAGGTGAAGAACGTCCTGTTTCTTTGCACCGGCAACTCGGCGCGCTCGATCCTCGCCGAAGCGATTCTCAACCGCGAGGGCATGGGCAAGTTCCGGGCGTTTTCGGCGGGATCCTTTCCGACCGGCAAGGTGCATCCCTATGCGCTCGATCTTCTGAAGGCCCACAACCATCCGGTCGATGACCTGCGCTCCAAGAACTGGGACGAGTTCGCCGCCGAAGGCGCGCCGGAGCTCGATTTCGTGTTCACCGTCTGCGACAACGCGGCTGGCGAGGTCTGCCCGATCTGGCCGGGGCAGCCGATGACGGCGCACTGGGGCGTGCCGGATCCGGCGGCGGCCGAGGGGACGGAAGCCGAAAAGCGGCTGGCCTTTGCCGATACCTACCGTTTCATGACCAACCGCATTTCGATCTTCGTGAACCTGCCGATGCGATCGCTCGACGTCATGAGCCTGCAGGCGCGCCTGAACGAGATCGGGCAGACGCTTTCCGACAGCGTCTGAGCGGAAAGCGAACCGAATGAACACGCATCCGTTTCAACGCCGCCTGCTGTCGGAATTCGTCGGTACGGCAGGGCTTCTGGCGACCGTAATCGGTTCCGGCATCATGGCCGAACGCCTGGCCGGCGGGAACTTCGCCATCGCGCTTCTTGGCAACACCATCGCCACCGGGGCAATGCTGGTCGTGCTGATCACCGTTTTCGGCCCGCTCTCGGGCGCGCACTTCAACCCCGCCGTAACCTTCGCATTCATGCTGAGAAAAGAGATCGAGAAGAACCACGCGCTGATCTACATCGTTGTCCAGGTCGCGGGCGCGGTGACCGGCATGATCGTCGCGCACGCCATGTTCGAAGAACAGATCTTCCAGCTCTCGACCAAGGTCCGCTCGGGACCGGCGCAGATGTTTTCCGAAGCCGTGGCGACGTTCGGCCTCGTGCTGACGATTTTCGGCGCCGTCAAACACCGTCCCGACGCGGTGGCGTGGCTGGTCGGGCTATATATCACCGCGGCCTACTGGTTCACGGCATCGACCAGTTTCGCCAATCCGGCCGTCACCGTCGCGCGTTCGCTGACCGATACGTTTTCCGGCATTCAGCCCGCCGACGCGCCGTTTTTCATCCTGTTCCAGTTCCTGGGGGCGGCGTTCGCCGTCTTCGTGGGCACGAGGCTGGCGTATTTCGAAAAGGATGCGGATTAACGTCTGCCGGCCGTTTGCAAAACGGGGCGAGAGGGATAGGCTTTCCGTTCATCATCGGAAAGCCGCACCATGCCGACCAAGACCGACCTGCCGCCCGTTTCGCAAACCCTTGCAGCATTCGCCGCCGACCTGACGTGGGCGGACCTGCCGGACGATGTCCGGCACAACACGAAACGCTCATTGCTCAATTTCTTCGGCACCGCGTTCGCCGGGGCGCACGACGTCGCGCTCGACCACACGGCCGCGGTGCTCGATGAATTCAAGGGGGCAGGGGACACGACCCTGATCGGCCGCAGCGACGTCGCCGACCCGATGACCGCCGCGTTCATCAACGGCGCCGCCGGCAACGTGCACGACTACGACGATACGCATATCCGCACCGTGATTCATCCGACGGCGCCCGTGGCGCCGGCGATCCTGGCACTGGCCGAACGACAGCGGGTATCGGGTGCGGACTTCCTGCTAGCCCTCGCGCTTGGCATCGAGACGGCGTGCCGTGTCGGCAATGCCGTCTCGCCCGGTCACTATGCGCGCGGCTGGCATATCACCGCGACCTGCGGCGTGTTCGGCGCGGCGTTGGCGGTGGGCAAGCTGCTGGGTCTCGAAGCGGCACGAATGAACAATGCCCTTGGCGCGGCGTCAGCGCAGGCGTCCGGCCTTGTCGAGACGCTCGGCTTCATGGCCAAGAGCGTCGGCGTCGGGGGCGCCGCGCGCGGCGGTCTGCTGGCGGCGCTGCTGGCGGAACGCGGTCTGGACGGTCCGGCGCGGCCGTTGGAAGGGCCGCGCGGGTTCCTGCAGGTGACCGGCGACGACCCGGATTATGACGAGGTGACGGGCGATCTCGGTGCCCGCTGGGAAGTGCTGAACAACATCCACAAGCCGTACCCGGGCGGCGTGGTGCTGTTCCCGGTGATCGATGCCTGCATGGAGTTGCTGGAACGGGGCGTTTTCGCCGACGACATCGCAAAAATCACGCTTTACGGCCATCCGTTGCTCCGTCAGCGCGCCGACCGGCCGGGCGTGACGACGGGGCGCGAGGCCCAGGTCTCGGCCCAGCATGCGGTGGCGGCCGTCCTGCGGTCCGGCGAAGCGGGCCTCAAGCAGTTCACGGACGCCGCTGTTGCCGATCCGGGGAATGTGGGGTTCCGCCACAAGATCTTCATGGAAGACCGCGAAGGCATTGCCGTTGCGGGGGTATGCATGGCCGTCGAGCTGGCAACGGGCGAAACGCTCGAGATCGTCATCGACGGGGCTCGCGGCACCGACGCCCGGCCGCTGACCGACGACGAGATCGAAACCAAGTTCCTCACCCTCGCTGCCGACTTCGCGTCGGACTGCAAACGTGCCGCAGAGATGGTCGAGGCGGTCTGGTCGCTCGAGACGTCCGGCGACGTGGGCGCGCTCATGAAAATGGCGCGGCCCGTGAAGGCCGCGCCATAACGCTCTGGGGGAAGCAGGCGGCTCAGCCGCTCTTCTTTTTATCTTTCTTGTCCTTGTCGCCCTTGTCCTTCTTGGACTTGTCTTTTTCCTTATCCTTCTTCGACTTATCGGCGTCCTTGCGGTTTTCGTTGGCGTCGTTGCAGGGCTGGTCCTTGGAGCACTCTTTGCCCTCGGTGCCCTTCTGCATGTTTTCGTCTTTCTTGCCCTTGTTGTCCTTGTCCTTTTTCTTGGCGTCATCGGCGGCGGCGGTACTGAACGCGATGCCGGTGGCATCGATCTGAACGGGCAGGGCGCCGCCGGCGGCGAGAACGAAGGCGACGGCGAGGGGGGTGAAGAGTTTGGAACGCATTGGAATACTCCGGAATACTGTTGTGAAGGACGGACGCCACCACGGTTGAAGTCTTGAGCAGGATTTTGACGGCAATAAGGCGTGCCGATGAATACGTAGTTCCCGCAATCACGGGCGATTGATCCAGATCATTCCGTCTTGTCCGCACACGTGCTCTAAGGGCGTCATGCAGGTGTACAGCCCGTCCAAGTTCGTGCATTTTCCGGACCACATCGCCGCGCTGCGGGCGGGGCGCGTCATCGCGCCCGTGCACGTGCGGATCAAGCCGATCAATCGCTGCAACCATGCGTGCTGGTATTGCGCTTACCGGGCCGATCACCTGGCGCTCGGCGAGGACATGGACCTCGGCGATCGCATTCCCGACGACAAGATGAAGGAAATCGTCGCCGATCTTGTCGGTATGGGCGTCAAGGCGGTGACGTTTTCGGGCGGCGGCGAACCGCTGCTCTATAAGTCGTTGCCGGAGCGCATCCGCGACCTGGCCGAAGGCGGCGTGCGCGTCGCCAGCCTGACCAACGGATCGAACCTGAAAGGCCGCATGGCGGACGCGTTTGCCGAATACGGCACGTGGATCCGCGTCTCGCTGGATGCGTGGGACGACCGGAGCTATGCCAAGAGCCGCTCGATCAAGGAAGGCGCGTACACCGGCCTGATGCAGAACCTGCGCGACTTCGCGAAACGCGGCAGCCCCTGCGTGCTGGGGGTCAGCTTCATCATCGACGAAACCAACTGCGGTCACATCGCCGATGTTTGCCGGCAACTGCGCGACGTCGGCGTCGGGCACGTCAAGCTGTCGGCGGCGGTCGTCTCCAACGACGTCGCAGAGAACAACGTCTATCACCGCAAGCTCGCCGGTGTCGTCGCCGCCGAGATCGAACAGGCGCGCAGGCTCGAGTCTGAGACGTTCCGGATCGTCGATCATTACCACGAGATGGAAGACCGCTTCGAGAAGTCGTACGGCAGCTGCCCGTACCTTCAATTCCTGACCGTGATCGGCGCCGATTGCGCCGTCTACACCTGCCAGGACAAGGCCTATACGGAAAGTGGCAAGCTGGGCTCCATCGCCAAGCAGAGCTTTCGCGAGCTATGGGAATCCGATGCGCTCAGGGAGCGTGTACACGCGCTCGACCCGTCCAAGCGCTGCCGCCATCACTGTGTGTCGCATGCCAAGAACCAGGCGCTGCACGAGCTCCTCTCTCTCGATCCCGACCACGTCCCATTCGTTTAGGTTTTCTCAGGCCGCCGACCAGCCCTGATCGACCGGCAGCACCGCACCGTTGATGTCGCGGCCCGCGTCGCTGCAGAGGAAAGCGACCAGTTCGGCGACGCTTTCGGCGGCGGCGAAACGACCCGACGGGTTCTTGCCGTCCAGAAATTTTGCCGTGGCGGCGGTTTCGTCGAGGCCGTCGGCTTCCATGATCGCGTTGATGGCGCTGTCGGCGTTGGTCGCTCGGACCGCGCCGGGGGCGACGGCGTTGCAGGTGATCTCCAGTTTGGCGACCTCGAGGGCAACCGCCCGCGTCAGGCCGATCAGCGCGTGCTTGGTGGTCACGTAGCTGGCGCGGTTCACGGCGCCAATGGAGCCGTAAATCGACGACATGTTGACGATTCGGCCCCAGCCTTTCTGCTTCATGCCCGGCATCGCATGGTGGATGGTGCGGAACGCCGCGTTCAGGTTGACGTCGACGGCGTGTTCCCAGTGATCCGGATCGGTGTCTTCGACGGCCCCGAAGACCCGCGTGACGGCATTGTTGACGACGATGTCGATGCCGCCGAAACGGTCGAGCGCACGGCCGCAGAGCGCATCCATCGCCGCGCCGTCGCCGACGTCGCAGGCTTCGTAGACGGCGGTGACGCCGTGTGTTTCGGCAAGCGCGTCGGCGTTGGGACCGATCTCCGCCGCATCCTCGATCCCGTTCATCACCAGGTTGCAGCCGAGCGACGCCAGCTTGTCGGCGACCGCGTAGCCGATGCCGAGCGAGGACCCGGTAATGAGTGCCGTCTTTCCGTTCAGCATCGGGGTCAGTCCCTCGGCTTGTCGATGACGTTAACCACGGCGGGCCAGTAATTGTCACCGAAGCCGGCCTCGATGGTCTGCTCGAACAGCGCCTTCACGTTCTCGGCGCCGGGCAGCCGGCGGCCGATGTCGTCGGCGAGGGCGAGGGCATAGGACAGGTCTTTCTGTGCATAGACGGTCGAGAACGCCTGCAGCGGGAATTCGCCCGGCAGCAGTGCCTTCATACCGTGGTTCCTGAGCGCGAAGCTGTCACCCGATCCCTGCGTCAGCGCATTGAACAGGACATCGCCGTCCATGCCCGCATGCCGCGCCACGGTGAGTGCCTCCGACAGCGCGACCACGTTCTGGAACAGCACCATGTTGTTGAGGATCTTGACCATCTGTCCGCAACCGACGCCGCCGCAATGGAGCACGTCGGACGCGACGCAGTCGAGCAGGGGCTTGATGCGCCGGAAGATGTCATCGCTGCTGCCGACCATGATGGCGAGTGTACCCTGTTCGGCGGCCTGGCGGGTCCGCGCGACCGGTGCGTCGGCGTACTGGATGCCCTTTGCTTCGGCCTTTTCCGCGAGTTCGCGCGAGAGCGTCACCGGCGAGGTCGAGAGATCGACGAACACGGCGCCCGGCTTCATCGCATCGAGCAGGCCGCCCGATCCGGTCAGGATGTCCTCGACCTCCTTGCCGCCCGGCAACGAGACGAACACCACGTCCGCACCCGTCGCCGCGTCGCGTGCCGATGCCGAGGCGACGGCACCCTGTTCGGCGAGGCGTGCCAGCGGTTCTTCGCGGACGTCGAAGGCACGGACCTCGTCGAGGCCGGCCGTCTCTCGCTTGTGTGTCAGGTTGCGGCACATGGGCTCACCCATGACGCCGAGGCCAATAAAGGCGGCAGTGGTCATGATCGTCGTTCCTCCCCGATTTATTGGCGAACACAGTATCGTCGGCGGCGCGGGGGGCCAAGGTTGAATGGCGCCCGGTTGCGCTGATGCAGCCGCCTTTGTTTAATCGGCGGCAGACCGGGGAGCCTCGATGAACTTTATCGGCATAATGGATCTGGAATTTACCGCTTGGGAAGGATCGCGGGCGCGCGGCTGGAGCGGGCAGGGCGAGGAGCGCGAAATCGTGCAGATCGGCGCCCTGAAGATCTCCGGCGACGACATGCTCAAGGAATGCGAGGCACTGGACATTCTGGTGAGGCCGCGGATCAACCCGCAACTGAGCGACTACTTCCGGAATCTGACGGGTATCACGCAACGGCAACTGGACCGCGAAGGACTTTCGTTCGAGGATGCGCTGATGCGGCTGGGTACGTTTCTCGGAGGAATAGACGGCCCCGTGTACTCAATGGGTACGGATTGTTTGGTTATCGAGGAAAACTGCAGCCTCTACGACGTGGCTTATCCGTTCGACAACACGCGCTTTGCGGATTTGCGGCCGATACTTGCGAATACGGTCGGCCGGAGCGTTGCCGCCGCCGACAGCAGTCAGCTGCCGCAGCACATGTCGTTCGATAATCCGGGCACCGCGCACCAGGGTATATTCGATTGCCGCTGCATTGCCGAGACACTGAGGATCCTGCGCCGACGCGGTCTTTTCTGAGACCGTTGCCCGGCCGCACTTATTCTTTTTTTCCGGGAGCCCCTGCATTCGGTATACTGTTTCCGCGCATCACACGGGATGTGACGAGCGAAATGTTTGGGAGGCTTGCGTGAAGTACGACAGACGTCTGAGCGACAAGATCATTCTTGCCCATAAGCAGGCCTGCGAAGAAGGCGCCGTCGAAGTCGCCCGGCTGTTGTTCGATGCCCTCGAAATGCAGTTGACGTCGATCGGCGGTTCGCTTGCGGACAAACGCAAGGAAATGCCCGAGGTAAACGAGGCCTACGAACTGCACCACAAGTTTCTTCAGCAATAGTGCCGCCACGGCGCGGCCGGGCTCAGACGATGCAGAAAACAGGGTCGATGCTTTCCCGCGCGAAGTCGTAAAAGGCCAGGCCGATCCCGTAATCCACGTCGCCGGTCCCGGAAAAGCAGGTGAAGAACAGGGCGGTCGCCAGGCGGTACTTCTGGTCGTCGTTTTCTTCTTCGTACCTGACCACGCGGCGCGTGAAGAAGGATTCGCCGTGTTGGTAGGCGCGCCGGTACACGTTCATGAACAGTTCCTTGCTGTCATGGCCGGTATACGCCTTGTCGAGATAGTTGCCCTGCAGGCGGGTCGGATAGTTCCGCTCCACCTCGGTACCGGCGAACTTCATCAGCAATCCGTCGTCGATGCCTTTTCTGAAATCCAGGATGTAGATATTGGGCACAAGCTTGGGCATCGCCATGAGATCGATGTTCGCCATGTTGGGCCGATCCTCGCAGGGACCCGACGCGAGGACGCGTGTCGCAAAGTCCAGGAATCGCTGGTCGTCGGTAGTGCTTTTGATGACGTCGAAACGCTTCAATTCTGTAGCCCTTGAATAGCCGAGTAATGAACTCGCGCGTATTCCCCGCAACGTCAAGATGTAGCAGGGCGTCCGGTGTCAAGAAATGAGGGGCACTACGTATGTGGTGGGAGGTCTTGGCCTTTGCGCGCCGATAGAACGCTTGTCAGCAGGCGGACCAGGATAAAAATCGCCCCCAGATTCAGCAGGAACATGAAGCCGACTTCTGAATAACGAATCATTGGCAGGGTGAAGCCGAAATTGTCGAGCGCGAGGAAGCCGAGGTCGACGACTTCGATGAAAATACCCATCAGGATCAGGCCGACGCCGAACTTCTGACAGAGTTCCGAAAACGTCTGCTCGTGGTCGGGAACGTTGTCGCCGTAGCGGCCGCGTACAAGCCAGCGCCGGTTGTCGAGGAACACGCCGAATGCGGCGACGACAATGGCAATGTCCTCTTCCAGGTTCACTTCGCCCGGAACGAAGTTCATGTGCATGTTTTCCATCAGGAACTGAAACTGCAGCACGCCTATACCGACGGCACCGAAAATGATACCGGCGCCGGCGAGGATGATGATCCATGGATTGATCGTCAGTGCGTAGAGCAAGGTGCGCAGGTTCCGTTCTGTTGACCGGAAAAAACTAGAAACAGTCCGGCATCAGCACAACAGGTTTTTGGCGGTGGGGGTGGGATTGGCGGCTGCGCCGCCCGCATCGGCACCTGCGGCGCCTCGCGCACGAATGGCTCCGTTCACCGCACGCCGTGTCCCCATACACCAAGGGCCCCAGACGGGGCCCTTGGTGTATGGCGGTGGGGGTGGGATTCGAACCCACGGGACGCTCTCACGCCCAACGGTTTTCAAGACCGCCGCATTCGACCACTCTGCCACCCCACCGGTTGCCAGGTCCGAAACGTTTGCTGCCGGTTGCCCGGGCGGCGGACTTTAGCCCCCGGCCATGCCGCGCTGCAAGGGCCAAGCGCCGTGCCGCTTCACGCCGCATGACGATACGTGTATCATCGGAAAACCCTCATATGCCTGAAATCCTGCCGCCCCTAGGATGCTAGGGCAGCGAAAGCTTGGGAGAGCTCAAATGCAGAGCATTGTTGAGTACCTTTTCGGTGCGGCGTCATTCATGCCGCACGGCTATTGTCTGTTGTGGCGGCCGGATCTGGTGGCGCTGCATGCGGTGTCCGATGCCCTGATATTCCTTGCGTATGCATCGATCCCGGCGGCACTTGTGGTGCTCGTCCGCAAACGGCCTGAAATCGAGCACCGCACCACGGTGGTGCTGTTCGCGGCGTTCATTCTTGCCTGCGGGCTCACGCATCTGGTGGCGGTCTTTACGCTCTGGCAGCCGATGTACGGGCTGCAGGGACTGGTCAAGGCCGCAACGGCGATCATTTCGCTGCTGACCGCGATCGCCATATGGCCGCTGCTCCCCAAGCTTTTGAAGATTCCGAGCCCGAGGGCGCTCCAGGTGCTGAACAGGGACCTCGAGAACGTGAACAACGAACTGAAGCACGAAATCGAGGAGCACGAAGTCACGCTTGCCGAGTTGCGCGCCATGCGCCGCGAGCTTGAGGTGCGCGTCGAAGAACGCACACGCGAGCTCAATGTCGCGTACCGAGATCTCGAACGGGTCAACGAGGACCTGTCGACGTTCGTTCACGTCGCGTCGCATGACCTGAAAGAACCGCTGCGCGGCATCAGGCATTACGCGGAAATCGTTGCCGACGACCATGCGGAAACCCTCACCGAGCAGGGGAAAAAGGACCTGAACGGGATCATTCGCCTGGCCGACAGGTTGTCGGACCTGATCAATTCGCTTCGCGATTACAGCCGTGCCGGCAATACCGACGAAACGTTGGAAGACGTGGACCTGAACGGGGTTTTGAAGGAAGCCGTCGACAACCTTCACTCGCTGATCGTTGATTCAGGCCTGCAGATCGATGTGCCGCAACGCCTGCCGGTCATCCATTGCGCGCGGGCGCATGCCCTGGCGCTGATGCAGAATCTGATTTCCAATGCGGCGACGCATTCGAACGAAAACCCCCGCGTGCGGATCGAAGCCGAAGACGGTGGGGCCGGCATGGTCCGGATCGTCGTCAGCGACAACGGGCCGGGCATCCCCGAGAATCTGAACGAGGATATCTTCAAGATGTTCCGGCGCGTGGCCGGTCCCGCCAAGAGCCCGACCGGCGACCGATCGGAAGAAATCGCCGAGCGCACCACCGGCATGGGACTTGCGATCGTGAAGAGAATTGTCGAGCGCTATAACGGATCGATCAAACTGCTGCCGTCGACCGGGGGCGGTGCGTCGTTCGAGTTGATGCTGAGGGCCATATAAAAGCGATGCGTCAGAATATCATCGTATTGGTCGAGGACAGCCCCGCGGACGCCCGCGTCGTGACCCGTGCGATCGACAAACTTGGCGATCCGAGCCTGATCGTCATGCATTTCGACACGGCCGAAGCAGCGATCGAATACTGCGAGAAAGATGCAAAATGGACGTCGAACCAGCGGCAGATCGTGCTGATGGACCTCAATCTGCCCGGCGCTGACGGCCTGACGTGCCTGCGGCACTTCAAGAGTTCGCCCCGACTGAGGCATATCCCGGTGATTGTCTGGACCACGTCGGATCAGCCGCGGGATATT
The DNA here is from genome assembly GCA_017640505.1 of Rhodospirillales bacterium. Lineage (GTDB taxonomy): Bacteria > Pseudomonadota > Alphaproteobacteria > Rhodospirillales > Casp-alpha2 > UBA4479. Next base: position 135,852 of record JAEPQO010000002.1, read on the forward strand.
CAGCGGTCCTATGAAAGGGGCGCCAACAGCTTTGTAACCAAGCCGATGGGGCTGAAGGCCGTTTCCGAAATGGTCCGGGACCTCTGCCATTACTGGTTCGAGCGGACGACCCTGGCCTGAACCGCGGGAATCACGGTCTATTACAAGACCTTGTTTTTGCTGCCAAGCGGCGAGCCGTATGATAGATTATTTTAAAATTTTATAAGATTTCCGGCGCGCTCGGGGGCGCAAGTCGGACGTGTGGTGGCTGGGGTTGGTGAGATGATGAATAAAAACATGATTTCAAAAGACTTTTTGCGTTCCGTCGGTATGTCGGCGGCACTTGTCGGCGTGCTGGCAGCGGGCACAGTGGCACATGTTGCTGTGGCCGACGAGGCCGGGTCTGGAACACAGACCGAAAATAGCGGTGACCCGCTGGAGCAGGTCAACCGGTTCACGTCCGGCTTTAACCGGGCCGTCCGGGGGGCGCTGATCGACCCGCTGATCGACGGTTATCAATACGTGACACCGGAACCGGTGCAAAACTCGGTGTCCAACTTCTTTTCCAACCTGTCCGAACCGGTAACGGCGGTCAGCTCGCTTTTGCAGGGCGATACCGAGAACGCGGAGAATGCGACCGGCCGGTTTTTTGTCAATTCGACGCTCGGCGTCGGCGGATTGAACGACCCCGCGACCGGCATGGGCATGGTCCAGCGGCGCGAGGATCTCGGGCAGGCGATGGCCGTGAACGGGATGAATCCGGGGCCGCATATCGTGCTGCCGATCCTTGGGCCGAGCAATCTGCGGGATGCGACGGGCGATATCCTGACCGGTCTGGCCAGCCCGCTGCCGCTGGCGGTTCAGGCGGCGGACGGCGGTGTGCGGTATTCGACTTATCAGGACGATATTCAGGCGCTTGAGCGCGGTGCGCTGGACCCGTATGTCGCGGAGCGTGAAGCCTACGAGCAGAACCGGGAGTATCAGGTCAGCAACGGCAACGTCGATGGGCAGAATTTCCCGGCCCTGGCCGACGGAGAGGGCCCGACGCTGGCGACCAATCCGCAATAACCCGGCCGGCGACGGGAACGAATCGACGCGCCTGCCGCGGTAGGCCGCGCCCGTATGGGACCGGCATCAAGATGCCGCCGTCTGCGGGCGCACCCTGCACGCTGCTATGTCGATGCAGATTAAGTCAATATAATCATAATCTTGCCTTATTAACCTCTTAGTCCGTGCGAGCTCCGGTTCGGCATGAGCACGGGACATCGTTGCCGACACACCCGGTGCGCGTTAAGCAGATTTCAGGTAGGCGCGATGTTCTTTTATCTGTCCAAGGTTTTCTGGTTTGTTGCCAGTCCAGGCAATGCGTTTCTGATCGCGCTGCTGTCGGGGTTGTTCCTGACGTCGACGCGCTTCAAACGCATGGGGAAGTCGCTTGTGTGGCTGGCGGTCGTGTTCGCGCTGTTTTCGACGTTCGTGCCGGCGGGCAGCTACATGATCAAGATCCTGGAGGATCGCTTTCCCCAACCGCAGTCGTTGCCGGATCGCATTGACGGCATTGTCGTGCTGGGCGGCGTCATCGACCCGGTGGGCACAGCCGAGAGAGGGCGCCCCATGATCGGCGGCGCCGTTGAGCGCATCATTGAGTCCGCGGCCCTTGCAAAGACGTATCCAAACGCAAGGCTGGTCTATTCGGGCGGTTCCGCGTCGTTGACGCGTCAGGACGTGAAGGAAGCGGATTACGTGGCCGATCTATACGTATCGTTGGGCATTGACCGCGACCGTCTGGTCCTCGAGCGTGAAGCCCGGAATACTTGGGAAAACGCGAAGTACACGATGGAAATGATGGCGCCGAAAACCGACGAGACATGGATATTGGTGACGTCGGCGTTCCATATGCCGCGTTCCGTCGGCGCCTTCCGCCGCGTCGGCTGGGAAATGATCCCTTATCCCGTTGACTACCAGCGTGCCAAGATGCCGTCCTTTCCGAGCCCCGGCGACTTCGGGGTCGGTCTCAACGGTCTGGGGTACGCGGTGCACGAATGGATCGGGCTAATTTCTTACTGGCTGACCGGCAAGAACAGCGCCGCATTTCCAAAACCCAGGGTATCGGAGACACAATGATCAAATTCCGCAACGTTCTGGCCGCGCTGGCCGTCGCATCTTCGCTGGCGCTGCCTGCGGCATCGCATGCGGCGGAACCTTTCGTGGACTGGCTCAAGGGATTTCGCGGCGAAGCCGCGCGCGCCGGCATCGCCGACGACGTGCTGGACAAGGCGCTTGGCGCCGTGGCGCCGATCCCGCGCGTGCTCGAACTCGACCGCCGCCAGCCGGAATTCATGCTGACGCTGTGGCGCTACATGGAACTCTATGTGCCGGACGCGCGCATCGAGAAGGGCAAGGAACTTCTGAAAAAGCACGCCAGGCTGCTGGCCGAGGTTGAGAAGAAATACGGCGTTCCGCCCCGCTTCCTGGTCGCGTTCTGGGGCGTGGAGACGGATTTCGGCCGCAACTTCGGGGCCTTTCACATGTTGAGCGCCGTGGCCACCCTGGCGCACGATGCCAGGCGCGCGGATTTCTTCAAGACGCAGTTCATGTCGGCGATCCGCCTCGTCGGCACGGGCGACGTGCCGGTCGACGTGAAGTCGTCGTGGGCCGGCGCCATGGGCAACATGCAGTTCATCCCGACCACGTTCGAGGCCTATGCCGTTGATCATGACGGTGACGGCAGGCGCGACTTGTGGAACAGTCTGCCGGATGCCTTTGCCTCCGCATCCAACTACCTGAGCCGTGTCGGCTGGCAGCCGGATTACACGTGGGGCCGCGAGGTGCAGATGCCGAAAGACTTCGACCTGTCGCTCGCCGGACTGCACACGAAGAAGAAACTCGCCGACTGGCAGAAACTCGGCATTCGCAAGGTCGGCGGCGGCGCTCTGCCGGCGGCCGATATCGATGCGTCACTGCTGCTGCCTGCCGGCGCCGAGGGGCCGTCGTTCCTGGTCTACCAGAATTTCCGTACCATCATGCGCTGGAACACGTCGCAACTGTATGCGATCGCCGTCGGCCATCTGGCCGACCGGTTTATCGGATTGCCGCCGCTGAGCGTGAAAAAGCCGGCCAACGCACAGATGCTGCGGTTCGTCGATATCGAGGAAATGCAGCGGCTGCTGACGCGGATCGGCTTCGATACAGGCGGCATCGACGGCCGTGCCGGACCGATGACGCGGAATGCCATTCGCGCGTTCCAGAAGAGCGTCAATCTGCCGGCCGACGCGCACCCGACCTTCGGGCTTTTGGAACGGCTGCGGGCGGCGGCGAATTAGGCAAAGCGGACGTTGAGCTTCGGTTCGTTTTGTGACACAAGATGATGTGATTCGATTGCACTCTATGGCAAGATACAGTGCATTTTGAAAGGGGAGCAGGACGTGGGGACAGCACGGAAATGACGGCACCGCGACTTCGGATAATCGGCGCGATGAGCGCCGTCCTGCTGCTCTTGGCCGGGTGCGCGGAAACCCAGTTCCTGATCCACACCGCGAAACGGGTTTCGCGCAGCGACGAGGCGCCGGATCAGGGCCGCTACAAGGTTGGCAAGCCGTATCAGATCGACGGCATCTGGTATCATCCGGCGGAAAATTACGAGTACGACGAAACCGGCATCGCGTCTTGGTACGGTGCAGCCTTTCACGGCAAGCTCACGGCGAACGGCGAACAGTACGACATGAACGCGCTGACGGCGGCGCACCGCACGCTGCCGATGCCCAGCTTTGTGCGCGTGACGAACCTGGAAAACGGCCGCTCGCTCGTGCTCAAGGTCAACGACCGCGGCCCGTTCGCCAAGGGCCGCATCATCGATATCTCGAGGCGCGGGTCGCAGCTGCTCGGTTTCCAGAACCAGGGCACCGCGCGGGTCCGCGTGCAGATCCTTGCCGACCAGTCACGCGCTGTCGCAGCGCGGCTGCAGAACCGCGAGGACTTGGCACGTGTCGGTTCGCCGATCACCGTCGACAAGTTGCCGAAAGCGAGTGTGAGTGCGGAATCCCTGCCGGCACCCGGCGGTGCCGAGGCATCGCCTTCGGTAAGCGGGACGGCAACCACGCAGACGATCGAGACCGCGTCCACCGCGCCCCTCAGCCCGACCGGCACGATCCCGAACACGACCGCGCCGTCGGAAACGGTGGCGCTGAATTCGAACCCGGAGGCCGCGGTGCGTCAGGAACCGGTCACGCCGACCTCGATCTATGTTCAGGCGGGCGCCTTCGGGGTCTACGAGAATGCGAACAAGGTGCGCGCCCGGCTGAGCCCCATCGGCAGCGTGTTTCTTGACCAGGTATTGATCGACGGGAAGGACCTTTACCGTGTCCGCGTCGGGCCGCTGTCCGATGTGCAGAATGCCGACGACGTGCTGGCGCAGGTGATGGGCACCGGCTATCCCGATGCGCGCATCATCGTCGACTGACGTCACGAAATAGACAAAGTTCATGGCCTAGTATGGAGTTATGCAGAATATAAAAACGACAACCGGAACGGCGATCGCAGCCATCGCGCTCATCGCCGGCGCCCTTGTGATCCCCGCGAACGGCGCGGCGCAGGGGATTGAAACCCAGGCCCGGGAGGCCATCCTACTCGACCCGCAGACCGACACCGTGCTTCTGGACAAGAACGGCGACGTGAGTATGCCGCCCGCGTCCATGAGCAAGATGATGACGATTTACATGCTGTTCGAAAGCCTCAAGGACGGCAGGGTCTCGCTCGAGGACAAGTTCCGGGTGTCGGAGAACGCCTGGCGCACGGGTGGCGCCAAGAGCGGGTCTTCGACCATGTTCCTGCCGCCGAATTCGGAGGTGAAGGTCGAGGATCTGATCCGCGGCATCATCGTGCAGTCCGGTAACGACGCCTGTATCGTCGTCGCCGAAAACCTTGCCGGATCCGAGGAAGCCTTCGCCAAGCGCATGACGGAGCGGGCGCGCGAACTCGGCATGATGAACTCCACGTTCGCCAATGCGACCGGCTGGCCGCATCCGGATCACCGTACGACGGCCCACGATCTGGCCATCCTCGCGGAACGTACGATCAATGATTTTCCGGAGTATTTTCATTACTACGCGGAGCGCGAATTTACCTACAACGACATCCGCCAGGCGAACCGCAACCCGCTGCTTTACGGCTATGCGGGCGCGGACGGGATGAAGACCGGCCATACCGAGGAAGCGGGGTACGGCCTGACCGGCACTGCAACGCAGGGCGAGCGCAGGCTGATCGCCGTCGTCAACGGCCTCGACAGCAACCGGGCACGGGGTGCGGAGGTGGCGCGCCTGCTGGACTGGGGCTTCCGGGAATTCGGCAACTACGCACTCTTCAAGTCCGGGGACACGGTCGAGATCGCACCGGTGTGGCTCGGCACGGCGCCGACCGTCGAAATGAAGATCACCCGCGACGTGTACATCACCATGACCCGCAAGGCGCGGCGGAACATGAAGGTGACGGTGCGGTACGCTTCGCCCATTCCGGCACCGATCGCAGCTGGCCAGCAGATCGGCACACTGACCGTCGAGGCGCCCGGCTTCGAGACCATCGAGGCGCCGCTGACGGCAGCCGCGGACATTGGCCAGCTTGGCATGTTCGGCAGGCTGGGTGCCGCGCTCGAGTTCCTGCTGTGGGGCGAGAGCGGTTGAGGTGCGCCTGACATGAGCGGTCCGGAACGCGGCCCAGAACAAGGAAAATTCATTACCTTCGAAGGCGGCGAGGGCGGCGGCAAATCGACCCAGGTGAAGACGCTTGCAGCGGCATTGCAAGATGCCGGGCATACCGTCGTCGTGACCCGCGAGCCCGGTGGCGCGCCGGCGGCGGAGGAAATCCGCGATCTGCTCGTATCGGGTGCGGTCGAACGCTGGTCGCCGATGGCCGAGGTGCTGCTGAACTACGCGGCGCGCGAGATGCATGTCCGTCAGACCATTCGTCCGGCCCTCGACCGTGGCGACTGGGTCATTTCGGACCGGTTTTCGGATTCCACCATGGCCTATCAGGGTTACGGTGGCGGGGTCGACCCGGCGCGCATCGAGGCGATCCATACCGCCGTGCTCGGCGAATTCAAGCCGGACCTGACGCTGATCCTCGATCTGGACGTGACGGACGGGCTGGCCCGTGCCGGCAAGCGGCTGGTGGAGGCGGGAAGCGCCGAGGACCGTTTTGAGCGCATGGAGCGGGACTTCCATCATCGCCTGCGCGACGGATTTCTTGAAATCGCAAAGTCGGAACCGCTACGCTGCCGTGTCATCGACGCATCCGGAGATATTACAGCCGTGGCCGAAAACGTGCGTAGAACCGTATCCGAGGTGCTCGGGGTGTCACTGCCATGAACGCGGAAACGGCCCAGGTACTTGAAGATCAGGATTTCGGCCCGCGCCATACCGCTGAACTGATCGGCCATGCAGATGCCGAACGGACGCTCTTGAATGCCGCATCCGGCGGCCGTCTGCCGCACGCGTGGCTGTTCACCGGCCCGAAGGGGATCGGCAAGGCGACGCTGGCGTTCCGCTTCGCACGCTACCTGTTTACCCATTTGCCGGGCGGGGCCGAGGGCGGGACAAGTGCCGCCGGCGGACTGTTCGCCGACGACGAAATTCCGGCCCAGTTGCCGGACAGCCTGTATGTCGACCCGGAACGCCCGGTATTTCACCGTGTCGCGTCGGGCGGTCACGGCGACCTGATGACGGTGGAACGCAAGCTTAACGACCGCGGCAAGCTGTCGACCCAGATCCGCGTCGAGGACGTGCGCGCCGCGATCGATTTCGCGCACCTGACGTCGAGCGAAGGCGGCTACAAGGTGATCATCGTCGATGGGGCGGAGCTGATGAACCGCTCGTCCGAGAATGCGTTCCTCAAGATTCTCGAAGAACCGCCCGCGCACTGCGTCATCATCATGGTGAGCCATAACCCGGGAAGGCTGCTGCCGACGACGCGCTCGCGCTGCCGCACGCTGGCGATGAAACCGCTGACAACGGAACAGGTCACCGACCTGATGACGCAGCACATGCCCGAGGTTGCCGCCAATGAGGCGCATGAACTGGCGCGCCTGTCCGAGGGCAGCATCGGCCGCGCCATGTCGCTGGCCGCGGGCGGCGGGCTCGAAATTTACCGGGATGTGGTTAATATCTTCGCGTCATTGCCCAATCTGGACGGTGCCGCGGTGCAGGCGCTGGCGACCAAGCTGTCGAAAGCCGGGGCCGACGACGCCTATTATTCCGGGATCGAGCTCTATCGCTGGTGGCTGTCCCGGGTGGTGCTTGCGGCATCCCGCGGCGCTGACGGGGACGTGAGCCTGAGCGCGGAGGAGCAGGGGATTGCCGCGCGCGTCGCGGCGACGTCGATCCTGCCGATATGGCTGGCCCGGCTCGATCAGGCGGAAAGCCTGATCCGCAGCGCCGATCCGCTGAACCTGGATCGCAAGCAGGTTATCCTGTCGCTGTTCCTGTCGCTGGCCTAAGCGCCCCTCATCCTGTCCTTCTCCCGAGGGAGAAGGGACTCACGACGAAACGCCCCTCTCCTCGGGGTGAGGGTGGCGCGAAGCGCCGGGTGAGGGGTCCCGTCCGTATTCCTTGACCCGTCGCGTCCCGCGCCGTACCTAAGGGCGCGAATTTCGCGTGGAAATTTCCCAGGGAACACCGATGTCCGACAAGCCGACCTACTACGTCACGACGCCGATCTACTACGTCAACGATGCGCCGCATATCGGCCATGCGTACACGACGCTGGCGTGCGACGTGCTGGCGCGGTTCAAGCGTCTCGACGGCTTCGACGTGCGTTTCCTGACTGGCACCGACGAGCACGGCCAGAAGGTCGAGAAATCGGCGCAGGCCGCGGGCAAGGACCCGCAGACCTTTACCGACGAGGTGTCGCAGAACTTCCGCGATCTGGCGGATTTCATGAATTTCAGCCACGATGACTTCATCCGTACGACCGAGGACCGCCATATCAAGGCGTGTCAGGCGATCTGGAAGAAGCTGGAAGAGGCGGGCGACATCTACCTCGACAACTACGGCGGCTGGTACGCAGTCCGCGACGAGGCGTTCTACGGCGAGGATGAGCTGACCAAGACGCCGGACGGCAAGCGCATCGCGCCCTCGGGCGCCGAGGTGGAGTGGGTCGAGGAGCCAAGCTATTTCTTCAAGCTTTCGGAATGGGGCGACCGGCTTCTGGCGCACTACGACGCCAACCCGGATTTCATCCTGCCGGAAAGCCGCCGCAACGAAGTGACGAGCTTCGTGAAGGGCGGGCTGAACGATCTTTCGATCTCGCGCACGACGTTCAACTGGGGTGTGCCGGTGCCGGGTGACGACGCACATATTATGTACGTGTGGCTGGACGCGCTGACCAACTACATCACCGCCGTCGGTTACCCGGAAACGGAAAGCGGGAATTACGCCAAGTACTGGCCGGCCGACCTGCATATGGTCGGCAAGGATATCCTGCGCTTTCACGCCGTTTACTGGCCGGCGTTCCTGATGGCGGCCGGGCTCGAGCCGCCGAAACGTATATTCGCGCACGGCTGGTGGACCAACGAGGGCCAGAAGATTTCCAAGTCGCTGGGCAACGTGATCGATCCGATCGAGCTGTCGAACAAGTACGGCCTCGATCAGGTGCGCTATTTTCTGCTGCGCGAAGTGCCGTTCGGCAACGACGGCGATTTCTCGCACACCGCTATGGTCAACCGCATGAACGGCGAACTCGCCAACGACTTCGGTAATCTGGCGCAGCGCGTCCTTTCGATGACCGCCAAGAACTGCGACGGGAAAGTGCCGAACCCGGGCGAACTGAGCGACGATGACAATGCGCTGCTGGGCCAGGCGCAGGGCCTGTTGGCGGCGGTCCGCGAACATATGGACCGCCAGGCCTTCAACCACGCCCTGGAGACGATCTGGATCGTGATTCGCGCCGCCAACGCCTATGTCGACCACCAGGCGCCGTGGAAACTGCGCAAGGAAGACCCGGCGCGCATGGAGACGGTGCTTTACGTGCTGGCCGAAACCATCCGCCATCTGGCCATCCTGTGTCAGCCGGTGATGCCGGGAACCATGGCCAAGATGCTGGATCAGCTTGGCGTTCCGGCCGATGCACGCGGTTTCGAGGCCCTGGGCGAGGCCGGGGCCCTCAAGCCCGGCGCCGAGCTGCCGAAGCCGGAAGGGGTTTTCCCCCGCTTCGTCGAGGAAGACGCCGGGGCTTAAGTTGTTCTCGCCGTCATCCTGAACTTGGTTCAGGATCCATAAAATTTCAGATCGCAGGTGCTTCCCGCGTCATTATGGGCCCTGAACCGAGTTCAGGGCGACGGTTTGTTGTGCTTCCAAAGTTGACTCTCAGAGGCTGATCGACAACATGGCAACCCATGAGCGATGCTAAACAACCGCCCGTATTCGACACGCCGCTGATCGACAGCCACTGCCATCTGGATTTCCCGGATTTCGGTGAGGAACTGGACGAGGTCGTGGCGCGCGCCGGCCGTGCCGGGATTTCGCACATGGTGACGATCTCGACGCACCTGAGCCGCTTCGAGGGCGTGCGTGCGGTCGCCGAGCGCTATCCGAACGTGTTCTGCACCGTCGGCATCCATCCCCACGAAGCCGGCACGGAAAAGGAAGTCTCCGCCGACGAGCTGGTCGAACTGACCCACCATCCGAAGGTCGTCGGTATCGGCGAAACCGGGCTCGATTTCTATTACGAGCACAGCCCGCGCGACGTGCAGGAACGCCAGTTCAGAACACATATCGAGGCCGCGCGCCGCACCGGCCTGCCGCTGATCGTGCACACCCGCGACGCCGACACGGATACCATCCGGATCCTCGAGGAAGAGCACGGGAAGGGTGCTTTTCCCGGCCTGATCCACTGTTTCAGCGCGTCCAGGGAACTGGCCGAGCGGATGGTCGGCATCGGCCTTTACATCTCGTTTTCCGGTATCGTGACCTTCAAGAAGGCCGAAGAACTGCGCGATGTCGCCAAGATCCTGCCGGACGACCGCATCCTGGTGGAAACCGACAGCCCGTACCTGGCGCCGGTGCCGCGCCGCGGCAAACGGAACGAGCCCGCGTTCACGGCGTTCACCGCGGCCAAGATCGCCGAGGTCCGCGGTGTTTCACCCGCCGACGTCGCGCGGACCACGACCGCAAACTTCAAACGCCTGTTCGCCAAGGCCGGCGCCGCCATCGACGCGGACGCCGCATGAGCACGAGCCCCGCGATCAAGCTCACGTTCCTGGGCAGCGGGTCGTCCAGCGGCGTGCCCGGGATCGGCATTGGCTGGGGCCGCTGCAACCCGGATAACCCGAAGAACGCGCGCCTCAGGCAGTCGATCCTGGTGGAAACCGGCGGCAAGCGGCTTCTTGTCGATACGTCGCCGGATCTGCGCCAGCAGTTGCTGCGTGCCGGCGTCGAGGACATCGACGCTGTGCTCTTCACGCATGCACATGCGGACCACCTGAACGGCATCGACGATCTCCGGGGCGTCAACAAGGCGATCAAGCGGCCGCTGCCGGTGTTCGCCAACCGGGCGACGCACGAACACATCCGCCGGTGTTTCGGCTACACGCTCAAACCGCTGCCGGACGACTTCAACGGGGTTTATATCCGTCCCGTGCTCGACATGACCGAATTCGTGCCGGGGAACGACCTGGACGTGCTCGGTGTCGGTGTCGGATCGTTTTTGCAGGATCACGGATATTCCGAGACGGTCGGGTTCGATTTCGGATCGTGCGTCTATTCAACCGATGTGAAGGTGCTGACGGACGATGTTCTGGGGCGTCTTTCGGCGGCGAATTTGGACGTCTGGATCATCGGCGTGTTTCGATGGGAAACGCACTGGACGCATGCCCATGTCGATCTCGCGCTGGAATGGATCGATCGGGTGAAACCGAAAAGGGCGATCCTGACGCACATGTCGCCCGACATCGATTACGATGAGCTGAAGGCATTTTTACCCGATGGCGTCGTGCCGGCTTTCGACGGCATGACGATCGAGATCGCATCGCGCGGGGGAGAGGTTTCCATTTCCGACTGACGCGCACCAGCGACCGCTTTTTATTTTTGTCTGTGCTATATGACGTTATGTCAAAAACAACTAAGTCATTGTTATTATTATATAGTATATAATTTTCCATAATATACATTATGCGACTTTTGCGGATGGGAATTGGGGGCCGCCCCCCGCAACGGCAGCGGTTTTACGCCCCGCCCGTGACATGCTGACGAGCCCAAGATTGGAGAGACGCTGACTATGAGAACGCTCATCGACGGTGCCACCGTGATCACGATGGATGGTGACGAACGGATCATTCCCGACGGTGCGGTGCTGATTGCGGATGGCCGGATCACGGACATCGGCGACAGCGCGTCGGTCCATGCGCGTGCTGACGGGATGCCAATCGACCGGACCATCGATGCCCGTGGCAAGGTCGTGCTGCCGGGCTTCGTCAGCGTGCACAATCACCTCGGGTATTCCGTCTTTCGTGGCCGTGCCGAGGATATCGGTCATACCGCCGTGCAGTCGCTTTACGTGCCGATGAGCACGATCCTGGCGCGCGAGGAACGCGGCGCGCTGGCCGCCCTTTCCACCGCCGAGCTGCTGCGCGGCGGCGTCACCACCGTGCTGCAGATGGAAGAAGACGCCGACGTCACGGCGCCCTTCGTCGAGCAATCGGGCATCCGCGCCCTACTCGGCATCATGGCGCACGACATCGACGTGGATGCGCTGAACCGGGGCAACACCGTGTTCGACGACCGTGTCCGCGCGCAGCAGCTTGAACAGGCAGTCACGTTCGCGGAGCACATCAATGGCCGCGCTGACGGGCGCCTTCGTGCCGTCATGGCGATCAACACCCTTTCCACCTCGTCCACCGATCTGATGCGCGAATTGCGCGATACGGCGGACCGGCTCGATATCCCCGTCTCGCTGCATCTCGGCATCGGTGAACAGGACGAGGTCCGCAAGGTGCATAACGGCGCCGATGCGTTCCAGCTGGCCCACGACAGCGGGTTTCTCGATGACCGCGCGGTCGCCGTGCACTGTTACATGGTCGACGACGACGATATCGCGCTGATGGCACGCTCCGGCGCGGCGCTCGCGCATTGTCCGCTGATGAACCAGTTCCGCGGCTGCATCGCGCCGGCCGAGGCCATGCGCGCCGCCGGGATCGACATCGGCCTCGGCATCGACAACTACTTTTCCGACCATTTCGACGTGCTCAGGGCCTGCATCGCGGTGGCCCGCATCCGCGCCAATAACCCGTCCGTGGCGCCGTCGGCGGAGATCCTGGCGCGCGCCACCATCGGTTCGGCCCGGGTGCTGGGCCTCGACGCCGAGATCGGCTCACTGGAAACCGGCAAGAAAGCGGACCTGCAGATCGTCGATGCGCGGCGTTACGGCCTCACGCCGTTGAACGACCCGGTGCGCACCCTCGTCTACCACGCCCACGCCAAGGATATCGACCTGGTGATGGTCGACGGCCGCATCGTCGTCGAGGACGGCCGCGTCACCGCTGTCGACGAGGACGACCTGATCCGCCGTGCCGAGGCCGCCGGCACCGCCGCCTGGGCGCGCTTCGCGGACCAGCACGGCGGCTACGCGGTGCCGCACTGACGGGCCCGCGACCTGATCCTGCCACGCGCCTTCACCCCGCCGGATTGCCCTTTTGTTATCTACTAGTAGATAACGGTGCCTTCATAATATTTTGCGAACACTTCGCCGCCAAGGTGGGCTCGCTATCGCTTTTATTGGCGTGTTACGACCCGACGAGTACGGGGACTCTGTTTTACTGTTTCTGAGAACTTGATTTGCATTGGGACTTTGAATCTTATGCGGCTAGCCGTCGTATCCGTTGTCTCTCCAGATTTTCCGCCCTTAACACTGCCACTAAATGCGGAGAACACCTTTACTTCAGCCTTGGCCGCAGCTCCGGCTTCGCTCTTTTCCTCGGCGGTAACTGCAACATCAAACTCCACAATTGTTGCGTATTGCATTTCCCCATTTTCTCCACGGCCAGTGTAGATCAGATTTTGCTGGGCCCATTTCGACGTATCTGTCGTACCGCTCAGTGTTGGAACGACCGTAAACCCGTCTTCACTGTCGTCCTCAAATTCACATAATCCCGCTTTGATTTGAGAGAGTGTTTCTCGAACAAAATCTTTCATATCCATGAAGTGGGTCTCCTCAGAGAATTTTGTGCGAAGGGAGGTTAATGTTTGCATCTCCCTTGATAAGTTGTGGCATGTGAGTCGTTTCTACCCCGTGAACATACCGCATTTTTGCTGTATGCAGGAGCAAGACACGACGGGAGCCCCCATGGACGACACTAAACCGAGCCCGAACCCCGCCTGGCCGACCGAAACGACGGACGATCTGCTGCGCATCATGGCCAAGCTGCGCGACCCCGACGGCGGCTGCCCGTGGGACGTCGAACAGGATTTCGCAACCATCGCGCCCTACACCATCGAGGAAGCCTACGAGGTCGCCGACGCGATCGAGCAGAACGACATGGAAAGCCTCAAGGGTGAGTTGGGCGATCTGCTGCTGCAGGTCGTCTTCCATGCGCAGATGGCGGCCGAGGCCGGGCATTTCGATTACGCCGACGTGGTGCACGGGATCTCGGAAAAGATGGTCGTGCGGCATCCGCACGTGTTCGGTGACGTCTCGGTCGAGGATGCGGACGCGCAGACCCGCGCCTGGGAAGACCAGAAAGCGGCCGAACGCGCCAAGAAGGCCGAGGCCGAGGGGCGCACGCCCTCGGTGCTGGACGACGTGGCACGCGGCCTCCCGGCCCTGATGCGCGCCGAGAAGCTGCAGAAGCGTGCGGCGCGAGTCGGCTTCGACTGGCCGACGCCGGCCCCCGTGTTCGACAAGGTGCGCGAGGAACTGGACGAGGTCCGTGACGTGCTGGACGCCGGCGGCGATCCGGCCACGGTCGCGGACCGGCTCGAGGACGAGTTGGGCGACCTGCTGTTCACCTGCGTCAACCTGGCGCGCAAGCTGGGCGCCGATCCGGAAACGGCGCTCCGCCGCACGATTTCCAAGTTCGAACGCCGCTTCCGCGCCGTCGAGGAGATGGTGGCCAAGGACGGCAAGTCGATGAAGGACTACGACATCGACGGCCTGGAAGCGATGTGGGTCAAGGCCAAGGCGACGGACTGAGGCCACGGCCTGCGTGATGGCCCGGGCCCCGCGCTCTTCCCGAAACCGCCTTTTGTTGTCTACTAGTAGACGATCTGGTGATGGATGTGGGCGCCTAGCCGACGACCCGCACGACGGCCTTCATCGCCGGGTGGAAGCGGCAGAAATATTGCGTCGTCATGCCCGGTTTGACCGTGATGCTGCCCTGTTCGCCCCGCTTCAGGAGCCCGGTGTCCCAGCTTTTGTCGGCGGCCGTCGCCGTGTGCGGCGCGATGTCGTGGTTGACCCAGGTGATCGTATCCCCTGCCCTGACGTCGAGGGTTGCCGGTCGGAATGTGAGATCGCGGATGTCGATGACGTGTTCGGCGCCGCCATCCGCAGCGCGTGTCCTGGACGGCCAGGCCGGCAGGGCCACGGCGGCGAGCGCCGCCATGACCCGTGCCAAGAACGCCCGGCGGCCCACCTGATACGTGGGCTTTGGTGTCATTTCAGGCTGCTCACCATCTGTTCGGCGTGGCTTTCGTGCGCCTTGAAGATCTGGAGCCCGGCCTCGAACAGGTCTTTCACCTCCGCGTTCTCGATGTTCGGGATGAACGCGTTCTCGACCAGGCCGTTGACCGCCTGGTGATAGGCCAGCTCGTTGGCCGCGTAGCGCTTGTCGAAGGCGGCGCCGCGCAGGCTGCTCATCTCGTCGATCAGCTTGGCCGCGTTCTTTTGCAGGTCCTGGCTCAGGAAGTTGTCCTGCGGCTGGGCGTTCAGCTTCTTCAAGAGCGCCAGCGCCTGTTCGTTGACCGCCGTGTGGTCGCGGATCATGGTGCGCGCGAAGTCTCGTACCGCTTCGTTCTCCGAGATTGCCAGCGCCAGATGCGCATAGCGGATGTCGATGTTGTCGGCAACGTAGGCGACGTGCGCGATCTCAAGGTCGTTGAGGTCGGCGGCCTTCATGGTGTCGGCGGTGGCGCAGGCCGGGAGCGCGACCATCAGGCCGAGCGCGAGGATCGTGGATTTGAGTTTCATGGTCGATGTTTCCTTTAATCTGAACTACATGGGACCGCGGTGCGGCCTTGACTCGATTTGATTAAAGAGAAAGTGATCGGATTTTTTAATGACCTTAAGTTCATTAAAATTGATCGATCGTACAAATCCGGGCTACGATCACGATATTGTTGATTTCGGCCTTATTGATTTCGATCTGCCGATGGAAGGCACAAGCCGATGGACCTGCTCAGCGATATTCTGTCCCGTCTCCGGCTGGCCGGGACGCTCTATTTCCGGACCTCGTTCACGTCGCCGTGGAGTGTGCGGGTACCGCCCTACCACCATGTCGCGCGCTTTCACTATGCGCATTCGGGGCGCTGTTTCGTGCGGGTTGACGACGCGCCGGAGCCGGTGCTGCTCGACCAGGGCGATCTGATCATCATCACCCGCGGCGCCACGCATACGCTGTTCTGCGACCCGATCACCGAAGGCGCGGCGCTGACGGTCGATCAGGTGGTCGAGAAATCGGGCTTTACCGGGCGCGGCACGCTGGTCTACGGCGAACCGGGCACGAACTTCGAGACGCAGCTCGTGTGCGGGCATTTCTCGTTCGACGAACACGCCCGTCATCCGCTGATCGAGGCCCTGCCCGCGCACCTGCTGATCAGGGATTACGGCGAAACCGCCGGACCGTGGATGGAGAACACACTCCGCGTCATCGGGGCCGAGGCCGGCCGCGAGCGCATGGGCAGCGACCTGATCGCGCTCAAGATGTCGGAGATCATCTTCGCCCAGGCGCTGCGCTCCTACCTGATCGACGAAGGTGCGGACAAGCCGGTGCTGGCGGGGTTCTCCGATCCGGCGATCGCCGCCGCGCTGGGTGCCATACACGAGGCCCCGGACCGGGCATGGACGCTCAACGATCTGGCGCGTATCGCCGGTATGTCGCGGACTGCATTCGCGGGCCGTTTCGGCCAGTTGCTGGGCATGACGCCGATGACCTACATCACCGACTGGCGCATGCAGATCGCCCGTCAGATGCTGGCCGACAGCGATGCCGCGATCATCGATATCGCCGAGGAAACCGGCTATCAGTCCGAAGCCGCCTTCGGCCGCGTGTTCAAGAAGCACTTCGGGACGCCGCCGGCGACGTATCGGCGCGAGGTCAAAGCGGCGGCGTAGCATTTGGGCATGGCCGGTGCGCCCGGTTTCGCCGTATATTCCGGTCTTCCGGCATAAGGAGGACCCATGACCGACCTGGCCAAGACTCCCGATATCCGCCCCTGGCAGAACCAGTTCTTGGTCGCCAACGTCGACGTGGTCGCGGAAACGCCGGCGCTTCGTGTCATCGAGCTTACGCTCGAACCCGGCCAGTGCGTGCCGTGGCACGCCCACCCGGAAAACGCCGACATCTTCTATCCGATTGCCGGCGTGATCGACATTCACGAGAAGATGCCGGAAACGGTGACGCGGATCGGCGTCGGTGAGACGCATACGGTCCCGGCCCGCCGTGCCCATCTGGTGCACAACCCGACGGACGCGACGATCCGCTTTCTGAACATCCAGGGACCGGGCGCCTACGACTATCTTGCCATCGGCAATCAGGCGGCGCCCGACTTCACGCCGAAGCCGATGGATTGAATCTCTACGCGTAGATAGACCGGTGATTTGATGGAGCACGATTTCTGGCGCGACCGCTGGGCCAACAACCAGATCGGTTTTCACGAAAAGGACGGCAACAAGCTGCTTTTGCGGCATTTCGATGCCATCGCACTGCCCGAGGGCGCGCGCTATTTCGTGCCGCTCTGCGGCAAGACCGGCGACATCGCGCAGCTGCTGATCAAGGGCTACCGCGTCGTCGGCGTGGAACTGGTCGAGGACGCCATCCGCCAGCTTTTCGAAGAGCTCGGCGTGGCGCCCGAAATCACGGAGATCGGCCCGTTCAAGCGTTATGCCGCCGAGGATATCGTGATCTTCGTCGGTGACGTGTTTGCGCTGACGCCTGAGATCCTGGGTCCCGTCGATGCGGTCTATGACCGCGCCGCGCTGGTCGCCTTCCCGGCCGGGATGCGGGCCAGATACGCGGCGCACGTCGCCGCGATCACCGGCAACGCCCGGCAGATGCTGCTGACGTTCGAATACGACCAGTCGGAAATGGATGGCCCGCCGTTCGATGTCGACGCCGATGAAATCCGCGCCCTCTATGCCGATATCTATGACATCGACCTTGTCCGCCGCAAGGTCATCCCGCAGGGTCTCAAGGGCCAGGTCGACGCCAACGAGGTGGTGTGGCTGCTGACGCCGCGTTAAGCAAGTGGCCACCCCCTCACCTAACCTCTCCCCCTCAAGGGGGAGAGGGACGAACGATGGCTGATCCGAGAGTCCCTTCTCCACCATTCATGGGGGAGAAGGACAGGATGAGGGGGCCTACTCCGCCGCCGATTTCTTGCCGATCGCGCCGTCCATGAGGAAGTCCGGGACGCGGCAGCCGACGGTGCAACAGCGGCCGGGCTGGCGGTCGGGGCGTTTGCCGCCATCCTTACTGTATTGGCGTTCGGTCAGGTCTCGGTCCATCAGCTGCTGGGCGATTTCCTTCTTCTCGGCGACCGGATAGTTGCGCCAGATTTCGCGCTTCATGGCCTCCGGCGAGCCGCCGCCGTGCAGCGAAATCACCGAGTACCAGCCGCCCTGGTGCGATGCGGTCAGATCCTCGATCAGGCGTGCCGCCTGCAGGCGCTGGCTGGCGGGGATGTCGTCGCGCCCTTTCAGGACGTCGGAAAGCGTGCCGGCGGTTTCCGGGTTGTGGTCCTCGTCCGGGCCCGGCAGCGCGACGATCAGGCCGCCCGACACCGTGTGCGCGAGGCGGTGCATGTCGTAGATCTGCGTCGCCATCAGCAACTTGCCGATGTTGGAAAAGACCGGTTCCGGCATGATGTTCCCCGACCCGTCCTTCTGGCCGTAGATCGACGCCGCGACGCCGGTGGCGAAGAACCCCTCGACGATCTTGATCAGCTCGACCATGTCGTCGCGCAGATGTCCGTGGCGGTCGCAATCCAGCCCGTTGGCCTCGATCATCAGGGCGCCAGCGCCGATCAGCAGGTCGCCGAACCCGGCGCGCGCCGCGATGCAGGACTGGCGGTGGTGCGTGGCGTAGTTCTTGGTGACGTCCTCGGAATGCGCCGTCTCGCCCGACAGGAACACGCGTTCATGCGGGATGAACACGTTGTCGAAGATGACGACGCCGGTGGTCTGGCCGTAGCGCTTGGAAAACACTGCCGCGTCCTCGCCGGGCCGGCCCGACGGGCGGCAGATGATGGTGACGCCCTCGGCATCCACCGGGACCACGCCGCAGACGGCGAACGCCTTGTCTTCCGGGCCCATGGCGCGGCACGGCATGACGAGGAAGCCATGCACATAGGGCGCCGACGTGACGATGGCCTTGGTGCCGGAGATGACGATGCCGTCAGATCGTTCCTCAACCACGTGGACGTAGGTGTCCGCGTTCGCCTGCTGGTGCGGCTTTTTCGAGCGGTCGCCCTTCGCATCCGTCATGGCGATGGCGTAGTTATAGCCGTTTTCCTGGGTTTCGATCATGAAGTCGCGGAAGCGTTCGAAGTAATTCGTCCCCTCTTCCGCGTCGCACTTCTTGGTCGCCTGGTAGAGCCCGTTGAAGGCGTCGTGCACCAGGTAACGCTGCGAGCAGCCCGACTCCCGGCACATGATGCGGACGGCTTCGAGCTTCTTCAACAGGTCGTCCGGCGTGCGGTCGATCTGCGTCATGCGATCCACCGTCTTGCCGGTTTCCTGTTCGACCGCCTTCATCAGCGGCGCCAGTTCCGGGTCGGCCGCCATATCGTAGGTCACGCCGATGGCGTTGATGCCCGGCTGCAGGCGCGGCTCGTCGGCGACGCTTTCGATGCGCTCACCGTCGATGAACACGCGCGGCTTGAACGGACGCAGGCTTTCACGGTATTCGGCAAGTGAGGCAATCATCGAAGTCTCTCCCGTAACCTATTGAAATTTATATTTTCCCGAGCTTCCTCAGGACACTGGCGAGGTCGACCGTGCGCTGCGCCTTTTCGACGATCGGATAGTCGACGAAATAGCCGTCGACCTGGATCGAGGCGACGCCGGCGGCTTCGGCCTCGGCGAACGCGGCGACGATCTTTTCGGACCACTGGATGCTGTCTGCGGTGGGCGTGAAAGCGGTGTTGGCCGGGCCGATTTGATCGGGGTGGATGCACATCTTGCCCTGGAAGCCGAGCGCGCGGACAGTCGCGCAGGATTTGGCGAACAGGTCATGCTCCTTGATGTGGATGTAGACCGTGTCGATAGGCGGCTCGAGCCCGCCGAGACGGGACGCCAGCACCATTTCGGAGCGGATCGGCAGCAGTTCTTCCTCGGTCATCGACCAGTCCATGCCGAGGTCGCGGGTGTAATCCCCGGCCCCGAAGGCAAAGCGTTTCACGCGGGAGCCGCATTGCACCATATCGCGCAGGTTGGCCGCCCCCTTGGCGGTTTCGATGATCGGCAGCAGGTCGATCGTTCCCGGCTCCATGCCCTGATCGCGTTCCAGGTTGGCGATCAGCCATTCCACGGATTTCAGGTCTTCGACGCTTTCCAGCTTGGGCAGCATGACGCCATCGAGATCCGGGCAGACGACGGCGCAGATATCGCCGTAGCAGTATGGGGTGTCGTACGCGTTGACCCGCACGAACGCCGCCACGTCGCGGGGCGGGCTCAGGGTTTCCCTGACGAGGTCGCGGGTCTTGACCTTCTCGGCGATGGCGACGGCGTCCTCGAGATCCAGGATCACCACGTCGGTATCGAGACCGAGCGCCTTTTCGACACGCCGGGGGTGATTGCCCGGCGTGAACAGGTACGTGCGGTGTGCGTGCGCTCTCATATCACGCCCTCCTTGGTCAGCTGGTCGATCTCGGCGTCGCTGAGGCCTAGCCATTCGCCGTAGACCATCTCGTTGGCCTCGCCCAGCGTGGGCCCAAGGTGCGTGATCTCGCCGGGGGTTTCCGACAGCCGCGGCAGCGCCGTCGGCACGACGACGGGGCCGACACCCGGCACTTCGACGGTTTCCAGCGTGCCGCGTTCCTTGAAGTGCGGGTCGGCGAAGATGTCGGCGATGGAATTGATGGCGCCGCAGGGCACACCGGACGCGGTGCAGGTGTCGATCACCTCGTCACGCGGCATCGACGACGTCCATGCCTCGACCTCGGCCAGCACGGTTTCCCGGTTGGCGAGCCGTTCCGCCTGGTCGCCGTATTTTTCCCAGAGATCGGGGCGTTTCATGGCGTGTGTCAGGCGTTCGAACATCTTGTCGGTGGTGCACGCGATGGAGAGATACTTGCCGTCGCCGGACGGGAAATGACCATGCGGGCACGCATTGACCGTGCCGGTGCCTTCCGGTTGCCGGACGAAGCCGTCCGTGGCATAACGCGGCGCGATCTCGTCCAGCGCGCGGAAAATGCTTTCATAGAGCGCGCAATCGACGACCTGCCCCTGTCCCGTCGTGTCGCGGTGCCTGAGCGCCATCATGATGCCGATACAGCCGTACATACCGGTCATGTAATCGCCCAAGGACGTCGAGCCCGGCGTCACCGGCGTCTCGCCCGGTGTGCCGGACAGGAACGTGAGCCCGCCATACGCATGCGCGATACGCGCGAAGCCCGGCCGGTCCTTGTACGGCCCTGTCTGGCCATAACCGGACACGCGCAGCAACACGAGACCCGGATTGATTTCCTTCAGGACATCCCAGCCGAGGCCCCATTTTTCCAGCGTGCCGGGCCGGAAGTTCTCGCACACCACGTCGGCGCTTTTCACCAGTTCCTTGAACAGTTCGGCGCCCTTCTCTTCGCGCAGGTTGAGCGTGATGGAACGCTTGTTGCGGGCTTCCGTCAGCCAGGCGAGCGAGCAGTCCTCGAGCGGTGTCTTGGTGCCGTATCTGCGCCACGGATCGCCGCCACCGGGCTGTTCGATCTTGATCACCTCGGCGCCGAATTCGGCCATGATCGAGGCGGCAAAGGGCGCGGCGATGAAGCTCGCGATGTCCAGCACGCGGACGCCGCTGAGGGGTTTCGGATTGGGGTTTTCGTTGTTGGTCATAAGGTCGGATGCTCTCCCCAAGCATTTTGCAGGCGTTATTGTGCGCCCGTTCGACAAAATTCAAACACTGTTTAAAAAATAAATCAATGTTGAAATCTCGACGGAACACGGCGAAACTGATGGCTGATTTTGATCCCGGAGTCCGACATGAGCAAGTCCGCTACCAGTAAGCAGCAAGACAAGCGCCAGGCTGCCGTCTCCAGCATGAAGCAGTCGCTGATCCTGGACGCGGCGCGCGCCATCTTCGAGGCCGACGGGATCGAGGGCGCCTCGATCCGTGCCATCGCCAAGCGCGCGGGCTATACGCCGGGCGCGATCTATTTCCATTTCTCGTCCAAGGAAGACATCTACGCCGCCCTGCTCGACCAGTCCCTCGACCAGGTGGTGGCATATGTGCTGGACGATTTCCCGGCCGACAGGGCGCCTCTGGAGCGCATGCGGATCGCCGGCCGGCGCATTTTTGATTTCTACGCCGACAATCCGGGCGAACTTGACCTCGGGTTCTACCTGTTCCGGGGCGGCATGAAGCCGCATGGCCTCGGCCGCGACCGTGACCGTGACCTGAACGCCAAGTTCCTGGCCGCCCTCGCCCCCTTCAAGTCGGCGCTGATCGATTACGGCTATCCCGAGGACGAAGCGGACGCGGAAACCGCAGCATTCTTCGCCCATGTCGCCGGTCTGCTGCTGTTGAAACAGACCGGCCGGATGCGTCTGTTCGCGACAGACGTCGATACGCGGATCGACGCCTATGTCGATCAGCTGGAACAGCGCGCGGCGCGCGACGGTGCCGTTCGCGAATGGACCGAAACCCACGGGGACTCCTGAAAATGCACATCCACCTCGTTCACGCGCACCCCGATTCCGCCTCCTTCACTGCCGCGATGCGCGACATGATCGTCGAAACGGCGACCGGCATCGGGCACACGGTCACCGTTTCCGACCTCTACAAGATGAACTTCAACCCGGTGCTGTCGGCGGCGGATTTCGGCGAGCGGCGCGACCCCGACCACCTGACGTATGCGCTGGAGCAGCGCCACAACTGGAAGCAAAACACCCTCGCCCCGGATATCGCGTCGGAAATCGCGCGCGTGCTGGCCGCCGACGTGCTGGCGTTCACGTTTCCACTGCACTGGTTCGGCACGCCGGCGATCCTCAAGGGCTGGATCGAGCGCGTGTTCATCTCCGGCCCGTTCTATGGCGGCAAACGCGTCTATGGCGCGGGCGGTCTTGCGGGCAAGCGCGCGTTCGCGGCGTTCGGCCTCGGCGGGCGGCCGCATATGTTCGGGCCCGGGTCGATCCATGGGCCGCTGGTCGACGGTATGATGAAGCACTTCTTCCAGGGAACGCTAGGCTACGTCGGGCTCCGGGTCCTGGAACCGTTCATCGCCTGGCATGTGCCCTACGTCGCCGAGGACGACCGCACGCTGATGTTGGCCGATCTCGCGCAGTATGTCCGCACGCTGGACGATCAACCCGTGCTCGAGATGCCGGACCTGGCCAGCTTCGACGAGACATTTGGACCAAAGTAACCGGTCATGCTTGACCTTCCGGTTACTGGAAGCCCTATCTGATCGTTGATTGCCACTGTCCACGGAAACATCATGCGAAGACGTGACTTCCTCGGTCTGACCGGCGCTGCGGCGCTTGTGCCCGCGTTTCAGGCCTTGCTGCCGCGCCTCTCATACGCTGACGGCAAGCCGCACCGCACGCTCAGGCCGGGCGTGGGACGGGCGCCGCTGATGGGGGCTGATAAACCGCCGACCGAGGTCTGGTCCTACAACGACCTGTGCCCGGGGCCGATCATCCGGATTCCGCGCAACCGGGAAGTTCATGTGCGCGTCGAAAACGCGCTTGCCGAACCGACATCCGTACACTGGCACGGCATCCGCATCGACAACGCCATGGACGGGGTAACCGGTCTGACCCAGGATCCGATCGCTCCGGGGGAAAGCTTCGATTATAGGTTCACGTCGCCGGACGCCGGGACCTTCTGGTATCACTCGCACCACCGGTCATGGGAACAGGTCGGCCGCGGGCTTTACGGGGCGCTGATCGTCGAGGAAGACGACCCCGTCGCGGTCGATCACGACCTGCTGTTCATTGCCGACGACTGGCGGCTCGATGACCGGGGCGAGATTTCGCCCGAGTTCGGCGCCCTTCACGACGCGTCGCACGGCGGCCGCCTGGGCAACTGGTTGACGGTCAACGGCGACACCAAACCGGCGTTCAAGGTCCGGCCCGGTGCGCGGGTGCGGCTGCGCTGCATGTCCGTGACCAACGCGCGGATCATGGCGTTCGCCTTTCCCGGTCTAAAGCCGATGATCGCGGCCATCGACGGGCAGCCGCTGGAAACGCCGACACCGCTGGGCGATGCACTTGTGCTTGGCTCGGCGCAGCGCGCCGACCTGATCATCGATATCCCGGTGACGGCGGGAACGCAGTTCGATATCCACGAGGTTTCCGTCGGCGAGCCGATCGATGCCGCGCTGCTGGTCGTCGACGGCGAACCGGTGCGCGAAACGCCGCTGGCGGAACCGCTGACCTTGCCGGCCAATCCGCTGAATAAAATTAACCTTGATTTGGTTGAACCCCTGCACGTCGATCTGTTGATGGAGGGCGGTGCCATGGGCGGCATGCGCCAGGCCATGCACGGCGGGCGGATGTTCGACATGCGCTCGCTGGTCGTCGAAAAGGGCCAGGCCTGGGCGTTCAACGGTATCGCCGGCAAGACGGACACGCCGCTCGTCTCGGTGCCTGAGGGGCGCACGCTGGTGCTCAACATGATCAACGACACGCGCTGGGCGCACGCGATGCACATGCACGGCCATCATTTCCGGGTCATCGAGCGCAACGGCCAAAAGGTCACGGGGGCGCCGTGGCGCGACACCGAGCTTGTCGATGCCGGCGAGCGGGTCCGCGTTGCCTTTGTCGCCGACAATCCGGGCAAGTGGCTGTTCCACTGCCACATGCTGGAACACCACATGGCCGGCATGGGCACGTGGATTTCGGTCGGCTGATCTGGTCGCTTGGCCCGAGGGCCGACCCGGATTATCATTCAGCCCATGACCAACAACCTCCCTCGCCGCCCGCTCAAGGCGCTCTGCGCGCTGGCTCTGATCCTTGTTCTTTCGAGCTGCTATATGCCGATCCGCTTCGATGCCGAGATCGACATCAACCGCACCGGTTACTACGACTTCATCTTTGACGGTTATCTGGCCAAGGTGCAGCTCTATCAGGACCTGAAAGACGGCAAGATCGGCCGCGACGAGGAAGCCGAGCAGGTCAAGCTGATCAAGGAGGACTTCGGGCGCGACCCGGCGGCGTCCGAGTTCAAGTACTACGAAAAGGGTCACTTCCATATCGCCTACAAGCGGTCAGGCGATTTGCTGAAGACCAAGACGATGACGTTCTTCCGCCGGAACGAGTACATCCTCGGCATCAGCTACAACAAGAACACCGGCCAGATCACCATGCTTGGTAAGTCCCTGAAGCGCGATACCAAGGACCGGCTGCGCGCGGCTGGCCTGGATACGTCGGGCGAACTCAGGCTGTTCACGGACGGCCGCGTCGTCAGCCACAACGCGACGTCTGTGAAGCCGTTCAATTCCAAGGGACCGAATTACAAGATGTATACCTGGAAGATCCCGAACCTGCTGGCGCCGACGCCGGTTCTGAAGATCCAGATTCACGACCCGCAGTCCTAGTTACAGAGCCGTCGCCTCAAACGAAACGGCCCCTCCCGCAGGAGAGGCCGTCTCAATGCATTCGATATCCCGAAGATCTATTTGCGTGTCAGGCGGCGGATAAGGCTCGACGTATCCCAGCGCTTGCCGCCCATGCTGACGACCTCGCCATAGAACTGATCGACCAGCGCCGTCACCGGCAGGAGCGCGCCGTTGTTCTTGGATTCTTCAAGCGCGATGCCCAGATCCTTGCGCATCCATTCGACCGCGAAGCCGAAATCGAACTTGTCGTCGGCCATCGTGTAGCCGCGGTTTTCCATCTGCCACGATCCGGCGGCACCCTTGGAAATGCAGTCGACCACCAGCTTGGCATCGAGGCCGGACTTCTGCGCAAACGCAAGACCTTCGGAAAGGCCCTGCACGAGACCGGCGATGCAGATCTGGTTTACCATCTTGGTCAGCTGCCCGGCGCCCGCCTTGCCCATCAGGGTCACGGCGACGGCATAGCTGTCGATCACCGGCTTGGCGGCGGTGAAGGTTTTCTTGGTGCCACCGACCATGACGGTCAGCTTGCCGTTCTCGGCACCCGCCTGGCCGCCGGAAACGGGGCCGTCGAGGAAGTTGATGCCCTTCTTCTTGCACTCGGCATCGATTTCGCGGGCGACGATGGCCGACGCCGTCGTGTGGTCGCAGTAGGTCGCGCCCTTCTTCATACCGGCAAGGATACCGTCCTTGCCGTAAACCACCGAGCGCAGGTCGTCGTCGTTGCCGACGCATGAGAACACGAAATCGGCACCCTTGGCGGCTTCCGCCGGGGTCTTGGCGGCCTTGCCGCCGTATTCCTTGGCCCACTTCTTGGCCTTCGCGCCGGTGCGGTTATAGACGGTAACGTCGTGGCCGTTGTTTTGCAGGTGGCCGGCCATCGGATAACCCATGACGCCGAGACCGATGAATGCTGCTTTTGCCATGATGGAATGCCCCCCAGGGAAAGTTTGTGAAAACGGGAAAAATGAAATTGTTAGTCGCAATATAGGGATTGCCCCGGCGCCCTGCCAACCCCCCACACGGCCGGGATCATCGCGCCCTTAAGACTTGATTGCGGTTCATCGATGGTGGACAAACCCTTATGGTCGCCGAAACGCTCATTGCACCTGCATTGCCTGCCCATCCGTTTTCGACGGCGGACCTGCCGCCAATTGCGAAACTGGCGCGCGCGGCACATCACCGCTATCGCAAACGCTGGACGAAGCGCCTCGGCAAGAAGCCGGTCCGGTTCGTTTACGACCTTGCGCAGGATGTCCTGAAACTGGGTGGCCGCGGCCGCGTGACGCTGGCGGCACCAAACGGCGAACGAACCGGTACGTTCGATGCGCGTCATCCGCACTTTGGCAGCATCTACTTCGGGCACGACGCCGCGGGATATGAACCGGACGTCTCCACCCTGCTCTCGTCCCTGCTGACCGATTCGCGGACGTTTTTCGACATCGGCGCCAACTGGGGGTATTTCAGTTTCTACGCGGCATCGCTGCCGGGGTTCGAGGGACCGATCCACAGTTTCGAGCCCGCGCCCGTGACCCGCGCGGACCTGACGGGACTGATCGAGGATTTCGGCCTTGCCGAACGGATTACGGTTCACGGCGTTGCGCTCTCCGACGCGGAAGGCAGCGCGGTCATGGCGATCCACGACAAGGAAACCGGGCTCAACCGGATTGCCGGTAGCGGCTTCGGGCGCGAGGGGGCGGGCCGGGTCGAGGTGCCGTTGCATCGCCTGGACGATCTGAATGTGAAACCGGACGTCATCAAGATGGATGTCGAGGATCATGAGTTCGAGGCGTTGTCGGGCGCGCGGGAAATGTTGGCCGGGCAAAAGCCCTTCATCATTGTCGAAAGCTGGCTGACATACGAGAAGCCGATCCGCACGCTCAGGGCCCTACGGTTACTGGAAGATGCAGGGTACGTGCTGTTCCAGCCGGCCTGGCAGGTAGAGGCGGACGAAGGGACGGTCATTCTTCCCGACATCGGCGGACGTATGCCGGGTAACGGTTGCCGGCTTGCCATTGTGCCGTTCGCGAGCGAACAACGCTTCATGCTGTCGCAGCAGATGAATGTCTTCGCGTGCCATGCGGACCGTCTCGATGACCTCAAGTCCGGCGGTTTTGCCGTCACCGGGGCGTGAGCAATGGATAAGGCGGCCGGTTCCCTCGGAAAAGCCATCGACCGTGTATTGATCGCCCTTGCGTGCGTTGCGGTTCTTTACGTCGTCGCGGCAGCGGTCGTTTACGGCATCTATCCTGGATACGTCGACCACGGTGAGCCGATCGTGGCCGCTGCGGCGTTCCGCATGCTGGATGGCGCGCTCGTGTACCCGCCGTTCGATGGGCCCGATTTCACCAGTAACATTTACGGGCCGTTCACGTACCTTTTCAATGGGCTCGTCATGGCCATGTTCGGTGGCACGTCGCTTACCGGCAAGCTTGCCGGTTTGCTGGCGCTGCTGGGTGCGGTCCTCGCCGTTTGGGCGACCTACCGGCATCACGGGCCGCGGACCCTGGCCCTCGCGCTGCTGATGATCGCCGGTTTTCTGGTGCTGCTCGTGCCGTACTCGATCTGGAACCGTCCCGACCCCTTTCTCGTCGCCGCCGCGGCAATCGCCGTGTTGGCGGTCCGGTATCCACCAAAGGGCGCGCGCTGGCTCCTGTGGGTGCTGATCGGCGTCATCGGCGGCGTGGCATGCGGTTTGAAGCTTTATGGGCCGCTTTTCATCGCCCCGCTCGGGCTTTACGTCGCGCTCCGCGACAGAAGTGTCCTGTCGCTGGTCGTCATGACCGCTGCCGGTATCACGACCGCGCTGGTGCCGTTCCTGCTGCCGATGTTTCCGCTTGAGAATTACGTCAAATGGTTCGGCATCGTCGCCGAGAAACCGACGGACGGCGAGATGGTCACCAAGGCGTTCCGCTACGGTGTATTCTTCCTTTTGCCCGCGCTGGCGCTGCTGATCCGACGCTTCATGAGCTTGTCCCGTATGTCCGAAGCGTTGCAGGATCCGGAAACCGTTTATGCCGGTGCGACCGTGATCGGCATGCTTCTTTGCGGCTATGTCGCATCCAAACCCGGTGCCGGCATGTATTACCTTTTGCCGTTTGCCGCACTATCGATCGACATGGCGGTGCGGTTCGGTGCCTCCTTTCCGGCGGACCGAAACGGCCGCGCGGCCGCCTTCGCTCCTGCGCTGGCCGCGGTTCTGGCGGCTGTCATGCTGGTGTCGGCGGTCCCGGTGCAGAAGCGGTTTTTCCGCGCCCTCGAATGGGACCGGGTGCAGTCCATCAAGGATGATCTGCTGGCCATCATGGCGCAGTACCCGGAACGGAAAATCCAGATGGCGGTCGGTTCGTCCATCGGCGGGTATCACAACACGCTACAGAAGACCGAGCTGATTTATGCCGGTCATCCGTACAACGTGGATTTCGGAGTTATGATCGAAACCAGTTTTCTCGGCATTCCGCTGTCCGACCCGCTGGTTGCAACGATTGCCGCGTGCGAGACCGACATCTGGCTTGTACCCGAGGGCGAAGTGCCGCTGAGCCTGAACGGCTATTACGGTAACACGGTGGTCGCCGGCAATTTTCGGGACGCGTTCATGACGGCATATGCCAAGGTCGGATCGACGGCCCATTTCGACCTGTGGGCGTGCCGTAAGAACTAGGTGTTTCGCTTGAGACCGATCCAGCGCGCAAAGCAGAGGAATACTTCGCTCAGGTAATGATCGGTGTTGAAGTTGTCGCGGTCGACGCCGTCGAGCCCGTAGCCCGGGACATCTTCGGGCGGGTGGTAGGTGCCGAACAGCTTGTCCCAGATCGTCAGGATCGACATGTTCTTGTTGAAATGGCGGGGTTCGGTCGAGTGGTGAATCCGATGCAGCGCTGGTGTCACGACGATGTATTCCGTCCATTTCGGCCAGTCGATCTTTGAATGGACCATCGACTGGTAGAACGCGTTGATCCCCATCCACGCGATCAGCACGCTCGGCTCGATCCCGAACAGCGAGAGCGACGCCGTGGTGTAGACGCGCGCCAGGTAATGATCCAGCGGGTGCGCGCGGAACGGCAGCAGCACGCCGAGATGCTCCGCCGAGTGATGAACCTTGTGCAGTTCGAAAAACCAGCGCGAGTGCAACAGCCGGTGCGTCCAGTAATTGCAGAACGTGATCGCGAGGACGAGCACGAAGAACTGCACAACCGGATGCGTTCCGTGTATCAGGCTGAAATCCAGCCCAAGGGCGGTCATCGCATCGACATGCAAGGCGGTGCCGAGGGTCATCACGAACGTGACCAGCGTGGCGACACCGCTGACCCGAAGAAACAGGTAGAACAGATCGCTCCGGACCGAGCGGTTATCCCCTTCGATCACGAGGAACAGCGTGGAGTCCCGATACCCGAGACCTATCGCCTCCACGACCAGGCAGATGACGGCGACGCCGACCATTGCCGTCGGGAACAGTAGAACATGCATGCCGGGCGTCTTGATGCCGAGGAATTCGTATACCGGGGCGAGCGTATCGACATAGGGCCCGCCGAAAAACATCAGCCACGGCAACGCCGTGCCGACGATCAGGGAAGCGGCAAGGACGCCGATAAAATTCAACAGGCCGCGTTTGCGCAGCTGCACGTGCTCGGCGAACCCTGTCATGGCAATCTGCAATGCGCTCATGTGTCCTCTGCGCCGCCGGGGCGGGTACTCCGGAAATACCCCAACCAGATAACACCGGTCCGGGATTTGCTCAAGTTGCTCGACATTCCTGCGGGTGTAGGTCATGTTCCGGCGCGTTTTCGCGAAGGAACCGATAGTCGGTTGTACGGGGGATATGATGCGCAAATGTAACGCCTGCGGTCATCGTTACGACGAGGAAACCTGGACATGTCCGGCGTGCGGCCACGCACCCGGTCAGATCGCCGGATTCCCGACGATGGTCGAGGACAGCGGCGTCGAGCACCCGCGCGAATTCGACGAAGAGACCTATCGCCAGATGACGGCCTATGAGGACGGCAGCTTCTACATCACCTCGCGGTTCGACCTGATGTACTGGTGTTTCCGGCGCTTTTTCCCGGATACCAAGCGATTCCTCGACTTTGGCGGCGGCACCGGATTCTGGCTTGAGGCACTTGCCACCCGGCATCCCGAAATCGACCTCTTCGGCAGCGATCTCGCGGTCGAATCGCTGCACAACATGAAGCGGCGGCTGGGCGACAAGGCGACGATTTTCCATACGGATGCCGAACATCTGCCGTTCGACGCCCATTTCGACCTGATCGGGTCTTTCGACGTGGTCGAGCACATCGAAGACGATATCGGCGTCATTGAGCAGTTCCGCCCTGCCCTTCGTGACGGCGGCGGAATCATGCTGACCGTGCCGCAGCACATGTCGCTCTGGTCCGTGCTGGATGACAAGACCGGTCACAAGCGCCGATACGTGGGCGACGAGCTCGCGCGCAAAGTCAGGAAGGCCGGCTTCGACGTGTTGCTGGATACCAGTTTCATGGCCTCGCTGTTCGTGCCGCAGTGGATTTCCCGCCGCTTCATGAGCCAGAGCGCGGACAGCGTCGCGGACACCGAACATTCTCTCCCGGGGCCTCTCAATGCGGCATTCCGAGCGGCGCTTGTCGCGGAACTTGCTACGATCAAGGCGGGTGCGAGGTATCCGTTTGGGGGCATGCGAATTGTCGCCGCCCGGAAGCTTTCCTGACAACACCTTGCGACATTCGGATAACTCAGGGATTTCCGGGCCTTAGAGGGCGATTAGACCTTGGCCGGGAGGTGCGAATGTTGTATACGCCGGACAATCCTGAAGGTTCAATTCCGCATGCGTCCGGCATCTGGTGATCGGTCGGCGGCGCGGGCGAAATCCACGAATGGGGACGAGGGTTTATGAAGCTAGCTGACTATGTCATCGATTTTCTGGGCGATCAGGGAATCGACAAGGTTTTCGTTTTGTACGGATCGGCGAACGGCCATCTGATCGATGCGTTTACGCGCGCCGAAAAGACCGAATACGTGGCAACCATGCACGAACAGGGCGCGGGTTTCGCCGCAGAGTGCTTTGGCCGTGTTAAAGGTATTCCGGGTGCCGCCATTGCGACGTCGGGTCCGGGGGCACTCAACCTCGTCAACCCGATCGCCAACTGCTTCTATGAATCGGTGCCGTGCATCTTCATTACCGGCAACATCAATTCCCAGTTCATGCGCCCCGATCCCAGCGTGCGTCAGGTCGGTTTCCAGGAAACCGATGTCGTCTCGATCGTCGAATCGATCACCAAGAACGCGGTCATGATTACCGATCCGAAGGACATCCGCTATGAGATGGAAAAAGCCTTCCATCTCGCCAAGGAAGGCCGTCCCGGCCCCTGCGTGATTGATATCCCGATCGACATCCAGAAGGCCGAGATCGAGCCGGACGAGCTGTTCAGCTTCGATTCAGACGCCGCTCGCGTGCACTATTCGACCGATGTCGTCGATCAACAGGTTGAGCAGTACATCGAGGACCTGAAAAAAGCCGAACGTCCGACGTTCATCGTCGGCGGCGGCGCGCGCATCGGCAACGCGGTCGATCTGGTCCGAGAAATCGCCGAAGTGGCGATGGTCCCCGCCTACCCCACCTGGAACGCGCTCGACATCATTACCTCCGATTTCGAGTATTACGGTGGCCGCATCGGCACCTATGGCGGCGCCGGGCGCAATTTCGGCATCCAGAATTCGGACCTGCTGATGGGCATCGGTTCGCGGATTTCCGGGCGTATCACGGGCGGCAACATTCACACCTTCGCCCGCGAAGCGAAGAAGTACGTCGTCGACCTCGACAAGGCGCTGCTGCAGCCGCGCCTCCAGCAGGTGCCGTTCGACGTCAACATCCTCTGCGACGTGCGCGACTTCTGCGAGCGTCTGCTGAAGCGCCTCAAGGAAGAGCGCGCCGCTGGCAACCTGCCGACACACGAAAAGTGGAACGCGCAGTGCCGCGAATGGCGGGTCAAGTACGACCCGGTCCGTCCGGAAATGTTCGAGGACGGCGCCTACACCCACGACAACAAGGAATACGTGCACCCGTATGCGTTCATGCGGCGCCTTTCCGAGAAGATGAGCCCGAACGACATTCTGGTGTGCGACCTCGGTGGGACGTCCGTGGTTGTGGCGCATGCGTTCGAGACCAAGTTC
The DNA here is from genome assembly GCA_017640505.1 of Rhodospirillales bacterium. Lineage (GTDB taxonomy): Bacteria > Pseudomonadota > Alphaproteobacteria > Rhodospirillales > Casp-alpha2 > UBA4479. The sequence continues at coordinate 167,963 of JAEPQO010000002.1, forward strand.
GGCGAGCTTTACCTGACCAACAACGGTAACGCGCCGATGGGTTTCTCGATGTGTGCCGCGATGGGGGCCTGGATGGCCGATCCGAGCCGCAACGTGGTCGCCATTATCGGTGACGGCGGCATGATCCTGAACATCCAGGAACTGCAGACCATGAAGAATTACGGGATGAAGGTGAAGACGTTCATCCTCAACAACCACATCTACGGCATCACCAAGGCGTTCCAGGAAACCAACTTCCAGGGCCGCTGCGAGGCCTGCGGCCCGGTCGGCTACAACCCGCCGAACTTCGTCAACGTGGCCAAGGGTTTCGACGTGCAGACGTTCGAGATTTCCAAGAACGCCGAGATCGACAGCATGATCGACACCGTTATGGCATTCGACGACGGCCCGGTGGTGTGCGACGTCAACATGCACGAATACCACACCTACGAGCCGCGTATCTTCGGCTGGTCGACACCTGTCGAGGATATGTACCCGTATCTGCCGCGCGACGAGTTCCGCCAGAACATGTACATCGAGCCGATCGAGGGCTGGGAAAATCCGGCGATGCCGGACATCGTCAACCCGAACTCCGCCACGCCGGGTACCGAAGGTACCCGCACCATGGAGTAAGCGGCGCGATGTTCTATCCGCTCGCGGCGTCCAGCTGGGACGACAAGGAAATCGCCGCCATTCAGCGCATCATCGATGGCGACATGTACACCATGGGGCCGGAGGTGGCCGCCTTCGAAGCCGAATTCGCCGCCTACCATGGCAAAAAATACGGCGTCATGGTGAACTCGGGTTCGAGCGCGAACCTGATTGCCGTCGCGGCGCAATTCTTCAAGAAAGACAACCCCTTGAAGCGCGGTGATGAAGTGATTGTTCCGGCGGTTTCGTGGGCGACGACGTATCATCCGCTGCAGCAGTACGGCCTCAAGCTGAAGATCGTCGATGTCGAACTCGACACGCTCAACATGGACGTCTCGCAGCTCGAAGATGCGCTATCGCCGGACACCAAGATGCTGGTCGCCGTCTCGATCCTCGGCAATCCGTGCGAACTCGACGTCATGCGGGCGTTTTGCGACAAGCACGGCCTTGTTTTCATGGAAGACAACTGCGAGAGCCTGGATGCGGAACTGAACGGCAAGAAAGCCGGTTCGTTCGGCGATGTGAATACGTCGAGCTTCTTCTTCTCGCACCACATCGCGACCATGGAAGGCGGTATGATCGTCACCGACGATCTGGAACTCTGCCACATCATGCGCGCGCTCAGGGCGCACGGCTGGACCCGGGACCTGCCCAAGGACTCGCCCATTTTCGAGAACCGGGACGACGACTTTTTCGAGGCCTACCGCTTCATCCTGCCGGGCTACAACGTGCGGCCGACCGAAATGGCGGGTGCCATCGGGCGCGAACAACTGAAGAAACTTCCCGGTTTCACGGCGCAGCGGCGCAAGAACCTGGCGCTGCTCACGGAACTGCTTGGCGGCGATGAACGTTTCATCATCCAGCGTGAAAACGGCGTCCATTCCAGCTTCTGCTTCCCGATCATCCTCAACCCGGCGATGAACATCGACCGCAAGCGCGTGTTCGATGCGTTGGTGGCCGCGGATATCGGGTACCGGATCATCACCGGCGGCTGCATCCTGCGCCACGACGTGATGAAGTTCTACGATTACGAGACCGTCGGCGAGATCGCCAACGCCAACATCGCGCACGACAACGGCTTCTTCTGCGGCAACCACCCGCACGACCTGGAGCCGCAGATCCGCAAGCTCTACGAAGTGCTGGACGAGGCCGCGCAGCCCGCCTGACGAATTAGGAAAGGCTCACCCATGAGCGATAAACTGAACATTCTTGTCACCGGCGGTGCCGGTTATCTGGGGTCCATCATGGTGCCGGCGTTTCTGGACCGGGGGCACCGGGTCACCGTTCTCGACAACTTCATGTTCAAGCAGAACCCCCTCGCCCATGTCTGCGCCAATCCGGACTTCGACGTGGTGCGCGGCGATGCCCGCGACGAAGGTCTGATCAAGGGATTGATCAAGGACGCCGACGTGGTGATCCCGCTGGCCGCCCTTGTCGGCGCGCCGCTCTGCAACAACGACCAGCTCGGCACCACGAGCATCAACCGCGACGCGGTCTTGATGCTGACCGAGCTGCTGTCCAAGGATCAGCGGATCCTGATGCCGATCACCAATTCCGGCTACGGTATCGGTGAAAAAGGAAAATTCTGTACCGAGGAGACGCCGCTCCGGCCGATCTCGCTCTACGGCACGACCAAGGTCGAAGCCGAGGCCGCCGTGCTTGAGCGTGGCAACGCGATCAGCTTCCGGCTCGCCACCGTGTTCGGCATGGCACCGCGCTTCCGGCTCGATCTGCTGGTCAACGATTTCGTCTATCGCGCCGTCAACGACCGCGCGGTGGTGCTGTTCGAAGCCGACTTCAAGCGCAACTACATCCACATCCGCGACGTGGCACGTGCCTTTATCCACGGCCTAGAGAACTTCGAGAGCATGAAGGACGAGCCCTATAACGTCGGCCTTTCGGATGCGAACCTGTCCAAGCGCGAGCTTTGCGAGAAGATCCGTGAACATCTGCCGAACTTCGTGTTCATGGAAGCCCCCATCGGCGAAGACCCGGACAAGCGCGACTACATCGTCTCGAACGAGAAGATCGAGGCGACCGGCTTCAAGCCTGCCTATTCCCTCGACGACGGGATTGTGGAACTGATCAAGGGCTATCGCATGATCCGCAACAGCCAGTACGGAAATGTGTGATCGCCCTGAAGTGGTGACGCTGGCCCGCCGAAGCGGTATAAAATCGCAGTTAAACCGGACTTAACGGAGCCCGAATGACCTCGACCCGACCCGATCTCGTCCTCGTCAATCCCGGCGGCCGCGAACGCATTTACCAGCAGCTCGGCAACGAGTTGACGGCGATCGAGCCGCCGCTCTGGTGCCGCCTGATCGGCGGCTACGTGCGCGACAAGGGCCGCGAGATCGTGATCCTGGATTCCGAGGCCGAAAGCATGGGGCCGGAAAGTGTCGCCCAGCGCATCAAGGAACTGAATCCGAAACTGGTCGCCATGATCGTGTTCGGCCACCAGCCGTCGGCCTCCACGCAGCAGATGGTCGCCGCCGGCGAAACCACGCGCGTCATCAAGGACGTGACCCCGGATATTCCGGTGATCTTCGTTGGCGGGCACGTCTCCGCGCTTCCGGAGCAGACGCTCAGCGAGGAAGCGGCGGAATACGCCTGCAAGGGCGAAGGACCGGAAACGGTAAACGGGTTGCTGGACGCCATCGATGCGGGATCGTCCGATGACGCCTTAAGCGACGTGCCGGGCCTCGTCTGGATGAAGGACGGCGCTTTCACGATCAATCCGGCGGCGCCGCTGATCAAGGACCTGGACGCGGAACTGCACGGCGACGTGTGGGACCTGTTGCCGATGGAGAAATACCGCGCCCATAACTGGCAGTGTTTCGGCGAGCTTGAAAACCGGATGCCTTACGCGTCGATCTATACGTCGCTCGGCTGCCCGTTCAAATGCGTGTTCTGCTGCATCAACGCGCCCTTCGACATCAACCGGTACCGCATGCGCAAGCCCGAGAAGGTGGTCGAGGAAATCGCCATGCTGCGCGAGAAATACGGCGTGAAGACCTTCAAGATCATCGACGAGATGTTCGTCCTCAACGAACGCCATGTGATGGCCGTCTGCGATGGCATTATCGAGCGCGGCATCACGGACCTGAACATCTGGGCCTACGCGCGGGTCGACACCGTGAAACCGCAGATGCTGGAAAAGCTGCGCAAGGCAGGGTTCCAGTGGCTGGCACTGGGCATCGAGTCCGGCTCCGATCTGGTTCGTGACGGCGCCGACAAGGCCTTCGACCAGGAAGAAATCGTCGGTATCGTCCGCATGATTCAGAAAGCCGGCATCAAGGTCGCCGGGAACTTCATCTTCGGCCTGCCCGACGACGATATGGAGAGCATGCAGGCGACACTCGACCTCGCGGTGGAACTCAACTGCGAATACGCCAACTTCTATTCGGCGATGGCCTATCCCGGCTCGCCGCTCTATGCGATGGCGATCCAGAACGACTGGCCGCTGCCGGAAAGCTGGGCCGGGTATTCGCAGCACAGCTATGACTGCCGCCCGCTGCCAACGGAAAAGGTCTCCGCGGCCGAGGTGCTTCGTTTCCGCGACCTGGCGTTCCACGAATATTTCGAAGGCAAGCGTTACCTCGACATGGTGACGCAACAGTTCGGCTGGGACACGCGCAAACATATCGAGGAAATGGCTGAACACCGCCTCAAGCGCCGTCTCGTCGAGGAACTGGAGGCAGCGGAGTGACAATGCGGTCCGATGTCTGAGACCGCCCTTTCCAACATCGACGTCGTCGTTCTGGCCGGCGGACTGGGGACGCGCATCCAGCCCGTACTTGGCGATGTGCCCAAGCTGCTGGCGCCGGTCAACGAGCGCACCTACCTCGATTATCTGCTCGACTGGCTGCAAGGTTTTGGCGCCCGGCGCGTGATCCTCAGCCTTGGTCATCAGGCGACGCGTATCGTCGACTATGTGACGGCGATGCCGCGTGACGGTATGGAAATCGTTCCCGTCATCGAAGACGCGCCGCTGGGCACCGCCGGTGCGCTCCGGCACGTCAGACCGCATGTTCAAACCGGCATTTCACTGGTGATGAATGGCGACAGTTGGATCGATGCCGATCTCGGCATGCTGGTGCAGGCACACGAGGCCGAAGGCGCACCGGCGACGCTTCTGTGTGTGCGGGTACCGGACGCCGGGCGTTTCGGACAGATCGAGACCGACTCGGCCGGGCGGATTCGTGCGTTTCGCGAGAAAGACCCGGATGCCGGCGCCGGCCTGATCAACGCGGGCGTCTATGCGTTCGGGCCGGAAGCTTGGGATTTGCTGGCGGACATGGCGGGCCCGTCGCTTGAACGTGACGTTTTTCAGACCCTGCCGCCCTCCTCGCTTGCCGCTTACGACGCCGGTGACGTAACTTTTATCGACATCGGCACGCCTGACAGCCTGGCCCGTGCAGCCCGGGTGATCGGTGGTGCTGCCGCAGACAGGGGGACGACATGATTATCTGCCGGACACCGTTTCGTGTCTCGCTCTTCGGCGGCGGAACCGACTACCCGAAATGGTACGAACAGCACGGCGGCGCCGTCCTCGGCTTCGCCATCGACAAGTACTGTTACATCTCGGTCCGGCGCCTGCCGCCGTTCTTCGAACACAAGCACCGGATCGTCTATTCGGTGGTCGAAAACGTGAAGTCCATCGACGAAATCCAGCACCCGGCCGTCAAGGGCGTGCTGTCGGAACACAAACCCGACGAAGGCGTGGAAATCCACCACGACGGCGATCTGCCGGCGCGTTCGGGGCTCGGTTCGTCGTCGTCCTTTACCGTCGGCCTGACCAATGCGCTGGCCGCGTTCAAAGGCAAGATGATTTCCAAGCGCGATCTGGCGCGCGAAGCCATCCGCATCGAACACGAGGTCATCAACGAGAAAGTCGGTTGCCAGGATCAGATCTGGGCGGCCTACGGCGGGCTCAACAGGATCGATTTCCTGAAAACCGGCGATTTCGATGTACAGCCGGTGATGGTCGACCGCGACCGCCGCGAAGACCTGCAGGACCACCTGCTGCTGGTCTTCACCGGCCTTTCGCGCCTCGCCCCCGTGATGGCGGAAAAGCAGATCGAGAACATCGATGCCCGCGAAAAACAGCTTTCCGCCATGCATGCCATGGTCGACGAGGCACAGGCGATCTTGGTCGACGAAAACCGCCCGATCACGGACGTCGGCAAGCTGCTGGACCAGTCATGGCAGCTGAAGCGCGAGCTCGCTGATGGCGTGACGACGCCGCTGGTCGATGAAATCTACGAGGCGGCCATGGGTGCAGGTGCATCCGGCGGCAAGTTGCTTGGTGCCGGCGGCGGCGGTTTCATGCTGTTCATCGTCGCACCTGAAAAGCAGGCCAAGGTGCGTGCCGCGCTGAAGGATCTGGTATCGGTCAAGATCGGGATCGACAACGTCGGTTCCAAGATCGTCGTTTATGAACCGGACGGGCTCGAATACGCCTAGGTGCTGCAAACCTTGACACTTTCGTGTCGGCGCGGATATTGACGCCATCGACTTTCCGGGGGATCCGACGTGACCGACGCGCGCAATGACAAGAGCATGATTTCGCTGGTGTTTTCGTTTCGCAACGAAGCGGACGTGCTGGAAGAACTGATCGCGCGGGTCACCAAGATGTTTGCCGGCGTCGGCTGTCCGTACGAGGTCATTTTCGTCAACGACCTCTCCACCGACGATTCGCTCAAGATCCTCGAGAAACACGCCGCCGCCAACAAGGCGATCAAGATCATCAACATGTCGCGGAACTTCGGCGTCAGCGAGTGCGTGCTGGCCGGCATGAAGTACGCCAAGGGCGACGCCATCATCTACATGGACACCGATCTCCAGGATCCGCCCGAGGTCATTCCCGAAATGATCGAAAAATGGCGCGAAGGCGCCGACCTCGTCTATACGCGGCGCCTCAGCCGCGACGGCGAGACCGCTTTTCGCCTGTGGGCGACCAAGGTGGCGTACAAGATCATCAATTTCCGTTCCGAGATCGAACTGCCGATCGAGGCCGGCGATTTTCGGCTGCTGTCGCGCCGGGCCGTCGATAAGCTCCTGACGCTGGAAGAATCACAGCCTTACCTGCGCGGGATCACGCAGTGGATCGGTTTCGAACGCGCCGAAGTACCGTATCGCCGCCAGCCGCGTGCCGCCGGCGAAACCCATTTCCCGGGCGTGTTCTCACGCGGTCCCGTGAAGACCTTCGTCGACGGACTGACGTCGTTTTCCATGTTCCCGCTCCACTTGGTTCTGTATGCCGGGCTTGCTGGCACCGCGTTGGGTGCGGGCGGTCTGGTGCTCACCGGTTTGGCCGCATTGATCGGCTGGGGCTGTGCGGTGGCGGGCTGGGTGTTCTTCGCCCTGCTGCTGTGGGGCGGGCTGATGAGTGGTATGGGGATTCTCGGGCTCTATATTTCGAGGATCTACCGCGATACCCGCAATCGCCCGCTCTATATCGTCAAGGATACCGTCAATTTCGACTGACCGGCCGCGAGGCCGGATTTCGACTGACTGACCGCGCGGTCAGATTTCGACTGACTGACGTTACGTCAGTTCGTCGGCGCGGATCGCCAGTGCCGCGAAGTCGTCCCACTGCGCGCGCGCGCCACATACCCCGAGCGACTGCGAATTCAGCTTTGTCGACAGCCGGTAAGGTTCGTCTGCGTCGATACGCTGCGCCCTGCCCCCGGCTTCCTCGACGATCAGCACGCCGGCCGCGTGGTCCCATGGCTTGAGCAGCCCGCCGTAGCGCGCAAAATCGAGCTTGCCGGCGGCGATATCCATGTATTCACGCCCGACGCAGCGGTAGCGTTCGGTGATCTTCGGTAGCGGCTGCGACAGCTCGCGGGCCGCCCGTTCCAGCCGGCCGCGCAGCTTCCATCCCGCCGTCATGGTGCCGTCGGTGAACGGTTTTTCCAGGCGTGCAGGCTGTGTCACCGTCCCTGCGGCATCGCTTATCCACGTGCCGCCGCCACGGATCGCCCAAACCGCGTCTTTTGCGACCGGATCGATGATCCATCCCGCGGTGATTTCTCTGTCCATGGCGAGCGCAACGATGACCGTGAACGGCGATTTGCCGTGCGCGAAGTTGTACGTGCCGTCGACCGGGTCGACGATCCAGACCGGCCCCGGCTCGGCCAGTGCCTTAAGCATCCCGTGGTCGGCCTCGTAGCCTTCCTCGCCGACGACGCGGCTATCGGGCAGCAGTGCCGTCAGGTGCCGGCTCAGTGCTGCTTCGGATTCCTTGTCGGCGATGGTAACGAGGTCACCCGGCTTTTTTTCCGAGATTTCATGATCGGCAAGCGAGCGGTAGCGCGGCAGAATTTCCGCATCCGCCACCTCGCGCATGATGTCGAGCACCTGCGCCGGATTGTCGAGAACGTGCTGCATCAGTTGATATAGAGGTCCCTGTCACGGTGATAGGCCGCCGCCGCATCGTCGAGGATCTTTTTGGCCTCGTCGGAGAACTCGCTCCGCTGCATCAGCGCCTGCGTCACGAAGGCAGCGAAGGTCACCGCCTCGCCCTTGCCGCGAAGATCGAAGGCGTTCGCGAATTCATCCAGTCTGATGTGGATATGCTCGCGCGCCATCACGTTCAACTGACGTTTGACGTAGCGGTTCGTCATCCGCCACCTGCTTTGAGCCTCGCGGGTCGCCATCGGCGCCTCCTCTACTAGTAGATTGCGCATTTCGATGGGTAGCGTGTTTGGCGCGGCCGGGCAATATCCTATTTCAGCAAGTAGGTGCATGAATTGAAGTTGAGGCGGTATGGACCCTGAATCAAGTTCAGGGTGACGGGTTTGGAGGCTGATCGGGCTAAAATACATCGTCGTCCTGAACTTGCCCCGGATAAATTCCGGGGCTTGGTTCAGGACCCATAAAAGCCGGCAAGGTGGACGACCGAGTTCTTATTCCTCACCGCGGTTCCAGCGGCGTTTCGAACTTCTGCTCGAAGCGGGCGGCGACATCGGGTGCGATACGCAGGTCGAGGTGGACGCCCTGCTCGCCGTCCTCGCGCGACAGCACTTCGGCGCGTTCGTACAACCATGCCAGCGCGGCGCCGTTCTCGAACGGCAGGTCGATGGCGCGGTGCAGGTAATGGCTGGTCAGGATATCGTCGACCACGTCCAGCAGTTCAGCGCAGCCCGTCCCCATCATGGCCGAAATCGGCACGGCGGCCTGATTGCCGAAACGCGCCCGGTTGGTGACGAATTCGCGGCTTTCGTCGTCCAGCAGGTCGATCTTGTTGAGCGCCTCGACCACCGGTTTGGCGTGAGCATCGTCGTCGTTGGCGGCGCCGCCCGCCGGCACCACGTGCAGTTCCGCCATCACGTTCAGCACGTCGGCTTTCTGGGCCTCGGTATCCGGGTGCGCGACATCGCGGACATGGACAATAACATCGGCCTCGATCACCTCTTCCAGCGTGGCATGGAAAGCCTGCACCAGCTCGTGCGGCAGGTTGGAAACGAACCCGACCGTGTCGGAAATGATGGCATCGCGGCCGCTCGGCAGCCGGAGACCCCGCATGGTCGGATCGAGGGTCGCGAAAAGCTGGTCCTGCGCCACCACGCCGGCTTCGGTTAACCTGTTGAAAAGCGTGGATTTTCCGGCGTTTGTGTAGCCGACAAGCGCGATCACCGGATGCGGCACCCGGCGCCGGGCAGCGCGGTGCAGATCGCGCGTGCGCGAGACGTCGGCGAGGTCCTTTTTGAGCCTGTCGATGCGCTGGCGGATCAGGCGCCGGTCGGTTTCGATCTGGGTTTCGCCGGGACCGCCCATGAAGCCGACACCGCCGCGCTGGCGCTCAAGGTGGGTCCAGGACCGCACAAGCCGGCCCAGTTGATAGGTCAGCTGCGCGAGTTCGACCTGCAGCCGCCCTTCCCGCGTGCGGGCGCGCGCGCCGAAGATTTCCAGGATGAGCCCGGTCCGGTCGAGGACCTTGGCGCTCCAGTCACGTTCCAGGTTGCGCTGCTGCACCGGCGTCAGCTGCGCATCGACGATGATGACCGGTTTCGGCGCATCTTCGTCGGCGTGATAAAGCTCGTCGAGGACGTCCGAGATGCGCTCGACAACGCCACCGCCGATCAGGGTCGCGGGCTTCGGCTGTTTGATCGTGAAGGCTTCGGCGTGCGCAATATCGAGGTCGATGGCCATGGCAAGACCGACGGCTTCCTCAAGCCGGGCCTCGCGCGCGCGGCCATCGGTCGCGTCTGCGCCGATTTCAGGGTGCACGACAACGCAGCGTTCGCGCTGCGGACGCCGATCGATGCCGCCGCCAGCGCCCTGCTTACTCACGCATCCTCGGCTGCGTCGTCCTTTTCCGGCTCGAACAGCTGAACGGGCGTCGACGGCATAATCGTCGAGATCGCGTGTTTGTAGACAAGCTGAGTGTGACCGTCCCGCCGCAGCAGGACCGAGAAGTTGTCGAACCAGGTCACGATGCCCTGAAGCTTGACGCCATTGACCAGAAACACGGTGACCGGCGTCTTGTTCTTGCGAATGTAATTAAGGAAAACGTCCTGCACGTTTTGGGGTTTATCTGCGGACATTCTTTATTCCCCCTGTTCGTCGCCACATTTTGCAGCGGTTTATAGGTTTTTCCGTGCCTTAGGCGCGGATTTTTTGTTCCAAGCGATGGAGATTACATGGATTGCAGGAAATTGCAAAGCGATTGGCAGTTCCCGAAATGATGGACCGGCGGGTGTGCGCCGAACTCCCCGTCACCGGGCGCTTCGGGGCGCAACAGCACGGGAATGCATCCCGTGTTGACCGCGCATGTCAGGTCGATGTCGGCATCGCCCACGAACCACACCTTCGGCCCCGGGTTGAAGTCGCCCTGTTCGAGCGCCATGTGCACGGGTGCCGGGTCCGGCTTGTCCCGGTCCGCGTCGAACGCGCCGATCAGGGCCGAGAAATGCCGGTGCCAGCCGAGCGCCTTGGCTTCCTTGCGCAGGTAATCGCCACGCTTGTTGGAAACGATGCTGAGATAAAATCCGGCGTCCGCCAGTTGTTTCAGCATGTCGTCCGCGCCCTCGGTGGGCTTGATCGCGTCGGCGTGAATATTGGCATAGCGCTTGTAGAATACGTCGGACGCCGCTTCCCATTCGTCACCGAAGATCTTGGGGAAGCGGTCGCGGACGGATTCCCTGACGTTGGCGCGGGTTTCGTCGAGGGTCCATTCCCTGAGGCCGAAGGCGCGGTACGTGGTGTTCAGCGCGTCGTGGATCACGGGCCAGCTGTCGACCAGCGTGTTGTCCCAGTCGAAGATGAGGGCGCGGGGTTTCTCTGATGCGGTCACGGTCTAGAAATACTCAAGCTGGACCGAGAACATCTTTTCGACCTTGCGGATGACGTCGGCGGCTGCGAACAGCACCACCCGGTCGCCGGCCTCGACGACGGTGTTTCCGCTCGGATAGATCGTCGCGCCGTCGCGCACGATGGCACCGATGAGCACGCCCTGCGGCAGTTTCGCCTCGCGTAGCGGCGTGCCGACGAGTTCCGACGTCTGCAAGGCCTCGGCCTCGATCAGCTCGCCGAAATCTTCGCGCAGCGTGTGCACTGAATGAATCCGGCCGCGGCGGACATGCTGCAGGATCTTCGACACCGTGATATTTCGGGGGCTGACCGTCACGTCGATGCCGATCGAGCCGACGAGATCCTCGTAGCTTTGGTTATTGACCAGCGTCACGACGCGTGAACAGCCGAACTTCTTGGCCAGCAGGCTGGACAGGATATTCGTCTCGTCGTCGTTGGTGACGGCGACCACGGTTTCCGTGCCGGCGACGTTGGCCTCTTCGAGGATATCCTGGTCGATGACGCTGCCGTTGATGACGATGGTTTTGTCCAGTTCGCCGGCAATGGCTTCGGCGCGTTCCTTGTTGGCCTCGATGATCTTGGCCCGCACCCAGTCGTGGTTTTCCTCGAGTTCCTTGGCGAGGAACATCCCGATGTTGCCGCCGCCGAAGATCAGAAGGTTGCGGGCTTCGCGCTCCTCGTGGCCAAAGGCCACCATGGCGCGGTCAATCTGGTCGCTGTCGACGACGAAATAGACTTCGTCACCGGCCAGCATCTGGTCTTCGCCCTTGGGCACGATCGGTTTGCCGTCGCGGATCAGGCCAACGATGACGATGTTGAGGTCCGGGAACAGCTGCGACAACTGCCTGAGCGGCGTGTTGACCAGTGGGCAGTCTTCCTTGCAGCGCACGCCGAGCAGTTTCACCTTGTTGTCGACCAGCGGGATCATTTCGAACGCGCCCGGCACCTCGAGACGGCGCGTGACGGCACGGGCGACCTCGATCTCCGGCGAGATAATGACGTCGATCGGCATGTGATCGCGCGAGAACATGTTGGCCCACATCGGCTGCAGGTAACTCTGGTGGCGGATGCGTGCGATCTTGGTCGGCACCCCGAACAGCGAATGCGCGACCTGACAGGCGACCATGTTGGTTTCGTCGGCCAGCGTCACGGCGATGATCAGGTCGGCGTCGCCGACGCCCGCGCGTTCCAGCACGTCCGGGTGCGAGCCGTGCCCGACGATTCCGTTGACGTCATGCGCGTCGGAAATCTGCCGCACGAGGTTCTCCGACTGGTCGACGACGGTTACGTCGTGGTTTTCGAGCGCGAGATGACGGGCGATGTTTGACCCCACCTTCCCTGCGCCGCATACGATGATCTTCATGCCGGAACCCGTACCTGTTGATTGCTGCCCAGTTCTACTGCGCTTGGAGCTACTGTTTGTCCTGACCGCGAACGCCGAGCGATTTCAGCTTCCGGTGCAATGCCGACCGCTCCATACCGACGAACTGCGCGGTTTGCGAGATGTTACCCCCGAAACGCTCCACCTGGGCAAGCAGATACTCGCGTTCGAACATTTCGCGGGCGTCCCGCAACGGCAGCGACATGATCTCGGCATTGCGCTCGACGTCAACCGATGGTGCATTCCCCATGATCTCGGGCGGCAGCATGTTGCCCGAAATCGGCTGCGACGGGTCGCCCGGCGCCATGATCAGAAGCCGCTCGATAACGTTCCGGAGCTCGCGTACGTTGCCCGGCCAGCCGTAGGTCTGCAGCGCCGCCAGTGCATCGTCCGAAAAGTCCCTGACCGTCTGGCCCGTGGCGTTAGCCGCCGTGTTCATGAAATGGCGGGCCAGAACGGGGATGTCGTCGCGCCGCTCAATCAGCGCCGGGATGTGGATCGGAACCACGTTCAGGCGGTAATAGAGATCTTCACGCAGGTTGCCGGCGTTGATCTCCGCGGTCAGGTCCTTGGTTGTCGATGCCATCACACGGACATCGACCTGGACCTGGGCGTTGCCGCCGACGCGTTCGAATATCTGTTCCTGAAGGACACGCACTATCTTGCCCTGGGTTTCCAGCGGCATGTCGCCGATCTCGTCCAGCAGCAGCGTTCCCTGGTGCGCGCGTTCGAACATGCCGACCTTGCGGCCGCTGCCCTCGCCGCCCTCGACGCCGAACAGTTCGGTTTCCATCCGGTCCGGGTGCATGGCGGCGCAGTTGACGACGCAGAACGGCCCCTCGGGCCGTTTCGAATGCGCGTGGACCAGCCGTGCGATGACTTCCTTACCGGCGCCGGGTGGGCCGGAAATGATGATGCGCGAGTTGGTCGGCGCGGCGCGATCGACGGCCTGGCGTACTTCCTTGATGGAGGCCGAATTGCCCAGCAGGTCGAGCGATGTCCCGGCGCGCGTGCGCAATTCGGCATTTTCGCGCCGCAACTGTGCCGCCTCCGTTGCACGTTCGATCAGCAGCAACAGACGGTCGGCGGTAAACGGTTTCTCGATGAAATCGTAGGCGCCGTATTTGATGGCCTGAACCGCGGTTTCGACCGTGCCGTGGCCGCTCATCATGAGCACCGGTACGTCCGGGTGGTTTTCCTTGATCTTCTTCAGGATGCCGATGCCGTCGAGTTGGCTGCCCTGCAGCCAGATATCGAGCAGAACCAGACTCGGTTCCCGCTTTTCGACAGCATCGAGTGCCGAGCGGGAATCGCGCGCCTCGCGGGTATCGAAACCTTCGTCGCGAAGAATTTCCGACGTGAGTACGCGGATATCTTGCTCGTCGTCGACGATGAGAATGTCTTTAGCCATCTGCGTTCGTTTCTTTTCTTTTTTCGTTCTTGTCAGGTCGCCGAGGCGGAAGATACGGCGTCGACGTCATCGCTATCGGCGATTCCCTCTGCCTCCATGCGAGGGAACCGAAGCGTGACGTTTGCCCCGCGTGGCGAGCGGTTCGTCAGGGTCAACGAGCCGCCGTGTTCTTCCATGATCTTTTTCACGATGGCAAGGCCAAGTCCAGTCCCCTTCTCGCGCGTCGTGACATACGGTTCGGTGAGGCGGTCCTGGTCTTCCTCCGGAAGGCCGCGCCCATCGTCGCTTACGACAATGATCGCCGACCTGTCGGTGTCGTCGGCGTCGATGCGCAACGTTACCTTGCCGTCGACACCCTCGTCCCCCGCTTCGCGGGCACCATCGATGGATTCGGCGCCGTTCTTCAGGACGTTAGTCAGCACCCGCGAGACCTGCCGTGCATCGCACGGCACGATCACGTCGTCGTCGGGAAGGATGAGTTCATAGTCGATATCGCCGTCGCGGTTGCGTTCGAGGAACACCGCCTGGCGGCACAGTTCTGACAGGTTCTCCATCTTGATGCTCGGTTGCGGCATGCGTGCGAACGACGAGAACTCGTCGACCATGCGGCCGATATCTCCGACCTGGCGAATGATGGTTTCGGTCAGTTTGTCGAAGGTTTCCTTGTCGCTGGAAATCTCCTTCAGGTACTTGCGGTTCAGGCGCTCGGCGGAGAGCTGGATCGGCGTCAGCGGATTCTTGATCTCGTGGGCAATGCGGCGCGCGACGTCCGCCCATGCCGCCTTTCGCTGCGCGGAAAGAAGCTCGGTCACGTCGTCGAACGTCACCACGAAGCCGACGATGCTGTTGTCCAGATGTTCGGCGGCGACACGGACCAGGAACGTTTTCTGACCGTCTTTCCGGTGCACGGTAATTTCAGCCTGCTGAAGCCGGTCGGGGCGTGCCTTCGACTGTTCGACCATCACTTCCAGTTCCGGCACGACGTCGACAAGTTTCTCGCCGATATGGTCCTGCAGGTTCATGCCCAGCAGGTTCGATGCCGACCGGTTCGGCAGGTTGATCCGCGCCTCCGCATCGAGACCGACGACGCCCGCCGAAACGCCCGCCAGCACGGTTTCGGTAAAATGCCGCCGTTCGTCCAGTTCGACGTTCGCCGCGATCAGGCCCTGCTGCTGGGAATAGATGCGCTCAGTCATGTTGTTGAACGCATGGCCCAGTGTCGCGATTTCGTCTTTGGCCTCCTTGGCGTCGACGCGGACGGAAAGATCACCCTTCGAGACCTTGTCCGTGGCATCGATCAGCCTGGTGACCGGCTCGGCGAGTTGTGCCGAGACCGTCATCCCGATCCAGATCGCCGCCAGGATCAGGATGAGGACGGCGATGGCATAGATCAGCACGAAGCTGATCTGCACACCGCTGCGCGTCGCTTCAAGCTGGTTATACTCGTCGAATGCCTTGCGAATGCCGGTGATGTGTTGGAGCACACGCGGGTCGACGAACCGTTCGACCAGCAGGTATGCATTCACGAACCGGTTGAGTTTGACCAGGGCGCGGACCTTGTCCTCGTTTTCCGAGCCGAGCAGCGTGACTTCGCCCTTGTCCGCCTGTTCGAACGCGGTCGGCGGGATTTCCTCGATCACCGTCGAAAGTGCAAATTCGGAACGTGCCAGCGTGTTTCCGAGGCTGTCGATCACGACGGCTTCCGGGAGTTCGCGGAGCGTCGCATTGGCGGTCAGGATGCGGTTGAATTCCCAAGGGTTGGCGATCAGCGTCGGCGCATTCAGGTTCAGAACGTAGGCAACGCTGTATGCCTGGTTGGCGATATTCTGACGGTGTTCCTTGAGGTAGGCCTCCGTCACACCCGCCGACTCCCGCAGTGCGCCGGACACCCGGTCGTTGAACCACGCTTCCAGTCCGAAGTTGAGCGACAGGTAGGAAAAGACGGCGACGAGCAGCGCCGGCGTGACCGCGATCATCGCGAACAGCATCACCAGCCGGCCCTGAAGCCCGGCGCCGGCACGGCCGCTGGTGCGCGCGAGCCAGAGCGTGATGACCCGTCTTGCGACGACGATGCAGAGCGCCAGCAACAGGATACTGTCGATGGCCAGAAGCCAGCGCAATTCTTCGACGCGCTCGCGCACCGCGGTGGTGTCGGTCATCAGCGAGACGGTGGCGACCCCCGAAACCACGGCGGCGATCGCGAGCAGAGAGGCGAAGCGGCGTTGCAGGCTGCTGTTGGAGAGCCTTTCCCTGAAGTTCGCTGCCGGCTTGGCCGTCATTCGGATCCCTTGATGATCGGAATGCCGAGCTCGCGGATCTTCTTGCGTAGCGTATTCCGGTTCAGGCCCAGAACCTCGGACGCCTTGACCTGGTTGCCGCGCGTCACCTGCAGTGTCTGCATGATCAACGGCCGTTCGACTTCCCGCAGCACGCGGCCATAAAGGCCGGCAGCCGGCAGCGCGCCGTCATGAGCGCTGAAGTAGTTCTTCATGTGCGCATCCACGGCGTCGGCGAGACCGCTGGTCTGCACCACGGCGTTGTCGCCTTGCCCGCGGCCGTCGTTGAGCTCGGTCGAGATGATCTCGGCGTCAATGACCTCTTCCGAGTAAAGCGCCGCCAGACGCTGCATCATGTTTTCCAACTCGCGGACGTTGCCCGGCCAGTCATGCTGCTGCAGAAGGTCGAGCGCATCGGGTTCGATGATCTTCCACGGCAGCCCTTCGTTTGCGGCACGGCCAAGAAAATGGCGCACCAGCTCCGGAATGTCCTCTGTCCGTTCTCGCAGCGGCGGAAGGCGGATCGGCACGACGTTGAGCCGGAAGTAAAGGTCTTCGCGGAACAGGCCGCGGCGGATCAGCCGCTTCAGATCGTGGTGCGTGGCGGCGATGACGCGGACGTTGGCCTGGATCGCGTTGCGCCCGCCGACGGTGGTGTATTCGCCTTCCTGCAGTACGCGAAGCAGGCGTGTTTGCGCTTCCATCGGCATGTCGCCGATTTCGTCGAGGAACAGCGTACCGCCGTTGGCCTGTTCGAACCGACCCGACGAGCGGTTGACCGCGCCGGTGAACGAACCCTTCTCGTGGCCGAACAGTTCACTTTCGATCAGGTCGCGCGGGATGGCGGCGACGTTCACGGCAACGAACGGCTTGCCCTTGCGTTTGCCGTAATCGTGAAGCGCACGGGCAACGAGTTCCTTCCCGGTCCCCGATTCACCGGTGATCATCACCGTCAGGTCCGTCGGCATCAGGCGCGCCAGGGTACGATAGATTTCCTGCATCGCCGGCGAACGGCCGATCAGCGGCAGGTTTTCCTCCATGCCCTGCTCCGCGCGCTCGCCGCCCAGGCTCGGATCCTTGGTGCGGGCTTCCAAACCGCGCTTCACCACCGATACCAACTCGGCGAGATCGAACGGTTTAGGGAGGTATTCAAAAGCGCCGCGCTCGGTCGCCTTGACGGCGGTCAGCAGCGTGTTCTGCGCGCTCATGACGACGATCCGCAGATTGGGGCGGATGCGGCGGATTTTCGGCACCAGGTCGAGACCGTTTTCGTCGGGCATGACGACATCCGTAATGACCAGGTCGCCGTCGCCGTTTTCCACCCATTGCCAAAGCGTCGCCGCATTGCCGGTCGAACGCACTTCATACCCGGCGCGCGACAGCGCCTGCGTTACGACGGTGCGGATGCTGTCGTCGTCGTCGGCAACGAGGATGGTTGCGGTTTCAGCCATCTTTTCCCCCAGTTTCATCCTCCGGCTTGAACATCGGGAGCATGATCCGGAATACCGTGCGCCCTGGAATACTGTCGAATTCGATGACGCCGCCATGATCGCCGATGATCTTGGCGACGAGCGCAAGACCGAGGCCGCTGCCCTTCGGCTTCGATGTGACGAAGGCATCGAACATGTATCGTTTCATGTCATCCGGAATGCCCGGACCGTTGTCGCGGACCCAGATGGTCAGCGGCAGGTGGACCCGGTTCTCGAGGCCGGGCAGCGCAAAGCGCACGCCCTGGCTGTATGCGGTGCCGAGCGTGATTTCGCCGCCCACGCTGCCGACGGCTTCGGCGGCGTTCTTGACGAGGTTGAGGAACACCTGCACGAGCTGGTCGTGGTTCCCCCAGACCGGCGGCAGCGACGGGTCGAACTGGTTGTGGAAGCGGACATGTGAGCCAAAGCCCGTTTCCGCAAGACGTTGCACCCGGTCCAGAACCTTGTGGATGTTGACGGCTTCGCGCTGTAACGGCACGCGGTCGGAAAAGACCTCCATCCGGTCGACGAGACCGACGATGCGGTCCGCTTCGTCGCAGATGAGCGTCGTCAGCTTCTTGTCTTCTTCGTCAGCGCCCTGCTCCAGCAACTGCGCGGCACCGCGGATCCCGGAAAGCGGGTTCTTGACCTCGTGCGCCAGCATCGCCGCCATGGCGGTCACCGAACGCGCCGCGCCCATGTGGTTGAGCTGGTGATTGATCTTTTCGGCGATGGAGCGGAGCTGGATCACGATCGCGACCGCATCCGGTTCCTCGGGGATGCATGATACCTGCACGTCGACCGCGTGCGAGCCGATGCGCGGACTTTCCAGCGTGACATCGTATTCTGCGACGACGCTGCGGAAACGCCGTGCCTGATTGACGAGGGCCAGGATCGGGCTGTCGGCGGGCATCAGCGCATCGAGCGATTGTCCCTGCAGATATGTCGCGCTGCCCCGGAAAAGCTGCTCCGCCGCCTGGTTGATGCGACGGATCACATTGTCGCCGTCGACGACGACGACGGTGCTGGCGAGCGAATTCAGGACGGCTTCCGCGTCGACGCCGGCGCGCGATGATTTGTCGGCGAGTGCGGTGGTGTTCTCGGCCATATTTACGCCGCGAGCTGGTCGAGGTTGGCGTTGTAGAAGTCCCGGATCAGGGCCTTCACGGCGTCGGGGTCGGTCATCTGATTGACCTGAGAACGAAAATCAGATGAATCACGTAACCCCTTGGAATACCATCCGATATGCTTGCGCGCGATGCGAATGCCGGCGTGGACGCCATAGTGTTCCAGGATGTCTTCGTAGTGTGTCAGCACGGTTTCCATCTGATCTTCCAAAGACGGGTCCGGCAGTTCGCCGCCCTCGCTCAGGAAGTGCTGAACCTGCGCCGGAAACCACGGCCGTCCATAGGTGCCGCGCCCGATCAACACGCCATCGGCGCCGGACTGCGCGAGTGCTTCTTTCGCGTCTTCCAGTGTGTTGATGTCGCCGTTCGCGAACACCGGCAGGCTGACGGCTTCCTTGACGTTGCGGATGAAACGCCAGTCCGCGTGCCCCTTGTAGAACTGGCAGCGTGTACGGCCATGCACGGCGAGCGCCTGGATGCCGCTTTCCTCGGCGATGCGGGCGAGTTCAGGTGCGTTGCGGGAAACGTCGTCCCAGCCCGTCCGCATCTTCAGCGTGACCGGAATCTTGACCGCCTTGACGGTCGCTTCGAGCAACTTGCCAGCGTGCACCAGATCGCGCATCAGCGCGGACCCGGCGTCGCCGTTGGTCACCTTCTTGACCGGGCAGCCCATGTTGATGTCGATCAGCGCCGCGCCGCGGTCTTCGTTCAGGCGCGCGGCCTCGGCCATGACATCGGGTTCGCAGCCCGCCAACTGCACCGACATGGGGTGTTCCTCGGCACAGTGCGTTGCCATTTTCATGGTCTTTTTGGCGGCATAGACCATGGCCTTGGAGGCGATCATCTCGGACACCACCAGACCCACGCCCCAGCGTTTCACGAGCCGTCGGAACGGCATGTCGGTCACGCCGGACATGGGCGCCAAAACGACCTGTCCGTCCAGCTGCACCGGACCGATGCTAATCGGTTTCAAATTCGACAATGTTGCACCCCTCCAAGAGTTGCACACAAATTAGGCATATCCGGCCAAAATGCAATGATTTTTAGGTGCTTAAATCAGCCCAGGAGGACGTCGGTGACGAACTTCACGCCGGGATAGCCAAGAGTGAGCATCAGGTAGGCTAAAAGCACGACACGCGCGGCTTTGCGGCCCCGCAGGCCATATTTCGCCTGGGCGAAAAGCAGCAGTCCGATGACGGCGAACGCGGCCAGGGTGAAGATGGTCTTGTGATCGGGGGTTAAAAGCGCGCCGCCGGCGATCGCATTGAGCACGACACCGCTGACCAGACCGAGACCGAGCACGATCTCGCCGACCAGCAGGAAGCGCAGCACAAGTCGGTCGCAATCCGTGATCGACGGCAGCACGCCGCCGAGTGTCGGCCGGTCCTTGCGTTTCAGCGCACGTTCCTGGAGGAACGCCGCCCACGCGGCAACGGCGGCAAGCGTGGCCAGCCCGTACGTGGTGACGGCAAACGCGATATGCAGCACCAGAAGGCCGGTCGTTGCGCCCGATACAGGTTCGTTCGGCGCGTGCTGCCAGGCAAAACCGAGGACGGCGAGGACCAGCATGTAACCGCTCAGAAGCGGGGCCAGGCGCCACACGCTCCTGACCAGCACCGAGAAGACCAGGAACAGGGCCATGGTGGCGGCGATGGTCACCCAGATCGAGGTCGAGAAGTCGGCCTGCCATGCGTCCTGCGAGCGCACGGCGACGGCACTCGCGGGGCCGATGCAGGCGAGCGCGCAGACGGTCCAGAACGCGGTATTGCGCGCGAAATGGGTCCGCCACGTCAAAGCGACGGCGGGAACCAGTGAGGCAATCGCGGTAAGTCCGAACAGCAACCCTGTCTGCATGCTGCACCATCGCGCCCTGCCCACGTTTTGGCAAGGGGTATGAGAGGGCCGGACAGCCGGGCTTATCGGGGGTTATCGCTTGGCAATGGCGTTGGCGACGGGTAAAGCTCTACCCCCGAAATTGAACGCCAAACCGAAGGAGCGCACCCGATGCCGGGTACCGCGGTGATCATCGTTGCAGCCGGTCGCGGCCACAGGTTCGGCGCGGAAATGCCGAAACAGTTCCTGCGCGCCGGGGGCGCCCCCTTGATCCGCCATGCGGTCGCGGCATTCATCTCGCATGCATCCGTTGACGTCGTGCTGCCCGTCATTCATCCGGACGACGCGGAGATCGTCGCCGAGGCGCTGGACGGGCTCGACGTCATGGCGCCGGTTGCCGGCGGCGCGGCGCGCCAGGACTCTGTCCGCAACGGCCTCGAGGCGCTGGCGAGCATGGCCCCCGACATTGTTCTCGTGCATGACGCCGCACGTCCCCTCGTCGCCCACGACATGATTGACCGGGTGCTGGAAGGGCTTGGCGCGCACCCGGGTGTCATCCCTGCCCTTCAGGTCGTCGACACGTTGAAGCGCGCGGATGCCGCGGGCGTGATCGCCGATACGGTATCGCGCGACGGGCTGTGGCGTGCGCAGACCCCGCAGGGCTTCCGTTACGACGCGCTGCTTCAGGCACACCGCGCGGCCGCGGGACAGGAACTGACCGATGATGCCGCCGTGATGGAAGCGGCAGGTCATAAGGTCGGCGTTGTCGCCGGCGACGATGCGAACCTGAAGGTAACGACCCCGGAAGATCTCGGGAAAGTGGAGAGGATGATGGCGGACAGCACCGGAAAAGCAGGCCACGGCGGGATCAGGGTCGGCAACGGTTTCGACGTGCACAAGCTCGGACCGGGCGATCATGTTACGCTTTGCGGCATCGACATCGCACATGATCAGGGACTGATCGGTCATTCCGATGCGGACGTGGCGCTGCATGCGCTGTGCGACGCCATATTCGGTGCGCTCGGCGACGGCGACATCGGCAGTCATTTTCCGCCGAGCGACGAACAGTGGCGCGGTGCACCGTCCGACCGGTTTCTGGCCTACGCGTGCGCGCGGATGCGCGACCGCGGTTTCGAACTCGGCAACGCCGACATCACGATTATCTGTGAGCGGCCGAAAATCGGCCCGCACCGCGACGCTATGCGCGCAAGAATAGCGGAAGTGGCATCAACTGAACTTTCGCGTGTTTCCGTCAAGGCGACCACCACCGAGAAACTCGGGTTTACTGGGCGTGGCGAAGGTATTGCCGCCCAGGCGAGCGTGCTGCTGGTTTCGGAAAATTGATCACTCTGGTCCGTTGACCCGCACGCGTGATCGGTTACATTTTCATGCTTTAGGGGTGGGGAGGCAGCCGGACGGCCAATAGCCCTCCGTGGAATGCGCGTCGCATGAATCAGAAACATACCTTCAATCAGGTAGATGTGTTGTTGATCGACACCGATCTCAATGCGCGTCAGGGCGTGCGGACCATTCTTTCCAACAACGGCTTTTCCAACGTGACGCTCGGTACCGACCTCGCCAAGGTGCGCGATGCCGTGAGCACGCGGATGCCGGACCTGCTGCTGTGCGGCACGGAATTCCCGGACGGAAAAATTACCGACCTGTTGCGCGATATCCGCATGAACAAGATCGGCAACAACCCTTTCATGCCGATCATTATCCTACTGTCGGAACCGACGCCGGATCTGGTCAAGGGGATCATGGGGGCCGGCGCCGATGACGTGGTGATGAAGCCGGTTTCGACCAAGGCCCTGCTCGACCGTATCCATACGCAGATTCACCGCCGCAAGCCTTACATCGTACAGGAAGAATATCTCGGACCGGCGCGCAAGGGCGACGACGTGACGCGTGCCATTGATCCGCCGAACCCGTTGCACGCCAAGGCGACCGGTGGACAGGTCAACTTTCACGAAATTGAACGCGCGATCGACAATGCACTGATCGAAGTCCGCGACCGCAAGCTGGAAAACGCCGGCCCCGAGATCGCCGCGATGGTCGGGCGGATCGTGCCGATGCTCGACAACAAGCCGAAGGTCACCGAGGTTGCGCTTGGCGGTCTGCACATGCTGATCGACATGAACGGCGATCTGATCAGCCGTCTCGCCGGGACCAAATACGATCATGTCTCGGAACTGTGCAAGGCGATGGTGACCGTGTCGCAACGCTTGTGTGACAGCACCGGCGGGCCGCCGGATCAGACCCAGGTCAAGCTTCTGAAGCCGTTGTCCCAGGCCATTCAGGCGGGCTTCGCGGGCGGTATCAACAATGCTGAGACGGCGCGCATGATCGTCGAGCGCATCGGCGTCAAATAATATCTGCCGGGGGTCTTTTTAGCCCTCCTCCGTGCCGGTGGTCTCCGCTGCAATCCAGTCGATGAACTGCTGGTTGCCACCGACGATCGGAATGGCTACGACGCACGGGCAGTCGTAGGAATGTTCCATCTTCACGAGATCGCTGGCGGCATCGACTAGCTCGCGTTCGGTTTTGGCGATCAGTAGTGCCTCGCCGTCTTCCTGTACCGCGCCTTCCCAGCGGAAAATCGACGTCAGGCCGTCGATGACATTCGCGCACGCGGCGAGGTTTTCGTCGACCAGCGCGCGGCCGATGGCGATGCCTTCCTCGCGGTTCGGGACCGTTATGTACAGAATGACCGGATCCGCCATTTCAATCTCCTTCGCCAATCTCGTTCTTTGACGCGCGGGCAAAGTAACGTACCATGAACGTCTGACCAAGTAATGACGGCAGGAAACAACGCCGCACTTGGCGGGAGGTGGAGAAATGAGCAACGCGGATGGCGGCGCGGTGCCGTCGCTCAGTGCCGAGACCGGCAACGAGGGCAAACGGACGCCGCAGCCCAACGATACACAACTCCGCTGGTTGCAGCGCGGGCTGGAACAGCCGGGCGGCAAGCTGCCCCTGTTCGACCGCATCGGCCAGAAGGTTAGCGAACAGACGGTCCGCAGCTGCATTCGTCACGGTTGGGCAGAGCCCTGGTTCAACAACCCGATCAAACCCGACTGGCTGGTATGCCGCTTGACGGAAAGCGGGCGCGACATCGCTGCGGCGTCGCCGACGGTGGCGGACGACGACTGATCGGCCGCGGTACAGATTGACATGAACCAGCAGGATCCGGCCCCGCCGGTAATCAAATCGGTGCTGATCTGCATCAACAGGCGGTATCACGCCGATCAGCCGTCATGCGCGCAGCGTGGCTCGCTCGCACTGGCGGATGCGTTGGAGGACGGCGTGCGCGAGCGCAAAATCGACGTCGAGGTCGAGCGCATCAAGTGCCTCGGCCAGTGTACCAAGGGGCCGACGGTCCGTTTCGCGCCGGGCGGCCGTTTCAGCTTGGGGACGTCGATCGACGACGTGCCGGACTTGCTGGACGAACTGGAAAGCCTTTGTGGCGTGCGCGACGACGATGACGGACCGCCGCTTCACCTTCTCGGTTCCTAAAATTTGAAGCATTTTTTCGGAAAATTGGCTGCACTGTGACACACGTCACAGGCGATGCGGGAAACGCCTGCCATAGTTTCTCTCGTAAGGATGGATTTCTTCACAGAATCCTCCCTTCCCTCAAGAGCACAAACTTTGGCCGGGTCTTCGGATCCGGCCATTCTCTTTTGTCGGCAATGCGACCGGCGAATGGATTTCACCCGCTCGTGGTGAAGCTTTTATTAAGAGCTTTTCTTCATCATCCGTAGAACGCGATTCGCCGATGCCATGCGGCGAACAAATGTTGAATAAAAGTACGGAAAATCAGTTAGATGAAGATTCTATCAGCGAGCAAGAACTGCAAACTCATAGATCCGGAAACGCCGATTTCACCGGCGTTCCGCGAATGCGTCGATGTCTGGTACGACCTTCGGGACGGCGCCGAGCAGCCGGTCTGGCGGATCGATCATCTGATGATGTTTCCGCCGCCGCTGGTGCCCTATGCCAATGTTACACGCTGGGAACCGGCCATAAGCGATCATCGTTTCATATTCTGGGGCAGCGGCCGCACGGACATGATGAACTTCAATTACACGTCGCGTCCGCTGAAAGAGCTTCAGCCGGCGGTTTATGCCGATCTCGTTCGTTCGGAGCTGGTTGAGGTTCTTGCCGCCGGTGTGCCCATGAAGTCGACCGCCAAGGTGCGGCTCAGCGATGGGACGACGACCAAGGTGGACAAGGTCCGACTGCCGTTCCGCGATGGCGAGGGCGAATTGACGACGGTCCTGTCGTTCGACGACGTAGAGCAGTTCCTGAAGCGCTACTACCTGTCCTGGGCCCGCCCGATGAGCGGGGAGCGGCAAAACGAAAAGGTTGAGGGCTAAAGGAAGAAGTGGTCGGGAAGACAGGATTCGAACCTGCGACCCCTGCGCCCCCAGCACAGTGCTCTACCAGGCTGAGCTACTTCCCGACCGGTGCGCGCCGCCTGTTCGTCAGGGGAACGACGCCCGGCGGAATATAGTCGTCACGTCCCGGTGGTACAACAAAAAGAGATGGATTAACGGCCGTTCGCGAGGGCGCAGGGTTACGATGCGCTTTGCGCCAGCTGATCGCGCAGGCCCTTGAGGTCGTTGACGATTTCGACGAGCTCCTCACGTACCGACCTGTCGGCCAGCGCCGACGAATTATCCGATACCGGCTGCGTTGCCGGGGCAATGTCCTGTTCGGTGGCGGACGTCCCCTCGCCCAGCGGGATCTTGGCTTCGTCTTCGTTGACGAAGTTGCGCACGCTGCCGCTCTGGCGCAGCAGTTTCTGGACACCCTTGATGGTGTAGCCGTCGACGTAGAGCAGATCCCGGATGCGCCGCAGAAGCTGGAGGTCGTCCGGCCGGTAATAGCGCCGTCCGCCGCCGCGTTTCATCGGTTTGACCTGCGGGAACTTGGTTTCCCAAAAGCGAAGGACATGCTGCGGCAGATCAAGCTCCGCCGCCACCTCGCTGATGGTGCGAAAGGCGCTGGCTGATTTTTCCGCCTTGTCCGCAGCGCGGTCGTCTGGCGAGCTATCGCTCATCGGAGACCTTCTTAAATATCGGGAACTTCGCTTGGTTTACGAATTTCGTTGATGCGGCTTTTGAGAACCTGCGAGGGCCGGAATACCAGCACCTTGCGCGGCAGGATCGGAACCTCTTCTCCGGTCTTCGGATTGCGGCCGATCCGTTGGCCTTTTTCACGAACCGAGAAACTGCCGAACGACGACACCTTCACGGTTTCACCCTTGATCAGCGCATCGGCCATATATTCCAGAACGCTTTCCAAAAGGTCGGCGGACTCGTTGCGGGATAACCCGATTTCTTGATAGACGGCTTCGCCCAGATCAGCTCGCGTTACGGTCTTGCCCGTCATAGCAACGCAGCCTCCCCCTTGTTGTCATTTCCGAAAGGGTATCCTTGACCGGGAAATCCGTCAATATCAAAGGGATGGCGGATTTTATCGGTTAGTGGTGTGGTGGCATCCAGGACACAATAAATTGCGTGGGATTCCATATCCCAATGGTCGCGGCGGGAAAAAAAATTGAGAAGTGGCCGGTTACCAGCGAACCAGACCGGCGCCCCAGGTCAAACCGCCGCCCATCGCCTCCAGGAGAACCAGGTCGCCGCGCTGAATTCGACCGTCCTTGACGGCGGTGTCGAGCGCCAGCGGGATCGATGCCGCCGACGTGTTGGCGTGCTTTTCGACCGTCAGAACCACATGGTCCTCGCTCATGCCGAGCTTCTTGGCCGTGGAATCGATGATGCGCTTGTTGGCCTGATGCGGCACCAGCCAGTCGATATCGCTGCGCTCGAGGCCGTTTGCTTCCAGCGCCTCGTCGACGATCGACGCCAGGTTGGTCACGGCGTGGCGGAACACTTCGCGGCCGTTCATGCGCACGTGGCCGACCGTCTGCGTCGTCGACGGCCCGCCGTCGACATATAGAATGTCGTAGTTGGAACCGTCGGAATGAATATGTGTCGACAGCACGCCGCGGCCCGAATTGTGGCCCTTGCCGTTGCCGCCGGACGATTCCGTTTCCTCGTCCGAGGCACGCATCACGATGGCGCCCGCGCCGTCACCAAAGAGAACGCAGGTCGAGCGGTCGTTCCAGTCGAGAATACGGGAGAAAGTTTCGGCGCCGATAAGCAGCGCCGTTTTTGCCTGTCCGCATTTGATGAAGTTGTCTGCGACGGCAAGCCCATAGACGAAACCCGAGCAGACGGCCTGCACGTCGAACGCGGCGCCGTTGGACATGCCGAGGTGGTGTTGCACCTTGGCGGCTGTCGACGGAAAGGTGTTGTCCGGTGTCGTCGTCGCGCAGATCACGAGGTCGAGTTCGTCGGCCTCTACGCCGGCATGTTCCAGGGCCCGCTTCGCGGCGTGTACGGCGAGATCGGACGTAAACTCCCCTTCCGCCGCGATATACCGCTGGCCGATGCCGCTTCTGGAGCGGATCCATTCGTCGGATGTATCCACTGTTTTGGCGAGTTCATCGTTTGTGACGCAGCGTTCCGGCAGATAAGAGCCGCAGCCGAGAATTTCCGAACGTATTTTCATATTAACTTGCAGCTGCCTTGGACTGTTCGACATCATCCGTCCCGTCGCCGATCTTGGCGTTGTCGCGGTCTTCGAGAAGCTGCGCGCAGTCTTCCTTGATGCCTTCGTTGAAATTGTTACGGACCAGATTGACGGCGACGCCGATGGCATTGGCAAACCCGATGCCGTCCGTACCGCCGTGGCTCTTGACGCAGATACCGTTGAGGCCGACGAACATGGCGCCGTTATAAAGGCGGGGATCGAACTTCTTCTTGAACTGAAGCAGTGCCGGACGCGCGATCAGGGCGCCGAGCTTGCCGAACAGCGACGACGTCAGGGCGCTCTTCAGGAAATGCCCGAACATGGACGCCATGCCTTCGGCGGTCTTCAGTGCGACGTTGCCCGTAAAGCCGTCTGTGACGATGACGTCGACGGTGCCCTTGGCGATATCGTCTCCCTCGACGAAGCCGTGGAAACGGATCGGCAGGTTGGTCTGCTGCAGCAGTTCTGCCGCGCCTCGGACCGCCTGGTTGCCCTTCATGTCTTCGGCACCGACGTTGAGAATGCCGACCTTCGGATGCTCACAGCCCAGCACGTTGCGTGCGAAAACCTCGCCCATCACCGCAAACTGCAGAAGGTTGTCGGCGTCGCATTCGATATTCGCGCCGAGGTCCAGCATCACGGTCTCTTTGCGCATCGTCGGGAAATAAGTCGCGATCGCCGGGCGGTCGATACCGGGAAGAGTCTTGAGGACGAACTTCGCCATTGCCATCAGGGCGCCGGTGTTGCCCGCCGAGACAACGGCGTCTGCTTCGCCATCGCCGACCGCGTTGATGGCAAGGCGCATGCTGGACTGGCGTCCGGCGCGCAGCGCAACTGCGGGTTTGTCGCCACTGCCGATGACATCGGGGGCATGGCGCACGTCAGACGCCGCCAGCGCAGCCGGGTAGCCTTGCAGCATCTCGGTCAGCCGCGCCTCGTCGCCATACAGCAGAAACCGCAAGTTCGGATTCTGCCTTGCGGCTGCGTCAACGCCATCGATGACCATCTCGGGGGCGTTGTCGCCCCCCATGGCATCGATTGATAGGGTCAAACGTGTGGTCAATGCCTCGTCCCGATTGCGGAAGCCCGATACATTCTCAGTTCCGCATCATACGGGCCATAGAGCCCGCTTAAAAGGGAGTTAGGCCAGCTCTTCGACGGCGGCAACTTCGCGGCCGTTGTACGAACCGCAAGACTGGCAAACATGGTGCGGACGCGTGAACTCACCGCAGTTGGCGCATTCGACGAGGTTGGACGTATCAAGCGCGTGATGCGCACGACGCATGTTGCGCTTCGATTTCGAAACCTTCTTCTTTGGAACGGCCATCTCTAAATTCCTCTTTGTCTGCTCGTTTCCGAACGAGCGCGCTTTATTAGAGGATTTGGGGCTTCGCTGCAAGACGTGAGACACAATTATCTGCGCAATTTCCAAATCCAGGTATTTCCCCCTAATCCTTTGATTCCATTTTATCTTTTAAGGAAGATAGTACGGAAAACGGGTTCTCGGGCTTATTATCGTCCGAATTCTCGTCCGAAGGCGCCTCGAAAACCGCCCCGGGCGCGCGCGGATAGGCCGGAATATTGAGCGCGAGTTCCTCGACCGCGTGTTCGCCGACATCGATTTTGCCGTCGATGATCGGATCGGGCTCCTCGATTTCGGGATCGGTCAGTTCTTCGTCGTCCGTGGTGTTCAGGCCGGCCATCGGATCGGCGTCTTCTGCGAACGTGCGGTCGATATCGAACGCGATCGTCGTTGTCAGCGGATCGCCGGTGACGACGCACGTTTGCACGATTTCAGCGCGAATCGGTCCGTGCAGGGAAATCTGCCGGCCCATCTCGGGGTGCAGTTTCAGTGTGCCTTCGAG
This sequence comes from Rhodospirillales bacterium, assembly GCA_017640505.1. GTDB lineage: Bacteria > Pseudomonadota > Alphaproteobacteria > Rhodospirillales > Casp-alpha2 > UBA4479. Next base: position 196,878 of record JAEPQO010000002.1, read on the forward strand.
TCGGTTCAGCGCGACGAGGCCGAGGCGCCCGGCAATCGCCTCGCGCTCGGACGGGGTCGGGTCGAGTTCGACATTGCGCCCCTTGGGCGGCAGGCCGTCGACCCTGAATGGCCGCGAGAATTCCAGGTCTCCGGTCATGCGACCCCCTTTCCGTCCGCATCGATCGCGGCGAAGCGGATTTCGCCCGCCAGCAATGTTTCCGCGGCCAGAGCTGCGAGCGCCGCATCTTCACGCCGTATGTGCCGGGCGAGACATTCAACGCTGCCAGTGGCCGGTTCCGTTCCCCGGTACGGGTAACGCGAGAGCGCATCTTGCAGGGCCTGTTCACCCGGCGCGGCAAGCGCGTCCTCATATGCTCTGATGCGGCCGTAAAAGCTCTCCGCCAGCTTCTTGACCTTCTTGCCGACACTGATGTCGCCGACGCCAAGTTCGCGCAGGTTGGAATCGATGTCGTCAAACATCACGTCGAAATAGGCCTGTGCGACGTCCTTTGCACTGGCTTCCGACTTCAGCCGCCGCAGCACCAGGAAAGCCATCAGCGCCAGCATCTCGAAACGCCCCTCGGGGGAATCCGGTACGGACATGCCGGTATAAAATGCAGGCCGGCGCGCGGCCTGTATCGTTTCCGCATAGAGTGAGCGCGCGATTTCGGTTTCCGGCTTCTGTCCGAACAGCGACTTGAGCGAAAACATGGGGCGCGCGATCCTTCCGGTCCATTGACATTGGTCGATGCTGGCGGCACTGTCCCATTTGTCCGGCGCCGCCCGCGTAAGCCGCCATGCGGCGCCTTTACGGGAGCATGATGTAGGATGCGAAGCCCCTTGAGAACAAGGTCTTTTATCGCCGCCGCCGCTATTGTCGGCATGGCCAGTCTGAGCGCCTGTTCGCCGCATGTCGCACAACGCGGCGCCATGCCGGACATCGACGCCATCGCCGCGATTACGCCGAACAAGTCCACCAAGAATGAGGTCGAGCGCGCGCTCGGATCACCGTCCACGATCAACATGTATGGTGAAGAAACCTGGATGTATGTCGGTGAAACCACGGAGACGGTGGCGTTCCTTGAAAGCGAAGTCAACGAGCGCAGCGTCGTGCTGGTGACCTTCAACAAGGACGGTGTCGTCACGGACGTCAGTTCGCATGGCCTGGCAGAATCCCGGAACATCCAGCCGGTCGAACGCAAGACGCCGACCGTAGGCAAGAAGGTCACCGTGATCGAGCAGTTGATGGGGAACCTGAACCGCTTCGGCAAGATCGGCGAAACGAACAGCGAGTAACTCTCGGCCCGCCAATGAGGCAAAAGAAAAAGGCCCCGGCTTGCACCGGGGCCTTTGTCGTTTCGGTCGCTTCCGCTTAGGCGAGGATCGCCAGCAGCAGGATCGCGACGATATTGATGATCTTGATCATCGGGTTGACGGCCGGACCGGCGGTGTCCTTGTACGGGTCACCGACCGTGTCACCGGTCACAGCGGCGTGGTGGGCGTCGGAGCCCTTACCGCCGTGGTTGCCGTCTTCGATGTACTTCTTGGCGTTGTCCCATGCGCCACCGCCGGCGGTCATGGACAGCGCCACGAACAGGCCGGTGACGATGGTGCCGAGCAGCATCGCGCCGAGCGCCGAGAACGCGGACGCCTGATCGGCCACCGCATAGACGACGAAGTACATCACGAACGGCGCCAGCAACGGCAGCAGCGACGGCAGGATCATTTCCTTGATCGCGGCTTTCGTCAGCAGGTCGACGCACTTGCCGTATTCAGGCTTCGTGGTGCCTTCCATGATGCCCGGCAGTTCCTTGAACTGACGGCGCACCTCGACGACGACGGCAGCGCCGGCGCGGCCGACCGCCATCATGCCCATGGCGCCGAACAGGTACGGCAGCATGCCGCCCAGGAACAGGCCGATCACGACGTACGGATCCTGGAGGCGGAACGTGACGTCCACATCCGGGAAGTAGTACTTGAGGTCGTAGGTGAACGCCGCGAACAGCACCAGCGCGGCAAGACCGGCGGAGCCGATGGCGTAACCCTTGGTAACGGCCTTCGTCGTGTTGCCGACCGCGTCGAGGGCATCGGTGGTGTTACGGACGTCTTCGGGCAGGTCCGCCATCTCGGCGATGCCGCCCGCGTTGTCCGTCACCGGGCCGAAGGCGTCGAGCGCGACGACCATCCCGGCCAGTGCCAGCATGGTGGTTGCCGCGATGGAGATGCCGAACAGACCGGCATACAGGTACGACACGATGATACCCGCTGAGATCACGATCACCGGCAGTGCCGTCGCTTCCATGGAAACGGCGATACCCTGGATGATGTTCGTGGCGTGGCCGGTTTCGGAAGCCGCGGCCACCGACTTCACCGGACGGTATTCGGTACCGGTGTAGTATTCGGTGATCCAGACGATCAGGCCGGTAACGACGAGACCGACGACGGCGCAGACGAACAGGTCCGTACCGGTGACGGTGACGCCGTTGCTCATGGTGAACTCGCTGCCCCAGCCGATCAGGTACGAAACCGTACCGCCGATGAGGATCGCCGAGATCACTGCTGACGCGATGAAGCCCTTGTAGAGCGCACCCATGATCGACTTGGACGGGCCCAGCTTGACGAACCACGTCGCGATCACGGAACCGATGATGCAGACGCCGCCGATAACCAGCGGGAAGACCATCATCTGTTCCTGCGCGGCACCGGTGAAGAAGATCGCACCGAGCAGCATGGTGGCGACAACGGTCACCGCATAGGTTTCGAAGAGGTCGGCAGCCATGCCGGCGCAGTCACCGACGTTGTCGCCGACGTTATCGGCGATCACGCCCGCGTTGCGCGGATCGTCTTCCGGAATCCCGGCTTCGATCTTACCGACGAGGTCGGAACCGACGTCCGCACCCTTGGTGAAGATACCGCCGCCGAGACGGGCGAAGATGGAAATCAGCGAGGCACCAAAACCGAGTGCGATCAGCGCTTCGAGGATGTGGCGCATTTGCGCCGCGTCGTTCGGGTCGTACATGCCGCGAAGCACGACGTAGTATCCGGCAACGCCAAGCAGTGCGAGGCCGACCACCAGCATGCCGGTGATGGCACCGGACTTGAACGCGATGTCGAGACCGCCTTCAAGGCCCTTGGAACGTGCGGCTTCCGTGGTGCGGACGTTGGCGCGGACCGACACGTTCATGCCGATGTAGCCGGCGACACCCGAAAGGATCGCACCGATGAAGAAGCCGATCGCGACCGGCACGCCGAGAAACAGGCCGAGCAGAACGCCGACCACGACGCCGACACCGGCGATCGTCATGTACTGGCGGTTCAGATAAGCCGCCGCGCCTTCCTGAATGGCGCCTGCAATCTCCTGCATGCGCTCATTGCCGGCGGGCGCCGAAAGAACTGAGCGGACCGCGTAAGCGCCGTAAACCAGGGCCAACGCACCGCAAACGAGAACCAAAACGTAAATGGAAGACATCCCCTCCCCCTCATACATAAAGCACCGAACGTGGGCGAACCGACACCATGCCGGGAACCCGCAAAACTACCGGCTCAAACTTGGAGAAAAAGCCACCGGTGCAAAAAGCGCGGCGAAAATGCCAGAACGCTCAGGATAAAGCAACATGCGGTTTTCGCTGTGTGAAATGGGAAAAAATTGACAGATTTCAATGCGATCCAGCAAAGCCTTTACTGTTGCGGTGTGTCCAGCAAAGACTGGATCAGGACGCCTTGCACGACTCCTTTTTCGCCGGCCACCCGGTCGGCCACAAGCTGCAGGCGCTGCTTCAGGGTCGGCAGGTCGATGCGGCCCAATTCGCTTATCATGCGGGGCACGAACGCGTGCAGATCCTTCAGGAATGCATCCTTGTACTGTGGCAGCATCCTCTTGATTTTAATGATATTTTGGTTGCCGGAGGTCTCGATTTTGACCTCGAGTTGAATGGTCGTGGCGATGGCGCCGCCCTGCACGACATTGACCAGCAACGGTTCCATATCGACGAACAGTGCTTCCGGTGCCTCTATTCTCTTCTCCGCCATCTCGACGGCCATCTCGGGTTTTTGGAACGGGCCGAGGCCGAACCACTTCATTGCACCGATGGTCGCGCCCGCGACAAGGAGCACCAACGCAAAGATCAAGAACAATCGTTTCATGCCGGTTCGTCCCGAGTGAGGATGGATTTAAGCCAAATGCACATGCGGTGATTCGCACCAACTTACAGGCGCGCGCGGTCCCGCATCAAGTCCCGGTGAAATGATTGAAACCGCCGTGCGCGAACGTCATGGGTTCACCGTCGAAACCGGTGACGGTGACGCCGCCGCTCCCCGCGGCGACCTCGCCGATCGCGGTCAGCGGCACATCGGCCGCCGGCAGGTCGCCGTGCGCCGTAAAAGCCAGTTCATAGTCGTCACCACCCGTGAGGATGGTGTCGATCAGCACCGGGTCGCTATCGATCGCCGAACGTGCGGCATCGGATAGCGGGACGCAGCGGGCGTCGATCCGGAGCGCGGTGCCCGACGCCGAGCAGATATGCCCGAGATCCTGCACGAGCCCGTCGGAGATATCGATGCATGCCGTGGCACGCCCAACGAGCGCGCGTCCGGCGTCGACACGCGGTTGCGGGCGGCGAAAGCGCTCCGAGAGGAACGACACGTGCGCCTTGGAAAGGTCCGGTAACTCGCCTTTGGCAGCCCTGAGGCCGAGTGCACCGTCACCGATGGTCCCCGTGACGTAGACAGTGTCGCCGGGCTTGGCGCCGCCGCGCGTCAGGGCACGTCCGTCCTCGACCTCTCCGATTGCCGTCAGCGAAAACGTCATCGGACCGGTTGTCACCACCGTGTCACCGCCCAGCAGCGGAAACTTGAAGGCGTCGACCCATTCACCGAGACCGGCGGCAAACTGTTCGATAAACCTGGCGTCGGTTCCCTTTTTCCACGCCGCCGCGAGCGTAAATCCGACGGGGGCCGCGCCCATTGCCGCGAGGTCGGAGAGATTGCTGCCACAAAGCCTGTGCGCGATGTTGGCCGGGGTTTCGTCTTCCAGAAAATGCACGCCCTGAACAATGGCATCGGTGGTAATGACGTGTGCAAAGCCGGCCCGCGACGGTATTGCCGCGGCATCGTCCGTCAATCCGAACGAAGCAACGTCGCCGCGGGTCAAAGGCGCGAAGTAGCGATGAATGACGTCGAATTCATCCATCGACGGCGGACCTAGTCCTGGCCGGCCAGCGGTTCACCGGCCGGCGCGAACTCGTCGCGCCTTATCTGCCGGGCCACTGTATTCAGAATGCCGGCAATCAGTTTCACCTGTTGGCCGTCTTCGTCAAAAAAGGCGTCGGCGACCGAGGTATAGGCACCGATCACCGTCTTTGCGGGTACGCTGCGCCGTTCCAGCAGTTCGTAAACCGCGGTGCGCAGGATCGCCTGCATGACCTTTTCCATGTCATCCAGTTCACGTTCGCCGCGCATGGCGGGAAGCAATGCCGCCTCGATATCTGCACCGTGTGTCGCGGTGCCGTTGACCAGTTCTTTCAGCAGTTCCGGCTTGGGGCGCGCCATTTCTTCGCGAACGTCTTCGTCCGCCGCCTTCCAGCGTTCGGCCGTGAACGACGCCAGGACGTCGTCGACGGGCGCGTCGATCATGTCGAGCTCGTAGATCGCCTGAACGGCCGCAAGCCGTGTCGCCGCGGGCCGCGGGTCGTAGGCTTTAGCCATCTTCTCGTCCCCGGAAATGACGTCTCAGTTCGATCATGCGGAGAACCGCCTGTGCCGCCTCGGCCCCCTTGTTTTTCTGATCGGGATCGGCGCGGACTTCCGCCTGCTTCATGTTCTCGCAAGTCAGGATCGCGAAGCCGAGCGGAAACAGATGACTGGTCGTGATATCCATCAGGGCGCGGCTCGCTTCCCGGCAGATGTGATCGTAATGATCGGTTTCGCCCCGGATCACACAGCCCATGGCCATGATCCCGGCATACTTGTGATGCGGATCCTTGAGCCCGGCCTGGATCGCCATTTCGCACGCCGCCGGCACTTCGAACACGCCGGTTACCGGCAATCGTTCGATTTCGTAGCCGGCTTCGGCAAACACGGGCTCGGCGCCGCGCACCATATCGTCGGCGATTTTCTCATAGTATCGGGCCTCGATCACGAGGATCGTTTTTTCATTCGCATGTTGGGTCGGCATGTCTATTCCCCGGCAGGCGGGATCGCGCGCTGTTCGACAACATTCAGGTCGTAGCCGTCGATCCCGACGATGGTGCGCTTGGTATTCGACAGCAAAATCAGATCCTGAAGCCCGAGGTCGAGGAGGATCTGCGCGCCGACACCATAGTCGCGGAGCTCTTTTTGTCCTTCAGCCGGTTCTCCCAATCGCGCGCGTACACGGTCGGACAGCGAACGCGGATAAGGTTCCCGGATCAGCACGACGGCCCCCCTGCCCTCGTCTTCAATCATGCGCATGGCCTGCTGCAGCTCACCGCTCTTGCCGCTCTGCGTATCGCCGAGCACATCGTCGAGCACGTTAAGCGCATGCATCCGCACCATGACGGGTGCGTCGCCGGAAATGTCGCCTTTGACCAGTGCGATATGCTCCGCGTACGCGACCTTGTTGACGTAGACGCACATCTTCCAGTCGCCGCCGAAGCGGCTGGTGAAGTCGATCTCTGCCGTTCGTTCGACGACGCGATCGTTTCTGAGGCGATAGGCGATCAGGTCGGCGATGGTGCCGATCTTGAGACCGTGGTACTGCGCGAACGTCACCAGATCGGGCAATCGCGACATGGTGCCGTCCTCGTTCATGATCTCGCAGATCACGCCGGACGGGTTGAGTCCCGCAAGCCGGGAGAGGTCGACCGCGGCTTCGGTGTGTCCGGCGCGGACCAGTGAACCGCCGTCGCGCGCTTCGAGCGGAAATACATGTCCCGGCGAGGCAATGTCTCCCGCGCCCTTGGTAGGGTCGATGGCGACGGCGATGGTGCGTGCGCGGTCGGATGCCGAAATCCCCGTGGTGACGCCCTCGCGCGCCTCGATCGAAACCGTAAACGCGGTCTGATGACGCGACCCGTTGCGCCGGGACATGGCCGGCAGTTCGAGTTCCTGCACGCGTTCGGAGGTGAGTGCGAGACAGATCAGGCCGCGGCCGAATTTGGCCATGAAATTGATGACGTCGGGCGTCGCCATTTGCGCCGGAATGACCAGGTCACCCTCGTTTTCCCGCTCCTCGTCGTCGACCATGATGAACATGCGGCCGTTGCGCGCGTCCTCGATGATGTCCTCGATCGGCGACAGGAAATTATCCGGATCGGCGGTGGCGCGGGCCACCTGCTGCTTCGAGACGACCGATGGATTTCTGTTGGCTGACACGGGGTTATCCCTTTACGTCGTTGAGACGGGCAACATAGCGCGCGAGCACGTCTATTTCCAGATTTACACGATCCCCGGCCTGCAATTTGCCAAGCGTCGTTTCGGTCTGCGTGTGCGGGATGATATTGACGGAAAACGCCGTGCCCGTGACGCCGTTGACCGTTAGCGATACGCCGTCGACCGTGACCGAGCCCTTTTCGGCGATGAATTTGGCAACGCTCTCCGGTGCCTCGAAGTCGATCTTGAGCGATCCGCCGACAGGACTTACCGCACGGACCTCGCCGACACCGTCGACATGTCCGGTGACGATATGGCCACCGAGTTCGTCGCCGACCTTGAGTGCCCGTTCGAGGTTGAGCGGCGTGCCTTCCCGCCAGGCACCTGCGGTGGTTTTGTCGAGCGTTTCCTGCGAGGCCTCGACCGCGAACCAGCCGTCGTCCTTTTCGATGACGGTCAGGCACGCGCCGGAACATGCAATCGACGCGCCGATCGCGACCGTCGCCATATCGTAGTTGGTGGCGATGTCGAAGCGGGTGTCGCTGCCTTGCGTGACGGCTTTGACGGCGCCGATATCGGTAATGATGCCGGTGAACATGAACGCTTAATCCTCGTTTCCAAGGCGGAGGTAGCGCTCCAGCACGTCCCCATCAAGGTCTATTGTCGATAGATGGCGGAATTTCGGCGCATTTTCCGGGGCATTCACGGCCATCGGCGCAATTGCCGGCATGCCGTCGCCGCCCATGGCCATCGGTGCGCGGAACCAGGCGATTTCATCGATCAGGCTGGCATCCATGAACGACGCCGTCAGCGCGCTGCCCGCTTCCAGCATGACGCGCGTAATGCCGCGGCCGGCAAGCGCGGACAGGATCATATCCGGCGAGATACGGCCCCCCGTTACCGGCGGCAGGTCAATAATCGTGGCGCCCGCCCCCTTTAACAGGGCAGCGCGCTTGGGATCGGCACCTTCACTCGCCAGCAGCCACAGGGGCGCCGTTTCCAGGGTATCGAACAGCTTGGCTGCGATGTCGATTTCAAGCCGCGGGTCGACGACAACGCGAACCGGCGAGCGGCCCTGCATCCCGGGCAAGCGGCAGGTCAGCTCCGGGTCGTCCTCGCGCACCGTGCCGATCCCGGTCAGGATGACATCGTTTTCGGCCCTGAGCAGATGCCCGCGGGCGCGGGCTTCCGGGCCGGTGATCCACTGGCTCTTGCCGTTGCGCGACGCGATCGCGCCATCCATCGTCGTCGCGGTCTTCATGGTGACCCACGGCCGTCCGTGACGGGCCGCGGTAAAGAACCCGGCGTTGAGCAGGCTCGCCTCGTCCGCCAGCAATCCGGCGCGGACGTTCAACCCCGCCTCTTTCAGACGTTCGAGACCGGTCCCTGAAACCCGTGGATCGGGATCCTCGACAGCGGCGGTCACGGCAACGACGCCGGCCGCGATCAGGGCTTCGGTGCAGGGACCTGTTTCGCCGTGGTGATTACAGGGCTCGAGTGTGACATAGGCATGCGCACCCTTGGCCAGCGCACCGGCCTGGGCAATGGCCTCCGTCTCGGCATGCGGCCGCCCGCCCGGTTGCGTCCACCCGGCACCGACAATGCGGCCAAACGTGGACGTTCCGAGATCCGCACGGACAAGAATGCACCCCACGGCAGGGTTGGGCGCGACACGGCCCAGCCCGCGCCTGGCCAGCGAGAGTGCCGCGCGCATGCGCGCGCGGTCTGCCGGCGTAAAATTGGAGTTAGTCGGCGTTTCCGTCACCTATTTGTTCAACAAAGTCCTCGAAGTCCTTGGCTTCGCGGAAATTTTTGTAAACGGATGCGAACCGGACATAGGCCACCTGATCGAGTTCCCGAAGGTTCTCCATGACCATTTCGCCGACCACTTTAGTGGGGATTTCGGACTCGCCCAAGGTTTCGAGACGGCGCTGGATGGAATTGACGATGCGGTCGACGCGATCCTCCGGCACCGGCCGTTTGCGAAGCGCGATCGACAGTGAGCGCGCCAGCTTGTCGCGGTCGAACGGCGACTTTTCACCGTCTTTCTTGACGACCACCAGTTCGCGGAGTTGCACCCGCTCGAACGTCGTCCAGCGCGCGCCGCAGGCCGGGCAGAAGCGTCTGCGCCGGATCGCCGCGTTGTCGTCAGTCGGGCGCGAGTCCTTGACCTGAGAGTCGTCATTTCCACAAAACGGGCACCGCATCGTCTAATCCCCCTTAATGGCCGCCCCCTCAGGCGTCCGGATAAATCGGAAAGCGCTGGCAAAGCGCCTTCACTTCCTCACGAGCCGCCTTCTCGGCGGCGGAATTGTCACCATTCGACTTGGCGAGTGCTTCGAGCACGTCGCTGATCATGTTGCCGACCTTACGGAATTCCTCGGGGCCGAAGCCGCGCGTGGTTGCGGCAGGCGTGCCGAGGCGGATGCCAGACGTCACCATCGGCTTCTCAGGGTCGAACGGAATACCGTTCTTGTTGCAGGTCATGCCGGCGTGCTCGAGGCTGACCTCGGCGGCGTTGCCCTTCACGTCCTTGGGCCGCAGATCGACCAGCATCAGATGCGTGTCGGTCCCGCCCGAGACGATATCGAAGCCGCGTTCCTTCAGCGTCGCCGCCAGGATCTTGGCGTTTTCGGCGACGGCCTTGGAATACTCGACGAACTCCGGCGTCAGCGCCTCGCCGAAGGCGACCGCCTTGGCGGCGATCACGTGCATCAGCGGGCCGCCCTGCAGCCCCGGGAACACGGCGGAATTGATCTTTTTACCGATGTCTTCGTTGTTCGACAGGATCATGCCGCCGCGCGGGCCGCGCAGCGTCTTGTGCGTGGTCGTCGTCACGATATCGGCGATCGGCAGCGGCGACGGATGCACGCCGGCCGCAACAAGGCCGGCGAAGTGCGCCATGTCGACCATCAGGTAGGCGCCGACGCTGTCGGCGATCTCGCGGAACCGCTGGAAATCCAGCGTACGCGGATAGGCCGAGCCGCCGCAGACGATCAGCTTCGGTTTGTGCTCCTTGGCCAGCTGTTCGACCTGGTCGAAATCGACAAGGTGATCGTCCGGCCGTACGCCGTACTGGATCGCATTGAACCATTTGCCCGATTGCGCCGGCGGCGCGCCGTGCGTCAGGTGACCACCGGCGGCCAGCGACATGCCGAGGATGGTGTCGCCCGGCTGCAGCAGCGCCATGAAGACCGCGCCGTTGGCCTGTGCGCCGGAATGTGGCTGCACGTTGATAAACGAGCAGTCGAACAGCTTCTTGGCGCGCTCGATGGCGAGGCTCTCGGCGACGTCGACAAACTCGCAGCCCCCGTAGTAGCGGCGCCCCGGGTAGCCCTCGGCATATTTGTTGGTCATGATGCCGCCCTGGGCTTCCATGACGGCACGGGAAACAATGTTTTCGGACGCGATCAGTTCGATCTGGTCCTGCTGGCGCGCCAGTTCGTCGGTGATCGAGCCATAAAGCTCCGGATCACGTTCGCTGAGAGGCTGATTGAAGAAATTCTCGTAGTAATCGTTGGGATAGGACACGGCTGCGTTGCTGGACATAATCGTCTCGGTTCCTTGAATAAATCAGGTTTGCGGGGTGGCAAGCTTGTCGACGCGCCTGGCGTGACGTCCGCCTTCGAATTCAGTTTCTAAAAATACTTTCATAGCGTCGCGCGCGATTTCGGAACCGACCAATCGTTCTCCGAAACAGACCACGTTCGCGTCGTTGTGCTGCCGCGCCAGCTTTGCCGTCAGCGAATTGGTGACGGGCGCGGCGCGCACGGCGGGATTTCGGTTGGCGGCGATGGAAATGCCAATGCCCGAACCGCAGACGAGAACGCCCTTTTCCGCCCTGCCGTCGGCAATCGCCTCCGCAACGGCAAAGCCGAAATCCGGGTAGTCGACACTGTCCGGGGCGTTTGTACCGAGATCCAGCACGTCGTACCCCGCCGCTTCGAGGTCCGACTTCAGCAGGGATTTCAGATTTAAACCGGCGTGATCGCAGCCAATTGCTATGGTCTGTCCAGCCATCGTTACGCCATTCCCGATCCGGTTAAGAACGCCCACCCCGAAACATCCGACCGGACGTCCACGAGAAGTTAGCGGTACATACCATATCTAGCGCGCGCGTGCCAACAGGCTGCTACGTTTCGGGTCGTGGTTTTTTTAGAACCAGCTGGGGCGGTTCAGACGAAGATATCGGTGCGCCGGGGAAAAGCATTCAGCGCCTCGTGGATGCGGTGCGCCTGGCGGACTTCGTTAGAATTCTGCGGATAGTAACGCTGCGTGTATTCGACCCGATCCGACCATTGCCGGATATAGTCACGCGGGCGGTCGGGTTGGGGCTTCTCGCCCGTCAGGGCGCCGATGGTGCGCGCAAAATCCGGGTGCAGGTCGGGCTGGAACGCAAGCGCCTCGTAATCCTCGAACGAGATGACGCCGGCGGCGTAGAGGTTCTGGCTGTAGTCCTGCATTTCGCGGGGTGTCATGTACCGTACGTCGGGCACGCGCGGGCCGCCGGCCGGCGGTGCAAGCTGTTCCACCTTGCGCGCGATCAGCGCGTCGTGAACCCCTTCCGTGCGTGGCGGCGCATCGATATCGCGTCCGGTGCCGTCCCGGTACGCGACGAGCGCCCGGCTCTCGTTGTGCCGGGCGATGTCGCTACCTTTGTCCTGTCCGTCCGCGCCGTCGCGCAGCGGTGGGCCGACATCGAGCCGGCGGAGGTCAAGCGTTGCGGGCGGTTGATCAATCCGCATAAAAAAATGCTCCCATCTGTGTCAATCAGGGAGCAAAGGACGTGCCAGTAAACGAGGTCTTGGAAATCAATGGTTTATCAAAAGTTAACGGCTTTCCCGGGCGTTCATGACCCGGCAAATTTTGCCGGTCCGGAAGGAATTGCAGCGTTTATCCTCGCGGACATGTGATGCGCGTCATTGGACAGTACCCGACAAAGCGCAGTAAGATTCCCGGAAACGCGCGGCAGAATATGCGCCGCCCGAAGGGAAGCCGTCATATGGCCGATAGATCGGCGGAAATCCGCCACATACCGATCGTACTGGGTGCCGCCGCGATGGTCCTGGGACTGGCCGCCTCGCCGGATGCAGATGCGGCCGCGGTCCTCAAACCCGACACCAGCTTTGCGTCGCACCGCGCGCTTTACGAGATGACGCTGCGCTCGACCGAGCACGGATCAAGCGTCGCCGACGCCACCGGCACGATGTATTACCGTTTCGAGGCGCTTTGCGGCGGCTGGGAAGTGGAGTCACGCGTCGCCCTGCAGCTGCATTACGGTAACGTCGGCGCGACGGAGGTTATCGAGACGACGTGGACCTTCACCAGCTTCGAGAGCTACGACGGAACGGAACTGACCTACGCCGTCGATCACAAGCGTGACGGCATGATCCAGGAAGCGTTCGCCGGCGAGGCCGGCAAGGACAGCGAAGGTGGCGGTGCGTCCTTCGACGACGAGCTGATGACGTCCGTGGCACTGCCGTCCGAAACCCTGTTCCCGGCGGAGCATCTGCGGATGATGCTGGATCATGCAAAGCGCGCCAAGGGACCGTTCCGCCAGGTGGTGTTTGACGGTGCAAGCACAAGTAACCCGTATTCGGTTAATGCTTTCGTAATCGGCCCCGTTCGCGGCCAGCACGCACTGGCCGCCAACGATGCAGCGAGCGATGCAGCCAACGGCGGCGGCGCCATGCTTGTCGGCGCCTGGCCCGCCTCCGTCCGTCCGATGCAGACGTACCGGATCCGCATGGCCTACTTCCCGGTGACGGGTGCCAATACGGTACCCGAATTCGAGATCGAGGTGGACTACCGCGAGGACGGTATCGCCGAACGCATGATCCAGGATTTCGGTGACTTCGCCCTTGATCTCACGCCGAGCAAGCTGGAATTGCTGCCCGTCGCCGAGTGCGAGTGACCCTTATCCGTGCGGTTTCAGGATCTGCCGGATCGCCGTGCCGGCGGCCAGGTTCTCGAACCCTTCGTTGATGCCCTCCAGCCCCAGTTCGCCGGTGCGCAGCTTGTCGACCGGCAGTTTGCCGTTGCGGTAATAATCGACGAAGCGCGGCATGTCCTCGGGCGGTGAGCACGAGCCCATGTAACAGCCCTGAATACGGAACTCCTTGGCCGTCAGCATGTAGGGCTGAAGCTCGAACACCGCGTCCGCCGGTGTCAGGCCGGCAACGGTGACCGTGCCGCCGGCGCGGAGCGACGCGTATGCCGCCTCCATGCCCTTGATGGTTCCGGATAGTTCGATGGCGTGCACCACGCCGCCGCCGGTGAGGTCCTTGATCTTCTCCGCCGTCCGTTCCGTCCCCTCCCCGGCGTTGACCGCGAAGTGCGCGCCGAGCGTCTTGGCCAGCGCCATTTTCTCTTCGTTCAGATCGACCGCGACGATGGGCTCCGCGCCCGCCAGCGCAGCCCCCATGACGGCGGAAAGCCCGACCCCGCCGAGGCCGAACACCGCGACCGGCTCGCCCGGTTTCGCCTTGGCCGTGTTGGTGACCGCGCCGACGCCGGTGATGACCGCGCAACCGAACAGCGCCGCATCCTCGAACGTGATGTCTTCAGGCAGTTTGACGACGGACGAGCGGTCGACCACGGCGTACTCCGCGAAGCATGAAATGCCGGCGGCATGGCTGATCGGTTTGCCGTTGACGCTGAGGCGCTTGCCGCCGCCGACCAGTTCGCCCTTCATCTTGCTGTCGAAGCTGGCGCCGCAGAGGTGCGGTCGGCCGTGCGTGCACTCGTAGCATTCGCCGCAGCTCATGACGAAGACCATGACCACGTGATCGCCTTCCTTCAGGTCGGTGACGCCGGGGCCGACCTCGCGGACGATGCCCGCCGCCTCGTGGCCGAGGACGGCCGGAATGGGCCGGGGACGGATGCCTTCGATGGTCGACATGTCGGAATGGCAAAGACCCGCGGCGCGGATTTCGACCAGCACTTCGTGCTGTTTCGGGCCGTCGAGATCGATGGTCTCGATCACCAGCGGGTTGGATTGCGTGTAGGGTCTCGGCAGTCCCTGTTCATAGAGCACGGCGCCCTGCATTTTCATGAGCTTCTTCCCTTCTTCGTTTTTCGGACGGGATCAAACGACGATGGAACCGTCGCCCCGTTCATTGTGGTTCTTGGCGATGACGTACTTGAGCTTGCGCATGGCGGCTTCTTTCAGGGCCGCTTCGCCGACGGCCGGGTCCCCGACCATGGTGATTTCCGTGTTGGTGCGGGGATCGATGGCGACGACGCGCATGTAGCTCCCCACACGGTGGAATTCGAACAGCACCTCGCGCAGATAGACGTCTTCGGGCTTCATACGCCCAAGTATATGGGGATTTCAGGGGATGAAAACATCATCGTCAAACACCCCCTCACCTAGCCTCTCCCTCTTGTAGGGGGAGAGGGATGAGCAGAGTGAATTCGAAATCCGTGAGTCTCTCTCCCCCATGAATGGAGGAGAGAACAAGTGAGGGGGATGGATCCTGAATTAAGTTCAGGATGGCGCGGCCCTTGGCCCCGTCACATATTCCGGCGGTATTTGCCACCGGCTTCGAACAGCGCGTCGGTGATCTGGCCGAGCGAGCAGACGCGCACCGCGTCCATCAGCACGGCGAACACGTTCTCGTCGTTGGTGGCCGCGTGCTGGAGCCGCTTGATCATGTCGGCGCCCGCCTTCTCGTTCCGGGTCTGGAAGTCGCGGAGCCGCGTGATCTGACTCTGCTTCTCTTCCTCGGTCGAGCGGCGCAGTTCGATTTCCTTGTCTTCCGGCGGGTTCGGATTGCGGTAGGTGTTGACGCCGATGATCGGCAGCTCGCCGGTGTGCTTGAGCGTTTCGTAGTGAATGCTCTCTTCCTGGATCTTGCCGCGCTGGTAGCCGGTTTCCATGGCGCCCAGCACGCCGCCGCGCTCGGTGATCCTATCAAACTCCATCAGCACCGCTTCCTCGACCAGGTCGGTCAGCTCGTCGATGACGAACGAGCCCTGGTTCGGGTTCTCGTTCTTGGCCAGGCCCCATTCCTTGTTGATGATCATCTGGATGGCGATGGCACGGCGCAGGCTTTCCTCGGTCGGCGTCGTGATCGCCTCGTCGTAGGCGTTGGTGTGCAACGAGTTGCAGTTGTCGTAGACCGCGATCAGCGCCTGCAACGTGGTGCGGATGTCGTTGAAGTCCATTTCCTGCGCGTGCAGCGAGCGGCCCGACGTCTGGATGTGGTATTTGAGCTTTTGCGAGCGTTCGTTGGCGCCGTACTTGAAGCGCATGGCGGTCGCCCAGATGCGGCGCGCGACGCGGCCCATGACGGAATATTCGGGGTCCATCCCGTTGGAGAAGAAGAACGAGAGGTTCGGCGCGAAGTCGTCGATGTCCATCCCGCGCGCGAGGTAGGCTTCGACGAACGTGAAGCCGTTGGCGAGCGTGAAGGCAAGCTGGCTGATCGGGTTCGCGCCCGCTTCGGCGATGTGATAGCCGGAGATCGAGACGGAATAGAAATTCCTGACCTTGTGGTGCACGAAGTACGACTGGATGTCGGCCATCATCTTGAGCGCGAACTCGGTCGAGAAGATGCAGGTGTTCTGGCCCTGGTCCTCTTTCAGGATGTCGGCCTGCACGGTGCCGCGCACGGTGGAGAGCGTCCAGTCGCGGATCTTCTCGATTTCCTCATCCGTTGGCGCGCGGCCGTTGTCATCGGCGAACTTGGCGACCTGCTGGTCGATGGCGGTGTTCATGAACATCGCCAGGATCGTCGGCGCCGGGCCGTTGATGGTCATGGAAACGGACGTCGAGGGCGCGCACAGGTCGAAGCCGTCATAGAGCGCCTTCATGTCGTCGAGCGTCGCGATGGACACGCCCGAGTTGCCGACCTTGCCGTAAATGTCGGGGCGCTCGGCCGGATCGAAACCGTAAAGCGTCACACTGTCGAACGCGGTCGAGAGCCGCTTGGCCTCAGAGTCCTTGGAGAGGAACTTGAAGCGCGCGTTGGTGCGGAACGGATCGCCCTCGCCCGCGAACATGCGGGTCGGGTCCTCGCCCTCGCGCTTAAACGCGAACACGCCCGCCGTGTAGGGGAAGCTGCCGGGCAGGTTTTCCTTGAGGAGGAACTTCAGCAGTTCGCCCTCGTCCTCGTACTTGGGCAGCGCGACGCGCGAAATCGGATTGCCGGAAAGCGTCGTCCGCGTCAGGCCGTAGCGCACTTCCCGGTCGCGGATCTTCACCACGTACTCGTCGCCGGAATAGCTCTCGACGACGGTCGGCCAGATCTCGATCAGCTTTTTGGCGCGCGGGTCGATGGCCTCGTCGCGCTCGGATAATAGTTTTTCCAGATCGTCGGTGGATGTGCCGCCGGCTTCCTCGAGCATGCGTTTCGTCTCGCGCAGCTGCTGGCGCTCGCGCGCGATCTTCGACTGTTCGCCGATGGTCTTGTGATAGTCGCGGACGGTTTCCGAAATCTCGGAGAGATACCGCGCACGCTCCGGCGGGACGATGGTCTGGCCGGGTTCCGATACCTTGGTCGTCACCGGCTCGATGATGCACGGCGGCGCGTTGAAACCCTTGTCGGCGAAGACGCCTAACAGTTCCTGGTAAAGCGCGGTCACGCCCGGATCAGCGAACTTGGAGGCCATGCAGCCGAACACCGGCATGTCCTCGGGCGACGTGCCGAAGGCTTCGCGGTTGCGCTGCACCTGCTTCCTGACATCGCGGACGGCGTCGAGCGCACCCTTGCGGTCCATCTTGTTGATGGCGACGCAGTCGGCGTAATCGAGCATGTCGATTTTCTCGAGCTGGCTCTGCGCGCCGAACTCCGGCGTCATGACATAAAGCGACACGTCGACCAGGTCGACGATGGCCGCATCGCCCTGCCCGATCCCCGGCGTCTCGACAATGACCATGTCGAAGCCGGCGGCCTTGGCGGCGGTGATGATGTCCGGCAGATATTCGGGTACTTCGGTCTTGGAGCCGCGCGTGGCGACGGAACGGAAATAGACGTTCGGCGCATCGATGGCGTTCATGCGGATGCGGTCGCCCAGCAGCGCGCCCTTGGTCTTGCGGCGCGTCGGGTCGATGGCGATGACGGCGATGTTGGGCTCGTCCGAATAGAGCCGGAAGCGGCGGATCAGTTCGTCGGTTAGCGACGACTTGCCGGCACCACCCGTGCCGGTAATGCCGAGCACCGGGGTTTTGTCCTGCTTGGCGGCGAGGTCCCGGAGTTTCGTCAGGTCGCCTTCCGGCAGCTTGCCCTTTTCGATTGCGGAAATGACGCGCGCCAGGTCCTTGTGATCGGCCTTGGCGAGGTTGCCGAGCGCTTTCGGCAGGTTGTCCGTCGGATCGAAGTCGGAAACCTCGATCATATGCTGTATCATGCCCTGCAGGCCCATCTGGTGACCGTCTTCCGGCGAGAAGATGCGCGTCACGCCGTAATCGTGCAGGTCCTTGATTTCGGCCGGCACGATGACGCCGCCGCCGCCACCGAAAATTTTGATGTCGGGGCGGCCCGCTTCCTTCAGCAGATCGACCATGTACTTGAAGTATTCGACATGCCCGCCCTGGTAGGACGACAGCGCGATGCCCTGCGCGTCTTCCTGGATAGCGGCGTCGACGACCTCGGCGACGGAACGGTTGTGGCCGAGGTGGATGACCTCGGCGCCGCCCGATTGCAGGATGCGGCGCATGATGTTGATCGAGGCGTCGTGGCCGTCGAACAGGCTCGCCGCGGTCACGAAACGGACCGGGTTGGCGGGCGTGTAGGTCTTGTTCGGGGCCGTGCCTTCGGCCTTGCGCTCGGCGGTCTGCTTGCCGTCGTCTGGCATGATGATCTCTCCCAAGGTATGCCGTCGGATTGTAGCGGAAAGCCGGCCACGGTTCGAGAACTGCCGCGTTCGCCTAACCTTCCCTTTACGTTAACGTAAACTTATCACGTGCCGTGTTTCCGGTCAAAGGGTCTGTCGCTGCATCCCGGTTAAAACCATCCAAAAACGCACCGCACCCATGCAAAAAAATTCAATTGATTTTTTTCACGAATGGGCGCAATAGCGCAGTTGAAACGGCGACCGAAAACCCCGGTGAAGCCGTTGATCTTTCTACTGGAAAACCGAATGAACACTGCTGCTCCGGCACGTGGTAAACGCCCCCAGGTGGGCGCGCGCCTTGGCCCCATTTCAGATCTTGAAGCCCACCTGCCCGAAGACTGGTGGAGCACCCTTTTCGACGGCCTTTATCTGCTGACCGACGGCGACGTCGTCGAGAACGCGGAGAACACCCGTGCCGAGATCGATGCGGTCATCGCCGCCACCGGGATCCGTCCGGGCGACGCGATCACCGACCTTTGCTGCGGCCAGGGCCGTCACGTCATCGAGATGGCTGCGCGGGGCTATGGCAGCCTGACCGGGATCGATCGCTCGCGCTACCTGATCCGCCTCGCCCGCCGCCGTTCCCAACAGGCCGGTCTTGGAGACAAGGCTGTGTTCCGCGAAGGCGATGCCCGTGCGCCCCGCCTTGCCGAGGCGAGCCAGGACGCGATCCTGATCATGGGCAACGCGTTCGGTTACTTCTCGTCCGACCAGGACGACCAGCGCGTGCTGAAATCGTGCGCCAAGGCGCTGCGCTCCGGCGGCACGCTCCTGCTCGACATCACCGACGGTGAGTGGATCAGGTCCCACTTCGAGGCGCGGTCCTGGGAGTGGATCGACAAGCACCACTTCGTCTGCCGCGAACGGGCGCTGTCGTCCGACCGCGACCGGCTGATCTCGCGCGAAGTGATCTGCAACGACGAAAAAGGCGTGATCGCCGACCAGTTCTACGCCGAACGCCTGTACAGCTTCGAGCGTATTTCGGAGAGCCTGCGTGAAGCCGGCTTCCGCGACATCGCGCGCCACGAAACCGTCGAGACCAAGTCCGACCGCAATCAGGACCTCGGCATGATGGCGCAGCGCATGCTGCTGACCGCCGAGGCGCCGCGCCGCGAACGGCCCGTCAAACGCGGCCAGAAGACCGTCGACGTCACGGTCGTGATGGGCGATCCGCGCCTGCCCGATACGGTCAAACGCAACGGCCAGTTCAACCAGGAAGACTTCGACACCATCAACGAACTGAAGGACGCGCTCAGCGATACCGAGGGTTTCCGCTTCACATACCTGGACAATCACAAGTCCATGGAGCGCGACCTGCAGGTCTGTGAAAGCCAGCTCGTGTTCAACCTGTGCGACGAGGGCTACCGCAACGACGCGTTCAAGGAACTGCATGTGCCGGCGCTTCTGGAGATGTATGACCTGCCCTACACCGGGGCCGGACCGGGCTGCCTCGCCATGAGTTACGACAAGGCGCTGGTGCGTGCCGTCGCGCAGTCGATCGACATTCCGGTGCCGCTGGAAACGTTCATCCGGCCGGGCGACCAGTCGGCGACGTTGCCGGCCGTATTCCCGGCGATGCTAAAACCGAACTTCGGCGATTCAAGCATCGGCATCACCAAGGATGCGGTCGTCAACGACAAGATGGCGCTGTTCGATTACCTGGAAAAACTCCAGGTCGAATTTCCGGACAAACCGCTTTTGGTGCAGGAATACTTGACCGGCAACGAGTACAGCGTCGGCGTCATCGGCAACCCGAAGCAGGGTCTGCGCGCCCTGCCGGTGCTTGAGGTCGACTATTCCAACCTCGACCCGAAACTGCCGAAGATCCTCGGTTACGAGTCCAAGTGGCTGCCCGACAGCCCGTACTGGACGCAGATTCAATACAGGCAGGCGACCATGGACGAAGCGCAGGAGCAGGAAATTGTCGGCTATGCCTTCAAGCTGTTCGAGCGCCTCGGCTGCCGCGACTACGGCCGTTTCGACTTCCGTGCGTCCGCCGACGGCACGATCAAACTGCTGGAAGCGAACCCGAACCCGGGCTGGTGCTGGGACGGCAAGTTCAACCTGATGGCCGGTTTTGAGGGGAATTCCTACACGCAGCTATTGCAGCGCATCCTCAACGCGGCGTGCGAGCGGTACGTGATCCAGCGGTAAGGCTAGCTATCAAGGGTACCCCCACACCAAACCTCACCCCCCCCAAGGGGGAGAGGGATAAGTTAAGCGCGATGGTGATCCGTGAGTCTCTCTCCCCCATTCATGGGGGAGAGAACAAGTGAGGGGGCTAATCCGCGACTGCGTTTTGCTGCTTGTTACTGGTGCGGTATTTTCGGACGATCAACGAGACGACAGCAAGGTTCACCAAAAACAAAAACGGGACAATGAACAGAAGCTCTTCTCGCTTATCAGGGGCGACGAAGTACAGCCAGATACCTCCGCCGATCAAGAGGAGCATAAACAGTTCCGTGAAAATGAGAGTTCGCCACCCAAAAAGTGTGGCCGTTTTGTTTTTGAACTCGCGTTCCGAGACTTCGTTGTAAACGATAGTCAGGTTTCTGGTTAGCTGTTTGATAACGATGCGATGAGCAATGCCGATTAAGCCTGCAAGAAGAAAGGCTGGTATCAGAATCAGATAGCCGATCTCCCAATATTTACCGGATACTGCAAGCATCATCGGTAATATCAGGAACACATACGTCCATCCGTAGGTTTTCCGCAGATTTGTGGCTGTTTTCTCAGAATCTATTTCGTAGCCTTTACCTCTGAGAGCGCCGTTCGGAAAAAACAATAGTTTCCCGTCGGAGCCATTCTCGAATTTTGAATCGATAAGCTTCGCGTAATTCAACATTGAGGCTCGAAATCCAGATCGATTGTGAGGCTATGAAAGTATCACAAAACTGTGCCGAAAGTTGTGGCGCAGGATCGGACGACGAGATCACGCGTTGAAGTCGAGGCCCCAGTCGCGGTAGCGCTCGGGGTCGTCGCCCCATTTCTCGCGCACTTTCACGAACAGGAAAAGGTGCACGCGGCACTCGAACATGTCTTCGAGTTCCTTGCGGGACGCGGCGCCGATTTCCTTGATGCGCGAGCCTTTCTTGCCCAGCACGATGGCCTTCTGGCTGTCCCGTTCGACGAAGATGACCTGCTCGATCTTGATCGAGCCGTCGTCCTGCTGGGTCCAGGTCTCCGTCTCCACGGTCGCCGCATACGGCAGTTCCTGGTGAAGCTGCAGATAGAGCTTTTCGCGTGTTACCTCGGCGGCCAAAAGGCGCGACGGCATATCCGAAATCTGGTCTTCCGGGAACAGCCACGGCCCGGGCGTCATATGCTCGGCGCAGAACGCAACGAGGTCGTCGACGCCGTCGCCGGTCAGTGCCGAGATCATGAAGGTATCGGAAAAGAGATCGAGATCGTTCAGTTCCTGTGCGAGGGTCAGGAGCTTCCCCTTCTCTGCCGCGTCGACCTTGTTGAGCACCAGGATGGGCGCTGCCGCTTTGGGTCTTTCTTCCTTGCGCTGCTTGAGGCCGTCGACGATCGAGCGCGTATTGCTGTCGAGGCCCTTCGCCGCGTCGATCATCAGCAGGATCACGTCGGCGTCACCGGCGGAACCCCAGGCGCTCGCGACCATGGCGCGGTCGAGCCGGCGGCGCGGCTGAAAGATACCGGGTGTGTCGACGAACAGGATCTGTGCGCCATCCTTGATGAGGATGCCCAGAACGCGCGTGCGTGTCGTCTGCACCTTGGGTGAGACGATGGAGACCTTGGCGCCGACCGCCCGGTTGACGAACGTCGACTTGCCGGCATTGGGCGCGCCCAGCACGGCAACGAACCCGGCGCTGGTTTGAGCGGCATCGTTCATTTCTCGTCCTTCTCGATGTGGGCCAGCATGGCCTCGGCGGCGGATTGTTCGGCGGCGCGCTTGTTGGCGCCCTCGCCGGTCGCCTTCGGCCGGCTCGGCACCGCGACCTCGACCGTGAACACCGGCTGGTGATCCGGACCTTCGCGGCCGACGGTACGATAACTTGGCAGGCCGAGGCCCCGGCCCTGCGCCCATTCCTGAAGCGTCGTCTTCGGGTCCTTCGGCGGGCGCCGGTTTTCCCGCATCATTTCGGTCCAGTGTGCATGGATGAACGCGCGTGCCGCATCCAGCCCGCCATCGCGATAGATCGCGCAGATAACAGCCTCTGTCGCGTCTGCCAGCACGCCCGGGTTCTCGCGCCCGCCGGTCAGGTGTTCCCCGTTGGAAAGCTTCAGGTGATCGGCCACGCCGATGGCATCGGCGACACTTGCCAGCGCGTCACGCTGTGCCAGCGCGGTGAAGCGGTAACTGATCTCACCCTCTTCCTCGTCCGGGTGGGCTTCGAGCAGCATCTCGGCGAGCACGAGGCCCAGCACGCGGTCGCCGAGGAACTCCATCCGTTCGTTGGATTTCAGGCGCTGCGACGTGGCGCTCGAATGAACGAGCGCATGTTCGAGCAGGCCAATGTCCGTAAAGGTGTAGCCGATGGCGGCTTGCAGCTCGTCGAGGCCGCCGTTCATTCGATGCCCGTGAAGAAGCGTGACGGGCGCAGCTTGTCGAGCCACGTCCAGATCTTCCACGCCGATCCATCGATGGAGAAGAACAGGAACTCGGCGCGGCCGACGAAGTTTTCCTTCGGCACGAAGCCGACGCCGGGGAACCGCGAGTCGTTCGAGTTATCGCGATTGTCGCCCATCATGAAATAATGCCCGTCCGGCACGGTATAGACCTGCGTATTGTCGCTGCCCGGGTTGTTGTCGCGTTCCTCGACGATCAGGTGTTCCTTCCCGTTCGGCAGTGTTTCGATGTATTGCGTGATGCGGGAAAACTGACCGGGTGCGGCCTCGAAGATGTGATCGTCGATCTTCCTGCGCTCCACGGCCTGGCCATTGATATGCAGAATGCCGCCTTTGACCTGGATGCGGTCCCCCGGCAGGCCGATGACGCGCTTGATGAAGTCCGTCGAATTGTCGCGCGGCAGCTTGAACACGGCGACATCGCCGCGCTCGGGCTCGGTGAAAAGGATGCGATCTGTCGGGATCAGCGGCAGGCCGAACGGTAGCGAATAGCGGCTGTAACCGTAGGCGTACTTGGAAACGAACAGGTAATCGCCGACCAGCAGCGTCGGCACCATGGACCCCGACGGGATCGAGAACGGCTCGAACGCCGCTACCCGGATGGAAAGCGCGATCAGCACCGCATAGATGACCGTGCGAAGGGTCTCTTTCATTCGTCGCTCCCCAAGGGTTTAGCGGCTGTTGACGGTCCTAGGCGGATGGACCGCCATAGGGGCGCGATATGGCCAGCCGAACCCCCGGCTGTCAAGGGTGAGAGCCGGATTTGGGCGCTCTACGCACCCAGCCACTGATCGACGGCAGGCTCGAGATTTTCCCACGGCCGGAAGCCGATGGTCAGCGCGACCGGGGTCTCGCCCTCCGCGACGCCGACGAGTGTCGGAAATCCGGTGATTTGCGAGCGTTGCGCATAGTAGAAATCGGCGAGCGTTTCCTGCTTGGTGTTCTCGTCGGCAAACGCGATTTCGAACTCGCCGATCGGCACGCCGACGTCGTTCGCCAGCTCGGCCAGCACGGCAGGATCGGTAGTATCCTTGTTTTCCGCGTAAAACGCCTTGTGCAGGCGCGCCAGCATGGCCGGCGCCAGTTCGGGCGCGATGCGGCGCACGGCGACGACGGCACGGCATGCGGGTTCGGTGTCGTAGGTAAAGTCCGACCGCTCGAAGAACTTGAAGTCGAAGGGCTGGCCGGAGGCTTCGGCGACGTGATCCCAGTGATCGCGGACAAACGCCTTGTCCTTGTCGGTCATGGTATGGTCCGTGAACGGCCTGAGCCCGCCGACGAAGATCTGCAGATCGGCTTTGTCACCGATCTTTTCCCTGAGTTTCTCCATTACAGGCGAGAAACCCCAGCACCACGAGCACATGGGATCGGCGAAGTAGAGTAATTTTCGGTCCATCTTATGGCTCCTTTCCCCCAACATAGGGATCGTCCTGGACGCATGAAACCCTTGCCCTTGGGCGGTTCGATCTGGAAACTACGCCCGATTGCCGCCAAGGAGACCAATTCGAGATGCCGAACCCGCGATTTCCCGCGACCCGTATGCGCCGCAACCGCCGCACACCGTGGCTGCGCGAGCTTGTGCGCGAAAACGTTTTGACCCCTGCCGATCTGATCTGGCCGGTGTTCGTGATCGAGGGCGCGGGCGAAAGTGAACAGGTCGCTTCGATGCCCGGTGTCGAACGCCTTTCCTGCGATCTGCTGGCGGCGGCGGCGAAGGATGCGCGCGGCCTCGGCATTCCGATGATCGCGATTTTCCCGTTCGTCGACCCGTCCTTGAAAACGCCGGATGCCAAGGAAGCCTGGAACCCGGACAATTTGGTCTGCCGTGCCGTCAAGGCAATCAAGGACGCGGTACCGGACATCGGCGTGATGTGCGATGTGGCGCTGGATCCGTTCAATTCGGACGGTCATGACGGCATCGTCAAAGGCGACGTGATCCTCAACGATGAAACCGTCGAATGCCTCGTTAAACAGAGCATCTGCCAGGCCGAGGCCGGCTGCGACGTGATCGCGCCCAGTGACATGATGGACGGCCGCATTGCCGCGATCCGCGCCGGACTCGACGAGAGTAATCTGCAGGACGTGGCGATCATGTCCTACGCGGCCAAATACGCGTCGGGTTTCTATGGTCCGTTCCGCGACGCGGTCGGCTCAGGCGGCGCGCTCAAGGGCGACAAGAAGACCTACCAGATGGACCCCGGCAACACCGACGAGGCGCTGCGCGAGGTCGAAATGGACATCGACGAAGGTGCCGACATGGTCATGGTCAAGCCGGGCCTGCCCTACCTCGACATCGTGCGCCGCGTGAAGGATGCCTTCGGCATGCCGACGTTTGCCTATAACGTTTCCGGCGAATACGCGATGCTGCGCGGTGCCGGTGATGCCGGCTGGCTGCACTACGACACCGTGATGATGGAAATGCTGCTGGGCTTCAAACGCGCCGGCGCCGACGGGGTTCTCACCTATCACGCCATCGACGCGGCGAAGATCCTGAACGGCTAGTTTCATTTTTGGCCGGTTTGGAGGGCATTTTGGCAAGCGTGCCGCGAATTCACATGTTATGTGCTTCACCGGTAAATTGACACTTTACCCGGTTTCATGACGTTCTAACGCCAACATTCATTATCGGGGGAACCCGCGTGTCCGCATCTGCCCGCCTTTTTACCCCGATTCTGATTTCGGGCTGCATCATCGTGATGACGAGCTTCGCGCTCCGCGCGAGTTTCGGCCTGTTCCAGATTCCGATCGCCGAAGAATTCAACTGGCTGCGCTCGGAGTTCTCCATGGCGATCGCGATCCAGAACCTGGCCTGGGGCATCGGGCAGCCGATTTTCGCCGCGCTTGCGGAAAAGTTCGGGAACCGGAAAGCGGTCTTCCTTGGCGCTGTCGTCTACGCGCTGGGTCTCGTGCTTTCCAGCGCCGCCGTCACGCCGGAAGCGCACCAGTTCCTCGAGGTTCTCGTCGGTTTCGGGATCGCCGGGACCGGCTTCGGGATCATCCTCGGTGTTGTCGGGCGCGCGACATCGGAACAGCACCGCTCGCTCTCGCTCGGTATCATTACGGCGGCCGGCTCGGCCGGTCAGATCGTCGGCCCACCGTTCGCCAATATCCTGCTGCAGCAAATGCCCTGGCAGTCTGTGTTCGTGGTGTTCGCTGCGGTCATCCTGCTGGCGATGTTCGCCCTGCCGTTCCTGCGCGCCGACGAGGCACCTGCCTCGGCGGCGGAGCTTGAGCAGTCCATGGGCAAAGTCGTTACCGGTGCGCTCCGTGATCCGAACTTCGCGATGATCTTTGCCGGGTTCTTCTCGTGCGGCTTCCAGCTGGCATTCGTGACCGCGCACTTCCCGGCCTTCATCACCGAGGTCTGCGCCGCGATACCGCCGGACAGCCTGATCCGCGCGATCGGCGTCAATTCGACGACGGGCCTGGGTGCATTCTCATTGGCGCTGATCGGTTTCATGAACATCGTCGGCACCATTACCGCAGGTGCACTAGGCAAGAATTTCTCCAAGAAATACCTGCTGTCGCTGATCTACCTCGGACGGACGATTGCCGCCGCGGCGTTCATCATGGTGCCGATGACGCCAACCACGGTGGTGCTCTTCTCGATGGCGATGGGCGGACTATGGCTGGCGACGGTGCCGCTGACGTCGGGCCTCGTGGCGCAGATTTACGGCCTCAGGTTCATGGGGACGCTCTACGGGATCGTCTTTCTGTCGCACCAGCTGGGGTCGTTCCTCGGCGTGTGGCTGGGCGGGGTGATGTACGACCTTTACGGTTCGTACGATCTGGTCTGGTGGGTCGGTGTCGGCGCCGGTGCATTCTCGGCGATTATCCACCTGCCGGTGAAGGAATCCCCACGCGCCCTGCCCGTCCCGGCGTAATCAGCCGTTCAGCCAGTCCTGGACGATCCGGATCTGCTCCGGGTCCATCAGCGCCGGCGCGTGACCGCAATTCGGGATCGTGACGACATCCGCTCTGGGACCGCGTTTTGACATCTGATCCGCGGTTTCCGCGCTCAGCAGATCAGAGCTTTCGCCCCTGAGCACCAGCACCGGACACTCGATCTTGTCCCAGACGGCCCAGAGATCGACGTCCTCGATCGGGCCGGAGCAGAACACGCTTGCGATGTTCGGATCGTAGTGCAGACGGCAGCCGCCCTCGCCGTTGGACACGGACGACGTGGTTGCCAGGTGCTTCCACTGTTCGTCGGTCAGGTTGCCGAACGGGGCGTGCACTTCGCGCAGATACGCCTCGACCGCGTCCACGTCCTGGAACGATGGCGCAGCACCGACGTAATGGCAGATGCGGACCAGCGCTTCCTTGGCAATCAGCGGCCCGATGTCGTTGACGACGAGCTTGCGGATCGGCGTGCCCGGCGTCGCCGCCAGCAGCATCCCGATGATGCCGCCCATCGACGTGCCGATCCAGTCGACGCGCTCGGCACCGATGTGCGCCATCAGTCCGGCCATGTCGTTCAGATAGTTCGGGTACGTATAGTGCGCCGGATCGTTCAGCCAGTCGCTCGCGCCCCGGCCGGCCACATCCGGGCAGACCACGCGACCGTCCGCCGACAGCGCATCGGCAATGACGTCAAAATCGCGGCCGGATCGCGTCAGGCCATGCACGCAGATCGTCGCCTTGCGGCCCGCCTGTTCGCCCCAATCGGTGAATGAAATGCGGTGAAAGCCGCCCGGTCCGAGCGCGAGAAAGCTTCCGGCGCGTGACGGTTGCGGGATCATGGTCAGATGATCCCGTCTTCGCGCAGCTTGGCGAGTTCGTCGGCATCCATGCCGAGGACTTCGCTCAGCACGTCGTCCGTGTGCTCGCCGATGGTCGGCGGTGCCAGCCGCGCCGTCGTCGGCGTCCCGGACATCTTGATCGGGCTGTTGATCAGCGGCACCTTGGCGCCGGTCGCCGGTTGATCCATCTCGATCTTCATGTTGCGCGCCAGCACGTGTTCGTTGGCGAACACCTGGTCCAGTTTCCAGATCGGGCCGCAGCTGACCGAATTTGCCTCCAGTTCCTTGAGCCAGAAATCCATCGGTTTGGCGGCGATCTTTTCACGCAGGATCGGGATCAGCTTGTCCCGGTTCTTGAGCCGCATGCCGTTGGTCGCGTACTCGGGGTCCTCGGCAAGTTCCTCGCATTCGGCGACCTTGCAGAAACGCTGGAACTGGCCGTCGTTGCCGACCGCGAGGATGATCGCACCGTCTGAGGTCTCGAATGCCTGATACGGCACGATGTTCGGATGCGCGTTACCGAGGCGTTTCGGGTTTTCGCCCGTCGCCAGGTAGTTCATCCCCATGATGGTCGAGAACGCGACCATGACGTCGAGCATGCCGATGTCGATGTGCTGCCCCTCGCCCGTCACTTCACGGTGACGCAATGCGGCGTTGATCGAAACGGCGGCATACATGCCGGCCATCAGGTCGGCGACCGGCACGGCGGCCTTCATCGGTTCGCCGTCGGGCTCGCCCGTCAGGCTCATGAACCCGCTCATGCCCTGGATCAGGACGTCATAGCCGGGCCGCTTCGCATACGGACCGGAGTTGCCGAAACCGGTGATCGAGCAATAGATCAGGCCCGGGAATTCGTCCTTCAGGTCATCGTAGCCGAGGCCGTACTTGGCAAGGCCGCCGGTCTTGAAGTTCTCGACCAGGACGTGCGAGGTGCCGATCAGTTTTTTTGCCAGCGCCTGCCCCTCGGGCTTGGAGATATCCAGTGTGACGGAGCGCTTGTTGCGGTTGGCAGCGCAGAAATAGGCGGCTTCCGACGTGTCTTCGCCGTCGGCGCCCTTGATATACGGCGGCGCGAACTTGCGCGTGTCGTCACCGGCGCCGGCGCGCTCGATCTTGATGACGTCGGCGCCGAGATCGCCAAGCATTTGCGTGCAGCTCGGACCCGCGAGAATACGGGTGAGGTCGAAAACGCGGATACCTTCCAACGGTCCGGGCATTGATGGTAACTCCCTAAGTGTTTTTATTCGTGGTCCGTTCTTAGCATGCAGGGTCCGGCGATCAAGACTCTGGCATACCAAGCTATCCGCGGAAACGCTCGGCTAAACGCCGCCGGGCCGCAGGTAAATCGGCATCGCGATGTTGAAATACATGGTTTTCCAGAAAATACCCGGTCAGTTGCAGGCCGCCCGCGATATCGGCGTCGGCATTGCTGTCGAGCAGAAACGCGGGCAACGGCAAAAGTCGTTCCTTGTAAGGCCCGGCGGCGGCGGTCGAGACCGCCCTGCCCGTGCGTGGTGATACGTATGTCAGATCGTCCGTCGTACCTGTCGCCGCGCAATGCGCCAGATCGAGCCCGAAGCCAAGTTCCGCCAGCAGGCCGATTTCCCATTTCACGTAGATCACGGGCCAGACCGTATCGTCGCCAAGCGAGGTCAGGAGGACTTCGAGCCCGTCGAGCACCGCCGGATGCGCCTGGCGTTCCGGCAATGCGGCTTCGATCAGTGCACAGGCCGACGTCAGCGCGGCAAGCTTGCGCGCGTCACTGAGCGCCATTGCTGCATAAGCCGTGACAGGCTCCACCGTGTAGGTGCCGAGGTGCTCCGGCAGGCGCGCGTGCCAGCGGGCCTGCACCTTGTTGCCGGGCTGCAGGATGCCGCTCATGCGTTTGCCGCCGCCGCCGCGCACGAGGCCGGCATGGCGGCCGTGCGTCCGCGTCAGCACGTTGACGATCGCCGACGTCTCGCCGTGTTTGCGGACACTGAGAATGATGCCGTTGTCCTGCCAGTCCATAGGCGGAGTTTATGATGTGGCCGGGTGGATGACGATACCCATTGGTCACTGCCCTGCGCGTGATTTGTCACACCGACAATTTAACCGTTGAAGCTTTGCCGCGCGGGCCACAGATTGCCCGGAGAGGAGACCCATCATGAGCGACGACAGTTTCAAGGATCCCGCCACCATTGCCGCCTCTATGGTCGGTATTTCCGATATGGACACCGGCGACGTGGCGCCGCACGTCAAGCCGGCGACGACCTACAAGTACGGTCAGGGCTATGTCTATTACCGCGACAAGGGGCCGGGCATGGAAGACACCGAAGAAGTGCTGAATCGGCTCGAGGGCGGCGACGGCGCCATGGTGTTCGCGTCAGGTATGGCGGCGGCGACGTCCCTGCTGATGTCGCTCGGTCCCGGTGCGCACGTCATCGCCCCCGAAACTATGTACTGGTTCCTGAGGAACTGGATGCTTAAGGATGCGCCCGATTTCGGGCTCACGGTCTCGCTCTATCCGAACGGTGACCTGGACGCCATGAAAGCGGCGATCCGGCCCGGTGAGACCAAGGCCGTCTGGGCCGAAACGCCGGCCAACCCCGATTGGTCGATTACCGATATCGCGGGGGCGGCGGAGATTGCCCATGCGGCCGGCGCAAAGCTGTTCATCGATTCGACAGTGGCGCCGCCTGTCGTGACGCGGCCGCTCGAGTTGGGTGCCGATGTGGTCATGCATTCCGCGACCAAATACCTGAACGGGCATTCGGACGTGCTGGCCGGTGCGCTGATTACGCGAGAAAAGGACGATCTTTGGGCAAAGGTCCACCACGCCCGGGCGAGCATGGGCCCAACCCTCGGCGCGTTCGAGAGCTGGTTACTGCTGCGCGGTCTGCGTACGCTCGATGTCCGCATGCAGCGCCATTCCGAAAACGCGATGCGCGTTGCAGAGGCGATGCTCGGCAACCCCGCGGTCTCGCACGTGCTCTATCCGGGGCTTCCGGATCATCCCGGGCATGCGGTCGCGGCGAAACAGATGACGGGCTTCAGCGGCATGATGTCGATCCGCCTTTCGGGCGGCCCGGAAGCGGCCGCACGTGCCGTCGAACGCACCAAACTATTCCGCAATGCGACCTCGCTCGGCGGGACGGAAAGTCTGATCGAGCATCGCGGCCCGGTCGAAGGTCCGGAAAGTCCGACGCCGCAGGATCTGCTGAGACTGTCCGTCGGGCTGGAAAATGCACGTGATCTGATCGACGATCTGGAACAGGCTCTGGGTCAGTAATCGTTTGCGAAAGGAAATCTCGATGCGCGTCCCTTGTCTTCTTCCGGTCTTGTTTGCCCTTGCGCTCGTTGGTGTTCCGACATCAGTGACTGCTGCCGACGCTCCGACGACGCCGAAAGGTGTCAGCAGCGCGGTCACGGGGACGGTCCCGTTGGGCGGCATGTTCCAAAGCTCGGACGGGCTGCAAATGCGTGCCCGTGAAGTGACGATCGAGCCGGGCGGCTGGATTCCGGTCCATACGCACAAGAGCCGGCCGGAAATGGTTTACCTGCTGGAAGGCGAAGTCACCGATCACGTTGTCAGCGAGGGCCGCAAGGCCCGCGGCACCGCCGGCATGACGATGACCGTGCAGGAGGGCGTCACGCACTGGATCGAGAACACCGGTGGTGTCACTGTCCGTGCAATCGTCGTTGATATCATACCCGTGAAATGACGCCGTAAACCGGGTCGCGTCCGGGTGTGCGGGCATTGTTATAAATCAATGCGATGGGCCAGTGCTTGGCGCTATTATCACCAGACAGTAGAACTGTTTGTGGAACCGGCAGAAAATGGCCGACCGGCAAGACGACGCGCCTGAAAAACCGCAGCGGCATGGCGATGACGGCGAGCACCGGCATGCCGACGACGTTGCCCGGCAGGTTGCCGACGATCTGGGGCCGCTCGCGGAGCCAGCCACGCCCTCGCTTTCCCCATCGGTCGAGCAAACGCATCTTGCCGACGACACGCCGCCCGAGGACGAGGACCTCATTTACAGCGCGGTACACCAGGGCGCCTACCTGACCGACGAGGAGATCATGTCGGACATGCCGAACGAGCCCGCAGCGCCCGCGGATGCATCGTTCGACATGCGCCGCCCGGAGACGGAAGAACCGGCATCGCACGCGCTCCCGCCAAGATCGGAACTTTCCGCCGATGTTGATGATTACGCGGAAGGTATCGCACGCGAGACGGAATACGGGCGTTTCGAACTGACCGGCAGCGACGAGGAAACCGCGGAAGACGGGGAAGAAACGCCGCCATTCGAGGGGGCACGCGAAGCTGTTGCCACTGAAACGGGATTAGCCGTTGGTTCGGCATTTGATGATCGAGCTGCCGCGCAGGAGGCGCCCGAAAAAGCGAGTAGCCCCACGGACGTAACCGAGCCGACCGGGGCAACCCAGCCGACCTACCCAACTGCGCCGACCACACCTACGACGCCGACAACACCGACAACGCCAACCACGCCCACGACACCGACAACGCCAACCACGCCGACCACACCGACAACGCCTACCTACCCGACCGCGCCGACGACACCGACGGCGCCGACGGAACCAGCAACGCCCACGCAACCCCCGGACCTTCCTGAAGTCACGGGCAGTGACGGTGACGACAATGTTCAGGGTACGAAGGATTCCGAAGCCATCGTCGGTATGGATGGCGATGACCGGCTGAATGCGAAAGGCGGTGATGACTGGATGGACGGTGGCGCCGGAGCAGACCAACTGACCGGCGGTTCGGGGAATGATGTCCTGATCGGTGGCGAAGGTAATGACGACCTAGATGGAAAAGGCGGTAACGACGAGCTTTACGGGGATGCCGGCGACGACGTTTTGCAGGGCGGTACGGGTGACGACCTGATGTACGGCGGTGACGGCAATGACGACATCTCGGGCGACGGCGGTAACGACCGGATCTGGGGCGGTGCCGGTGCGGATACCATTTCCGGCGGCACGGGGATGGATGAAATCATGGGCGGTGCCGGTGACGATCAAATTTCCGGTGACGGTGACAACGATGCGATGTGGGGCGGCGACGGCGCCGATACCATCGATGGAGGTGCCGGTGATGACCTGTTCTACGGCGAGGCCGGCAACGACGTGATGACCGGGGGCGGCGGCGACGATGTTTTCTACGGCGGCGCCGGCGACGATATCGCGTCGGGCGATGCCGGGAACGACCTGTTCGTCTTCGGCTATGACAGTGGCAGTGACCACTTCGCCGGCGGTTCGGGATGGGCCGACACGATCCAGCTTGAAGGAATCGACGTCGGCCCCGATGACGGCGTGTGGACGCTGGAAGTCGATGGCGATGTAGGATGGGAAGAAGTGGATATGGGGCTGGTCTTCGAGGAAAGCGCCAGCGGACGCATCGAACTTGCCGACGGCTCGGAACTGACGTTCGAAGACGTCGATGAAATTTCCTGGGGTGGTTAGCCAGGCGGGTAGTACAGGAATTCCAGCATCACGCAGCCATCGGTCGTGAAAAACGGGCCGTGCGATACGTGCGGCGGGCGGACGGCATAGGTCCCGGGTTGGAGCGTCTGCGTCTCGTTTCCGGGCGTGCCGATACTGAGCGTGCCGGAAAAGATGAACACCTCTTCGCACCAGTCGTGAACCGATAGACCGGGTGAAACCGTGCCCTCTGCCCAGCGCGTGATCCGCGTGACGGCCCCCGACGCATTCTCGAAACGTCCCGAAAGGACTTTCGTCTCGATACCCTCGAACCCCTCGACCGCTTCCCAGCCGTCTTCTTCCAGCGCGTTGAAAAATTCGCGGTGCTGCTTGGGGAACGACCCGAAGTCCCCGGTGTTCGTCATCTCGACGGATCCGCGGAAATGATCACCATGGCGTGCGCCATCGGGTATTCGTCGGTCTGTGAAACATCGACCTTGGCCGTCATCCCTGGCGGCGTGAGCTTGTCGAGGCGCGCCTTGGCGCCCCCTGTCAGCTGCATGACCGGCTGCCCGGTCGGCAGGTTCTGTACGACCATGTCGCGCCAGAAAACGCCCTGGCGGAAGCCGGTACCGAGTGCCTTTGAGCAGGCTTCCTTGGCGGCAAAACTTTGCGCGAAGCTCGATGCCGGGTTCTGTCGGCGCATGGCCTTCTTGATTTCGTAGTCGTCGAAGAGACGTGCGATGAAACGGTCGCCGAAACGTTCCAGCGTTTTCTCGATCCGCCGGATGTCGCAGAGATCGGTGCCGATGCCGATAATCACGCCGAGCGTTCACCCCGCACTTCGGCGCGGGCCTTGTCCATCAGGGAGCGCATGCGGCGGATGGCGCTGTCGAGGCCGGAGAAGATCGCCTCGCCAATCAGGAAGTGGCCGATGTTGAGCTCCACCACATTGGGGATCGCCGCAACGGGACCGACGGTGTCGAAGGTCAGACCGTGCCCGGCATGGCATTCCAGCCCGAAATCGTCGGTCGAGGCAGCAGCTTCGATGATACGCTTCAGTTCCGTCGCGCGGTCTTCGCCAGACAGGTCGCAATAGCGGCCCGTATGCAGCTCGACGATGTCTGCGCCGAGCTTGGCGCACGCTTCGAGCTGTTTCGGGTCGGGTTCGACGAACAGCGAGACGCGGATCCCCTTCTCCTTGAGCGCACCGACGACCGGCTCCAGCGTCTTGAAGCCGCCGGCAACATCAAGGCCGCCTTCGGTCGTCCGTTCCTCGCGCTTTTCAGGGACGATGCAGGCCGCGTTCGGCTTATGGCGAAGCGCGATGGCCAGCATTTCATCGGTTGCCGCCATCTCAAGGTTGAGCGGCAGGACGATGGCGTCCATCAGACGTTCGATGTCGCCGTCGGAGATGTGTCTGCGGTCCTCGCGCAGATGCGCGGTGATACCGTCGGCCCCGGCCTTCTCCGCCAGCTTGGCGGCATGGACGGGATCCGGATGGATGCCGCCGCGGGCGTTCCGGATGGTGGCCACGTGGTCAATATTGACGCCGAGACGAAGTGCGTTGCTCATGCCGCCTCTCCGTGTTTCTGCGGTAGGCCGTCGACCAATTCGACGGCGCGCGCCTGACGGCGCGCCTGTGCGGCTATTTTGTAGCGTTCGATCACTGGTTTCAGCAAAAGGAAAAACGTTACCCACACAATTACCGACGTCGGGATGGCGGATGCCAGCATAGGCGTGAGGACCGGCATGGCGTGTTCGCCGATATAGCCCCAATCGCCGCGCAGTGTCGCTTCGGTGATGGTACCGAAGAGCGCGGAGAAATCCATCGCTTCCGCATCGACGCCCTTTTGTCCGAAGCCCATGGCGACGCCGGACTTGTAGAGCCAGATCCAGATGAACGGGAACGTCCACGGGTTGCCGACGACGGTGCCGATGATGGCGGCGACGATACTGCAGCGCGACAGCCAGGCGCCGAAGGCGGAAAGGAGGATGTGTAGTCCGATGAATGGAGTGAACGACATCGCCGCGCCCCAGGCGAAGCCGCCGGCGATGGCATAGCCTGAGCCCGGCAGACGGCCGATGCGGAAAAGCAGGTATCTCAGCGAACGGCGCCAACCCATTTCCGGCCACACGCTGGCGATGGCCTTTCTATGTACGGGTATGGGTGTGCGGCGCCTGAATAACATAACAAAACCGTAGCGATTGCCGCGGACCTTGGAAAGAAACGTTTTAGTGAACTAGCGACGGAGCGTGAGGGTATCGCCCTCGACCGAGAACGATGTCAGCCGCTCAAGGAAGCTCATGCCGAGAAGAGAGCCGCCGAGGCCGTCGTTCATAACGGCAGCGCGCACGTCCGTAACAACGAGGTTGCCAATGGCAAGGCGTGCGATCCGCACCGGTGCGCCGAAGGCCGTGCCGTTTGCCGTCTCGAACCGTTGCGAGAATTTGAGTTCGTCCGGGCGTAGCCCCGCACGCTCTGCATCGTCGCGGGTTAGCACGACGACGCTGGCGCCGGTATCGACGAGGAACTGCACACGTGCGCCGTTGACTTCAGCCGAGACGTTGAAATGGCCGTCGCTGCCGCGCCTCAGGGTGATCTCCCCCGCCCCGCTGTCAATCGCGCGAGACGGTACAAGCGCCCCGGCCAGCCTGGAGCCGATGGCGGCAAAATCGTCCTTGAGTGTATACCCGGTGACAAGAACTAGGCCGATCATCACCCAGATGAACGTGGCCTTCAGCGCGCCTTTCAGGTTGAGCCGTGGTGACAGCACAAGCCCGGCCCCGATCAGCACCATCAGGGCGAACGCCCGCACCAGGTTAGCCTGGTCGATATCGCTTTCGAGCGAGCCCGGAAACATGTCGGCCAGAAACCAGATCAACGCAGCGATGCCGACACACCCGACCAGCAAAATGAGAACGCGCGGACTCATCTATTGGCTGACCCCAAGCTGTTTCAGTACGTCGGCTGCCTTGTCGATCCCGTCTGCGGCGGCTTTTTCCATCCACTTGGTACCTTCGGCCGGATTGCGCGGCACGCCGTCGCCGTTGAGCAGCATGGCCCCGAAGATATAGGCGGCCTCCGGCACACCGCTTTCTGCGGACGCTTTCGCCCATTGCGCCGCGATTGCCTTGTCGGCAGCGACACCATCTCCCTGAAAATACATGCGCGACAGTTCGTACTGTGCCTGACCATGTCCCGCTTCGGCGGCCTTCTCGAACCAGCCGCGCGCGGTGCTTGAATTGGCGTCAACGCCGATCCCGCGGCCGTAAATCAGTCCAAGTTGAAACAGGTCTTCCGGATTGGTGCTCTGCGAGAGCTGTGCAAGCTTCTGGCGCGTGACTTTCGCCTGTGCCTGCTTGGCCTTTGATACGGCGCTGCCGGCGACCCCGCTTTTGCGAAGTGCGTCGATATAGACAAGGTAGTCCTTGAGGATCGCCGGCACGTCCGGGTTAAGCCTGTCCCATGCTGTCAACGCGGCGCGGTTGTTCTTGCGTTGCCAGCTTTTGAACTCGGCGCACCAATGCCCCTCAAGCGTCTTACGGAACCGGACCATGTCCCTCGCTGACTTGTCGAAGCCAAGGTCCTGATAGGCCTTTTCCTGAAATAGATACGCTTCGCACTCCAGGTCCACTTCGCGAACGTTTTCCAGGTGGCCGCGCAAATGCTGCGTGCCGTGCCCCGTCAGTTCGTGCGCGAGCACGGGCGCCAGGTCGCGCGGTTTCCATTTGCCGCCGAAGCGCCCGACCACGGTCAGGAAGTCCTTCGTCCTGCCGTCGGCCTGGTAGAAGTCCGGCAGGAAAGCGGCGATGGTGATTTTCGTAAATTCGTGCGCTGGAAACGCCGGATCGTAGACGATGATGACATTACCCGCGGCCTTCAGCTTTTCGATCGCCTGGGCGTTATAGGCGGAACCGTCATAGAGGATGTCGAGCGCTGCCTTGACCGCTGCCGTTCCGGCCTCAGGCGGCGCGATATCAATGTCGTAGACTTTCCCCTCGGGCGCGTGCTTGCCGACGATCTGCACGCCCTTGTGCATGAACTGGACGGTGTCGTCCTGTGCCCGGCCAAGGCCCGATGTGAGCACGGCAACAGCAAAAATGGCGGCAAAGCCGAAGACGCGGGCGCGGAACTTCATTGGCCTGGCAATTCGAACATCATCAGAAGCGTGCGCTGTTCGCCCCGGTTGAAGTTGTCGTCCGAGATAAGATACAGGTGCGTCGATCCGCCCTGCCCGGCAAGCGCCTCGATCCCTTCGAAATTGTCGATATTCATCGGCGGTGCAAAGCCGGCAAGCAAGGTCCCGGAGATCGTCGCACCCGGCTGGATGTCGGCGACCGCGATCCGCATGATCCGGATCCGCACACCTGCGCGCGGGGTGAAATAACGTTCCAGCACCACGACATCGCCATCCGGCAGGGTTGCCGCGCCGGTCGGCCGGAAACCGTCCGACGCCTGGTACGTCAGCACATCCCACCCGTTGCGGCTGGAGACCCAGCCGACCCGGACCGGTTCGTCCGGCGATCCTTCCGAGATCGCCAGCAGTCGACCGTCTTGCAACAGGGTCAGCGCCTCGATCCCGTCGTTGCCGGGCATTGATGCAAGCTCATCGGGTGGCCGCAGCACCCGCGGTACGGTGGATCCCGGGTCGTACCGCCAGAGGCGATGATCGCGTTCAAACGCGACAATGATCTCACCTTCGACGCCAGGGCTCATGGCTTCGGCGTCCGTCCAGCGTTTGCCCCTGAGGGGCGTGCCGTCGAGATCCGAGAGCGTACCGAGATCCGCCTTGTCGATGCCGCTGAGATTCCCGTCCGCGTCGTAGGTCAATTCCGCCGAGAATGAAACGGCTGCATCGGAAACACTGACCATGCGCCGTCCATCGGCGCTGAGCCCAAGGCCTGAAAATCCGCCGAAGCGCGGATCGCGCGACACCAGGTGCAGTCCGCCGCGATAATTCAAGACGCCCACCGACGTTTCACCGGGGCGACTATCGACCAGTGGAATTGGCGTCACCTCGATATCGACCGGCTCCGCGCCGGCAAGCAACGGCATGACCGCCAATGCCAGTGTCAGCAATGCTGTACGTAGGCATTTCATGTGCATGTTCTAACATGGTGCTTCCCGGCCAGAAAGAAATCCTGCTCGGGTGAATTTTTATTTGCGGGGCGTGACGCCCGTGATTTTTTGGCTAACATCGCGTCCATGAAGTTCATTCATCTCACCGATCCGCACGTGACCGCAACCGGCGAGCTTTTCAATCTTGATGTCGATGCCCGGCTTCGTGCCGCGGTGCAGTCGATCAACAGCCGGCATGCGGACGCGGAACTCGTCATGATTACGGGCGACATTACCCACTGGGGCGAGCCGGAAGCCTATCGCCGAGTTTGCGAGGCGCTCGGCGCATTGACCATGCCCTGGTATCCACTGATCGGGAACCACGATGTGCGGGACGCGTTCCTTGCCGGGCTGCCGAACGTGACGGCGGATGATGCGGGCAAGGTGAGCTTCAGGCTCGATACGTCGGCAGGTCCGTTCCTTGCCCTCGACACCTTGACCGACGGTACCCATGCGGGGCAGATCGACGAACGACAGCTTGCCTGGTTGGACGACGAACTCGCCGCTGTGGAAAGCGCCTTTCTGTTCATGCACCACCCGCCCGTCCGCAGCGGGATCAACGGCATGGACCGGATCCCGCTTTTGAACCCGGATGATCTGGCCGCTGTACTCGACCGACACCCGGGCAAGGTGCGGCACATTTTTTTCGGGCACATGCATCGCGCATTTCACGGCAGCTGGCGCGGCATTCCCTTTTCCACGGTCAAAGCAACGGCGCACCAGGTGGCTCCGCTGATCGATGGCGAATCACCTCTTACCACAAGCTGCGAATTGCCGGCCTACGCGGTGGTGTTGGTCGGCGATGCGCATGTGCTGGTGCACGATATATCGTACATGGAAGAAGAAACGGAATTCACCTACGACCGGGACAGTGGTCGAACGGCGGCCGATTGATTCCTGCCGCGTCACCAAACCTTCATGACACACTTACGCGTGAATGTGTTAGCCGGACGTGATTGCAATAACCGGGATGACCATCATGGGCTGGTTACTGACCATCGTGCTGGCGATGCCGTTGACGACAGACGACGTCGAGTTCCGCATGTGGTTTTCGAAGGAAAGCTATTGCACCTTCGCGATCGAGAAGTTTTCCGAGAAACCGTTCATGCAGCGGTTGCCGGACGGCAACGAAGCACCGGGTATGCTGAAAAGCGCGACGTGCCGGGAACTCGGTAAGGACGAGAAAGCCATGGTGCCGGACCATCTTGTCTGGAAAGTGAATCCACTCGGCGGGCTGTTCGACCGGAATTGAGCCTCCGCAGCGAAACTTGTCATCGGCCCGTATCCGCCTCAGGATTGGGAGAAAGCGGCAACAAGCCGCAGACAAGATGACAAGGGAAGACACATGCCACCCATCAGATTGATGGCGACGACGGGTATTCTCGGCTACGGCTTTACCGAGGAAGCCTTCAACGCGGGCGTCGCCATGAAACCGGACCTGATTGCCTGCGATGCCGGATCGACGGACCCGGGGCCTCATTACCTCGGAAGCGGCACCGCCTTCGTTTCGCGCGCTGCGGTAAAGCGCGATCTGGGGCTGATGGTGGCGGCTGGTGCGGCGCATGGTATTCCTGTCATGATCGGGACGGCCGGTGGCAGCGGGTCCGATGTGCATGTCGACTGGGTGCTCGACATCCTGCGGGAAATCTGTGCGGAGAACGACCTGGCTCCGAAAATTGCCGTCATTCGCACCGAACAATCGAAAGACCGGCTGCACGAGAAACTTGCGGCGGGAAAGATCGCACCGCTGGGGCCGATCGGCGAGCTTACGGGTGCCGACATCGACGATGCGGTTCGCGTCGTTGCGATGATGGGGCCGGAAGCCTATCAAGAGGCGCTCGCCGATGGTGCCGATGTGGTCATCGCCGGTCGTGGGACCGATGCGGCGCTGTTTGCGGCCCTGCCCCTCATGCGGGGCGCCGATCCCGGCCTTTCGTGGCATCTGGCCAAGATTATCGAGTGCGGTGCCCAGGTGGTCGAACCGCGCGAAGGACAGGATTGCGTTATCGGCACGATTTACGACGATCACTTCACCGTTGAACCGGGCCATCCAGACCGCCGCTGCACGGTGACGCGTGTTTCTGCGCACACGCTCTATGAAAACCCCGAGCCATTCCGGCTGAAGGAACCGGACGGTACGCTGGTCACGGACCGATGCGACTTCGAGCAGATCGAGGAACGCGTCGTGAAAGTGTCGGGTAGCCGCTACGAGCCTTCAGACACGTATACGGTGAAACTTGAAGGCGCGCGACAGGTCGGATTCCGTACCGTGTTTATCGCCGGTATTCGTGACCCGATCCTGATTGCCGGAATTGACGACTTCGTCCGGTCCTGCCGCGAACGTATCCAGCGCGACGTGGCTGCTCTTGGGATCGCACCCGGTGACTTCACCCTCTCGGTTCATCTATACGGCAAGAATGCGGTAATGGGCGAACTGGAGCCTCAGGCAGATGCACCGGTCCATGAACTGGGCCTGCTGCTGGATGTACTGGGCCGGACCGAGGACATCAGCC
This sequence comes from Rhodospirillales bacterium, assembly GCA_017640505.1. GTDB lineage: Bacteria > Pseudomonadota > Alphaproteobacteria > Rhodospirillales > Casp-alpha2 > UBA4479. The sequence goes on from JAEPQO010000002.1 coordinate 237,439, forward strand.
GTGCCGTGCTGGCGAAATCCCGTTACGCATTTCTGCACACGGACTTTCCGGGGCGGATGTGCATCTCGGGTAACCTGGCGATACCGTTTTCGCCGTCCGACATGCACGTCGGTCCGGTCTATGAGTTCAACATCTGGCATGTGATGGCGTGCGACGATCCGATGGAATGCGTGCGCATGGAATGGATCGAACCCGAGGAGGCTCGCACATGGCGAAACTGATGGATATTGCCCGGGTTGTTCGCGGCAAGAATGCGGGCGCGCTGCAACTGACCCTCGACGTGATGTTCGACGACGAGGACACCTACCGCCGGGTGCGTGACTCGGGCGTGCTGTCGCCTCGCACGATTGCGCCGCTTTACGGTGTTACCGATAATGAAGTTGCCATCATTCCGTTCGATGTGGCCAAGGCGATCAAGATCACGGTCCCCAGGCGGGTGCGTTCCGGCTCGCCCGGCGATACGGATGTCTACGGCGCGCAGCAGCATGTGCCGCTGATGCAGATCGATCTCCCCGAATGAATTCAAACAGGCACGAGAAATGAGCATTCCCTACCCGTTTCACGACCGCCAGAGTCCCGCAGGCGACGAGGTCTTTTTCGACCACGTGGCCTGGATGGTGCCCGATATGGACGCCGCGTCGGCGCAGTTCGAGAAACTCGGGTTCGTGCTGACACCCTATTCCGTGCACGGCAACCGCGACCCGGAAACCGGCAATCGCATTCCGCAGGGAACCGCCAATCGCCTCGCCATGCTCGATACCGCATATATCGAGCTGCTTTGCGAAGCGGGTGACGTGGAAGCGCCGGTGGTCGACGACCTGCGGGCGCGCCTCGACCGTTATATGGGGGTGCATCTGCTGGCATTTTCCCATGCCGATGCGGACACGTCCTATGGGCGGATTGAGGGTGACGGCTTTCGGTTGCAGCCGATGGTACATCTGCGGCGCGACGTCGAGGCCGCCGACGGGGCGGACGCCGAGGTTCAGTTCAGCGTCATCCGTGCCGCGTTCGACGAGATCCCCGAGGGCCGCATTCAGGTGCTGACCCATCATACGCCAGATCTGATGTGGCAGGACCGCTACCTCGCTCGTGCCAATGGCCTGACGGCGATGGTCGATGCGGTGATCTGCGTCGAGGCGCCCGCGGCGTCTGCCGAGCGTATGGCGACATTTCTTGCCAAATCCACAAAGGTCGTTGATGACGACGAGGTCTTGGTCGTGACGGACCGCGGCGGTCTTCGTTTCGTCACGCCGTCCCGGCTGGCGGACATCGTGCCCGGATTTCAGCCCCCGTCACTGCCGTGCACGGCGGCCATCGGTTTCATGTCAGGCGATATCGAGAAGACGCAGGCGTATTTCCTCGATGCCGGGGTCATGCTTGTCGACACCGGGCCGGCGCTGATGGTCATGCCGGAAGACGTGCTCGGCACGGCGATGCTGATTTACAAGGAATAGATTAGAGGAATTAGCGCGTGCCGGTGCGACGCGACTGCCTTGGATCGGCCGCATTTTCGTCGAACAGTTCGGCGAGGCGCGCCATCATGGTGCCGCCGAGTTCTTCCGCATCGACAATGGTGACGGCGCGGCGATAGTACCGCGTCACGTCGTGACCGATACCGATGGCGGTCAGTTCCACCTCGGACTTGGTCTCGATGTAATGAATCACCTCGCGCAGGTGGCGTTCGAGGTAGTTGCCCGGGTTCGCCGACAGCGTTGCATCATCGACCGGCGCACCGTCCGAGATGACCATGAGGATGCGGCGCTGTTCCGGACGCCCAAGCAGACGGTTGTGCGCCCACATGAGCGCTTCGCCGTCGATGTTTTCCTTCAACAGCCCTTCGCGCAGCATCAGGCCGAGGCTCGGGCGCGCGCGGCGCCACGGCATGTCGGCGGACTTGTAGACGATGTGACGCAGATCGTTGAGGCGGCCCGGGTTCTTGGGTTTGCCGTTCTCGACCCACTTCTCACGCGAGGTGCCACCCTTCCACGACCGGGTCGTGAAACCGAGAATTTCAACCTTAACGCCGCAGCGTTCCAACGTGCGGGCGAGAATGTCGGCACTCATCGCGGCGACGGTAATCGGCCGGCCACGCATGGAACCGGAATTGTCGATCAGCAGCGTGACGACGGTATCGCGGAACTCGGTGTCGGATTCCATCTTGAACGACAGCGGTGCAACCGGATCGATGACGACGCGCGACAGGCGCCCGGCGTCGAGCACGCCCTCTTCGAGATCGAATTCCCAGGACCGGGTCTGTTGCGCCAGCAGCCGACGCTGAAGCCGGTTGGCCAGCTTGCCGACAACGCCCTGCAGATGCGACAGCTGCTGGTCGAGTTGATGACGCAGGCGGGTCAGCTCTTCCGGGTCGCAAAGCTCACCCGCGTCGGTGACTTCGTCGAATTCGGTGGTGTACGCCTTGTAGGGCTGGTTATCGCCGGTATCGTTGCGGCGCCAGTCGGGATCGTATTCGCTCGGGCCGGCGGGTTCTTCCTCGCCCTCGCCCGGGTTCATGTCGTCTTCCATGAATTCCGGATCGAAATCCATGCCCTCGGCGGAATCGCTGTCTTCCGACTCGCCCGCCATGGAACCGTCCGCGTCCATGTCGGCGTCGGACTGTTCGGCGTCCTGGTTACCCTGTTCGTTGTCATCGGATTCGGACTGTTCGTCTTCCTCCGGCAGATCGTCGGGAGGCTCGTCGCGCAATAGATCGAGCGACTTCAGCATGTGATTGACGGCCTTCGAGAACGCATCCTGATCGGCGGCGGATTTGATCAGCTCATCGAGGTCGCCGGAAATCTTCTTTTCGATGTCCTTGCGGTAGAGGTTCACGAACTCCTTGGCCGAGTCCGGCAGTTCGCGCCCCGACAGGTGCTCGCGCACCAGGAGACCGACGACTTCCGGCAGCAGCGCGTCGTCGCGTTCCTTGATCCCGGCGTAGCCCTTGGCCCGGCAGCGTTCTTCCAAAAGCGCCTGCAGGTTGTCGCCGGCGCCGGCAAGACGCTGCGTGCCGAGGGCTTCGCAGCGAACCTGCTCGACCGCTTCATAGACGCGACGGGCGTCGGCGCCATCCGGCATGTTGGCCTGATGGGTTTCCGCATCGTGGTGGCGGAGCCTGAGCGACAACGCATCCGACATGCCGCGGAAGCGCGACATGGCTTCCGGGCTCATGTTGGCCTGCGGCGTCGGCAGATGTGCTGTTTCGGCGGTCAGCCCGGGCGTGCTCTGGCCGTACTGGACCTCGAGGTCCTTGGCATGACCCATCGCGCGCAGCGTCGATGCGGTTACGCGTTTCCAGAGCTCTGCCGGGTGTTCGTTACCCAATGTCCGTCCTTCTTCGGCCGGGAATTACTGCAGGACCGCGTTGGCGGCGGATTCCGGCAGTTCCTCGCCCATGGCGCGTTGGTAGTACTCGGCCACCACCGGGCGTTCCAGCTCGTCGCACTTGTTGAGGAACGTGACGCGGAAGGCATATCCCAGGTCCTTGAAGATCTCGGCGTTCTGCGCCCACGTGATCACCGTACGCGGCGACATGACGGTCGAAATGTCGCCGTTCATGAAGCCGGCGCGCGTCATGTCCGCAAGCTCGACCATGGCGGCAAGCTGCTCCTTGCCTTCCTTGGTGTTGTAGGATTCACACTTGGCGAGCGCGATATCCACTTCGGCATCGTGCGGCAGGTAGTTCAGCGTGGCGACGATGTTCCAGCGGTCCATCTGACCCTGGTTGATCTGCTGCGTGCCGTGATAAAGGCCCGTCGTGTCGCCGAGGCCGATGGTGTTGGTCGTCGAGAACAGGCGGAAATACTTGTGCGGCCGCATGACGCGGTTCTGGTCGAGAAGCGTCAGCTTGCCCTCGACTTCGAGCACGCGTTGGATCACGAACATCACGTCCGGGCGGCCGGCATCGTATTCATCGAACACGACGGCCGTCGGGTTCTGCAGCGCCCACGGCAGGATGCCTTCGCGGAATTCGGTCACCTGCTTGCCGTCCTTGAGCACGATGGCGTCCTTGCCGACGAGATCGATACGGGAAATGTGGCTGTCCAAGTTGATCCGGATGCACGGCCAGTTGAGACGCGCCGCCACCTGTTCGATGTGTGTCGACTTACCGGTGCCGTGATAACCCTGGATCATGACGCGGCGGTTGTAGGCAAAACCCGCCAGGATCGCCATTGTCGTGTCGCGGTCGAAACGGTACGCATCGTCGATGTCCGGCACGTGCGGATCGGCTTCGGAGAAAGCCGGTACTTCCATGTCGCTGTCGATGCCGAACACCTGGCGCACCGAAAGTTTGATATCCGGTTCCTGCATCAGAAGCGGCTGGGATTGATGGGTAGAGGTCATACGCGCGTTCCCGTTCATCTGACCGGCCGCCCGAAGCGTACCGGCGTTAATGTCTCATCGTCATCCATATAGGGATTCTGTTCGGTTGGTGTTAGGGGCAATCCCCAGGTGCGTCAAGGATTTGTGCCGTTTTCCGGCGCTTTTAAGACGTGTTTTCTTGTTACTGAGACAATTGCGGGGGGAACGGTATCAGACCACGAGGAACTGCCTGAGCGTTTCGTATGCGTTGCGGACTTCCTTGAATTTTTCCTCCGCCGCCTTGGTGCCGCCGTTGGCGTCGGGGTGGTGCTTTTTAACAAGCTCCTTGTAACGGCTTTTCAGATCGTTGGCGCTGACCGGCAACTGCAGTCCGAAAACGGCCAACGCGGCGCGCGTCGGCGCATCGGCCTGTGGCTGTGACGAGGTCGCCGTCGTCTCGTCGAACAGGCCGAAGTCGTCGATGAAATAGTTGGGATCGAAACCGAACGGCCCGGTGCCGGGTTTCGGCCCCTTCCCCGTCGGTGCGTCCCGGTCGCCAATCGGCCACGACGGCCGGTTCCAGACCGTATCGTGGCGTAACGACGCCTCGACCTCGTCGTCGGACATTCCTTCGAAGTAGTTCCAGCGGCTGTTGTACTGGCGGATATGTTCCAGGCAGAACCATCGGTACTCGCGCAACTGTTCGCGCGACCGCGGCGCTTTGTGGTCGGCTTTCATCTGGCAATCCGGCCATTCGCACAGGCGAATATCCTCCGCGACATCGTCGCGCATGTCCAAGGAGGGATGAATACGTTTGCGTCTGGCCATGGCCGATAATGTGCGCCTTTCCCGGAAAGATACAAGCTTGACAGGAACGTTTTTGATGCCGTGACAGATGTCGGTGCGGCGTCTAGGATTTGACCCGGGTCAGGAGTGCGCAACGCAAGCGTGGACGCCCCTGAGGGAGCACGCGGGGAATACATGACGGAGCAGAATTCCAACGGCGGCGACGCGGACGGGGCAGTTGATGCCGACCGCTACGACGCGCTGTTCGGGCGCATCCCGCTGACGACCGAAACGTCGCAGCCCCTGCAATCCGAAGAACCTAAAAAAGGATTTTGGCTCGAACTCGCCGAGAACGAGGGCTATGAGCGGCTGAATCTTGCAGCAACTTATCTGGCCGTGTTCTTCGCACCGATCGCCGCCTTTCTCGAAATGCTGGGCGGCACCACCGAGCTTTACTGGTCGATGGAGGCCGCGCGCTGGGTCGAGGCCTTGATGGGCATCTTCTTCATGTTCGATATCTGCGTCGGCGCGCTGGCGTACGGCATGAAGTATTTCAAGACGCCGGCCGCGTGGATCAACATCCTCGCCGTCGGCGCGACCGGTGCGTCGTTCCTGGCCGGTGACGTCGGCATCGCCAACCCGCGGGTGCTGCGAATCCTTCGGACCGTTCGTGCCGTCGCCAAGGTCGGGCTGGTACAGAAGGTCGGCACCCGGGAAACCGTGCTCGGTGCCGAAATGCTATCGTCGATGGGCCGCGACGATGCGTGGTATGCCGTCGGCATTCTGTTGCTGATCAGCATGCTGGGCGATTTCTCGATTGGCCATTACCAGCATTTCTCCGATCCGATTCTCGAGGTGATCATCTATGCCGGGATGGTCTTCGCCGTCAGGTGGAAGGCCGAGCGCAACGTCGAGCGCGTCGGCAAGGTGTTCATGGACCGCCTGCACGAGGCCAATCAGGTCATCCTCGCCAAGATGCGGGAAATTCCCGGGCTGGAGGATGCGGATACGATCATCCAGCGCCGCGCTGAGGAAGCCGAGAGCGAGGGCCGGCATCTCAACGAGATCGATACCCTGATCGAAGCGATCAGCATGATCATTTCGAACCTGCGGCGCTTCATCAGCCGCCGTGCTTTCCTCGAAGCCAAGGGGGAACGGGTGATCCCTACCCGCTCGCCGGTGGCACTGATGTTCACCGACGTGGCTGGGTTTCAGGCGATGACGCACGAGCTGGAAAAGGACATCCTGCCGGTGCTGAAGACGTACCTGGGCGAGATGAACCGCGGCGTTACCCGGCATGGCGGTGATATCGACAAGTTCCTGGGCGAAGGCATCTTCGCCTACTTCCACAACAACGAAGACCCGCGCACCAGCGCCAACGCCGCCTTCGACGCGGCGGTCGAGATGCACAAACTCTCGGAAGCGCTCGAGGTTGCCGGTGGCGTGTGGGAGGAATTCCTCAAGGGCCGGAACGATTGGGAAGGCCGGCGCAATTTCAACACGCGTTTCGGCCTGCACTGGGGCCTCGTCGTGGCGGGCCCCGTCGGTGACGACGACCGCGCCGATTCGACACTGATCGGCGACAACGTGACACTGGCGTCGCGCCTCGAGAGCCTGAACGAGGTCTACGGCACGCAGATTCTCGTCAGTTCGGCGTTCCACGAATGTCTGAGCGCGGATCGCCGCGTGCTGTGCCGCCGCGTTGACCGGGTGGTGTTCGCGGGCCACGAAGAGCCGGTCGACCTATATACCGTCGATATCAGCCAGCCTCCGGTCGGCTTCCTGCTGGCATTCGAAAAAGGCGTGAATGCCTATCTGGACGGGGATTGGGGTGTGGCGCGCGGTGAACTCCTTTTGGCGCGGGAAGCACTTCAGGAAATGGACGAAGACCCTGATCCTGCGACGGAAACCCTGATCAAGCGCATCGAGGATATCAATTCGTTCTGGCAAAAAGCGGTATCCCACCTGCGCGAGCGGGTCCCGGAAGACGTCACCGAGGACACCGCGAACGCCCTCGCCGACCGGCTTTCCGGAGATACCTGGCTGCCGCCGCACGAATGGCGCGGTGCCTGGCGCATCATGGATTGAAGGTGAGACCGCAAAAAAGGCCGGATTTCGCCCATTTAAACCTGCACGGAATGCTTGACGGCATCGGGTGAAGCCCCTAAAAGACCGTCCATCGGATCGTGCTCGCGCGCGGTCCCAAGTTTTTTGTACGTATTTAGCGCGGCGCCAGGCGCCCGAGATTGAGGACCGAGACAATGTCCAAAACCTGTGAACTGACCGGTCGCACCGTTCAAACCGGCAACAACGTGAGCCACGCGATGAACAAGACGCGTCGCCGGTTCCTGCCGAACCTGCAGACCACGTCGCTGTGGTCGGAAGCACTGGGCGAAAACGTCCGTTTCCGCGTCACCGCCTACGGCCTGCGCACGGTTGAGCACAACGGTGGCCTCGACGCCTACCTGATGAAAACCGGCGAAGACAAGCTGAGCACCAACGCCGCTCGCGTCAAACGCCGCATCAAGCAGGCGCTCGCCAAGGAAGCTGCCGCTTAAGCACCGGTTTTAAAGAACCTGATGGAAGAGGCCCGCTGTCATGGCGGGCCTTTTTCGTTATGGAGGCGCGGTCTCATCGTCCTCTTTATTCCCGCCCCCTTTTCGTTTCCGTGTCCGAAGCAAAAGGTTGAACGGAAATTCGGCGACAACGCGTAACCCCGCAATCGACGATATGTTTCGGATGGTGCGCCTGGCGTCCGTAAAGACCTCGGTGATAACCGCGCGCTGGTCGATTTCGCCCTCCTCGCGGACCATCGCCAAGCGGTGCAGTGAATACAGCCCGATCAACGCCGCCATGACGAAATAGAAGTCCCAGTGCTCGAGGCGGATCGTCTCGATGGTGACGTCATGGTCGCCGGTGTTCCAGCGGAACAGGATCGAAAACTTCTGGTGTGCGAAGAAATCGGCGCAGAGGCCGCCGATGACCGGCGCGATACCGGCGGAGAGCGAACTGACCAAGCTGTTGGTCGCGAGATAGGATGTCGAGTTCCCGCGCGGCGCCAGTTTCATGGCGATATTGGTGGTAGCGATGCTGACCCCTGCCGTGGCGACGCCCGTCAGCACGTGTACGCTGGCCAGTATGGCGAGGACCGCCCAGCGGACGTCGGTCGCGGTGGTGAATATCCACGCGAACGTGCAGGCGATAAAGAGCGGTGCCGTGACCACCAACACGGCTTTGTTGGACATCCGGTCGGCAATGCGGCCGAACGACCGAAGCACGATGATATTGGCGATCTGCGAACACATGGCGAGCACTGTGACGGGAAACAGATCAAGCCCCAGCCGTGTCAGCATGTGCACCGTGAAAAACGGTGCCGCCAGATTGGCGGCAAAGTTCCAAGCGGCCAAAAAGAACATCAGCTTGCGGAAGTTCTCGTCGCGGAACGGCTCGGAAAGCCGGTGCCGGAGGTCGAGTGGCCCGGTGTCCGCCGGCATGCAGGGTTCCGACATGCGCGTCATGCAGTAGATGCCGATAAATCCGGCGACCATGGCGATGCCGAAGATGGCCGCATAGGCGTATTTGATGTCCAGGCCCGACCATCCCGTCCAGCTGTCGATGAAGGCGGATGCAGCGATACTCGCCACCATGCCGATGGCAGTCATGTACATGAGCCGCCGGCCCATCAGGCGGCCGCGTTCCTTTTCGTCGATCAGGTCCCTGATCCATGCGTTCCAGCTGCATCCGACGATGGCGCCCATGCCGTAGCGGAGGCAGATCGCGATGAAAAGGACGGGCAGTGACAGCACCGGGTCGCCGATCAATGCGGCGACAGGTAGACCGAGCAACGCCATTCGCCCGACAAGGCCGGAAACGACACAGATCAGGCGGCGGTTGCGGATTCGCTCGACGAGAACAATACCGAGCAACTGACCGAGGCTGGCCAGGGACGGCACGGCGGCAATCAGGCCGATGAATGCGTTGGAGGCTCCCAGGTGCAGCGCGAACGCCGTCATGAAGGTACCGATTGCCAGTATCTCCATAACTTGCGCGGCGATCCCGTTGCCGAGCAGCCAGCGTTTGGTCTCGGCGTAGTCTGCCTCGCCGACCGTGTCGGACGGCCGCAGGTCGAAATGAAATTTATTCAGTATTGCCAAAGCTTTAAGCCAAGATTGTTCGATGGCGACGAAGAAGAGATGTTAACATTACGCGTCTGTAAGGCAAACGGGATGAGGCCGCCCCTACTCTTTTGTTGTCGCCCAGAACTTGGTTCAGGGCCCATGAAAAAGCCCCGGGCATGCCGGGGCTCTTCTTATTCGCATGGGTTCCCAAATCAAGATTGGGAAGACGGCATTTCCACCGCCTCAGACGTTGAACGCGTTCATGCCGGGATAGACGGAGACCGGACCGAGTTCTTCCTCGATGCGGATGAGCTGGTTGTACTTCGCGATCCGGTCCGAACGGCTAAGCGAGCCGGTCTTGATCTGGCCCGCGTTGGTCGCTACCGCGATGTCGGCGATGGTCGAGTCCTCGGTCTCGCCGGAGCGGTGCGAAATGACCGTGGTGTAGCCTGCACGGTGTGCCATCTGCACGGCTTCGAGGGTTTCCGTCAGCGTGCCGATCTGGTTGACCTTGATCAGGATCGAGTTGGCGACGCCCTTTTCGATGCCGTCGGCCAGGCGTGCCGGGTTGGTGACGAACAGATCGTCGCCGACGATCTGCACCTTGTCGCCGATTTCGTCGGTCAGCATTTTCCAGCCGTCCCAGTCGTCTTCGGACATCGGGTCCTCGATGGAAATGATCGGGTACTTCTTCACCAGGTCGGCCCAGTACTTGACCATGCCGGCCGCGTCGAGCGTCTTGCCCTCGCCTTCCAGCACGTACTTGCCCTTCTTGTAGAACTCGGTCGAGGCGGCATCGATGGCCAGCACGACGTCCTTGCCTGCCTTGTATTTCGCGCCCTTGATCGCCTTCATGACGAAGTCGAGAGCTTCGGTCGTCGACTGCAGCGCCGGTGCGAAGCCGCCCTCGTCGCCGACGTTGGTGTTGTGACCGGCATCCGACAGGTCCTTTTTCAGGCGCTGGAAAATTTCCGCGCCCATGCGGATGGCGTCGGCGCAGGTGTCCGCGCCCACCGGCATGATCATGAATTCCTGGATATCGATGGGGTTGTCGGCATGTTCGCCGCCGTTGATGATATTCATCATCGGCACCGGCAGCATGTGCGCGTAAACGCCGCCGATCCCGCGGTAAAGCGGCAGGCCGGCTTCTTCGGAAGCCGCCTTGGCGCAGGCCAGCGACACGCCGAGGATGGCATTTGCGCCAAGGTTCTTTTTATTCGCCGTACCGTCCAGTTCGATCATCACGTTGTCGATGAAGACCTGTTCCTCGACGTCAACGCCGACGAGCGCTTCGAAGATCTCGTTGTTGACCGAGGAAACCGCCTTGAGCACGCCCTTGCCGCCGAAGCGTTTCTTGTCGCCGTCACGGAGTTCTACGGCTTCGTGCGCGCCCGTCGAGGCGCCCGACGGCACTGCGGCGCGGCCCATCACGCCGGTTTCCAGCAACACGTCGACTTCCACGGTCGGGTTGCCCCGGGAATCGAGAATTTCACGGCCGGTAATGTCGATGATGGCGGTCATGGCGCTGGAACCTTCTGCAAGTGGCGGTTACACGTAGAAATCGGAAGTTCCCCGGCGGAGACCGCTCAGGGCGCCTATCTGATACCAACCCCCCGTCCCGTGATCAATCAATCATTCGATGAACTTTTGGCGGAAGCCCGCGCTATTTGCCGGGCGGCGCATCCGCATCAAGTACCCTGCGAACCTCGAGTGCCACGTTGCGATTGCTGTACGGTTTGCGCAGCAACGGATATTTGGCGCCCGCTTTGCGGTTATTGATCGATGTCTTGCCGGTGTAGCCCGAGGTCAACAGCACGCGCAGGTGCGGATGGTGCTTCAGCGCGGTATCCGCCAGTTCATAGCCGTTCATGCCGGGCATGATGACGTCCGAGAGCAGAAGATCGACCTTCCTGTCGTTTTCCAGAATCTCGAGGGCGGACGCGCCGTCCATCACTGCGGTCGTGGTATAACCGAGGTCGTCGAGAATTGTCTTGGCAACCTCGGCCAAGTCTGGCTCATCGTCGACGATCAGAATGGACTCGGTGCCGCCGCGGACTTCCTGATCCTCTCCTGCGATATAATTGCTGACCTCGGTTGCCAGTTCTGATTGACGGGCAAATGGCAGATATATCTTGATGGTCGTGCCGATATTCGGCTCGGTATAGATCGAGATCGCCCCCTCGGAGCGTTTGACGAAACCGTATACCATCGACATTCCCAGTCCCGTTCCCTTGCCTTCCTTCTTTGTCGTAAAGAACGGATCGAACACGTGGTTCAGCACGTCCTCCGACATGCCGGTCCCATTGTCGGATACGGCGACTTCCAGATAGTCCCCTGTGGGTAGTTGTTGCGCTGTCGGATTGGAATGTTCGTCGATCCTCGAGATTTTGGTTTCTATCGTCAGCACACCGCCTTCGGGCATCGCGTCTCGTGCGTTTATGACGAGGTTGATCAGGGCGTCTTCAAAGTCGCTTCTGTTGATGTTGACCGGCACCAGGACGTTGCCGAGCAGAAGTTCGATTTCCACCCCCGACGTAATCGAGCGCTGAATCAGTTCGCGTAGGTCTTCGATGACCTGATTGACGTCGATGATTTCAGTCGATTCCGCTTTTTGTCTGGAGAAATTCAGGAGCCGTCCGGTCAACGCCGCCCCGCGTTCCGCCGCCTTGATCGAGCGTTCGATGCGCTGGAGGTTCTTGTCGTTTGCGTCGAGCTTGCTCTGTACGAGATCTAGGTTGCCGATGATGATGCCAAGAAGGTTGTTGAAGTCGTGAGCGATGCCGCCGGTCAACTGGCCGATCGCCTCCATCTTCTGCGCCCGCCGAAGTTGCTGTTCGAGCGCCTTTGCGTCGGAAAGATCGTTGATGGAACCGACGAAATGCCGTTCGCCGCGCAAGGTCATTTCGCCGACACCCAGGTGCATCGGAAATTCATGCCCGTTCTTGCGCAAGCCTGTGACTTCGCGGCCGATGCCGATAACGGCCGGCTTGCCGCCATTTATGTAGTTCCGGATATAGTCGTCATGGCCGCTTCGGTCGGGCTCCGGCATAAGCATCGACACGTTCATGCCGACGACCTCGTCCGCCTTGTAGCCGAAGACCTTTTCGGCATGTGGGTTGAAGGATTCGATCCGGCCCCGTTCGTCGATGACGATGACGGCCATGGTAATCGACTCGAAAGCGAAGCGCAGGCGTTCCTCGGCCTCCTCGATCCGGCGTTTGTCCTCGACCAGATCGGTAATATCGCGGCCGGTCCCCTGGTAACCGAGAAACTCTCCCGAATCATCGAACACCGGCAGGCCCGTGACCGACAGGGTACGGACTTCGCCGCTCAGGACTGCCCGATAGGTGAAGTTTTCGAACGGTCGCCGTGCTTCGAGATCTGCGTGGTGGCGGCGCCATTTCTCGGTGTTTGTGTCTTCGATGGTGATATCAAACCGGGACTGCCCCAGATATCGGTCCGTGTCTTCCTCCGCGCCTAGGCGTCCTCCCTTGCCCATGGCCTTGAAACGCAGATTGGGCCCGGTCTCCCAGAACCATTCCGTGGCCGTGTCCGAGAACCCTTTGAAACGGGACTCGCTCTGCTGTGCACGGATGATGACGGGAACGGTCTGCAGGTACACGAGGTAAACGCCGATGCCGGCCAAGACGACGCCGATGATGAGGGTCTTGATCGCAGCGGAAATGAACGGAGCACTGAAATCGTAGCTATGCGCTTCAATGACCAGCGCAAGTTTCCGGGACGGAATTGGGGCATACGCGGCGATGACACTCTCGCCTTGATGGTCGGTAATCGTTGTGCCGGTGTTGCCTTTGAGGGCCTCCAGAATAGGTCCCCGGAGGCCGTCGTTTCCCAGGATGTAGGTCTTCGTGTTCTTTACTGCGGTATCATGGCTGTGCCCGTGGCCAAACACTTCCTGATAGAGAACCGTTACCTTGTCGCCATTGCGGTGCGCGATCAGGACCGACCCTGACGCACCTGTGCCTTCGAACTTTTCGAATGCCGACCTGGCAATTCTGACGGCAGTCAGTTCCGTTGCCCCATCCTCGGTAAAGGTCTCTGTCCGGCTTTCGATCGAGACGGCGGTGTCGATCAATGACGCGGCATTCGAAGCGATCGCCAAGAGGCTGTTTTTCTTGTCGTCGAGCCCGACACTGTAAAGGACGCCGACGGCAATAACGCCGACGGCGATAACCAGGGATGACAATGTAACGCCGAGCATGGCGATGACCGGAAACCGCCGCAGCGCGCGACGGACGTTGGCATTTTGGTCAATCCTGTCCACTGGCGGTCTAGTCCAGGGATTCCAGAAGCTGTTTGAGCAACGCCTGCAGTTCCGACGCCGTAAACGGCTTGCTCAGGCTGCCGAGAACAACGGCATTCTGATCGTTTGCAAGAGACTCTAGAAGTTCAAGGTACATCTTCTGGTATCCGCTCATGGCGATGATCGGGGCGGCACAGTCATGATTGGCCAGCTCCCGCACCAATTCAATGCCGTCCATGTCGGGCATTACGATGTCGAGGACGATTCCCACTGGACTGACGGACTGGAAAAGCTCAAGGCAACCCAGTCCATTCTCCGCACTGGCGCACGAGAACCCCATGTCTTCGGCAACGTCGCTGACGAACGCAACCATATCCGGTTCGTCGTCGACGATGAGCAGACAGGGTTTTGCGACCATGCTACCTCTGATTGTTTTCCATACAGGGCCGTCGAAATTTCTTAGCAGTTTAGTAGAGAATTGTGCACCAAAACCAAGCTCGCTAAAGTTATTCCACGCTGCCAGCCAAGGATTGCAAGGCATAGAACCCCGACTTCCTAGCCGGTTACTGCGAGTCTAAGTGGAAATCGCCTTGAAATCGAATGAAAAATAGGTCCAATGACCTAGGAATTAGGTCGGATTTTTCGACTATTCGCCGGTCTGGCTATTCACCCACCGGTTGCAAGGGATTCCGGTGCGGGCTGCGACTTTGCGAGATTGTCGAACGCCATCAAGTCCTTGATGACGTTTTCTAGGTTAGCGACCGGGATCATGTTCGGCCCATCAGACGGCGCGTTGTCCGGATCCTGATGGGTTTCCATGAATACGGCCGCGATGCCGAGCGATACGGCGGCACGCGCCAGCACCGGCGCGAATTCCCGCTGGCCGCCCGAGGATCCGCCCTGCCCGCCCGGCTGCTGCACGGAATGGGTCGCGTCGAACACGATCGGGCAGCCGGTCTCGGCCTTCATCGTCGGCAGGCCGCGGAAATCGGTCACGAGCGTGTTGTAGCCGAAGCTGGCACCGCGTTCCGTGACGGTCACCTGGTCGTTGCCGGTGGAGAGCACCTTATCGACGACGTTCTTCATGTCCCACGGCGCCAGGAACTGGCCTTTCTTGATATTGATCGGCTTGTTTGTATTGCCGGCGGCCAGCAAAAGGTCCGTCTGGCGGCACAGGAACGCCGGAATCTGAAGGATCGAGACCGCTTCCGCGACCACGGCGCAATGCGCCGGTTCGTGCACGTCGGTGAGTACCGGCAGCCCGGTCACCTCGGTGACTTCCTTGAAGATCGGCAGCGCATCCTCGAGCCCGATGCCGCGCTTGCCCTTGAGGCTGGTGCGGTTGGCCTTGTCGTAGGACGTCTTGTAGATGATGCCGATGCCGAGTTTATCGGCCAGTTCCTTGAGCCTGCATGCCATTTCCAGTGTGTGTTCGCGGGTTTCCAGTTGGCACGGCCCGGCGATGATGCCGAGCGGTTTCTGGTTCGAGAGGCTGACGGGCCCGACGTCGACGGTGCGTTGTTCAGTCATGGCAATCAGATAGCCCCTAACGGCCGCTGATAAAAGGGTTTTGACCGTTTACACCAGCCGCGACTGGTTCACGGACGCGCGGATGAACGATGTGAACAGCGGGTGCGCGTCGAACGGCTTCGACTTCAGTTCCGGGTGGAATTGCACGCCGATGAACCACGGATGGTCCGGGTACTCGACGATTTCCGGCAGGATGCCGTCCGGCGACATGCCCGAAAACTTGAGCCCGGCCGCTTCCAGCCGTTCCTTGTATTCGGTGTTCACCTCGTAACGGTGGCGGTGGCGTTCGGAAATGGAACCGTTGCCGTAAATGCTCATCACCCGGCTGCCTTCGGCAAGATCGCAGGCATAGGCGCCGAGCCGCATGGTGCCGCCGAGATCGCCGTCGGACTTGCGTTTTTCCAGCGCGTTGCCCTTCAGCCATTCGGTCATCAGGCCGACGACCGGCTCGTCCGTTTCGCCGAACTCGGTCGAGCTGGCGTTCGGGATGCCGGCGAGGTTTCGCGCCGCCTCGATCACTGCCATCTGCATACCGAAGCAGATTCCGAAATACGGGATGCCGCGCTCGCGCGCGAACTTGGCGGCAAGAATCTTGCCCTCCGCGCCGCGCTCGCCGAAGCCACCCGGCACCAGAATGCCGTGCGTGTCTTCGAGGTATTCAAGCGGCGTATCGCCCTCGAAGATCTGGCTGTCGATCCAGTTCAGCTTGACCCGGACGTTGTTGGCGATGCCGCCGTGGTCGAGCGCTTCGGAGAGCGATTTGTACGCGTCCAGCAGGCCGGTGTATTTGCCGACCACGGCGATCGAGACCTCGCCTTCCGGCTTGGTCTTTCGCACATGGATGTCTTTCCACGTGGTCAGGTCGGGCGCCTGCGCCTTGATGCCGAAGTGGCGGCAGACCACGTCGTCCATGCCCTGCTCGTGATAGCGGATCGGCACTTCGTAGATGCTTTTGGCATCGAGTGCCGGGATGACCGCGTCTTCGCGGACGTTGCAGAACAGCGCGATCTTACGGCGCTCACCTTCCGGCAGTTCGTGTTCGGAGCGGCACACCAGCATGTCCGGCTGGATGCCGAGTGACAGCAGCTCCTTGACCGAGTGCTGCGTCGGCTTGGTTTTCAACTCGCCCGCCGCCGCGATATAGGGGATCAGCGTCAGGTGCATGTACATTGCGCGTTCGCGGCCGAGATCGTTGCCGAGCTGGCGGATCGCTTCGAGGAACGGCAGGCCTTCGATATCGCCGACCGTGCCGCCGATCTCGCAGAGGATAAAGTCCTCGTCTTCCAGATCGGAAACGACGAATTCCTTGATGGCATCGGTGATGTGCGGAATGACCTGGATCGTTGCGCCCAGGTAGTCGCCGCGGCGTTCCTTGGCGATAACATCGGAATAGATCCGCCCCGTCGTCACGTTGTCGGACTTTTTCGCCCCGACGCCGGTAAAGCGTTCGTAGTGACCGAGGTCGAGGTCGGTTTCGGCCCCGTCGTCGGTCACGTACACTTCGCCGTGCTGATACGGGCTCATCGTTCCCGGATCCACGTTGATATACGGGTCCAGTTTACGGAGCCTGACTTTGAAACCACGCGCCTGGAGAAGCGCACCGAGTGCTGCGGAGGCTAGACCTTTACCGAGGGAGGAGACCACGCCGCCTGTGATAAAAATGAATCGCGTCATGGGCGGACACCATACATCGAAAACCGGGTCTGCCAACCGGGCAATTTGGACACACGTGGAGGCACCTCCGGTGAAATGTCACCGGAGGGTGTGAGGCTTTGATTTTTCATTAGTTTTGAGGTGTCGGGGTCGTCGGCTGCGGCACTGTCGGCGTCGTCGACGGTGCGCTCGGGGTGGAGGACTGGGCCGGTGCCTGGTCGAGAATCGAACCCGATTCGCGGCCCTGGCTCGCCATGATCGCCAGAATGATGCTGGTGGCGATGAAACACGTCGCCAGAATCGCCGTGGTCCGGGTCAGCACGTCCGCTGCCGCGCGGCCGGTCATGAAGCCACCGCCGCCGCCTCCGCCGCTGCCGCCCATACCGAGCGCGCCGCCTTCGGAGCGTTGCATCAGGATCACCCCGACAAGGGCGATCGCAAGCAACAGATGAATGACGAGAACAACCGTTTCCATAGCGTGTTCGTCTCCTGACCTCTGAACGGGCCGTGTTCTAACGACTTCGGGGGCGTTTGGCCAGCCCGGAATTCATTTGCCAGAGATAGTCTTATGGCGCCGCATCGGCAATGGCCGTGAAGTCCTCGGCCTTGAGGCTGGCGCCACCAATCAGGCCGCCGTCCACGTCCGCTAGGGCCAGCAGTTCCTGGGCGTTCGAGGGCTTCATCGAGCCGCCATATAAAAGACGTACGCCATTGGCGGTCGCATCGCCGAAACGGGACGCAAGACCGGCGCGGATCGCGGCATGGACTTCCTGTACCTCGTCAGATGTCGGCGTGCGGCCTGTGCCAATGGCCCAGACGGGTTCATAGGCGACGACCAGGTTTTCCGCCGTGGCGCCTTCCGGCACCGAATTGGCGACCTGCGATCCGACGATATCCAGGGTTTTGCCGGCGTCGCGTTCAGCCTCCGTTTCGCCGACGCAGACAATGGCGGTCAGGCCTGCGCGAAGGGCCGCCTCGGCCTTGGCGCAGACATCGGCGTCGGTCTCACCGTGATCGGCACGGCGTTCCGAGTGTCCGACGATGACGTAGCTGCAGCCGAGATCGGCCAACATTTCCGCCGCCACGTCGCCGGTGTGTGCGCCGGATGCATTGGCATGGCACGTCTGTGCGCCCAGTTTGATGTCGCTCTCGGAAATCAGGGCGCCGACCGGTCCCAGGTAAGGGAACGGCGGGCAAACCAGCATTTCGACCCCGTCCTTGCCCGGCCAGGCGACCAGCCCGTCGATCAGGGTTACCGCCATTTCGCCGCTGGCGTTCATTTTCCAGTTGCCGGCGATCAGGGTCGTGCGTTCAGCCATGTCCGTGTTTCCTTCGAATGATGAATTGCGACCGCTAAATACCACGCGAAATCGGGGCCTTCAATTCGCCAACGCGGTATTGCCGCCCCCTTCCCCGTTCCCTAATATGCCGCCGCTTGTGGGTTGCTGTGACCTTGTGCACGCGGTCCCGGGCAAGAAACGGAAAACACTGGGAATTTTGACATGCTCCAAGCGATCCGAAGCAAAACGGCGTCCCTCGTCGTCAAGATACTGGCCGGCCTCCTGATCATCAGCTTCGCGGCCTGGGGCATCGAGGACTTCATCGGCACCAAAGCGTCCGAGTTGACCGTGGCGTCCGTCGGCGACGCGGATATCGATCCGGTCGAATTCGATTACGAACTCAGCCGCGAGACGCAGCGTCTGCGCCAGGTCTTTGGCGGGCAGCTGACCGAGGAGCAGATCAATAACCTGGGGATCGGCAACGCCGTCCTGCAGCGCATGATCAACGACGCCGCATTGGCGCAAAAAGCGTCTGAATTGGGATTGCTGGTCTCCGACGATCAGGTGACCAAGGCCATACATAGCGATGAGACGTTCAAGGGTTTCGACGGGAACTTCAGCCGCCAGCGTTTTAACGAGGTGATGCGCGCCAACGGTTTTCCGGAAAGTGTTTATATCGAGCGGGTCCGTGGCGACATCGCGCTGCGCCAGATGCTGGGTGCCGTCGATAATGCCCCTGCCGCGCCGAAAAAACTGACGGAAATGCTGCGTGCCTTCCGGTTTGAAAAACGGACCGCCGACACGCTGCTGATCAAGGCCGAAGACCAGCCCGATCCCGGCGAGCCGACCGAAGAACAGATAAAGAAGGTCTATGACGATCAGGCGCAGCGTTTCACGGCGCCGGAATATCGCAAGATCACCTTTGTGCATTTGGACCCGGCGCTGTTGATGGACGGTGTCCAGGTGACCGAGGAAGACCTGCAGGCGGCCTATGACGCCAACGCACAGAATTACATCAAGGCCGAACAGCGCGACGTGCAGATGATCGTGCTGACCGACGAGGAAAGGGCCAAGGAAGCCGCCAGGATGCTGGCCGAGGGTCAGGACTTCATGGACGTCGCGACCGGATTTGCAGAAATGGAAGAAGCGGCCGTCAATCTTGGTGCCGTTACCCGGGAAGGCCTTCTGCCCGATCTCGCCGAGGCCGTGTTCGCCGTCGATAAAGGGGCCATTGCCGGGCCGATCAAATCGCCGCTCGGCTGGCATATTCTGAAAGCCGTTGACGTGGATCCCGGGTTTACCAAGCCGCTCGAGGAAGTTCGCGACGAGGTCACGCAGATCGTGAAACGCGAGCGTGCGGTGGATGCGCTCTACGACCTCTCGGCGCGCTTCGAAGATCAGATTGGCGGCGGTGCGACGCTTGAGGAAGCCGGAAGACGTGTGGGCGCCGATGCGGTCACCATCGATGCCGTTGACCGTGACGGCATGACGCCGGATGGCGCAAAGGCCGCAGGCCTTCCCGACCTTGCCAGCCTTCTGCCGGTAGCGTTTGCCGCCGACGAAGGGATCGAGAGCGAACTGACGGAAGCCGGTGACAAGGGCTTCTTCATGCTGCGTGTCGACAAGGTCATTGCGCCGGCGCTGCGCCCGCTGGACCAGGTGCGCAACGACGTGATTGCCGCCTGGAAAGATGTCGAACGCACCAAGGCTGCCGAGCAGCAGGCCAAGGAAATGGCTCAGTTGATCGACGGCGGGACGCAGTTCTCGACGTTGGCGGAAACCGTGCCGGCTTCGATCGAAAGTGTGGGGCCGATTTCGCGGAATGACCGCGACAAGGCGTCCGTATCGGTCATCGCCGAAATGTTCGAACTCGACGCCGGCAAGGCCGGCATTGCGCGTATCGGCAACGACTTCAAAGTCGTTCATGTCCGTGACGTGACCGGACCGGCCGCCGGCGAAGCCGGCAAGACGGCGGCGGAACTGGATGATCTGCTTGATCAGGACGTTGGCCGCGATCTGTCGGCGCAGTTGATCGAAGCCATGCGCAGCGAACTTGGCGTTTCCGTCAACCAGCGCGTCTATAATGCCGTGATCGCGCCGGGCCGTTTCGATCCGCGCCAACCGCTCTGACGCCGGAGCGAATTCATGAACGTTCAACCCGACGTCGACGCCTTTCGGAAGCTATACGAGAGCGGCAAGACCCAGGTGCTGTGGAGCGAGATCGTTGCTGATCTCGAGACGCCGGTGTCGGCCATGCTCAAGCTTGCGGCCGACCGCCCCAACAGCTTCCTTCTGGAATCCGTCGAGGGCGGCGCGACCCGCGGACGTTATTCGATTATCGGTTTCGACCCGGACCTGATCTGGCGCTGTTTTCCGGGCGGTGCGGAAATCAACCGCAGTGCCCTGCGCGATCCGGAGACATTTGTCCCTTGTCCGGTCTCGGAACGCGATGGCGCGCTGGCTTCGCTGCGCGCGCTTGTCAACGAATGCCGGTTCGAGGTGCCGGAGAACCTGCCGCCGATGGCGTCCGGCCTTGTCGGTTACATGGCCTACGACATGGTGCGGCTCGCCGAGCGCCTGCCGGATGACAATCCCGATACCATCGGCGTGCCGGATAGTATTTTCCTTCGCCCGACGGTGATGGCGATCTTTGACTCGCTGAAGGACTCGGTGTTCATCATCACGCCGGTTTGGCCGGCAGACGGCGTCGATGCGGAGAGCGCGCGGGCCGATGCCGAAAAGCGCATCGCCGCGACGGTCGACGGCCTTTCGAAGGACGCCTCGCTGCCGCGTGCGGACAACGACCGGCCGATCACGGAACTGACGCCAAAGTCCAACATGAGCCGCGAAGAGTTCCATCAGGCGGTGCGCACCTGCGTCGATTACATCCACGCCGGCGATGCGTTCCAGATCGTACCGTCGCAACGTTTCAGCGTGCCGTTCGAAATGCCGCCGTTCGCGTTTTACCGTTCGCTGCGCCGTCTTAACCCGTCACCGTACCTGTTCTTCCTGGACTTCGGTGCGTTTCAGGTCGTCGGCTCCAGCCCGGAAATCCTGGTTCGCGTCCGTGACGGACGGATTACGCTCCGGCCGCTGGCCGGTACGCGCAAGCGCGGCGCCACACCGGAAGAGGACGCGGCGCTGGCCGAGGATCTGCTCAGCGATCCGAAGGAACTGGCGGAACACCTGATGCTGCTGGACCTCGGCCGCAACGATGTCGGGCGCGTGGCGAAAATCGGTACCGTCAAGCCGACGGAACAATTCACGATTGAATACTATTCGCACGTCATGCACATCTCGTCGAACGTCGAGGGCGATCTGGCGGATGGCAAGGACGCGCTGGATGCCCTGTTCGCGGGGTTCCCGGCGGGGACTGTTTCGGGTGCGCCGAAAATCCGCGCCATGGAAATCATCGACGAGGTCGAACCGACCCGGCGCGGCGTCTATTCCGGCTGTATCGGCTATTTTGGTGCCAATGGCGATATGGATTCGGCGATCGCGCTCAGGACCGGGGTCATCAAGGACGGTACGCTTTACGTGCAGGCCGGCGGCGGCGTTGTCGCCGACAGCGATCCCGAGTTCGAATATCAGGAGTCGGTCAACAAGTCGCGCGCGCTGATCCGCGCCGCCGAGGACGCGGTCAAATTTGCGGGCTGACTACCCGTTGACCCGAACCACCGACGAAATCGGTACGAGCTGAAACCCCTTCGCACCGAGTTCCGGCAACCATTCCGTGAGTGCTTCAATGGTCTTGTCGCGCGGGTGGCCGATGGCGATGGCGAGGCCGGTCTTGCGCGCGATCTGCTCGGTATGCCTGAGCTGGCGTCTGATGGCATCCAGGTCGTCGTCATGATCCAGGAACACATTCCGGACGGCATACGGAATACCGCCGTCACGTGCAGCCTCGTGTGCAACGGAACTTCCCGACGTTACTGAATCCAGAAAAAGGTATCCCCGCTCCTTCAACGCGGCGACGACGACATTCATGCTCTCGGCGTCGGACGTAAAGCGGCTGCCCATGTGGTTGTTGATACCGACATAGCCGCTCATCTGATCCAGGTTCCATTCAATGTTTTTCTGGAGTTCATCCTTGGGCATGCCGCTCAGCAGCACGTTCGGCCCCGGGTTGATCGACGTCGAACTGGGTTCCATCGGCACGTGAAGCATCAGCTCGTGACCGGCTTTGCGAGCGGCAGCCCCCTGCTTCTTAAGGTCCTCGGCATAGGCCATGAAGGAGATGGTCAGCGGGCCGGGCAGTTCGATGGTTCGCCGGGCGCGCCGCTTATCGAGGCCCACGTCATCAATCACGATGACGATGCGGGGGTTGCCGTTCATGCTGACGGGCAAGGCAAATCGCTGCCACGGCGGAAGGCGGTCGGGCTGCGTGCGCTGAAGGTCGGTAATATTGTCGGGCAGTGCGTTTTCGGGCGCCGGCAAACGCGCGGTTTCGACGGGCGCCGGCTCGGTGGCGTCCGGCGCTTCACCAACAGCCTCCTTTGGTGCCTGTTCGGTCGCGGGCGGTGCAGTTTCCTCGGTATGGGGTGCTGCCGAGGTGGCATGCGCTGGCCCGGTTCCGCCGTTACCAAGGTCGATCTCTGCATCCGGCTCCGGGAGCGCGATCCGCTTCAGGATGCCGCCGGTCTCGATGATGATGTCGCGAGGCAGGGATTCTTCGTACGTCCCGTTCGTCGGCTCGCGATCGTTTGCAGGTTCGGTCTTTTTGGTCTCGGCCGGTGGTTGGGGTTTCGGCGCCGGTGCAACTTCCTTACCCAGGTAATAGCCGCCGAAGACCCCGGCAAGTGCCATCACGATCAGCAGGCCTATGCGCGCGGGGTTAAGGCCCATGCGCTTGGCGATGCCGTTACGCGGGCGCGGCCACCCGGAGAGTTTTCCGCGTCCGGATCGTGAGGTGTCAGCCGGTTCAGGAGCCACGTGGCGTGTTCCGCTGTGTTGGTGAAAAGCTGCCGTCTGCGTATCGCAACGCCGCCGGGGGGTCAATCGCCTGAATTGCCGGAAATCGGACCTGAAGCCTGTGGAGATTAACCATTATGTCAGGTTCAGGTCAGCCCTGAAGATTATACGGGTAATCAATAACGTGCCGGCGCGACGGCGCGACCAAAAACGTTGGGCGATGGGGGACGGGACATGAAATCTTACGATCTGAGCGAACTCAACATCCTGGTGCTCGAGAAGCATTTGCTGGTACGCAAATTGCTGACGGACGTGTTTTCCGAATTTGGCGTGGCGACCGTGTTTTCAACCGCCGACCCGCGTGAAGCGTACAAGTATTTCAACGACTACGACGTTGATATCGTTTTCTGCGACTGGACTCCGGATCTCGACGGGATGGCGTTCCTGCGTCAGATCCGTCAGGCGCTGGATACGCCTAACCCGTATGCGCCTATCGTTGTTGTGACCGCGAATACGGAGTTGCGCCACGTCTGCCATGCCCGCGACAACGGCATGACCGAGTTTCTCGCCAAACCGATTTCGGCCAAGACGATCTATGCGCGCCTTTGCAGCGTCATCGAAAACCCGCGTCCGTTCATTCGGGTCGGCGATTTCTTCGGGCCGGATCGGCGCCGCCGCGCCAGCAGCAACTTCGATCACGGGGATCGCCGGCGCGCCGTCTAGGCACCCGGCCGGACCTTCTAAATCCTTGAGTTGGCTTGACCCTTTCGGGTCCGCGAGGCATTGTTCGGCAACGTTTCAGAGCGGGGCCGAACAATGTTTCTGCTGATCGATAATTACGACAGTTTCACCTACAACTTGTTGCACTATCTGGGTGAACTCGGCACCGAGGTAATGGTGCGGCGAAACGACGAGATTTCGGTCGAAGACGCCATGTCCCTGGGCGCGGAAGGTTTCGTGATCTCGCCCGGTCCGTGTGATCCGGACAAGGCGGGTATCTGTCTTGACCTGGTTGCCGCCGCGGCGGACCGGCACGTGCCGGTTTTCGGTGTTTGCCTCGGTTTCCAGGCCATCGGGCAAGCGTTCGGCGGCAAAATCGTTCGCGCGCCCGCGCCGATGCACGGTAAGATGTCGCAGATTACCCATGACGGTACCGGCGTGTTCCGCGGTCTGCCTTCGCCGATCAAGGCGACGCGCTATCATTCCCTGGCGATTGAACCGGACAGTCTGCCCAATAGCCTTGTCGCCATTGCGCATAGCGACGACGGTGCGATTCAGGGCATCCGTCATGCCGCGCTACCTATTCACGGTGTGCAGTTCCACCCTGAAAGTATCGCATCGGAGCATGGGCACGATATCCTCAGGAACTTCATCGACATGACGCGCGGCAAGGAGGCGGCCTGATGAGTGATGACATGAAGCCGGTCCTGAACAAGGTCGCAGCCGGACAATCCCTCAGTGCCGACGAAGCCGAGGCCGCATTCGGAATCATCATGTCCGGGGAAGCGACGCCGGCGCAGATCGCGGGCTTTCTGATGGCGCTGCGCGTCCGCGGCGAAACCGTCGACGAGATCACGGGCGCCGTCCGCACCATGCGCGCCAAGATGGACGGTGTCAGTGCACCTGCGGGCGCGATCGACGTCGTCGGCACGGGTGGCGACGGTTCGGGGACCTTTAATATTTCGACCGGCGCCGCGTTCGTCGTTGCCGGTGCAGGCGTGCCGGTCGCCAAGCACGGCAACCGTGCGCTGTCTTCGAAATCGGGGGCCGCGGACGTACTGTTGTCGCTGGGTGTCAATCTGGACGCGGATTTTGCGGTCATTGAGAAAGCCATCGCCGAAGCCGGTATCGGGTTCCTGATGGCGCCCCGTCACCATAGCGCGATGCGCTTTGTCGGCCCCGTTCGTGTCGAGATGGGCATTCGCACGATCTTTAATATTCTCGGCCCCCTCTCCAACCCGGCCAGCGTGAAACGCCAGTTTACCGGCGTTTTCGCCAAGGAATGGCTGCGGCCGATGGCGGAGACGCTCGCCAACATGGGGTGCGAGGCGGCATGGGTCGTAAACGGCTCCGACGGTTTGGACGAGATGACGACGACGGGTCCGACCCATGTCTGTCAGTTGGCCGATGGCAAGATCACCGAGTTCGAGGTGACGCCTGCCGACGCCGGTCTGCCGGACGCGACGCCCGAAGAACTCAAGGGCGGCGATCCGGAAGCCAACGCGGAAGCCATCCGCGAGCTGTTGGCGGGCACGCCTGGTCCCTATCGTGATATTGTGGTGCTGAACGCGGCGGCGTCACTGATCGTCGCCGGCAAGGCAGGCGATCTGAAGGAAGGCGCGACGCTTGCGATGAAGTCGATCGACGACGGTGCGGCGCGTGCCGCTCTCGACAAGCTCGTTGCGATTACCAATACCTGACACCGGTTTCGGAACACGACATGAGCGACGTATTGGCAAAAATCTGCGCGGAAAAGCGCGAGCATGTGGCGGCAGCCAAAGCGGCACGGCCTGTAACCGAGGTCGAAGCGGCGGCACGCGATCAGGCGCCTTGTCGCGGCTTCGTTGATGCGCTCCAGGCCAAGATGGATGCCGGCGGGTATGGTCTCATTGCGGAGCTCAAGAAAGCGTCACCGTCGAAGGGCCTGATCCGCGAGGATTTCGATCCCCCTTCCCTTGCAAAGGCTTATGAATCGGGCGGAGCGGCCTGCCTGAGCGTGCTGACCGACAAACCGTATTTCCAGGGCGACGACAGCTACCTCATCTCGGCCAGGGATTCCGTGTCGCTGCCGGTGCTGCGCAAGGATTTCATGGTCGATCATTACCAGATCGCGGAATCCCGCGCACTCGGTGCGGACTGCATCCTGTTGATCATGGCGGCGCTGTCGGACAGCCAGGCGGCGGAACTGGAAGACGCCGCAAACGGGTATAGCATGGATGTACTGGTGGAGGTGCACGATGCCGAGGAACTCGAACGCGCGCTGAAACTGAAATCGCCGCTGCTTGGCATCAACAACCGCAATCTGAAAACGCTCGAGGTCGATATCGCGACCACCGAGGCGCTCTCCGAAAATGTGCCCGATGACCGCATCATGGTCTGCGAAAGCGGGCTCTTTACCCGCGCCGATCTCGACCGCATGGCGCGTGTCGGTGCCAGGTGCTTCCTGATCGGCGAAAGCCTGATGCGCCAGGACGATGTGACGGCGGCGACCCGCGCCCTGCTCGATCCGGAAATGGCGGCCTGAATGGCGGATTTCACGCACATCGATGCCGACGGCAACGCGGTCATGGTCGATGTTTCCGACAAGGCCGACACCGAACGCACGGCGACGGCGAAAGCTAGTGTCTACATGCAGCCGGAAACCCTCGCCAAGATCATGCAGGGCGGCGTAAAGAAAGGCGATGTGCTGTCGGTTGCGCAGCTTGCCGGCATCATGGGTGCTAAAAAAACACCCGAGCTGATCCCGCTTTGCCACCCGCTGGCGCTGACGTCGGTCAAGGTGCACCTGATCACGGATCCTGACCGCAATGCGGTCGATATCGAAGCGACGTGCAAGCTCAAGGGCCAGACCGGCGTCGAGATGGAAGCACTGACGGCGTGTTCCGTCGCGGCACTCACGGTCTACGACATGTGCAAAGCGGTGGATCGCGGTATGCGGATCGCGGATATCCGCCTGACCCACAAGGCGGGCGGCAAGTCCGGCACCTACGAGGCCGAGTAAATGCTCAGCATCGAAGAAGCGCTCGACAAGATCAGGAGCGGCATCGCCCCGTTGCCGACCGAGGAAATCTTCGTTTCCGATGCATTGGGACGTGTTCTCGCCGAAGACATCATCGCGACCGTCAGCCATCCGCCCCAGGCGGTTTCGGCGATGGACGGCTATGCGGTTCGCGCTGGAGACGTCGTCGAGGTTCCGGCGAAGCTGAAACAGATCGGCGAAGCGGCGGCAGGTCACAAGTTCGAAGGCGAAGTCGGACCCGGCGAGTGCGCCCGCATCTTTACCGGTGGTGCCCTGCCCAGCGGCGCCGACAGCATCGTCATTCAGGAAGACACCGACGCCTCGGGCGACACGATTACAATCAAAGAGGCACCGAAGCTCGGTGAATGGGTTCGGCCCGAAGGGCTCGATTTCGCTGCCGGCAAGGTGTTGTTGAGTGCGGGCCGGATCATGACCGCGCGGGATGTGGGGCTTGCCGCCGCGGCCGGCGCCACATGGATCCGTGTGCGCCGCCGACCGCGGATTGCGATCCTGTCCACCGGCGATGAAATTGTCATGCCCGGTGCGCCGATGCGTCCCGACCAGATCGTCAGTTCAAATTCGGTGGCGCTGGTCGCGTATGCGCAGACGCTGGGTGCCGAGGGGACCTCCATCGGCATTGCCGAGGACCGCCCCGAGAGTCTCCGCGAACGCCTTAAGGACGCCACCGGATTCGACATATTGGTGACGTCGGGCGGGGCCAGCGTCGGCGATCACGATCTTGTCCAATCCGTGTTCGGCGACGAAGGTCTGGAACTCGGTTTTTACAAGATCGCCATGCGGCCCGGGAAACCACTGATCTTCGGAAACATCGGCCACACCTATCTGTTGGGGCTGCCCGGCAACCCGGTTTCGACCGGTGTGACGTCGGCGATCTTCCTGAAAGCTGCCGTGGAGAGCATGCTCGGCATTGCGCCGGGGCCGCTCTATCAGGCGGCGAGGCTCGGACGTGATCTCGGGCCCAACGGCAAGCGGCTCGATTTCATGCGCGCCCGGCTCGAACCAAGCGACAGCGATCTGCCCACGGCGACGCCATTCGACCGCCAGGACAGTTCGATGATGGCGGCTTTTGCCGGTGCCGACTGTCTGGTGATGCGGGAGATCGGTGCACCGGCGGCAAAGGCCGGGGATATCGTAAAAGTCGTACCTTTAGAATTTTCAATCTTAAAGTTTTAATTTGCCTCTATCGCCGGAGAATTGTCCGGTTGACAGCGAATGAGAACTTAAGTAGAACATTCTCCACTTGTTTTTAATTTGTTCCACTTCTGATCCCCAGATGATCCCCCTACATCTTGGGTTCGATCTGCCAGGAGCCGCTATATGCTTACCCGGAAACAATACGAACTCCTGATGTTTATCGACGAGTCGCTGAAAAAGAACGGGGTGTCGCCGTCGTTCGACGAAATGAAGGAAGCGCTCGGTCTGAAATCGAAATCGGGGATTCACCGGTTGATTACGGGGCTCGAGGAACGCGGCTTCATCCGCCGCCTCGCCCACCGTGCCCGCGCTCTGGAAGTGCTCAAGCTGCCCGATAACGCCGTGCCCGTCTCGAAGCAGTCGGATGCGGATGCAAAGCCTTCTTTCAAGCCCAAGGTGATCGAGGGCGAGTTCTCGATTGCCGGCGCCCATCTGGCGGCGGAAACCGCGGAATCGGTGCAGTTGCCGCTTTACGGGCGGATCGCCGCCGGTACGCCGATCGAGGCGTTGCGTGACCCGAACAATTTCATCGACGTTCCCGCCAGCCTGCTCACCAAGGGCGATCACTATGCGCTCGAGGTTGACGGTGATTCGATGATCGAGGCCGGCATTCTCGACGGCGACACGGTCATCATCCAGCAGACCGACACCGCCGAAAACGGGGCCATTGTCGTGGCGCTGGTCGATGACGGTGAAGTGACGCTCAAGCGGCTGCGCCGCAAGGGCGCCTCCATTGCTCTGGAGCCGGCCAACGCGGCATATGAAACCCGTATTTTCGGCCCCGATCAGGTCAAGGTCCAGGGCGTGCTCAAGGCGCTTTACCGGTATTACTGACGTCAGTCCGGCCAACTCACCCAAGGGCGCCTGCCCCGCTCTCCATTGACGGTTTTGACGACCGGCCCGGCGTCGGTGAACGTGACCGTGTGCGTGCCGTATCGCCAGAGATCGAAGCGATCGATGATTCCCCAAGGCAGGCGGCAGTTGCCACGGACAGGGACCGTTGCGACGATCATCGAACTTCGGCGGCAATCATCGGCGATCGTTGCGGCGTCCATAGATATGGCAATCAACCGCTGACCGAGATCCATAGTACAGCCATGATGATCGCAGCGAAGTCGTCCCTGCACCGTTTCCGCGTCCGCGCGCCATGTTGATGATGTTGCCGTTCCTGTCCGCTGCCGCCAGTCCTCTGCCTCAAAACGTGCGGCACGGCCATTGGACGTCAGGAACGCGGTGTTGCCGTTCTGGACGGCAATCAATCGCCCGCTGCCGTCGACAATGATATCCGGGGTTGCCGTGAACGCCGGGCCAAGCAGTCCAACGGCCAGAAATGGGATGGCGGCCAGCCGCCAGCGTTGCCGCCAGAGCGTGAGCCAAAGTCCGGCGAAGGTGACGAGACCGAGGCACCATCCGGGTGGCGCGGCAAAATCGACGGCGGCCTCCGGCAGGTCGGCCAGGAACCCGGCACAGGACAAGATCACGTCGATCCCCGTGCACATCAGTTCAAGTGGAACCGCCTCGAGGCCCAACGGCATGGCGGCGAACGTTGCGATTCCGGCAGGCATGACCCAGAACGCGGCAATCGGGACCGCGACGGCGTTGGCAATAAGGCCGAACGCCGCCGCGTGCTGAAAATGATAGATGGCGAATGGCGCCGTTGCGGCGCTGGCAACGAGGGTAGAGAGCAGCACGCCGGCGATGTAGCGAAGAGACGCGTGCAATATACCCGAGGCGTGCCGCTGACCCTTCTTCGCCCGCCTTACGCCGAGCACGGCGTAAACCGAGATCAACGCGGTCACGGCGGCAAACGACATCTGAAATCCGGGACCGATGAGGCTTTCCGGCCTGAAAATCAGAATAACGGCGGCTGCCCAGGCCACATTCCGCAAACTGAGAGCGCGCCGGTCCAGCAGGATACCGCCCAGCATCAGGCCGGTCATCAGGAACGCCCGTTCCGTCGGTACCGTGAAGCCTGCCAGGACGGCGTATGCGAATGCGGCGGGTATGGCTGCCGATGCGGCGACCTTTTTTCCGTTCACCCGTAATCCGGCCCAGGGAAAGGCGGCTACAAGGATCCGGACAAATGCGAACACGATTCCAGCGACAAGTCCGATGTGAAGCCCCGATATCGCCAGAAGATGCGCAATCCCGGCATCGCGCATGATCTCAAGGACGCGCTCGTCGATATATCCCCGGTTTCCGGTCAACAGTGCCGCGGCGACGGCCCCGCTGTCGTCGCTTTGCCGTTGATAGATGTTCGTGGTCATGCGGAGCCGTAAGCGTTCAACGGCGCGCAATATCCGCCTCGATTGCGGGGGCGCACGGGCGTCGCCGCCGGTTTTCTCGATCTTGCCGAGTACGAAGCCGTACGCGCCAATCCCGAGAAAATAGGCATGGCGCTGGAAATCGAACGCGCCCGGCATCGTCGGCGGCGGCGGTGGGCGTAATACCGCAGCCACTTTGATGCGGTCGCCCGGCAGAAGCCTGACGATACGCGCCTGGTCGCCTCTGATACTTAACCTTATGCGTGCGGGAACGGCACTGGCGGCAAGGCGCGGGATGACGACGCCGGTCATGATGATTCGTGCGCCGGAAGGTGAAGGTTCGATGTGCTCGATCGTGCCAGTCATTCGGACGGGACCGATCCGTTTCTCCAATACCGGAGCAGAGACCGCAGCCATCCGCCACTGTGCACATGAAAGACCGAGCGCGATGGCGGTCGAACCGGCAAGCAATATGCGGCCTACGTCAGTATTGGCGGTCCGGTACAGCCCAAAACTGATCACGGTGGCGCACGGACCGAGCAACAACGGGGGCTCCCAAGGCAAGGCAAAGTAAATCGCGACCCCGGTGCCGATTTCGATCGGCAGCCAGAGCGCCCATTGCGCCCGCTCAGCCAGGCAAACAGTTCGGATGTTTTCAAACGCCCTTGCGATCCCCATATCCACGGTATGCAAGGCCTTGCGCGCTTTTTTCCCACCATGCGCGTTTATGCTGCACACGCGAGATATTTGTGATAGATACTCCTCGCGCCCCCTTTCTGGGCGTGGTTTTCAAGGAGATTTCATGCCCGTCGTTACCCGTTTCGCCCCCTCGCCGACCGGATTTCTGCACATTGGCGGTGCCCGCACGGCGCTGTTCAACTGGCTGTTCGCGAAACATCACGAGAAGTACGGCGACGGCGGCACGTTCCTGCTCAGGATCGAGGATACGGACCGGGCGCGTTCGACGGATGAGGCGGTCGCCGCCATTTATGACGGCTTGAGCTGGCTCGGCCTGGACTGGGACGGTGACGCCATTTCCCAGTTTGCACGCCGCGAACGCCACCAGGAAGTGGTACAGCAGTTGCTCGACAAGGGCATGGCGTACAAATGCTACTGCACGCCTGAAGAGCTGACCGAGATGCGCGAAAAGGCCCGCGCCGAAGGCAAAAAACGCATGTACGACGGGACCTGGCGCGACCGGGACCCGTCGGAAGCACCCGATGGCGTTCAACCAGCCATTCGGTTGCGTGCCCCGCTGGAGGGCGAAACCGTTATCGAGGACTTGGTTCAGGGCCGCGTCGAGGTCGCGAACGAGCAACTCGACGACATGGTGCTGCTGCGGGCAGACGGCACGCCCACCTACATGCTGGCCGTCGTCGTCGACGACTTTGATATGGGGATTACGCATGTCATTCGCGGCGATGACCACCTGGTCAACGCGTTCCGGCAGGTTCAGCTGTTCAAGGCGATGGACTGGCCGCTGCCGCAGTTCGCCCATATTCCGCTGATTCACGGGCCGGATGGGGCGAAGCTGTCGAAGCGTCACGGTGCGCTCGGCGTCGATGCTTACCGCGACATGGGATATCTGCCGGAAGCGCTCAGGAACTATCTGATGCGCCTTTCATGGTCGCATGGCGATGAAGAGATCATCTCGACTGAACAAGCGATCGAGTGGTTCGGTTTGGATGCCGTCGGCCGCGGTGCGGCCCGTTTCGACTTCCAAAAACTGGAATCGCTCAACGGTCACTACATCCGCCAGGCGGACAACGAAAGGTTGACCGAATTGGTCATGGATCGCCTGAAAGATACTCTTGATGGAAAGCTTGCCGAAGGGGCTGCTGACCGGGTAAAAATGGGTATGGATGGATTAAAGGAACGAGCGAAGAATTTAAAAGAACTAGCTGAAAATGCTGCATTTTATGTGATTTCACGTCCGCTCGAGCCGGACGAAAAGGCCGCACAAATCCTGACAGACGAGGCCAAGCAGACATTGGCCGCCTTTCGCGCCGATGCGGCCGGAATCGAAGAATGGACGGAAGAGAACATACAAGCCACCGCTAAGGCATACGCCGAAGCCCATGAGTTGAAGCTCGGCAAGGTGGCGCAACCGCTCCGCGCGGCTGTTACGGGCACCACAGTATCGCCCGGTATTTTCGAGGTGATGGCCGTTCTTGGCCGTGACGAAACCCTCGCCCGGCTGGATGACGTGAACTAACACGGCACCGGCGACAACAACGACGCGTTTCCTGCGGGGAACGTGCCCGCGGTCTGAACGATGGGCCGCGCCCAACAGAGGAGAGACCTGAATGAGTAGTAACGAGAGAAGCTTTACCCTCACCGACAATTCCAGCGGCGAAAGCTGGGAACTGCCGGTGATGCACGGCACGCTTGGTCCCGATGTCATCGACGTTCGCAAGCTGTACGCGCAGACCGGCTGCTTTACCTATGATCCGGGTTTTACCTCCACGGGCAGTTGCGAGTCCAAAATCACCTTCATTGATGGTGACAACGGCGTTCTGCTTTATCGCGGCTACCCGATCGAGCAACTGGCTGAAAAGTCGGACTTCATGGAAGTCTGCTATTTGCTGCTGTACGGGGAACTGCCGACGGCCGACCAGAAAGCGAAGTTCGAACACGACATCACCTATCACACCATGATCCACGAGCAGATGAACACGTTCCTGCGTGGGTTCCGCCGCGATGCGCACCCGATGGCGGTGATGTGCGGTATGGTTGGCGCTCTATCGGCGTTCTATCACGACTCAACCGACATTGCCGATCCGAAACACCGTATGGTGTCGTCATACCGCATGATCGCCAAGATGCCGACGATCGCTGCGCTGGCGTACAAGTACAACCTGGGCCAGCCGTACGTGTATCCGAAGAACAAGCTTCGCTACGCGGAAAACTTCCTGCACATGATGTTCTCGAACCCGTGCGAGGAATACGAGATTGATCCGGTTCTGGCACGCGCCATGGATGTCATCCTGATCCTGCATGCAGACCACGAACAGAACGCATCGACGTCGACCGTACGCTTGTCCGGCTCGTCGGGCGCCAACCCGTTTGCCTGCATTTCTGCCGGTATTGCGTCTCTCTGGGGACCGGCACACGGCGGCGCCAACGAAGCCGTATTGAATATGCTTGAAGAGATCGGCGACAAGTCGAATGTCGGCACGTTTGTCGAGAAAGCCAAGGACAAGGATGATTCGTTCCGCCTGATGGGCTTTGGTCACCGGGTCTACAAGAACTTTGATCCGCGTTCGCGCGTCATGCGCACGCAGTGCCACAAAGTTTTGGATGCACTCGGCGTTCATGACGAACCACTGCTCGAGATCGCTCTCGAACTCGAAAAAATTGCTCTCGAGGACGAGTACTTCATCGAGAAGAAGCTGTATCCGAACGTGGACTTCTACTCGGGCATCATCTTTAAGGCGATGGGGATTCCGACGACGATGTTCACGGCACTCTTCGCCGTGGCACGGACCGTCGGCTGGATCGCCCAGTGGAACGAGATGATCGAGGATCCGAGCCAGAAAATCGGCCGTCCGCGTCAGCTCTTCACGGGTGCCGAACAGCGCGATTACGTGGACGTCGGCCAGCGCTAACGGCGCACAAAGGTCACTCTTCGACGGCGCGGGAGCAATCCCGCGCCGTTTCTATTTGGATGCAGCTCCAAGCACGACGCGTGCGGCGGCGACGGACGGCAGATCGTCACCGGGTTTCAGGGCGTCGAGCGCGTCGGCGATTTCCGCCATCTGCTCCTGCTTAACATTGCCGGACCGCAACAGGTCGGCGAGCGTCGGCGTCATTGTCTCCGGCGTGCAGTTTTCTTGGAGGAATTCCGGAATAGCCGGTTTATCGAGGATAAGGTTGACGATCGAGGCGTATTTGACGCGGATCAGGCGTTTCGCGAAAAACGCCGTCAATGGCGACAAACGGTAGGCGATCAGGCTTGGCACGCCGGCCATGGCGAGTTCCAGCGACACCGTTCCGCTTGCGGCAATGGCGGCATCGGCGGCAGCGAAGGCGTCGTACTTCTGCGCCTCGTCATCGATGATCAGGGTATTGTCCCAATCCGACGTGCGCACGCGTACCTCGTTTGCAATGCTTTCCAGGGTCGGCACGACAATGCGGCAAGGCCCGACGATCGCTGTCGTTCGGCGGATCGTCTCATTGAAGACATCGACGAGGCGCGAAATCTCGCTCATGCGGCTGCCGGGCAATGCCAGCAAAACGCGTTCGTCCGCGGCAATTCCGTGGCGTTCGCGGAACGCGTTGCCATCACCCTTGTCGGCGCCGCTTTCGAGGATAGAATGGCCGACAAACGTTGCGTTCACCCCGGCACGCTCGAAATACGGCGGTTCGAACGGCAAAAGGCACATCACATGATCGACCAGCCTGGCCACCTTCTTGGCCCGGCCCGGCCGCCATGCCCATACGGACGGTGCCACGTAGTGCACGATCTTGATATCCGCGCCCGCCAGTTTTTTGGCGACACGAAAGCAGAAATCCGGCGCGTCGATGGTGACGACGACATCCGGCTTCAGGCGACGGATATCGTCCGCCGTCTCGCGGATACGGCCGAGAATGTTGGGGATACGCGGCAACACCTCGGCAAGGCCCATTACGGTCAGTTCGTTCATTGGAAACAGGCTCCTGAGACCGCTACCGCTCATCAGCGGTCCACCTACGCCCGAAAACACAACCTCGCGGTCGCCGGTAAGGGCCTTGAGCCCTTCCATCAGGCGCATGCCAAGGACATCGCCCGAAGGCTCGCCGGCGATCAGGTAGACGTGCAGCGGCTCGCTCATCGCCATTCCCCGTCCACGTCGGCGCCGAGCAGAAAGATTCCGGCATCATCCGCTGCGCGGGCCGTGCCGTCGCGGTCGATCAAAAAGGCGTTCCCGGCTTCGACAACAACGCCATTCAGCCCTGCCGCCCGGGCATTATGTATCGTTTCCGCCCCGACCGTCGGTAGGTCGGCGCGGCGTTCCTGGCCGGGCTTGAGCGTTTTCGCGAGGACACCGCCGGTTTCGCCGCTTTCCGCAAGCCGTCTGAGCATCGCGTCGGTGCCGTCCGCATCTTCCTCGGCGACGACGACGCCGTCCCGGACGACGGCGGCTTGCCCAATATCCCGGCCACCGAGCGCCTTTGCAGCGTCGAGTGCGGCGGCGATATCACCGGCAAGGGGGGCCGGGTCTACCGTCCCGATCTGGCCGCGCGGCATCAGATATTCGGCAAGCAAGGTATCGGCGCCAATGACCTCGAACCCTTCATTCTCGAGCGCTTTGATCAGGGCGGACAGCAGACCGTCGTCGCCGAGCGCGGCGGCGCCGCTGGTGGCAAAGAATTTCACCCCCCACCAGTCGGGGCGCAATTCCTTCATGCCGGGACGGCGGATGGTGCCTGCCATGACGAGGGCGTCACATCCCTCCTTTTTCAGATTCTTGATGGCGGCTCCACCGGCGCCGAGCCGGATCACCGCATGGCTGTCGTCGGCAAAAGCGCCCGGGTCGCCCTGCCCTTCGAACACGATGACGTGGAAAGCCTGTTCGTTGCGGCGGCACGCGTCACGGACAAGTACGGGGAGCAAGCCCCCGCCGGCCAGAATGCCGATCCGGTTATGCGGCATCTTCCATGTGCGGCTGGCAGATGCGGCGCGACGAGTCGCTCTGGATGAAATTGACGATTTCCATCACCGGTTCGTTGTCGGAAAAATCTTCGATCACGTCCTGAAGCCGTTCTGCCATGGTGCCTTCCTCGGCAAAGATCATGCGGTACGCCTTGCGGATTTCGTGGATCATGTCGCGCGAAAATCCCCGACGTTTGAGGCCGACGATGTTCAAGCCCTCCAGCTTGGCGCGGTTGCCCGTAACGGTGCCGTATGGAATGACATCGTGCTCAACGCCGCTCATGCCGCCGATCATGGCGTGCCTGCCGATCCGCACGAACTGATGCACGGCCGAAAGACCGCCGACGATCGCCCAGTCTTCGACAACCACATGACCGGCCATCGTCGCATTGTTTACGAGAATGACGTTGTTGCCGATCTGGCAGTCGTGCGCCACATGTGCGCCGACCATGAACAGGCACTCGTTGCCGACACGGGTTACCAGGCCGCCGCCATCGGTACCCGGGTTCATCGTGACGTGCTCACGAATGACGTTGCGTTCGCCGATGATAAGTTTCGACGCCTCGCCCTTGAACTTCAAATCCTGCGGCTGGTGGCCGATGGCCGAGAACGGGAAGATACGGGTGCCCGCGCCGACACTTGTATCGCCGGCGACGACGACGTGGGACATCAGTTCGACTCCGTCGCCGAGCGTGACGCCAGCGCCAACGACGGTGTAAGGGCCGACTTTGACCCCGTCCCCGAGTTCTGCCGCCGGGTCGATAATCGCCGTCGGATGAATGTCGGTCATATTCGTTTCCTAGTCTGTCTGGTCGACGATCATTGCGGTGAAAACGGCTTCGGCCATAACGGTGCCATCCGCTCGCGCCACACCCTTGAACCGCCAGACCTTCCCGCGGCCGTGTTCCTTGGTGACCTCGAGATGAAGCGTGTGGCCGGGCAAGACCGGCTTGCGGAACCGCGCATTGTCGATCGACATAAAGTAGACCAGTTTGTCGGATGCGGTATCGTCCAGCGCCTCGATCACAACGATGGCGGCAGTCTGCGCCATGGCTTCGACAATCAGCACGCCCGGCATGATCGGATGGCCGGGGAAATGGCCCTGGAAGAAAGGTTCGTTGACCGAAACGTTCTTGATACCGGTCGCGCTTTCGCCCGGTTGAATGTCGATGACTTTGTCGATCAGCAAGAACGGGTACCGGTGCGGTATGCGTTCCATGATGCCGGTGACGTCGACCTCATGGCCGGTGGTGGTTTCCGCGTCCATCCCTAACCCCCTTTCTTACTGGCCATGCGCTCAATCATGGCAACTTCCTTAAGCCACTTCCGAACCGGTTTGGCCGGGCTTCCACCCTGTTCCTGGCCGGGCTCGACGTTTCGCATGACACCACTCTGGGCCGCTATTCTGGCGCCGCTGCCGATCTTTAGATGCCCGGCCAGACCGACCTGCCCGGCAAGGACGACGAAATCGCCCAATTCGGTACTGCCGGAAATCCCGACCTGGCTGACAATCACACAATTTTGTCCGATCTGTACGTTGTGGGCAATCTGAACGAGGTTGTCGATCTTGGTGCCGTCGCCGATCACCGTATCGGGCCCTGTACCGCGGTCGATCGTCGTGTTCGCGCCGATCTCGACGTTGGCGCCGACGATCACGCGCCCGAGCTGGGGCACTTTGACATGCCCGCCCGGCCCCATTGCGAACCCGAAGCCGTCCTGGCCAATCCTGACGCCAGCGTGAATGATCGAATGAGCGCCGATCTTTGCGTTCAGAATGGTTGCGTTGGCACCGATCCAGACGTTCTCTCCGATCTGTACACCATCGCCGATGACCGCGCCCGGCGAGACGATGCTGCCGTCACCGATCTCGGCGCCTGCGCCGACGACCGCACACGGACCTATTTCTACATCGCTGCCAACGCTGGCGTTGTCTCCAACGACTGCGGTTGGATGAATACTGCCGTTGGACGAAGGCATTGGATAAAACATCGCCGCGACGCGGGCATAGGCATGATAAGGCTCAGGCGTCACCAGCAGCGCCATTCCATCTGGCGCCTGATCGACGACGTCCGGCGCGACGATACATGCGCCCGCGCCGGATCGCCGGAAACTCTCGGTGTACTTGCGATTGTCGAGAAAACTGACATCCGTCGCACCGGCCTGGTCCAGTGGCATGACATCGGCAAACACGACGGCCGTATCGTCCGCGTTCACGACGTCGGCCCCCGCCGTCTCGGCGATGCGCGCCAGACTGAACGGCCCGGCATTGGAAAAGAACCGGGGATCAGCCATCGTTTCTAGTTTTTCGGCAAGTCGACCTGAACGGTCGGCAGTTTCTGATCGAGTTCGGTCAACACCTTGTCCGTGATCTCGAGGTGGGTTTTGACGTAAACGACCTGCGAGAAGCGGAGAATGATGCCGTAACCGTTTTTGTCGGCCATTGCCGCCACGATCTCGTTAAGTGCACGTTCAACCTGCACCATCGCATTCGCCTGTGCCTCTTCAAGCGTTTGCCGGCGCTTTTGAACCAACTGCTGCACCGAGACGACGCGTTGTTCGAACTTGCGGCGTTCTTCAGCGAATGCTTCCGGCGCAAGCAACGACTGTTTTTTTGCCAGTTCCTGCTGCGCCAGGCGGAGGGCTTCCTGCTCTTTCTGTATCTCGCCCTGAATCTTGTTCTGGTAACTGATGATCTGCTCGCGGATGTCCTTGACCGATTTGGCATCCCGGCGAATTTTACCGATGTTCAGAACGACAGAAATATCAGGCGCTTGAGCCCCGGCGGCGGTTTGCGCAGATACGGGCACAGGTGACGCCGCGACGGCGGCGAACGCCAGTATCAACGATGCCGCAATAGTTCTTACAAACAAAATGGCCTCCTAAAATCTCGTGCCGAAATTGATACGCACGAATTCTTCTTTATCGAAGTCTTCGCTCAGGACCGGGTACGCGAAGTCCACGCCAAGCGGCCCGAAAGGCGACGTCCAACTTATGCCTGCACCGACGCCCATACGCAATGAATCCTCGTCCGCCGTCGTCGCATTCGTCGGCGTCAGAGAACCGGAAGAACCGATATCGGTGAAGATATGGGCGCCGACCCCAAGCTCTTCCGGCAGCCCGGTCGGGAAACTCAGTGACACCGACCCGCTGTACATCCATTCGCTGCCCAGCGCGTCGTCGGTCGCCAAGTCCCGCGGGCCAATGCCTGAGGTTTCAAAACCGCGGACATCCTCGCCCCCCAGGAAGTAGCGTTCCGCCAGTGCCACGTCATCGCCCAACCCGATGATATAACCGGCTTTTGCTTTGGTCGAGATGACCCATTGGTCGGCCAACGGGTAGAAATAGCCAGCGGTTGCGGTATTTCGCAGGTGACGCAGGGAACCACCAAAACCGGCAAGGTCGGTATTGAGCCTAAATGCGTACCCATCGGTTGTGTTAATTTTGGCGTCGCGCCGGTCATAGGCGATGGTATGTCCGATTTCAGAAAGAGTCTCTTTGCCTTCCTGCGCCTGAACCAATGTGGACGCGTCGCTGTCGACATCCTTGATGTCCGTCAGCCGGAAACTGTAGCGCCAGCTTTCGGACAAGTTCTCGGTTATCCGATACCCGGACCTGAGCCGGAACCCGGTCCTTTCCAGATCGAACGAGCTTGTATCCTGCAGATCGCGCGTGGAGCGATAGATATCGAAACCGGCGCTCAGTTCACGGCCCAGGAAATAAGGTTCGGTGAAACTAAGATCGACCTGAGAGGCTTCAGCAGCGATTTGCAGCTTGAGACTCAGGTCCTGGCCGCGCCCAAGGAAGTTCGTTTCGCGAAGTCCGATATCGCCCAGGATACCGACGCTGGACGAGAAGCCCGCGCCCAGCGTGATTTGTCCGGTCGGCTTTTCTTCGACATTGACGTTGATAACAGTCTTGTCCGGCGCCGATCCGGGTAACTGCTCGATATCGAGTTTTTCGAAGAATCCGAGATTCTGGATGCGTGTTTTCGAGCGCCGCAATTTTGATGCATTGAAGGCGTCGCCCTCCACCAGCCGGAACTCGCGGCGGATGACTTTATCGAGCGTGCGGATGTTGCCGGAAATATTGATCCGCTCGACAAAGACGCGCGGACCTTCGTTCACGACGTACTTTACGTTGATCGACTTACTCTCGCGGTCGCGGTTGATGCGAGGACGGATGTCGACGAAAGCATACCCGAGCGTACCGACGAGTTCCGTCAGCCGGTCGATGGTTTTTTCAACCTCTTCCGCGTCGTACCAGTCGCCGGTTTCGACTTCGATCGCCGATTTCAGGTCGTCGTTTTCAAGATCCTTGAGACGCGCCTCAACCTCGACATCACCGAACTGATACCTCTCGCCCTCGTCGACGGCAAACGTCAGGAAGAAGGATTCCTTGTTCGGGGTCAGCTCGGCGACCGCCGTGTTCACCTTGAAGTCCGCATACCCGTTGGTGAGATAAAACCGCCGCAGCAACTCGCGGTCGAGATTCATGCGGTCCGGATCATACACGTCGTCGGTGGTGAAGAACCGCCACCACGTCGACTCGCGGGTCTGGATAACCTCGCGAAGACGGCCGTCGCTGAATTCCCTGTTGCCGATAAACCGGATACTGCCAATCTTGGTTTCCACCCCTTCGGTGATCTCGAACACGAGATCGACCCGATTTTGTTCAAGCTGGATGATCTTCGGATCGACCGAGGCGGCAAACAGGCCGCTCTGCCGGTAGATTGTCAGAAGACGTTTCACATCATCCTGAACCTTGGTGCGCGTATAGATCACGCGGGGACGGAGCGAGAGCTCGGCCTCGAGCGTTTCGGTGTCGAGCTCGAAGTTACCCTCGATCGCAATTCGGTTAATGATCGGGTTTTCAACAATATTGACGACGAGCGTCGTTCCTTCGCGGCGCAACGAGATATCCGCGAAAAGGCCGGTAGCGAATAGACTTTTAAGGGAGCGGTCGATGCGCCGGGGATCGAACGGATCGCCCTCCTGGATCACCATGTAAGAGCGGACAGTACCAGGGTCGACACGTTGCGCGCCGCGGACCTCGATCGCGCGAATGGTGTCGGCCTGGGCGAGTTCTATGGGTTCGCTGGCGGAAACGTCTATGGTTAACAACGAAAGCGGCCCCATGGCCGCTGTCATCAACGCAACCGCGGTAAACCGGGCCAATCCCGTCACGCTATTCTCCCCATTCGTCGAGCCGAAAGACCCGGCAGCGCTAAAACATTCTGATTCAAGGCCTTACAGCCTAAAGTCCTAGCACCCTGACGATATCATTCCAAGTCACAGATACCAT
Source organism: Rhodospirillales bacterium (assembly GCA_017640505.1). Lineage (GTDB taxonomy): Bacteria > Pseudomonadota > Alphaproteobacteria > Rhodospirillales > Casp-alpha2 > UBA4479. Next base: position 278,434 of record JAEPQO010000002.1, read on the forward strand.
GAGAATCAGTACCAAGGCCAGACCAATTCGGAAACCGTATTCTTGCGCCCGTTCCCCCAATGGACGGCCACGGACTGCCTCGATTCCCATGAAGAGCAGATGACCGCCATCAAGAATGGGAATTGGGAAGAGATTGATGAGGCCGAGATTGATCGACAGGACTGCCATGAAGAAGAAAAGTTGAAGCGCGCCCTGCTCGGCTGCCTGACCCGACATCTGCGCGATCGCGATAGGCCCGCCCAGATCCTTAAAATTACCCTGCCCGATCAAAAGCTTGCCGATGTTCGTGAGCGCCTGGCCGGTTATCGTGACGGTTTTCTCGACACCGAACCATGCCGCCGTGAGTGGGTTGAGCCGTTGATGCTCGCCAATGATTCCCTGCATCCGAATACCGAGACGCCCGACGGTCTGTCCATCCTGATCAATGGCATCGGGGACGACATTGAGCTCAATTTCCTGTGCGTCGCGCGACACGACCAGCGGCAGCGACTGTCCGGGATTGGCGGAGACGATCTCCTGCACGACGGCAGGATTGTCGATTTTTGCATTGTTCAGGCGGACCAGTACGTCCTCGGCCTGCAAGCCCGCAGCAGCGGCGGCCGATTCAGGTACGACTTCGCCGACCGAAACACGCACCTGCGGTACGCCGACCGACATGGCGATGGCGGCGAGCACCAGCACCGCAAAGATGAAATTGATCGCCGGGCCTGCGAAGACGATAGCGGCACGTTGTCCGACGGTTTTGTGCGCGAACGAGACCGCTTTCTCGTCTTCGGTAAGTTCATGGGGCGAATCGGAAGCCTCGCCGGCCCCTTTTTCGAGGAACGACTGGGCACTATCTGCCTCGCCGTCTTCGGCCATGCCAAACATCTTCACGTAGCCGCCGAGCGGAACCGCGCTCACCCGCCAGCGTGTACCCGCCTTGTCATACCAGCCGAAGATTTCAGGCCCGAATCCGATGGAAAACACCTCGACGCGCACACCGTTGCGCCGTGCGACCCAGTAATGCCCCCATTCGTGAACGAACACGATGATCGAGAGAACGACCAGGAACCAGAGCACGGTGTTGAGGGTATCAAATTCCATAGTGAGCCTTTTATTCGTTCATTGTTTGGACGTACCAGATATGCGCGTGCAGCGCCTTCCCGTCAACATGCGGCAAGCAAAAAATCCAATGTTATCTGCCGGTTGAGGCCGTGCTCTCCGTTGCCAGACGGCGTGCTTCCTCGTCCACCGAGAAGACGTCGTCCAGCGAAGCGAGGTTCCGACGCGGCATTCTGTCCATCGTCTCTTCGACGATCCGGGCGATGTCCAGAAAACTCAGTTTTTCCTGGAGGAAGGCGTTAACGGCGACTTCGTTGGCGGCATTAAGCACAGTCGGTGCGGAGCCACCGATCTCCAATGCTTCCCGGGCCAGTCTGAGGGCCGGAAATCGTTGCGGGTCGGGCGCTTCGAATGTGAGCGTGCGAATGTCTTCCAGCTTGAGACGCGGCGACGGCGCTTCCATCCGGTCCGGCCATGCCAGTGCAAAGGCAATCGGCGTTCGCATGTCGGGTGTACCGAGCTGGGCCAGCACCGAGGCATCGACGTATTCCACCATGCTGTGAATAACCGACTGCGGATGAACCAGAATATCGATCTGGTCACCGGTGACCGGGAACAGGTGAAACGCTTCGATCAGTTCCAGCCCCTTGTTCATCATGGTCGCTGAATCGACCGAGATTTTTGCGCCCATCGACCAGTTCGGATGCGCGACCGCCTCTGCCGGCGTGACGGTTGTCAGCGTATCCAGCGCGCGTTCGCGGAACGGTCCGCCGGATGCGGTGAGGACGATCTTTTCGACACGTTCCGGACGTTCGAAATCAAAAACCTGGTAAATGGCGCTGTGTTCGGAATCGACCGGGATAAGACGTGCTTCGGCGCCCGCCACTTCGCGGCAGAAAAACTCTCCTGCTGATACGAGGCATTCCTTGTTGGCGAGCCCGACGGTGGCGCCCCGGCGAACGGCTTCAAGTGTCGGGGCCAGACCGGCCGCGCCGACGATGGCAGCCATTACCCAGTCAGTCGGACGCATCGCCGCTTCGACTAGCGCGTTTCGGCCGGCTGCAGCTTCAACACCGGTTCCGGAAAGTGCGTCCTTGAGATCCTGATATAGGTTTTCGTCGGCGACGACGGCTATCGCAGCGCCGACGTCGACGGCTTGTTTTGCGAGCAATTCGACGTTGCTGTTGCCGCTCAGCGTATCGACCTGGAAACGGTCCGGCGAGCGACGTATCAGATCGATTGTGTTGCAGCCGACCGAACCGGTTGAACCCAGAACGGTAACCGAACGTGGCACATGATGCTCGTCGGTGACAGGCTTGATTACAGCCAAGGCATAACACTCCGGCCCAGGGTAAGCTTCAGGATGGCAATCGCGACGGCGCCGGCGACAAGGGCGTCGACCCGGTCCAGCACGCCGCCATGGCCGGGAATAAGGGACGAACTATCTTTGACGTCGAAGTGCCGCTTGATCGCACTTTCGAACAGATCGCCGGCTTGGCTGGCGATGGCGACGACGGCGCCCCATAGGGCAAGCGACGTGGGCGGTTCCTCCCAATAAACGGCCACTGCACCGGCGATGATCGTAGCGCAACTAACCCCCCCAATGAAACCGGCCCAGGTCTTTTTCGGGCTGATCCTTGGCGCCAGTTTGGGGCCGCCGATACTGCGACCGCACAGGTATGCACCGATATCCGCGCTCCAGACAACGGCGAAAAGCCACATGATGGTGAACATGCCGGGCGCCGCGTCGCCACGGAGCCAGATCAGGATGCCCGACGGAACTGCAATGTAAATCGCGCCGGCAATCATCCATTTCACATCGCCACGGCACATTCGAGACCATTCCCAGCCCATGACGACCGTGGCGGAGATGACCAGCACCGTGAACCAGGGCGGACCGAAATAGACCGCTGCCACGGCCGGAATTGCCATCACTACGGCCGATATGGCGCGGAGGCTGAACCCGGACAGGCGTTTTTCAGGTGTGGCTGGTGCCGAAACGGCGTTCACGTCGCCCGTACTCCTTGATCGCATGGGTCAGATCGTCGGCATTGAAGTCCGGCCAGTGCTTGTCCAAAAAAACGAACTCGGTATATGCGAGCTGCCACAGCAGGAAGTTACTGATGCGTTTTTCTCCACTGGTCCGGATCAGAAGGTCGGGATCCGGCAGGTCGTGGGTGTAAAGCGCGGCCTCGAATGCGGCTTCGTCTATATCTTCCGGCGAAATCTCGCCCTTGGCGACACGTTCGGCCAACGTTCTCGCGGCCATCGTCATCTCGTCCCGCGAGCCGTAGCTGAGCGCCAGCACAAGCGTCATGCGCGTGTTATCCGCCGTGCGGCGTTCCACGTCTTCGATCGCATCGACGATATCCTCGGCGAGACGTGAGCGGTCGCCGATCACGCGAAGACGGATACCCTTCTCGCAAAGCGTGCTTACCTCCTTTTTCAGGTAAAGACGCAAGAGGCCCATAAGATCCGCGATTTCGCTCGCGGGCCGCTTCCAGTTCTCGGATGAAAAACTGAATAATGTCAGGTATTTAATGCCATTGTCGGCAGCAGATTCTAACGTGCGGCGCACGGCCTCGGCACCGGCCTTGTGACCCATGCTGCGCGGTTTGCCGCGCGCATTCGCCCATCGCCCGTTTCCGTCCATGATGATCGCGACATGGACCGGTACGGCGGTATCTTCCGACGTGGTTAGCGGCGCGATGCTCATGGTTAGACCTGCATGATCTCCTGTTCTTTATGGGTCAGCGCCTCATCGATCGCTGCGATATGCTTGTCCGTCAGTTCCTGCACCTCTTCGGAATAATCGTGCAGGGCGTCTTGCGGAATCTCGCCGTCCTTTTCGGCTTTTTTAAGGTCATCCAGCGCGCCGCGGCGGACGTTTCGCACGGCGACCTTGGCATCTTCTGCATATTTACCGGCGACCTTCACCAGCTCCTGGCGGCGCTCCTCGCTGAGCGGCGGGATCGGTATGCGTACCAAAGTCCCATCCACTGCCGGATTGAGACCGAGGCCGGAGTCGATGATCGCTTTCTCGACGGCTTTGACGTTGGCCTTGTCCCAGACCTGAATGGACAACATCCGCGCTTCAGGCACGGAGACACTACCGACCTGGTTCAGCGGCATGTTTGCGCCGTAGCAATTGACCTGAATTGGATCCAGCAGCGAGGTGGAAGCCCGCCCCGTTCGCAAACCGCCGAATTCCTCGTGCAAAACCTCTACGGCTCTTGCCATCCGGTGATCGATATCTTTGCGTGCGCCGTTGATGTCACTCATCAACGCCTCCCTTAATCTTTGTTGTCAGCAATAGTTGTGAACGTTCCCTTTCCGGCAACGACATCGGCAAATGCGCCCGGATTGTGAATGGAAAAGACCAGAATGGGAACCGAGTTTTCCCGCGCCAGCGCGATTGCCGAGGTATCCATAACCTTAAGATTCTTCGTCAGAACCTCCTGGTAACTGAGGCGGTCATAGCGTTCGGCGTTTTTGTCCGTTTTCGGGTCGGCGGAATACACACCGTCGACTTGCGTGCCCTTCATCAGCGCGTCGCAGTTCATTTCGACGGCGCGGAGCGCGGCCGCCGTATCGGTGGTGAAAAAGGGATTGCCGGTGCCGGCGGCAAAAATAACGACGCGTCCCTTTTCCATGTGCCGTACCGCGCGCCGACGAATGTACGGCTCGCATACGGCGGACATCGGAATTGCCGAGAGAACGCGGGTCGCGACACCCTTGCTTTCGAGCATGCTCTGCATGGCAAGGGCATTCAGCACGGTCGCCAGCATGCCCATGTAGTCGCCGGTCGTGCGTTCAATATTGGCCGCAGCCAGTGATACGCCCCGAAAGATGTTGCCGGCGCCGATAACAAGGCAAACCTGAACGCCGTTTTCATGGACGGATTTAACTTCTTCGGCGATGCGGTCGACGGTGTCGGAATCAAGTCCGAAGCCCTGATTTCCCATCAGCGCTTCACCAGACAGTTTAAGCAGTACACGCTTGTATTGTTTGGGTGTACTCATTCCCGCTCCCTGTCCAGATCATAACCGAACACGTCTCAGACGTGTAAAAGAAAAGGCCGAATCCCGGCCTATTTCCTTAATATAACAGGGTTCCCGGATGTCACGACCGGAAATCGGTGCAGTACCCCGAAGGGCACTGCACCAGACCCTTGATTAGTTGCCGCCGGCTGCCGCGGCGACTTCCGCGGCGAAGTCTTCTTCTTTCTTCTCGATGCCCTCACCCAGCACGAAAAGCTTGAATCCCGCGACTTTGACGGTGCCACCGGCTGCCTTGCCGGCGTCTTCGACGATCTTCTCGACCTTGCTTTCGCCGTCGATGACGAACGTCTGCTCGAGGAGACAGACTTCCTCGTAAAATTTACGCAGGCGGCCTTCGACCATCTTCTCGATGATATTGTCCGGACGACCCGATTCGCGCGCCTGTTCAATCAGGACCTGACGCTCGCGTTCGACCGCTTCCTGATCCAGATCATCGCGGCCGACCGACTGCGGGCGCGCCGCGGCGATGTGCATGGCGAGCTGCTTGCCGACCTCTTCGAGGCCGTCGGTGCCGCCCTCGCTTTCCAGTGCGACCAGCACGGCGATCTTGCCGAGGCCCGGCACCAGCTGGTTGTGAATGTAGCTGGCCAGAACGCCCTTCTCCACGGAGAGAGACGCGATGCGGCGGACGCTCATGTTTTCGCCGATGGTGGCGATGTTGTGGGTCACTTCCTCGGCAACGGTGCGGCCCGTGCCGGGGTAGTCCATGCCGTTCAGCGCGTCGATGTCGTCACCGGCGTCGACGGCGAGTTTGGTGATGTTGCTGACCAGCGTCTGGAACGAGTCGTTGCGGGCGACGAAGTCGGTTTCCGCGTTGACTTCGCTGACGGCGCCCTTGGTGCCGTCGATGTGGACACCGACGAGACCTTCGGCGGCAACGCGGCCTGCCTTCTTGGCGGCAGCCGCCAGGCCCTTGGTGCGAAGCCAGTCAACGGCGGCTTCGAGGTCGCCGTCGGTTTCGGCCAGCGCCTTTTTGCAATCCATCATGCCTGCGCCGCTTTTCTCGCGCAGTTCCTTAACCAATGCTGCAGTGATCTCAGCCATCGTTCTTCCTTGTCATTCCGAATTAAGTCCGCGTCGTCAGGGAATCAGGAGGCCGCGCCGCGGCCTCCATGCCTGAGACGTTGTTCAGCTCTGGGCCGGTTCTTCCGCGGCCGGCTCTTCGGCCGCAGCTTCGGTCGTTACGGCTTCGGGCGTCGCTTCCGCGACGACAGCAGCGGCTGCCGGTTCGGCCGGCAGTTCTTCGGCCGGCGCTTCGCTCTCGCCGATATCGCCGCCGGCAACGCCGATCTCGGCCTGGATACCGTCCAGTACCGAGCCGACCATCAGGTCGCAGTAGAGGCCGATGGCCCGGATCGCGTCATCGTTGCCCGGGACCGGGTGCGTGATGCCTTCCGGATCGGCGTTGGAATCGATGACGCCGACGACCGGGATGCCGAGCTTGTTGGCTTCATTGATGGCAATGTCTTCCTTGGTCGTGTCGATGATGACCAGGATGTCCGGCAGACCGCCCATATCCTTAATGCCGCCGAGGGCACGCTCAAGCTTTTCCATCTCGCGGGTCAGCATGAGCTGTTCTTTTTTGGTCAGCCCCTGCATTTCGGCTTCGTTGCCGAGCATCTCTTCAAGGTCTTTCAGGCGCTTGATCGAGTTCGAGATCGTCCGCCAGTTGGTCAGCATGCCGCCGAGCCAGCGGTGGTTGACGTAATACTGGCCGCAGCGCTTGGCGGCGTCGGCGACGCGCTTTTGCGCCTGACGCTTGGTGCCGACGAACAGCACGCGCCCGCCCGCCTTGGTGACGTCGCGCACAGCGACCATCGCCTGGTGAAGCAGCGGAACGGTCTGTTGCAGATCGATAATGTGGATGCCGTTACGGTCGCCGAAGATGTACGGAGCCATCTTGGGGTTCCAGCGACGGGTATTGTGACCAAAGTGAACGCCAGCTTCCAGAAGCTGACGCATCGTGAAATCGGGAAGCGCCATAAGCCTTTTTCCTTCTCCGGTTGAGCCTCCGCAGGTGTGGCCGGACAATCCGGCACCGGAACGACAGTGTTCATGAATTTGCATGAACGGCCGCAAAACCTGCGTGCGAAATCGGGCGTGGTTTACCTGTTGGCGGCGCGGATTGCAAGCCGCTTTACGCGGGAAAGCCAATTCGGCTTTTGCGAAGCCTCCGGCGGTTTCGGCGCGGGAAAGGCGACGACGTTGGGGCCCATCTCCTCGCGCCTGGATTTAGCGTCCGCGCTGGCGAAACCGAGCACCGCGACGACCAGCGCGACCGGAAACAGCCAGACCAGGCCGAATGCAAGAAATCTAAGGATATCAGCGGCTTCAGGGCTCATTTTCACTCCCGTGTCCCGGATTTTAGCGCGATATTCGGATCGCGAGAACTGTTTCGTTGGTTACGAATTGTGAAGCCGGACCAATGAAAGCCGTCAAATCTGCAAAATGGCTCTTTTGATAGGTGTATATTTGCGCAAATTTCCAACCAATTGAGATTTGGAGATAGCAATGACCCTTACGAACGACCTCGGCCAGCCGATCGGTTTTCCTCTGGCCGACTGGAAACCCTGCGATCCGCCGCCGCGGACACCGATGACGGGCCGTACCTGCCGGCTGGAGTTGCTGGACCGCGATAAACACCTGAGCGATCTATACGCGGCGTTCAGCAAGGACACGGAAGGCCGGATCTGGACCTACCTGCCGTGCGGGCCATTCGATACCGAGGCGGATTACCGGGAATGGGTCGAAGGCGCCTGCTTCAACGACGATCCCCTATTCCACGCCATTATCGATCTTCAGACCGAAAAGCCCGTGGGCGTAGCGAGCTATCTCAGGATCGATCCCAAGATCGGCTCGATCGAGGTCGGACACATCAACTATTCCCCGCTTCTGCAACGATCTATTGCTGCGACGGAAGCCATGTACCTGATGATGGCGCGTGTGTTCGACGAGCTGGGTTATCGCCGCTATGAATGGAAGTGCGACAGCCTGAACGCCAAGTCCTGTGCGGCGGCCGAACGGTACGGCTTTACGTTCGAAGGGATCTTCCGCCAGTGCACGATCTACAAGCAGCGGAACCGGGATACCGCGTGGTATTCGATCCTGGATACGGAATGGCCAGCGCTGAAGGACGCGTTCCAGACCTGGCTCGATCCGGCGAACTTCGACGACGACGGTAATCAGAAACAGGCGCTCTCGGTCCTGACGGCAAAGGCCCTGGGGAAGTAGCTAAAGCTCGCGGACGTCGAGGATCCCCGGCAGTGAGCGGACCGCGAGCGAAAGTTCGTGCGAAAGCGCATAGTCGTCGCCGAGATTGATCAGGACTTCCTCGTTCCGGTCGCGGATTTTCGCTGTCACCAGCACCTTGCCCTTTTTGCGTCGCCCGTTGCCGTTCCCGTTGGCATCGCGGTCGCGGCCGAGGACTTCCCGTAGCGCCGGCAGTGGGTCCGTACTGTCGACGATCAGGTGCATTTCCTTGGCCGCGTTGGCGGCTTCCTGAGCGGCGGCGTCGATGCTTTCCAGGCGCTGGATCGTCATCCGCGGCTGATCGCCGTCGAACGAGATCGCACAGTCGAGGATCATCGAGTTCCCTGCCGCCAGCAGTTCCGCGTACTGCGCGAGCACTTCGGAAAACGCCGTCGCCTCGAAGACGCCCGACGCGTCCGAGAACGATACAAAGGCAAAGCGTTTACCGGTCTTCGAGGTCATTTCCTTTTTGGAGACGAACGTACCGGCAAGACGGACAGCGCCGGTTTCCCTCGCCGCGATGACCTCCGCCGACGAGCGCACGCGTTTCCGCGCCAGGACGCGCTCGTAGGCATCCAACGGGTGCGCCGAGAGGTAGAATCCGACGGCGTCGAATTCTTCCTTCAGACGGTCCATCGACTGCCAGTCTTCGACATCCGGCAGGCGCACTTCCTCCGGTTTGGCGTCTTCGCCGCCGAACAGTCCCATCTGGTTCGAGTTGCGATCATTGGTCGCCATGCTGGCAACGGCGACGATGTTCTCGATCCCCCGGTGGACACGGCGGCGGTTGGCGTCCAGTCGGTCGAACGCGCCGGCGCGGACCAGGTTTTCCAGCTGCCGCTTGTTGACCTGGTGCGGGTCGATGCGGTTGGCGAAGTCGCTCAGGCTCTCGAACGGACCGTTCTCCGTGCGTTCGTGAACGAGCGTATCCATCGCTGCTGCGCCGACGTTCTTGACCGCCGACAACGCGTAGCGAACGCCGTCTTTTTCACCGTCCGGTGTTGCCACCGTTTCGACGGTGAACGACGCCTCCGACGCGTTGATATCCGGCGGCAGCAGCGGAATCTTCAGCCGGTCCAGTTCCTGGCGGAAGATATTCAGCTTGTCGGTGTTGCCCATATCGAAAGCCATGGAGGCAGCCATGAACTCGACCGGATAATTGGCCTTCATATAGGCGGTTTGATAGGCGACGAGCGCATAGGCGGCGGCGTGCGACTTGTTGAACCCGTAACCCGCGAACTTGTCGACGATGTTGAAGATGTCGTCTGCCTGCTTTTCGTTGACGTTCTTGGCGACGGCACCTTCGACGAACAGTTTCCGCTGCGCGTCCATCTCGGCCTGGATCTTCTTGCCCATGGCGCGCCGAAGCAAATCGGCGTTGCCGAGTGTATAACCGGACAGCACCTGCGCGATCTGCATCACCTGTTCCTGGTAGATCGGAATGCCGAATGTTTCCTTCAGAACCGGTTCCAATGTCGGGTGCAGGTAGTCGGGCTCCTCCTCGCCGTGCTTACGGCGGACATAGCTCGGAATGTTGTCCATCGGGCCCGGACGGTACAGCGCCACGACGGCGATGATGTCCTCGAACGTATCCGGTTTGAGACCGCGGAGCACGTCACGCATGCCCGCACTTTCCAGCTGGAACACGCCGGTCGTATCGCCGCGGCTGATCATCTCGTACGTCTTGCGGTCGTCGAGCGGGATGGTGACCAGATCAAGCTTCTCGTCGCCCGTGCCTCGCTTGGCATTGACGAAGTTCTCGGCCTTGGTGAGCACGGACAGTGTCTTAAGGCCGAGGAAGTCGAACTTCACCAGCCCGGCGGATTCCACGAACTTCATATTGAAACCGGTGACCGGCATGTCGGAGCGTGGGTCGCGGTAGAGCGGGATGAGCTCTTCGAGTGGCCGGTCGCCGATGACGACGCCGGCGGCGTGGGTCGATGCGTGGTGATAGAGACCTTCCAGTTTGCGGGCGATTTCCACCAGCTCGCGGACGTCCGGCTCATTGGCGATCAGATCGCGAAGCTGCTCCTCGCCCTTGATCGCTTCATCCAGCGTCACCGGGTTGGCCGGGTTGTTCGGCACCATTTTGCAGATCTTGTCGACGAAGCCGTAGGGCATTTCCAGCACCCGGCCGACGTGCCTGAGCACGGCGCGCGCCTGCAACTTTCCGAAGGTGATGATCTGCGCGACGTGATCACGGCCGTACTTCTGCTGCACGTAGCGGATCACCTCGTCGCGGCGCTCCTGGCAGAAGTCGATATCGAAGTCCGGCATGGACACACGTTCGGGGTTGAGGAACCTCTCGAACAGCAGACCCCAGCGCAGCGGATCGAGGTCAGTAATGGTGAGCGCCCAGGCAACGACCGACCCGGCACCCGAACCACGGCCCGGCCCCACCGGAATATCGTGGTCCTTGGCCCATTTAATGAAGTCGGCAACGATCAGGAAGTAACCTGGGAAGCCCATCTGGTTGATGACGTCGAGCTCGTAATCGAGCCGCTCGCGATACGGCGTTTCCGCCTTCTTGCGGGCCGTCTCGTCCATGTCGTCCGTGAAGACATGTGCCTCCAACCGCCCGGTCAGCCCTTCGTGCGCCTGGCGCTTGAGCTCGTCCGCCTCCGTCAGCCCTTCGCCGCAGTCATAAGGCGGCAGGATCGGCGCGATCTTCTCGACCGTGATGGCGCAGCGTCGCGCGATCACCAGCGTGTTGTCGACGGCTTCGGGGAGGTCGGCAAACAGTGCGCGCATCTCGGCGGCGGATTTGAAGTAATGGTCGGATGTGACCTTCTGGCGGTCCGGGACGGAGAGGACGGCGCCCTGCTTGATGCACATCAGCGCATCGTGCGCGCGGTGAAAGCTCTCGTCCTTGAAGTACGGTTCGTTGGTGGCAACCAGCGGGATATTGCGGGCATAGGCCCAGTCAATAAACTGTGGTTCGGTTAATTTCTCTTCCGGCATGCCGTGCCGCTGGATCTCGAGATAGATGCGATCCGAGAATGCCTGCTGAAGCTGATCGAGGAACGTCGCGGCCTCAGATGATTTGCCCATCCGGATCAGGCGCCCGAGCGCGCCGTCCGCACCGCCCGTCAGCAGGATCAGACCCGCGGCGTGCGCAAGCAGCGCTTCCGGCGCCACGCCCGGGCGGTGGGCATCCTCGCTGTCCATATAGGCAACCTTCAGGAGCGTCAGCAGGTTGCGGTAGCCCTCGTCCGTCTGCGCCAGCAGCACGACGGCGCCGTCCTCGAATTCCTGCTTGGCGCCCGGCTGCGTATCCTCCGCGAGCTTGATCGAAAGCTGGCAGCCGATGATCGGCTGCACGCCGGCGTCGAGCGCCGCGCTGGAGAATTCGAGCGCCCCGAACAGGTTGTCGGTGTCCGTCAGGCCCAACGCCGGCATTTCGTGCTCGGCGGCGAGCTTCACCAAGTTCTTGGCCGGTATCGCCCCTTCGCAGAGGGAATACGCGCTGTGGGTCCGGAGATGAACGAAATCGGCGTGCGACATGAAAAAGAGGATTCCATATCCCGCCGCCAAAGTCACCAGATGTTGCGCCTGTTCACAGGCTTATCCACAAGAAAGTGGCATTTTTGTCGTTGCTACTGTGCCTCGGCAACCGGTCCGCCTTCAGGTGGCACCGGTTACTTGACGACAGGATTTTTCGCGTCGATCCAGGCGGTGATCCCGTCTTTCACGTTGTAGACCTTTTTGTAGCCTGCCTGTTCCGTCAGCATTTGTGACAGCACGGACGTGCGGTTGCCGGTCCGGCAGATGAGGATGATTTCGTCTTCCGGCGCGGCAATGGCCCCAAAAGCGTCGGGAAAGTCCCGATTGAAGCGGCCGTTCTTGTCGAATGCGGTCAGAAGCTCGCTGTTCTTGACGACGCCGGTCTGTTCCCATTCGTCCTCGCGGCGAATGTCGACGATCTTGACCCCGCGCGCCAGCAATGCCTTTAGCTCGTCATTGTCGATGTTCGAATACTTGGGCGGCGTCACGGCAAGCAACTCGATATCGAACTTCAGCGTCGCATTCGGCGGAATGACATCGCCGGCACCGCGCGGCCCGTATGCCAGTTGCGGCGGGATCACGACCTCGCGGCGTTCGCCCGTCTTCATGCCTTCGACGCCGACATCCCAGCCGACAATGACTTCGCCCATGCCGAGCGTGAACTGGAACGGCTCGCCGCGATCGCGGCTGGAATCGAACTTGGTGCCGTCCTCGAGCCAACCGGTGTAGTGAACCGTGACGCGGGAATGCCGAACGGCCGTATCCCCGGTGCCTTCCGTGACGATCTTGAAGTTAAGCTCCGATCCTTGTTGCGCGGCGCTCCCGGGCCATCCCGGCACCGCCAACATCAGCGCGAGGAAGGCGATCAACAGGTGTCTCTTGGCCATCAAAAAGCGTCCCTTCCGTTTCATCAGCCGGGGACCAGCACCCCGTTCTCGACGCGGACGATACGGTCCATGCGGCGTGCGAGGTCCGGGTTATGGGTCGCGACTAGGGCGGCAAGCCCTGCGCCACGCGCGAGGTGCATCAACACGCCAAAGACCTCGTCGGCGGTATCGGGGTCGAGGTTGCCGGTCGGTTCGTCCGCCAGCAGGACACGCGGCGATGCGGCGAGTGCGCGGGCAATGGCAACGCGCTGCTGTTCGCCACCCGAAAGCTGGCCCGGGCGGTGATTGCCGCGGTCCGTCAGCCCCATCCATTCCAGCAGTTCACGGGCCCGGCTGCGGGCCGTCGACTTATCGATCCCGGCGATGATCTGCGGGATGGTGATGTTCTCGATCGCCGAGAATTCAGGTAGCAGATGGTGGTACTGATAAACGAAGCCGATGTTGTAGCGGCGAATCTTAGTACGGTCGTCGTCACCGAGGCCGACGCATGACTGCCCGTCTATGCGGATGTCGCCGGATGTCGGCTGTTCCAGGAGACCCGCGATCTGCAGCAACGTCGACTTCCCGGCCCCGGATGGGCCGACGAGTGCCACCACTTCGCCGGCGCCCACCTGAAGATCCGCCCCTTTGAGGACCTCAAGCGTCCGTTTCCCCTGCTTGAAGGTGCGTGTGATGTTGCTGAGTTCGAGCACCGGTCCGGATTGCGCGGTATCATTCATATCGAAGCGCCTCCGCCGGATCGATACGCGCGGCGCGCCAGCTCGGGTACAAGGTGGCCAGGAACGAAAGACCAAGCCCCATCAGGACGACGGCCGTGACTTCCGCCGGATCGACGACGGCTGGTAGCTGCGAGAGGAAATAGATCTCTGCCGCGAACAGATCGGTGCCGGTGAAACCCTCGATCCAGCGGCGGATTCTTTCGATGTTGGCGGCGAAAGAAAGCCCCAGCGCGAAGCCGAGTGTCGTGCCGATGACGCCGACGCTGGCACCGGCGATCAGGAAAATGCGCATGACCATTCCGCGCGTCGCCCCCATGGTGCGCAGGATCGCGATGTCCCTGCCCTTGTCCTTCACCAGCATGATCAGCGACGAGATGATGTTGAACGCGGCGACCAGGATGATCAGCGTCAGGATCAGGAACATCACGTTGCGTTCGACCTGGATGGCGTTGAAGAAGCTGGAATTGGCGCGCTGCCAGTCATGAACGCTGCCTTGTCCGCGCAATGCGCGCGTAATGTTGAGGCCGATACCCGGGGCGTTTTGCGGATTGTCGATAAACACTTCCAGGTTGGAAACCGCGTCCGGCAATTTGAAATAGATCTGCGCGGCCGCCAGCGGCATGAAGACAAACCCCGAATCATACTCGAACATGCCGATTTCGAATGTGCCGACGACCTTGAACGCACGCATGCGCGGCACGGTGCCGAACGCGGTGACGTTGCCCTTGGGGGATATCAGGGTGATGCTGTCGCCGACCCCGACGCCCATGCTCTGGGCGAGCCGGGCGCCGATCAGTACGACGTTGTCGCCTTTGAAGCTGTCCAGCGAGCCCTGTTTGATGTTGTCCGCAACAATGTCGCGTTTTGCCAGGTCCTCGGCGCGGATGCCGCGGACGATCGCGCCTTTGGCGACGCCCTTCGCGGAGGCCATGACCTGGCCTTCGATCAGCGCATTGACGGAAACGACTCCGTCGACGCCTTCGATTTTGTCGATCATCGGCTTGTAGTCGGTCATCTGGCCGGCGACCGCGCCATATACGCTTAGATGACCGTTGATCCCGAGGATGCGTTCCAGAAGCTCGTGGCGAAATCCGTTCATCACAGACATAACGATAATCAGCGTTGCCACGCCGAGCGCGATACCCACCAGCGAAAACCAGGCAATGACGGAAATGAATCCTTCCTGCCGGCGCGCACGCAAATAGCGCATCGCCATCATCCATTCGAACGCGGAAAACATCTGCTGTCGTTAACTCCCAGGGCCGTGCATCGAAGCCGCCGCACGTCGACATACCGTTTCCGGTTTGCGCGTGTAGCCAAGCGGGTCGCTTCTTGTAATGGATGGAGTCCGGGCCATCAACCGCCGAGACCGTAGTCGAACAGCCTGCCCCCGCCCGGCACCGGTGCATTGATACCGGCAAGACGTAACATATGCCAACCGATGACTTGATTGCTGCAAAGCACCGGTTTGCCGAGTGTAGACTCCGCTTCAGTGACGATTTCCCAGGCGCGAAGGTTGGTGCATGACGCGAATACGGCGTCGCAGTCGCCCGCGCCGATTTCCAGCATCGCGTCTAGCGTCGACCTGGGGGAAATGCGGGCGACGGTCTGATCCTCCGCCTGCTCGAACGACCCGTACGACGAAATGGGAATGCCGTGGTTCTCCAGTGCGTTGACCAATGCGCCCGTCACTTCGGCAACGTAAGGGCTGACAAGACCCAAACTGGCGACTCCCAGCGAAGCGCAGGCGGCTTTGAGTGCGCTTAACGGGTTCGTTACGGAAACGCCCGGGTGTGCCGTTTGCACCAACGTGGTGACCCTGTCCTCGCCGAGGATCGTCGCCCCTGATGTACAGCCGTATCCGATCACGCTTATGCCGGCTTCATGGGGCAGCATGGCAGCGGTCTCCGTCATGCTTTCGCCCATCATGCTGAGCGTTTCCGGACGTACTTCAGGCATGCAGGGGATGCGGTTCTGGTAGACCCGCAGACCGAGACCGAGAAAGAGTTTGCCGAGTTCGAACTCCATCAACTCGTCCGTCTGCAGGACGATAAGCCCCATGGCAATGCCGCGGTCGATTTCCAGGTCATAGGAAAGCGGCATGGTGGTTATCCTATCACGGGCATGTCGGCCGGCGCGCGGCGACTTAGGAGTTCCGGTGCGCCATCGCGGATGACGATGTTTTCCTCGTGCACCATGACTTTCCCTTCCGCAAACGTCATGCCGGGTTCCAACGTGATAACCATGCCGGGTTCGAGCACGGTCATATCCGATGGCATGTTCGATGGCCATTCCGTCAACTGCATGCCGAGCCCATGGCCGAGCCTTCCGACATCGTTACCCATCGCGCCGCCCTCGTCCATCACGCGTTGCATGGCGCCGAACAGTTCGGCGCATGTCACGCCGGGACGCGCGGTGGCGAGCCCTGCCTCGGTTGCCCGATAGACCACATCATGTGCACGCTTGGCGGCATCGTCCGGTTCGCCGAAGGCGTAGTTGCGGTCAAAGTCACAGAAATACCCGTCAAAGGTCGCGCCGGTATCCAGGATCAGAATGTCGCCCGGGCGGCTTTGACGTGCCGACGGCGGCGAGATGATGTCGGCATAACCGCCCTCGCCCAGACCGCCGACCAGAAACGCTACATCGTCCGCGCCAGCTTCCAATGAGAGGCTTTTGAAGGTTTTGAAAATCTCGACTTCACTCATGCCCATCGAAAGGTGATCCGGCAACCCTTCGAAAACGCCCGACATTACGCCGCAGATGTACCGTACTTTGTCGATTTCCGGCTCTGACTTAATCATTCGAAGCGGTTGCATTACGGGCGAGGCATCGACGAACTGCAACGGATCGATCAGCTTCGAAAGCTTGTTAAAGTCGTTCAGCGACATGCGCAGCGCGGTTTCAGGGCCCATCGGGAGACCGACCCTGCCGCTGCCGCCGGTGACTTCAATCAGGGTGTCTGCAAGCAGGCTGACTCCCTCGTCTGCAGGAACGGGTGCAGGCCAGGTCCGGATATCGTCGACCCATGTGCGCGCCATGCACTCGGCGCCGATTGTCGGGATCACGGCCACAGGTTTGCCGCTGGCCGGAACGATCACGAACCACGGGCGTGTCGGACTTTGCCAGAACGGTGTCAGAAAACCGGTGAAGTAGCGCACGTCCGGTTCGGTGAGAACCAGAAGCGCGTCCAGCGCCGCTTCGGACATGAGCTTTTGCGCACGTTGGGTGCGGGCAGCAAACTCGGAATCGGGGAACCCGCGTGGCGGTACTGGCGTCGTGATCAAACCCGCAAAACTCCTGAACGTTGGCCAACCGTATCCGGGATTGCCTCGAAAACCAATCGTTTACGGGCAACCCGCCTCGCAGACGCTTGTCACATTTTGTATTCTGTTAGAAGATCGTTGCAGTGCAGCAAAGGGGGGCAAAATGCTGGATTCCTATTTTAAACTTTCCGAACAGGGTACGTCCGTCCGAACCGAGGTCATCGCCGGTGTAACCACGTTTCTGACGCTGGCCTACATCATGTTTGTGAACCCGTCGATTCTGGCGGAAACCGGCATGGACCAAGGCGCCGTGTTCGTGGCGACCTGCCTTGCGGCGGCGATCGGTACGCTGATCATGGGGCTGCTCGCGAACTACCCCGTGGCTCTTGCCCCCGGTATGGGGCTTAACGCCTACTTCGCCTTCGGCGTGGTCCTCGGCATGGGCTATACGTGGCAGGTCGGACTGGGCGCCGTGTTCATCTCCGGTGTGATTTTCCTGATTTTGAGCCTCCTGCCGGTACGTGAGTGGATTATCAACGCCATACCGGACGGCATGAAACGTGCAATTTCCGCCGGGATCGGCCTGTTTTTGGCAATCATCGCCCTCAAGAACGCGGGCTGGGTGGTCGACCATCCGGCAACGCTGGTGACGCTTGGTGATGTCGGATCGGCCCCTGCCCTGCTGTCCGCGGCCGGATTTATTCTGATCGCGGTACTCTTCGCACGGAAAATTCCGGGCGCCATCATCATCGCCATTCTAGCCGTGACGGCAGCCGGGATCGTGCTGGACGTGTCGCCGCCGGGTGGCATCTTCTCCATGCCGCCGTCGCTCGCACCGACCTTCATGCAGATGGATATCGCGGGTGCGCTCAATGTCGGGTTGATATCGATTGTCTTCGCTTTCCTGTTTGTCGATCTTTTCGACACTGCGGGGACGCTGGTCGGTCTGGCACACAGGGGCAAGCTTTTGGACGCGAACGGCAAACTGCCGCGGCTTAAGCGCGCTTTGTTGGCTGATTCGTCGGCAACGATTGCCGGTGCGGCCCTCGGGACCTCGACCACGACCAGCTACATCGAAAGCGCGGCCGGTATCAACGCCGGCGGCCGTACCGGCCTGACGGCGGTCGTCATTGCGGTTCTTTTCCTGGCCTCGCTATTCCTTTCGCCGCTCGCAGGCACGATCCCCGCGTATGCGACGGCCCCTGCGCTGCTGTTCGTTGCCTGCATCATGCTGCACGGCATTGCCGAAATTGACTGGGAAGACATTACCGAAGTCGTGCCGGCGGTGATTACCGCGATCGCGATGCCGCTGACGTTCTCGATCGCGACCGGGATTGGCCTTGGCTTCATCAGCTACGCGGCGATCAAGGTTTTGGCTGGAAAACCCAAGGACGTACCCGTTGCGGTGTATGTAATCGCCGCCGCATTCGTCCTTAAGTTTGCGCTGATTTAAGATCGTAATGTATCAGCGTGAATTTTCGTAATTTTGTGTCTTTTTTAATGACACAGACGCAGATAACGCCTATAAGAACGGACGCTTTCGGGAACGGGACTATCCCGTTATCGGCCCGAGTGCGGGGGGAAACCTAAACAAAAAAAATCGCAAGGCCTTCAGGCCTTGCTTTTTGTTTGTGGAGACGGCTTTTCCGTTTGCGCGAATATGTGCGTCAGAGTCTGAAATCGGCGTCGTCGTGAACGTTCATGCCGTCGATCATCAGCAACTGCGCTTCGCTTGCACTTTTCGATGCATAGATATTAGCGACGAATTCCTGTGTGCCGACACGAAACGGCGTCAGGAGACGGGCGTAGGCGTCGCCCTCTTTCCCGTCTAGCTCGTTCCAGAAATCGGGGAACTGCCCCGAGCTGAGCAAAAAACCGTGGTTCCACTCACTCGTCGGGCGCCAGGCGAGCCCCGGGCATTCATCAATTGTGCAGACGCCGCCGCCCTGCAGATAGCCGGGGAACGTACCTTCGGACCATTCACCGCCAAGCGGAACCAGCACAGCTTCGTCTGGTCCACCCGGCCGCATCCGGCCGTATACGCAAAGCCGGTTGCAAGCACCTGTCTCAGAGCTGAAGGCCTTGTCGGCCTCCGGGGCTGGCGCATCGAGACCGATACGCCGGCGGTTGATATCGATGATCCGGGCCAGCATTTCCACGTTGAAGCCTATTCCCGGAACGAGATCAGACCGGCGTCGGCAATGAAGTAGAAAATGACCCAGATGATGCCGCTGATCACTGTGCATACCGCGATCTTGCGCCACATCATCGGTTTGACCGGGGCGCCGGGTTCCTGTCCGGGTTCAAGTTCGTGTTGCTCCGGACGGCGTACGCCGAACGGCAACGTGATGAACAGGACGAGCCACCAGATGACGACGTAGACGGCCGTTCCGGTTACCCAGTTATCCATTTCAGGCCTGTTCCAGCTCGACGAGCGTGCCGCAGAAATCCTTGGGGTGAAGGAACAGCACCGGCTTGCCGTGCGCGCCGATCTTGGGGTCGCCGTCACCCAGCACCCGTGCGCCCTCGGCTTTCATGCGGTCGCGGGCTTCCAGGATGTCATCGACCTCGTAGCATACGTGATGCATGCCGCCGGACGGGTTCTTGTCCAGAAATGCCTGGATCGGCGAGGCGTCGCCCAGCGGATGCAGAAGTTCGATTTTGGTATTCGGCAGTTCGACGAAAACCACGGTAACGCCGTGGTCAGGTTCGTCGACCGGGTCCGAGACCTTGGCACCGAGTGCGCCGCGGTAAACCCCAGCCGCCTGTTCAAGGTCGGGCACGGCAATGGCGACGTGATTAAGTCTTCCTATCATCGGTTTCCCTCTTTCAAGCGCGATAAGCTAAATTCTGATCAGATGAACATCCGTGATCGGCTTTTTGTCAAGTAATCGCCGGAATCCGCGGCGCGCCGCCAATCTGACGGTTTCGGATACTTCCTCGTCGTCCTGCAGTTGCCGCTTCGAGAGCCTCTCGATGGCATCGTACACATCGTCGGCGACCTGATCGAGGACGGTATCTTCTTCGTCCGGCTCCAGCAGCCCGGTGGTGGTAATGATCATATCCCCTTGGGGGCGTCCGTCCTTGTTGATGCAGATGGTGACGACGGCCGTCCCATTCCAGAGCCCCTGCACGCGGCTACGCATCGCCTCGCCCTGCATGGGGATCATCCGGTTGCCGTCGTACGCCAGCCGCCCGGAAGGAACGTGATCGATGATTTCCGGTGTACCGGGCGCGAGACGGATCATGCCGCCGTTCTCGTTGACGATGGCATGCACGACCTGACATTCGCGTGCCAATGCGGCATGGCGCTCCAGATGACGTCGCTCCCCGTGTACGGGAATCGATATCTGCGGCCGTACGTGCTGATACATCTCGATCAGTTCTTCCTGGTTGGGGTGCCCGGAAACGTGAATGTGCGCGTCCGAGTCTTCGACGATACGGACGCCAAGGCGCGCCAGATTATTCTTCATGGTGCCGATCCCGACCTCGTTGCCCGGAATCACGCGACTTGAGAAGATAACCGTATCCCCCTTGCCCATGCTGATACGCGGATGGCTATCAGTAGCAATGCGGGCCAATGCCGCGCGAGGTTCACCTTGTGAGCCGGTGCAGATGATCAGTTGCCGGTCGTCGGGAATGAAACCGGACGCCTCTTCATCCAGAAACGGTGCGACGTCGTCCATATAGCCGCAGTTGCGCGCTGCCGTGGTTGTGCGTTGAAGGGACCGGCCGGCCAGGATGACGTCTCGCCCGCAGGCCTCGGCTGCTTTTGCAACGGTATGCAGGCGTGCGACATTGGTCGCGAAACAGGCTACCGCGACCTTGCCCTCGCATTTGTCGATGATATCCGTCAGTGCCTTTGCCAGATCGGCCTCTGATCCGGAATGACCGGGTGAAAACACGTTGGTACTGTCGCAGACGATGGCGAGCACGCCGTCGTCACCAAGGCGGTTGAGCGCCGCTTCGTCGGAAACCTCGCCGATGACCGGATCCGGGTCGAATTTCCAGTCACCGGTATGCAGGATCGTGCCGAGCGGCGTTTTGATGGCGATACCGTTGGGCTCCGGAATCGAATGGGTCAGCGTAATCAGATCAAGATCGAACGGCCCCACCTTGAACGCACCGTCCAACGGTACTTCATGCAGTTCCACCTCGTCTCCGAAATCCGTTTCTGAAAGCTTCCGCTTCAGAATCTCCATCGTGAACGGTGTTGCGTAGATCGGGCAGCGTATCCGGTCCCAAAGATATGGCACCGCACCCAGATGGTCTTCATGCGCGTGCGTCAGAACCAGACCAGCTAGGCGGTCGCGGCGGTCCTCTATGAACGAGGGGTCGGGTGTGATCAGGTCGACGCCCGGCGGGCTGCCGTCGCCGAACGTCACCCCGAGGTCGATCATCAGCCATGTCGGATCCTTGGGATCGCCGAGACCGTAAAGGTTCAGGTTCATCCCGATCTCGCCGGCGCCGCCGAGCGGCAGGAAAAGCAGCTCGTCGCTCATTCCCGGTTCAGTTTGTTGATGGTGTATAGCCCGCGCAGGGTCAGATCGTTGTCCGTATCATCGATCGACGGGCATGCCGACGTGTACAGCTTCGCCAGCCCGCCGGTCGCGATCACCTTGAGATCGGCAACGTTGAGCTCCTCGCGAATGCGCGTGATCACGCCTTCGATCATCGAGGCGTAGCCATAGTAGATCCCGGACTGCATAGCGGTGATCGTGTTGGTCCCGATAACCTGGCGCGGTTTGCCGATGTCGATCCGCGGCAGTTTGGCGGCGGCGCGCTGCAGGGCTTCTAGAGACAAATTGACTCCCGGTGCGATAACACCGCCTTCGTAAGCGCCCTCGCCGGATACGACGTCGAAGGTTGTCGCAGTTCCGAAGTCAACGACGATTAAGGGGCCGCCATATGTGGCGTGCGCGGAAACGGTGTTCACCAGCCGGTCGGCGCCAACCTCGCCCGGCCGGTCGACATGGACTTCAATACCGAGTTCGACATTTTCGTCGCCGACAACCAGTGCCGTGCAGTCGAAGTATTTCTTGGCGAGCGTCCTGAGATCGAACAGGTTTTCCGGCACAACAGTGGCGATGATGACCTCGTCGATGTCGTCGCGGCCGAGGTCTTCGAGCGCCATTAACTGACGCAGCCAGACGGCGAGTTCGTCCGCCGTCTTCGCGGTCTTTGCCGCGGCACGCCACTGGCCGACAATCTCGCCGGCGTCGTTGAACACCGCGAATACCGTGTTGGTGTTGCCGCTGTCGATGGCGAGCAGCATTCAGCCCTCCTTCGCCGGCGCAAAGTAGACCTCGCCTGCGGCGATCTTACGGATATTGCCGTCCTGGTTCAGCAGCAATGCACCGTCCTCGGCAATATCTTCGAATACACCCTCGAGCGTTTTGTCGTTGAGGCGGACCGTGATGTCCTTGCCGATCCCCTCGGCACGCCATTTCCACTGCTGACGGATCGGCTCGAAACCATCCTCAACCCATTTTGCCGCCCATTCCATGAAGTGACGCGCATAAGCTTCAAGGAAAACGGTATCCGGGATCATCTGCCCCTGATCGACGAAGTCGGTGGCCGGGAAAGGTGTATCCTTGGGGTGTGATTTCAGGTTTACGCCGAGGCCGATGATGACGTATTCGACCGGTTGCCCGGCTTCCGCCTTGGTTTCCAATAGCAGGCCGCCGATCTTGGCGTCGTTCAGCAGGATATCATTGGGCCATTTGAGGCGGCATTCGAAGCCGGGATCGCAAACCTCGCCCACGGTATCGAACACGGCACAGCCGGTGACGAAACTAAGCTCCGCGGCGCGGGATGCCTGCACGTCCGGGCGGACGATCAACGAAGAATAGAAATTGCCCTTGGGACTGTCCCAGGTATTGCCGCGTCTTCCCCTGCCCTCGGTCTGCTCACGTGCCCAGATGAGGGTGCCGTCGGGCGCAGCATCCTCGCCCTGATCGGCAAGCAGACGTGCTTCAGCCATGGTGCTGCCGACGGTCTCAAGCGCGATAAGATTGTAGACCGCCGGTAACCTGGGAGCCGTTTGCCCCTCGGTCATCCCGCGAATAGCGCCGCCGCGGCGGCAGCGGCGCTCGAAAGAATGGGAGCCGGATAAACGAAGAAGAGGATCACGATCACCGACGTCAGGCCAATGACAAAGGACATTTCGCGCCCGATCGGCGTGTCGAAGTGATCCAGCGGTTCATCGAAGTACATGACCTTGATGATACGCAGGTAATAGAACGCGCCGATCACGCTGGTCACGACACCGATGATGGCAAGCGCATAGAGCTGCGCATCGACGGCGGCGACGAAAACGTACAGTTTCCCGAAGAAGCCGGCCAGCGGCGGTATGCCGGCGAGCGAGAACATGAACACGACCAGCGTGGCCGCCAGCATCGGGTTGGTTTTGCCGAGTCCGGCAAGATCGTCGATTCCTTCGACCATCCGGCCGCCCCGGCGCATGCAGAGGATGCAGGCGAACGTGCCGACGTTCATGACAAGGTAGATCGCGAGATAGACCAGGACGCCCTTGATGCCCTGCTCGGTGCCGGCGGCGAGGCCGACCAGCGCGTAACCGACATGACCGATCGAGCTGTAGGCCATCAGCCGTTTGATATTGCGCTGGTTGATGGCGGCCAGCGCGCCAAGCGCCATGGAGAGCACGGACACGACGATAATGATCTGCTGCCAGTGAACCAGCAGGTCACCGAACGGTCCGACCATGACGCGAAGGAACAACGCCAGTGCCGCGATCTTGGGAGCAACGGCAAAGAAGGCCGTAACCGGCGTCGGCGCGCCTTCGTAAACGTCCGGCGTCCACATATGGAACGGTACGGCCGAAACCTTGAACGACAGGCCTGCGAGAATGAACACGATGCCGATGATCAGACCGGTGGACACCTCTTGATCGGACGTGAACAACGTGGCCAGCGCGTCGAAATTCGTCGTTCCGGCGAACCCGTAGACAAGCGACGCCCCGTAGAGCAACAGGCCCGATGCGACCGCGCCCAGAACGAAGTACTTGAGGCCTGCTTCGGTGGCCCGGTTGTCGTCGCGTTGGATCGCCGCCATCACGTAGAGTGACAGCGACTGCAGTTCGAGCCCCACGTACAGGCTCACCAGATCGTTAGCCGAAATCATCAGCAGCATGCCGAGTGCGGCGAACACGATCAGGATCGGGAATTCGAAGCGCGCAATGTTGTGACGTTCCATGAAATCGCGTGACACGATGATACCGAGCGCCGCGGCAATCAGGACAAGTGCCTTGCAGAATACGGCGAACTGGTCGGTAACGAACATCCCGGCGAACGTCACGGCGCGTGCGCCGGCAACCGGCACCAAGAGGAATATGGCCAGGATCAACGTCACGATCGACAACATCGAGACGATACGGAACGTTGCTTCGTCGTTGTCGCTCAGACCGCCCTTCTGGAAGACGCCAAACATCAGCAAGAGCATGATGACGCCCGCCAGGAAAAGTTCCGGCAGCGCGGGGACGATATTGGGCATTTCGGCCATTGGCATCGGCTCTTCCCCCTATCGGCCGGCAAGCTCGAGCATGCCGCTCTGAGCAAGTGAGGTTTCCACCTGATTGATCAGGTGCTCGACGGATACGTGCATGAAATCGAGGAACGAAGACGGGTAGATACCCATCCAGATGGTGATAAACAGCAGCGGCGCGAAAATGGCGATCTCGCGGCGGTTCATGTCCTTGATCTTCATCAGATTTTCTTTTGTCAGTTCGCCGAAGATGATGCGGCGGTAGAGATAAAGCGTATAGGCAGCGCCGAGGATCACGCCGGTGGCCGCAAACGCGGCAACCCAGGTGTTGGCCTTGAATGCGCCGACCAGTACCAGCACTTCTCCGACAAACCCGCCGGTTCCCGGCAGACCGACGGAGGCCATGGCGAATACCATGAACGTCAGTGCATAGGCGGGCATCCGGGAAACGAGTCCGCCGTACGCGGCAATTTCACGTGTGTGGATACGGTCGTAAACGACACCGACCACGAGGAACAGGGCCGCCGAGACGACACCGTGGGACAGCATCTGGTAGATCGCCCCTTCGATCCCCTGCGTCGTCAACGTGAACGTGCCGATGGTGACAAAGCCCATATGCGCGATCGACGAGTACGCGATCAGCTTCTTCATGTCTTCCTGGGCGAGCGCGACCAGCGACGTGTATATCACGGCGACAATGGAGAGCGTATAGATCAGCGGCGTGAAGAACAGGCTTGCTTCCGGCATCATCGGCAGAGAGAAGCGCAGGAAACCGTATCCGCCGAATTTCAACAGCACGCCGGCCAGGATGACGGAACCCGCGGTCGGTGCTTCGACGTGGGCATCGGGCAGCCACGTGTGGACCGGCCACATCGGCACCTTCACCGCGAACGACGCAAAGAACGCCAGCCACATCCATTTCTGGACATCGATCGGGAAGTCGTACCCCATCAGCTCGATAACGTTCGTGGTGTCGGCGTAGTAATACATGGTCAGCATTGCGACCAGCATCAGCACCGAGCCTAGAAGCGTATACAGGAACAGCTTGAACGCCGCATAGACGCGTCGCGCGCCGCCCCAAACGCCGATAATAATGAACATCGGGATCAGCACGGCTTCGAAGAAGATGTAGAACACGAAGAGGTCGAGCGCGCAGAACATCCCGATCATGAACGTTTCCAGGATCAGGAAGGCGATCATGTATTCTTTCACGCGTTCATTGATCGAGGTCCAGCTGGCAAGCACGCAAATCGGCGTCAGCAATGTCGTCAGCATTACGAACAGCACGGAGATACCGTCGACGCCCATGTGATACGAGATACCAAAGTCGTCCATCCAGGCGTACTTTTCGACCCACTGGAAGTCAGCAGTGGTGCGATCGAACGTAAACCACAGCAGCAGCGACAGCAGGAACACGCCGCTGGAAACGAACAGCGCAACGTTGCGCGCGTTCGAGGCGACGACTTCCGGGTCGTCGTGACGAATGATCAAAATCGCCAGCACGCCGACGAGCGGCGCGAAGGTTAGGATCGTGAGAAGCGGCAAATCTAACATTCTGTCCTCAAGACCCTTTCGTGAACATGTACCAGCTCACCAGCGCGGCGATACCGATCAGCATGGCGAAGGCATAGTGATAGAGGTAGCCGGTCTGCAGCGCTGAGACGCGACGTGCCATGACGCGTACGGCGCTGGAAACACCGTCCGGGCCGCAGCCGTCGATCAGCGCACCGTCGCCGCCCTTCCAGAGGCCGCGGCCAATGGCAAATGCAGGACGAACAAAGAGCTTGTCGTAAAGCTCGTCGAAGTACCATTTGTTGAGCAAGAACTGGTATACGCCCTGGAACCTAGCTGCGATCATCGGCGGTATATCCGGCCGCTTGATGTAAAGAACCCAGGCGGTGCCGATGCCGATGGCGCCGACGATCAGAGGTGAGTACTTGACCAGCGCCGGCACGTGGTGGGCATTTTCAAGCGCCTGGTGGTGCGGCAGCATCAGGATGGCGTCGCCCCAGAAGTTCGCCATGCCATCGCCCACGAACAGGCTATACGGCACGTAACCGGCGGCGACGGCGCCAAGCGCCAGCACCAGCAGCGGAATAATCATCACCTTCGGACTTTCGTGCACGTGCGCGAGTGTCTTTTCGTCGGCACGTGACGTGCCGTGGAACGTCATGAACAGCAGACGCCAGGAATAGAACGCGGTCAGCAGCGCGGCCAGCAGTCCCATCACAAAGGCATACTGTCCGACACCCGAGTGTGCGGCGTAAGCGGCTTCAAGCACGATATCCTTGGAGAAGAAGCCGGCGAACGGCGGCACGCCGGCCAGTGCCAGCGAGCCGATCCACATCAGCGCGTACGTCACCGGGATCATCTTCCAGATGCCGCCCATCTTGCGCATGTCCTGCTCGTCCGACATGGCGTGGATCACGGAACCGGCGCCAAGGAACAGCAGCGCCTTGAAGAAACCGTGCGTCATCAGGTGGAAGATCCCGGCCGAGTAAGCGGACACGCCGCAGGCAAAGAACATGTAACCCAACTGCGAGCACGTCGAATATGCGATCACGCGCTTGATGTCGTTCTGCACGCAACCGATCGTCGCCGCGAAGATCGCGGTCGAGGCGCCGACCACGGTGACGACATCCAGGGCCGTCTGCGAATATTCGAACATCGGCGACAGGCGCGCGACCATGAAGACGCCCGCCGTGACCATCGTCGCGGCATGGATCAGGGCTGACACGGGGGTCGGGCCTTCCATCGCGTCCGGCAGCCACGTGTGCAGGCCGAGCTGCGCCGATTTGCCCATGGCGCCGACGAACAGCAACAGGCAAATGATCGTCATGGCATGGAAGTCGACGCCGAACACGTTGAGGATCGCATCTTTCTGCCCGGGCACGGAATCGAAGATCGTATCCAGGTGAATGGTGTCGAACAGCACGAACGTCGCGAAAATCCCCAGCGCGAAGCCGAAGTCGCCGACACGGTTGACGACGAACGCCTTGATCGCGGCCGCGTTGGCGCTCGGGCGCTTGTACCAGAAGCCGATCAGCAGGTAACTCGCGAGACCGACGCCTTCCCAGCCGAAGAACATCTGCACCAGGTTGTCGGCGGTGATGAGCATCAGCATCATGAAGGTGAAGAGGCTCAGATAGCACATGAAGCGCGGCACCGACGGATCGTGATGCATGTAGCCGACGGAATAGATGTGGACCATCGCCGACACGGTGCAGACGACGATCATCATCACGGACGTCAACGTATCGACCTTCAGCGCCCAGGAAAGCTCGAACGAGCCCGACGCGATCCAGGTAAAGAGTTCCGTCGTACGTGCGTTGCCGTTAAGACCGACGTCAAAGAAGATCACAACGGCCAGCAGCGCGGAGATAACCAGCAGCCCGCAAGTCACCACTTGCGAGGCGAGATCGAGCGTGTGCTTGCGGTGCTTGTCGGCGTCGATGCTGGCGAACACCATGACACCGGCGATAATCGAGCCGACGAGCGGCAGAAATACGAGGATTGTCTCGATCATGCGGCTCAGCCCTTCATCATGTTGACGTCTTCAACGGCGATGGAGCCGCGATTACGGAAAAAGACCACCAGGATCGCGAGGCCAATGGCGGCCTCGGCGGCGGCCACAGTCAGCACCAGCATGGCGAAGATCTGACCGACGAGATCGCCCAGATGCGTCGAGAACGCGACCAGGTTGATGTTGACGGCCAGCAGCATCAGTTCGACCGACATCAGGATGATAATGACGTTCTTCCGGTTCAGGAAGATGCCGAAGATGCCGAGCACGAAGAGGATCGCGGCGACCGTCAGATAGTGTCCAAGACCGATTTCAAGCATCAGATACCCTTTCCGATCTCGACGTCGCGCAACTTCACCGATTCCTTCGGATCGCGCATGACCTGATCATGGATGCGCTGCTTGTGTACGCCCGGCCGGCGACGGTGCGTCAGCACGATGGCGCCAATCATCGCGACCAGCAGCACCATGCCTGCCGCCTGGAACAGATAGATGTACTTTGTGTACATGATCTGGCCGATGGCATGCGTATTGGTGATCTGATCGGGTGAAGGTGTGGGCGCCGCCGCCAGTCCCGCAGCTTCGGGCGCAAACGTCCAGGCGCCGACCGCAAATACGAGCTCCATGAACAGAATAACGCCGATCAGCGCCCCGACCGGCAGATACTGCAGGAAGCCTTGGCGCATTTCGACGAAGTTGATGTCGAGCATCATGACGACGAACATGAACAATACGGCCACCGCGCCGACATAGACGACCACCAGGATCATTGCCAGGAACTCGGCGCCCATCAGCACGAACAGCCCCGCTGCGTTGAAAAACGCGAGGATCAGGAACAGCACCGAGTGCACAGGGTTGCGCGCCGAAATCACGAGGACGCCCGAGGCGACCGCGACCGCGGCAAACATGTAAAATGCAAACGCCTGTATCATATAACCCCCAAATACACCCCGTCCCCTTAACGGTAGGGCGCGTCGATCCTAATCCGTTCCGCCAGCTCGGTTTCCCATCGGTCGCCGTTGGCCAGCAGTTTATCTTTGTCGTACAGCAACTCTTCGCGCGTTTCCGTCGCAAACTCGAAATTCGGCCCTTCGACGATGGCGTCGACCGGGCAGGCTTCCTGACAGAGACCGCAGTAGATGCACTTCACCATGTCGATGTCGTAGCGCGTGGTCCGGCGTGAGCCGTCGGTGCGCGGTTCGGCTTCGATGGTGATGGCCTGCGCCGGGCAGATCGCCTCGCACAGCTTGCATGCGATGCAGCGTTCTTCCCCATTCGGGTAACGGCGCAGCGCATGCTCGCCGCGGAAACGCGTCGACAGCGGGCCTTTTTCGTACGGGTAGTTGACGGTCACTTTCTTGCGGAAGAAATAGCGCAGCGTCAGCGACATCCCGGAAACCAGTTCCGAGAGGAAGATCGTGCGTGCGCCGCGTCCTATGAAGCTCATGACGTACCCCTCTTCCTCTTACAGTACCGGTGCCATGTCGAAGGCGACGAGGACACCGGCGACGACCGCGACCGCAGCCAGCGAGAGTGGCAGGAAGACTTTCCAGCCCAGCCGCATTAGCTGGTCGTAGCGGTAACGCGGGAATGTTGCGCGCACCCAGATGAAGATGAACAGGCAGAACGCGATCTTGAGCGCCAGCCAGATCGGACCCGGGATCCAGTTGAACGGCGCGATATCGAACGGCGGCAGCCAGCCACCCAGGAACAACACCGACGTCATCGCCGACATCAGGATCATGTTCGCGTATTCACCTAGGAAGAACAGCGCGAAGGTCATCGCCGAATATTCGACGTTGTAGCCTGCGACGAGCTCCGCCTCCGCCTCCGGCAAATCGAATGGGTGGCGGTTCGTTTCCGCCAGCGTCGAGACGAAGAAGATCACCGCCATCGGGAACAGCGGAATGACGTACCAGAGACCGCGCTGCGCTTCGACGATATCCGACAGGTTCAGCGAGCCCGCGCACATCAGGACCGTGATAATGATCAGGCCCATCGAAACTTCGTACGACACCATCTGTGCCGCCGAACGCATCGCGCCCAGGAACGCGTACTTGGAATTCGATGCCCAGCCCGCCATCAGGATGCCGTAAACACCCAGCGACGAGATTGCGAACAGGTAAAGGATGCCGACGTTGATATCGGCCAGCACCATACCGGCATCAAAAGGAATCACCGACCACGCAACGAGTGCCAGAATGAACGTTATCATCGGCGCCGCGATGAACACGCCGCGGTTAGCGCCGGTCGGTATGACGGTTTCCTTGAGGAACAGCTTCACGCCGTCGGCTATCGGCTGCAGCAGGCCAAACGGGCCGACCACGTTCGGCCCCTTGCGAAGCTGCATGGCACCGATGACCTTACGCTCCGCCAGCGTCAGATAGGCGACGGAAAGCATGACCGGCGCCACGATGGCAACGATCTTGGCGAGCAGCCAGACGGTCGGAATAATGTAGGTGTCGAGCATATCAGCCATCGGTGCCGGTCTTCTGTTCGGGGCTGCCGAGGAACGTCTCGGTGCACTTGGCCATCGTTTCAGAGGCCCGGCTGATCGGATCGGTCATATAGAAATTGCTGATCGGCGAGGTGAACGGTGCGGCAGAAACGTTACCCGGTGTGCCGAATTCACCCCACGTTGCGGACGTAATGCTGTCGATGCCGAGGAAGTTCGCGTTGGCGTCGACAAGCTTGCTGCGCACAGCCCTGAGGTCGCCTACTTCGATGGACTTGCCCAGGACATCCGACAACGCACGGATGATGGTCCAGTCCTCGCGCGCGTCACCCGGCGGGAATGCGGCAAGACGGCCCAACTGGACGCGGCCTTCGGTGTTGACCCAGGTCGCGTTTTTCTCGGTGTAGGCAGCACCCGGCAGGATGACGTCGGCGCGGTGTGCACCGGCATCGCCGTGATGGCCCTGATAGATGACGAAGGCGCTGCCGAGCGCGTTCATGTCGATTTCGTCGGCGCCGAGCAGGT
The DNA here is from genome assembly GCA_017640505.1 of Rhodospirillales bacterium. Classification (GTDB taxonomy): domain Bacteria; phylum Pseudomonadota; class Alphaproteobacteria; order Rhodospirillales; family Casp-alpha2; genus UBA4479. The sequence continues at coordinate 309,166 of JAEPQO010000002.1, forward strand.
AAAGAACCTGAACGTCGCCCTTGCCGCAGGCCGAGACGATGTCTTCGGTCGCGAGGCCGCCCTCGCCCGGCACGAAACCCAAATCTAGGCCGCCGACGCGGGCGGCTGCGGTGTGCAGAATGTTGTAGCCGTTCCAGCCCGAGGCCTTGTCGACCATACCGTACTTCTCGGCGATTTCGCGCGTCAGAGCCTGTACGGCGGCACCGTCTTCGCGTGCCAGCGCGCCCTGACCGACGATGATCATCGGCCGGTTGGCGGCCTGAAGGACCTTGCCGAATTCGGAGCCCGGATCGAGAACCGCCTGCAGGTCTTCCGGTCCGGTTCCAAGGTGCGTGTAATCGTAACGCAGGTCAGCCGCCTCGCCGACCAGCCCGATCGGGAACGTGCCGGCCAAGAAGCGTTTGCGGATACGCGCGTTCAGCACGGCGGCTTCCACGCGCGGGTTTGTCCCCACCAGCAGCAGCGCGTCGGCATTTTCGATGCCGGCGATGGTGGAATTGAAGATGTAGCCGGCACGCAGCGACGGATCGATCTTCGAGCCGTCCTGGCGGCAATCGATGTTGGCCGAACCGAGATTGGCCATGAGCGCCTTCAGTGACACCATCGCCTCACAATCGGCTTGATCGCCGGCGATGGCGGCCAATTTCGATCCGGACAGACCGTCGACCTTGTCCTTGATCGCAGCGAAGGCTTCGTCCCAAGTCGCAGGCTGCAGCTTGCCGCCCTTGCGCACATACGGACGGTCAAGACGCTGACGGCGCAGACCGTCGCAAGCGAAACGCGTCTTGTCGGAAATCCATTCCTCGTTCACGTCTTCATTGAGGCGCGGCAGCACACGCATGACTTCCGAGCCGCGCGCATCGACGCGGATGTTGGAACCCAGCGCATCCATCACGTCGACGGTTTCCGTTTTCTTGAGCTCCCACGGGCGCGCGACGAAAGCGTATGGCTTGGATGTCAGCGCGCCGACCGGACAAAGATCGATGACGTTGCCGGAAAGCTCCGAGTCGACGGCTTTTTCAAGGTAAGACGTGATTTCAGCATGTTCGCCACGGAACAGCATGCCCATGTCGGTGATGCCGGCGATTTCCGTCGTAAAGCGAACACAGCGCGTGCAGTGGATGCAGCGCGTCATGATCGTCTTGATCAGCGGGCCCATTTCCTTGTCTTCGACGGCACGCTTGTTTTCCTTGTAGCGCGAATGGTCGAGACCGTAGCCCATCGCCTGGTCCTGAAGGTCGCATTCGCCACCCTGATCGCAGATCGGACAGTCGAGCGGATGGTTGATCAGCAGGAATTCCATGACGCCCTTGCGCATCTTGTGCACTTCGGGCGTGTTGGTGTGCACGACCATGCCGTCGGCAACCGGCATCGCGCAGCTTGCGACCGGCTTCGGCGCACGTTCGAGGGCGACAAGGCACATGCGGCAGTTGCCTGCGATCGACAGCCGTTCGTGATAGCAGAAACGCGGAATTTCGATCCCGGCCTGTTCGCAGGCCTGCAGGACCGTCAATCCGGCGTCGACTTCGACTTCGTTCCCGTCGATTGTCAGTTTCGGCATAGTTGTCCTTACCTTCCCTGCGTCACTCTGCGGCGGCCGGCTGTTGGCCGGCACCGCGCTGTTCCATCAACGGACGGAAGTGACGAATGAGACCCTGGATCGGCCATGCCGCTGCGTCGCCGAGCGCGCAGATCGTGTGGCCTTCCACCTGTTTCGTGACTTCCTCCAGGAGATCGATTTCCGCCGGGCTGGCATCGCCGGCGCAGACCCGTTCCATCATGCGCCACATCCAACCGGAGCCCTCGCGGCACGGCGTGCACTGGCCGCAGCTTTCATGCATGTAAAAGCGCGACAACCGTGTAATGGCACGGATGACATCTGTCGACTTGTCCATGACCATGACGGCAGCCGTCCCGAGACCGGATTTCTGTTCTTTCAGCGAGTCGAAATCCATCAGCACGGTCGAGCAGGTTTCCTGCGTCAGCAGCGGTACTGACGCCCCGCCGGGAATGACCGCCAGCAGGTTGTCCCAGCCGCCGCGCACACCGCCGGCGTGCTTTTCGATCAGTTCCTTGAGCGGAATGCCCATTTCCTCTTCGACGGTGCACGGTTTGTTGACGTGACCGGAGATGTTGAAAAGCTTGGTACCGGTGTTGTTCTCGCGGCCGAGACCGGCAAACCACTCCGCACCACGGCGCAGGATTTCCGGCACCACGGCGATACTTTCCACGTTGTTGACGGTCGTCGGGCAGCCCCAGACGCCAACGTTGGCCGGGAACGGCGGCTTCAGGCGCGGTTGACCCTTCTTGCCTTCAAGGCTTTCGATCAGCGCCGACTCCTCGCCGCAGATGTATGCACCCATACCGCGGTGGATGTAGAAATCGAATTTCCAGCCGGTGCCGCAGGCGTTGTCGCCGATCAGACCGTTTTCATAGGCTTCGTCGACGGCGCGCTGCAGCGCCTCGGTTTCCCTGAAGAACTCGCCACGGACGTAGCAGTAAGCGGCATGAGCCTGCATGGCGAAGCACGCGATCAGCGCGCCTTCGATCAGCTTGTGCGGATCGTTGCGCATGATTTCGCGGTCTTTGCAGGTGCCGGGCTCGCCCTCGTCCGCATTGATGACAAGGTAATGCGGGCGTTCACCGACTTCCTTGGGCATGAACGACCATTTCATGCCGGTCGAGAACCCTGCCCCGCCGCGGCCGCGCAGACCGGACCCTTTGACCTGTTCGATGATCGTTTCGCGGCCGAGTTCGATGAGCTTTTTGGTCTCGTCCCAGTCGCCGCGTGCACGCGCGCCGGAAAGACCGGGATCTTCAAGACCGTAGATATTGGTGAAGATGCGATCGCTGTCTTTAAGCATCAGTTATCCCCCTTTTCGGAGACTTTCTGAGCACGGAGCTCTTCCTGGTGCGTCAGGCTTGTGAGGCCGCCGAGCGGCTCGCACGTGTAGCGTTCCAGTTGGGATCCCGTCTTCGGCTGTTTGCCGGCTTTGAGGTCATCCAGAATCTGCTTCGTCGCGTCGCTGTCCAGATCTTCATAATAGTCGTCGTTGATCTGCATCATGGGTGCGTTCACGCAGGCGCCGAGGCACTCGACCTCAAGCAGCGTGAACTCGCCGTCTTCGGTCGTCTCGCCGTTTTTGATGCCGAGCTTGTCATGGCAGGCGCGCATGATGTTGTCGGAGCCGTTGAGCCAGCACGGCAGGTTCGTGCAGACCTGCACGAAATGTTTTCCGACCGGTTTCAGGTTGTACATCGTATAGAACGACGCAACCTCAAGGACACGGATCGCCGGCATGTCCAGGTAATCGGCAACGTATTCGATGGCCGGCATCGGCAGCCAGCCGCCGCACTGGCGCTGGGCGATGTCCAGGAGCGGCATCACGGCAGAGCGCTGTCGCCCTTCCGGGTACTTGGCAATGGCCGCATCGGCCTTGGCCTTGCTGTCCGCGGTGAACTCGAAAGTTTCAGGCGCATCGCTCATCGATCGATCTCCCCGAACACGACGTCGACGGAGCCGATGTTGGCGACCACGTCGGCGAGCATGTGTCCTTTGGAAATGAACTCGGTCGCCTGCAGCGAAGCGAATCCGGGTGCACGGATTTTACAACGGTATGGCTTGTTGGTGCCGTCCGAGACCAGATAGACCGCGAACTCGCCCTTGGGTGCCTCGACCGCGCAGTAGGTTTCGCCGGCCGGTACTTTGAAGCCCTCGGTATAGAGCTTGAAGTGGTGAATCAGCGCTTCCATCGAGTGCTTCATATCGGAGCGCGACGGTGGCGTGATCTTGTGATCGATGGACTTCGCCGGCCCGATCGGCATATTTTCAATGGCTTGCCGGATGATCTTCACGCTTTCCCGCATTTCCAGCATGCGGATCAGGTAACGATCATAGCAATCGCCGTTGGTGCCGACGGGAATTTGGAAATCGTACTTTTCATAGCCGTCGTAGGGCTGGGCCTTGCGTAGGTCCCAGGCCACGCCCGATGCGCGGAGGTTAGCGCCGGTGAAGCCCCAGTCCTGACACTGTTCGGCATTGATAACGCCGATGTCGACGGTGCGCTGCTTGAAGATACGGTTCTCGGTCAGCAGGGTTTCCATGTCGTCGACGATCTGCAGAAAGCTCGGGCACCACTCGTAAATATCGTCCAGCAACTGCTGCGGCACGTCCATGGCAACCCCACCCGGACGGAAGTAGTGCATGTGCATCCGTGCACCGCAGGCGCGCTCGCAGAACTCCATGAGTTTCTCGCGGTGTTCGAAGCCCCACAGCATCGGGGTCATGGCACCGACGTCCATGGCGAACGCGCAGATGTTCATCAGATGGTTCAAAAGACGGCCAATCTCGGCATACAGGACCCGGATGGCCTGCCCGCGCGCCGGCGCTTCGATGCCAAGTAGCTTCTCGGTGGCCAGCGCGAATGCGTGTTCCTGGTTCTGCGGCGAGGAATAATCAAGCCGGTCGAAATAACCGACCGACTGAACGTAGGTCTTGTGTTCGATCAGCTTCTCGGTACCCCGGTGCAGAAGTCCGATATGCGGGTCGGCGCGTTCGATCACCTCACCGTCCATCTCGAGGACAAGGCGCAGCACGCCGTGCGCCGCCGGGTGCTGTGGGCCGAAGTTGATGTTGAAGTTCTTGATCTGGCTCTCGGCCATTACTTCGTCTCCTCTTCGGCGGCATCTTCGGCCTTTTCATCGCCCGGCAGCATGCGTTGCACGCCCTCCCACGGGCTGAGGAAGTCGAAGGAACGGAATTCCTGGGTCAGTTTCACGGGCTCGTAAACGATCCGCTTCTGTTCGTCGTCGTAGCGGACTTCGACATAGCCCGTCAGCGGGAAATCCTTGCGCAGCGGATGCCCCTCGAAACCGTAGTCGGTCAGGATGCGGCGCAGATCCGGGTGATCGGTGAAGGCAACGCCGAACATGTCCCAGACTTCGCGTTCCCACCAGTTGGCGGCGCTGAACAGGCTGGTGACGCTCTCGACCGGTGTGTCCTCGTCGGTCCTGAGTTTGATCCGGATACGGTTGTTATGCGTCATCGACAGCATGTGATAGACGATCTCGAACCGCTCGTCGTCGTCCGGATAGTCGACACCGCAGACATCCAGAAGTGTCAGGAACTGGCAGTTGGCATCGTCCTTCAGGAATTTCATGACCTTCAGCAGGTCGTCCCGGCGGATGCTGACCGCCAGTTCGCCAAGACGAACGGTTACATCCACCACGGACTCCCCAAGGGTGTCCCGGATATAGCCGCCCAATTCCTTCAGAGCTTGATCCATGTCGATCCGCGCGTCGTTAACTGTGAGCCATCAACGGAACAGCGTTCCGGTGCGTTTGATCTTTTTCTGCAGCTGCAGCACGCCGTATACCAGCGCCTCCGCCGTCGGTGGGCATCCCGGCACGTAGACGTCGACCGGCACGACCCGATCGCAGCCGCGAACCACGGAATAGGAATAGTGATAATAGCCGCCGCCGTTGGCGCAGGAACCCATCGAAATGACGTAGCGCGGCTCCGCCATCTGGTCGTAAACCTTACGGAAAGCCGGCGCCATCTTGTTGGTTAGCGTGCCGGCAACGATGATCACGTCGGATTGTCGCGGCGACGGACGCGGCACGACACCGAAACGGTCAAGGTCATATCGGCTGACATAGGCGTGCATCATCTCGATGGCGCAGCACGCAAGGCCGAACGTCATCGGCCACAGCGATCCGGTGCGTGCCCAGTTGACGAGCTTGTCGACCGAAGCGACGACGAATCCCTTGTCCTGCAACTCACCGGTGACCTGGCGCAGGATTTCATCCTGCTCCGCACCCGGCGGCAGCGGTGCCGGCTCGGTCTGGGTCGTGGTTGTTACTCCCATTCGAGCGCTCCTTTTCGCCATTCATAAACGAAGCCGATGGTCAGGATGCCGAGGAAGACCATCATCGACCAGAACCCGAAGACGCCGATGTTGCCGAGAGAGATGGCCCACGGAAACAGGAACGCGACTTCCAGATCGAAAATAATGAAGAGGATTGCGACGAGATAAAACCGGACGTCAAACTTGTGACGGGCGTCCTCGAAAGCTTCGAAACCGCACTCGTATGCCGAGGACTTTTCAGCATCCGGCCGCTGAGGTGCGACAATAAAAGAACCCAGTACCGCGATGCAGGCGATGGCGGTGGCGATCCCCAAAAATACCAGGATCGGAAGATACTCGCTCAATAAGCCTTCCAAAGCTTTTTTCTCCCCGGTTTTGACCCGGTCATCGTCGTCGCGGGCACATTGCTTGCCCCGCTAATTTACTTAACGGTAGGCGTTTAAGGTATGCCTCACAAGGTACGATTTATCAATGCCCTACTGCCTCTTGGAGCAGGTTTTTTTCGCACTTGCAAATGGACTTGGGTGCAAGGTTGAACGTTCATTTCAACGGGCGGGAAACAGGACTGGCGCATCATGCGGAGACGCTGCTGGTAACAGAGGAAGTGGCGGGAGTGACGGGACTCGAACCCGCGGCCTCCGGCGTGACAGGCCGGCGCTCTAACCAACTGAGCTACACCCCCTTAGAAGGGGCCGCCAAGGGCATCAGCGCTTGACGGAGCCGATCATCTAAAGCACCCCCATCGGGGTGTCAAGCGATGTCATTCGCCAAATCCAAACAATATTTCGAGGTGTGTTGCCGCTGCTATTCGGGGGCGGACGTGTTGAATTCGTAGACGGTCATGATGTTGCTGATTTCATCGCCGCCCTCCCTCACGAAGGGGACGTGCAGAACCTCGTAGGGCACATGCTTGCGGTGATGGATATGCTCGATGCGGGCGCGATAAAGGACTGGAGCGCGGGATGAGACGATCCCAATATATCGCGTGAAAAGCATGTCCCGCATTTCATCGGGCTGGTATTCACTGACCCGTTTTCCCGTCGCTTCGAAACCGAGGGCGCGTGTCAGCTCCGAGCCCCAGTATCGATTGACGAAGTCCCGCCCGCCGTCGATGACATCCTTGACGGAGACTTGGTGGGCGATCTTGTACAGGTCCATCAGCTGGACGTCGGCATAACTCGGCAGGCCGCCGGATCTGACTGGAAGGCCGTGCCAGTATTCACGGAGCGCGATCGTTGCGGCGGCCCTGCAATCGTCTATCGGGCCGGTCGTCGTCTGATATGCAACAGGAAACATCTTCCCCTGCCCCAAATGTATCGCCACCTTGTCTGTGCAATATATCAGCTTCGGCAGAAAAACGCCGAAGTTTTGGGTTTGGTGTTCGGCTTATAGGGGAATGGTGGGCGGTGACGGGATCGAACCGCCGACCCTCTCGGTGTAAACGAGATGCTCTCCCAGCTGAGCTAACCGCCCTTTGGTGCGCCTCTAATACTGCCTTGTGCGCCTGACGGCAAGTGTTCGCGTGCCCCACAAAGAAAACGCCGACCACATGGGCCGGCGTCTTCGCAAGGTATGTCGACGACAATCAGTTGACTGCGTCTTTGAGACCTTTGCCCGCTTTGAACTTCGGCTGTTTCGAAGCCGGGATCTGGATCGTTTCGCCCGTGCGCGGGTTGCGGCCGGTAGTGGCTTTCCGGTTCACAACCGAGAACGTACCGAAACCGACGAGACGAACTTCGCTACCGCCCTTCAAGGCGCTGCTGATGTTGTCAAACACCGCGTCAACGGCTTTGGCTGCGTCGGCTTTGGTCAGGCCCGCAGAATCCGCGACAGCGGCGACGAGATCATTTTTATTCACGGCTCATGCCCCCTTTTTACAAGGTTTGAGGATAAAACTTACATCCGCCCTTCGACCGAAATATGTTCGCGTCCCGAAGTGCGGCGCTCGCGGTGAATCTAGTGCGCAGGCTTCGAAATCGTCAATTGAACACCCTGTGGAAGCCGCAGAAATCTGCGGTTTTTTAGGGGGTGAGACGTAACCTACAGTAAACAAAGCATTATTTAGGGCAGTTTATTAACGCCGTTTTTGGCCCTTTCGGCGAAAATAGGCTGCAAAGCCCGGATTTCTGCGGAAAACACGCGAATTCGGTGTTCCGATTCGTTTCCCGACAATTTTATCCTTCCGGCGTTGCCAAACGAAAAGGGCGCGCCGGTGAAAGCGCGCCCTTGTGAATGCTTGCGAACAAGCCGATCAGTGCTTGGTCAGGTCTCCGACCGTGCCCGTCTCGTCCGGCGTCTGCGCTGCCAGAGCAGCCGCTTCCGCTTCATCCTCTTCCGACCATTCGATCGGCGTTAGCGGCTTGGAAAGCGCCCGTGCCAGGACCTCGTCGACAGTTGAAACCGGGACGATTTCCAGGCCCTTCTTCACGACGTCCGGGATATCCGCCAGGTCCTTCTCGTTTTCCTGTGGAATGAGGACGGTCTTGATGCCGCCGCGAAGCGCGGCAAGCAGCTTTTCCTTGAGCCCGCCGATGGCAAGTACACGGCCACGCAGCGTCACTTCGCCGGTCATCGCCACTTCCTTGCGCACCGGGATACCGGTCAGCACGGAAACGATCGACGTCGTCATGCCGACACCGGCCGACGGTCCATCCTTTGGTGTCGCCCCTTCCGGAACGTGCACGTGAATATCACGCTGGTTGAAAAGCGTCGGACGGATGCCGAACGTGTGCGCCCGCGACTGCACATAGGATTTGGCAGCCTGGATGCTCTCTTGCATGACGTCGCCGAGTTTCCCGGTAATGGTCATCTTGCCGCGGCCCGGGACCATGATGGACTCGATCGACAGCAACTCGCCGCCAACCTCGGTCCAGGCCAGACCGGTCACCACACCGACCAGATCCTCGGCTTCGATCTCGCCGAAGCGGTACTTCTTGATGCCGGCATATTTCTCGAGGTTCTGAACAGTGACCTTCACTTCCGTGCACTCACCCATCAGGATGTCCTTGAGTGCCTTGCGGACAAGGTTCGACAGTTCGCGTTCGAGGTTCCGCACGCCGCTTTCGCGGGTGTAATAGCGGATGACGTCCAGAAGCGCGTTGTCAGAAATCGACCATTCACCTTCCTTGATGCCATGCTTTTCAAGCTGCTTGGGGATCAGGTGACGCTTGGCGATTTCGACCTTCTCGTGCTCGGTATAGCCGGACAGACGGATGATCTCCATCCGGTCGAGAAGCGGCCCCGGCATATTCAGCGTGTTGGCCGTGGTCACGAACATCACGTCTGACAGGTCGTAATCGACTTCAAGGTAGTGGTCGTTGAAGCTCGCGTTCTGCTCCGGGTCGAGAACTTCGAGCAGCGCCGACGCAGGATCACCACGCCAGTCGTTGCCCATCTTGTCGACCTCGTCGAGCAGGAACAGTGGGTTCGACGACTTCGCCTTTTTCATCGACTGGATGATCTTGCCCGGCATGGACCCGATGTAGGTCCGGCGGTGGCCACGGATCTCGGACTCGTCGCGGACGCCGCCGAGCGACATGCGGACGAAATTGCGTCCCGTCGATTCAGCAATCGACTTGCCGAGAGACGTCTTGCCGACGCCCGGAGGGCCGACAAGGCAGAGGATCGGCCCGGTCACCTTGTTCGTACGCTGCTGCACGGCCAGGTATTCGACGATCCGTTCCTTGACCTTCTCCAGACCGTAGTGATCGGCATCCAGAATTTCCTGCGCCTTCTTGATGTCTTTTTTGACCCGCGTCCGCTTTTTCCACGGAATACCGAGCATCCAGTCAAGATAGTTGCGGACCACGGTCGCTTCTGCGGACATCGGCGACATGCTCTTGAGCTTCTTCAGCTCGGCAAGCGCCTTTTCCTTAGCTTCCTTGGACAGCTTCGTTTTCTCGATCTTTTCTTCGAGTTCCGCCGTTTCGTCACGGCCGTCGTCGGTTTCACCGAGTTCTTTCTGAATGGCTTTCAGCTGTTCGTTCAGATAGTACTCGCGCTGCGTCTTCTCCATCTGGCGTTTGACGCGATTGCGAATCTTCTTTTCGACCTGCAGCACGCCGATTTCGGCTTCCATGAAGCCGAGCACGCGCTCGAGGCGTTCGATAACGCTTTCGACTTCCAGCAATTCCTGCTTTTCGGAAATCTTGATAGCAAGATGCGACGCAACGGTGTCGGCCAGCTTCGAGGGATCCTCGATCTGATTCAACGAGACCAGCACTTCCGGCGGGATTTTCTTGTTCAGCTTAATATAGCTTTCGAACTGGTTGACCACCGATCGGGAGATCGCTTCCAGCTCGCGCTCGTCACCCATCTGTTCGGTCAGGCGCGACGCTTCGACCTGGAAGAACTTGTCCGTTTCGGTGAATTCGTCGATGCGGGCGCGCTGAATACCTTCGACCAGCACCTTGACCGTGCCGTCCGGGAGTTTCAGCAACTGCAGCACCGTCGATACGGTACCGATCTGGTAGATATCGTCTTTGCCGGGATCGTCATCGGCCGCGTTCTTCTGGGCGACGAGCAAGATCTGCTTGTCGTCCTTCATCACGTCTTCCAAGGCGCGCACCGATTTTTCCCGGCCCACGAACAGCGGAACGATCATGTGTGGGAATACGACGATGTCGCGCAACGGCAGAACCGGAAAATCTTCTTTTTGGTTTTGAGTCTCGCTCGATGTCATTCGTTCGCTCCATTGTGGCCGGAAGCCGCTAAATCCCCCGTTCCGCGCGGTTTCCGAAGGTAAGCTCGATTAATATGAAAGTGGGCTTATTCAGGTCGTTGTGCAAGGGTTAACGCCGTAGATAAGGGGGAATGCCCAACCTAGTTTCGGCAATGTCCGGCATGTAGCGGATAACGGTCACAGGCGGTGGCGGAAGGCCATCGTCACAGCGATTGAAGAACACGCCAAATCAACGAACGTCAGGAATAATGCCTTGGAATCGTGGAGCTATTTACGAAGCGGACGATTCGACGTCGTTCTTGCGGTCAGCATAGATGAACAGCGGTGCCGCACCCTCGTCGACCGTGTCTTCGTTGATCACGATTTCCTCGACCCCGTCGAGCCCCGGCAGATCGAACATGGTATCGAGCAGGATATTTTCCATGATCGAGCGCAAACCACGGGCACCCGTCTTGCGTTCTACCGCTTTCTTGGCCACCGATTCGAGAGCCTCGTCACGGAACGTCAGCTGGACGTCTTCCATTTCGAACAGGCGCTGATACTGCTTCACCAGCGCATTTTTCGGCTTGGTGAGGATTTCGATCAACGCAGCCTCGTCGAGGTCCTCGAGCGTCGCGATAACCGGCAGACGACCGACGAATTCCGGAATCAGACCGAACTTCAGAAGATCTTCTGGCTCCACTTCGGCCAGGATCTCGCCGGTCTGGCGATCGTCCGGCCCACGCACGTCGGCGCCGAAACCGATATTGGTGCCACGGCCGCGGCCGGCAATGATCTTGTCGAGACCGGCGAACGCGCCACCGCAGATAAACAGGATGTTCGTGGTATCCACCTGCAGGAATTCCTGCTGCGGATGCTTGCGCCCGCCCTGCGGCGGCACGGAAGCCACGGTGCCTTCCATGATTTTCAGCAGTGCCTGTTGCACGCCCTCGCCCGAGACGTCCCGGGTGATCGACGGGTTGTCGGACTTGCGGCTGATCTTGTCGACTTCGTCGATGTAGACGATGCCGCGCTGCGCGCGCTCGACGTTGTAGTCGGCGGACTGCAGCAGCTTCAGAATGATGTTTTCGACGTCTTCGCCGACGTAACCGGCTTCGGTCAGCGTCGTCGCGTCGGCCATGGTGAACGGCACATCAAGAATACGCGCCAGCGTCTGCGCCAGCAGCGTCTTGCCGCAACCGGTCGGGCCGATCAGCAGAATGTTCGACTTCGCCAGTTCGACGTCGTTCGACTTGCCGCCGTGGCCAAGACGTTTGTAGTGGTTGTGAACCGCAACCGAGAGCACGCGCTTGGCGCGGGCCTGACCGATCACGTAATCGTCGAGCACCTGGCAAATGTCCATCGGTGTCGGCACGCCCTCGCCCGACTTCACCAGATTGGTTTTGTGCTCTTCGCGGATAATGTCCATGCAAAGCTCGACGCATTCATCGCAGATGAACACGGTCGGGCCGGCGATCAGCTTGCGGACTTCATGCTGGCTCTTGCCGCAGAACGAACAATAAAGCGTGTTCTTGGCGTCACCACCGCTGCCGGACTTGCTGCTCATAGGGACTCCTCGATCCGTACGTTCTCTAGAATCGTTATGTTACCCGCCGCGAGAGGGGCCATACAATCCCCAATGTGTTGCGGCTTATACTGATGCCAGTCAACAAACCGTGTGCCAAAAATGCGTCGGTTTGCCACGTTCGCGTCAGTCGTCGTCGTCCGGCCGCGGCCGTTCGATGACAACTTCGTCGACGAGCCCGAAGTCTTTGGCTTCCTCAGCGCTCATGAAGGTGTCACGATCGACGGCTTTTTCGATCTTCTCGAGATCGTTGCCGGTGTGTTCGACGTACATATTGTTCAGGCGCTCGCGCAGTTTGAGAATTTCGCGCGCCTGGATTTCGATGTCAGAGGCCTGACCCTGTGCACCGCCCGACGGCTGGTGAATCATCACCCGCGAGTTCGGCAGCGCATAGCGTTTGCCCTTGGTCCCGGCACAAAGCAGCAGCGATCCCATGGACGCGGCCTGGCCGATGCAGACGGTCGACACGTCCGGGCGGATGTAGCGCATCGTATCGTAGATCGCGAGACCCGAGGTGACGACGCCGCCCGGCGAGTTGATGTAGAACGAAATGTCCTTGTCCGGGTTTTCCGATTCCAAGAACAGAAGCTGCGCACACACGAGGCTTGCAACTTCATCGTGGACGGCACCGGTCAGGAAGATGATCCGTTCCTTCAGGAGACGCGAGTAAATGTCGTAAGCACGCTCGCCGCGGTTGGTCGTTTCAACGACCATCGGCACGAGCGTATTCATGTAGGTGTCCAAAGCGTCAGACATTCCCGGTGTCTCCCTTGTGTAACTGGTCATTCCGAAATAATCCGCGAAGCCCGGCCATGCAAGGACTCAGTTGCGGATTACTGTTCGGGCAGGCGTGCGTCCGCCGGGCAAGCCCGGCATCCGCAAAACCGGAACGGCAGTGATTAGCCTTCGTCTTTCTTGGCGGCCGATTTCTTTTTGGCAGCGGCTTTCTTCTTCGTCGCTGTCTTCTTCTTCGGCGCGGCCTTCTTGGGCTTATCGTCCTGCTCTTCGTTCTCGGCCTCGATCTCCTTCACCAGCTCTTCCATGGTGGCGGTCTTTTCCGTGACCTTTACCATCTCAAGGATGAAATCGATGATCTTATCTTCGTAGATCGGCGCAGCGGCCTGTTCGAGGGCCTGCGGGTTCTGCTTGAAGAACTCCATGACCTGCTGCTCCTGGCCCGGGTATTTCCGGGCTTCCTGCATCATGGCCTTGTTCATATCGTCCTGGCCGATCTGGATGTTGTTGGTGCGGCCGATCTCGTTCAGCAGAAGACCAAGCCGGACGCGGCGGTCGGCCAGAGCCTGAAACTCTTCGGCCTGCTTTTTATCCGGTTCGATCGCATGTGCTTCTTCGTGGTCCTTGGCGTCGCCGTGTGCGGCATCGGAACCATGCTGTTCATGCTGCCACTGGTGAACGATTGAATTGTATTCCTGTTCGGCCAGACGCGGCGGCACGTCGAAGTCGACCATATCGGCCAGCTTGTCCATAAGACGCCGTTTCACCAGCATGCGGCCGTAGTCCTTGAACTCCCGGCCCTGTTCTTCGCGGATCATTTCGCGCAGTTTTTCCAGGTTCTCGGCGCCGGCCAGTTTCGCCAGATCGTCATCGATCGGCGACGGCGCGGTTTCACGGATTTCGGTCACCTTGACTTCGAACACGGCATCCTTGCCGGCGAGGGTTTCGGCGCCATATTCGTCCGGGAACTTCACATTGACTTCGACGTCGCTGCCGGCATTGACGCCGATCAGCTGATCTTCGAAGCCGGGAATGAAATTGCCGGAACCGAGCTCGAGGTTGTACCCCTCGGCGGAACCGCCCGGGAATGCTTCGCCGTCGACCTTGCCGACAAAGTCGATGACGACGACGTCGCCCGACTTCGATTTGCGGTTGCCGGAAATCGGTTCGGAACTCTTGTTGGCTGCCGCGATCCGTTCAAGCGTCTCCTCGACGTCTTTTTCTTCGACCTTCGGGACTAGCTTTTCGACACTGATCTTGCCGAAATCCGGAAGATCGATGTCCGGCAGGATGTCGAAGGACATGGTGTATTCCAGGTCCTTGCCGTCCTCGAAGGACGTCACCTCGAACTGCGGCTGGCTGACCGGGCGCACGCCCTTTTCGGCCATCGCCTGTTCGGCCGACGTCGACACGGCGCTTTCCAGAATTTCGCCCATCACCGACGGACCGTAGCGCTTTTTCAGCAGCGACACCGGTACTTTACCCGGGCGGAACCCCGGCAGAGATGCGGTTTTGGCGATCTCCGCGAGGCGGTTATTGACCTTTTCCTCGATTTCATTCGCCGGGAGCGCGACCTTGTATTCGCGGCTCAGACCTTCGGATTTGATTTCAGTAACCTGCATCGGAATTCCAGACATTCAATCGTTATGACAGCTGGTGGAACAGTTCCACCGGGCTTCGGAGGCCGGCACTTTGGCAAAATTGGTGCGGGCGGAGGGACTTGAACCCCCACGACTTGCGTCACAGGTACCTAAAACCTGCGTGTCTACCAATTTCACCACGCCCGCCCGAGAATGCAGTGAGCTACTCGGCTCAAAGCGCCCCGCTCCGAAGCGGTGCGACACTCTACTTATTTAGCCTACACTGTCAATCGCAAGGAAACGGCGAATTTACGGGCTTTTTAGGCGCTGAGTTTCAGCCTTTGAGCAGGCTGCGAACGCTGCTCGACGTCGAAACCTTGCCGCGCGCGCTGTATGCCTCGTGGTTATCCTCGATCTTACCGAGATGGTACAGGTAATTGACCATCATGCCGGCCGACTGACGTATACCGTTCGATGAGGTGTCGCCGAGCCAGTTGATGCGCTCGATCGCAGCGCCGTTCGACAGGTGAAAATGCGCGACCGGGTCGGCTGCCCTGCCCTCGCGCCGCTTCTCTTCCACGAGGTACCGTGCGCATAACCGCATAAGGGGCGCTTTTAAAGACTCCGCCACGGGAGCGCTTTGATACCAGTTCGGGTCGTTGAGGATATCCTTCACGGCGCCCTTGAGGCCCTTGGTCTTTTCGGTCACGGCCTTGAGTGCCTTGCGTTCTGCCGGCAGCAGTATCTTCGGATCACCCGCCGAGAACAGACCGTCCAGCCACTTTCGGAAGCCCGGGATCGGCGACAGCGTGGAAAACGCCTTCAGGTTATCGAATTCCTCGCGCAGCTCGGCGACGACACGTTTGATCAGGAAGTTGCCGAAGCTGATTCCGGCAAGACCCTGTTGGGCGTTGGAAATCGAATAGAAAATGGCGGTATCTGCTTCTTCCGGGCTTAACAGCGGCGCGTTTTCGTCCAGCAACTCCTGGACATTGCCGGCGATTCCGTTGACCAGTGCGACTTCCACGAAAATCAGGGGCTCGTTCGGCATCCGCGGATGGAAAAAGGCGAAGCACCGGCGGTCTGAGTCCAGACGGTTCTTCAAATCGTCCCAGCTCTTGATCGCATGCACGGCTTCGTACGCGATCAGTTTCTCGAGGATGGTCGCCGGTGTCTTGTCCCAGGATATTTGCCTGAGTTCGAGAAAATCGACGTCGAACCATGAGATCAGAATACCGCGGAGATCGCGTTCGAGTGCCTTCAGCGCCTGGTCTTCGCGGGCAAAACGAAGCAATTCGGCACGCATGTCGACAAGGAATTTGACGCCGTCCGGCAATGCATTGAACTGCGTCAGAAGTCGCGTGCGCGGCGCTTCGAGTGCCTTTTTCAACAGGTGCTCCGCATCCCTGCGATCATTGTCGTCTTCGGCTAGCTGAACCGCGTCCATGGCCGCGTCGACCTGTGCGTGGTCGGTATCGAATTCGCGCGCAAGCACGCTCAGGAAGCGTTTCCGCCCCTTCTCATCGAGTGCCAGATATACCTGACCCAGCTTAGCCGCCTCGGCACGCGCCGAGACCTCGCCGCCCTTGTTGTTGAGGCACGCCAGCATCTGCTTGCGAAGCGTCTCCAGGTCGGAGTCCGGCAGGTCCGGCCGTGCCATGGCCGTCGATAGGTCGTAACTGGATCCTGCGATTGCCCGCCAGCCATCCCGAAGGTTGCTGATCGTGCGGTCAAGGAAACTTGTCGGTTCACCATCCATGTCGTTCAGGGTGCCCTTGTTGTTTGTCGGTATCATGGCCATCGCCAAATTCTATAATATCAGGTGTTACGCGCGGGACAAATTTGCAAAAACCGCCGGCAATGCCTCGGGCAGGTCTTCAGCGATCAATCCAGGCCCGCTCCCGTGTGCGGCAGCGCCGTGGCTCCAGACGGCCGCCGCTGCGGATTCGAATGGCGGCGCGCCATGTGCCAGGAACCCGAGTGCAACACCGGCGAGGACATCCCCTGCCCCCGCCGTGCCGAGCCAGGGCGGTGCACTGGCATTAATGGCGGCACGGCCGTCCGGGGCGGCGACAACCGTATCCGCGCCTTTCAGCACTATAACGGCGCCGGATATCTCCGCGGCCTTCCGCGCACGGACGACCTTGTCGCCCTTGATGTCGAACAGGCGCCGAAACTCGCCTTCGTGCGGCGTCATGATGCACGGGCCGCGAATCGCGTCGAAGAGTTTCTTGGGGTCATCGGCGAACGACGTAAGCGCATCAGCATCGAGCACCACGGCACGTGTGCCGCCCTTGAGCGCGGCCAACACCATATCCCGGGTTTCCGGACCGACACCGATGCCCGGCCCGACCAGCACCGCGTTCCGGCGCGGGTCGGCGAGCGTGTCGGTGAACGCGTTCCGGGGCTCGACCAGATTTCCCGGGTCACCTGCCAGATAGATCGGTAATGCCGTTTCAGGCACGGCAAGGGTGACAAGTCCGGCTCCTGCCCGGCGGGCACCCCGCGCCGCCAGCCGGGCCGCGCCCGTCATTTCGACGCTGCCGGCGATAACAGCATGACCGCGCGTATACTTGTGATCGGTCGGGCGGCGGATTCCGAAAACCTTCGATTTCCATAGGTCGGGCGTATTCTCGTAGCAATCCGGGCCGACAGAGGAGAGTACGCTCTCGGGAACCCCGATATCGACGACATGCACGTTGCCGCAATATCCTCGGCCAGGATAGAGGAGGTGTCCGGGTTTTTTCCTGAAGAACGTGACCGTTTCGGCTGCCGGTATGGCACAGCCCATGACGGCACCGCTGTCGCCGTTAACGCCGCTGGGCAGGTCGACTGCAAGTGTTGTCAGTTCCAGTGCTGCGGCTGCATTGACGATGTGCGATGCCACGCCTTCGATGTTACGGGCCAGTCCCGCACCGAAGAGCGCGTCGACCAAAACACAGTTTTCCTCGAGCACCATCGGCGCCAGCGGTTCAACCGTCCCCTGCCACCGCCGGTAGTTGGCAAGGGCGTCGCCGTTGAGCTGCTCGGGATCGCCAAGGCAGGCGATGCGAACCCTGTGTCCCCTGTTCTTCAGGTATCGGGCGGCGACATAGCCGTCACCGCCGTTGTTTCCGGGACCGCAGAGAACGACGATCGGCCGTTTGCCGGCAAGCCGGGCAGCATGTTCTGCGACGGCGCGCCCGGCATGCTCCATCAGCGTCATCCCGGGGGTGCCGGCGCGTATCGCCAACTTATCCGCGGTCGCCATTTGCGCCACCGTTAGCAGGGCATTCTTGTTCATCCGAGAATCGTACACGGCTCCGGGCACGTACTAAAGATATCCTGTGCGGTGTCATGAATATTTGTGGAATCGGGGGGACTTTTCCGCCACGGGCATTGAGGGAGCCTTTTGCTCAATCTATGCTTTCCGCAATCAAACCGTCCGATTTACCGGTTGGAACAGGGAGTTCTGAATGCCCGCACGCATCATCGCCGTTGCGCAACAAAAGGGCGGCGCCGGCAAAACCACATTGGCGGCGCAGCTGGCGGTTGCCTGGGCCGCTACCCGCAGCGTCGCCCTCATGGATATCGATCCGCAGTCGAGTTTGACAGCCTGGCACGGTTTACGCGCCGCCAACGGAAAAGACGTCCCACAAATTCATCTCAGTGACGTTTCCGGCTGGCGTGTTGGGACGGAGTTGGATCGGCTGAGAGGCGGCCACGATATCGTGCTGATCGACTGTCCTCCGCATGCCGAGACGGAAACCAAAAATGCGATGCGTGCCGCCGACCTTGTCGTCATACCGGTCCAGCCCTCCCCGATGGACGTTTGGGCGACGACGCCGACAGCGTCTTTTGCCAAGGATCAGGGCACGGATGTTCGACTTGTACTGAACAGGGTGCCGCCGCGCTCGCGGCTGGTTGAGACGGTCCAGGGATTTCTCAAGAAAGATGGCCTGCATGTGGCAACGGCAACGCTCGGTAATCGTGTCGCCTTTGCGGCTTCGATGATGGAAGGTTTAGGCGTGACCGAAAGCGAGCCATCGTCGCAGGCAGCTGATGAAATCCGCACTCTCGCAGCGGAACTGGAGAAGGCTACGAAATGATCGAATTTTCCCCTTTCATGCTTGGGCTGCACGCCCTGTTCGCCGTTGTCTGGGTTGGCGGCATGTTCTTCGCGTATCAGGTGCTGCGGCCTAGCGTACCGGCCATCGAACCGCCGCCGGAACGGCTGAAGCTCTGGAACCGCGTTTTTGCCCGTTTCTTTTTCTGGGTATGGATTTCCGTCATCCTGTTACCCGTCACGGGGTACTGGCAGGTCTTTGTCGACTTCGGCGGTTTCGGCGGTGCAGGATTGCACATTCACTGGATGCACGGCACGGGTTGGGTAATGATCGCGTTGTTCGTCTATCTTTACCTGAAGCCCTATGCGCGTTTTAAAGCCGCGGTGGCGGAAGAGAACTGGGACGTGGCGCGTCAAAACCTCGAACGTATCCGTCTGATCGTCGGGACCAACCTCGCAATCGGTCTGGTTACTGTCGTTTTGGGAGCAACCGGCCGTCTCTGGACTTAAGCCGTTCCCTATTCTTTCAAGGTGGCGGTCAGACTGATCTCGTGTTTCAGGGTCTGGTGAACCGGGCAGCGTTCCGCAATCTTGAAGATCTTCTGGCGTTGTGCTTCGCTCAGGTCGCCGTTGAGCGAGATCTCGGTTTCGATTCGATCGATCTTGCCTGTTGCCGTTTCACAAGCCTCACAGTCTTCCGCGTGGATTTTCTCGTGGCGCAGCGTCACCATTGCACGCTTCAGCGGCCAGCCTTTGCGTTCGGCATACATTCGCATGGTCATGGATTTGCAAGCGCCAAGCCCTGCCAGCAGAAAGTCATATGGAGTCGGGCCGCTGTCGTTGCCGCCGACGCTTAATGGCTCGTCGGCACGCAGCATATGACGGCCGCCGACGGATATCGCGTTCGAGAAACGGCCGTTGCCGGTTTCCTGCACGACGACGGCACCATCGATCGCCGGCACCTCGATATCATCGGCGGTTTCGGGTGACGCGGATAAATAGCGTTCCGCCCACGCCGCAATGACGTTGGCACAATAGATCGCGTCGGCGCGCCTGGATAAAAGATGGTCGGCATCGTCGAGAGAAACGAAGCTCTTCGGGTGCTTGGCCGCGAGATAGATTTCCTGTGCGTTGTCGATGCCGACGACGTTGTCGACAGGCGAATGGAAGATCAGCAGGGCGCGCCCCAGATGCGCGACGATGTCGCTGAGCTTTTGCGCGCGGATGTCGTCGAGGAATTGCTTTTTGATGCGAAACGGACGTCCGACGAGCGTAATTTTCGCCTCGCCCTCCGCTTCGATGCGGCGGACATCATCGCCGAAATTATTGGCGACATGGCCCGGATCGGCCGGCGCACCGATGGTGCAGACGGCTTTGACCTCATCGATCTGAGGGGCGGCTGCGAGAACCGCGGCACCGCCAAGCGAATGGCCGATCAGCATTTTTGGTGCCGCCAGAGTTTGCCGCATGTAGTCGGCGGCCGCGACGAGATCACCGACGTTGGAGGTAAAGTTGGTATTTGCGAACTCGCCTTCGCTTGCACCGAGGCCGGTGAAATCAAATCGCAGCACGGCAATGCCGTGTGCCGTCAGGCGTTCGGCAATCCGGCTGGCGGCGAATATGTCCTTGGTACATGTAAAGCAGTGCGCGAAGAGCGCATAAGCGCGAACGTCGCCCTCCGGCAAGTCCAGCCGTGCCGCGAGCATGTCGCCGAGAGCGCCCTTAAACTCAATCTTTTCGCTATTTGCCACGTTTAGAGTCCTCGTTTCGGGGAGGTGCCGTAATATGCGTAATGGTCTTCGTTGATCGACGCAGGATCGACCGCCGAATAGATTCTGGAAACAGTCTTGCCGTCATTGCTGAGTGGTAGCCGGATCGAAAGCCTGGATGAATTGAGCCCCGATCGGGTGACGATCGGCGTATGACATAAAATAGCACGGCCATCTTTATAGA
Source organism: Rhodospirillales bacterium (assembly GCA_017640505.1). Taxonomy (GTDB): domain Bacteria; phylum Pseudomonadota; class Alphaproteobacteria; order Rhodospirillales; family Casp-alpha2; genus UBA4479. The sequence goes on from JAEPQO010000002.1 coordinate 329,591, forward strand.
CGGTCTCGTACTTCTCTCTGTTGCCCTCGCGCATGGTTTCGTCGCCGATGTTGCTCAGCAGCTTGCCGCTCATTTCCGCGCCGATCAGGTTGGTCCTTTCGGTTCCCCAGAACCGGAAACGAAAATCGAGGGGATCGGTTTCGACATCCACAAGGACCGACCAGGGCAACAATTTCGCAGGTACAAATTCGAGCGAGAAACCCGACGCCAATGGCAGTTCGGGCGCCGCGGGCAATGCGTGCCATATGTCGTAAACGGCGCGGAGGTTATCCGGCAATTCCGTCTCTTCGTCGATTTCGATCGTGATGCTATCGTTCATGGCACGCCTAAAGTATCACAGTTCCAATTCGTCGACGGACGTTTGATTTCATGCCGTCGAATACCAGGACGCATTTCGTTTTTCGGCAAAACTTAGCAGGCCTTCCGATGCCTCGTCGGTCTGTCGCTGGCCGGAATGCCCTGCCGCAAGGTGGGCAGCAAGCTCGTCGTCGATATAAAGTCCTGACGTTTCAAACAAGATGCGTTTGGTTGCTGCCACTGCGCCTGGGCCGTTCATCATGATGCTGTCGACGACCCTGGCACCCGTCGCTTCGAGTTCGTCGCGCGCGCAGACAGAATGGACGAGTCCCAATTTCTCCGCTGTTGCTGCATCGAATCGCTCTGCGGTGATCGCGTAGCGGCGCACCTGCCTGGGCCCGATGGCAGCCGCTAGCTGCGGAATGATCGGACCTGCATGCAGCCCCCAGCGAACCTCGGCGATCGAAAACATGGCGTCGTCGGAAGCAATGACCACATCGCAAGCCGCGATGATCCCCGTCCCGCCGCCGAAGCACGCACCGTGGACAAGTGCCACCGTCGGCTTCATCAATTGGTCGAGTTCACGGACGGCATCCGTGGTGCGCTCGGATACCTGCAGGTTTTCCTCCGGTGATCCTTGCCGCACCTCGTTCAGCCACGCGAGATCGGCGCCCGCCTGGAAATGTTTTCCGTTTCCTTTCAGGACGATCGCGCGCACGTCATCATTACGACCGAGTTCGCGTATCCCGTTCAGCAAATTGACGACCATATCGCCATTGTATGCGTTATTTACTTGTGGGCGATTGAGCGTAACGGTCGCGACACCGCGGTGGTCGATATCGCAAAGCACGCTAGGTTGGTCGTCAGACATTGTTTGCTCCCTAAGTTGTTGCCGTCCCTGGTCGATCACGACTGGACAAACTGGCCATGGTCCCGATTATTAGCGGCATGAAAAAACCTGCTTTTACAAGAGATGATGTCGAAGACCTGAAAATGGAACCCGGCTACAACGGGTTTTTCGACCTGAATATCTATTCGCTCCGGCATCGCAAATTCACCGGTGAGTGGGCGCCGGAGATCAGGCGGGAGGTATTCGAGCGCGGTCATGCCGTCGCTGTGCTTCCGTACGATCCAGGCCGCGATACGGTATTGCTGATCGAGCAGTTCAGGCCCGGTGCCTATTTCGCGTTGAACTCTCCCTGGTTCGGCGAAGACTCCTCGCCCTGGGTTTACGAGGGTGTCGCCGGGATCATTGACCCGGGCGAACAGCCGGAAGACGTCGCGTACCGCGAGGCGATCGAAGAGACCGGTACACCGCTGACCGACCTGATGCTCGTCAGCCATTATCTGGTCAGTCCCGGCGGTACGACAGAGTCCGTGTTCGTCTATATCGGTTGCGCCGACCTCAGCAATGTCGATGGATATCACGGCGTCGAACATGAAGGTGAGGATATCCGCCCGTTTACCGTTCCGCTTCGCGAAGCTTATGATGCGATCGAGGAAGGACTCGTCAACAACGCCATGACGATCGTCGCGTTGCAGTGGCTGATGTTGAATAAGGACAAAGTCCTCGCCAAATGGAGTTAATGGATACTGCTTGGCGGGTGCTTGATCGGCCCCGGCAGCGCCGATAATCTCAACGCAGCAAAGCAGAACAAAAGCAAACTCCGACCGGGGAAATCATCAATGGATATCAAGACGGGTTTTGAAGATGCAGTCGGCAATACGCCGCTGATCAGATTGTCGGGCGTTTCGGAAGCCACCGGTTGTGAAATTTATGGCAAGGCTGAGTTTCTGAACCCGGGCCAGTCGGTTAAAGACCGTCCGGCTCGGCAGATGGTGCTTGATGCCGAGGAAGCCGGCATTTTGAGGCCCGGAGGCACGATCGTCGAAGGCACTGCCGGCAATACGGGGATCGGTCTTGCACTGATGGCGAATACACGTGGTTACAAGTGCAAGATCGTCATTCCGGAAACACAAAGCCAGGAAAAGAAGGACATGTTGCGTCTCTGCGGGGCGGAGCTCTTGGAAGTCCCTGCCCTGCCGTTTTCCGACCCGAACAACTATCAGCATATCGCGCGGCGCCTGGCCGAAGAGACGGCGGAAAATTCGGAGGGCGGCTGCCTGTTCGCGGACCAGTGGAACAATCTGTCCAACCGCAAGGCGCACTATTTGACGACCGGACCGGAGATCTGGGAACAGCTGGATGGCAAGGTCGACGGCTTCATTTGCGCCGTCGGCACCGGCGGGACACTTGCCGGAACGTCGACGTTCCTCAAAGAGAAGAATCCGAAGATCGCGATCGGCTGCGCCGATCCGCTTGGCGCCGCGATGTACAACCTGTTCAAGAACGGTGAAGCCAAGGCTTCCGAAGGCGGGTCCATATCCGAAGGTATCGGTCTTGGCCGGGTCACTCCGATCATCGAGGACATCACGGTCGATTATCCGTACATGATCCCCGATGAAGAGGCACTGCCGCTTGTCTTTGACCTTTTGCAGCATGAAGGCCTGTGCCTGGGCGGTTCGACGGCGATCAACGTTGCCGGTGCGGTTCGCCTTGCGAAGGATCTTGGTCCGGGCCACACAATCGTCACAGTGCTGTGCGATCCCGGGTCCAGATATCAAACCAAACTTTTCAATCCGGCATTCCTAAAGAGTAAGAACCTGCCGGTTCCCGCGTGGTTGGAGTAAGTTCATGTCATATGTCAATCAGGATTCGCTCGTTTCGACAGAGTGGCTGGCCGACCATCTGAACGCGCCGGACGTGCGTATTGTCGATGCCACTTCGTTCCTGCCGGGTACCGGACGAAACGCGAAGGCCGAATATCGGGATTGTCACATTCCGGGTGCTGTCTTCTTCGATATCGACGACGTTGCCGATGAGACGAACGAGTTGCCGCATATGATCCCGTCGCCCGAGAAGTTTTCGAGCCGGGTCAGGAAACTGGGTCTCGGTGACGGTAATCGGATCGTCGTCTATGACGCGAACGGCGGTGGTATGGCCGCATGCCGGGTGTGGTGGATGTTCCGCCTCTATGGACACGAAGATGTGTCCGTTCTGGACGGAGGACTTCCGAAATGGATAGCTGAAGGCCGCCAGACCGATGACCTGCCGCCGGTCCCGAAGGAGCGTCATTTCACGCCGCGTATGAACAATTTTCTCGTTCGTACCGTCGATCAGTTGATCCAAAACTGCAAATCGCAGCGTGAACTTGTCGTCGATGCCAGAAGTGCCGGCCGTTTCGCCGGGACGGCCGATGAACCGCGCGAAGGACTGCGCAAGGGGCATATGCCGGGCAGCGTCAACCTTCCGTTCAACCTGTTGATGGACAAGGATGCCAACTTCACTTTCCGCTCCGCCGACGAGATCAAGACAATCTTCGATGACGCGGGCATCGATTTCAAAAAGCCGCTGGTGGCCAGCTGCGGGTCCGGTGTGACGGCCTGTGTTATTGCTTTCGCCGGTCACCTGATCGGTGAGAGCGAGATTGCAGTCTACGACGGGTCCTGGACCGAGTGGGGCAGTCGTCACGACACGCCGATAGACTCCGAGTAGACCTGATGGCGGAAGACACCCCCGCCGAGATCGAAACGGTTATCACCTACCTCGAAATGACGGCGCCGCCGAGCGCGCCGCCACCGCCGCCGCCGATGGGGCCGCTTGCCATCATGCTCGCGGAGAATCCGACCGTCTCGTTCTATCGGTACCTTTACAACACCGTGGGTGCGGACAATCTGTGGTGGGAACGCCGCATCATGCCGGATGAAGAGTTGCGTGCGGCCATACAGGGGGAAGGCGTCGATCTGTTCGTGCTTTATGTCGCCGGTGTCCCCGCCGGTTACTTCGAACTTGGCGAACTGGAAGGCGGCAAGCGTATCGAACTCGTCTACTTTGGTCTGATCCCGGAATTCATCGGTCAGGGGTATGGCGCCTATCTGCTCCGCACTGCGGTCGACGAAGCGTGGTCACGCGGACCTGAACGCGTCACCGTTCATACCTGTAACCTTGATCATCCGAACGCCTTGCAGGTTTATCAGCGTGCCGGGTTCGAAGCATACGATCAGGAAACCAGGATGATCGAGGATCCGCGTAAGCTCGGTATCTTCGACTGACGGCCCGCACAATGAGAGACGGCCCGCCTCGTCTCCGAGTAGCGGACCGTCTCACCATCCCCCCTCTGGGATAGCCTTTTCGTCGGTCAGTGACCGAGAATCTGACTCAGGAAGAGTTTCGTACGATCGTGCTGCGGATTGCCGAAGAACTCTTCTGGCTCGTTTTCCTCGATGATCTCACCACCATCCATGAAGATCACGCGGTCGGCCACGGTCCGGGCGAAGCCCATTTCGTGCGTCACGCACAGCATGGTCATACCGGTTTCCGCGAGTGATACCATCGTATCCAGCACTTCTTTGATCATTTCCGGGTCGAGCGCGGATGTCGGCTCATCGAACAGCATGATACGTGGATTCATGCAGAGCGACCGCGCGATGGCGACGCGCTGCTGCTGGCCGCCGGAAAGCTGTCCGGGGTACTTGTGTGCCTGCTCCGGAATCTTGACCTTGGAGAGGTATTCCATCGCTGTCGCTTCGGCTTCGGCCTTGGGCGTCTGACGAACCCAAATCGGTCCCAGCGTGCAGTTGTCCAACACCGTCAGGTGCGGGAACAGATTGAAGTGCTGGAACACCATGCCGACTTCGCGACGGATGGCGTCGATCTGCTTGAGGTCGTTGGTCAGCTCGATGCCGTCGACAATGATCTGCCCCTTCTGGTGTTCCTCCAGCCGGTTGATGCACCGGATCATCGTCGATTTACCGGAGCCGGACGGACCGCAGATAACGATCCGCTCGCCTCTTTTGACGCGGAGGTTGATGTCCTTTAGGACGTGGAAATCCCCGTACCATTTGTGCATGCCGATGATCTCGATCAGATCGTCGTCCCCGGCTGCTGATGCGACGGGCGTTTTACTTTCGGCTGCGTTTACTTCACCCATGACTATAAGTCCTTTCCCTGTAGCGCTTTCAGGCGCTCAACTGCGTTTCGCCTTTTAGCGCTTGTAACCTTTATCCAGCTTCTTCTCGAGATAGATCGAGTACCGCGACATGCCGAAGCAGAAGATGAAGAAGAACAGTGCGATTGAGACATAGATCTCGTTCGACAGTCCGTTCCACTGTGCGTCGGCAAGTGACGATTTCCCGATCCCGAGCACGTCGAGAAGACCGATGATCAGCACCAGCGTCGTGTCCTTGAACAGGCCGATGAAGGTGTTGACGATGCCTGGAATGGAGATTTTCAAGGCTTGCGGTAGCACGATCAGTCGCATGGACTGCCAGTACTTTAGGCCCATGCTGTCGGCGGCTTCGTACTGTCCTTTCGGAATGGCCTGCAGACCGCCGCGGACAACCTCGGCGATATAACCGGACGAGAACAGCGTCACCATGATCAGCACCCTGAGCAGGAGATCGAACGTCGTCCCCGGCGGCAGGAAGTAGTTGAGCATGGTTGAGGCCACGAACAGCAGCGTGATCAGCGGCACACCGCGAATGAACTCGATGAAACAGACCGAGCACGATTTCACGATCGGCAGATGCGATTGCCGTCCCAGCGCCAGCAGGATACCGAGCGGCAGCGAAAACGCGATACCGGTCACACCGACAACCGTGTTCAGCATCATGCCGCCGAATTCATCCGTTCCAACCGGTTGCAGACCAAAGCCGCCGAGCAGCAGCCAGCCCGCGATCAGCGGATAGACGCAGGAGAAAATCAGGCCCGGTTTGCGGAACGGCACGTGGTCGAACAGTACCGGGACCAACGCAAGACAGAGCAGGATGAACGACATGTCGACGCGCCAGCGTTCCGCTGCCGGGTAGAACCCGTACACTAGAATACTGAAGCGGTCGTTGATAAACGCCCAGCAGGCGCCGCTGCCGAGCTGGCGGCATTCATCTCGGTTCGCGGCGTTCATGACGGCGTCGAGGACGGCCCAATCGAGCAATGGCGGTACGATCTTGTACAGTAGATAAACCGCCACAATCGTCATGAGCGTGTTTATCCACGACGAGAACAGGTTGGTCCTGAGCCACAAAAGGACACCACGCTGCCCCGCGGGGGGCGGCATGTCCGGATGCTGACCGGGAGGATAGTGTTGTGCAACTTCACTCATGATCTATCCCCCTCACCGCTCTACCAGCTTGATGCGTTTGTTGTACCAGTTCATGAACGCCGAAATCATCAGCGAGATCACGAGGTAAACCGCGATCACGAGGATCATCGTTTCCATTTCCTTGCCGGTCTGCATCAGCGAGATACCGCCAAGCGTGGCGACGATATCCATATAGCCGATGGCAATGGCCAACGAGGAGTTCTTGGTCAGGTTCAGGTACTGGCTGGTCAGTGGCGGGATAATGACCCGAAGTGCCTGGGGAATGATCACCAGATTGAGGATCCGGCCCCGGCGAATACCAAGCGCGCCCGCAGCTTCCCACTGTCCGTGACTGACGGAAAGAATGCCCGCACGGACAATCTCGCCGATGAATGCCGCCGTATAGAGCGACAGCGCCAGCCACAGCGCCATGAATTCCGGCAGCACGACCATGCCGCCTTTGAAGTTGAACCGCTGGAATTCGGGAACGTCCCAGTTGATCGGTGCGCCCGTAATGAAAAAGACGATAACGGGCAAACCGATGATCGCAGCCACAGAGATCCAGAACACGGGGTAAATTTTCCCGGTTTCATCCTGCACTTTCTTGGCATGGCGGCGGAACCAGATCGTGAACCCGACCCCCACCACAAACGCGATGATCGTCGCCCAGAACAAAGGCTCCATCAGCGGTTTGGGCGCGAACACACCTCGGTTCGACAGGAAGAAAAGGTCGGCCAGGTTATATTCCGTACTGGCGACCTTTGGATGGGGCAACGCGTGAACGATGATGCCGTGGATCAGCAGGATGTGCAGAAGCACCGGCACGTTGCGCGTGAATTCGATAAAGACGTAACTGATTTTGTTCAGCAGGAAGTTCGGAGAAAGTCTAAGTACGCCGAGTATGAACCCGAGCACCGTGGCGAGCACGATGCCGCAAATTGCGACCAATCCCGTGTTCAGCAGGCCGACGACGCCGGCGCGGAGATGGGTATCGCGCGACGTATAATCGATCAGCGACTGGTTGATGTCGTAACTGGCGGGTTCGCCAAGAAAATCGTAGCTGAAGGTCTTACCCACAGCAGCAAGGTTTGCGACTGCGTTCGTAAGAATGAATGCAAAGAAGCCGATCAAGGCTGCCATCGTCAGTATTTGCAGAATGACTGATCGGGCTTCGCGGTTCGTCCACAGTTTACTGAGGGCGGAGCGCCCTTCCATATCGTGGTCCGCGGTGGTTGTGTTCATTGGCCGTCCGTCCCCCGGGTTGCACACACAGCAAGGGCGTCCGTTTGTGGCCGTCCCCTGCAACACCTCCCTGCGCCGTCACCCAATTTTTATTGCCGTTGTTCGGCATGCGGGTGTTAAGCGCGTGAACTTTAGCGGGTGGGCCGGCAGGACCGTGCCCACCCGCAAAGCTCGTGACGTCAGCTTACGCCGACGGCAAGTTCCGGATTAACGGAACGGCGGCGTGTACTGAAGGCCACCTTGCGTCCAAAGCGCGTTCAGACCGCGCTCCAGAGCAATCGGCGTGCTCGGGCCGATGTGACGTTCGAAGATTTCGCTGTAGTTACCAACAGCGGAAATAACCTTCACAACCCAGTCTTTCTGGAGACCGAGCATCGCGCCGAGGTCACCTTCGGTGCCGAGCATCCGGTTGATTTCCGGGTTGTTCGTACCTTTGGCGAGTTCAGCGACATTCGCCTGCGTAATGCCGAGCTCTTCAGCGGCAAGCGTGGCGTTCAGAACCCAGCGGATGGTGTCACCCCAGGCATCGTCGCCCTGACGGACGGCCGGGCCGAGCGGCTCTTTGGAGATGATTTCCGGAAGGATCACGTGATCCTTCGGGTTCGGGAACGTCGAACGCGTCGCGGCGAGACCGGAAGCGTCCGTGGTGTAAACGTCGCAACGACCGGCAAGATAGTTGGTACGCGATTCATCGTTGGTTTCGATCGGAACCGGCTCGTACTTGATCTTGTTGGTACGGAAGAAGTCGGCGAGGTTCAGCTCGGTGGTGGTACCCGTCTGGATGCAGACGGTCGCACCGTCGAGATCCTTGGCGGATTTGACGCCGAGCGACTTCGGCACCATGAAGCCCTGACCATCGTAGTAGTTGACGCCAACAAACGTCAGTTTGACGTCGACGTCACGCACGAACGTCCAGGTCGTGTTCCGCCAAAGCACGTCGCCTTCGCCGGAGTTCAGGATGGTGAAGCGGGTTTTACCCGTGGCCGGAACGAACTTGACCTTGCTCGCATCCCCGAGAACCGCAGCAGCGGTCGCACGGCAGAAGTCGGCGTCAAAGCCCTGGTAAACACCTGCGGAATCCGTGTACGCGAAGCCGGCAAGACCGGTCGACACGACGCAACGCAGCTCACCGCGCGCCTTCACATCGTCCAGCGTCGCGGCACTGGCGGCGGTTGCACCGAACGCCATAACTGCCGCAGCAGCAGCCGAGATAAATGCAGTTTTCTTCATAGTAATTAAGCTCCCTGAAGACTTCATTTTACGTATTTGCCTGTTCGGAAAAACAACTCAGTCCCCCAACAGACCCGAATCCGTACCACGATTCACAAACGGCCCTCAAGACGAAACGCAATGTATCCATAACATTCCGTGATGGATCACAATGCATTACCGCACTGCAAAAATCAGAAAACCGTTGAATCCTTTATAACACCGCCCTATCGCCAAGTGCCTGTCGCTCGGTTAATGTCTCGGCCTCAAATGCACAAAAGAGGGACATCATGAGCGACGTCAAGAAGAGCGGATACAGACAAAACACGATCCTGGCGCATGCCGGACTCGATCCGGAGGGAAACCAGGGCATCGTCAATCCGCCCGTCTATCATGCGTCGACCATCACGTTTCCGACACTTGAACAATTCGAAACGCGGGATCGTCCGCCGTACAGGGGACCGCAATACGGCCGCTCCGGCACACCGACGCAGTTCGCGTTCGAAGCCGCTGTCACGGCGCTGCATGGCGGACACAAGACTGTCGCCTATCCTTCCGGGCTTGGGGCCATTGCCGGTGCCGTAAATACCTTCGTGAAGAACGGCGATCATATTCTTGTCGCCGATACGGTTTACGGACCGACCCGTTCGCGGGTGAGCGGCACGATCCTCGGCCGTTCCGGGGTGGATGTCGAGTTCTACGATCCGCTGATCGGTGCCGGTATCAGTGATCTGGTGCGGGACAACACGACGGTTGTCTATCTCGAAAGTCCCGGCTCGATGACGTTCGAGGTTCAGGACATTCCGGCCATCGTCGACGCCCTTAAGGGAAGCGGTGTCGTGACGCTGATCGATAACACCTGGGCCTCGGGGTATTTCTTCAAACCGTTGGCACTTGGCGTCGATGTCGTCATCGAGGCTGCGACTAAATACACCGTTGGTCATTCCGATGCGATGCTGGGGACTGTCACCGTCGCGACCGAGGAGCACTACCAGACGCTGAAGGGCATGGCCAACAGCTTCGGCTATCATGCCGCGCCGGACGACTGTTATTTGGGGCAGCGTGGATTACGGACGATTGGCGTGCGCCTTGAGCAGCACTTCAAGAACGCACTCGAGGTGGCGACCTGGCTGCAGGGACGCGATGAAGTAAAACGCGTGATGTACCCTGCCCTGCCGGACGATCCCGGTCACGAAATCTGGAAACGGGATTTCACCGGCGCCAGCGGCCTTTTCAGCGTCGAGCTTATAGATGCGCCCAAGGCAGCGGTTGCGGCGATGCTGGACGGTTACGATCTGTTCGGTATCGGCGCCAGCTGGGGCGGCTACGAAAGTCTCGTCATTCCGGGTTACCCGGAAAAAATCCGGACCGCCAATCCATGGACGGGCACGGGTCCGGTCGTGCGTTACCACATCGGATTGGAAGATCCGGCGGACCTGATAGACAATCTCTCCGCCGGATTTGAACGCTTCAACGCTGCGAGAAAATGATGAGTAACGACGTCGCCGATAAAGTCATAGAACAACTGGCCTTCAACGAGGATGGTCTTGTTCCCGCTATCGCGCAGCAGGCCGATACGGGCGAAATTCTGATGATGGCATGGATGAATGCGGATGCGGTTCGCGAGACGATTGTCACGGGACGCGTCTGCTACTGGTCGCGTTCGCGCGCGGCACTTTGGCGCAAGGGCGAGACGTCCGGTCAGGTTCAGGAACTTCGTGAATTCCGATGGGACTGCGACAATGACACGATCCTGCTTCAGGTCGATCAAACGGGAGTGGCATGTCACACGGGTCGCAGAAGTTGCTTCTTCAACGCCGTCCGTAACGGCGAAATCCAGGTGATTGCCGACGTCGAGAAAGACCCGGGCGAGCTTTATTCCTGACTGTTATTTTTCGGGCGTTCGCCGTTTCGGCAAATTGATGAGCACGACGCCCGTGACGGCGGCGGCGATCCCCGCCCCCATGATCGGCGTGATCGTCTCCCCAAGGACGACGACACCGAGCACCACACCGACACCGGTTCGCAGATACCCCTGACTGGCTGCGCCCATGGAGCCGAGCGTGCGCAGCAGCCGGAAATAGATCATGAGTGCAACGCCGGTGCAGAACACGCCCAACGCGACGGCAGCCATCAGCGATGATGCCGATGGTGTAAGTGTCCACGGCCTGTCGACGACAAGGCTGAGCGGCACCATGACCATCGCAGAGAGAATCATGGCGCTTGCAGCGGTGACCGTCGGGCTCAGGCTTGAGAAACGTTTCCCGTAGATTGCCGCGCACCCGTAGAGCATTGCGGCGAACAGGACGGCCAGTTGTGCACCCACTGCCTGACCTAGTCCCTGAAGGGCGTCCGTGCCAACGATCAGGATAACGCCGCCGATGCCGAGGCTCGCGCCAAGCAATCTGCGCGTGCTGGTGGACTCGTGCCGTGTCACAAAAAACGTAATCAGAAATACCCACAGCGGCGACGTCGAGTTCAGGACCGTCGCAAGGCTACTTTCGACATATTGCTGCCCCCACGCGAGGATCGTCCAGGCACCGAAACTGTTGAGGAACGCCTGCAGCAGCAATTGCAGCAATAGACGCGGTTCCGCTGGCAGGCGTTCGCCCCGCCACAAGACGATGACGCTTAGCAGGATGGCGGCAATAGTGACGCGGAGCGCAATCAGCGTTACCGGGGGAATAGTTTCCACGCCAATCTTCAGAAACATATATGAAGAACCCCACAACAGCGCGAGGAGCATCAGCAGCGCGTATTCGACGCCCTTGTGAGATTGTGTGGAATCCATTTGAAGCCATCCGCGGAAACGAGTGCGGAGTATAATCACGGAACGTTGAAAAAAGCTTCGATTTAGATCGAAGTATGATTGTCCAGCCAGTAAACCGTCAGGATGGTGTCCGGTATACTGCCCGTCGCAGAAGAATGCCCTCGAGAATGTCGAACGCAGGCGCGCTGATCGTCATGAATTGGGCGGCAAGTTCCATGCCGCTTTCGCCGCCGGTGCGGACGACACGTGCCGTTACCATGACAGGCCACATTTTCTTACCCGCACGGCCGATACTGTCGAGTTCGAACACGTCACCGGGAACGAGCACACCGTCGTAGTCGCCGATCAAAAGACCGCCAAGGCTCCAGTTGATGGTTTGATAAAGCCTGCCGCGAATTCCGACGCAGAGCTTCGGGTTGTTGACGCGTGTCGCCGAGCGTTTGTGATACCCGGCCTGAACGCCAACATCGGATGATTCTTGATCCGGCCAGATTTGAAGTGCGGACATTCTGCCCTCCAGTACGCCTTTCGACTGGAGAAACCGTAGCGGGCAACTTATTAAGAAATCCTTTCCGGCAATGCCGGGGCGGCGCTAACCACGGGCGCGGTCAACCGTATTGACCGCCGTCGACGCACGCATCGCGGCGATGATGTCGGCCAGATGCTTCACGTCTTTGACCTCGATGTCGATCAGCATGTCGAAAAAGTCGATTTGCCGGTCGACGATCTTGAGGTTCGAGATATTGCCGCCGTTCTTGGCAATCAGCGTCGACAGGTCGCCGAGCGCGCCGGGCGAATTGACGACCGTGACGTTGACCCGAGCGACGTGAGACTGCGCAGCGCCGTTCGTATCCCACGCGACATCGAGCCAGCGTTCGGGTTCTTCCTGGTATTGTGCGAGCTTTTCGCAGTCGATGGTGTGGATCGTAACGCCCTTGCCCGTCGTCACGATGCCGACGATACGGTCACCCGGCAGCGGATGACAGCACCGTGCGTAATGCATCGCCATGCCGGGGATAAGGCCCGTGATCGGCACACCGTCGTCGTGCCCCTTGTTCGACTGCGACCGCGAGATCGGCACGATTTTGTCGGACTTATCATTGGATTTGAGACGCGGATAAACCGATTCAACGACGGCGCGCGCGGTGATATGCCCGGCGCCCACCTGGGCACACAGATCGTCGACGGTCGGCTGCGAGAAAGATTTGAGGACACCCTGCAGCCCTTTTTCCGTCATATCGTTGCCGGACTCCTTGAACGCACGCTGCAGGATCGAACGGCCGAGTGCCTGATACTGATCGCGTTCCTGCGAACGTACAAAGCGGCGGATGCGGGCGCGCGCCTTACCGGAAACGACGAACCTCTCCCATGTGGGCGACGGCGTTTGTGCCTTGGAGGTCACGATTTCCACCTGGTCGCCGTTTCTAAGCGTCGTGCGCAGCGGCATCATGCGACCGTTGATCTTGGCGCCGACGCACCTGTCACCGATCTCGGAGTGAACGGCATAGGCAAAGTCGACGGGCGTTGCGCCGGCCGGCAGGCTGATGAGTTCCCCACGCGGCGTGAACGCAAAGACCTGATCCTTGAACATCTCGAGTTTCGTATGCTCGAGGAATTCTTCCGGGTTCGATGCGTGTTCGAGAATTTCCAATAGCTCGCGCAGCCAGCGGTATTGCGGGCCGTCACGGCGCGCCGCATCGATAGTCCCGCCTTCCTTGTAGTTCCAGTGCGCGGCGACACCGCTTTCGGCGATTTCGTGCATGAGATGCGTGCGGATCTGCAACTCGATACGGTGGTTCTCCGGACCGAAAACGCCGGTGTGCAGCGACCGGTACCCATTGGGCTTCGGCGTTGAAATGTAGTCCTTGAAGCGGCCCGGGACAGTGCGATACGCGCCGTGGACGACGCCTAGCGCGCGGTAGCAGTCCTCGACGCTGTCAACGATGATGCGAAATGCCATGATATCCGAGAGCTGCTCGAAGCCGACGTCGTGCTGCTGCATCTTGCACCAGATGGAATACGGTGATTTTTCACGGCCCTGAATGTTGGCCGTAATCTCCTGCTCGGCCATCAGCCCCTGCAGTTCTTCAATGATGCGGTCGACAAGATCGCCACCCTGATTGCGCAGAAATTCAAGACGCCGGACCACCGATTTGCGGGCATCCGGGTTCAGCTCCGCAAATGCGAGATCCTCCAGTTCCGTCTTGATCTCGCCCATGCCGATGCGTTCGGCGAGCGGCGCGTAAATATCCATGGTCTCCATGGCGATGCGCTGCCGGCTTTCGGGTTTCTTGACGTACTGAAGCGTCCGCATGTTGTGCAGCCGGTCCGCCAGTTTGACCAGCAGGACGCGGATGTCTTCGGACATGGCGAGCAGGAATTTCCGGAAGTTCTCGGCCTGCTTGGCCTTATCGGAAACGAAGTTAATCCGGGTCAGCTTGGTGACGCCGTCGACGAGGCGCGCGGTTTCCTCGCCGAACATCTTCTCGATGTCCTCGTAGGTTGCTTCCGTGTCTTCGATGGTGTCGTGCAGCAGGGCTGTGACGATGGTCGCGGTATCCACCTTGTACTGGGTCAGGATGCCGGCGACTTCGATCGGGTGCGAGAAATACGGATCACCCGACGCGCGTTTCTGGGAGCCGTGTGCCTTCATCGCGAAAACGTAGCCACGGTTGATCGCATCCTCATCCGCACTCGGATCGTAGGACTTGACCTTCTCCACAAGTTCAAACTGCCGCATCATGATATTTTAACTTAGCATGCTTCCATCATGCGGCCCAAGTCATTGTTGCGGCGCAATAAAAAACGGGAGCCAAAAGGCCCCCGTTTTCATGAAAATTCGCCCGGAAATCAGTCTTCGACGTCTTCGTCAACGTCCTCGAACATGATTTCACCGGCACTGTCGGAGTCCGACGCGCCGTCGTCGATCGACATGGTTTTGGTCAGCGCTTCGATCTCGTCGTCACCAGCGCCGCCCTCGCCTGCGAGTTCCTGACGGATCGCCATATCGTCCACCAGATCGTCTTCGGGCTCGTCCTGCTCGACATGGCGCTGCAGGCTCTTGACCAGATCTTCCTTGAGTTCGTCCAGTTGGACCGTCTCGTCGGCGATCTCGCGGAGCGCAACAACCGGGTTCTTGTCGTCGTCGCGGTCGACGGTCAGCGCCGCGCCGGCGGAAATGTGACGTGCGCGCTGCGCCGCAAGAGCAACGAGCTCAAAGCGGTTCGGAACCTTTTCAACACAATCTTCGACTGTGACGCGAGCCATCGGCGTTCTCCAGTTCAATATTCAGGAAAGTTGCGCGGTTTATAGGGTTTCAGAACCGGGTATGCAAGGGAAATACAGGGTTACCCGGTCCATTCCGTTCCGAATACGCCGCCGGCGTCGGGCATCGGACGGCATTCCTGATCCGTGGGCAGTGCTGCGATCAGCTCGTCGATGGACGTTCCCGACACCGGATGTCGCCATTCGGGCGCGATTTCCCGCATCGGTAATAGTACGAAGGCCCGTTTGTGCATCCGCGGATGCGGGATCGAAACATGATGGCGTTCCCGGCTTTCCAGCACCGTCTCACCATGCGCTACGACATCGAGATCGATGGTTCTGGGGGCATTCGGGACCGTACGTCTGCGGCCGAGTTCGGCCTCCACTTCCAGGACCTCCTGGACGAGGCCGGCCGCGTCCAGTGCCGTTTCGACAGCGGCGACGCCGTTGACGTACCAGGGTTGGTCGCTGATGGGTACTGGTGCGCTTTCATACCACCTGGAACGCGCTGTCACCTTGATGCCTCGCTGTTCGAGGATTTGCAGCGCCGCGCCGCATGTCGCACGCGGCGGACCGAATGTCGGGCAAGTCAGATTGCCGCCGAGGCCGATAAAGATCACTTGTCGAGATTCCCTTGTGAGAACGGGGCTGGGTTCTTACCTAAAGAATTGAGATAGCCTGCGTCGAGTGTTTTTGCGACGCATGGGGTTTTGTTTACGTCATGCGGCTTGCCGCGGACCTATATTTCAAGAGGTTTGTCATGCAGATTAATTTGCAGGAGCGCGTTGCGCTTTTTATCGACGGATCGAACCTTTACGCCGCCGCCCGTGCATTGGGTTTCGATATTGATTACAAGCGTTTATTAGATGTTTTTCAGAAAGACGGTCGGCTTATCAGGGCGTTTTATTACACTGCCCTGATGGAGGATCAGGAATACTCGCCGATCCGCCCGCTCGTCGACTGGCTGGACTACAACGGTTACACCATGGTCACCAAGCCGACCAAGGAATTTACCGACGCCGCCGGCCGCCGCAAGATCAAGGGCAACATGGACATCGAGCTTGCCATCGACGTCATGGAAATGGCGCCGCACCTTGATCATATCGTGCTGTTTTCCGGCGATGGCGACTTCCGGCGTCTGGTCGAGGCGGTCCAACGCAAGGGCGTTCGTGTCAGCGTGGTTTCCACCATCAATTCGAGCCCGCCGATGATCGCCGACGAGCTGCGCCGGCAGGCAGATACGTTTATCGAACTTTCGGATATCCAGGGTGAAATCCAGCGCGCCGGCGCCCCGCGCAAGTCGCCGCAGGAGGATTTCGTGGACGACAGCCTGGATTACGAAGAAGAACCCCATCTCGCGTGATGTTTGCGGAGCCCGAGTATACGTGCGGCATATGCCTGCGCCTGAAGGCGTTTCGTGATGACAATATCCGCGCCCATCCGGATTGGTACAACGGACCGGTATCCGCTTTCGGAAACCTTGATGCGCGCCTGCTGATCGTGGGACTTGCACCTGGGCTTAAGGGGGCGAATCTGACCGGGCGGCCGTTTACCGGCGACTATGCTGGCGACCTTTTGTACGCGACGCTGTCACAGCATGGATTTGCCCGGGGTGAATACGGCAAAACCAGAGATGACGGTCTTACACTTGTCGACTGCCGCATCACCAATGCCGTCCGTTGCGTGCCGCCGCAAAACAAGCCGGTGGGCGCGGAAACGGCGAACTGCAATGCTTTTCTGGCGCGGGAAATTGCAGCCATGCCGCGGCTGGAGGCGATTCTTACCCTGGGAACGCTGTCGCACGGCGCGGTTCTGTCAGCGATCGGTTTGAAGAAGTCGGCGTTCAAGTTCGGGCATGAGGCTTGCCACCTCCCCGAGGGCGGCCCGGCGATTTTCAACAGCTATCATTGTTCGCGCTACAACACGAACACCGGGCGGCTGACGGAACAGATGTTCTCGGACGTATTCGCGAAAATTAGTGATTTTCTCGGTCGCTGAGGGGCCGGCCCCTCTTCCCGTCTTCGGTCGAAGGCGCTATTCTTATGGAAAAGATGATCTTTGACGGGGGTTAGTGTGAGCGCCGACATCATCAACCTGAATCAGTACCGCAAAGCTAAACGCAAAGAAGAAAAGCGCGACAAGGCGGCCGAGAACCGGACGAAGTTCGGTCGTACGAAAGCCGAGAAAAAGGCGGATACCAAGGAGCGCGAAAAATCGGAGCGTCTGCTTGCAGGCAAGAAATTGCCAGAGCCGGGGGACGACGACAGGGAAACGCCTGCCTGACGGGGCTTTGTCAGCCCGCCTCTTCCGGATCCAGAAGCCGGTGCATGTGAACGATCACATACTTCGTGTTGGCGTCGTCGACATGCGCCTGACTCGCACCCCTCCAGGCCGTTAGCGCGGTTTGGTAGTTCGGGTAAATCCCTACGATATCTAGCTTTTCCGTATCGACGAAGTCAGTTCCCGACGGGTCGGCTACTTCACCGCCGAATACCAGGTGCAGAAGAGGTTTATCGCTCATGTCGCTCGTCCTCACGTCCAGTCATGGCATTTTCGGCACCATAGCGAAGCGCCTGCGCGCAAACAAATACTGATCGCGCCGCGTTGTTAGAAGGTCGGCCCACCTGAAATGATGGTCCGCCAGAGCGTGCGGTACTTGCTGGGATCGAGATCCTTGGTCGTTGCCGAGTGCATGACGGCGGCATTGTCCCAGACCAGCACGTCACCCGCATGCCAGTGATAGTCCATGCGGTACTTGGCCTGCAGGCAGTGATTGAAGATCTCCGCCATAAGGGTATTGCTTTCGTTTTCCGGCAGCCCGTCGATCCTGACCGTGTAAGACGGCGTGATATAAATCGCTTTACGCCCCGAAATCGGGTTCGTGCGCACGACGGGATGCAGGCATTCCGGCGGTGACTGCACTTGCCCGGTCTCGAAAAGGTCGCGCTTCTGATGCGCGTAAAAATGCCAGGCTTTGAGGCCGTCGAGCTTAGTTTTCATGTCGTCAGAAAGATCGTCGTAAGCAGCAGTCAGATCGCAGAACAGCGTGTCACCGCCCTCTTCCGGCACTTCCAAGGCATAGAGCATGGTCGCTTTGGCCGGTTCCGGTTTGTAGGCGACGTCCGAGTGCCAGAACGTTCCGGCATCCTTGAGACCCGACGGCTTCTCATCCTTGATGCGGTTGCTGAGCACCATGATCAGCGGCTCGTCCGGATGGTGGTACTGTTTGAAAACGTGCGGCTCCATGTCCGGGCCGAAGACCCGGCTTGCCGACACAACGTCGTCCGTGCCCAGGCCATACTGGTCCGGGAATGACAGGATGTGATGTTCGGCAAAAGCGTTGATCAGGTCGTTGTGCTGGTCTTCCGTGACCGGTTTAGAAAAGTCGACGCCACGGACATAGGCGCCGAAACCGTTTTCGAAGGGTTCGATATTGAGGCTCATTGATGTTTTCTCCCGAGGGACAACACTAATGACCCTGCCCGGTTATCGGCAAGACATGGAGTGACTATTCCGGAAGAACGGACTCCACCGCTTTGACGATTTTTCCCGCTTCCGGCGTGGTCGTGGTCGAGAACCAGTCCTTGAGCGAACCATCCGGCGCGATCAGGTACTTGTGGAAATTCCACTTCGGTGAGCCCATCATACCGACCTCTCCGGCCGCCCAGCGGTAGAACGGATGCGCGTCTTTGCCTTTGACCTTCTGTTTCGTGGTCATCGGGAAGTCGATGGCGAAATTGGCCTCGCAGAATTCTTTGATCTCGCCTTCGGTGCCGGGTTCCTGGCCGCCGAAGTCGTTGGATGGCACGCCAAGGACGACCAGTCCCCTCGCCTTGTATTTTTCGTAGAGGCTTTGCAGTCCGGCGTATTGCTTGGTGTAACCGCAGAAAGACGCCGTGTTGACGACCAGAACCGCCTTGCCCTTGAACGAAGCGGCCGGCATCGGCGTACCGTCGATGCTTGTGAAGTCGAAATCGTGGAACGACATGGATTGCGCCTCCGATGGGTTTGAGGCCAACAGCCCGGTCATAAAAAAGATGGCGTAAAGTACTCTCATAGCTATTTTACGTGGTCTTTTCCGGTTCGGATTTCAAACGCCCTCGAACCACACCACGCACTCGACCGCATCCCGGATCGCCGTTTCCGTATCCTCATAACGCGCACCGGCATAACCGCCGACGGCGAACCAGCCGGACGGGTCCTCGACGTCGCGGCGGAACTCCTCGAACCCGATGGAACCGTCCGGTCGCCGAAACACGTCGACGCACAGGCTGCCGTCGTCGTTATTGACCGAGTGAAGTACCGTTACGCGTAGCGCTCTTCCCGCCATGGATTCCCATCGTTGTGATAACCGAGCGCTTCCCAGTAACCCTTCACGTCCTGCTCGAGAAACGTGATCTGGCGGACCCACTTGGCGCTTTTCCAGAAATAGAGTGACGGAATGACCATGCGCACCGGACCGCCATGTTCGCGCGCGATCGCCTCGCCATTCCAGTTGTGTGCGAGCAGAGAGTCTCCCGCTGAAAATCGCTCGAGCGTCACGTTAGTCCGGTAACCGTCATGGGCGTGAAAAATGACGTGCTTTACGCCTGCTTTCGGGCGCGCCAGCTCGATCAGGTGGTTTGCCGATACGCCCCGCCACCGGTTGTCCAGCATCGACCAAGCCGTGACGCAGTGGATGTCGGCGCCGATCGTCGATTGCGGCAAGGCCTGAAATGCAGCCCAGTCAAGCGATGTCGGCCGTTCCACGGCACCGCGGATATCGAGCGCCCATTGGTCCAATGGAATCAGCGGCTGGTGGCCGAGGTCGAGAACGGGCCAATCCGTGACGACTTCCTGACCTGGCGGCACACGTGCGCCGCGGTCACGCCTTGGTGGCTGACGTCGCTCGTCGACGGCTTTCTTCTTGGCTTCGACAAAGGCTTTACGGGTGGGGTCAGGCGTGTCCTTGAATTCGGCGAGCGTCGATCCCGGCTTGCCCGCGAACAGTGCAGCGTAACGGTCGTCTTCGCTCACTTGCGCAGATCTTCTTCGAGGCTGAGTGCCACTTCGGTTCCGGCGAGCTGCAGGCGGTACACCTGAACGTTTTCCAGTACGCGCTGCACGTAGTTGCGGGTTTCCTTGAACGGGATCAGTTCGATCCAGTCGATGGCGTCGACATCGGCGTCACGCGGGTCACCGTTCTGTTTGATCCATTGGCGGACGCGGTGCGGACCGGCGTTGTAGGCCGCAATGGCCATCGGCAGGTAGCCGCCGTAGTCATCGATCAGTTCGGCGATATAGGACTGGCCAAGCGTCAGGTTGTAGTCCGGATCGGACGTCAGCTTGACCTTCGAATAGCGAAGCCCGGCTCTCTTGGCGACCGTGCGTGCCGTGGCCGGCATCAGCTGCATCAGGCCGCGCGCACCGGCATGACTGATTGCCTTGGTGTCGTATTCGCTTTCCTGGCGGACGATGGCGAGAACGAGCGAGGTTTCAGGTGTATCGGCCTTGATCCGGCGTGGCAGCTTCGGCGGCACCAGCATCGGATAGCCGCCGGCGACGAAGTGCCCGTGATCCTGCAGGGTTTTCTTGGTGACCCGGATCGCAAGATCGGGTCTGCCGCTGAGCCGTGCCAGCCGTGCGGTCAGGATGTGCCAGTCAGGTTGGTCTTCCAGTGACGCGATATGAAGGATCAGCGAATACAGCCGTTCTTCCTCACCCGCAGCGGCGAGCATGCGAACGGCGCGCACGAGTTCGTTGCTGTCGAAGCGCTTACGGATCTCAGCGTCGACAGTGGGGTCAGGCGGCAGGCGAAGCCCCTTCCCCGGCTTGATCCTCGCGGTTGCAAGCTGTCCGTAATAGCTGGTCGGGTACTGCGCCGCTGCAGCATACCACGTTGCCGCCTTTTCCTGATCACCCGACTGCTCGGCGGCGCGGGCCAGCCAGTAAGCACCGCGTGACAGACTGACCGGATAGTTCACGTTGTCGTAAAGGCGCTGGAAGTGATTCATCGCCTGTTTCGGTTCATTGAGGAACCGAAGCGCGATCCAGCCTGACATGAACTCTGCTTCCGCATGGTCGGCCGGATGATCGACTGTCAGCCCGTGCTGTGCGGCGACCCGATAGGCTTCGGAGATAAATCCTTTTTCCAGGAGCTTTCGCGCCATGACGGCACGTTCGTCCCACCAGCGGTGCGGATGCGGCACACCGGGCGGCAGGTCCTTCAACAGGTCATAAGCAGTGTCGAGGCCCTTCTTGCGTCTCCAGCGGAGGCGTTCGTAAACGAGGCCGGCGTCTTTCTTGAGCTTGTCCGGTACCTGTGCGACCAGATAGTCGACGTTACCGCGCATACGGCGAAGCGACGTCCGCGCCTGGATCAGCTTCCGATATTGCGCGTCGACACGGTAGATCATGCGTTGCGCCGGCCAATAGCGGCCGTCCCACATGAGACGGTCGGCACGCGCACGGTTGTCGCCGAGTGTGAGGTACTTACGGAACTTCCTGTAAAACGCCTTTTCATGCGATTTGACGAAATTCCCGTGGACCCAGATGTCCTTGATCATCGCGACACCACGTTTCACGTCGCCGGCACGGATGAGCGCATGTGCAAGTTTCTCGCGTCCGATGGTGGATGCCGGTTCCCGATCACCGAACCAGCCGATGATGAATGCCGGATCGGCGTTCGCATCCATGGCCTCTTCGGCGCGCGCCAAAAGACGCCGGCTGCGCGGCCAGTCAGGGTTCTGATTGATAAAGGCGTCGATGGCTTCGAAGTCGGTCCCGAAGCCGCCCTGGAACAGCACATACCAGGAGACGATCTTGCGCGCCAACGGGTTGTGCAGTCGCCTCGCGTGGAAATCGAGACTTTTCTTGTTGTTCTTTTCCACCTGCTTGAGGGCGGCGGAAAACTCCCGGGACTCGGCGGCAGAAAGCGTGTCCGCGGCGTGGGCCGGAGTGGGCGTTCCCCCCTGCCACAGCATACAGATCATCAAAACGATAAATAGAGTCCGCAAACGTCCGCTCATACCAAATCCAAAGCGCCTGTCATTCCGACCCGCACCATCATATCGCGTTCAGCAATATCCCGACAATATGGCCGCGTAAATGTCACGAACTTGTTAAGATCAGGGCGATGACCAACGCGGGGACCTGTGTGCGGCCTTGCTCCGGGCAGCCAGCAGATATATGTTCCGTGGCTGTTTTAACTTTAACCCCAAGGAGGGAACGATGTTTAAGGGTTCATTCGTCGCTTTGATCACCCCATTCAAGAATGGTTCGGTGGACAAATCGGCGTTCAAATCCTTCGTCGACTGGCAGATTGCCGAAGGGACCGACGGTCTCGTTCCCGTTGGGACGACGGGCGAGTCTCCGACGTTGTCGCACGACGAACATGATGAAGTCATTGAACTGTGCATCGAGGCCAACAACGGCCGCGTGCCGGTTGTCGCTGGCACCGGGTCGAACTCGACCGCGGAAGCGATCCGCCTGACCAAGCACGCCAAGCAAGCCGGTGCGGACGCGGCGCTGATCGTCACGCCCTATTACAACAAGCCGACGCAGGAAGGCCTTTACCGGCACTATGCGGCGATCGCGGACGCTGTCGATATTCCGATCATCGTCTACAACATTCCTGGCCGCAGCGTCGTCGACATGTCCGTCGAGACGATGGCGCGTCTGTCCAAGATCGCCAATATCGTCGGTGTGAAGGATGCGTCTGCCGATCCCATGCGTCCGATGAAGACGGCAATGCAGATCGGCCCCGAGTTCTGCCAGCTTTCCGGTGAAGACGGTACGATTGTCCCGTTCCTCGCGGGCGGCGGTAACGGCTGTATCTCGGTGACGGCAAACGTTGCACCCCGCGCATGTGCGGAACTGCACGACGCGTGGCAGGCCCGCGATCTGGATACGGTGATGGAAATCCAGAAGCGCCTGATGCCGCTGCACATCGCGATGTTCTGCGAAGCCAGCCCGGGGCCGGTCAAGTACGCCGCGAGCCTGCTCGGCAAGTGCGAGCCGGACACCCGACTGCCTCTGTGCGAGATCGCCGAAAGTTCGAAAGTGCAGGTCAAGGAAGCCATGCAGTCGGCAGGGCTCCTGAACTAAGGCTTCAAACGGTGATGTCATGGCCGGCAAAAACAAAAAGAAAAAGACGAGCGGCAATGTCGTCGCGCAGAACCGGCGCGCACGTAGAGACTACAATATTGTCGAAACGCTAGAAGCTGGATTGCAGCTCACCGGCACGGAAGTGAAATCCCTTCGTGCCGGGCGCGCCAGCCTGAACGAGGCCTTCGCCGGCGAAAAGCATGGCGAAATATACCTCTTCAATGCGCACATACCTGTCTACGAGGGGGCATCGCGCATCTTCAATCATGAGCCGATCCGGGATCGCAAGCTTCTCCTGCACAAGAAGCAGATGGCGCATCTGTTGGGCGCACAGAAGCAGAAAGGCATGGCGCTGATCCCGCTCAAGATCTACTTCAATCCCCGCGGCATGGCTAAGCTGGAACTGGCGTTGGGCGAAGGCAAACGCTCCTTCGACAAGCGCGAGACCGTCAAGCAGCGGGACTGGGACAGGCAGAAAGGCCGCCTGCTCCGCGAAAAGGGCTGATTCTCGGCGGAAAATCAGGACGCGCGGACAGGTGTTTGAGAGTCCGTGCCATGCCAATCAAAGGATAATGATGTCGTTCCGGGTGCATGCGCATTGCCTGCGTCGTCATTATCCGTCTCCGCGTCACAAATGCGTGTCCACGGCGGCTATTGACCCCCCTTCTCCCGGACACCAGACTTGACCCAACAAAGAAATGAAATCGGGGAGATTTCCAGGATGGCCGCAATCGACAATATCGATGCCTGCGTGTTCGATGCCTATGGGACGTTGTTCGACGTTAATTCCGCCGCCCAGCATTGCCAGGAAGAGCTCGGCGACAAGTGGGCGCCGCTGGCGCAGATCTGGCGCGAAAAGCAGCTTCAGTATTCCTGGCTCAGGAGCTTGATGCACGAGTACGTGCCGTTCTGGCAGGTGACGCAGGACGCACTCGATTACGCGATGGCGACGCAGGGCGTCGACGACGCCGAGTTGCGCCAGAAGCTGCTTGATATCTATTTTGAACTGGACGCGTATCCGGAAGTGCCAGCCGTGCTGAAGGTCCTTAAGGCCGGCGGCCAGAAGGTCGCGACGCTCTCGAACGGTTCGCCCGACATGCTGCAGGCGGCCGTCGACAATGCCAAGATCGATCTGGACGGCGTCATTTCCGCGGACGAGGTCGGCATCTTCAAGCCGGATCCCCGCATTTATCAACTTGCCGTCGATCAGCTCGACGTGCCGACTGAGCGCATCTGTTTCATGTCGTCGAACGCGTGGGATGCTTGGGCGGCAGCGAATTTCGGGTTCCAGGTGGTGTGGGTCAACCGCTTCGGCCAGCCGCCGGAACGTCTGCCCGGTGAAATCCGCGAGATGATTGCCGATCTGAACGGATTGCCGCCGCTGCTGGGTCTCTGATAAAGAGACTTTATGCCGAAAGACTATCTCGAACGCCGGGTGACATCGCAGGACGGCCTGTCACTGTACGTGCGCGATTACCCGGGCCCCGCGGATAGTCCGCACACCCCCCTGCTGTGCCTTGGCGGCCTGACCCGGAATTCCAAGGATTTTGCTGGCGTCGCCAAGTACCACAGCCGCACGCGTCGCGTCATCTGTCCGGAAACGCGTGGCCGCGGACATTCCGATTACGATCCCGATTGGCAGAACTATCAACCGGCGACGTACGTCAACGATGTGCGGCACATCCTGTGCGCGCTGGGTATTCACGGCGTCGTCGTGATCGGCACATCGATGGGCGGCATCATGGGGATGGCGATGGCGGCGGCGATGCCGACGGTGCTGAAGGGGCTTGTCTTGAATGATGTCGGTCCGACGGTGCGCGTCGACAGCCTGGACAAGATCATCGATTACATGAAGAACCCGCCTTCGCTGACGAGTTGGGATGCGGCCGGGCGGCACTTGCGTGCCGCGTTCGAAGGCGAATATCCGATTACCGAAGATGAGCACTGGACCCGCGCGGCGACGCTCAGCTATGTCGAAAAAGAAGACGGCACGATCACCTTCGACTGGGATGCGAATATCCTGAAACCGATCCTGGCCGACAAGACCGATGTCCATGACCTTTGGCATCTTTTCCATGCGACAAGGCGCTTACCTGTCTTGACCGTGCGGGGTGCCAAGTCGACAATCCTCGACGAACCCCAGTTGGCCGAGATGTCGGCACAGCATGAGAAAATGACATCGGTCGTGGTGCCCGGGATCGGGCACGCGCCCAGCCTCGCCGAACCGGCGAGCATGGAGGCTATCAATGGATTCCTTGAACAGTTCTGAACCGCCCGTCTTCGCCGATATCAAGGATGCGGCGAGGCAACTTAGCGGTTGGGCGCGACGGACGCCGTTGCTTGAGAATACGATCCTTAATGACGAACTGGGGTTCCGTTTGATCGTAAAACCGGAATGCCTGCAGCGGACCGGGTCGTTCAAGTTCCGGGGTGCCTTCAACAAGATTTCAAGAATCCCCGAAGACATGCGTTCAAAAGGCGTTGTTGCGTTTTCATCCGGTAACCATGCGCAGGGCGTGGCGGCGGCGGCGACGCTGATGGGTATGAAGTCGACCATCATCATGCCGAAGGACGCGCCCCGGGCGAAGATCGAAAACACCAAGGCACTCGGCGGAGATGTCGTCCTGTTCGACCGGCAGACCGAGAGCCGCGAGGAAATCGGCGAGCGGCTGCAAAAGGAACAGGGCGCCATCCTCGTCAAGCCGTACGATGAGCCGCTGATCATCGCCGGCCAGGGCACGATCGGCCTGGAAATTTCCGAACAGGTCGGGGAAATCGATGCAAAACCGGATGCAGTTATTGTGCCGGCCGGCGGTGGTGGTTTGGTTTCCGGGACCGCACTTGCGATTTCGGAAACGCTCGCCTGCCCCGTCTACAGTGCCGAACCGGACAGTTTCGACGATCACAAACGCTCGCTGGAGGCCGGGTCCCGTCAACCGGTTCCGAACGGCGCATCATCGATCTGCGACGCCCTGCTCGCCCCGATCCCGGGGGAATTGACGTTTTCGCTTAACAGCCGCCTTTTGACCGGTGGGCTTAGCGTATCCGATGACGAGGCTCTGATGGCCATGAAGCGCGCCATGCTGTCGCTGAAGATCGTTGTTGAACCGGGTGGCGCCGTGGCACTGGCGGCTGCGCTCACGCAGAAGATCGACCTCAAGGGCAAGACCGTGGTCGTTGTCTGTTCGGGTGGAAATGCTGATCCGGAGATGCTCGCCCGCGCCCTCGCGATGTAAGCTGTCGCAGTAAAAGCGATGACAGGTCGGGGATTGAGGTGTATGACCCGCGCCTCAGGACGGAGCATGACGTGACCGACATTTCTGACATCAACAAGGCAGTTGAGCTCTTAAGGGGGCAGGTCTTCAGAACACCTGCGATTCCGTCTCCCGGTCTGTCCCGGCTGACCGGCGCCGACGTTTACCTGAAACTCGAAAACCAGCAGGTAACGGGCTCGTTCAAGGTGCGGGGGTCGTACGTCCGCATGGCGGCGTTGAGTGACGCCGAACGCAAGGCCGGTGTCGTTGCCGCGTCGGCGGGCAATCATGCGCAGGGTGTGGGCTATCATGCGGAGCGTCTCGGTGTGCCGGCCACGATCTATATGCCGGCCAATACGCCCTTCACAAAGGTCGCCCGGACGGAGGCACTCGGTGCCAAGGTGATTCTTGAGGGTGAGACGGTCGCGGAATCCCGCGTGATCGCCATGCAGGCCGCCGAGGCCGATGGAAAAGTTTTCATCCATCCCTATGACGATCCACTCGTCATCGCCGGTCAGGGCACGGCCACGGTCGAATTTCTGGAAGACGTGCCGGACCTGGAGACGATTATCGTCCCCATCGGTGGCGGTGGTCTGGCCGCAGGGTGCTGCATTGCTGCTGCAGCCCACAAATCAACGTTGGAGGTTGTCGGCGCACAGGCGGACGCCTACCCGTCCATGGCGCAGGTGTTCAGGGGCGAAAAGCCGCACGGCAAAGGGGCGACGATCGCCGACGGTATCGCCGTCAAGGAACCGGGCGTGCTCACGACGCCGATCCTGAAGGCTCACATGAAGGATATTGCCGTGGTGATGGAGGCCGATATCGAACGTGCCGTGCAGATCATGGTCGATGTACAGCGCCTCATCGTCGAAGGTTCCGGCGCCGTGCCGTTGGCCGTGCTGCTGGAATCGCCGGAACGTTTCAAGGGTCGTCGGGTCGGATTGATGGTGTCCGGTGGCAATATCGATTCGCGCCTGCTGTCGTCCGTGCTGATGCGCGGTCTGGTCCGGGACGGGCGTTTGGCGCGGCTGCGGATTTCGCTGACCGATACGCCCGGGTCACTTGGCGCCGTGACCGGCATCATCGGGATTAAGGGCGGCAATATCGTCGATGTCCTTCACCAGCGGATGTTCCGCGATGTGCCGGTCAAGGAAGCGGAAGTCGACATCGCGATAGAGACCATCGACGCCGATCACATCCGTGAAATCATGGATGCGCTCGAGGCTGAAGGCTTCGGTACCCGGTTGTTGTCGGATACGTCGCTGAACTAGGTTTACATGCGCCAGACCAGAAGTTGCGTCTGACGGGAATCGTCCACCCCGATCACCTCGTCCGGTTCCCGGTCCGGCACCGCGAAGCTGTTGGATATGAAGATCGATCCGGGTTTCATTTCCGCTTTCAGTTTTTCGAATAGCCGCGCCATCGGCGCCGGCGACAGGAAAGCATAAACGACATCGGCATCACCGACATCGGTGTCCCAGATGCTCTGGTAATGTATCGTCGCATTACGCCTGCCCTGCCCGTTGAGCCGTAACCAGGACGCGAGAAACGACAATGGCGCGGTTTCGACACCGATGACGTGCGATTCGGGTAACGCCGCCGATATCCGGTCGACGATACCCCCCAGTCCGCAGCCGAGATCGATAAAGGTTCCACCGCCCATTTTTCGGAACAGATCGGCCAAGGCGCGTTCGGTCGCCGAATTGGAAAGATAAAGCGGGACCTTTTCCCGGACACCATTGATATAGAAACCCGCGAGAACCAGCGCGATGAGAGGAAAAACCCAACTCGGCGGACGGTATATCGGGACCAGCACCAGTGCCGGCGTGGCGATCGCGGTCAATACGAGCCAGGCATTACCGAGGCACATGAGTCGCCCCGTGACGACAGCCAGGATACCGGCGAAGAACGCGAGACCGAGAATGGAGGTATGCGAACGCGGAAATGCATCTGGTGCGAAGCTCCAGACAGCCAGCGCGGCGGCTGCCGCCAGGATCGAGGACGCGAGCGTGCGGGGTATCGGCCAGCCCGCTTGCCGCATCACGTCACCTTTTCCGGTTCTGCCAGGGACCGGTAACGGCCTGCTGCGTATATCAGCGGCTCCAAAGCGTCATTCCACGTCGCCTCGACGACGGAACCGACAACGATTTCGTGGTCGCCGCCCGGGTGCACGGCCTCACGCCGGCATTCCAGACTTGCGAGTGTGTTCAGGATGACCGGCAAGCCGGAGACGCCGGTCTTGAAGGGAACGGAGCGGAACGGCGGCACCGGGCCCGGAAATGCGAACGCGTTCGAGACATCTTCCTGACCAGCCGCGAGAATATTGACGCAAAACGCCGGTCCATCCGTATAAGCCCTTATTTGCGAGGTCGCCTGGTCAAGGCATATAAGGACCAAAGGTGGCGACAGGGAAAGAGAACTGAAGGCACTGACGGTCACACCGATCGGTTCACTGTCCGGACTCAGTGTGCTGATCACGGTTACGCCACTGGCGAATTTGGCGAGTGCCTGTCGGAACTGTTGTGGTTCTACGGTCATGGATGCTTCTTAGCATGCGGATGGACATAATTGAAACGATGGACACGGTCTCATATTTTCGGACGATATTGAGGCAAACACTTGAGTTTCATACAGAATCCAACTATAGCGGTCGTAGGGGTCACTTTGCCCGTCCACGCAATTTGCGGGCGCTGGAATTTTAACGTTTGAGAGCCTGCTAGATGTTCTTCATCATCGGTATCGTCGTTGTCATTGGCTCCGTGTTTGGCGGTTATTCCGTACATGGCGACCTCCGTATTCTTTGGCAGCCCATTGAATACGTTATTATTCTCGGTGGCGCTCTCGGCGCCTTCCTCGCGGGGAACCCCAAACATGTCGTGACCGGCGCTTTCAAGTCCGTCGGCACCATGGTCAAGGGGCCGAAATACAAAAAGGATGCATATGTCGAGTTGCTAAGTTGTCTTTACAGCGTGTTCCGTCTGGCCAAGTCCAAAGGGGATCTCGCGCTTGAGCAACATGTTGAAAAACCAGCAGAAAGTTCCCTTTTTGCAACGTTCCCGAAGTTCCAAAGCGATCACCATGCGATAGAATTCCTGTGTGATTATCTGCGCCTGCTCACTCTCGGTGCGAGTAATTCGCATGAGATCGAAGCGATCATGGACGAAGAGCTCGAGGTACATCATCACGAGAAAATGATGGTCGCGAACGCGATGCGGACGATCGGTGAAGCGATCCCGGCGCTTGGTATCGTGGCCGCCGTTCTCGGTGTTATCGTGACGATGAGTTCAATTACTGAACCACCAGAGGTTCTTGGCGGTCTGATCGGTGCCGCCCTTGTCGGTACGTTTTCCGGTATTTTCGTCGCTTACGGATTCGTGTTGCCCATGGGTCAGAACCTGGAAGCAGCCTATAATTCAGAGCACCATTATTACACCTGTATGAAAGCCGGATTGATGGGTCATATGCAGGGGTATGCGCCTCAGGTTTCGGTCGAGTTCGCGCGCAAAGTGCTGCCGGATGACTATCGGCCCTCGTTCGCAGAACTCGAAGAGCTTATCCAAACTCTGCCGACGCCGAGCTAACGGAGTCCCCGGATGGCCGAAGAAAGCGCATCCAAGAACCCGATAATCATCAAGAAGGTGAACAAGGGTGCCCACGGCCATCACGGCGGTGCCTGGAAGATCGCATATGCCGACTTCGTGACGGCGATGATGGCGTTTTTCTTGCTGTTGTGGCTCTTGAACTCGGTGACGCAGGAACAGCTCGAGGGGATTTCCAACTATTTCGCCCCTGTGACGGCATCGCAGTCGACCAGTGGATCCGGTGACATTCTGGGCGGGCAAACCATTACAGAGGAAGGCGCCGCGCAGAATACCACGTCGCGTGATAGTGTGACGGTCGATCTGCCGCCACCGAAAGCGGGTACCGGTGGCGAGGACAACGCCGAGACTCAGGCCGGCGAGGCGCCAGACGAAGAAGCTGCGGCTGAGGTGCTGAAGCAGCGCGAACAACAACAGTTCGAGGAAGCCAAAGAGGAGCTCGAGGCGACGCTGCAGAGCATTCCGCAGCTCAAGGCCATGAAGGACAGCTTGCTGATCGACAACACGCCCGAGGGCCTGCGCATTCAGCTCGTCGACAAGGATGGCCTCTCGATGTTCCAAAGCGGGTCTGCGGAGTTATTCCTGCATACGAAACGGTTACTCGAAGTCGCTGCCGAGATCATCAAGACATTGCCCCAAAACATTTCGATTTCCGGCCATACTGATTCGACGCGTTTTGGCGGCGGCAGTGACTATACGAACTGGGAGCTCTCGGCGGACAGGGCCAACGCTGCACGGCGCTGGCTGATGCAAATCGGCATCTCGGAAGACCGTTTTGACCGGGTTGTCGGCAAAGCGGCGACCGAACCGTTGCGGCCCGATAACCCGGCCCACCCTTCCAACCGCCGACTTTCCGTCATCATGTTGCGCGGCACGGGCAAGGACAACCCGGTATCCAACATTCCGGATAAGCCCGAGGAGCCGGAGGCGCTGCCTGGCCTGAACAAAATACGCAATCAGCAGTCGGACGAGCCGGCGCAACCGCCCGTGAGCGTGCCACCCCAGCTGCAGCAGCCCGGGGCCGAAAGCAATGGCAACGGTCTGCCGAGTCTCGGCATCGAACTAGACAAGAACCTCTCACAATAGCCCGCCATTTCGGGGCCGTTGCCGTATTGCGTGCACCCCCAATAATGCCGTAACGTCATTGGCAGTGAGATCAGGAGTGAAGTGACTTCATGCGTCACCAGGCATTACCGGATACTCGTTTCTTCTTTTCGACGGCCCCCCTGCCCTGTCCGTACATTGCGGGACGGGTTGAGCGTCGCGTGGTGACGGAACTCGTCGGCCGGGACGCCAATGCGTTGCATGATCAGCTGTCCATGGCCGGCTTCCGGCGTTCCCACGGTATCTGTTATGTCCCTGCCTGTCCGAGTTGTGATGCCTGCGTGGCCGTTCGTGTCGTTGTCGACGAATATAAACCCGGCAAGTCGTTCAAGCGGATTTTGAAGCGTAACTCTGACCTGACGGCGGAAATTGTCGAACCGGTTGCCACACATGAACAGTATGCGCTGTTCCACGACTATCAGCGCTCGCGTCATCAGGGTGGTGACATGTCGAAGATGGATTTTCTCGACTATCAGGCGCTCATCGAAGATACCCCGGTGAGCACGTTCGTGGTCGAGTTCCGAAAGCCGTCAGGAACGTTGGCTGCAGCTTGCCTCGTCGATCGCCTGAGTGACGGGCTGTCTGCGGTCTATAGCTTTTTCGATGAAGCGGATACCGAGCGAAGCCTCGGAACATACATGATCCTATGGCTGATCGAAGAGGCCTACGGTCAGGAATTGCCCTATATGTACCTGGGCTTCTGGATCGATGGATGCTCGAACATGTCCTATAAGGCACGTTTCAAACCGCTGGAGCGGATCACACCGGATGGTTGGGAGCGGATGGAGCTTTAAGGCCCCGCTCCGCTCCCGAAATCACGTTTCGGCTTATTCTTCGGATTCTTTCCCGTCGACCAGATACTTCCAGGTCAGCGGCAGCACCGCCGCAGCGAGACCTATTTTGAAGCCGGCACCCGGAAGGAACGGCCACAGGCCCCATTCCAGGATCGGTTTTTCCCAGCCGAACAGCATGCCGAGCCAGAGGATGCCCGGCGCGAAGATAATCGCGGTGCCGATGATCATGGCCGCCAGGGTCGTCCACATGTTGCGGTCCCAGCCCTTTTCGGCCAGCCAGCCCACGGTCAAGGCGGCCAGGAAGAACCCGAGAAGATAACCGCCCGTTGGACCCGCCATGTACGCAAGTCCGATGCCCTTTTCGGGCGTACCGGCGAACACCGGGAGGCCAACCGCGCCCTCGGCAAGGTAAAGAAAAACGGTTGCGCCACCAAGGCGCCATCCGAAGGCCATACCGATGCAGAGGATCATGAACGTCTGCATCGTCATGGGCACCGGATAGAAGGGAATATTGATCTTTGCGGAGATCGCCAGAAGTACGCTGCCCGCAAAGGCAAGCACGAGATTCCGCAGCCAGCTGTGACTTTCTGCGGACGTTGGCCATATGCTGTTTGCAAGCGTGTCGAAGTGTGTCGGTTGTGCCATATTGGTAATCTCCACGAAGGGTAATTGTGCAAAGAAACTCCCAAACCTGCGCCGGAAAATCAAGAACGATCCTTATTTCCGCGCTGTTTGCGCCGGTATGAAATGTACCCGATTCCAATCGCTATTATGAACGCCGAAGCCGTCATCGGCGCAGCAATCGGGACTGCGAATATTGCCGAGAGCGCCCCCAACAACGCGCCGCCGAACATCATGCCGAACACGAGCAGTAAGATGCCCGCAACGACTCCGCCGATGATGTACCCAAGTGCTCGCTCCACCCTTCTAGTGCCTTTCTGAAAATCGGTACGATTTGTCGACCCTACCGGAGTCGCGAGCGGATTAGTAGGAAATCCACCGGCTTGAATTTACAGCGAAATCTAGGTGCAGCCTTAGGCTCAATTGTGGTTAATCCGCATTGAATTTTTATGACTGCCTAGTTTAGCTTTTAAGTTGCAGGTGACGGTGGGGGACAACGTCGCTGCGTTATCGGGGGTCTCGAAATTGTACGAAGGGTATGCTTAGATGGACGACGGAAATCTGTCTCACAGCCTTGATCTGGATGCCAACATGAGCTCGCAAGCTGCAGATGAATT
Source organism: Rhodospirillales bacterium (assembly GCA_017640505.1). Lineage (GTDB taxonomy): Bacteria > Pseudomonadota > Alphaproteobacteria > Rhodospirillales > Casp-alpha2 > UBA4479. The sequence goes on from JAEPQO010000002.1 coordinate 362,587, forward strand.
CGCGGATGCCATCCTGACAAAGGTTGAGGCGCTGGCTTTGGAGTTTGCCGATATTGCGGGAAGCGTTGAAGCGACCAGCAAGTTTGTTCAGGATTTGGATGATTTGTTCCGCGATGTCGTGGCGACGGTCGGCGACATGGACAAGGCCATTCGCAGTATTGAGGCTGCGGGCGACGAATCGCGCAACCAGGTCGAGACCGCCTCTTCGAATGTGAACGAGTCCCGCTCGGCGGTGACCGGTGCAACGACCGAAATTGCCAACCTGACCAGTGCGATCCACGATATCGAGGAGCGTCTCGGCTCGCTGGAGGGGGCCCTCGCCGGCGTCACCAAAATGTCGAACGAGGTCGAGTCCATCGCCCGTCAGACGAATCTCCTGGCACTGAATGCAACGATTGAGGCCGCCCGTGCGGGTGAAGCCGGCAAAGGTTTTGCCGTGGTCGCGGGCGAAGTGAAGAACCTCGCCGGGCAGACCGCCAATTCGACCAGCACTATCGATGCGACGGTCGAAGAACTTTCGAGCAGCGTCGCCATGCTCAAGCGCACCTGTAGCGACACGGCATCGAAGGCGGACGGCGTCAACAATGGGATCGGCACGATCAATTCCGTCGTCGATGGTTTCGAGAATGTCGTTTCTTCAGTCAGCAGCAACGTGAATAACATCTCGACGGCGACGGACATGTGCACGACGCAGTGCCAGAAGGTCGTCGAGCGGATCGACGGCGTCGGTGACGGCCTGTCGCGCACCGCCAGCGACCTGATGACGGCGGACGAACGCATCCTGTCGTGCCTTAGCAATAGTGAAGAGCTGATCGGATTCATCGCTGCCAGTGGTCTCAAGACCCACGACACGAAATTTATCGAAGCGGTGACCGGGGCAGCCGCCGAAATCTCGGCGCTGTTCGAGGCCGCCGTGGATGCCGGCGACATCACGCTCGATAACCTGTTCGATCAGAACTACGTACCGATCGAGGGGACCAACCCGCAGCAGATGATGACCAAATTCGTCGATTTCACGGATCGCGTTCTGCCCGAAATTCAGGAACGGGTGCTGGAGACGGATGAAAAGGTCGTGTTCTGTGCGGCGGTCGACAACAACGGTTTCCTGCCGACGCACAACAACAAGTTTTCCCAGCCGCAGGGTGACGACCCGGACTGGAACAATGCCAATTGCCGCAATCGACGTATTTTCGACGACCGCACGGGGCTGTCGGCCGGACAAAATACCAAACCGTTCCTGATGCAGACCTATCGTCGTGATATGGGCGGCGGGAAGTTCGTCATGATGAAAGACCTGTCGGCCCCGATCACGGTGAAAGGCCGCCACTGGGGCGGATTCCGCATGGGTTACCGGATCTAGATCCGGGACTGTTCACGAAAATCGATTGTTCGTCGGAAAGCCCTTCGGCTTGATCAGGCCGGCACCGGCGCGTTTGCCGATCCAGGCCTTCAACGCCGTTTCGGAGCGAACGCCCGAACCGGTCTGCCAACTCACGCCTTCTTTCAGCTTAAAGGCCTGAATGTCGGACAGCACGCCGTCCTTGTAACGCTGCAGGATGACGCCCTTGCCGCGGCCCATCTCGGGTAGTTCGTCGATCGGGAAGATCACCAGCTTCCGGTTCGTGCCGATGACGGCAACGTGGTCCGCGTCGTCCGGTACGACGGCCAGTGCCGTCGCTTCGTCGTTCGTGCCGACGTTGAGAATTTGCTTTCCGTTCTTGGTCTGTGCCGCAACCTCGTCTTCCGGCACGATGAAACCCCGGCCGGCGTCTGATGCAACGAGGAACCGCCGGCCCCCTTCGAACTTCATGATCTTTACAACGTCGTGGCCGTTCGGAATATCGACCATCAGCCGGATCGGCTCGCCGTGACCGCGCCCACCCGGCAGTTTGTCGACACCGACGGTGTAGAAGCGGCCGTTGGTGGCGAACACCAGAACCTTGTCGGTGGTTTCCGCATGTAGCCAGAACTTGAGCTTGTCGCCCTCTTTGAACTTAAGCCCGGAAACATCTTCAAGATGACCCTTGGCGGCGCGGATCCAGCCTTTTTCCGAATAGACAACCGTCACTGGTTCTTTTTCGATCATCGCTTCGATGGGAACGATCACCGTGGTCGGCGGGGTGCCGATCTTGGTGCGGCGGCGTCCCAATTCGGTCTTCGGACCAAACGTCTGCTTGAGTGTCTTGAGTTCCGCTTCGACGGATTTCCAACGCTTGGTCTCGGTCTTCAGGAGATCCTTCAGATCCTTGCGTTCGGCCTTCAGATCTTTGTCCTCTTTACGGATTTCCATCTCTTCGAGCTTGCGCAACTGGCGCAGGCGCATGTTCAGAATGGCTTCCACCTGAACGTCGCTGAGATCGAAGGTTTTCATGAGAACCTTCTTTGCATCGTCTTCCTCGCGGATGATGCGGATGACCTCGTCCAGGTTGAGGTAAGCGATCAGAAGCCCGCCCAGAATCTCCAGCCGGTGTTCGATCTTCTGAAGGCGGTATTTCGAGGTGCGGACGAGCACGTCTTCCCGATGCTCCAGGAAGGCCACCAGGGATTCGCGCAGGTTCATGACGCCCGGCACGTTTTCGCGGTTCAGCACATTCAGATTGAGGCTGACGCGCGTCTCCATGTCGGTCTCGCGGAACAGATGCTCCATCAGCATCTCGGGTTCCACGTTCCGGGACTTAGGTTCAAGAACGATGCGGACATCTTCCGCGGACTCGTCGCGGATATCGGCCAGCATCGGCAGCTTTCGCGCCAGGAGAAGCTCGGCGGTTTTCTCGATCAGGCGTGACTTCTGAACCTGGTACGGAATGCCCGTGACGACGATCTGATATAGGCCTTGCCCCAGTTTCTCGACTTCCCAGCTGGCACGGAGCCGGAAGCTTCCCCTCCCCGTCTTGTAGGCCTCGACCACGTTCTCGCGGGACTCAACCAGCTCGCCACCGGTGGGAAAATCGGGGCCGGGAATGAACTCGGCCAGCTTGTCGAAGGTTACCCGGGAATTGAGGATCGAATCCGTCGTGTGCTTCGCCGTTTTGATGATATGCAGCATCGCATCGCACAGTTCGCTGACGTTATGCGGCGGAATATTGGTGGCCATGCCGACGGCAATTCCTGCCGCGCCGTTGGCGAGCAGGTTCGGGAATGCGGCCGGCAGGACCACGGGTTCACGCTCTTCACCGTCGTAGGTATCGCGGAAGTCAATGGCGTCTTCGTCGATGCCCTGTAGCAGCAGCGTCGCGACCTCGGTGAGGCGGGCCTCGGTGTACCGCATGGCGGCTGCATTATCACCGTCGATGTTCCCGAAGTTGCCCTGCCCGTCGACTAGTGGATAACGCTGCGCGAATTCCTGCGCGAGCCGCACCATCGCGTCGTAAATCGACTGGTCGCCGTGCGGGTGGTACTTACCCATGACGTCGCCGACGACGCGTGCGCACTTTTTATAGCCCGACGCCGGGTCCAGCTTGAGCTGACGCATCGCGTATAGAAGCCGGCGGTGGACAGGCTTGAGCCCGTCACGCACATCCGGCAGAGACCGCGACATGATGGTCGACAACGCATATGACAGGTAGCGTTCCGACAATGCGTCGGCGAGCCGGGTTTCGCGGATTTCCTCTGAGTCGACGTGTTTGCTCATGGCGCACCCCTTGTGGCCGAAATTCTTCCGAATGACGAGATATAGTAGTTATCGCCGCGATTTCGTCAATGCGACGACGCGGAAATCATGCTGGAATTAGCAGAAAACCGGCGTTATTTTGCCGTTGCGGGTGCGGGCTTGGGGCTGGCGCCCGCCTGCGGTTTCGGTTTGGCCGTATCCTGGGCGGCATCCTTTTCCGCTTTGTGTACGTCTTCAGGAATCACCATCCGCTTGCAGTGACCTTCGAGGAAGGCTCCCGTCTCAATTGACAGATCTTCGTGGAGAATGTCACCGACAACATGAGCCGTATCGGCGAGTTTAACCACCTTGGCTTTAATCTGACCGTCGACGCGGCCAAGGACATGGCAGGTTTCCGCCACGATTTCGCCCTTCACTTTGGCGCTTTCGCCAACGATGAGAATACGGGTGCGGATGTCCCCGTTGACCTTTCCATCGATCTGGATTTCGCCGTCGCTGAGAAGGTCACCAACGATACTGAGATCCCGGCTGACAATGGACGGCGGCGCCGGAGGGGGTGCAGGTTTATTGTCGGCTGCGGATTTTTTATTGCTTTTGGAAAACATGCCGTCCCGCCTTGATGAATTTCATCGGATCCTTGGGTTTGCCGTTGAAGACGATCTCGTAGTGCAGGTGCGGGCCGGTGCTGCGGCCTGAATTGCCCAGTTGAGCGATTTTCTGCCTGAACTCGATCTTGTCTCCACGCTTCACCAGGATTTTGTTCAAGTGCCCATACCGGGTCACGATTCCCGACCCATGATCGATTTCGATGAAGCGGCCGTATCTGCCTTTGACACCCGCCTTGGTGACCGTGCCGGATGCGGGGGCATATACGGGTGAGCGCATGGGGCCACCGAAATCGACGCCGTAGTGAGCCGACCAGCGCTTGTTCATGGGATCGCGGCGCTTACCGAAAGAACTGGTCACGTAATATGTGTTTAACGGCGCCGCCAGCGGAAGGCGCGCCATGACGGCCTGCAATGTTTCCCACTGTCCGAGGTGGTCGTCGAGCCGGGTCAGTTTTTTCATCAACTGGCCGCCCGCCTCTTCCGGTTTAATCGGAATGAACGGACCGCCCTGCGCCACCTTGCCGACAATGCCGTCCGACGACGCCAGCAGGCTATCGACTTCGATACCTGCGATTTCGACGACTTTCTCCAGCGATCCGATGTAAGCCATCGTACGCTCGGTCATCTTTTCGACGGCCGTATCCTGAGCCGTCTGCAAGCCGTTCAGCCGGTCTTCAAGCATGGCGACCTGTGATTGCAGGTTGGTGTTCCGGCGATGAGCATCGTCGCGTTCGCGCACCACGCTTTGCAGGTCTGTTTCGACAGACATAAAATTGTCACGCAGCGAGAAGTTCTTGGTCGACAGCGAGCGCATATCCCCTTCAAGCCGAGACAGCTTGTCGCGCAGGACTTCGCGGGCCGTGGCGACATTCTCACGCTCGCTCTCGGTGTTTTCGAGGCGCTTTTCAACGGTCGACAGGTTTCTTTGCAGGGTCGCGTTCCGTTCGACCAGGCTGAGCATCAGATTGTGATTGTCTTCAAGTTCGCGCGTCAGTTCCGCGAAGCGCCGTTGGTACGCCGTCACGTCGGACAGCAGATCGTCATACGCCTTGCGGGCGTCGGCAATCTGGGTGTTCTTCGCCCCGACGATTTCGTCGTGTTGGATAAAGCTGAACGTCGAATAACCAACCCAGCCGCTGAAAACCACGGCAAAGACCGTAGTCGAAACCTGAAGCCACTGTGGAATTTTGAAGAAGTTGATGCGGCCGCGCGTTCTGAGGTGGATCTGGCGTTCCGGGAAAACTCGGTCGATAAATCGACGCAGCTTTAACTGAAAAGTCTCCTTCTCGCCCCAGTCCCGCATGTCCACGCACCCCCTTAACGCACTTTGTCGCAATCTTCGGATTTGACCGAATGAAGATTTATTGTTCATGCCCGGGTTGTTTCGAAGTCCCGGGTTCTGGTCTCGACCGGATCAAAGCGAATTAACCCCGAAATCGCCTTGTGATGTCGATGAGAAACCGTATCCATTTGCCTATTTTCATGCAAGAAATTAATGACATAGGAGGAAGCATTTCGGAGTCGGATTTGCCCGGAAATCCGGGATTTTGCGGCCTTAACGGTCGACAGCGTGCAAAGCCTCCGCTAATCCTTGTGCCGGATACGCGCACTCAGGACGCAATATGACGCAACGGCCCCCTCTCACAGATATCAGGATTCTTATCGCCACGTGGTTCGGCACGGGCTATTCGCCAAAGGCGCCGGGCACGGTTGGATCGGTATTTGCGCTGCCGGTCGGCTGGTTGATTGCGGTTGAGGGAGGGATCGTCTGGCTTGGGCTGGGGGTCGTCATCGTTTCCGTCATTGGTGTGTGGGCCGCCAATGCGTACATGTCCCAAGCTGGTGAACACGACCCGGGCCCGGTCGTGATCGACGAGGTCGCGGGGCAATGGCTGGCCATGCTGCCACTTGCGGCTGGGCTGACTTGGCAGGCGGTTCTGATTGCGTTCGTCCTGTTCCGGCTGTTCGATATTTGGAAACCATGGCCGATCTCCTGGGCGGATAAATCGATATCCGGCGGCTTTGGCGTCATGTTTGACGATATTCTGGCCGGGATCGCGGCAGCGGCGTGTCTTTATGGATTGTCCGTCACCATGCCGCGCTTGTTAGGACTGGGTTGAAGATATGGAAAAGCAACTGACCGATGCCGCTGACGCGCTGCTCAATGCATGCCGCGGGCGCGGCTGGACAATTGCGACGGCGGAATCGTGCACCGGCGGCATGGTCGCGGCGGCGCTGACGGCGATTGCCGGCTCGTCCGGTGTGATGGACCGCGGCTTCGTGACTTATACCAATGAAGCCAAGAACGAGATGATCGGTGTGCCGATGGATCTGTTCACGTCGGTCGGTGCCGTTTCGGAAGAGGTCGCCTGCGCCATGGCCGAAGGCGCGGTGAAGACCGCAGCCGTCGATCTTGCATGTGGCATCACGGGTGTCGCCGGGCCGGGTGGCGGCTCAGTGGAAAAGCCCGTCGGTCTGGTACACATCGCCGTAGCCTCTCCGGATAAGACGATCCATGAGCGCTGTCAGTTCGACGGTGACCGGCACGCCGTTCGACTCGCATCCGCGCTCAAGGCGCTTGAGATGATGAGGTCTCTCGCCGACGGCTAACCGTGCAATTGGTTCGCCCTGCCCTCGAACGCGGCAATCATCTTTTTCACCGCTTCGTTGAATACGGCACCGATGGCCGCCTGCAGGATGCGTGAGCGAAATTCGAAGTCGACGTAGAAATCGATCTCTGTCGAACCGTTGCCCAGATCGTTGAAGATCCAGTGGTTGTTCAAGTACTTGAACGGTCCGTCGGTATAGGTCACGTCAATGCGGTCCGGGCGCTGATGGCTGACCCGGGATGTAAAGCTCTCCCTGAAGACCTTGAAGCCGATGATCATGTCGGCGACGACAAGACCCTCTTCGCGCTTACGGACGCGACAGCCGAGGCACCATGGCAGAAACTCGGGATACCTCTCGACATCGATGACGAGATCGAAGAGCTGATCTTTTGTGTAAGGCAGGACCCGTTTTTCAGCATGAGTGGGCATCGGGTGAACGTCGTGTGTCCGGGGTCAGTCGCCGGCGGCGAGTTTGGCGTCGCGGTTCTTCTTCAGCTCGGCGAAATCGCTGTCGGCATGATAACTGGACCGTGTCAGCGGCGTCGAAGAGACCATCAGGAAGCCCTTGGTTTCCGCGATCTTCTTGTAATCCGTGAATTCGTCCGGGGTTACGAAGCGATCCACCGGCGCATGCCGTTTGGTCGGCGCCAGGTACTGTCCGATAGTGAGGAAATCCACGTCTGCGGCGCGCATGTCGTCCATCACCTGCATGACTTCCGAGCGGGTTTCGCCGAGACCAACCATGATGCCCGATTTGGTGAAGATCGACGGATCCTCCCTTTTGACGGTATCGAGCAGTTTGAGGGAATGAAAATACCGTGCGCCGGGACGGATCGACGGATAGAGCCGTGGCACGGTTTCCAGATTGTGGTTGAATACATCCGGCTTGGCGGCAATGACCTTCTCGAGCGCGCCTGCCTTGTCGCGGAAATCCGGTGTCAGGATTTCGATGGTCGTTTCAGGTGTCGTCTCACGAATACGCTCGATGCATTTCACGAACTGGTCGGCGCCGCCGTCGGCAAGATCGTCGCGGTCGACGGACGTGATCACCAGGTGCTTCATGCCGAGTTCGGCAACAGAAATCGCCAGGTTCTCGGGCTCCATCGGATCGACCTTGCCCGGCTTGCCGGTGGCGACGTTGCAGAAGGCGCAGGCACGCGTGCAGATATCACCGAGGATCATCACCGTTGCGTGCTTGGCGGCCCAGCATTCGCCGATGTTCGGGCAGGCGGCTTCTTCACACACCGTGTGCAGGCTGCGTTCGCGCATCAGCTTGCGCGTCTCGTTGTAGCCTTCGGAAGTCGGCGCCTTGACGCGGATCCACGCGGGCTTCCTGAGCGGCTCGTGCTCGGGCTTCTTCGCCTTCTCCGGATGACGTACCCGGTTCAGATTTTCGACGTTGTTCATCTAAAGCCTCGCTTGGGCGGCGGCTGGTACCTGGGACTTATGTGGTCCGGTTCCGGGTAATTGTCAAAACGCGCTTACATGTGAATGACGCGGCCGTACGCATCCAGCACGCTTTCGTGCATCATTTCAGAGAGCGTCGGATGCGGGAACACCGTGTGTATCAACTCTTCTTCGGTCGTTTCCAGGTTCATCGCGACGACGAAACCCTGGATCAGCTCGGTCACCTCGGCGCCCACCATGTGCGCCCCAAGCAACTGACCGGTCTTCTTGTCGAAGATGGTCTTGACCAGGCCCTGATCCTCACCCAATGCAATGGCCTTGCCGTTGCCCAGGAACTGGAAGCGGCCGACATTGACGTCATAGCCCTTCTCTTTCGCCTTGGCTTCGGTCAGACCGACGGAGGCGACTTGCGGGTGGCAGTAGGTGCAGCCCGGAATCTTGCCTTTATCCATTGGATGGACGCCCTCGACGCCCGCGATCTTTTCGATGCAGATGACGCCCTCGTGCTCAGCCTTGTGCGCCAGCATCGGCGGACCGGCAACATCGCCAATGGCGTAGATGCCCTTCTCCGCCGTCCGCGAAAATTCGTCGGCAACGATGCAGCCACGGTCGGTTTTCACCTTAGTCGTCTCGAGGCCGATGTCCTCGATATTGCCCTGCACGCCGACCGCCGAGATGACGCGGTCGACGGTGATGTCCTGCGTCTTGCCCTTGGCGTCCTCGATCGTGCAAGTGACGTTGTTCGAGCCCTTCTTGACGCCCGTGACCTTGGCCTCGGTCATGATCTTGAGGCCGTTCTTCTCAAGTTGCTTGCGGGCAAACTTGGAAATTTCCTCGTCCTCGACCGGCATGATCTGCTTCATAACTTCGACCACCGTCACGTCGACGCCCATGGTCTGGTAGAAGCTCGCGAACTCGATGCCGATGGCGCCCGATCCGATGACTAGCAGGCTTTTCGGCGCCGTTTCCGGCACCATCGCCTCGAAGTAGGTCCAGATCAGCTTCTTGTCCGGCTCGATCCCCGGCAGCGCACGCGGACGCGCACCAGTGGCGACAATGATGTGATCAGCCGTATAGGTGCCGACGGCCTTGCCGTCCTTGGCGACGTCGATCTTGCCCGGTCCGTTCAATTTGCCGCGGCCGTCGACGACCGTGATCTTGTTCTTCTTCATCAGGTGCGCGACACCGCCCGACAGCCGTGACGATACGCCGCGCGAGCGCTCGACCACCGCCTTCAAGTCATACCCGACCTTCTCCGCAGACAGGCCATAGTCCTTGGCGTGCTGCATGTAGTGATAGATATCGGCCGTCCGCAGCAGCGCCTTGGTCGGGATGCAGCCCCAGTTGAGGCAGATGCCGCCCAGGTGCTTTTCCTCGACAACGCACGTCTTAAAGCCGAGCTGTGCGGCGCGGATCGCGGTGACGTACCCGCCCGGGCCGCCGCCGATGATGATGACGTCGAATTTCGTATCAGCCATGTCAGATCCTTACATTCTCGGGCGCCGTCAGGTCGCTCGTTTCCGCGTCGCCCGTGTTTACGACGCCTTTTCTTTCCAGAAGCATCATTCTGCATTCGCGGGATGCGTGGGGTTTGTGTTCGACGCCGCGCGGCACCACGATCATCTCGCCCGCGCCCAAGGTTTGGCGGCCGTCTCGGAAATCGATATCAAGCTCACCGTCCATGACGATGAACACCTCATCGATATCATCGTGCTTGTGCCAGACGAAGTCGCCTTCGACCTTCACCAGCTTGATGTCGTAGTCATCGAAGCTGCCGACGATCTTCGGGCGCCAGTGCTCGCTAAACGTTTCGAACTTCTCGGCGAAGTTGACCTTCTGCATCAGTGTTTCTCACAGCATCAGTTGCAGCGGGTCTTCAAGGATGCCCTTGAGTTCCTTCACGAAGGCCGCCGCCGTCGCCCCGTCGATGCAGCGGTGATCGACCGCCAGCGTGACAGACATCAGCGTGGCGACGGCCAAAGCGCCGTCCTTGACCACGGCGCGCTGTTCGCCCGCGCCGACCGATAGGATACCGCCCTGCGGCGCGTTGATGATCGAGTTGAACGATTTGACGCCGAACATACCCAGGTTCGAGATCGAGAACGTGCCGCCCTGGTATTCCTGGGGCTGCAGCTTCCCGTCGCGTGCCTTGCCGGCGAGTTCCTTGGCTTCTTCGGAAATCTTAGCGAGGCCCTTGGAGCCGGCGTCCTTAATGATCGGCGTGATCAATCCACCGTCGACGGCGACAGCCATAGAGATATCGGCACGATTGAACTTTAGAATTGCATCATCGGTGTAGGCGACATTGCAGTCCGGTTGACGCTTGAGCGCCAGCGCCACGGCCTTGATGACGAAATCGTTGACGGAAATCTTGTAGTCCGCCCCTTCGCGGCCGTTCAGTTCCTTGCGCAGGCCGAGCAGCTTGTCGATCTCGATATCCGCCGTGACATTGAAGTGCGGAATGTCGCGCGCCGACGCCGTCAGACGCTTGGCGATGGTCTTGCGCATGCCGGTATTCGGCACGGCCTCGTATTCCGGCAGCAGGCCCAGCATGCCTTCGTCGATACCCGCGGGCGGGACGGCAGCCGCTTCACCTGCAGCGGTCGGTGCCGCCGCCGGTGCAGCCTTGCCGGTGCCGCTGGCGAGTGCCTGCTCGATATCGCGTTTGACGATGCGGCCGTGCGGTCCGGAACCGGAAATCTGACCGAGGTCGAGGCCTTCCATCTTGGCAAGACGTTTGGCGAGCGGGCTCGCGAAGATGCGTCCACCGCCGGATGATGCAGCCGGTGCCGCAGCAGGCGGCGGCGATGCAGGCGTGGGTGCCGGTTCGGCCTTTTTCTCCGGCGCGGGCGCGGCTTCGTTCGGCTCTTCGGCGGCGGGCGGTGGCGCGGCATCTGAGGTATCAGCACCTTCGAGCGCGCTTGCGTCCTCACCTTCTTCCAGGAGCATGGCGATCACCGAATTGACGGCGACGTTGTCGGTGCCTTCGGCAACGAGGATTTTGCCGAGCGTGCCCTCGTCGACGGCTTCCACTTCCATGGTTGCCTTGTCGGTTTCGATTTCGGCCATGACGTCACCGCTTTCGACGGTGTCGCCTTCCTTGACCAGCCATTTCGCCAGCTTGCCTTCCGTCATCGTCGGCGACAGCGCCGGCATCAGTACTTTGATGGGCATGGTGTGGCCTCCCTCACGCGTAACAGACGGATTTGACGGCCTCGATGACGGTTGGCGCCTTGGGCAACGCCAACTTTTCGAGGTTCGCGGCATACGGCATCGGCACGTCGACACCGGCGACGCGCGCGGGCGGCGCATCCAGGTAGTCGAATGCCTGCTCCATGGCGACAGCGGATACTTCGGAACCGATCCCGCAGGTCGGCCAGCCTTCGCCGACACTGACGAGGCGGTTCGTCTTCTTGACCGACTGGATGATCGTTTCGGTATCCATCGGACGGATGGTGCGAAGGTTGATCACTTCGGCGTCGATCCCCTCTTCCGCCAGCTTCTCGGCGGCTTCCATGGCGATGCCGACGGCGATGGAGTACGCCACGATGGTGACGTCGGCGCCCTGCCGCTCGACCTTTGCTTTGCCGATCGGCAGCGTGAAATCGTCGCTGTCCGGCAGGTCGAAGCTCTGACCGTACAGGATTTCGTTCTCGAGGAAGATGACCGGGTTCGGATCGCGGATCGCGCTTTTAAGAAGCCCCTTGGCGTCCGATGCCGACCAAGGTGCAACGACCTTGAGGCCCGGGCAGTTCGCGTACCAAGACGCATAGCACTGGGAGTGCTGTGCCGCGACACGTGCGGCGGCGCCATTCGGCCCCCGGAAAACAATCGGACAGCCCATCTGACCGCCGGACATGTACAGCGTCTTGGCGGCCGAGTTGATGATCTGGTCGATGGCCTGCATGGCGAAGTTGAAGGTCATGAACTCGACGATCGGCTTCAGGCCATGAAATGCCGCACCGACACCGAGACCGGCAAAGCCCTGTTCGGTGATCGGCGTGTCGATGACCCGCTTGGCGCCGAATTCGTCCAGGAGCCCTTGCGAGATCTTGTAGGCACCCTGGTATTCGGCGACTTCCTCACCCATCAGGAAGACCTTTTCTTCGCGGCGCATTTCTTCCGCCATGGCATCGCGAAGCGCTTCACGGACGGTCTGGGTTTTCATTGGGCCGTCGTATTCGGGTTCGGGTGCCGGGGCCGATTTCGGCGCAGCCGGTGCCGCGTCAGCCTTGGGTTCTTCTTTCGGCGCCTCTTCGGCGGGGGTCGCCTCGGCCTTCGCAGGCGCCGGTGCGTCGGCGATGTCGTCGGGGCTCTCGCCCTCTTCAACCAGCACGGCAATCGGCGCGTTTACGGCAACGTTTTCGGTGCCTTCGGGGACAAGGATCTTGCCCAGCGTCCCCTCATCGACGGCTTCCACTTCCATGGTCGCCTTGTCGGTTTCGATTTCGCAAAGGACGTCGCCGCTCTCGACGGTATCGCCCTCGGCCTTCATCCACTTGGAAATCTTGCCCTCGGTCATGGTCGGCGACAGCGCCGGCATCAGAACTTGTGTAGCCATGATATTAACCTTTATTCAGGTAATTCTTATGCGGAAGCTTCGACGTAGACGTCCGTGAACAGTTCGGACTCGTCGGGTTCCGGGCTCTGCTGCGCGAATTCCGCGGCGGCCGTGACGATGGATTTGATCTCTTTATCGATATCCTTCATCTCGTCCTCGTTGGAGTGGCCGCCTTCAAGAATGGTATGGCGCAGGTTGTCGATGGGATCGCTTTCCTTGCGCATTTTCTGCACTTCTTCCTTGGAGCGGTATTTCGCCGGATCGGACATGGAGTGTCCGCGATACCGGTAGGTCTTCATTTCAAGGATATATGGGCCTTTTCCGCTGCGGGCGTGATCCAGCGCCTTGCCACCCTTGTTCAGGACATCGATGACGTCCATCCCGTTGACCTGCATGCCGGGAATATCGTGTGCCGCACCGCGTTCGTGCAGCTCGACATTGGAGGATGCCCGCTCGACAGACGTGCCCATGCCGTATTTGTTGTTTTCGATCACGTATACGACGGGCAGCTTCCATAGCGAGGCCATGTTGAAGCTTTCGTAGATCTGGCCCTGGTTGACGGCGCCATCGCCCATATAGGCATGACAGACGCCACCGTCTTCGGAATATCTGTGACCGAAGGCGAGACCGGTACCCAACGGCACCTGCGCACCGACAATGCCGTGCCCGCCGAAGAAGTTCTTCTCGCGGGAGAACATATGCATCGAGCCACCCTTGCCCTTGGAGTAGCCGCCGCGGCGTCCGGTCAATTCGGCCATGACCCCTTTCGGGTCCATGCCGCACGCCAGCATGTGGCCGTGGTCGCGGTAGGAGGTAATGACGGTGTCATCGCTGGTGCCGGCCTGGGTCATGCCCACGACGACGGCCTCCTGACCGATATACAGGTGGCAGAAGCCGCCGATGAGGCCCATCCCATACAACTGACCCGCCTTTTCTTCGAAACGGCGGATCATCAACATGTCACGGTAGTAGGATAAAAGCTGTTCGCCCGAGACCTCGGGCTTTTTCTTGGCTGCAGTCTTGGTCTTGCTGCGCGACGCAGACTTCGCGGCACCTGTGGATTTGGCGCCGGACTTCGAGGCTCTCGCCATGGGCTCCCTCCCGCCTGGGTTTTGCGGCGGTTAACCACCGCTCTAAGGCAGGATGGTAGGCGATCTTTTTATTATATTCAAGCAAAGGAGAACGTTACGCGGTTTTGTTCGCGCATTGTATTCATTAGTAAACTTAATACAAGTTAAGCCGCCACCTCACCGAAGGCGACTTCCACAACGTTGCTACGGTCGACCCGGGCAATGGCATCGAATACATCGCGCAACCAGTGCCAATAACAGCCCTCGTGACAGACGATCTGTTCGACAGACATTTTCGGCGGAATGTGATTGGCAAGATCACCCCGCCAGCGGCGCAGTGATTCAACCCGGTTCCAGTAACAGACCGTATAAGCGTTTCCGTGTTCGTCGGTCACATCCTCGATCCCGAGGAAGCCCGGCTCGGCAGCGGCCAGACCGATCATGCGCTCGCCGGAATCCAGAAATTGCCCGGCGTCGACCCCGGCTGGGGCGGTCCTGCTGATGACCGCGAAATACGGCGGATGACGGCGTGGATCGAACTTGGCCATGGCTGTGCCCTCCTCAGGCGTGTTTCGGATCAGTACCGCCGTCGGGTATGAGCGAGCGGACCGTGTTGTCGTTCGACTGCGCAACGCGACAGATCTCCAGCGGCAGTTTGGCGCTCTCGCCGGCCCCGCTCTCGGACTGCCATCCTTCGACGTCGGCCAGGTCACGCCAGTACGCGACGGTGACCGGGCGGCCGTCTCCGTTGCGGCCAGTTTCAAGGCCGAGGAAGCCCGGACGGCGCACGGCGAGCGTGACCAAGCGGTCTGCCGCGTTTACCGGCTCGTCCGATGTTGCATGCGGTTCGTTCTCGATAATGGCCGCGTAATACGGCGGCACGAGTTTGTCAGCGAGTATGGCCATCGGTTTCTCCTTCGATACTCTTGGACGTGGTCAGAACCACGAGGTCGTCGGCACGTGCGTAGCCGAGCATGATGCGCACCCGTTCATCGAGCATGTCGCGGTCGATGCTGTCGGGGTGCAGAAGTTTGACGCGGCTTTCCCAGTGATTCTTTTCCTGTTCGAGCGCGTCGAGACGGTTTTCGGCTTCGGCGACGCGTTCCTGCATCTGGAATAATGCGTGGACACCGCGGTCGCCGTGAACCGTGTGGTAGGCGAAATAGGCAACAGCCACGATCCCGAACAACGGACCGACGACATGCCGTGCACGCCTGCGTATTTCTTCGATAAGCCCCATGGACGACGGGATTCCTCTATCACCTTCTGTGCCGGTCCCAGTCCCAACCAGAATCGGACCATGACACGGGAATTCTTAACAAGGCGTTAGGAGTCGCGCGGGAAACGAAAATTTCGCGGAATGGTATTACTGCTGCGGCAGGTAGTCGTCCGACCACTTGAGAACGATGTTGAAACTAAGCGAGATACGCGTTTCGTCGGACAGGTTCGGATGCACGAAATGCATTAGCGACGCCGGCCACATCATCAGCAGACCGGGTTCGGGCATGACAGTGAATTCGGGATCGACATACGGATCGTTGCGGATCGACGACATATTGAACCCGGTGCGCGGGTCGTAAAACGTGATGCAGTTGGGCCGTACGTCGCCGCGTTGACGCTTTTTGGCCCCCTCGCCCGGCATCTTCAGATAATAGGTGCCGCTCAGGTATGAATGCGGATGATTGTGCGGGTCGTGATAGTCGCCGTGCCGGTTGATGTTGGCCCAGGCATGGATCTGCCAATTGACCGGATAATCGATGCCGATTTCCTGAAGGTAACCGATGACCGTCTGGTTGATCTCGGCGCGCAGCCAGTTGGCGCCCTTGCGGTCGTACTCGAGCGGATTGTTTTCCCGGTAATCGGTCGTCAGCGACTTGTTCGCTTTCTCCATCTCGCGCACGTGCTTGATCAGGTCACGCGTCGGGTCTTCGAAATCCGGCAGGTGCCGGCGCACGATCTTGGTCGGGAAAAGGTCGAGGAATTCCGTCATGCTGCCGTTCCGGCCGCCCGCCTATTGGTTCGGTCGCGGCGTCCGGGCTTCATAGACGCGGCAGTTGGAATATCCCTGATTGTAGAAATGGTACGTGTAATCCGGATTGCCGGCCCCGGTCGGGTCATAAAGATTCCAGCCCGGTTTGGCGATGCCGGTAATGCCGCGGCCGTCCTTGCCGATATAGCCGATCGACAGCCGCAGTGCGCCGCGCTGCTTGAACATGCCCTTGCGGCACAGGCGCGACAATTTCGGATTGAGGTCGCCGACTGAACTGAGACGTGCATTGCTGGTGGCATACTGACCTTCGACACGGCTTGCGGCCGATGCATCGGCGGCGCTGAACGCAAAGATCGCGAGCGCGGCAATGACCGTGTTTCTGGTCGTTATGACAGCTTTCTGCTTCATCATGAGCGAGTTATAGCGGAATCGGGGGCAAATGGGAAGTGACGGGCTGCACACTCGGGTTTGTCGGGTGAAGTGGCGCGCCCGGCAGGACTCGAACCTGCAACCGTCCGCTTAGAAGGCGGATGCTCTATCCAGTTGAGCTACGGGCGCCCGAAGGTGGCCAACTGTGGCGCCTTAATAAAGCGGACCGGTTCGTGGTGCAATGAAGACGTGAACGCCGGTCTCAGGACGAACCGAAGACCTGTTTCAGGATATCCGTCGTGCGGGCCGCCGGATTGGCGCGGATCGCCGCTTCTTCCTTCGCGAGGTAATGAAAGATACCGTCGAGCGTGAGTGCGGTCGCGTGCGCTTTGAGGTCGGCCTTTACGTCCGGCACCAGAGGCAGGCCTTTGTACCTGCTCATCAGCGTGTCATAGGCGGTGATCGCGCCGACCTGCTGCAGGGCGTTATCGACGACAGGCTCCACGGTCGCTTTCAGGTCCGGCGTCGCAACGCGCCGGAAGCACTGGGTCGCCGCATCCTCGGGACCATCGTAGATCTTCTTAGCGTCATCGAGGGTCATCTCGTTGACCGCTTTCCAGATCAGTTCCTTGGTCTTCGGTGCAGCTTCCTCGGCGGCGCGGTTGAGCTTCAGTTCGACGTCGTCGGCAAGGGCCGACAGGCCGAACTTGCGCATGATGTCCTGCACCTTGGCGAGCTGATCCGGCAGTGGAATGTGGATCTGCGGATCGGCATTGAACCCGTCGACGGCACCGACTTGCCCGACGACCCGCTCCGCCCCCACGCGCAGTGCCTCCTTGAGGCCCGCGACAATCTGATCAGTCGCAAGGCCGCCGGTGGACGAGCCTGAGGTGCCGCCGGACCCCGTTACCTGGTCGACGGCCCCTTTCAGTTTGTCGAGAAAACTCGCATCCGCGCCGGCACCCGCGAGCAACATCGCGGCGCAGCCGATGGCGGCCAGCGCGCGACGCATCAGTGCGTCCAGAGGGTCTTGCGGCCGAAGGCGAAGTTATCGGCGTAGTTTTTCGGCTTGATGCGCCGTTTCTTGGGTTCCTGCACGTGATAGCTGAGCTTGTTCTTCTGTGCGAAGGCGACGGCGTCGTCCTTGTTGTCGAACTTCATGCGAACCTGGCCCTTCGTGTCGCGGGATCCGGTCCAGCCCATCAGGGTGTCCGTTTCCTTGCGTGAACCGGGTTCGAATTCGAGCACCCATTTCTTGACGTTGGCGCGCCCCGACTGCATGGCAGTTTTGGTCGGCTGATAGATGCGCACATCGGGCATGGAAATTCACTCCGCTAGAACCAATATGTTCCCTGAAACATACGCGAGAAATCGCCGAAGGCAATGGATTTTGGGCGCAAAATGCCCGGTTCGGACGCCCGTCCGGACGCTCTCAGGGGGAGAAGAAAATTGAAAGCAGTTCTGTTCAGTGAAGCCGGTACCGCGAAGGACGTTCTCCGGATGGAGGAAATCGATCCGATCGAGCCGGAACCCAACGAGGTCAGGGTCAAGATTGCCTATTCCGCGGTCAACCCGACGGACGTGAAGCGTCGCGCCAGCGGGCGCGAACTCCCCAACTTCTCCCCTATCGTCTCCGGTAACGACGGTTCCGGCGTGATCGAGGCCGTCGGGTCGAACGTGGATCCGAGCAAGGTCGGCAAGAATGCCTGGATCTTCGGCGCGCAGGCGTTCCGCCCCATGGGCACGGCGGCGGAATACTGCACGCTTCCCGCATGGATGGCGCCGGAGTTGCCCGATGAGGCATCGCTGCTGGACGGCGCGTGTCTCGGCGTGCCGGCGGTGACGGCGTACTACAGTATCTTCTCGGATGGCTCGGTCGAGGGGAAAACGATCCTGGTCTCAGGTGGCGGCGGCCGCGTCGGTGCCTATGCGGTGCAGATGGCCAAGCTCGGCGGTGCCAACGTGATCGCCATGGTCGGCAAACCCGAGAACGAAACCTATGCCAAGGAACTCGGCGCCGATCACGTGGTCAACTACAAGACCGACGACGTCGCCGCCAAGGTGCTTGAGATCACCGGCGGCCGCGGCGTCGACCGGATTTCCGAAGTGGCCTTTGGCGCCAACGTCGACCTGTTCCCGCAAATCGTCGTGCCGAACGGCGTCATCACGGCCTACAGTTCGGATGCCGTCGAGACCCCGGTCCTGCCGTTCCTGCCGCTGATGTTCAAGAACGTCACCATGCGGCCGTTCACGATCTACTCGCTGACCGAGGAAACCAAGCGCGACATCTTCAATGCCGTCAACGGCATGCTCAAGAAAGGCCAGCTCAAGCACCGGGTCGATCAGCACCACCCGTTCACGCTGGAAGGTGTCATCGCCGCGCACGAGGCGATCGAGGCGGATGCCGCGGCCGGCGTGTGCGTAATAGACGTGGGCGGTTAATGCCGAGAAGGCTGGTCGGGGAGACAGGATTCGAACCTGCGACCCTCTGCTCCCAAAGCAGATGCGCTACCAGGCTGCGCTACTCCCCGACGCGCGCGAAAACTAGGATTTCGGATGGTTTTTAGCAAGCGTCCTTTTGCGTGCGGCGTTCGTGGGAGGCGCCAAATCGGCCGTTTGGTCAATTCGTAACAATCTATTAATATAACGCATGGCAAATAGCGGATTCAGGTGTGACGGCGATCACACTTTATCGGTCAACCATAGATCATCTGTAAGCCTTAGTGAAAGCCGGTTACGGAAAAATCGGTTGGCCGCTAAACCGGCTTTTAAGCCATACATATAACGCATGACTGAGTGGTGAAAACAGCGGTGGTGCGCGATTCAAAGCAGGCGTACAGAAGGATCGTTATCAACGTCTAACCTCTTTTGGAGTACGAGCTATGGATCATCAAGTCTTCAACACCGTCATGGGTTCGTTCGTCGGTGCCGTTGCCATTCTCGCTGTTGTGGTGCACCTGATCTGAAGGAAATCTCATGATTGTCCATTCTTAAAACCCCGGTCTTGAGAGGCCGGGGTTTTTGATTCCGGCATGGCGCCGACGCTGCTTTTCCTTTCACTTCCCCCGCTTTTTTGGCAGACATACTTCCCAAATATCCGAACGGCTCCGCATCGTTCGGCAAGCCCTAATTTTGACTGGCCGGAATATCGATGAACGAGACGGAAAACCATACAGAAGCGTCCGCTGAAACCAGGGATTTCATCCGCGACAGGATCCGCAGCGATCTCGCCGACGGCACGACGGAAAAGCTTGTCACCCGGTTCCCGCCCGAGCCCAATGGCTATCTGCATATCGGTCATGCCAAGTCGATCTGCCTGAACTTTGGCGTTGCGAGCGAGTTCGGCGGCATTTGCCGTTTACGGTTTGACGATACGAACCCCGCCAAGGAAGAGCAGGAATTCATTGATGCCATCGAGGAAGACGTGCGCTGGCTCGGTTTCGAGTGGGACGGTGCGCCGCGTCATGCGTCCGATTATTTCGATACGCTTTATGCGTGGGCGGTGCACCTGATCGAGAACGGCAACGCCTATGTCGACGATCTGAATGCCGAGGAAATACGCGAATACCGCGGCACCCTGACGGAGCCGGGAAAGGAGAGCCCCTACCGCAACCGCAGTATCGAGGAGAACCTGGACCTTTTCACGCGGATGAAGGACGGCGCGTTCGAGGACGGCGCCAAGGTGCTGCGCGCCAAGATCGACATGACGTCGGGCAACATCAATATGCGCGATCCGGTGATTTATCGCATCGTGCACAAGGCGCATCCACGTACGGGCGATGCCTGGTGCATCTATCCGACTTACGATTTCGCGCACGGCCAGTCGGACGCGATCGAAGGCGTGACACACTCGCTCTGCACTCTGGAGTTCGAGGATCACCGACCGCTCTATGACTGGCTGGTAGACCACCTGCCGGTCCCTGCCCGGCCCCGGCAGTATGAATTTGCGCGGCTGAACCTGACCTATACGGTGTTGTCGAAGCGTCGGCTGACGCAGTTGGTTCAGGAACGCCACGTTGCGGGCTGGAACGACCCCCGCATGCCGACGATTTCAGGCCTGCGCCGGCGCGGAATCCCGGCATATGCCATTCGCGATTTCGTTTCCCGGCTCGGCATTACGAAGTCCGACAGCACCGTGGAACCTGCGCTTTTGGACCACTGTGTTCGCGAATACCTGAACAAGGTTGCCGAACGCCGCATGGCCGTGCTGCGACCGCTCAAGGTGGTGATCGAGAACTATCCGGAGGGTGAAACCGAAGAGTTGGAGGCCGTCAATAACCCGGAAGATGACGCCGCCGGGAAGCGTACGGTGAAGTTCGGACGCGAAATATACATCGAGCAGGATGACTTCATGGAGGATGCGCCGAAGAAATTCTTCCGGCTCGCCCCCGGACGAGAGGTACGCCTGCGCTGGGCGTACTTCGTCACCTGTACAGATGTCATCAAGAATGACGCCGGAGACATCGTCGAACTGCGCTGCACGTACGATCCCGCCACCAAGGGCGGCGACGCGCCGGACGGTCGCAAGGTCAAGGGAACGCTGCACTGGGTCTGCGCCGACGACGCGGTTGACGCCGAAGTGCGCCTGTACGATCACCTGTTCACTGACCCGGCACCGGGCCGCCAGAGCGATTTCGTCGCCACGCTGAACCCCGAGAGCCTGGAAGTTCTGCAGGGCTGCAAACTCGAGCCGTCTTTAATGTCCTTCAATACGGGGGATGCGATGCAATTCGAGCGTCTCGGATATTTTGCGAAGGATCCCGACAGCACCGATGCCTCGCCTGTCTTCAACAGGACGATGACACTCCGCGACACTTGGGCAAAAATCCAGAAGAATGCATGACCTAGGAATTCGGCACGGTTCATCGTAGTATACGTGCGGGGGATCCGGTTGGGCGCGGATCGGGGATGGATATGCCTGAGGGCAACTCGGTAAAAAGCAAAAAGGCGTTGTTGGACGAGCTCGAGTCTCTGCGAAAAGAGAATGAGGAGCTTCGCATTCATATCGAAGAGCAGGAACGCTTTTACGATGTGGTCAGCATTATGGCGTCCGAGATGTTCTGGCGTACGGATGCCGAGCACCGTTTTACCTACATGTCACCTGCTGTTGTTGAGTCCGTTGACATGCCGATGGCCCAGCAACTGGGGAAAACCCGGGCGGAACTTGCTGACGATGACCTGACTGCACCGCATTGGCGCCAGCATCTCAACGACCTAGAGGCGCATCGGCCGTTCAGGGACTTCCGGTACTCGCGCCGTCACAGCAACGGCGAACTGCGCGAGATCACGGCGACGGGACGGCCGGTTTTTGACGAACACGGTGAGTTCCACGGCTATATCGGTGTTGCCTCGGACATTACGAACAGGCTGAAAACGGAAGCCAAGGCGAAATCCGCCGAAGATATCCTGATGGTCGCAATCAACTCGCTGGATTGCATCTTCACGATCTGGGACAGCGATGACCGGCTGACGTATCACAACGATCATTTCCTCGAATTGAACAAGCTGGTGCCTGACTATTGCAGGCTTGGTGTCACATTTGAGGAGCACGTCCGGGCCGTGGCCGAGAACGGACTGATCGGCAACGATGAGGATCCTGAGACCTGGGTGCGCAACCGGCTACGCCGTCATCGCAACCCAAGTGGATCGTTTGAAACGTCGCGTCAGAATGGTCATACCATTCTTATTCATGAGTCCCGGCTCTCCGACGGCAGCACCATCATCATGTCGACGGACATCAGCGAACAGAAGAAAGCTGAATTGGCGATCCGTGAGAGCCGCCAGCGGCTGATGGACTTTTCAAGCACGGCCGCCGACTGGTTCTGGGAAATGAACGCGGACCTGAAGTACACCTATATTTCGGTCGATGATGAAACCGTAACAGGGCTCCGGGTCGCGGATTACATCGGCCGGACCCACCGTGAGACGAAACCCCGGCGGTTCGGCGAGAACAGGCTGCGTGCGTTCGAAGAAAGCCTCAAGGACCGCCGCAGTTTCAGCGACGTCCGATACTCGCACGTGCTCGACGACGGCACCGAAGTTCACGTCGCCATAAGCGGTAAACCGGTATTCAGCGACGCAGGTGAGTTTATCGGGTACCGCGGCGGCGGCCGAAACATTGCCGGTCTTGTCGAAACCGAAGAGGAGTTGCGCCGGGAAAAGGAACGTGCGGAACAGGCAAGCCGTGCCAAGTCCGAGTTTCTGGCGCATATGAGCCACGAGCTCAGAACCCCGTTGAACGCCATTCTCGGTTTTTCGGAAATCATCCGCCACCAGATATTCGGACCCGTCGGCAGTGACTCGTATCTCGACTATGCTTCGGATATTCACCGCAGCGGCGAGCATCTGCTGAGCCTTATCAACGATCTTCTCGACCTTTCGAAGATTGAGGCCGGTAAGTTCGATATCGAAGAAGAAGAACTAGTATTGGCGGATCTTGTTGAACAGTCGGAACGTCTGTTTGCGCACCGGTTTTCGCAACGGCAGATACGCTTTGACGTACGCATTGCCGAAGACGCGCAGCGGATTTATGCGGACCGGCGCGCCTTGGCGCAGATTTTGTTCAACCTCCTTTCCAACGCCGAAAAATTCAACAATGACGGGGGTGCGATCGATGTGACGGCATTCCGTGGCGGCGACGGCACACTATGTGTCGCGGTCAAGGACACCGGATGCGGTTTCAGGGTCGATGACAAGGACACCGCCCTCGCGCCGTTTGGCCGTATCGAAAACCCGATGACCAAGGAAACACCCGGCACCGGTCTTGGGCTCCCCATCGTGAGCGCATTGATGGACCTCCATGACGGCACCATGGAAGTGAGCAGCGAAATCGATGTCGGCACAGAGATCCGGCTGCTGTTCCCGGAATACAGGGTCCGCTGACGGATCTATTTTTCGAAACGCGGCAGTTGCACAGTGTCGCCTTTTGAAATGCCGAGCTGTCTTGAGAGACCGGCATTGATTTCGAGGACAAAGCGCACCTCGCCTTCTGAACTCAGGACATCCGTCGACAGCGGCACGGTATCCGGTGCGATATTGGCGATGGTGCCGTCGGTCCTGATGAAAATCATATCCAGCGGAATATAGGTATTTTTCATCCACATGCGGGCGATCACGTTGCGCCCGAAGTCAAAAAGCATCCCGTTTTCCGCGGGAAGCGACTTCCGATGCATAAGACCGCGCGCCCGGTCTTCCGCCGAACGCATCACTTCGACCGAAAAACTGTGTGTAGCCGTATCCGTTTTTACGGCAAGATCGACGGATGATGCATGGGCGCGGGACAGGCCTGCGGTGCAGACAGCCAGCACGAACAGCAGGAAGAACAGCTTCGTTACATTAATATGTCGTAATGTTGGCAAGAATCTTCTGGCCACCTTTTGAAACGCCCCTTAAATTGCACCTAAGGAAAGCGCTAAACCCGTATGGGTACAAGATAAATCGGTATTTGCCGAATGCGCTTCGGGGACGTCACGAAGGGGAGTAGGCGTGATTCAAGCCATTGCACTGGCTGCTGCTCTAGCGGGTTTCTGGGTACTTCTGTCGGGGTATTGGTTACCCCTGATCATCATACTTGGCGTCGCGTCTGTTCTGCTTTGTGTCTTCATCGCAAAACGACTCGAAGTGGCTGATCGCGAAGGCCATCCTGTGCATCTGACGGTGCCCGGACTCAATTATTTCCCCTGGCTCGTTAAGGAAATCTTCGTCTCCAACGTGATCGTCGCCAAAGCCATCCTGTTCGGCGGCGTCCGGCCGCAGGTCCTGCGGGTCAAAGCCAGCCAGTCCGACGAACTGGGCCAGACGGTCTATGCAAATTCGATCACGTTGACGCCGGGCACCGTTTCGATCGACGTTGAAGACAACCATATTACTGTTCACGCGATCATGGATGACACTGCGGACGGGCTGCGCACCGGCGAAATGGACCAAAAAGTCTGCAAGCTGATGGGCGACGCCGGACCACAGAGCGGGAGTGCGAAAGCATGATGTATGCTGCCGCCGCCGCCGGTGTCGTGGTGACCATGCTTATGGCGCTCGTCCGGGCATTGATCGGTCCGAATATTTACAACCGGATTCTCGCGGTCAACGTGTTCGGCACCCTTTCCGTCATGCTGATTGCGATCTACGGGTTCGTCGACGGCCGCCCTGAGTTTCTCGACCTCGCGATCGTCTATGCGCTGATCAACTTCATCGGCACCATTGCCGTCACCAAATACGTCACGTTCAATGACATGGGGCACGGTGACGATGGTGACCCGGCGGGGGATATCTGATGGCCGCCGTTCTCGATATCGTCAGCTGGGTGTTCGTCGTCGGTGGTGTCGTATTCTGCCTGATCGGCGGATACGGGCTTCTGAAGTTGAAGGACGTCTATGCGCGCCTTCATGCCGCGTCGCTGATTGATACGCTGGGCGTCGGACTGATTCTGGTCGGCCTCATGTTTCAGGCTGGATTTACGCTTGTGACGGCAAAACTCGTTCTGATCCTCGTGTTCATTTTCTTCACCACTCCAACGGCGACCCATGCGCTTGCCCGTGCAGCGATCAATCATGACGTCCTGCCCGAAGTCGATACCGAAGAAGAACGCGAACTCGTGCGCAGCACGAAAACGCACACAGGTACGGCGGAATGAATATCGAAATCATTACCTCCGACCTGCTTGAAGTTGCCACGCTCGTCATTATGGGCATCACGGGACTGGCGATTGCCCGGATCCGGAACCTGTTCGCTGTTGTTATGCTGAGCGGCATCTACTCGCTGATGGGCGCAACGCTCTATGTCATTCTCGATGCCGTCGACGTCGCCTTCACCGAGGCTGCCGTTGGCGCCGGCGCTTCCACGGTGCTGATGATCGGGACGCTGGCATTGACCTCCGACAGGGAATTGGCAACGCCGAACGCGCGTACGGTCAAGGGTATCTTCGTCTGCACCCTGATATTCGCGGCACTGGTTTACGGCAGTTTCGACATGCCGCTATACGGCGATCCCCTGGCGCCGGTCCACCAGCATGTGGCGCCGAGGTATCTGGGTGAATCCATGGGCGAAATCGGTCTACCGAACGTGGTGACGTCCGTACTGGCCAGCTACCGCGGCTACGATACCATGGGGGAAACCTTCGTCATCTTCACGGCAGCCGTCGGCGTCATCACGCTGATCGGACGCGCCCGCCGCAAAAAAAGCGGCAAGGACGGGGGCAGCGGTTCATGATGATGCGCCGGAAAATGGTACTTCGGGTCGTCTCGAAGCTGCTGATTCCCTTTATTCTGCTGTTTGCGCTTTATGTGCAGTGGCATGGTGATTTCGGTCCCGGTGGCGGCTTTCAGGCCGGTGTGATCTTTGCCTCGGCATTCGTGCTGTATGGCCTGATTTTCGGGCTCGGGACCTTGCGCACGGCACTGCCATCCTGGCTGACACGGCTCGTATTAGCAGCCGGTGTGCTGCTGTATGCCGGTGTCGGTGTTGCATCTCTGATGCTGGGCGGCAACTTCCTCGATTACGACGTGCTTGCTCATAACCCGCTGCATGGTCAGCACTATGGCATCATTTTGGTCGAATTCGGTGTCGGGCTGACCGTTTTCGCCGGCATCATCACGATTTTCTGCGCCTTCGCCGGTCGCGCTGCCGCCGACGTCAATCCGTCCGAACCCGAACAGGCGGGAGACACGGGCAATGATTGAGTACGCATTCCCCGGCCTGCTGAACTATTGGATCGTCTTCCTGCTAATGATGATCGGACTCTATATCGTCATTGCGCACGAGAACCTGATCAAAAAGATCGTCGGCCTGAACGTGTTCCAGGTCTCCGTCTTCGTATTCTATATCTCCATGGCCAAGATCAAGGGCGGTACCGCACCCATTTTGGCGGACGGTATAGAAGTCTATTCCAACCCCCTTCCCCACGTTCTGATCCTGACCGCCATCGTTGTCGGCGTGGCGACGACGGCGCTTGGTCTCGCCCTTGTCGTCCGCATTCAGGAGAGTTTCGGCACCATCGAGGACGATGAAGTGCGCGAGAAAGAGGAGCAAGACAAGTGACGTTCCTCGCCGAGCATATTGCCGTTCTGGTCGTGATCGTGCCGCTGATGGCGGCGCCGCTTTGCGTTGTCATGCGCTGCGGCGTAGCTTCCTGGGGGTGGGCCACCCTTGTTGCCGTGGGCAACTTCTTCCTTTCCATCGTGCTGATTCAGCATGTCATGACAAACGGTACGATCGTCTACGACCTTGGCGGCTGGGAAGGCCCGTGGGGGATCGTTTACCGGGTCGACGAGGTCGGCGCGCTGGTCGTACTCATCATTTCCGCGATTGCCGCCATCGTCCTTCCGTACGCGAAGGAGAGCATCGAACGCGAGATCCCGAAAGAGCGGCACTACCTTGCTTACTGCATGATGCTGCTTTGTATCGCCGGCCTGATCGGTATGGCGGTGACGGGCGACGCGTTCAACCTGTTCGTGTTCCTCGAAGTGTCCTCGCTCGCGACATACGTGCTGATCGCGCTCGGCAGCGATCGCCGGGCGCTGACCGCGGCATTGCGTTATCTGATTCTGGGTACGCTGGGGGCCACGTTCTACGTGATCGGTCTCGGCATGCTCTACATGATGACGGGCTCGCTCAACATGACCGACCTCGCGAGTTTGCTGCCCGCGGTGCAAAACACCGGAACCGTGCATGTTGCCCTCGCCTTCATCGTTGTCGGTTTCGGCCTCAAGCTTGCGCTGTTCCCGCTGCATGTCTGGTTGCCGAACGCGTATACGTTTGCGCCTTCCGCCGTTACCGCCTTTCTGGCGGCGACAGCAACCAAGGTGGCGGTGTATGCCCTGATCCGTCTTATCTTCACCGTTTTCGGGGATGTCGATCCGCTAGAGAGCTACGGTGTCCGCCCGGCGGTCATGGTATTGGCCATCGCCGGCATGTTCGCGGGCTCACTGATCGCGATCTACCAGTCGAACGTGAAACGCCTGCTTGCGTACTCGAGCGTCGCGCAGGTCGGATACATGATCCTAGGTATTTCCATCGGCAATGCACCGGCCATGGCGGGCGGTATCATCCACATGTTCAACCACGCCTTGATGAAGGGCAGTCTCTTCATGGCACTGGGTTGCGTGTTCTATGTCATCGGCTCGGTAAAACTCGAAGATATGGCGGGTCTCGGCAAGCGAATGCCGTTGACGGCCGCGGCCATCGTCGGCGGCGGTTTCTCATTGATCGGTGTGCCGCTGACGGTTGGGTTCATTTCCAAGTTCTATTTGGTTCAGGGGGCCCTGACCGAGGGGATGTGGCCTGTTGCGCTGCTGATCATGCTCTCCAGCCTGCTTGCTGTGATTTACGTGTGGCGCGTCGTCGAGGTGATGTACTTCCGCAGCCCCGCCATCGGCTGCGAGGAGCGTTCGGAAGCGCCAATGAGCCTGCTGGTGCCGACGTATGTACTGCTGGGTGCCGCGTTCTGGTTCGGTATCGATGCGACGTTTACAGGTGATATCGCCATGTCCGCGGCGCAAACGCTCCTCGGAGGTTCGAAATGAGCCCCGAGACACTGATCCTTCTATCACTTGCAATTCCGTTCGTCGGTTCCCTCCTCTTGCTGTTTTCAGGACCTGCATCGGCCAATGTGCGGGACGGACTGACCGTCATCACGGCCATCGTGCTGTTCGGCGTGGTCTGGCATCTTATCCAGATCGTGGATGCGGGCGGGCGGCCGAGCGTGACACTCGTCGAAATGCTGCCGGGCCTGTCCATTACGTTCACGCTCGAACCACTCGGCATGATCTTCGCCGGGATCGCCAGTTTTCTCTGGATCGTAACATCGTTCTACGCCTTCGGTTACATGCGCGGCCACCACGAGACGAACCAGACCCGGTTCTTCTTCTGCTTCGCCATCGCCATCATGTCGGCCATCGGCATTGCATTCTCGGGCAACATGCTGACGCTGTTCGTATTTTACGAAGTGCTGACGATTTCCACGTTCCCGCTGGTCGCGCATTCCGGCACCGACGAGGCGCGCCGCGCCGGCCGTGTGTATCTGGGAATATTGATCGGCACCTCGATCACGTTCCTGCTGACGGCGGTGATCTGGACGTATGTCGAGGTCGGCACCCTGGACTTCCGTCAGGGCGGCATCCTTGCCGGTAACGCGCCAGAGGGCGTGATCGCGGTTCTGTTCGGCCTTTATATCTACGGGATCGGCAAGGCCGCGCTGATGCCGTTCCACCGCTGGCTGCCGGCCGCCATGGTCGCACCGACACCTGTTTCCGCATTGTTGCACGCCGTTGCCGTTGTGAAAGCGGGTGTGTTCTCCGTCGTCAAGGTGAGCGTGTTCATCTTCGGTCTCGATACACTTCAGAACACAGGGGCGTCGACGTGGCTCGCCTATGTCGCGGCCGCTACCATCCTGCTGTCGTCGCTGGTTGCCATGCGCAAGGACAACCTGAAGGCCAGGCTGGCGTATTCCACGATTTCTCAGCTCAGCTACGTCGTGCTGGGCGCCATGCTGGCGACCAATATCGGCGCACTCGGCTCGACGCTGCACATCGTCATGCATGCCTTCGGCAAGATTACGCTGTTCTTCTGTGCGGGAGCGATCATCGTGTTTGCGCACAAGACCGAGATATCCGATATGCACGGCCTCGGCCGAAAGATGCCGGTAACGTTCTTCTGCTTCTTCATCGCCGCGCTTTCGATCATCGGTCTGCCGCCGCTGGGCGGCACGTGGTCGAAGTGGTACCTGGCGCTTGCTGCTGCAGAGACGGACCAGGTGATCTTCATCGCCGTCCTGATGATTTCGTCCCTGCTCAACATCGCGTACCTGATGCCGGTCGTGCTTTACGGCTATTTCGGCAAGGAAAAACCTGCTGCGCACGACGCGCACGATCATGGACATGACGATCATGGGCATCATGCGCCGCCGGAGCATCCGCTGCTGCGTCATCTAACGTTCGGGCGCCCCGGCGTCGCCGAAGCGCCGGTGCTCTGTCTGGCACCGATCGTGCTGACGACCGTCGGCTGTTTTGTGCTGTTCTTCTATGCGGACCGGATCCGCATATTCCTAGACCCGGTTTTCGGAGGCTGACATGAGCGAGCGAGAACCCAACATTCACGATCCGAAAAAGTATTGGTTGGACGAGCCAAAGAACGTCCGCAAGGTCATCATTGCGCTGTTTGTGGTCTGCGCCGGCCTTTTCGTCGCTGACGCGTTCTACCACAAGCATCCGCATTTCCAAGCGGAGGAATGGTTCGGCTTTTACGCCATTTACGGTTTCGTCATGTGCGTCGGCCTTGTGCTTGCAGCCAAACTGATGCGCGTTTTCCTGATGCGGGACGAGGAGTACTACGACAAAAATGAGTAGCCTCAACCCAGGTCTGATTCTTGTTATCGGCGCGGTTCTCGTACCGCTGCTGCCGCAAACGCTGCGTCGCTGGTATTTGCTGGCGTTGCCGGTTGTCGGGTTCGTGCATGTTCATACCCTCGCCGATGGGACGTCCGTGACGATGGACATGCTCGGCATGACGCTCGAGGTACTGCGTGTCGACGGTCTGTCCCGCGTGTGGGGTTATATCTTTAACATCGCGGCTTTCCTGTCGATGCTGTTCGCATGGCACGACAAGGACACCATGCAGCAGGTCTCCGCGCCGATCTACGCAGGTGCCGCCATCGGCGCCGTCTTTGCCGGCGATCTGGTAACCCTGTTCGTCTATTGGGAATTGACGGCGATCTCGTCGGTATTTCTCATCTGGGCCAGCCGGACGAAGCGCGCCTACAAGACAGGTATGCGCTACCTGCTTATCCAGGTCGGATCGGGTGTTATTCTGCTGGCGGGCGTGCTGGTCTGGTACGCGAAGACCGGTTCCATTGAATTCGGCAACATCGGGATCGGCACATTGGCCGGAAACCTGATTTTCATTGCCTTCGGTATAAAGTGCGCGTTTCCGCTGCTGCACAACTGGCTGCAGGATGCCTATCCGGAAGCCACCGTGACCGGCACCGTGGTTCTCAGCGCATTTACCACCAAGCTCGCCGTCTATGCGCTGGCGCGCGGGTTCGCCGGGACCGAGGTTCTGATCTATGTCGGCGCGACGATGACGGCATTTCCGATTTTCTATGCGGTGATCGAAAACGACCTCAGGCGGGTACTTGCATATTCGCTCAACAACCAGCTCGGGTTCATGGTGGTTGGCATCGGCATCGGCACGGAGTTGTCACTTAACGGTACCGCGTCGCATGCGTTCAGCCATATCCTCTATAAGGCCCTCCTGTTCATGTCGATGGGCGCCGTTTTGTTCCGCACCGGCACATGCAAGGGCTCGGAGCTCGGCGGACTGTACAAATCAATGCCGTGGACCACGGGTTTTTGTATCGTCGGCGCGGCCTCGATCTCCGCGTTTCCGTTGTTCTCAGGGTTTGTTTCGAAGTCGATGATCATGACCGCAGCGGCGGCGGATCATCGCTGGTTCGTCTGGGGCGTCTTGCTGTTCGCGTCGGCCGGTGTCTTCCACCATTCGGGAATCAAGATTCCCTATTTTGCATTCTTCGCGCACGATAGCGGCAAGCGTGTCAAGGAAGCGCCCTGGAATATGCTGCTCGCCATGGGCCTGACAGCTTTCCTTTGCATCTTCATCGGTGTTTATCCCAAGGCGCTTTACGACATCCTGCCGTTTCCGGTCGACTACGTGCCATACACCACGGCGCACGTTATCACGCAGCTTCAATTGCTGATGTTCTCGGCTTTGGCATTCACCGTATTGATGCTCTACAAGATCTATCCGCCGGAACTGAAGTCTACCAATCTCGATACCGACTGGATTTACAGGAAGCTGCTGCCCTGCGTGACAGGCTATGTCGGTCGTGTCATCGGCAAGATCGACCGGATGATACGCGAGGAAGCGTTTGTCATTCTTGGCGACCTGATTGCCATGATTGAACGTCAGCACGGTGACCGGGCGCCGATATCGCAGACCATGCATGCGGGAACCATGGCGCTGATTGTCATCAGCATCCTGTTCTTGTTCCTGGTCGTAATGCTGGTCTAGCTCAGGAGCTGTTTTCGCTGAGCCACGACGGGGTCGGCAAGCTGTCGAACAGGGACTTGAGCCCCTCGCCCCAATTCTTGGAAAGATCCGTGTAATAGGGTTCGTCGGCCTTGATCCGGTGCATCATCCCGATACGGTTCTCGTCGCTACGGATGATCACCATGTCGATCGGCGGCGCTACGGCGACGTTCGAGCGGATGGTGCTGTCTATCGAAACGAGCGCGCATTTTGCGGCTTGTGCCAGGTCCATCTCCGGTGTGACGACCCGTTCCAGGATCGGTTTGCCGTATTTGGATTCACCAATCTGCATATATGGCGTGTCGTCGGTCGCCTCGATGTAGTTCCCCGCCGAATAAACGAGGAACAGGCGCATCCGGCGGCCGGCGATCTGGCCACCGACGATAAAGGTCGCTGACGTGTCGGCTTCCTGCGCGCGCAGATATTCGTCGTCACGCTCGTGAACGTTTCGAAGTGCGCGGCCGACCATCTTTGCGGCTTCAGACAAGGATGCGACGCTGTAGAGGGTGTCTTCCTCGGTGCCGTCGTCGAGACCTTCTTCCAGTTGCGAGATGACGGCCTGCGTGATCGCAAGATTACCCGCGGTCAGCACGCAAATCGCCCGCTCACCGGGCTTTTCGAAGACGAAGAGCTTCCGGAACTTGGAGATATTGTCGACACCGGCATTGGTTCGCGAGTCGGCTGCGAACACGATGCCGTCGTTCAAACGGATACCCAGGCAATAGGTCATTTCTCACCCTTGGATGAATCCAGACCATATCAATGTCCATAAATGGAGGTGCTGATCAAGTCTCTTTTCGCAGCGCAACCTAAGGGAAAACCGATAGGGAAAAAGTCGAGAAACGCCTGTCAGCTCTGGGTTTGCTCGACCTGAACGCGGACTGACATTTCCTCGACACCGCCGCCCAGGCGTGAACCGCGGACAGGCGCAGCCCCCATGTAATCAAAACCGATGGCGAGTCGGACATATTCTTCCGTAGCCGACTGCCGGTTCGTGGGGTCGAAGCTGACCCAGCCTAGTCCGGGTATGTGCGATTCCGCCCACGCATGCGACGCCACGTGGCTGTCGTTGCCCTGTCCAGCAAGGATATACCCGCTTACGTACCGTGACGGAATCCCGCACTGGCGCGCGCAGGTGAGAAAGATATGCGCGTGATCCTGGCACACGCCCTTGCCCGCGATGACGGCTTCCTCGGCAGAGGTTTCCACGGTGGTGGCATCGGCCATATAGCTCACCCGGTCGGCGATCTTTTGCGTCAGGCTGTGCAGGCCGGAAAGGGTGTCGGTGGCAATGTCCCCTTTTACTTCCTCGGCGAGAGCTTCCGTAGCTTCCCCAATCTCTGTAAACGGGGTATCGCGAAGAAACAGCGCCGGCGGCAGCCCGTCCCTGGGCCCTAGCACGCCGGATGTGTCGATGGTTTCGACCACACCTTCGACCACCACCTTGATCTCGTCGTGCTCGCCGTCGATCGTCGATACATGCGCACTGTTGCCGAAACCATCAATCCACGGTGTCAGTGTGCCCGGGGTTGAAACAGACCATGACAGTACACGCTGGCAAGCGCTGGATCCCGGCGTCAGCCGAAGGTACTGGATCGAGTGCTTGGCGGGCTCCTCGAATCTGTAGTGAGTCTCGTGAACAATGGTAAGGCGCATTGAAATTCCCCTACCGGACCATCATGAAATCGGCGCGTATCTGGTCACTGAGCGCGTGAACTTGTTTTCGGAAGTCATTAAGAAAGCTTTCCAGGCCCGAACGAAGTACCTGATCGAGCCGCATGGCACGGATCTCCGCTGCCAGGCGTTCAGACATCTCGGCGCAGGGGGCCTCGCGGCGGAGCGTTTTAAGTATATCCGTCGTATCCTCGATACACGCGAGTAAAGACCGTGGAATGTTGGTATTCGTAATCAGCATTTCAGCGACACAGACGGAATCGATGTCGCCGTAGATCTGTCGATACGCGCTATATGCGTTGGCAGATCGCAGGAACGTTCCCCAACGATAAAAGTCGAAACCGTCGTCGCGGCGGTGGGCGCGGTGAAATGAATCGGCGCGGGTCATGATCAGCCGCGAGGTGTTCTCCGCGCGTTCCAGTGCCGTACCCAGTTCCCAGAACAGAAAAGGTTCTCCGCGCCGCATAGTGCTGTAAACGACACCCTGGAACAGGTGCGCGCGTTCCTTGATAAGATCGAGGAAATCCTGAAGACCGCGTTCGTGAATTCGGTCCATATCGATGGCGCGAATATCTATCCAGGTCTGATTGATGCACTGGGAAATTTCGGTTGTCAGCTCGGCACGTGCCGCGCGCGTGTTATCCCTGGCCGCCTCCAGACAGCAGAAGATGCTGGAGCGATTGTCGGGATCGAGCGTCAGGTACCGGGTCACGGCATCGTTCGTGAACTCCGGGTGCTTTTCCACGAATGCCTCGATTTCCTCAGCGCTTTGAAATAGCTTGCGCCACAGTTCTGCGTGCTCGTCGGGCGTAATCGGCAACAGACTCATATGGTAAGTGCCGTCGATCAGGCGCGCATTGTTCTCCGCGCGCTCGACGTAGCGGCCGAGCCAGTAGAGATTATCCGCCGTGCGGCTGAGCATTCCCGTTCCGGTCATCGTTCGAGCACCCATGTGTCCTTGGTGCCGCCACCTTGCGACGAATTAACGACGAGGGAGCCTTCCTTGAGGGCGACGCGCGTCAGACCACCCGGCATGACAGTCGTGCGCCGACCGGAAAGCACGAACGGGCGCAGGTCCACATGCCGCGGCGCCACCCCTTCGTCGACCCAGGTCGGACAGGTCGATAGCGACAGCGTAGGTTGTGCGATGAAAGCTTCCGGTTCCGCCTTGAGGCGTTCGGCGTACGCTTCGCGTTCCGCCTTGGTGCTTTTCGGTCCGACCAGCATGCCGTAGCCGCCGGAGCCGTGGACTTCCTTGACCACCAGCTCTTCCAGGTGTTCGAGCACGTATTTGTAGTCGTCCGGATTGCGCAGGCTGTACGTGGGCACATTCTGCAGGATGGGTTCTTCACCAAGGTAAAAACGGATCATTTCCGGCACGTATACATACATCGCTTTGTCGTCCGCCACGCCGCTGCCGATGGCATTGGCCAACGTGACGCGTCCGCGCCGGACAACGGACAGCAG
This sequence comes from Rhodospirillales bacterium, assembly GCA_017640505.1. Lineage (GTDB taxonomy): Bacteria > Pseudomonadota > Alphaproteobacteria > Rhodospirillales > Casp-alpha2 > UBA4479. Next base: position 396,988 of record JAEPQO010000002.1, read on the forward strand.
ACCCGGAACGCCCAGCATGGACTCGGGCCGGAACGCGAGCGGATCGATAAAATCGTCGTCGATGCGCCGGTAAATGACGTCCACCCGTTTCGGGCCTTCCGTCGTTCGCATGAAGACAAAACCCTCATCCACAAACAGGTCCTGCCCTTCAACGAGCCGCACACCCATCTCGGTGGCGAGGAAGGCATGTTCGAAATACGCACTGTTGAAACGGCCAGGCGTCAACAGCACGATCGTCGGCTCGTCGACGCCAATGGGCGCGACGGACTGAAGGTTATTACGGAGTTCCGTGGCGTAGCGTCCGATCGGCGCCACATGGTTCGTCGCGAACAGTTCGGGGAACAACCGCATCATGGTTTGGCGGTTTTCCAGCATGTAAGACACGCCCGACGGTGTACGGACGTTATCTTCGAGCACGTAGAATTCGCGCGCGCCGGTGCGGACCAGATCCACACCCGCGATGTGTCCATAAATGCGCCGCGGCAGATCCAGATCCAGCATTTCCGGCCTGAATGCGTCGTTGTTGAGCACGAGTTCAGGCGGTATGCGACCGGCCTTCAGGATCGCCTGATCGTGATAGACGTCATCGAGGAAGGCATTGATGGCGTCGACCCGCTGAATAGCACCCCGCGACAGATAATCCCATTCGTTAGGATCGATGATGCGCGGAATGATGTCGAACGGGATCATGCGTTCGGTGGACTCGGCATCGCCGTAAACCGTGAACGTGATGCCAAGACGGCGGAACATCATGTCCGCCTGTTCATCCTTGCGTATAAGGGTTTCCTTGCTGACGCCTTGCAGCCACTCACCGTACTGCGCGTAAGCCATGCGAACCGTGCCATCCGGTTCGAGCATTTCGTCAAATGGTTTCGGGGTCTCGTGTTCGTCCGAGTTCGCCACCCGCAAATCATCCCTGTCGTTCGCCCAGTCGCGCAATTTCGCGCTGTTATCTGAACAAGCTTAGTCGTCTTGGACAGAGATGAAAAGAAATTGCCACGAACTTATTCAAACAAGTCTTTTGCCTAAATTTCGTTCAATACGGCGTTGGTAATGTCTGCGGTACCATGCGGTCCGCCAAACTCCGCCGGCTTGAGATTACCGCCGGCAAAGGCGTCGGCAACGGCCTTTTCCAGCAGCGCCCCCGCCTCGAGGCACTGTTCCTCGCCGTGCCGGGTGCCGAGCCATGTCAGCATCATGGACGCCGACAGGAACATCGCGACGGGGTTCGCGAGCCCCTGCCCTGCGATGTCAGGCGCGCTGCCGTGTGACGGCTGAAATAGGCCGTGTGCGTCACCGATATCGCCGGACGGTGCCATACCGAGGCCACCGACGATCCCGGCCGTCAGATCGGACAGGATATCGCCCAACAGGTTTTCCATGACCATGACGTCGTAGTCCCAAGGTCGCTTGACGAGATTGAGCGCCATCGCGTCGACATAACCGTAATCGGCCTCGACGTCTGGATACCGCTCCTTGATCTCGTCAAAAATCGAGCGGAAGAACGCCATGGAATGCAGAACGTTCGCCTTGTCGACGCAGGTCACGCGTCGCGCGTCGGTGCGGTGCCGCGGTCGGCTTGCAGCCAGCCTGAAGGCATAGTCGATCACCCGTTCCGAGCCTTTTCGCGTAATCAGGCAACGGTCCTCGGCTTCCGTATCGCTATCCGTACGCGGTTTTCGGATGTCGGCAAAAAGGCCTTCGGTATTTTCACGGATGAGAACAAGGTCGATTTCCTGCGCACGTGGATCGCCGAGCGGGGTCGGCGCACCCGGCAGGACGCGGACGGGCCGGACACCGGCATACAGTTCGAGGCCGAAGCGTAGATCGAGCTGCGGGTTGATTTCGGTTCCGTCGACCTTGCGCACGTCGGGCAGCCCCATGGCCCCGAAAAGAATGGCGTCGGCATTTCGGGCGGCCTCAAAGCTCTCGTCAGGCAGGTCCGTTCCGTGATCACGATAATACGCCGCGCCGCCCGGTACGTGCTGCAGGTCAAGACCGGGACCGCCGATCTTGCTCATGACCGCGTTCATAACGGTGATACAGGCGTCCATCACCTCGATGCCGATACCGTCGCCCGGCATGACCGCGATCTTGAACGTATTCGAACTCATAGACGTTTCCCCCTGGAACGGTGCCGTGACAGGCTTGTTATGTGCAGGTAAAGATAATCGAAACGGAGGGAACCTGCATGCCGCAAAACGATGACAAAAACAATCAAAAGGGAATGAAGCGCGGACTGACGCGTTATGGCGATACGGCGTTTTCGCTGTTTCTGCGGAAGGCCTTTATCAAGGCCATGGGATATACCGAAGACTCCCTGAATAAACCGATCATTGGAATCGTAGATACCTATTCCGGTTACAATGCCTGCCATGCCAACGTGCCGCAGATCATCGAAGCGGTGAAGCGCGGCGTCATGCTTGCGGGCGGTTTGCCTGTTACCTTCCCTGTCGTATCCCTGCACGAGAGTTTTTCTTATCCGACGTCGATGTTTCTCAGGAACCTGATGTCCATAGACGCCGAAGAAATGATTAAGGCGCAGCCGATGGATTCCGTGGTCCTGATCGGCGGATGCGACAAGACGGTTCCGGCGCTCTTGATGGGGGCGTTCTCTGCCGACAGGCCTACGATCCTCGAGGTCACCGGGCCAATGATGGCGGGTAGCCTGCGCGGCGAACGCATCGGTGCCTGCACCGATTGCAGACGGCTTTGGGGGATGCATCGGGCGGGTGAAATCGACGCCGCCGGCATCGAAGCTGCATCGGAACGCCTGGTGCCGTCCGCCGGTACGTGTGGCGTCATGGGGACGGCATCGACGATGGCCCTGATGTCGGAAGCGATGGGCGTCATGTTGCCGGGTGGCGCCGCCATACCGGCCGTGATGAGTGACCGTATGCGTCATGCCGAAGAAACAGGCGCGCGTGCCGTTGAGATGGCGGCGGAAGAAATCGTGCCGTCGCAGCTAATCACACAGAAACACATCGACAACGCGTTGACGGTTCTGCAAGCGGTCGGCGGATCGACGAACGGGATCGTGCATATTGCCGCGATTGCAGGACGCCTTGGACTCGACGCGTCGCTTGCGCGCCTCGACGAAATTGGGCGCAAGACCCCCGTACTGGTCGATTTGAAGCCGGCTGGTTCGAACTATATGGAAGACCTTTATAAGGCCGGCGGCCTTGCGCCGATACTGCGCGAGATCAAGGATCTCCTTCATCTCGATGCGATGACGGTCAGCGGCCAAACGCTCGGCGAAAACATCGACGCTGCCGAGCCGCCATTCGAACAGCACATCGTCAAGTCGCGCCGGGAACCGCTTGCCGAGAACGAGGGTATGATCGCCCTTTCAGGTTCCCTTGCACCGAATGGTGCCGTTCTCAAAAAAGCCGCGGCCTCTCCGGCGCTTTTGAACTTCGAGGGCCGCGCCGTCGTGTTTCAGGACCTGGAAGACCTGGCCAACCGCATTGACAGTGACGACCTGGATGTAAATCCCGATGATGTGATTGTACTGAAGCATGCCGGTCCCAAGGGGGCGCCGGGCATGCCCGAAGCCGGCTACATTCCGATTCCGCTCAAGCTCGCGCGGCAAGGCGTGAAGGACATGCTGCGCATTTCCGATGCCCGCATGAGCGGCACCGCGTTTGGCACGATCGTGCTCCATGTGTCGCCGGAAAGTGCGATGGGCGGCCCGCTTGCACTTGTCGAGAACGGCGACATTATCCGCCTCGATGCAGTTGCCCGGACGCTCGATCTTCTTGTCGACGACGAGGAAATGGAAAAACGGCGCGCAGCATACAAACCACGGGCACCGCACGCCGGCGCCGAGCGCGGGTATATGAAGCTTTATCTTGATACGGTGACGCAGGCCGAAGACGGCTGCGATTTCGATTTTTTGATCAAGTCATAAGAAAAGCGCTGTCCGCAAGGACAGCGCTTCACTGAAGAAAAATTGTCGTTTCCATCCCGGCGTAGCGCCGGGACGAAAGGATCACTTCTTCTTCGCAGCAGCCTTTTTACGGGCCGGTGCTTTTTTCTTCGCGGCGGGTTTCTTTTTCGCTGCGGTCTTCTTCTTGGCTACGGCTTTCTTGGCCGGCGCCTTCTTCGCAGCGGTCTTCTTCTTCGCTGCGGTTTTCTTCTTGGCTACGGCTTTCTTGGCCGGTGCCTTCTTCGCAGCGGTTTTCTTTTTCGCTGCGGATTTCTTTTTGGCTACGGCTTTCTTGGCCGGTGCCTTCTTCGCAGCGGTCCTCTTCTTCGCTGCGGTTTTCTTCTTGGCTGTCACCTTCTTCGCCGCGGTCTTCTTTTTCGCGGCTACTTTCTTCTTCGCTGGAGCTTTCTTGGCTGCCGACTTTTTGGCAGTTGCCTTTTTCGCCGGGGCCTTCTTCTTTGCAGCCGACTTCTTAGTCGCTGCCTTCTTCTTCACTGCTTTCGCCATAAAAATAAAACCTCCCGTCAATAAAAAGTCCGAATTCTATACCAGCTTGTGGATAACATCGGAAGTGTAACGCATCACACCTTGGAAAATTTTCCTAGACGCCAATCCGGCATCCCCAAGCTAAAACTTTGTTTTTCCCCCTCAAGAGCGTGTTTGTGTTTTCAAAGTTTCTAACAAAGAAATTCAAAACCATCGTCGTATTGAAAGTAACACACTTAGTGATACGTGATTATAAAATTCGATTCGTTTCTCAAATGCTAACTTGAAAAGTTACTTTGCACCCGGCACCCAAGCCTTTACCTCGACCGGGCGACCGCTTTGCGTTCGGAAAATTTTCTTCTTTGCGACCTGCGTCGGTGCAGGTGCTTCCCTGCTCTCGACAAACGACACACCCATTTCCTTCAACGTAATTTCGGCACGCGGTCCACGCTTGATGGCGTTCTTGTAACCGCTGCTTTCTTTGGTGATCTTATCGAGCCGTTCCATGGACATATGCCCGAAGCGGCGCCAGAAACCGGACAGGAATTCTTCGACTTCAAACGGAAGAAACAGTTCCGCATCGATATCCGGTCTGCCGCGCGAAAACGCCATGTGCACATTGGGTTCGATCGGACCGATTTCGTCGGCAACAAAGATTGCCGGCATCAGCTTTCGTCCGCGATGAATGATGCAGTAATAAGCCTGAGCCAGATACAGTAACCGCTGCAGCTTTTGCGGCTGCAGGTACTCATTCTCGTTCAGCGCCGTATCGGCGAACCAGAAAGCGACGTCGAATGCATTGCTGACATCTGCGGGCATCGGTACTCGAAACTCCAAACGACCGAAATTGGCTCTCAGCTTATTGGCGAATGGTAAACTGAATCTTTACGCGATGAAACGGAGTTGAGAAAATCACGCCAGCGCGTTGAGCGTTTCGCGTGACAACTCCGATGCCGTCGACAACACGGCAGCGTTGGCACGGTAAACGGACTCAGCCTGGATCAGATTGGTGATCTCCTGGCCCAGATCCGGTGCAAGCCCGCTCCCGATGACCTGCGCATCGACGGCGGTGCCGCCGCCCGGGTTGGTCCCGCTGTATACAGTCTTCTGTGAAACACGGTTAGCTTCATAACCCGGCGTGTTGATGTTGACGATGTTGTCAGCGGCTGTCGCCACTCTTAGCGACGATGCACGCAGGCCGGATGTGGCCGAGCTCAATACTGGTGTAAGTGCCATGGCGATGATCTCCACCGGCGAACGTATTAGGTTGCGCGTAACGGCGAAGTGACCGCCGTCACGGTCCCTCGTAAAACAAAGCGCTGGGATTAATCAGAGGCTGAAGCTGAATGCGGTGCCGTTGACCGGCTGCTGCCCGGAAATGATAAGTGCGTTGGTTTCATACGTCTTGATGACACTGGACACGGGACGGCCCAGTGCGCGGCCGGCCGGACTTCTATCGTTGCTGCCGGACGCTTCCTTGTCCTGTGCTTCAAAGATCGTGGCGAAGACGTTCGTGTCAGCGGTAAACAGGCGGTCGAAGCCCGGGTCCGAATACTGGCGGCGGCTTCCTTCTTCCTTATCGAGCAGGGATTGGTTCCGGCTGTCCTGGAAGCCGGACGCTGCGGCGTCGAATGAGATGTTGGTGCCGGCATTGAGCGCATCGACCTGAGAGGTCGACACGGCAGCCACACGCGTCGGCGCGGAAACCGCCCGCGCCGCTTGCGCCGGTCCAGCACTCGCTACAGCCGTTGGTTTGGGTACCGTGGCCATCTAGCCTTGAACCCCCAACATCCAGTTCCAACCCAGTATATTCTGCGCCCTGGACACACGCCGGGTACACGTAGCAGAACATACATCACAAGGTTAATATCGTAGAATTTTAGGCTCTGAACGTCAATATAACCGCCAGTTTTGAGGTTAACGAAACTTTCCTGTCGCAAAGGTAGCGACATGCCATGCATGCCCCTTTTACGGCAGTTTCTTATTCGTCAGTTTTTATAGGTATCGCTTGGGTAAAATCTTTGCGCGCCGCGAAGGATATCCAGTGTACTGACCTTGCTCGAGGATCGGTCAGTCTCTGCCCTGGCATTAAGAAACTCATTTTGGTTCAGTGTGTTACGGGCGTCGAGCAACTGGATTTTCCGCTCTGCGGACTCGAGCGCCAGCGCAAGGTCGCGTATCTGGCGCTCGGCGCGGCGCAAAGACTCCTGCATTGGACCCATATGTGGCTGGCCGGCAGCGCGTGCGCTCGTGTCCATTCGGCGCGCAATTTCGCTGGTGAACCACAAAGCGCCAAATGCCATGAAAAAGGCAACAACGGCGAGAAAAATGGACATACTGTTGCTCCGCATCCTTTCTGGATAACGTTTAAATCTATTTCAACAGTCATGAATGGAGTGTTAATGCTCAGGCGGCGACGACGCGGTTCCGCCCTTCTTCCTTCGCTTTATAAAGCGCCGCGTCGGCCCGGTTCAGCAAATCAGTAAGGCCCTCATCCTCGCCGGCGAGACAGCTGGCCCCAATGCTGACGGTGAATGAAATCCGCTGGCCATCTTCAAGTTCAACGTCAGTGGCAGCGAGCTTTGCGCGCAAACGCTCCGCCGCTTCCAGTGCCGTTTCCATTGGCGTTTCGGGCAACGTCACCGTGAACTCCTCACCTCCGAAGCGGCCAAGCACGTCGACATCGCGAAGTTCGGCGACGCACGCGTCGGCGAGTGCTTTCAGAACGCGGTCCCCGGCTTCGTGGCCATAGGTATCGTTCACATTCTTGAAGTGATCGGCATCGAGCATAAGTACGCACAACGGGTGCCGGTATCTTTTGCATCTGGTCATTTCCCGCTCGGAAATTTCGGAATAACGGCGCCGGTTGTTGACCCCTGTCAGGGGGTCGGTTGTCGCCAGACGCCGTAACTCCTCCTCCATCATCTTGCGTTCGGTGATGTCGGTGTAGGACGCAATAAACTCGCCGACCGGCATCGGCCCGCCGCGAATTTCGATCACCAGCCCGTTCGGGCGCTGATGATCGATCCGAAACGTTTCGCCGGAACTGAAGAGATCAAGCCGTTCGGCGATCTCTTCGTCGACACGGTCTGCGTTGAATTCCCCGTTCGATGCGAGTTGCTTGAGAAGATCAATAAGAGGTACGCCCTCGGTGACAAGCGCGGGCGGAAGATCGAAAAGCTCGGTAAAACGGTCGTTGTACGAAATCAGTTGCATCGACGGATCGAAAAGCGTGATGCCCGGATCCATATTGTCGAGCACGCCCTGGATCGTTTCAGCCTGCTTGGCAATCCGCTCATCTGCTTCGCGTTTTGCTTCCAGCAGTTTCATATGGGTGAGCACCCTGTTGACCGTCCGTGGCAACAAATCGAGATAACTGCCGTCCGTTTCCTTGATGACATAATCAGCGGCACCCATTCGCATCGCCTCGACGACAACGCTCAGCTCGGAGGAGCCGGAGACCATGACAACCGGTGTTTCCTCAGGATTGAGCTGCTTCAAGATTTCAATGCCGGACATGCCCGGGAGCATGTGGTCGAGCAGAATGATGTCGAATTCGCCCGACTGGCCAAGTTCCAGTCCGGCTGCACCGTCTTCGCACAGGGTGACGTCAAACCCGTCGCCTTCCAGGCGACGTTTTGCCATTCGTGCGACGAATGCGTCATCTTCCACGTATAGAATGCGTGTGCTCATCCGCACCTCATTCCTTCAGGGAGTCGATCTTGGCGCGGACAGACTCGAACTCGGTCTTCAACGTATGCGCAAACGTGGCGATATCCGCATCCGTCCCGTCGCCAGACGACTTTTCAAGTGATTTTGCGGCTTCTGCGAGCCGTTTCGCGCCCGCCGTTCCCGCCGACCCTTTCAGCTTGTGCGCATGCGACCGGATATCGGCACTTTTCTTCATCTCAATCGCCTGCAAAAGGTCGTCGACGACACTTTGATTGATCTCGAGAAAGTCGCCGAGCATTTCCAGCAGCATACTTTCATCGCCGTGGCATATGGCGCGCAAGACGGCGAAGTCGATGACGTCGTCCCCACTTGTTGGGACGTCAGCAGATGGTGCAGGCAGATCAATCTTTATGCCCGAGTCAGGCAGCCATTTTACGATCTCGCCGGCGAGCGCATCCAGCTTTACCGGTTTGGAAAGATATCCGTCCATGCCGGCGCGCAGGCAGTTCTCGGCCTCGCCTTGCAAGGCATTCGCGGTCGCCGCGATGATTGGCGTGTGGTGACCCGTTGCTTCCTCGGCGGCGCGAATAGCCGCGGTAAGTTCGAAGCCGTCCATCTCGGGCATGTGGCAATCCGTGATGACGAGTGCATATCCGCCTTCTTGCCATTTTTCGAGCGCCTTAGCGCCATCCTCCGCCATTTCGACGGCATATCCCAAGGTATGTAGCTGCCGCATCAGCACCTGCCGGTTCACAGGATGATCCTCGACGGCGAGGATAAGTCGGCCGGCCTTGCGCGCTTCGTCGATCGACGGCGGGGCCTCGAAGGGAACGCGGTCGTCGGCATCACTGGACACGCTCACCTCGCCCGGCTCGATCCGCCCGGCTGCGACGCCGAGTGTCTCGATCAGAGTCCGCTCGCGATATGGCCGCTGCAGCACAATGCCCGGGCGTTTCTTCGACTTGCCGGAGGCCGGGGCATGGTTCTTGAGCTTGATGATACCGGGCGAACGCTGTGCCGCGGTTTCATCGACGATCGCACTCGCCAGTTCATCGGCCGTGCCGCCGCTGCCCGGCCAGTCATCGATGAGGGCAACGCTGTACATGGCGCAACGCTCGAGCATCTCGCCTACCGTGTCGGCAACGGAATGTGAAATGCCGTTATGGTCGAGATACGTTTCGATGATCTCCCGTTCTTCTGCGTCCGGTATACAAATCAGCACGCTGATATCGCGCAGTGCCGGCAGAGCATGGTCGGTCGCCTCGTCAGATGGGGGCGTACTGACTTCAAAGGGAAGTTCGAAACTGAATGTCGATCCTTTACCCAACTCGCTGTTGACGCCGATCCTGCCGCCCATGAGGTCGACAAGACGCCGCGAAATCGAAAGTCCCAACCCTGTGCCGCCAAAGCGGCGCGTGATTGACCCCTCGGCCTGGGTAAATGCCTCAAAAAGTTTGATCTGGTTTTCTTTCGAAATACCGATGCCGGTGTCGCTGACCTGGAAGCGGACATTGACCGTGCCGTTGGCGGAATCAACTTTCTCTGCGCTGATCACCACCTTGCCTGCTTCCGTGAACTTCGCCGCGTTCCCGGCAAGGTTCATCAAAACCTGACGCAGCCGAACCGGATCGCTCTTTACCCAGGCCGGTACATCGGGATCGGTGAATGTAATCAGGCTGACATCGCGGCCTTGTTTGCGGATGTTCGGTGCAAGTGTCTCTGCCACCCCATTGACGATCGTAGACAGCGAGACGGGCACATGCTCCAGGTCCATCTTGCCGGCCTCGATCTTCGAGAAATCGAGGATGTCATCGATAATTCTGAGCAGCGCCTCGGCGGATTCCCGGACCGTGCGCAGCATCTGGCGCTGCTCACGTTCGAGACGAGTCTGTTCGAGCAGTTCGACCATCCCCGTCACGCCGTTCATGGGCGTTCGGATTTCATGGCTCATCGCGGCCAGGAAGCTTGACTTCGCCTGGTTGGCGGACTCCGCGACTTCCTTGGCATCATGAAGTTCGATCTCGGCTTCCTTGAGCCGCGTGATGTCGACCATCACGCCCGCTACACCCGTCGACTTTCCGTCCGCGTTCATGAAATGCGCTTTTTCGATCATGACGTGGTGCATCTTGCCGTCGGCGAAAGCCTTTTCGGTTTCGTACGAGTACCTCTTCTTGCCGAGCCCCGTGCCGCGGTCCTGCGGGTCGTATCTTTCGGCCAGGTCCGGCCGGTCCAAATCGTACGGTGTTTTCCCGACAACCTCGTCCGGCGGCAACCCGACGACGGCTTCGAACGCGGCATTTGCCCCCGTGAACTTGCCGTTGTCGTCCTTGTAAAAGATCGGGTTCGGAATGGTATCGAGCAGCGTTCGTTGAAAAATAAGCTGTTCTTCGAGCCGGGCTTCGCGGCGCTTCAGGGTTGTAATGAGATAATCGAGCGCACGGCCCATGCTGGCAATCTCGTCATTCCCGTCCGTCGGGATCTCTTCTTCGCGTCCTTCGACGAACGCCGACATGCTCGATTGCAGGCGCAACAAACGCCGGATCACGTTGCGATAAAGATAAATCATTGCAGCCGATGCAATGATCAAACCGGCGATGGCAAAGATGAGGGCGTTCCGTTCGGACAGCTCGTTGAGGCGAACGACGGCCTTCCGCTCCTCTACGATGGCCGACGCGATGCTCTTGTTAAGGATGTCTGCCGCTTCGCCGTAACGCACGGCAGCCGGTGCCAGTTCCCCGCCTTTGCTGAGCGCGTCGCGCAGCATGTTTCCGGCCGCTGAAACGTTCTCCAGGTTCGTGCCGGGAACGGCCTTTGCCAGACGCGACATGATTGCCCCGCCGCCGGCGAGAGCGGCACGCATCATTTCCGTCAGGTCTTGTGTCTGTCCGAATGCCCTTCGATCATCGATACGGACCGCGAGATCGCGAATGGAGGATGCGAGATCAGAGAGACGTGCGATGTCGACACGAACCACCAGGCGCCGTTCGACCAGATTTTTGACGCGTTCATCGATGTTCTGCTCATTGACATAGATATAGCCGCCGATACCGAACGCGAGAACGATCAATAAGGCGAAAACGGTATATACCCGAGCTGCAACCGAAAATCTCATTTCCCGTTCACGTCCGTCACGCCGCCATTTCCGACCGCAAATTCAGCTTGCCTCGCGCCGGATTTACCTCGATCACCCGTGAAATAACTTTGCTGGCACCGGTTTCGGCGTTCAATGCCACACAAGTCAGGGTGATCTCGAAAGCGGGAGATGCGGCCGCGGCAAAAATCGTCAGACTGTCGCCTGGTGGCGCATCAAGGGTCCAGACCCCGCCACCATGATTTTTGCCGCGCGAGAGTATGGCGCCTGCCGGCAATTCACCAACTGTCAGCGAAAGTGCTCCATGCCCGTCGGGATCGAAGACATCGGGATCGAGCGGCAGGTGCATCGCCGGCATATCCGTGCCCCGAGACACCGGGTGCTTGCGGTTCTGGCCGACGATGATCGATTTCTGCATCGCATAAGTGTTGCCGGTGCCCATCGGGTCGTTTTCTGAAACATGGAGGACAATGGTGCCGTTTTCTCCAATTGGCGGCAGCAGGGATAAGTCGTTGCAGTCATTCGCGGTAAGATGCCACTGGCCGCCGCCCATATTCCGGCCGCGGGTCAAAAGCGTGCCCGGCGGCAGTCCTGTCAGCCGCACCTCGATACGGGAAGCGCCAGAAACCCCTCTCAGACGCAGCGGGAGTAAATCCCGGGTGTTGTCGATCCCTCCTGAAGGTGCAATCCGCGGAAGCCGCGGTTCAAGGTCGACATTCGCGCCGCTCGGCCCATTGACTTTCATATCGTGCCATTTGGTGACGTCGATCCCGAGCCGGTCATAGATTTCGCCACTGTCATCGGACGTTTGAGTCCGTATGAAGTCGCGAAGCTGCCTCAACTCCGAGATAAATGCCGGGCGCTGCAAATCTTCGAAGGTGGCGTCGACGATCAGAACGTCGCTCTCCGCAACGTCGTCGTCGCGCGCATCGCCGGGCACCGGCATTGCCGTGTCATTGCCTGAAACGTCATCGGTATTGTCGACTGCGATCTCGTCAAGTTTGTCGGGCTCTGCTGCTCCGGTTTCGGAGACTTCAGGTTCTTGCGCGGGGAGAACCTCTTCTCGCCCGATTAGCTCGTCGGCGTCGCCCTCGTCAGGTGTATCCGTCATCGGTAACGCGTCTGGCTCATACGTTTCCTGATGGCTTGCTGAATCTTCGTCGTCCGGAAGGGCCGATTCCGGTTCGTCCATGTGCAATTTCAACGCTTCGCGGACGTCGAGAATCAAGTCACCTGACCAAGTGCGGCCGTTGTCCACGGGCATACCATTTGCCGAGATGGCCGGGGAGTTTGCGTCGATGAAAGTGTCGTCGATCTCCAGGCCGAGAAGAACCGGTGCTCCATCTTCCGTGCCCAGCGTTTCGTAGCGCATCAAGATCTCGAACGGCATTCCGCTGTCGATAAAGGGGACGAGGACGTTGACCTCGCTGTCGCCCGCGACCGCCCAATTGATAACCCGGTCATATGCGACCGTGCCGTCGGTAAAGACGAAGAAGCGGGTCTGCCCTGCCCCCGAGGCTGCGAGGGTAATTCCGAAGGCATCATCGGCATCGACATGAAGCGGCGGGTTTTCGACCTGAATGGCGGCGGATTGCGGTGGCGATCCGGCTATCGTCATTTCCACATCAAGTTCGAAGTCGGGCGTTTCTTCCGGAATGAAAATACTGAGGTTCGAAAGCGCCGTCGCCGGCACCGTCCAGTTACCACCAATGTTTGTACCGGTACTCAGCATGGCGCCAGCAGGAAGACCAGAGAAGCACAGGGAAATGTCCTTCAATAGTGCCGGATCATCGGTGCCGACGGAAACGTCGAGATCGATCACGACCATTGTTAGTGGTGCCGCGGGAATGTTTGCGACTTCGGGAGTTTCCGGGGCCGTTGCTTCCGGTAATTTTGCGCCGTCGATATTCGGCGACGGGGATTCGGTGCCGGTTTCGGGGACGTCCGATTCGGCGTCCGGTTGCGTCATCGACTCTTTGGGGGCTGCTTGATCCGCCTCACGCACATCGCTCTTGTCCCGGGCGGCAAGTACCTCATCGGTATCCACATCGTCGATTTCAAAACCTGTCAATTCGGTCCAGGGCGTCTCCGGATCGTCGCCGACAAAGACCCCCTTCAGCATGACCGAGAACGGTAACGGGATATCGTCGGGTACCAACGCTGTCAGGCCGTACAGATCGTCCGGGGCCAGATGCCAGAAACCATCGCTCATCGCGACCCCCGAAGCGAGGGTCACACCCGCCGGGAGTCCGCGAATTTCCACGCGTTGCAACGTGCCCCCGTCCGCTACCACAACCTCTTCAGGAAGGAGCAACTCGATGCGACGGCCGCTTTCTTCCACGGGTGCGAAGCCGGCGGGAAGCCATGGCCTTCCTTCCGCCTTGGAAGCGCGAGGCGTGCCGATTACCTGTGTCAGCCAGGCTGTTACGCCCGGTCCGGGAACCGGTCCAGCATCTTCGGTTGTACTCTCGTCGTCCGACATTCGATTCCCTTGCTCCGTCCCCGCGAAGAATGGCAAATTCACTCGCAATGAGTTGCGGTTAGCCAGTCAACTCGCGTAGTCTAACCGGGACATGGCTGACGCGCGATAGTCCCGTTTCAACTAAGCACTTGATTGTAAGACGTATACCCTACCATGGCAGAATCTGCGCATATTCTCGTTGTCGAAGACGATGCATTCGTACAGAAAGCCCTTCGCCTCTATCTCGAGGGCGAAGGTTACCGCATTTCGACCTGTGACAACGGGAAAGACATGCACGCCCTGATGGAAAAAGATCCCGCCGATCTGGCGATCATGGATCTGAAACTGCCGAACGATGACGGGTTCGATCTCACCAAGCAGCTGCGCGACAGGTATTCGGTCGGAATTATCATTCTGACCAGCAAGGATGACTCGATCGACCGCGTGGTCGGACTGGAAATCGGTGCCGATGATTATGTCACCAAACCTTGGGACGAACGCGAGCTACTGGCCCGTATCCGCAGTGTCATGCGCCGCGTCGTCGACCGGCAGAATGCACTTTCTCAAGGAGCGGATGGCGAGCAGCGCAGCGTGTCGTTCAACGGCTGGGTCCTCAATCTGGACAGCCGGGAACTGAAAGATCCAGGGGGTGCCAAGGTCGAGTTGACCTCCGGCGAGTTCAGCCTGCTCAACGAGTTTATCGAGAAAGCCGGCCGCGTCCTGTCGCGCGATCATCTGTTGAGCGCAATCTACAGCCGCGACTGGGAGCCGTTCGACCGTTCGATCGACGTGCTCGTTACGCGTCTGCGGCGCAAGGTGGAAGCCGACTCGCGGCATCCCGAAATCATCAAGACGGTGCGCGGTACGGGGTACATGTTCGCGGCCGCCATCAAAAAGGCGGATTGAATAGACCGCCGTTTCCCCCTATTTCCCCGGTAGTACGTATTAATTGCGTAATCCGGTTCGACCACGAGGCATTTTGTCATGAGCGAAGAAGAAGACCGTCATACCCTGAGTGTTCAGTTCGCGAACCAGATCATCAACACCGCGAACAATCGTATTCAGGAAGGCATGGATCCGCTCGATATCGCCGCTGGAATGCGGCATGCCGCGGCCAATTTCAGCGCCTTTGCCGTAGCGAATACGGAAACGCCCGATGAGGTCGATCCCACCTACTTTGCCGAGGAGTTTCTTCAGATATACGCATATTACCTCGAGAAACATGCGGCGCCGAAGCAGGTACAGACCGGTCTGGAAGCCCTGATTAAGCAGGTCCGGGACGAGAACTGAAGCTGAGTTTCCGGCGCAAAGCCACCGCTGAAGCCAAGCCCGCATTTTTTTTGAAAATATATGGTATTCGCTGCGTTTCAGGCTTGATTTCCCCCCCCTGAATGGCTACGAACATCGCCGCCGCGTCCCCTTCGTCTAGCGGTCTAGGACGCCGCCCTTTCACGGCGGAAACACGGGTTCGAGTCCCGTAGGGGACGCCAACGATTTCATACAAAAGCTCGCCGCCTGGCGGGCTTTTGTCGTTTCCGGTCTCTGGTGCCTCGGCGCCGCCCGCGGGTGCCTGCATCCTGCAGATGAGAGCCCTCTCCCGTATTGTTGGCCCGGATCGTGCAGATTAAGATCACGCAGTTTCGGCTAAGAGGAGACGATCGATGACAGAACCCCGTGACCACGCAATCGTGCGGGCGTTGCGGAACGCGATCATCGAACAGGCGATCACGCCCGGCACCCGCCTACCCGAAGATATGATCGGCGAGAAGTTCGGTGTGAGCCGCACCGTCGTGCGTACGGCGCTGTCGCAGCTCTCGTCCGAAGGTCTGGTCGAGCATCGCCGTAATCGCGGCGCAATCGTCGCCGAGCCGAGCTGGAACGAGGCGCGCGATACCTTCGATCTGCGTCTGGCCCTGGAGGAAATGGTGGTCGCCCGCCTGGCCGGGGCATTGCGACCCGATCAGATTGCCGCGCTGGAGGCACACGTTGACGAAGAGGAGCGTGCGCAGAACCTCGACGAACCGCATTCCATCCGGCTTGCCGGCGAATTCCATGTGATGCTTGCCGAGTTCACGGGCAGTAAGGTTTTGACGCAATACATGCGAGAGCTCGCATCCCGATGTTGCCTCATGCTCGCGCTCTATAGCCGTCCCCACTCGTCGGAATGCGGTGTGACCGAACACCGCGAACTGGTCGAGCTGTTGAAGCGCGGAAATCAGCACGAACTCGTACGCGCGATGCATGATCACTTGGGGGGCGTGATCGAGCGCGCCCTGATCACGCCGCCGAAACGCGAAGACAGGGATATCGGCGATATCCTGGCGTCTTACGCTTCCGACTGACCGGCCTCGCGTTTCAGAATTCTTTCTGCGCTGTCGTTCCAGACGTCAATCATCACGATCCGGTCTCCGCGTACGACAAAACGGTCGACATACCGGTTGCCTTCGAACTTGTCGCCGTTCGGCCACTCTCCGTAAAGCGTCCCGGTACTGTATATGATGGTCTCGCCGTCGCCCGGGGCGACATCGTACCGCTCGATGTCCTTCTTGACCCAGTTGTAGCGGTTGGCGTTGTACGCGGCCATTTCGCTCGGATGGGACATTCGGGTCTTTCCCGTGAAGTGTATGACCACGTCGTCGGCGATGAATTTCGCCGCCGTTTCCGGGTCCGGCAAGGACATCGCCCAGCTCGGCATGACGGTGATCCTGGTCGAACATGACATGTCGCTCGTCATGGGGATTTCCGATCACATTGTCGTATTGGACGCAGGTGAACCGTTGACGCAGGGCGCGCCTGCCGCCGTTCGCGACGATCCGGCGGTGCTCAGGGCGTATCTGGGTGGCACCGAGTACGAAGGGCGTCCCCGGGAAACGGCATGGCACGGCGAAAAGCTGGCCGTTCTCACGGCGCACGACCTGGAAGCCGGGTATGGTGCTGCCCCTGCCCTCGAAAAGGTCCATGTCGACGTCTATCCGGGCGAGATGGTGGCCGTGCTCGGCGCCAACGGTGCCGGCAAGTCGACGATGCTCCGCGCAATGAGCGGTCTGCACCGTCCGGTCAAAGGTTCCGTCCTGTTGAACGATGTCGAGACCGCACGCCGGTCTGCACACCAGATCGCCGCTGCAGGGATGGTACTCGTCCCCGAGGGCCGTCAGGTTTTCCCGGAGATGACTCTTCGCGACAACATCCTGCTCGGTGCCTGGACCCGCAAGGAACCTGTGTCCGATGCCGAGATCGAGGCGATCACCAAGCGCTTCCCGCGCATCCGTGATCGGATGGACAGCAAGGCAGGTGTTCTTTCGGGCGGCGAGCAGCAGATGCTGGCCATTGCGCGCGGCATGATCGCGAAACCGAAGATTCTGTTGCTGGACGAGCCGTCACTCGGTCTTGCGCCGACGATGATCGGCGAGCTTTACGATGTCCTCGCCGATCTCAGGGATGAAGGCGTCACGGTTCTTATTGTCGATCAGATGGCAAACCTCGCCCTGACCGTCGCCGACCGGGGGTATGTCCTCGAGAGTGGCCGCATCGCGCATGCGGGTCCCGCCGACGAATTGAAAAACGATCCTAGCATCGAACGTGCATATCTTGGCCACAGCGGCGAGGATTAAGCATGCCAATGAAAAACAATCGGGAGGAACCGAACGAATGGATGTGACGCTCAGAAATGCCCGCTTTGCCGGTTCCGGGGACGACCTTGTCGACATCGGCATCGCTGGTGAAAAGATCGCCGAAATTGCCGCCGGGCTGACGCCAGGCGAACGGGATATCGATGTCGAGGGCCGGCTGGTGCTGCCCGGTTTCGTTGAAACGCACATCCACCTGGATAAGTCGTGCATCCTCGACCGCTGTTCGTCCAAGCGCGGCGATCTGAACGAGGCCATCGAGGAAGTGGCCCGGGTCAAAAAGGATTTCTCGGAAGAAGATGTTGCCGAACGGGCTTCCCGGACGCTCCGCAAGTGTATCATCAACGGGACGACGCGGATGCGCACCCACGTCGAGGTCGATCCCGTGGTCGGTCTGCGCGGTATCGAAGGCGTCAAAGCTGCCATTAAAGACGCCGCTTGGGCCATCGACGTCGAAATATGCGTTTTTCCGCAAGAAGGCCTTTTAAACAACCCCGGTACCGATGAACTCATGGTCGCGGCGCTCAAGGACGGGGCCGGTGCCGTCGGTGCCGCGCCCTATACGGACAGTGATCCGCATGGCCAGATCGACCGCGTGTTCGAAATGGCGCGCGAATTCGATGTCGATATCGACATGCATCTGGATTTTGGTGACGACGCAAGCCAACTGGATGCGGAATATGTTTGCCGCAAGGCCGATGAGTTCGGTTGGGGCGGCCGCGTCGCCATCGGTCATGTGACGAAATTTTCCGTCATGGCGCCAGAGACACTTCAGAAAACAGCCCGCATGCTGGCCGATGCCGGCGTCGCCGTGACGGTACTGCCGTCGACGGATCTGTTCCTGATGCACCGGGATTATGATCACATGGCGCCGCGCGGGGTCACCCATGTGCATACACTGCTGCAGCACGGCGTCAATTGCTCTCTGTCGACGAACAACGTACTCAATCCGTTCACACCATTTGGCGACTGTTCGCTGATCCGTATGGCGAACCTCTATGCCAACATCGCGCAGATCGGCAAGAGGGACACCCTGGCGGAATGCCTGAACATGGTGTCGACGCGATCCGCGAAGCTCCTGAACCTGGATGATCACGGTGTCGCGACGGGGATGACGGCCGACCTGGTCGTCGTCGACAATACCGACCCAGCCATGGCCGTTTCCGAACTTTCGCAGCCGATGTACGGCTTTAAATCCGGCAAGCCGACGTTTACCCGTGCGCTTCCCGAACTTCACGGCCCGGTTTGAGGTCGGCGATGAAAGACACCGTAAACGCCTTTATCGAACAGTTCACTATCCCCGGCGCCGACGCCGGCCCGCTTAAGGGGATGACATTCGGTGCCAAGGACCTATACGACGTTGAAGGGCGTGTCACCGGCTGCGGCAGCCCCGACTGGGCGCGCACGCACGGTCCGGCGGAAAGTACCGCCCCGGCCGTGCAGGTCTTGATGGATGCGGGTGCCACCCTCGTCGGCAAGACACATACGGATGAAATCGCGTATAGCCTGATGGGCGTGAACGCGCACTATGGCACACCCGTCAATTCTGCCGCGCCGGACCGCGTGCCCGGCGGCTCCTCGTCCGGGTCCGTGGCGGCGACGGCAGCCGGGTTGGTCGATTTTGCACTCGGCAGCGACACCGGCGGTTCGGTAAGGATGCCTGCTTCGTTCTCCGGTGTATACGGCATTCGCACCACTCACGGACGCATTGGCCTTTCCGGTGTCATGCCTTTGGCCCCGAGCTTCGATACGGCGGGCTGGTTCGCGCGTGATCCGGCGACCTTCGCCGCGGTCGGCGAGGCCTGCGGTATCGAGATGCCCAATGAAACGGCTGATACACGCGTGCTCATTGCGGACGACGCCATGTCCCTTGCCGGCGCCGAGACTCGTGCAGAGCTTCAGGTACCGATTCATAAATTAATCGACGCCATCGGTGCGCCAAAACATACCGACATAGTCGATACCTCATTCGGCGAATGGCGGGAAACGTTTCGGGTCTGCCAGGCCGCCGAAGCCTGGGCGGCGCATGCAGACTGGATCAAGGCGGTCCACCCCGCTTTCGGTCCCGGCGTGAAGGAACGCTTCGAAATGGCTGCCGCCATTACAACGGATCAACTTTCCGCGGCAACGACCCGGCGCAGCGACATCAGAAAACGCCTCACCCAAACGCTCGGCGATGATGGAATCCTTGTTCTGCCGACCGGTCCCGGCCCGGCGCCGCGCCTTGACGAGGACGAAGCCGGGCTGGACGGGTTCCGGATGGCCGCGCTTGAACTGCTCTGCATCGCCGGACTATGCGGCCTGCCGCAGATCAATATTCCGGCAGGCACGGTGGACGGCGGCCCGGTCGGCCTTTCCGTTATCGCCGGTCACGGCAAGGACGGATTACTGCTGAAAATGGCCGGGATCTTCGGCTAGTTCGATCAGTTCCAGCCTTTCACCCCTGCCATGTTCGGCAGCGTATGCGCGATGCCCTTGTGACAGTCGATACACGTCTTTTCACCTGTCACCAGGAACGTGCTGTGTGCCTCCGCCGCGCGTGGACTCTGGATCGAGAAATCCATGGATTCCGCGCTGTGGCAGTTCCGGCATTCAAGCGAGTCGTTTGATTTCAAACGTGACCACTCGTGCTTTGCCAGCTCCAGCCGCTTCTCCAGGAATTTCTCACGGGTGTTGATGGTGCCGAAAATCTTACCCCACACTTCCTTGGAGGCCTGCATCTTGCGAGCGATCTTGTCCGTCCAGTCATGCGGCACATGGCAGTCAGGACACGTCGCACGGACGCCGGACTGGTTCGTGAAGTGAACCGTAGTCCTGAGTTCCTGATAGACGTTGTTTTCCATCTCGTGGCAGCTGATGCAAAAACTCTCCGTATTCGTGAACTCCAGCGCAGTGTTAAAGCCGCCCCAGAAGATCACGCCGGCGACGAAACCGCCGATACTCAGGAATCCGAGGCTGAGGTGCACCGAGGGGCGACGCATCGTCCCCCAGAAATTCCTGACGAGGTTCATTAGTTTAGTCATTACGGCCCCCGCTCAATTCGCGCCGGGTTTGGATTCGACGGCAAGCAAGCTGTCGACGTCGACGAACGTGTTCTCGACCGCTTCCGGCGTCCGGAGCTGGACGACATGGCACTGGTTGCAGAAGTAGCGGCGTGGTGAAACCGTTGCGAGAGCCTGCCAGTCGCGGTCCATGAAGTGAGTCACGCTGATCATCGGTGCGCCGCTTTCTGCGACTCGCGTCCGGGCATGACAGGACAGGCACTGGTTACCGTTCTTGTCGAGCTGGTAACCGTCTATCTTGTGCGGGATGGTCGGCGGCTGCTCGGGATAGTTCCTCGCGCGCTGGCGATCAGTCTCTTCCGTCTGGGGAATACGAGGTGCCGACCCGGTTTGGTCCAATGGTGCAAGACCGCGCAGAGTTGAGATTGACGGCCCGACATCCTGGGCGCTGCCGGCCGGGACGATCATCATGAACATTCCCACGGCCAGTATTGCGGCGGGCATCAACTTGAAGAGTTTTGTGCGTTTCATGGTGTTTCCTCCGGTACGACGGCTACACGCGTTCGATCTTGACGGCACACTTCTTGAAGTCCGTCTGCTTGGAGATCGGGTCGGTGGCATCAAGCGTGACTTTGTTGATGAGCTGGCTCGCGTCGAACCAGGGTACAAAGACGAGTCCACGCGGCGGTTTGTTTCGACCGCGCGTCTCGACGCGGGTCTGAATTTCTCCGCGCCGTGACTTCACCCGGATTTCGTCGCCACGTCTGAGGCCCAAGTCGTTGGCATCGTCCGGGTGCATGTAGCAAAGCGCATCGGGAACCGCTTTATAGAGTTCCGGGACCCGTTGCGTCATCGATCCCGAGTGCCAGTGCTCCAGCACGCGACCGGTCGAGAGCCAGTACGGATATTCTTCGTCCGGGCTTTCTGCCGGCGGCTCGTACGGCAGCGCGAAGATGACCGCACGGCCGTCCTTTTTGCCATAAAATTGGACGCCTTTCCCCTTTTCGACATAAGGGTCATAGCCCTCACGGAAGCGCCAGCGCGTTTCCTTGCCGTCGACGACGGGCCAGCGCAGGCCGCGTTCCTCGTGATAACGATCGAAGTCGGCGAGATCGTGCGCATGGCCACGCCCAAAGGAGGCGTACTCCTCGAACAGCCCCTTCTGGACATAGAACCCGGCGCGCTCCGACTCATGGTTACCGTATTCCTTTGCGGTCTCGCTCAGTTCGAACTTGTCGACCTGACCGTTACGGAATAGCACCTCGTATAGCGTCTGCCCGGCGTATTCCGGCATCTTGGCGATCAGATCCGCAGGCCAGACTTCCTCGACCTTGAAGCGCTTCGAGAATTCCATGATCTGCCAGAGATCGGACTTGGACTCGCCGGGCGCTTCGACAAGCTGGTACCAGAACTGGGTCCGGCGCTCCGCGTTGCCGTAGGCGCCCTCTTTTTCCACCCACATGGCGGTGGGCAGGATCAGGTCTGCGGCCTGCGCAGTAACCGTCGGATAGGCGTCCGATACGACGATGAAGTTCTCCGGATTACGATAACCCGGCAGGGTCTCCTCCATCATGTTGGGCGCTGCCTGCATGTTGTTGTTCACCTGCACCCAGTAGGCGTTGAGCTTGCCGTCTTTCAGCATCCGGTTCTGCAGCACGGCGTGATAGCCGGGCTTGCCGGGGATGGTCCCTTCCGGGAGCTTCCAGATTTTCTCGGCAATCTTGCGGTGCTCCGGATTTGCGACGACCAGGTCGGCCGGAAGCCGGTGTGCAAAGGTGCCGACCTCGCGCGCGGTGCCGCACGCCGACGGCTGGCCAGTGAGCGAAAACGGGCTGTTGCCCGGCTCGGAGATTTTGCCGGTCAGCAGGTGCACGTTGTAGATCAGGTTGTTCACCCAGACGCCGCGGGTGTGCTGGTTGACACCCATGGTCCAGAGCGACATCACCTTGGTGTTGGGATCGGCATAGATTTCAGCCATCTCAACCAGCTTGTCCTTCGGCACGCCGGACAGTTTGTGTGCTTTCTCAAGCGTGTATTCCGAAACAAATGCGGCGAATTCGTCGAAGCTCATCGGTTTCGAACCGCCGACCTTGTCGTTGTTCTTGGCGGCCTGTTCCAGCGGATGTTCCGGTCGCAGGCCGTACCCGATGTCGGGATTGCCGCGCCGGAAATTCGTGTGTTTGTCGACGAATTCCTTGTTCACCTTGTCGTTGGTGATGATGTAGTTGGCGATGTAGTTGAGGATCACCTGATCCGTATGCGGATTGAACACCATCGGAATGTCGGCAAGCTCGAAACACCGGTTTTCGAACGTCGACAATACGCCCACCTTCACGTGCGGATTGGACAGCCGCCGGTCGGTCAGACGGGTCCACAGGATCGGGTGCATCTCCGCCATGTTCGAGCCCCAGAGGAAGAACGCATCGGCGTGCTCGAAGTCGTCGTAACACCCCATCGGCTCGTCGATGCCGAACGTGCGGATAAACCCGCCGACCGCAGACGCCATGCAGTGACGTGCGTTGGGATCGATATTGTTGGAGCGGAAGCCGGCCTTGTAGAGCTTCGATGCCGCGTAACCTTCCCACACGGTCCATTGCCCGGAGCCGAACATACCAACGGCCGTCGGTCCTTTCTCCCGGAGGGCTTTCTTGAACTGGTCCGCCATGACGTCGAAGGCTTCGTCCCAGCTGACCGGTGTGAATTCACCATCCTTGGCATATTTGCCGTTCCGTTTCCGCAGAAGCGGTTGGGTCAGGCGATCCGCGCCGTACATGATCTTGGAGAGGAAGTACCCTTTGACGCAGTTGAGGCCACGGTTGACCTCGGCCTTAACGTCGCCGTGCGTCGCCACGACACGCCCGGCCTTGGTCGCGACCATGACGGAGCATCCCGTGCCGCAGAAGCGGCATGCGGCCTTCGACCATTTCAGATCGGTCTGGCTCCGTGCCGTCACCAGATTCTGAGCATCGGCGGACAACGGGAGTCCGGCTGCAGCTGCCGCAACGGCAGCCGCCTGGGCCTTTAGCATTTGCCTGCGGGTAAGTGATATTTCGTTCATGATTCCTCTCCAAAGGATGTTGCCGGAGCCTTCGTCGCGGCTTCTGTAGCCGGGTCGTCTATCTGATGAAAAACAAGGTTGGCGCTCAGGACGCCCTTCATGACGGCGACCTCATTCAGAAAATCCGTAATCTTCGCTTCGCTGTCCGTTTCCAGAACGACGATAAGCTTGCCGTCGGGATCGGTTGCGGGAATCTCGCCGCCCCGCGCGCAAATGGCACGCGAGACATCCTCGAGCCGCTCGGGCCGGGCCTGTACGACGAGGCTGGAAATATGGGCTTCACGCATCATGCGGCCTCCGCTTCGACGTTTACTGAAAGGGAAATTGCGGCCCCGGGACAACTGCCGACACAGGCGCCGCACCCGGTGCATCGCGTGGCGTTTCCTTCCGGAAGCGGCGGACCGCCCACGCGCGCCGGCATCAATATAGCGTCGTCGTCGCATGCGTCGTAACAGGACGAGCAATGAACGCCGGCATGCGCCAGACAGGCAGCCGACTCTATCTCAAGGTTCAGTCGCCAGGGAACATCCCGCGAGACGTCGAATACATCGGCTGTGCACGCGGCGGCACATACCCCGCAAAAGGTACATGCCCCGGCCCCGGAATGCGGGTCGAATTCGGGAAAACCGCCTTGCCCGGCTTTGAGAACGCCTTCAGGGCACGTATCGATGCAATCGTCGCAGCGCGTACATGCTTCTATGACGCGGCCTTCATCCGTCCACGGAGGCCGAATGGGAGTCGGTAACTTGCCCTGTGCGCCTGTCAGGAGCGCCCTTCGGGAACGATCGATGGTTTGTGTCGCGCGTGTCGTCATGACCGCTGCCTCCGCTCAACCCGGAGGGCCGGGAGGACCGAAAATCATCTGTAGTGCCCAGACCACAAAGCCGTACCCGCCGACGAATGCGACAGCGAGGCCCGGAATGAGCACGAACGTTGTTGCTAAAAAGGTTGCCATTTCACGGCGTTTTGATGGCGCTGCCCCCGAACCGGCAACACTCGAACCCTGCGCTGTAGGATCCATCGTTTCCTCCCCAGAAAATCGCAATCGCGGTTTCTCGAATCTCCCGTTTGCATTGGTATCAAAGCGTGAGGGGCGTCTCCTTGACATATGTCAAGGACGGCAAAATTTCTGCTGGATGGGCGAAAGCCCGACTGAGCCTACGATTCGGTGGTCAAAGGCTTCGTACGGCGAGGCATCGGTTGCGCAACATTGCGGTCGCGACGCCCAGGCGAGATCGGGGCCAACGAAGGTTAGAATTCAGCCAGGGTCAGCAGCCGCGTACAGCGCTTTCGGCAATTCTGCTGCAAAAGCGTCGAGGTCGGCATCCGTCCCCGCCGATACCCTGATACAGCGATCGAGCGGCGGAACGCCCGGCATACGGACGAACACCCCCTGCTCCACCAGATGACTTAGAACACGTTTGGCGAAGTCGCCATCCCGCCCGCAGTCAACGGCGACGAAATTGGTTTGCGACGGCACGACTGACAACCCGTTATCCGCGGCGATCGCTTTGATCCGGGCGCGGGCGGCAATCACATTGGCCTGCACGTCGGCAAGATAGGCCTGATCTTCCAGTGCAGCACGGGCGCCTTCCTGCGCGATCTTGTTTACGCCGAAATGATTCCGGACCTTGTCGAACGCGCGTGCCAGTTCTGGTGAGGCGATCGCATATCCGATCCGGGCGCCGGCCATGCCATATGCCTTTGAAAAGGTTCGAAAGCGAATGACGTTGGGCACGTTTGTATCAAGCGGCGGTGCAATATCCGGATCGGCAAACTCCGCGTACGCCTCATCGAGGCAAAGGACGGTATTTTCCGGCGACTCCGCGATCATCCGGGCAATCACGTCGGCATTGTGAGCCGTGCCCATGGGGTTGTCCGGGTTAGCGATGTAGACGAGCTTGGCATCGTGCGCCCGGGCAGCGTCGAGCAACGCATCCGGGTCTTCGTAATCACCGGCGTACGGCACCTTGATCAATTCGCCGCCGAATCCGGTGACGTGGTAATTGAACGTCGGATAGGCCCCCGCGGACGTGATAACGGTATCCGCCTGTTCGACGAGCATGCGCACGACCAGGCCAAGCAGACCGTCGATACCCTCACCGATGACGATGTTCTCCGCTGCGACGTCGTGGTGCGCCGCCAGCGCGTGTTTCAGTTCATAGCTCTCGGCGTCGCAATACTTCCAAACGTCCTCGGCCGCGGCACACATCGCTTTGACGGCCTTGGGCGACGGCCCGAATACGGACTCGTTGGCGCCGATCCGGGCGATAAACGGTTTTCCGCGTTGCCGTTCGTGGGTTTCCGGCCCAACGAACGGCACGGATTCCGGCAGCGTCTTGACGAGATCGGTAAATCGCGGCGGCATGGCGGGGTCAGCTTTCGCCTGCGTCGAACTCGGTATGATAATCGACGATGCGCTGCACCTCGTTCTTGGCGCCGATAATGACGGGGACTCGCTGGTGCAGGCCGGTCGGCTGTACATCGAGGATGCGTCCACGCCCGGTGGACGCCATGCCGCCCGCCTGTTCGATGATGAATGACATCGGATTGGCCTCGTAAAGCAGCCGAAGGCGTCCGCCCTTATCGCGGATTTTCTCGTCGATCGGGTACATGAAGATACCGCCACGCGTCAGAATCCGGTGCACGTCCGCGACCATGGCCGCAACCCAGCGCATATTGAAATCCTTGCCCCGCGGGCCGGTTTTTCCGTCCAGGCATTCATCGATATAACGGCGCACCGGCGGCTCCCAGTGGCGCCGGTTGGATGCGTTGATGGCGAACTCCTGCGTGTCTTCCGGGATCGTGATATCCGGATGGGTCAGAACGAATTCACCAATGTCCGGGTTCAGCGTGAAACCGTTGACGCCGTTCCCTGTCGTCAGGACCATCATCGTCGCGGGACCGAACAGCACATACCCGGCGCAAAGCTGGCGGGTACCCTGCTGCAGGAAGTTCTCCGCCAGATCGCCGTTTCCGTCTTCGGGCATCTCCAGGATCGAGAAAATCGTTCCCATCGGGCCGTTCACTTCGATATTGGAAGAACCGTCAAGCGGATCGAATATCAGCAGGTATTTGCCGCGCTGAAAGCCCTTTGGAACGGGGTAAACGTCGACCATTTCCTCGGACGCCATGGCAAAAAGCTGGCCGCCTTTTTCGCACCAGCTGAGCGCCAGTTCGTTGGCCATCACGTCGAGTTTTTTCTGGTTTTCGTCCTGAACGTTGACACCGACGGCAGCGCCAAGCTCGCCGGAAAGGTCGCCGCGGCGTACAAGGTTGGCGACGCCCTTACAGGCCGAGGACACGTCGTCGAGCAGAAGAGTAAATTCGCCGGTTGCACCGGTAATCTGCGTCTGTTGACGCATGATGAAATGCTTCAGTGTCTCGCGGTAGGACACGGTTTCCCCCGAAATCAGTTATTTCCTTTTGGGTGCCGTCCTGACACGGATGGCAACCGTGTTTTGATTAGCACACGCCCGAAGCGAGTCCAATGTTACAGGTGCTCAGAGGTCGAGTAGCTCGACCTTGACGCCTGCTTCCTCGAACATCTGCGTGGAGATCTTGAACTGTGTTTTCCAGGGTTCCTTGGACGTATCCGGCGTCGGTGAGATGACCCGGCGGATGCCCGCCTGAATAATCAGCACGGCACACCGCGCACATGGCGGCAAGGGAGTGACGTACAAGGTACAGCCATTGGCCTGGTTCCCCGCGAACATCAAGGCATTCGTTTCGGCATGGACCACCATTTCGTATTTGATGGAGCGGTCCTCGAGGCGATCCGCCGTATCTTCGACGCCGAACGGAAATCCGTTGAATCCGGTCGCGACGATACGTTTGTTCCGGGGGTCAACGATCACGGCGCCGACCTTGGTCGACGGATCCTTCGACCACTGGGAAATGAACCCGGCAAGCTCCATGAAACGTTTGTCCCACTTGTCGTTTTCGCTCATCTCGTTCCCCTCGTCCCCATTCATGCGGCGTCTTCCGTCGCGAAAGCCAATGCAGCGTCCTCAAGGTGAAACTTTACACGGGTCCGTCCCTGCCAGCTATCCGCTTTCAGCCGGCCCGCGACATGGACGACGTGATCCGATGCAGAAAGCAACAAATCGCCCAGCGGCGTGCCGACACACCGGAAACAGATACCTTCAAGCGTGCCGCCCCCTGCCCCTTGTTGCAGCGAAAAACGGATATGATCGCTGCCGACGATGTCGGAAAAGGCAATACGGACATTCTTAATGGCGAGCCGGGGTTCTGGGTTGCCGGGGCCGAAGGGTGCCAATGCCGCGATCTCTTCGGCGAGCTCGAGCGTCGCGCCGCGAAGTGCCAGCATCCCCTCGAGCCGCAGGTCCGGCTGTATCGGGGCGCCCCCGGTCTGCGCCATGATGCGATCATCGAGAAAACTCTGGAAATCGTGAAGTGCGCCCCTGGCGACGGAAAAACCGGCCGCCATGGCATGCCCGCCGCCCTTGATCAGCAGACCTTTCTGACGTGCCGCGATGATGGCGGCACCGAGATCGACACCGTATACGGAGCGTCCGGATCCGGTGCCGTTCTCGCCGTCCATGGCAATAACGCAGGCCGGGCGGTGATACCGCTCGACCAGGCGGCTCGCCACGATCCCAACCACGCCGGGATGCCAGCCGTCACCGGCCACGACGACGACCGCGCCCGGTTCGCCCGCCGCTTCCAGTTGACGGATCGCATCCTCAAAGCACGCGCTTTCAATGTCGCGCCGTTGTCCATTCAGAATGTCGAGTTTCGTGGCGATCGCCGCGGCCTCGCCGGCATCATCGGTACGAAGCAATTTGGAACCCAGCCCGGAATCGCCGATACGGCCACCGGCGTTGATTCTCGGTCCCAGTACGAAACCCAGGTGGTAGCTCTCCGGCATCGAATTCAGATTGGCGACGTCGGACAGCGCCCTGAGGCCCGGATTGTCCCGCCTGGCCATAACCTTGAGCCCCTGCACCACAAAGGCGCGGTTGATCCCTTCAAGCCTCACCACGTCGCAGACGGTGCCAAGCGCAACCAGATCAAGCCACCGCGTCATGACCGGTTCCGGCCGTTCCGGCGTCCAGTACCCACGCAATCGAAGTTCCCGGTTGATGGCAACCGCAAACAGAAAGGCGAGACCGGCCGTGCAGAGATGACCGTAAACGCGGTCTTCATCGATCCGGTTCGGATTGACCAGCGCATGAACCTTGGGCAGTTCCGGCTCCGCCTCGTGATGGTCGATGACCACGATATCCAGTCCTGCGTCCGTTCCCGCCTTGAGGGCGTCGAACGCGGTCGTCCCGCAGTCGAGCGCGACCATGACTTTTGTCCCTTCGGCGGCCAGTCCCTCAAGGGCGCTGACGCTCGGCCCGTATCCTTCTTTCATACGGTCGGGGATATACACCCCGGGGGTGCTGCCCGTCGCACGCAGAAACCGCGCAAGCACGGCCGACGACGTTGCGCCGTCGACGTCATAATCGGCAAACAGGGTGATCTTCTCGCCGTTCATCACGGCATCGGCAAGTCGCGATGCGGCCTTGTCCATATCCTTGAAACGGCTCGGGTCCGGCAGCAGGTCCTTGAGCGTCGGGCTGAGGAAACGTGCCGCGTCCTCGATCCCGATACCGCGTGACGTCAGTGCACGTGCGGCGATGTCGGATAAACCAAGGGTCTGTGCCATGGCGAGCGCCGCGCGTTCATCAACGTCGCGCAGCACCCACCGGCGCCCCATGACGGACTGTTCGACCCCTGCGAAGGCGCCGCTGCCCAGGCCGTCGGGGGCGGCGTCAACCGACCGGAGGCCGGCGGGTGAAGTCATGGTGTGCCTCGATAAAGCGATAAGTACCGGTCAACGAGCGGACCACCAGGGAATGGCTGATGGCCCCGCTGGGGCCGCTGCGGATACCGGCCAGGATCGCTCCGTAAGTGATCCCCGTAGCGGCAAAAGTGACATTGCCGCTGGCCATATCCCGTTCGTTGTAAATCTTGTCGAAGTCCTCGATCCCGACCTCCTTGGCCAGAACCCGGTCGTCGTCCTTGCGCGCGAAAAGTCGCCCCTGCATCTGCCCGCCGAACCCGCGAAGCGCCGCGGCCGACAGGACACCCTGCGGGGCGGCGCCAATCCCCATGTAGATATCGACACCACCGTCGTCCAGCGCCGTCGCGATGGCCGCGGAAACGTCGCCGCCAAGGATCAGGCGCACCCGGGCCCCGGCGGCGCGCACTTTCTCAAGCAGCGGGCTGTGCCGCGGTCTGTCCAGCATGCAGACAACCAGATCGGAAACAGGCACCGACTTGGCGGCTGCGAGCGCCTTGAGATTTTCCTCGGGTTCGCGGTCGAGATCGATGACGCCCTCCGGCAAGCCCGGACCGACGGCGATCTTGTTCATATAGATGTCCGGCACCTTGAGAAAGCCGCCGCCTTCGGCCATGGCCACCGTGGAAATGGCGTTGGGTCCGCCGCGCGCGACGATACTCGCACCTTCGAGCGCGACAACCGCAACGTCGACTTCCGGCCCGCGCCCCGTGCCCACTTTCTCGTCCAGGTACAATTTGTCCACCTCGCCTTCACGGCCCTCGCCGACGCGGACGGTCCCGTCGATGGCAAGACTTTCCAAAAGCGACCGCGCGGCGGAAATAGCGGCCTGATCCGCCTCCATATGGTCGCCCGAGCCCATGTGACGGTACGCCGCAAGGGCGGCAGCTTCGGTCACACGAACCAGTTCAAGCGAGAGATTGCGGTCTTTTGCAGCGGGTTCAGACATGGCTCTATTCTGTCCGTATCGACTTTCGAACTAAAGAGAGAATACGTGATTGTTTCGAGAAAACGCGGATTTGGCGATCCCGAGTGAAAAAATGCCGGAATTCCGCCGCTTTTCGGCGCGGAAAATCCCGGGAACCGCGCGTTAGAGTGCTTCGATTCGGATGACGACCGGCGGTTCGACAACCGCGCCGATGTTGCTGATCTGCTCGACGGCGCGGCGCATCGCGGCTTCTTCTGTTTCATGAAGGGTCATGACAACCGGCACGATCTGTCCCGGGTCGCGCGAGCGTTGCAGCACCGATTCCATGGAGACGTCGTTATCCGTCAACGCACCGGCGATATCTGCGAACACGCCGGGCTTGTCGACAACGTTGAAACGCACGTAATAGGCACCCTGATGGCGCTCCATCGGACGGGTCGGCATATCCAGCAGCTTGCTTGCGGGAACGCCGAACAGCGGCACCCGATGTCCGCGCGCAATGTCGATGATGTCGGCAACGACGGCCGATGCCGTCGGGCCGCCACCCGCACCCCGCCCCTCGTGCAGAACGGTATCGACGAAGTCGCCGTCTGCGACGACCGCATTGAAAGAGCCTTCGACGTGATTGATCGGCGCGTCGATCGGCACCATGCAGGCATGCACGCGCTGTTCGATAACGTCGCCGTCGATCGAGGCGATACCCAGCAGCTTGATCCCGAAGCCGAGCTCCTCGGCAAACTGGATATCGATCGGCGCGATATCCCGGATACCTTCGACGTGAATACCGTCGAAGTCGATCTTGGTGCCGAACGACAGCGCGGACAGGATCGCCAGCTTGTGCGCGGTATCGATACCGTCAACATCGAACGTCGGGTCGGCTTCCGCGTAACCCAGCTTCTGCGCTTCCTCGAGCACGTCGTCGAAGCTGCGGCCGGTATCGCGCATCTCGGTCAGAATGTAGTTACACGTCCCGTTCAGAATACCGTAGACGCGCGTAATGCTGTTGGCGGCAAGACCTTCGCGCAACCCCTTGAGGATCGGAATGCCGCCGGCAACCGCCGCTTCGCAGTAAATCGCGGCACCGGATTTCTCGGCAATCGCGGCAAGATCGCTGCCATGATGCGCGATCAGTGCCTTGTTCGCGGTGACCACGTGTTTGCCTGCAGCGAGCGCCTTTTCGGCAAGCGCCTTGGCGACCCCGTCGGATCCGCCTATCAGTTCCACGACCAGGTCGATGTCATCCGCATCGGCCATTTCGGTCGGATCGTCGTACCAGCGGTAGGCATCGATATCGATGCCACGATCGAGCGATTTCGAACGCGCCGATACCGCCGTGATCTCGATCGCACACCCCGCGCGCCTTGCCAGCAGTTCCTTATGGGTTTCGATGACCTTGACGGTACCTGCACCGACGGTCCCCAGTCCCGCAATGCCAATCCGAAGTACGTTCATGAGGCCTCCTTGGCCCTGCCCGGTTTCGGGTCGGCGTTGACGCCGCGGCTCTTCAGGAAATTCTTGATGTTGCGCACGGCCTGTCGGGTCCGCTGCGCGTTTTCGACGAGACCGATGCGAACGTGATCGTCTCCATGCTCGCCGAAACCAAGACCCGGCGCGACCGCGACCTCGGCCTCGCTCAGAAGCAGTTTTGAAAACTCGATCGAGCCCATGTCCTTGAATGCGGGCGGCAGCGGTGCCCAGGCGAACATGGTCGCAGGCGGCGACGGCACGTCCCAACCCGCTGCGGCCAGTCCGTCGATCAGGATGTCGCGGCGTTCCTTGTAAACCGCACGGAACCCGTCAACACAGTCCTGCGGACCGTTGAGCGCGGCCGCCGCGGCAACCTGGATCGGTGTGAACGCCCCGTAATCGAGATAGGACTTAACCCGCGCAAGGGCCGCAATCAGGCGTTCGTTCCCGACGGCGAAGCCGATACGCCATCCCGGCATCGAGTAGGTCTTGCTCATCGACGTGAATTCGACGGCAACGTCCCAGGCCTTCGGCAACTGCAGGATCGACGGCGGCGGATTGTCGTCGAAGTAAATCTCAGCATAAGCCAGATCGGACAGAATAAAGATGCCGTGAAACCGGCAGAACTCGACGACTTCCGCGTAGAAATCGAGGTTCGCGAGCGCGGCGGTCGGGTTATTC
This sequence comes from Rhodospirillales bacterium, assembly GCA_017640505.1. Taxonomy (GTDB): domain Bacteria; phylum Pseudomonadota; class Alphaproteobacteria; order Rhodospirillales; family Casp-alpha2; genus UBA4479. The sequence continues at coordinate 429,197 of JAEPQO010000002.1, forward strand.
GGGTAATTGAGCACGACGGCGGTCGGCTTCGGGACACTATGCTGTACGGCACGGTCGAGCGCGGCCATGAACTCTGGCCCCGGTTCCACAGGAATGGAACGTGCCGCGGCGCCCGCAATGATAAAGCCGAACTGGTGGATCGGATAGCTGGGGTTTGGGACAAGAATGACATCGCCTGGGCTGGTGATCGCCTGTGACAGGTTGGCCAGACCTTCCTTGGAACCGAGCGTGACGATGGCCTGCGTGTCGGGGTTCACATCGACACCGAACCGGCGCCCGTAATACCCGGAAATCGCTTTCCTAAGTCCTGGAATCCCGCGCGAGTTGGAATACCGGTGCGTCTTGGGATTATCGACCGTTTCCTTGAGCTTCTCGACGATGTGCTCCGGCGTCGGCAGGTCCGGATTGCCCATGCCGAAATCGATGATATCGGCGCCGTTGGCGCGCGCACGCGCCTTCATGTCGTTCACCTCAGCGAAGACATACGGCGGCAGACGCCGGATTTTATAAAAATCTCGTTCCATGGCGCGCATTCATCACAAAAAGACTGCGGCGGCACAAGGCTGAATTCGTGCCGGGCAGGTCAGTTGGAGAGATAAATCTCCGTGCGGCGGTTACCGGCTTCACCGGAAGGCATGACTTCCAGATAAATCGGCTGATTGTCGCCGACCGCGGCCGTCAAAATCCGGTCAGAGGAAATCCCCAGCCGTTGCAGTTCCGTCGCCACTTGATTGGCCCGTTTTACGGAAACCGCATAATTGGCCTGCTTGTGCCGCGACGGGTCCATGTTGCGTGTCCGCTGGCTGGCATGCCCGATAACACGTACTGTCGCGTTGTTCTGGCGCTGCAGGCGCGCCACATCGGCGAGGATCTGGCGATCGTTCGCATCGAGACCGGACGAGCCGTTGTTGAACAGAATGGTCGCAACACGGGTGGACGATGCCGGCAACGGCAATGCGCCGTTGTTGGCAACCGGGCCCGACGCCAGCGCAGCGAGCGAACCGCCGCCGTTCTGGAATTGCATTGCGCCCGGGGCCATTGCCGTTTCAACGCCACCGGAAGAAATAATCACCGTCGAGTTGCCATCACCGATATTGTCGAGATCGGACGGCAAGAGCGACCCCTGGTCGGCTGCCCGTGCCTGAATTTCGGCCAAAGACTGCTGCAGACGATCCTTCATGCCCGGGTCGACGCCGTAGGACGGGTCCGGCCCGCTGGCGACGGACGTGACGGGTTCTTGCGTGGTTTGTGCCGCGCTTTGCGTCACCGTCTGCGGGGCCGGTGTCGCGGGGGCGGTCGTTTCAGCGGTCGTCACCGGCTTGGTCGGCTGCGGTGCCGGGGCCGCTTTTTGTGCTTCGACCTGCGGCGCGGCAGGTGCCTTGTCCGCGTAAAGCGAATCCTTGGCGGCTTCGTCCTGACGCTGGACACTGTCCGCATATTTACGGCCCTGCGTATCCGCTGTGAGGCCGGATGTCATGTTCTCGCGCTGCGCCATCTGTTGGTCGACGCGCGCCAAATTCGGTGTCGCGCCATCGGCGCCCGGCGGTGCGGTGCCGCGGTCTGCCTGCAATTGATTGTCCGGATTGGCAGGTGCGCTCTGATCATCCCCGGAAACGAAATCCGAGGTCGAACGATACCATGCAGCGGGATTGATCGCGTCCGGCACTTTGGAACAGGCGCTCAGCACGAGCGAGCTGCCAATCACAATTGCCAAGCTTCTGACCATCGACCGATAGTCCGTTTTCCGCGCTGCGTTCTCTAGCGTCGAATTCATTGCGCCCCTTGCTCCCTCGTCTTGCCCTGGCCGGTTCCCGTCATTACCTGACAGGGTAACCGGATGATGCGGATTCTGCCGCATGAAATCCATTATTGTCGTTCCCCGCGCTATTGAAAGCATAACATACACTTTGCGCAAGATTTTACATTGCTCACAAAGGGTTAAATCTTTACAAACGGCAAAAAATGTTGCATTGCACAATAACACCGGCCATATACAGCGTCCATCCCGCTATTGCGGGGTGACGACGTGTCCGACAAAGCCGGCATACGACATGCTCGTTAGCATGTTTCGCTGGTTTTTCAAAGACTTCTGAGAGGTGGTTTAAAATGACGAATCAATCCAAGCAGAATCTCGAGATCGACGAGTCGCAAATCTCAGACACAATGGCCGATATCGCCGAGCGCTCGCAGCGCCTCGTGCAGGAGTTCCTGAATAAACAGGCTCAGCCCGGTACGAAGTCGGTCGGTATCGACGATCCGCTTAACATCGGCTCGGCGTTTCTCGAAATGACGACCAAGATGATGACCCAGCCGCACAAGATGGTCGAAGCCAACATGAACCTTTGGCAGGACTACATGAAGCTGTGGCAGAACGCGGCGAGCCGTATGATGGGCCAGGAAACCACCCCCATCGTCGAGCCGGAACGCGATGACCGCCGCTTCAAGGGCGAAGCCTGGGAAAACGACGTGTTCGATTTCATCAAGCAGTCCTACCTGCTGACGTCGAACTGGATGGAAAACACCGTCAGCGACATTGAAGGCCTCGACAAGAAGACCAAGCAGAAGGTCGAATTCTTCACCAAACAGTACGCCGATGCGCTGTCGCCGACGAACTTCGTCATGACCAATCCGGAAGTGCTGCAGACGACGATCGAGAGCCGCGGCGAAAACCTCGTCAACGGCCTTCGGAATCTACTGGAAGACATGGAACGCGGCGGCGGCAAGCTGTCGATCAAAATGACCGACGCCGACGCATTCGAGGTCGGCAAGAACGTTGCCACGACGCCGGGCAAGGTCGTCTTCCGCAACGATCTGATGGAACTGATCCAGTACACGCCGACGACCGAAAAAGTCTCCGCGACGCCGCTGCTGATCTGCCCGCCCTGGATCAACAAGTTCTACATCCTCGATCTGCGTGAAAAGAACTCGTTCATCAAGTGGGCCGTCGAACAGGGCAACACCGTTTTCGTGATCTCCTGGGTGAACCCGGATCGCGAACTGGCGATGAAAACGTTCGCCGATTACATGCTCGAAGGCCCCCTCGCCGCCATCAAGGCGATCCAGGACGCCACCGGTGCGGACGAGATCAACGCCGTCGGTTACTGCATCGGCGGGACGTTGCTTGCAACGACGCTGGCCTACATGGCCGCCAAGAAGCTCAAAGGCGTGAAGTCCGCCACCTTCTTCACCACCATGGTCGACTTCGAGGAAGCGGGTGATCTTGGCGTCTTCATCGACGATACGTCGCTCAAGAACCTCGAAGACAAGATGAACGAACGCGGCTACCTCGAAGGCAGCGAGATGGCGTCGACCTTCAACATGATGAAGGCCAACGACCTGGTGTGGTCGTTCGTGGTCAACAACTACCTGCTCGGCAAGGATCCGTTCCCGTTCGACCTGCTTTTCTGGAACTCGGACTCGACGCGTATGCCGGCCGCGATGCACAGCTTCTATCTGCGCAACATGTACCTCGACAACAAGCTGGTGGAGCCCGGCGGCATCGAGATCGAGGGCGTGAAGCTTGATCTGACGAAGATCAAGGTGCCGACGTACATTATTTCGACCCGCGAGGATCACATCGCGCCGTGGAAACCCACCTACAAGGCGACGCAACTCTACAGCGGGCCGATCCGCTTTATCCTTTCGGCGTCCGGCCACATTGCCGGTGTCGTCAACCCGCCGGCCGCGGGCAAGTACTGCTACTGGATCAACGATGAGACGCCGGCCGATCCGGACGAATGGCTTGCCGGCGCCGAACAGCACGAAGGTTCGTGGTGGCCGGACTGGGACAAGTGGATCAAGAAGCAGAACGGCAAGGAACTCGTCGATGCCCGCCAGCCGGGTGACGGCAAGCTCAAGGTGCTGTGCGACGCCCCCGGCACGTACGTCAACATGAAGGCCGAGAGCTAAGCCGCGTTCGCCAGTTTGCGAATGGCCGTTGCTAGTTTTTCGACACCGCGTCTGATGTCCCGGGACTCCGATCCCGCGTAGCCCAGGACGAGACCGTTGCGGTCGGGCGTACCGACATAAAATTCGCTCAAGGGATAAACGCTCAATCCACTCGCCGCGGCTGCCGTGGCAATGTCGGCATCCACCAAATTGGCGTTCGGGCGGATCATGGCAACGACGTGCATCCCCGCTTCGTCCGGCGCGATATCCAGCACATCGGAAAGGTGCGTCCGGACCGCATCGATCAGCACCTTCTGCCGCTCGGCATAAAGAATCCGCATGCGCCGGATATGCGCCGCAAAGTGTCCGCTTTCGATGAACTCGGTCAGGATCGGCTGCATCACAATGGCTGTCTGATCGTCGAGCGAGCGGCGGATGCGAATGATCGGTTCGGCAAGCGCCGGCGGCACGACCATGTAGCCGAGGCGTATCGCCGGAAACATGACCTTCGAAAACGTGCCGACGTAGATCACCCTTCCGGTGCTGTCCAAGCCCTGCAGTGCCGATAGCGGCCGCCCGGCGTAGCGGTACTCGCTGTCGTAATCGTCTTCCAGAATCCAGGCACCGCTTTCGGTTGCCCACTCGAGCAATTCGAGCCGCCGCGCCAGGCTCATCACCGGTCCCAGCGGGTATTGATGCGAAGGGGTCACGACCGCCATCCGGGCTTCGGCGGCCCGCTTTCTTCCTTCCGTGACGACAAGACCTTGGTCATCGACCGGCAACGGCACCAACTCCGATTGTGTTGCCGTCAGCACGCCGCGAATGCCGGCGTAGCCCGGGTCCTCGATCCAGACCTTGTCGCCGGGATCAAGCAGCGCACGCGCCGCCAAATCAATGGCCTGCTGGGCACCCGCCGTGACGATGACCTGTTCCGCCTCGCAGACCAGACCGCGAACCGCGCGCAGGTAATCCGCAATGGCCGCGCGCAATGGCATGTGCCCCCCCGGGTCACCGTAGGACACCAGCTTACGTGGCGGGTTGCGCCAGAACTTGGCGACCATCCGGCTCCATTGTATCCATGGAAAGCGGTCGATTTCCGGCAGCCCGGGCCGAAAGGCATCCCCTTTCATGGAGCGGTGCACGCGCGGTTTCGCGGCAAGGAGCGCCCGCCCCTTTTCAGACAGGACCACTTCCGGCGCGGTGGCTTTCTCGACACGGGCTTCTGCCGCCGTGCGCGCCGCAAGCACATCTTCGGGCAACACGCGGGATACACGGGTGCCGGAACCAATCTGTCCTTCCGTATAACCCTCGGCAAAGAGCTGATCGTAGGCCGCCAGCACGGTATTGCGCGAAACCCCGAGCTCGTCGGCCAGTGCGCGAGTCGACGGCAGCCGCCGCCCCGGCGCAAGGCGTCCGCCCAGGATCGCATCCCGGATCTGGTCGTAGACCTGACGGTGCATCGGCGCGTCGCTTGTCCGGTCGACGGCGATCATCAGCAACGGCGCGTGGTCGGAAACCTGTGGCATGGCCTCTCCAATTGGTACCTTTATTTTGCGTATTAAGGTACTTTTGAAAAGGCCATTATATGATATCCATCCGCGCATCAACGACACAGGAGCCGACCATGCCGATCACCATCCGCGCCCTCGCCCCCGCCGACAAGGACCGGTGGAAGGAACTCTGGGAAGGATATCTGACGTTCTACGAAGCGCCCATCGACGACACCAATACGGCGACGCTCTGGGAACGGCTTATGGCGGACGCCGACCCGCATTGCCTTGTTGCCTGCGATGATGCCGGCCGGGTCATCGGCATGGTCCAGTACCTGTTCCACGCGACGACATGGTCAGCAGCCGACAAGTGTTACCTGCAGGATCTCTTTGTTGATCCGAATGCCCGGATCGGCGGCGCTGGTCGCGCCCTGATCGAAGCGGTCTATGAGAAAGCTGCCAAAGCGGGCGCGTCTGAGGTCTATTGGATGACGCAGCAGTTCAACAGCGTCGCGCGGGTGCTGTACGACCGGGTCGGCGAACTGACGCCTTTCATCAAGTACCGGAAGCTGATGTAAGCGTCAGATTTTCTTGAGAAGTTCTTCCGCCGCTTGACGCGGTGACATCGTACCGTCGAGAGTCCCGTCGACGACGGCGGACAGGCCGTCCCCCTCGCCGATCCGCTGACGTAGAAGGTCTTCGGCTGTTTTCAGTATCCGTGTTTCCAGGATGCGGCGTTTGCGGATTTCGCCCTCGCCGCTCTCGATCAGGTGCGTCCGGTGCGCATCCAGCTTGTCGACAAGGTCTTCGATGCCGAGACTCGTCTCCGCGCTTGTGCGAAGCACCGGCACCTCCCAGCCGTATCGGTTCCGTGCCGTGGTGCCGAGCTGCAGCATCGCCTTGAGGTCGGCAACCGTGCGGCTCGATTCCTCCTTGTCGCACTTGGAAACGACATGAATGTCGGCGATTTCAAGCACCCCGGCCTTGATCGCCTGGATGCCGTCGCCAAGCCCGGGAGCGGAGACGACGAAAACCGTCTGTGCGGCCTCGGCGATATCGACTTCGTCCTGGCCGACGCCGACGGTTTCAATCAGGACCACGTCGAACCCCGCCGCATCCAGAACGTCCACGGTATCGAGCGCGGCACGCGCCAGCCCGCCGAGCGCCCCACGTGTCGCCAGTGAACGGATGAATACGCCGTCATCGGTTGAAAGGTCGCTCATGCGGACGCGGTCACCAAGGATCGCGCCACCCGAATACGGGCTCGACGGGTCGACGGCGACAATACCGACGGTCTTGCCGCGGGCGCGCAATGCCTTAGCCATGGCGTGAACGAGCGTCGATTTACCGGATCCCGGAACCCCGGTCAGGCCGATGACGTGCGCGTTGCCCGCGTTCTTGTGGATCTCGGCCATGACGGCAGCGACGTCCTGCGGACGGCCTTCGACGCGCGACATCAGGCGCGCAATGGCACGGGTTTCGCCGGCGAACACCCGGCTCAGGATATCGTCGTTGCCGTCCATGTCAGGCAATCTCCAGCCAGTCTCGCATCGCGTCGACGACGGCATCGGGTTTCTCCACGGTCGGCAGATGTCCGCTGCCATCGATTTTCACGAGCGTCGCACCGTGCACAAGCGCCGCCATCTCGTCATGCAGCGACGGCGGGGTCAGCGCGTCTTCGGCCCCGCACAGCACCAGCGTCGGACAGGAAACCTTGCTCAGGCTGTCCGTGCTGTCGACGCGACCGATGATCGCCGTCTGTTCACGGATGTAGGCTGCGGCACCGACGTTGAGCGCGGAAGACCGAATCCTGCCCATCAGCTCCGTGTCGCTCAATCGCGACGGATGCACGAAACTCTGGAAATGCTCTTCGATCACATTTTCGAACGCACCACCCTTCACGCGTTCGATAAGGCCTTTGCGGATCTCGATGCGGTCCGGCGTATCGGCGTACGGTGACGTGTCGAACAATGCGAGCCGCGACACCCGGTCACCCGCCTGGCGCATGACTTCCATCGCCGTGTATCCGCCCATGGAAAGGCCGCAAACGGCGAAGGTTTCCGGCATCCGGGCAATGGCACGTGACGCCATGCCGGCGATCGAATCATCCTGGGTCATGTCCGCGACGACGCAATCGCAATGATCGCTAAGCGCGTCCAACTGAGACGCCCACAACCCTTCGTCGCAAAGCAGGCCCGGCAAAAGAAGCAGAGGTATTTTCATGGCAAGACGTTAGATCAAGGCGAAGCGTTGTGAAAGCCCGGAAGTTATTGACTTAAGGCGCTGAAACCATACACTCCGGGCCAACCAACAACGATGCTTGAGAGATGCAGATTTGACAGGTCAGCCGCAGGTCGCGGCGGCATCTCAGGAAAATACGTTCCCATATGAAATTTACCGATCTCGGTCTTAGCGACGAAGTTCTACGTGCCGTTCATGAAGCCGGCTACGAAGAGCCGACTCCGATCCAGGAAAAAGCCATTCCCGTTGTCATGATGGGTCGTGACGTACTGGGCTGTGCCCAGACCGGCACCGGCAAGACGGCGTCCTTTACGCTGCCCATGATCGACATTCTGGCAGCGGGCCGCGCCAAGGCGCGCATGCCGCGTTCACTCATCCTCGAACCGACGCGCGAATTGGCCGCGCAGGTTGCCGAGAACTTCGAGATCTACGGCAAGTATCACAAGCTTTCCAAGGCGCTGCTGATCGGCGGCTCGTCCATGGAAGAACAGCTTAAGGTCCTGAACCGGGGCGTTGATGTGCTGATCGCGACGCCGGGCCGTCTGCTCGACGTGTTCGACCGCGGACATCTGCTGATGAACGACGTCAAGGTGCTGGTCATCGACGAAGCCGACCGCATGCTCGACATGGGCTTCATCCCGGATGTGGAAAAGATCGTCAGCCTGCTGTCGCCGATGCGCACCACGCTCCTTTTCTCGGCCACCATGCCGAAGGAAATCCGGCGTCTCGCTGACAAGTTCTTGTCGAACCCGAAGGAAATATCGGTTTCCGCACCCGCGTCGACCGCCGATACCATCACGCAGGGCCTGCTGAAACTGAAATCCGCCGGTCGTGCACCGGGCGCCGCACAGAAGGTCAAGCGCGACGCCCTTCGCAAGCTGATCCGCGCACAGGACGAGCTGACCAATGCGCTCGTGTTCTGCAACCGCAAGCGCGATGTCGATGTCGTCTACCGCTCTTTAGAGAAACACGGATTTTCCGCGGCACGCCTGCACGGTGACATGGTGCAGTCTGTGCGGATGGACACGCTCGATAAGTTCAAGAAGAACGAAGTCACCATCCTCGTGTGTTCGGATGTCGCCGCGCGCGGCCTTGATATCTCCACCGTCAGCCACGTCTTCAATTTCGACGTGCCGACCCATGCGGAAGATTACGTGCATCGCATCGGGCGCACCGGCCGGGCCGGCCGCAAAGGGGCGGCATTTACACTTATGATGCCGGACGAAAAGAAGTATCTCGACTCCATCGAGAAACTGATCGGCAAACCGATCCCGCTGATGGACGGGGCCGAGGAAACACCGGAAAAGCCCGCGATCGAAGACAAACCGGAAGAGAAAACCGAAGAAAAGCCGAAGCGCACGCGCGGCAGGAAAGCCAAGCCGAAATCCGACGACGAAGCGCCGAAGCAGTCGAAGGCCGACGATGACGCTCCTAAAGCGTCCGAGAAAAAGAAGGACAAGCCGGCGCCGAAAAAGGACTCCCGTTCCGAACGCAAACCGGCGAAAAAGAATACAAAGAACGAGGATGCCGACGACAACGCCTGGGGCGAACACATGCCCGCCTTTCTCAAGAAAGAGGTCGTACTCGGCAAAGGGTGACAAAGGGTACGCGATATGAAGGTCGACTTACTGGGCAACGCCCGAACCGCTGCTGAAATCGCCGGTAAACTTCGCGTCGATCTTTATTCCGATACAAACTCGAAACCGACACCCGGCATGCGCAAGGCCATGGCCGAGGCCGAGTGCGGCAACGAGCAGGCACTCGAGGATCCCACCACCAACCGCCTGCAGGAACGCGTTGCCGAGCTCCTCGGCAAGGAAGCGGCTGTCTACCTGCCGTCCGGTACCATGTGCAACGAAATCGCCTATCGCGTCTGGGCGAGACAGGGCGACGCCATCGTCATGGACAAGACGGGCCACGCGCTTTTGTACGAAACGGGCGGCCCAGCAGCCCTTTCTGGCCTGATGATCACGACCATCGACAGTCCGCAGGGCATTTTCGGCGGTGACGACGTCCGTGCCGCGGTCGCTGACCCGGGACGTCACTCCCCGCGTCCGAAAATCGTCAACATCGAAAACACGTCGAACCTTGGCGGCGGCAGGATCTGGCCTCTCGAAAAAATCGGCGAAGTCGCCGCGGTGGCGCATGAACTCGACATGGTTGCCCATATGGACGGTGCCCGCCTGATGAATGCGGTCGTCGAGAGCAATGCCAAGGCCAGTGACTTCACCGATCCTGTCGACAGCGTGTGGATCGATTTCTCCAAGGGTCTCGGCTGCCCGATCGGCGGTGTCCTCGCCGGCCCGGCCGATTTCATCAACGAGGCGTTCCGCATCAAACATCAGTTCGGCGGTGCGCTTCGGCAGTCCGGTATGGTGACGGCAGCCTGCAACTATGCGCTGGACCACCACATCGAACGGCTGCGTGACGATCATGAAAATGCGCGCCGACTTCACGCCGGGCTGCAGGAGTTGAAAGGCGTCAAAGTTCAGAACGACGTCTGCGAGACGAACCTCGTGTTCTTCGACGTCGGCGGGACGGGCGTCAACGCGCGGGACATTGCGGCGCAACTGCTGGAACGCGGTATCCGCGTCGGTGCGCAAACCCCGACGCGCATGCGCGCGGTGACCCATATCGACGTCAGCACGGACGACATCGATCTGACCCTTGGTGCCCTTCGTGAGGTTTTAGCTTAACGGGCGATAGCGGCCGACAGGTAATCATGCCACGACGACGCGGTTTCGGCCCTCGTTCTTGGCCCGGTAAAGATTCTCGTCGGCGGCCGTTAGCATCGGTTCTATTTCCGGCTTGTCGCTGATCACTACGCCAAAACTTGCAGTTACCGGGATGGTCCTGTCTTCGTACTGGATTTTCTGTTTCTCGATATTGCTGCGGAGCGTTTCGAAATATTCGCTGGTTTTGCTGGGATCATCCGCCTCCAGCATGATCGCGAATTCCTCACCGCCAAGTCGCGCGCACAGATCACCGCCACGTCCCGTGTGCCTCAGCACCGTATCGGCCACCGACTTGAGAACCGCGTCGCCAGCGTCATGACCATGGGCATCGTTCACCTTCTTGAAGAAATCGATATCCATCATGGCGATAGCAACAGATTTTTTGGCGCGGCTCCTGCTTGAGGCAATCCGCCCACCCAGGTCGAAAAACGAACGGCGATTGTACAACCCGGTCAGGAAATCTTTCGTCGCTGCCGTCGTCAGAAGTTCGATGCTTTCCATGACTTCGAGGTTCTGCGCCACTCGGGTGTAAAGCTCTTCGGGTAAATACGGCTTGGCGATAAAATCGTTGGCGCCGTGTTTCAAGAACTTTGCGGACAAGGGCGCGCCGCCGGAACCGGAAACGCCAATAATGGCGAGTTGGTTGCGGTCACGTTTGCGGCGTATCTCTGTAACGAAATCGAAGCCGCACATCTCCGGCATCTCGTGGTCGGTGACGACCAGTTTTATGTCTTCGTGATTGTCGAGCATCTTCAGCGCTTCAACGCCGTCGCAGGCTTCATAGACATCAAGCTGATACTTCTCGAGCAGTGAAGTACACATCCGACGCGCAACGCTCGAATCATCGACGACAAGGACCTTGGTATCGCGGTTGCGGATGATACGGCGCACCAGCCGTTGCAAGTATTCCAGACTGGATGGGTTGTCTTTCAGCACGAGGTCAAGGACCCCCATCTCGAGGAAGTTCTCGCGGATGTTTTCATCGAAATTCGAGGTGAAAATGACGGTCGGGATATTGTCGGCGAGCGCTAGTGATACGACCTCGCCATCCTGTGCATCAGGCAATCGAAGATCGATCAACGCCGCTGCAAACGGTACCTCCGCAGATTCGAGCGTTGCCCTCGCCTCGGCGAGGCTGGTCGCCGTCACCACTTCGATATCGGATTCGTGTTCAAACCCGCGGATAATAAGATTCACAAAGAACTTGGAGTCTTCGACAACCAGCAGACGATACATAAATCAGCTCCAGCGACAAATTACCCCCGCGCTGAGTATAGTCAGGCGCCTCCGCGAAGCCCGATTTTTTAGGTCAGGGACCGGACTGTTCAAGCACCGGTGGTAATTCACGGCAAACGCTACTGTATCACCAGACTTCGGGCTTTTTGCCCTCTTCTTCCAGGCGCTTGAACTTGTCCTGAAGAAAGCGCTGGAACACCTGATCGTCGTAGGCTTTCTGGTGCACGTACTCGAACATCGATATGAAGTGGAACGGCTTGAAGTAGCCCGGCATGCGCGCGACCTCGGTTTTGCCTGCCGCCATTTCCTCCGGCGTGGGCAGAAAGACGATAGTCGGCGTGAAGTTCGCGCGCCAGCGGCGGACGAGTTCCCGTTCTTCCATCACCGTTCCATCCAAGTCTGTCACTTCGCGTGATCCCCACATGTCGAGCTGGATGACACTGAAATTCGCTTTGATGAAGTCGGTGATTTCCGTGTTGGCCAGATTGACCTGGTGCATTTCACGGCAATAGGGACAGCCGCGCTGTTCGATCAACACGGCGACTCGCTTACCGTCAGACGCGGCATCTTCCACATCTTCGGCAAGGATCAGAAAGCTGTCCAGGAACCATGGCTGGATGTGAAGTCCGTTGTCGCCAACCGTCGCTGCACGGGCCGGCGACATTGAAGCGACGATCAGGATGAGCGCGGCAATAAGCCTTATCATGGTGCATTTCCTCCGGTCGTTGATGACCTTCAGGCGAGCGCTTTCGTCTTGCCTCAAGCAAGCGCATTCATTGTTATATCGACGACATCGTTCAGCTTGTCCGTGTCGGCATGCGCTTTGCCCATGACAAGGATACCATTCAGGCTCGAAACAAGGAACCGTGCCATCGGCCTCGGGTCGTGGTGGGTGGCAATATCGCCTTCGCGCTGGCCACGGGCTACCAGTTCAACGAAGGCTTCCTCCATCATATCGAGGCCCTTCTCCACCCGTTCACCCGCTTCACCGTCCCGGACCGAGACCTCGACCGCGCAATTGTTCAAATAGCACCCGCGCCGGCTGTTGGGCTCCGCCATACGTTGTACGGCGCGATGGAAGAGTGCGCGAATGACCTTCACCGCCGGCGCATCGATATGCGCCGCGCCGGAAATCTGTGTCGTTTGCGTCCGGATGTAGTGCTCGATGGTCGCCAGAAACAGGTCGTGCTTGGAGCCGAACGTCTCGTACATGCTCGACTTCGAGATGCGCATCGCGCGCGTCAGATCGCCCAGCGAGGTGGCCTTGTAACCGTTGGACCAGAACACGTTCATCGCCTCGCGAAGGGCGTGGTCGACATCGAATTCCTTGGGGCGTGCCATAACTCGGTCCTTTCGATATCAGCATTCTGAACCATTCCGTCCAGAATATAGCAAACAAAAGATAACGAGGTGTTAGCGTCCGTTGCGTGTGGTCAAATAAGTCCGGAAAGCGGTGACGACGGGTCGGCGTACATCTTTTTCGGCATGCGGCCCGCGAGATAGGCCTGTCGGCCCGCGATGACCGCGTGCTTCATGGCCTTCGCCATCAGGATCGGGTCCCCGGCTTCGGCGATGGCGGTATTCATGAGCACGCCGTCACAGCCGAGTTCCATGGCAATCGCTGCGTCCGACGCCGTCCCCACACCCGCATCGACGATGACGGGTACCTCAGTCTGTTCAACAATGAGCCGGATGTTCACCGGGTTCTGGATGCCGAGCCCGGAGCCAATCGGTGCGCCGAGGGGCATGATCGCAACCGCCCCCGCTTCCTCGACCCGTTTGCAGAGGATCGGATCGTCCGAACAATAAGCCATCACCTTGAAGCCCTCTTCCGTCAGCTTGGCCGTGGCCTCGATGGTTTCCGGCATCATCGGGTAAAGCGTCCGCGTTTCGCCCAGGATTTCCAACTTCACCAGGTCCCAGCCGCCGGCTTCGCGGGCAAGGCGCAGCGTGCGGACGGCATCATCGGTGGTGAAGCAGCCGGCCGTGTTCGGCAGGTAGGTGTATTTTTTCGGATCGATGTAATCGACCAACATCGGCTGATCCGGATCCGTCAGGTTCACCCGGCGCACGGCTACCGTGATCATATCGATATCGGCGGCGACACAGGCTTTGTGGTTGATCTCGTAGTCGGCGTACTTGCCGGTGCCGATGATCAGGCGGGACTTGAACGAACGTCCCGCGATCACCAGCGGATCGTCTTCATCAACGCCGACACCGTCAGGTGCACCGCCGCCGATGAAATGGACGATCTCAAGCTTGTCGCCATCGCCGACCATCGTCTCCACGTAAGTGGATTTCGGTACGATCTCGAGATTCCGTTCCACCGCGACTTTCGACGGATCGAGGCCGATTTCCCTAAGCAGGCCGTCAACGCTGGTGTTCGAGCCGATCTCGCGGGTTTCGCCGTTGATGGTGATATTCATGTGTCTTTCCTATCGCGTCCCATGCGCCCTATGAGTATGGGACCGCACCGCCCCTTTTTCAACGTGACAGCAGGGCGGAATTCATCCTGTTTCCCCGCCTGCCCGGCGTGATATAAAAATACCGAATCTCCTTGCCTTTCAAGGCTCGTAAGGACACGAAATAACCGATGCCGAGTGCGATTTTGATATTGAACGGGCCCAACCTGAATATGTTGGGAACCCGCGAGCCGGAGATTTACGGCTCGGAGACCCTGGCCGATATCGAATCCAGGTGTCATGCGCGTGCAGAAGCACTCGGCGTGAGCGTCGACTTCCGTCAGTCCAACATCGAAGGTGAGCTGGTCGGATGGATTCAGGAAGCACGCGGCGCGGCATCGGGGGTCATCATCAATGCGGCGGCATATACGCATACCTCTGTGGCGCTGCTCGATGCGCTCAATGCCTGCGATATGCCGATTGTCGAGGTTCACCTATCGAATATTCACCAGCGGGAATCGTTCCGCCACAAATCCTATATCGCCCGCGCCGCGGACGGTATGATTTGCGGATTAGGCTCGTTGGGTTACGAATTGGCACTGGAAGCCGTCGCGAAACGGCTGAACGAGGGAAAGTGAAGCATGGCTAAGGAACCGAAGTCCGGCTTGAAGGTCGACGAAGACCTGATCAGAAAACTGGCCGGATTGCTGGACGAAACAGGTCTCGGCGAAATCGAGATCGAGGAAGGCGACAGCAAGATTCGCGTGGCGCGCGGCGGCACGAGTGTCGTTGCGTCTGCACCGGCGCCGATGGCGGCCGCGCCCGCCGCTGCACCGGCCGCTGCAGCGCCGGGCGGCGACGATTATTCGAGCCACCCGGGTGCGGTAACGTCGCCCATGGTCGGCGTCTGCTATCTGTCCCCGGATCCGAAGAGCGAAGCGTTCTGCAGCGAGGGCGATACCGTCAAGGAAGGCGATACGCTGCTGCTGATCGAGGCGATGAAGGTTTTCAATCCCATCACTGCGACCAAGTCGGGCACGGTCAAACGCATCCTGGTCAGCGATGGCACGCCGGTCGAATACGGTGAGCCGCTGGTCATCATCGAGTGAACGGAAACGGCTGAATGATCGAAAAAGTCCTCATCGCCAATCGCGGCGAAATTGCGCTTCGCATCATGCGGGCGTGCCGCGAAATGGGGATTCAGTCGGTGGCGGTACATTCGACCGCGGACGCCAATGCCATGCACGTCCGCCTTGCCGACGAAAGTGTCTGCATCGGGCCGCCCGCGGCCAAGGACAGCTATCTATCGACCGCCGCAATTCTGTCGGCGGCGTCGATCACCGGCGCGGATGCCATTCATCCGGGCTATGGTTTCCTGTCCGAGAACGCCGACTTCGCCGAAATGGTCGAGGAACACGGCATCAAGTTCATTGGTCCGACGGCGGACCATATCCGTCTGATGGGCGACAAAATCACCGCCAAGCAGGCAGCCCGGGATTCTGGAATCCCCTGCGTGCCGGGTTCGGACGGTGAAGTCGTGGATTTCGAGCACGCCAAGAAGTGGGCGAATGAAATCGGCTATCCGGTGCTGATCAAGGCGGCTGCCGGTGGCGGCGGGCGCGGCATGAAGGTCGCGAAATCCGAGGCCGAACTGCACGACGCCTTTGACGTTGCCCGGAACGAGGCCGAAGCCGCGTTCGGCAATGGAGCGGTCTACATGGAACGCTACCTCGACCGCCCGCGCCATATCGAGGTTCAGGTGCTGGCCGACGAAGAAGGCAATGTCGTTCACTTGGGTGAACGCGACTGTTCGTTGCAGCGCCGCCACCAGAAGATCCTCGAAGAATCCCCCTCGCCCGCACTCAATTCAAGTGAACGCGCCGAAATCGGTAAGACGGTTGCCGACGCGGTCCGTAAGCTCGGCTATCGCTCCGCCGGCACGGTCGAGTTCCTGTATGAAAACGGCGAGTTTTTCTTTATCGAGATGAACACTCGGCTGCAGGTTGAACACCCGGTGACCGAAGCGGTGACCGGTCTCGACCTGGTGCGCGAGATGATTCGTGTCGCGTCGGGCCATCCGCTCGATTTCACGCAGGACGAAGTGCGCATGAACGGCCATTCCATCGAATGCCGCATCAACGCCGAGGACCCGTTCACGTTCGCACCGTCGCCCGGTCCCGTGCACGAATACCATGCCCCCGGCGGGCTGGGCGTGCGCGTCGACAGCGGCCTTTATTCCGGATACAGCGTGCCGCCCAACTACGACAGCATGATCGCCAAGCTGATCGTACACGGCCGTAACCGGGGTGAATGCCTGATGCGGCTCAGGCGCGCCCTGACGGAATTCGTCATCGACGGAATCAAGACGACGATCCCTCTGCACCAGGAACTAATTTTGAATGACGAGTTCATCAACGGGGCGTACGATATTCACTGGCTCGAGGAATACCTGAAGGCACGCGAAGCCGATGGAGGAAAATGAGTAACCGGAGTTCAGACGATTTCGAACTGACCCCGGAGCTTTTGCTCAGGGCTTATACTGTCGGTGTCTTCCCGATGGCAGAAAGCCGCAACGCCACGACCATTTCCTGGATTGACCCCCGTAACCGCGGCGTGTTGCCGTTGGATCGGCTGCACATTTCCAAAAGCCTTCGGAAAACCGTCCGCAGAGGACCGTTCGAGGTCAGCTGCAATCGCGATTTTGCCACTGTCATCGCCGAATGCGGCCGCCGCACGCCGGATCGGGGCGAAACCTGGATCAACCCGCAGATCGAACAGGCCGTCAACGAACTGCACCGGATGGGATATGCGCACAGCGTCGAAGCCCGCCTGGACGGCAAGCTCGTCGGCGGTCTTTATGGCGTCGCACTCGGCGGTGTGTTTTTCGGCGAAAGCATGTTCTCGCGCGCGACCGATGCATCGAAGGTTGCGCTAGTTCACCTCTGTGCACGGCTCCGGCTCGGCCGTTTCAAGTTACTGGATACCCAGTTCGTGACCGATCACCTGGAGAAGTTCGGGGCGATCGAAATCCCCGCCCGCGAATTCCTCAAAAAGCTGGAGGCGGCTCTGTCGGTGCATTGCCTGTTCCCGGCCGACATCGACCAGGAAACGCTCGGCAGCGAATTCGAGCGGATGTTTTCTGAACAAAGAGAAGATTAACGACATCTCCCGGCCAAAGAACCGGGCCCCATCCAGGAAGCATTTGAACGTGCCGGGTTTAGGTCCCGGACCGGACACAAGCCCCGACCGGGAAAGAACACGGGCTGCCTATCCTTCCCTCTTTACCATCTCAAGGGCCTGGCGCGCTGTTCTGAGTGGGTGTTTCCGCTTCAGCGGCGAATTCAGGAAGCGGTTGAGCGCGGCTGCCGCGGTACGGGTCCACACAGCATCGGGCTGCGCTTCGATTTCCTCCGCCATGGCATGGGAAAGCTTCAATATGTGCGCGGCGACGATGTATTCGAACTGCCCATGGTCGACGACACCGTCCCGCTGTTCACGGACGTACGCCAGCGGATCGTCGACGGACCAGGCGGTCGTATCCAGCGTCGTGTCGACATACTTGCCGTTCCGCCCCAGGAAGCAGCCGATCTGAAGTAATCCCGCGGGCCAGAGCGCCGGAAAGTCGCTGCAAACCCGGCGAACGGCGTTGGCGAACGTCAGGGCATGTGTAAAATCGAGCCATCCGACGTTGTCCTGAACCGGCCCCGTGGTCGCGAGGGAATAACCGAGATCCATGTGCAGCATCTGCCATGCAGCGGCGTCGACAAGTGCGTTGTAGACGCCGATATGGTCACCGCCGAAGCGGGAGATCTCGTGCAGTACGGGTGCGACGCCACTGGCGCGCAGGACATCGCTGTCGGGAACGCCCTCGCCCCCGGTCCATGCGTCCAACGCAGGCGCATAGGACTTGAACTCGGGGATCAGGTCTTCACGCGTCGCATAGACGAGCGAGCGCACCAGCATCAGCAGTACAGGTTCCAACGTTTCGGGCCCGGCACCCGCCACGAATTCCCGCGATTTCAGCACATAGATCAGCGCGTGGCCGAAATCCTGATAATGCGCCAGCGCGGCGCGCGCGAGGCCTTCGTAGAAATCGTCGAAACCAAGCCCGTCCCTGAGTCCGCCGCGGACGAACGCAATCGCAGCCTCCTCGTTCTCACGCTCGATGGCGGCGACGAACGCATCCTGATCGTAGGGCCTAACGGACCGCGGATACGGGAACGTTTTCTGGCGGCGTGTGTCCCACGCCAGGTAGGCGACAATCTCGGTAATACAGGTCAGCTGACGTGATGGATCGCCGGCGAACTGCCGATAAAGCGCCAGCCAGTCGGCGGCGACGGCAATCGTGTGACTGGTGCCGTACTCGAACCTGTCGTAAGTCGCGTTGACCGCGGCGTGCACCGCCACCATCGGGTCTCCGCCCGCCTTCATGACCCGGGCGATTTCCCGCGCCATGCGGTCGTATTCGTGGTCGTCGAAGCTGTCCAGCAGGTCATGCAGCGCGGCGTCTATAATGTCGGAGGCCGGCGGCGCCGACAGGTCGACGAGAATCTTGCCCCCCTCCTCGCGGACCGGATACCGCCTGAGGCGATCACCGCCGATCAGTGTTTCACCCGATGAGAGATCGAATTTCCAGTTGTGCCAGTTGCATGTCAGGACGCAACCGTCGCTCAGCGTGCCCTCGGCCAGTGGATAGCCTTCATGCGGACAGCGGTTGTTGCAGGCGTAGATGTCACTGCCGCTCCGAAACACCGCGATCTGGCGCGAGCCATGTTTCACAACCCTCGGCGTCTCGCCTAGCTCGTCCGATGCCAGGACCTCGGTCCAGGCGAGGGCGTTATCCTTCTCGCTTATGCTGTCCATGTTTACATTCCGTCGATTTGAATCGCGAAACGTATTCTTGACTAATTTGATCGGATATTTCGCCCACAAAATTGATGTGGGATTTCAGCCCATACATTCCGGCTTATTCGGACTGGATGCGTTCCTTACAGTCGAGCACCCAGACGTCATAGACCGGGTGCTCAAGTGCGTTGAGTGCCGGGCTGGAGGCAAACATCCAGCCGGCAAAGGTCAGCACGGGTTGCTCGCCCGGACGCTGCTCCGCAACCTCCAGGAAGGCCGTGCTTTCCGGCGTTTCCTCGGGTGGACGTTTGTCGCAGTGATCAACGCGGATCAGCAGCGTCCCGAAACGGACCGTGGTGCCGACGCGGACATCGATCGTCCTGACCCGTGCCGTTACCTTGTCGAGGGTCTGTAGCACCGCGACCGCATGCGGCTCCGCGGCCGCAGGCATGCACACGGCCAAGACAAGCGCCGGCACGGTCAGCCACCGCCACGGTCTCATAAATCCCATGACTTTCGGGACGGAAGGGAAAATCAGCTGCCTCCACCCGTCGCGAGGAAGATGATCTCGCCGACCTGATCCTCCAGCGACTTGAAGTCCTTGGTGCGGGTGATCTTGCCGCCCTCCGCCAGGTACTCCTTGGAGCCACCCGGCTGGATGCTGACGAACTTACCGCCGACGATTCCGCTGCTGCCGATGGCAGCGACGCTATCGGTCGGAATCTTCACCCCCTCGCGGATCGACATGGACACCACCGCATCGAACGTGCCGGCATCGAGATTGAGATCGTTGACAGTGCCGACCTTGATCCCGTTGATCCTGACGTCGCTGCCGCTGGTGAGACCGCCGACCTTGAAGAACGCCGCCGTCACGTCATAGCCGACGACGGCCCGGACCTGGGCGGTATTAAGCGCGAAAACCAGGAACGTGATGGCTGTCACCAGCACAACGGCACCCAATATTGTCTCGACTGCGTTCTTCTTCATTTCAACGTCTCCTGGCGCGTTCGTCCAAGCTGTTGCCGGCGCTTACTGTTCGTTCTTTTGTTTGGCCCGGTTGGCCTTGCCTTCCGAGATGATCAGGTCGAGCAATTCCGAAACGATCACCGCATCCTGCGTGAAGGTTATAATGCTGCCATCCGTGAGCGGCGCTTCTTCGGCGCCCGGCTCCAATACGATGAACTTGGAGCCGAACAGGCCGTCCGTGTGAATGGCGGCCGAACTGTCCTTCGGAATCTTGATGTCGTCGCTTATCCAGAATGTCACGACAGCGCGGAAATTCTCGTTCAGCCACATCTTCTCGACAGAGCCGATCCGGACACCCGAGAGATAGACGGGATCGCCCTCGACAAGGCCGTCGATCCGATTGAAGCTGGCCGAAACGCGCGTGCCGTTGCCTTCGCCGGCAAGGTCGCCCTGCCCACCGTAAACGTAGATCATTACACCCAGGAAAACCGCGAAGACGACCGCGCCGACCGAGATTTCCTTTACATCGGTGTTCATTCGGGAGACCAGGCCTCGTAATCACCGGTGGCGTGCGCACGCTGGCCGCCACGGAAATCATGCCCCTTGGGGCGATACGCATTGATGGTACCGGTCATGTTCGGCTGGTGGGGTTTCTGCCACGAGCGCGATTTGGCAGCCATGTCCGTCAGCGGCTCCGGCGTCATGTGATGGAGCCAGGCATGCCATTCCGATGGCACGCTCGAGGCTTCGACCGGACCTTTAAACAGGACCCAACGGCGCAGACGGCCATGCAGCTTGGCGCCGTTCTTGGCTTCGAAATACCGATTGCCGAATTCGTCGGTGCCGACCTGCCGTCCGTTCAACCAAGTGTAGATAAGAGTGCCGATGCTCATCGATCTGCGGTCCCGTCCCTTCCAGATATTGTGCCGGCACCGCCTGCGCGCGCCGCGCCGACAATATCGCACTTAGCCCATGACCCGGCAAGAGTACGCTGAACCCCATTGCTGAGGTTCAGCAACGACGGAATCGGGAGTAGCAATTTGTGCGTATCCGGTCCGAATCGTATTTCCGGTCCGAATTTGCGGAAAGCTTGTTTCGCGGTTTCAGAATTCGTCATTAACAATCTTACGCAAGGGATACCAAACGTTTGCAGCTTTGTGACGTCGATATCGTTAAAATTTTATCGTTCAAGGTCTGAAAAAAAATCGGAAAAACGTGAAGGTGGACTTATCCCCAGAATTCTGCGGGCCTTAAAAATGTCAACCCAAAATATTGCGTTTTTTTGACGCCTTTGACGCGAAATCTAGTTGAACCAAAAAACTAGCTATGCCTAGATGTCGGTCGTTGCACCTGGGCATACACGATATCTAGTGTTCTCGCACTGCAAGATACGAGCAGCGGAAAACCGCCGCCGAAGGGCAACCGGGGGGCCGTTAAAGGTCCATATGAAACAAGAGTTGTAAACCCTTAGTCATCTATCGGGGGAAAGATGCGTATTTCGCGACATTACACGACCGAAGGCCAATCACCGTACGACGCCCTGGAATTCCGCACCACGTCGAGCGAGATCCGAAACCCGGACGGGTCCGTGGTGTTCAAACTGGACGAACTTGAAGTACCGAAGCGTTACTCTCAGGTCGCGAGCGACGTGCTGGCACAGAAGTATTTTCGCAAGGCCGGCGTCCCTGCTCGTCTGAAATCCGTCGAGGAAAACTCGGTGCCGTCATTCCTCTGGCGCCAGGTTCCGGACGAAGATGCGATGGCGGAACTGCCGGAAGACGAGCGCTACGTCGGTGAGACGAGCGCCAAGCAGGTCTTCGACCGGCTCGCCGGCACCTGGACGTACTGGGGCTGGAAAGGCGGCTACTTCGACAGCGAAGAAGACGCACAGGCCTATTTCGACGAAATGCGCTTCATGCTTGCGAACCAGTCCGGCGCCCCCAATTCGCCGCAGTGGTTCAACACCGGTCTGCACTGGGCATACGGCATCGACGGCCCTGCACAGGGTCACTCGTACGTCGATTTCGAGACCGGCAAGCTGGTTCAGTCGCAGTCCGCATATGAACACCCGCAGCCGCACGCCTGCTTCATCCAGTCCGTCAGTGACGATCTGGTGAACGAAGGCGGCATCATGGACCTGTGGGTCCGCGAGGCGCGCCTCTTCAAATACGGTTCCGGTACCGGTTCCAACTTCTCGCAAATCCGCGGTGACGGCGAACCGCTGTCCGGCGGCGGCAAGTCGTCGGGGCTCATGAGCTTCCTCAAGATCGGCGACCGCGCGGCGGGCGCCATCAAGTCGGGCGGCACCACGCGCCGCGCGGCCAAAATGGTCGTCGTCGACGTCGACCACCCGGATATCGAGCACTTCGTGAACTGGAAAGTCACCGAAGAGCAGAAAGTCGCCGCACTGGTCGCCGGCTCCAAGCTCGCCAACAAGCACCTCAACGAGGTCATGAAGGCGTGCAACGAGAGCGAACTCGACGACGAAAAGAAATTCGATCCGAAGGAAAACGCCGCGCTCAAGGCCGCCATCCGTGCCGCGCGCAAGGTGATGATCCCGGAAAACTATGTGCAGCGGATCATTCAGTTCGCCAAGCAGGGCTACACCTCGCTTGAGTTCAAGGAATACAACACCGACTGGGATTCCGAGGCCTACGTCACGGTTGCCGGTCAGAACTCCAACAACTCGGTGCGTGTGACCAACGACTTCCTGCAGGCCGTTCTCGACAACGGCGAATGGGACCTGATCCGCCGCAAGGACGGCAAGGTCGACAAGCGCATCAGCGCCACCAAGCTGTGGGATGATATCGGCTATTCCGCGTGGGCCTGTGCCGATCCGGGAATCCAGTTCGATACCACGATCAACGAATGGCACACCTGCCCCGCGTCGGGCCGGATCAATGCGTCCAATCCGTGCTCGGAGTACATGTTCCTCGACGACACGGCGTGCAACCTTGCGTCGCTGAACCTGATGAACTTCCGCGGCGAGGACGGCATCTTCGACGTTGCCGGCTTCACCCACGCGGTCACGCTCTGGACCATCACGCTCGAAATCTCGGTGCTGATGGCGCAGTTCCCGTCGCGTCGCATTGCCGAACTCAGCTATCGCTACCGCACGCTGGGTCTGGGCTACGCCAACATCGGCGGGTTCCTGATGGCGTCGGGCATTCCGTACGACAGCGCCGAGGGTCGTGCCATCTGCGCCGCCATCACGTCGCTGATGTGCGGACAGGCCTATGCGACCTCGGCGGCCATGGCAGAGAGCCTGGGCGCGTTCCCGGGTTACGAGCCGAACGCCGACTCGATGCTGCGCGTGATCCGCAACCATCGCCGCGCCGCACACGGTGAAACGTCGGGTTATGAAGACCTGACCGTCGATCCGGTCGCCTTTAACGCCGGGGACTGCCCGGATGTGAGCCTCGCCGAAGCTGCGGCCGAAGCCTGGGACCGCGCACTGACGCTGGGCCAGCATCACGGCTACCGTAACGCGCAGGTCACGGTCATCGCGCCGACCGGCACCATCGGTCTGGTCATGGATTGCGACACCACCGGGATCGAACCGGATTTCGCCCTGGTGAAATTCAAGAAGCTCGCCGGTGGCGGCTACTTCAAGATCATCAACTCGATGGTGCCGCAGGCATTGACCACGCTTGGTTACAACGAAGCGCAGATCAAGGGCGTGATCGACTACGCCGTCGGTCACGGTACGCTCAAGGGCGCACCGGGGATCAACCACGACACCCTGAAAGCCAAGGGTTTCACGGACGACGCCCTCGCCAAGATCGAGAAGAACCTGGGCGAAGCGTTCGAGATCAAGTTCGCTTTCAACAAGTGGACGCTCGGCGAAGCCTTCTGCACGGATGTGCTGAAGCTCGAAAAGGCGTCGCTCGACGATCTCAACTTCAACATGCTCACCGCGCTCGGCTTCTCGAAAGCCGAGGTCGAAGCCGCCAACACGTACGTCTGCGGGGCGATGACGGTCGAGGGTGCACCGGAGTTGAAAGAAGAGCACCTGGCGGTGTTCGACTGCGCCAGCCCGTGCGGCCGCATCGGCAAGCGCGCGCTCAGCGTCGAAAGCCACATCCGTATGATGGCGGCGGCGCAGCCGTTCATCTCGGGGGCGATCTCCAAGACGATCAACATGCCGGCATCGGCCAGCGTCGAGGACTGCAAGGAATCGTACATGCTGTCGTGGCGCCTTTGCCTCAAAGCGAACGCGCTCTACCGTGACGGTTCCAAGCTGTCGCAGCCGCTTTCCGCCGCGCTCATCGACGACGACGTCGAAGATGCGGACGAGGTTGCGAACGACATCGCAGAAGCGCCGCTGGTGGCACGCGCCGAAGCGATCACGGAACGGATCATCGAGCGCTACATCGCCGAGCGGAAACGCCTCCCCGACCGCCGCAAGGGCTACACCCAGAAAGCGACCGTCGGCGGCCACAAGGTCTACCTCCGTACCGGTGAATACGAGGACGGGCGCATCGGTGAAATCTTCATCGATATGCACAAGGAAGGCGCCGCGTTCCGCTCGCTGATGAACAACTTCGCGATCGCGGTGTCCATCGGCCTGCAATACGGCGTGCCGCTGGAGGAATACGTCGAAGCGTTCACGTTCACCCGCTTCGAGCCGTCCGGCATCGTGCGTGGCAATGAGACGATCAAGATGGCAACGTCGATCCTCGACTACATCTTCCGCGAACTCGCCGTCAGCTACATGGGCCGCAACGACCTTGCCCACGTGGAGCCGACCGACCTGCTGCCTGACAGCATCGGCACCGGCAACGACGAAGGCGACCTGCCCGACAACGGCGAACTGCCGGTCGGTGTCAGCCCCGGCTTCATGCGGACCAAGTTCCTGGTGATCAACGGTGCCAAGGCCAAGAAGGTCGCGACCACATCGACGGCGCAGGCGCCGGCCCAGACCACCGCGCAGGCGGCGAACGGCGGCGGCGGACAGACGCAGGTCGTTACCGAGCAGACCACGGCCGTGGCGGTTTCCGCCGAGGTCATGGAACGCACCGACGCCAAGCTGGATCAGGTCCGCGAAGCCCGCATGAAGGGCTATGAAGGCGACCCGTGCGGCGAGTGCGGCAACTTTACGCTGGTCCGAAACGGTACGTGCCTGAAGTGCAACACGTGCGGCGGAACGACCGGCTGTTCATGAGGAGTTTCTGCCAATGAGGGACATCTCATGAGACACAAATGGGATCCTCCCTGGGAAACTTGGGGCGCGTACCGGGATTTTGTTCCGGTGCGTGCCCGTTTTTTTGGGGAGTAACCGCGAAAATGGGGCCAAATGGCCTCATTTTTGTTACGGATTCAGCCGTAAATAATTGAAGTTTCTCGATTTTCAGATATCGACACGTCGGGGCGCGACCTATACTCTCGCGGTAAGAATAAGTGGGACGGATTAATGGACGCAACCGCAGGTAAAAAGCGGGTTCTCGTCATTGATGACGACGACGTAACCCTTTCTCTCCTTGAAGCCATTCTGAACGATGCCGGTTTCGATGTCGAAACCATGATCGACAGCGAGAATGCGCTGAAAGCGATCGAAAAATCGCGTCCGGATGTCGTGCTTTCGGACCTGATGATGCCGAAGGTCGACGGTTTCGAGCTCTGCAAGAGCGTCCGCGAGAACAAGGCATTGAACGGCACGTTATTCATTGTCGTTTCCGCCAAGGCCTATCCTTCGGACGAAGCCCGCGCACTGGAACTCGGTGCAAACGGGTTTATCCGCAAGCCGATCAACCCGGAAACCTTCGCGGACCGCCTGGAATCCATCATTTCCGACCAGATCACGGTCACCTTTTGGGGTGTTCGCGGGACGTTGCCGAAAACCGGTCCGGGCGCGCTCAGGTACGGCGGCAACACGTCATGCGTGACGATGGAGTTTCCGAATCGGAACCTTTTCATCTTCGACGGCGGGTCGGGCATCAAGGAGCTGGGCACCAACCTTTTGAAGGGCGGCAAGAAACGGATCAACGCGAAGCTGTTCATTTCCCATCCGCACTGGGACCACATCAACGCGATCCCCTTCTTTGCACCGCTCTATATGCAGGGAAACGAGTTCGAAATTCTGGGTGCCAAGCAGGGCGATATCACCATGCGCGAATTGATTTCGGCGCAGATGGACGGCGTCTACTTCCCGATCACGCTGACGGAGTTCTCGGCGCGCACCTATTTCCGCAATCTCGAGGAAGGCACGCACGACGTTGCCGGGATCGAGGTGCAGACCAAGCTGCTCGCCCATCCAGGTCGCGCGCTGGGATATCGCGTCAACTATCATGGCCGATCGATCTGCTACGTGACCGACCAGGAACTCTATCTGGATGACAGTGAGTTCTTCGATGCGCACTACGAAAAAACGATCACGGAGTTCGTTCGCGGCGCCGATATCCTGATTACGGACACGACCTACACGGACGAGGAATACAAGACCAAGGTCAACTGGGGGCATTCCTGCGTGTCCAAGGTCTGCGAGCTTGCGCATAACGCCGAGGTCAAGGATCTCTACCTGTTCCACCATGATCCCGATCAGAACGACGACGCGATCGACGCCAAGTTCGAGTCAGCAAAGAAGAAGCTCAAGGAACTCGGTGACAAGGTCAACTGCGTTGCACCGAAGGAAGGCGACAGCGTCCGGCTCTGACCTGCCTGCCGAATTATTCGAAACAAGACGACAATCAATTCAACGAGAGAGGCATCATCATGGCTGGTAAGATCGAATCCCGTCTTCAGGAACTCGGCATCGAGCTGCCGGAAGCGGCCGCACCCGCCGCGAACTACATTCCGTTCGTGGTCAGCGGGAACCTCGTCTTCGTCGCAGGCCAGATCACGCTGAAGGACGGCAACATCGAATTTCAGGGCAAGGTGGGCGATGATTTCACCGTCGACGAAGGGTACCAGGCCGCACGCCTCTGCGGGCTCAACCTTCTGGCACAGGCGAAAGCCGCGGCCGGTGGCGATCTCGACCGTATCAAGCGTGTCGTGAAGCTTGGCGGGTTCGTCAACTCCGGTCCGGATTTCTCAAACCAGCCCGAGGTCATCAACGGTGCCTCCGACCTGATGGTCGACGTGTTCGGTGATGCCGGCAAACATGCCCGCTTCGCGGTGTCGGCCGGATCATTGCCGCGCAATGTCGCTGTCGAGATCGACGGCATTTTCGAGCTGGCGTGAGCGCGGAAGACCCCACCCCCACAATTGTTTCCCTGCTGCCGGCGGCGACGGAGATCGTCTGCGCGCTTGGCTTTCAGGCAAACCTCATCGGCCGGTCGCACGAATGCGACTATCCCCATGGTGTCGAGATGCTGCCGGTCTGCACCCGCGCCCTGATCTCGCCCAGCGGCACCAGCGCCGAGATCGACGCAGCGGTCAAGCATGCCTTCAAGAATGCGCTTTCGATTTACGAGGTCGTCACGGACGAGCTTGCGCGCCTGAAACCCGACGTGATTGTCACGCAGGATCAGTGCGAGGTCTGCGCCGTCGCACTTAACGATGTCGAAGCTGCGGTCTGCGACCTTCTGGGCAACGACGCAAAGATCGTCTCGTTGCACCCGGAAGGGCTCGACAAGGTCTACGCCGATATCAACCGCGTCGGCGCGGCATTGAATGCCGACGATGCCGCTGCACGCTTGATCGGCGAAATGCGGGACGGGTTTGCCGATGTCTCGTCCACGGCCACCGGCACCCACCCCAGCGTCGCCTGTATCGAGTGGACAGACCCTTTGATGGCGGCCGGCAACTGGGTGCCCGAACTGGTGGCGATCGCCGGCGGCCGCGATCCGTTCGGTACCCCCGGCGCACACGCGCCCTGGCTGGAACCTGCGCGCCTTTTCGACGAAGATCCCGACGTTATCGTCTTCATGCCCTGCGGCTTTGGGCTCGACCGCAGCGAGGCCGAGGCCCGCGCCCTGATCGCCCTACCGGAATGGCAGCAGCTTACCGCGGTCAAAAGCGGCCGCGTCTGCGCGACAGACGCCAACAGCTACTTCAACCGGCCGGGGCCGCGCCTTTTGGACAGTGCGCGAATTCTTGCGGAAATCTTGTATCCGGACGATATCGCGCCGACATACAAAGGAAGCGCCTGGAAAGCCGTCGGCTGAACAGGCCCGAAGAACAACAAACGGAACGCGTATGCCCGACGGAACAGACCAGCGCGTCATCAGGGCGCTTGGCAGTATCTCGGAAGTCCCCGCCGCGGCTTGGGACGCCTGCGCCGGCACGGATAACCCCTTTGTCCGCCACGCCTTTCTGTGGGCGCTGGAAGAGTCGGGCTCGGCGACCGACGAGACGGGCTGGATTCCGCGCCATCTGGTGATCGAGACACCGGAGGGCAAGATCGAGGCCTGCGCGCCGATCTACATCAAGACCCATTCCTACGGCGAGTACATCTTCGACTGGGGCTGGGCCGATGCCTATGAACGGGCCGGCGGGCGATATTATCCCAAGATCCAGTGCGCGGTTCCCTTTACGCCGGTCCCCGGGCCGCGGCTGCTCGTCGATCCGAACCTCGATCCCGGTCTGCGCGAAGAGCTTCAGAAATTAATGCTGGCGGGCATCATGCGGGTTGCTGATCAGTTGAAGGTCTCTTCCGCGCATATCACCTTCTGCCAGAGAGAGCTTTGGGAACTGGGCAAGGACGCCGGGTATCTGCAACGCCTGAACCAGCAATACCATTGGCACAACAGAGGATACGAAACGTTCGACGATTTCCTGGCCGCGCTGTCGTCGCGGAAACGCAAGTCGATCCGCAAGGAACGCGCAAAGGTGGCCGATATCGGTCTTGGTATCCGGACGCTGCCCGGCAGCGAGATGGAAGAACGCCACTGGGATGCATTTTTCCAGTTCTACATGTCGACCACGGACAAGAAGTGGGGGCAAAGCTATCTGCACCGTGAGTTCTTTTCGATGATCGGCGAGCGCATGGCCGATGCCATCGTCATGGTTATGGCGTTCGACGGCGAGCGCCCGGTTGCCGGCGCGCTCAACCTCAAGGGGAGCGATTGCCTGTATGGCCGCAACTGGGGCGCGCTCCAGTCCCACAAGTTCCTGCACTTCGAATGCTGCTACTACCGCGCCATCGATTATGCGATCGAGCACAAGCTTGCCCGTGTCGAGGCCGGTGCGCAGGGACCGCACAAGGTCCAGCGCGGGTACTTGCCGTCCCCGGTGTACAGCCTGCACTACATCCGCGATCCCGGTTTCGAGGACGCGGTCGAGGATTTCGTCATTCGCGAGAAGTTCCAGACCGAACGCGAGATGGAGACTATCGTCGACGAATACTCGCCTTACCGGCACGAGGACGGGACCGGATAAATAACCGCCGACTCACTCTCCGTTAACCTTTTGCCCCTAGTTTTTAAGGCCTAAAGGACGGAGCGTTTACCATGATACGTTTGTTTGCCGTCGCGTTGATTGCACTCGCTGCCCTCGGCGCGTGGCCGAAAGCGGCCGAGGCGGAGAGATGCGTGCGCATTTTCCGGCAAGGCAATATCGAAACCCTGATCAACACGTGCAACGTCTGCATGGTGGCCACGCTCATTCGCTCGCGTCCCGGCAATGCCGTGCCGGTCGGCCGAGAGTTCAATGTGCAGCCGCGCTCCGATTTTCCGGTACCGTTCAAGGGTCCCGGGCGTTCACGCGTCAAGGCCGAGTGGCCCTGCCCCGGTGAAAAAGGCGCCCAGAACGATCTGCTGGAAAGTTTCAACAAGCCTGAAGCCGAACCCAAGTGCGTCAAGATGGAGCGTTCGGACCGCTATGACGTCGTGCTGGTCAACAGTTGCGGTCTCTGCAAGGCCGTGGCAATCGAACGCGTCGCCGCCAACGGCACAACGCGCAGCCGTGATTATTTCGCCCTCAAAGGCGGTGCGACGGTGCCCGTGCGCGCGAACGGGTACGCACAGGTCGGCCTGCTTGCGGAAATCGACTGCCCTGAATAGCCTTTATTCCCCGCGCCATTCCGCGACGACATCTCCGGCGGGGACCTCCGACATAGGTTTGCGTGGTCGCGGCGGCTGATCGTCGATCCAGAACGGCAGCAACACAGAAATCGCATGGTCGTTCTCCAGGCCGGGCTGCGCCTCGACAAGTCCCCGCGCCGCGTTCTGCGGGTGCACCTCTACCTCGTCGATGTCGAGCACCGGGTGATAGCAGCAATCGACATCGCCCAGTATTTCGTCCCATTCGGCACGCGTTCGTGTCTTGAAGATGGCGGCGACGTCGCCGATCAGCGCCGTTTGCGGCAACGGTTCACCCTGACGCGAGATCAGGTCCGGGCGGTCGACCGCATTGCAGAAGTTTTCCCAGAACACCGTTTCGATGGCGCCCAGGCTGATGAAGCGGCCGTCTCCGGTTTCGTAAACGCCGTAAAAGGCCGCACCGCCGGTAAGCATGTTCATATCCCGCGCCGGCGGGCTGCCGCGTTTCAGGGCCGTCAGAGCCTGGCTCTGCCACGCAAGCACGCTGTCCGCCATCGCGACATCCAGATATGCCCCCTGCCCCGACCGGCCGCGCCCGACGAGTGCGCCGAGGATCGCGACCACCGACTGCATGGCGCCGGCATAATCGGCGACCATCGGATAGGCCATGTGCGGCTTGCCGCCGGGACCGGTCAGCCCCAACTGTCCGGCGGCGGCGACGTAGTTTATGTCGTGTCCACCGGTGAGACGCATGGGGCCGTTTTGGCCGTACCCTGAGAGCGCGCAGTGTACGAGCCCCGGATTGAGTTCACGCAGTTTTTCGTGCGGGAATCCCAGCCGTTCCATCACACCCGGACGGTAGCTCTCCATCAGAACGTCCGCCTGGCTCACCAACGCGGTAAAGTCACGTTGCCCGTCATCAGACTTCAGATCGATCATGACGACCCTTTTGCCGGCGTTGACCAGGGCATGATACGGGCTTGCCCCCCGATCGTTGGTGACGGGATCAAGTGCCCGCATGGGATCGCCCTTGGGCGGTTCGACCTTGACTACGTCGGCGCCCATATCGGCAAGCATCTGGGTAGCGAACGGCCCCGGCAGAAACTGGCTTAGGTCGAGAACGCGGATTCCCGTCAGGAATGGCTGTGACATTGAAACTCCTTATGCTGGCGGTAGTTTCCGGCCTCTGCGCAAACCGATCAAGGACAGTCGATAAATGGCACAAAATGAGGGTTTATTGTCATTGTGCCAGTTGTATTTTTGCCGCATAACACGTGCCATGAATAGCAATCACCATACTAAGAAGATCGGCATTGTCGTTTTCAACGGTTGCCAGATCCTCGATTGCACCGGGCCGGCAGCGGTTTTCGGCGACGCGAACGTGCAGCTCCGCGATATGGGCTTCGACCATCCCGGTTACGATATCAAGCTGATTGCCCCATCCTCCGGCCCTGTTCGCACCAATTGCGGCGTCGCCCTGATGGCCGATCACGCGCTCGCCTCTCAAAGGCTCGAATTCGATACGCTGATTTGTGCCGGCGGCAGCGGGGTACATGACTTCATCGCCAATCCGCCCGATGTCCTGGCGGTCCGGCGTCTGGCCCGCAAGGCACAACGAATCGTTTCCGTCTGCACCGGCACGTTCATTCTTGCCGAGACGGGTCTGCTCGACGGCCGCCGCGCCGTCACGCATTGGGCACATTGTCAGCGGCTCGCCACCAACTACCCGCAGATCAAGGTCGAACCCGACCCGATCTTCATCAAGGACGGCGATGTTTATACGTCCGCCGGCGTCACCGCGGGGATGGACCTGGCGTTGGCGATTGTCGAAGAGGATTACGGCCGCGACATCGCGCTCGCCGTAGCCCGCGGGCTCGTCATGTTCGTCAAGCGGCCGGGCACGCAGGCACAGTTCTCCAAGCACCTGGCCGCACAGATGGCTCCGGTCGGAAACATCCGCGACGTGCAGATGTGGCTGCTCGACAATCTGTCCGACACCATCAGCGTCGACGAAATGGCCGACAAGGCGGCGATGAGCCTTCGCACCTTCAACCGGCAGTTCAAATCCGAGACCGGTATGACTCCGGCGCGCTACGTCACCGAGTGCCGCGTCGATGTCGCGCGCCGCCTGCTCGAGGAAAGCCCGCTTTCGATCAAGGCGGTCGCCGAGAAAAGCGGTTTCGGCGATGAGGAACGGATGCGCCGCGCCTTTCGCCGGCACCTCGGTGTCAGCCCCGACGGTTACCGCAACCTGTTCGCCAATTCCAGAAACGCCGCATAAGGAAACCCGACATGGCCATGAATTTCGGCATCCTCGCCTTCAACGATCTCGAGGAACTGGACGCTATCGGCCCATGGGAAGTCTTGGCCTGGGCATCGAAACAGGAACAGACCGACATGACGGTCTGCACCATCGGTTCGCTCGGTAAGGAAATCACCTGCGCCAAGGGCCTCAAGATCACGACCGATTACACCATTGAGGATCACCCGAAGATGGACGTCATTCTCGTCCCCGGCGGCCAGGGCACCCGGCCGATTTTCAAGAAAGGCGGGCCCGAAATCGACTGGATCAAACGCGTCGCGCCCGGGTGCACATGGGTCACGAGCGTCTGCACGGGGGCTTTGCTGTTGCAGCGTGCTGGCCTGCTTGAAGGAAAGCGCGCGACGACGCACTGGCGCTCCATCGATCTGCTGCGCGATGCCGGTGGTGTCGAGGTGCTGGACGACGTCCGCTTCGTTCGCGACGGTAACGTCGTCACGTCGGCCGGCGTTTCTGCCGGCATCGACATGGCGTTGTGGCTGGTCGGCGAGATCTACGGCGCCGACTTCGCCCGCTTCGTCCAGAAAGGGATCGAGTACTTCCCGGCCCCGCCGTACACGGCTGCCGCCTGATTACTCGACGTAAGCCGGCTTCTTCTTGCCGCCCTTGCCGTCACCCTTGGAGCCTTTGCCGTCCGACTTCGGGAAACTGAAGACCGGCAGGTTGTCCTCGATATCGACGACGACCAGACCGCCCTTGGCCAGTTTGCCGAACAGCATCTCCTCGGCAAGCGCCTTCTTGATGTGCTCCTGAATGACGCGCGACAACGGACGGGCACCAAAGAGCTTGTCGTAGCCCTTCTCTGCCAGCCACTGCCGGGCCTCGTCGGTCAGTTCGATCATCACGTTGCGGTCGCTGAGTTGTGCTTCCAGTTCCATGATGAACTTGTCGACGACGAGCGCCACGACTTCCTGACCCAACGGCTGGAACGGAATGACCGAATCGAGCCTGTTGCGGAACTCCGGCGTGAACATCTTCTCGATCGCTTCCTTGTCCTCGCCGACGCGGGTATCACGTTCGAAGCCGATTGCCGGCTTGGCCATGTCCGCGGCACCGGCGTTGGTCGTCATGATCAGGATGACGTTCCGGAAGTCGACGGTCTTGCCATTGTTGTCGGTGAGCTTGCCGTGGTCCATGACCTGCAGAAGGATGTTGAACAGGTCCGGGTGTGCTTTCTCGATCTCGTCGAGCAGCAGGACGACATGCGGGTTTTGATCGACCGCGTCGGTCAGCAAACCGCCCTGGTCGAACCCGACATAGCCCGGCGGTGCACCGATCAGGCGCGAGACCGAATGCCGCTCCATGTACTCCGACATATCGAAGCGGACGAGTTCCACACCCATGGTCATGGCGAGCTGACGTGCGACCTCGGTCTTGCCGACACCGGTCGGGCCCGAGAACAAATAGGCGCCGATGGGTTTCTGCGGCTCACGCAGGCCGGCACGGGCGAGCTTGATCGCACTTGAAAGCTGCTCGATCGCCTTGTCCTGACCGAACACGACGGTCTTGAGATCGCGTTCCAGCGTTTTGAGGGCCTCGCGGTCGTCCCGCGATACGCTTTTCGGCGGGATGCGGGCAATCATCGCGACGATCGATTCGACATCCTTCGCCGATACGGTTTTGCGCCGCTTGTTTTCCGGCAGAAGCATACGCGACGCCCCGACTTCGTCGATCACGTCGATCGCCTTGTCCGGCAGCTTGCGGTCATTGATGTAGCGCGCCGACAGCTCAACAGCCGTTTTCAGCGCATCCATCGTATAGCGGACCTTGTGGTGCTCCTCGAAGTACGGCTTCAGCCCCTTGAGGATCTTGATCGTATCTTCAACAGACGGTTCGTAGACGTCGATCTTCTGGAAGCGGCGCACCAGGGCGCGGTCCTTTTCGAAGTATCCGCGGTATTCCTTATAGGTGGTCGAGCCCATGCACCTGAGCCCGCCGTTCTGCAGCGCTGGCTTCAGGATGTTGGACGCATCCATGGAGCCGCCCGACGTTGCCCCGGCACCGATCACGGTATGGATCTCGTCGATGAACAGGATCGCCTTGTCGGCGTTGACCAGTTCTTCCATGACGTTCTTCAGACGCTCTTCGAAATCGCCGCGGTAGCGCGTACCCGCCAGCAGCGCGCCCATGTCGAGCGAATAGATCGTCGCCCCTTCGAGCACTTCCGGCACGTCGCCGTCGACGATGCGCTTGGCCAGGCCCTCGGCGATGGCCGTCTTGCCGACGCCCGGGTCACCGACGTACAGCGGGTTGTTCTTGTTCCGGCGGCAAAGGATCTGAATTGTCCGGTCGACCTCTTTTTCGCGGCCGATCAGCGGGTCGATGCGCCCTTCTTCCGCCTTGGCGTTGAGGTTGACGCAGTATGCATCGAGAGCTTCGGAGCCCTTGCGGACGACGTTTTCGCCCTCGGCTTCCTCGTCGGCACCTTCGACCGTCCGTTCTTCCGACAGGCCCGGTACCTTCGCGATGCCGTGCGAAATGTAATTAACCGCATCGAGACGCGACATCTCGTGCATCTGCAGGAAGAACACGGCGTGCGACTCACGTTCGGAGAAAAGTGCCACCAGCACGTTGGCACCCGTCACTTCCTCGCGGCCCGACGACTGCACGTGGATCACGGCGCGTTGCACGACACGCTGGAAGCTGGCGGTCGGTTTCGGTTCGGTCACGCGTTCGTTCCGGATTTCATCCAGCTCATCGTCGATGAAGTTGGTGACGTCCATCGACAACTGTTCCAGATCCACACCACATGCCCGAAGTACCGCGATGGCGTCCTGGTCGTCGGTCAGAGACAACAGCAGGTGCTCGAGCGTCGCGTATTCGTGGGACCGCTCGGCAGCGAGAGCCAAAGCACGGTGCAGCGTCTGTTCGAGATTGCGTGATAACATGTGGTCGCTTTCCTTTCGCCGGGTTTTACCCGGCCTTATGGTAAGCAGGTTCTTGCCGTTTATTCTTCGTCGTCGTTGCCGTCCTTCTCGATCGTGCACTGAAGCGGATGTTGATGCTGACGCGCGAGATCCATGGTCTGAGCGACCTTTGTTTCCGCAACCTCATACGTATAGACCCCACAGATGCCGACACCACGCTGATGAACATGCAGCATGATCCGTGTCGCATCCTGTGCCGACTTGGAGAAGAAACGCTCCAGCACGTGGACGACGAACTCCATCGGTGTGTAGTCGTCGTTCAGCATCAGGACTTTGTACATCGCCGGGCGCTTGGTCTTCTCGCGCGGTTTAACGACGACGCCTGTTTCTTCGTCTCCGCCGATATCCGGCGGCCCAGAGGGGTTTTTTCTTTCAGCCATTCTCAATCGTGACGGTTGATAACGTTCAGTCTTCATTCCCTATAATATAGGTCAATTTTGCGCCCGCCAAAATGGGGAAGCAAAAAGAAATGTAAGGCGTTAACCACACAAATTATCGGCAAAAACAAATGGCCCGCGGCGTCTGCCGCAGGCCATTGGTGCTCCGGGGTTCAGGGGCCCCGGGCTGTTTGAGCGGGCGCCCGGCGTTGGGAGGTCCACCGGACGCCCTTCTCAACTGCCAGATCCCAAAAAGGGGGGATGGGAACGTTAGGCAGCGAGCGGTTTGGACAGGGTCTCAACCGCAATCTTCACTTGTTCGGCGATGGGCTTGGACGCCTTTTCTGCAAGCTTGATCGTCTGATCGGACAGCTTGCGGCTTTCAGCGACAGCCTTGTCGTACTGCGACTTGGCAACGGTGCTCTGCAGTTCGACGACTTCGGCAACGGACGTGCAGCCCATGATCTTCTGAGCGAGCGCGACGGACTCTTCGACGTTCGACTGCGCAAGCTTGTAGATTGCGGTATTGATCTCTTTGACGCCGACCGAAAGGATCTCGTTCGACTTCACGAAAGCTTCGATGTTGCTCTTCGAGAAAGCGATCATGTCTTCGTAACCCTTATAGGCATCCGCGCTGGCTTTGGCAGCGGCGGCGAACTGTTCTTCGGTCATCGCAACGGCCTTTTCGACGCCCTTTTTGGCGACTTCGGTGTTGGTTTTGACGATAGTTTCAACGGTTTCCTGGCCGGCTTTGACGGCCGTCTCAACCGGTTCGACAGCGGTCGGGGCAGGCGCCGCTTTCGGCGCGGCCTTCGTCGTCGTGGTCTTCTTGGCGGTGGTAGCCATCAGTCTATCTCCATTTTTTCTCGTATTTCGCGGATTCGGCGGATTTGCGCCGCTCGCCAGAGAAATTCTCGTATTTCCCCATTGCTGCAATGCAGCATCACGAGGCAAATATAGTCCGATTTCGGCCAGAGTCAATCAATTTTGTGCAGTGCACCATTTTCTTATTCAAGATGTTTTTGTGTGTTAAAACAACACGGTATCGAGCAAAACACTAACATCCGCATTTTGTGCGAGTGCGAATTCCTCGTCATGGGCCGCGCGATAGCCGGGAATTTAACGTGACAGGCGACGTTGCGTTAACACATTGTTATTCACCGCCGTCGTACCAAGAGCTTGATTCGACGTGAAAATTCCGTCGACGAGAGGTGGCATTTGATTTTATGATCGACTTTGCCGGGGTTAACAAAAAAGATTTAGGGGATCGGAGTATGCAACCGCTTGCGGCCTGGGAACCAACGGCGCGACGTGCACAAACTAGGAAGGTCTGGCTGAATTCAGCCATTGCGGCCCTGATTCTGGTGATCTGCGGCCTCACTCTTCCCGCACACGCTAAGTATGCCAGCTACGTCATTGATGCCGATACCGGCGAAGTCCTGCACGGCCTCAACGAGGAAACCCGCAATTATCCGGCGTCTCTCACCAAGATGATGACGCTTTATATGATGTTCGACCGCCTCAAGACCGGCAAATGGTCCCTTTCCACCGACCTTAAGGTTTCCCGTCGTGCAGCGCGCCAGCCCGCTTCCAGGTTAGGCCTGCGCGCCGGATCCACGATTACGGTCAAACAGGCCATTCTGGCGCTGGTCACCAAGTCGGCCAATGATGTGGCCACGGTCGTGGCCGAGAACATCGCCGGGCGGGAGCGTAACTTCGCGCTCAAGATGACGGCCAAGGCCCGTTCGCTCGGCATGTCGAAGACCACATTCCGCAATGCCTCCGGCCTGCCCCACCGCGCACAGTTGTCCACGGCGAAGGACATGTCGATTCTGGCCCGTTCGCTGCTCCGGGACTTTCCGGAGTACTATCATTATTTTTCGACCAAATCGTTCTCCTTTGATGGCCGCACGCACTCGAACCACAACAAACTGTTGAAGACTTACGCCGGTACGGACGGCTTCAAGACCGGCTATATCCGCGCGTCCGGTTTCAACCTTGTGGCGTCGGCAACGCGTGACGGACGCCGGATTATCGGTGTCGTGTTCGGCGGCCGTTCGTCCGGCCATCGCAATCGCCATATGACAAACCTGCTCGACAAGGGGTTTTCCCTCCTCGCCAAGCGTCACGGTACGCAGCAGCTGATTGCCAAAGCGCCGGTGCGCGAGACGAAAACGGCATCGCTTAGCCCTGCCGGTGCATCGACGCGCTCGGTGTGGGGGGTGCAGGTCGGTGCGTTCTCGCAGGTTTCGCAGGCCCAGGCCGCAGCAACCAAAGCTATCGGCAAGGCCCCGAGCTATCTGGCCGACGGTCAGATTCGCATCGTCCCGCTGAAGAAACGCAACGGTTCCATTCTGCACCGGGCGCGGATTGTTGGTATTTCCAAGCGTGACGCCTACCGGACGTGCCGCATTCTCAGGGACTGCATGGAACTGAAGACTGATGTGAACGCCGAGGTCGCCGAACGCGTCGATTGACGCTTCAGATCAGCACGTTTCTTCGTAGTCCCGCCATGAAACGCCGCTTTTCCTTGCGGCGCCAGACATCAAGCTCCCACGGAGTTTCGCTCATCCGCAGCGTCGGCAGCGGCAGAAAGACCCGCGCTTCTGCAAACGAACCGTCACCCAGGCGCACCTCAAGGTCCGCCGTTTTGTAGTCCTTGCCTTCGTAGCGGCTGAGACGCGATACCTCGAGGGGAGAAATCCTGCGCACCAGTATACCGTCGACCTCACCGTCCGGGTCTGTCACCAGCCCCGGATATGTGGCACCCGCGGCGTAAACCCGTTTGTACCCCGGCAACACGCCCGCCGTGGGCGAGCAGCCTGAAAGCGGCCGCCCCAAGATTTCCCTTGCGATCTCCGGATCCTGCAAGGTGCCGTAAAAGAAATAATTCGACATACCGATTCACTACGAAAAGCCCGGCCCGGCTTCAAGCCATCCGATGACGAAAGCTGTGGATCAAATGGCGCTCGCGTCCACACTGGAAAGCGCAAGCTGGGCACGCACGTCATCTTTCAGACGCTCGAGACCGTCGGCCGTGTCCGACTCGCAGCGGACAACCAGCATCGGCTGCGTATTGGAGGCGCGTAGCAGCCACCAGCCATATGCCGTTTCCGCCCGAACACCATCCATATCGAATATTTCGACACCGTCGAGCGTCCGGGCGCGTGCGGTGATTTCGTCCACGACCGTGAACTTTCGGTCGTCCGGACAGTCGAATCGGATTTCCGGCGTATTGTACATGACCGGCAACGCCGCCAGCATCCCGGTAAACGATCGGTCCGATGATGCAACGACGCTCAACAGCCGCACCGCTGTGTAAACGGCATCGTCGTAACCGTAATAGCGATGCTTGAAGAAGATATGCGCACTCATCTCGCCAGCCAGCGGCGAATTGAGCTCGGCCATCTTCGATTTGATATGAGAATGACCGGCTTTCCACATCACCGGTTCGCCGCCCATCTTCTTGATCTCGTCGAAGAAAACCCGGCTTGCCTTGACGTCGCAAAGGATCGGCGCGCCTGGATGGTCCGCGAGGACGTCGCGGGCAACCATCACCAGGAGCTGATCGCCCCACATGACGTTGCCTTCCCGGTCGACAACGCCGATCCGGTCGCCGTCGCCGTCGAAACCGATACCCAGATCGCAGTCGTTGGCGGCAACCAGTTCCTTCAGCTGCGTGAGGTTCTTTTCCACGGTCGGGTCCGGATGGTGCGCCGGAAACGTGCCATCGATTTTCGAATTGATCACGAAATGCGTGCCCGGCAGCTTCGCCGTCAGGGCATCCGTCACCTCACCCGCGGCCCCGTTACCCGGATCCCAGGCAACACGAAGGTCTTTAGCACCCGTGTAATCGGCGGCAATGCGGGCGACATAATCATCGAATACGTCGACCTGTTTCGAGCTTCCCGCACCGTCGACATAATCACCTGCGGCCACACGCCGGCCCAGACCCTGAATATCCTCGTCAAAGAACGCCTTGCCGCCGAGCGTCATTTTCAGCCCGTTGAATTCAGGCGGATTATGCGATCCGGTGATCATCAGCCCGGCATCCGCTTTCAGCGCGTACGTGGCGTAGTAGAGCATCGGCGATGGACCGCGGCCAGAACGCAGAACATCGATGCCACAGGCGGTCAGCCCTTCGACCAATGCCTCTTCCAGCGCCGGCGACGATAGACGCCCGTCGTAACCGACGCAGGCTGTCTTCAGCCCACGTTCCGCCATTTCGGAGCCAAACGCCCTGCCGATGGCAAAGAGATCGTCCTCGCCGAAGTCCTCGCCGACCACGCCCCGAATGTCATAAGCACGGAGGATCGAAGGTGCGAGCGCCGCCTTTACGGTGCGCAACGTCAGGTGCCTTCCGCCGGGCTGGGCCGGCCGATGCTGTAATAGGCAAATCCGTTCTCAATCATGTCGGACGGGTCGTAGACGTTCCGAAGATCGACCATCACCGGTGACTTCATAAGAGATTTCACACGTTCCAGGTCGAGAGCGCGGAACTCGTTCCATTCGGTAATGATCACGAGAACATCGGCGTCGCCCATCGTGTCGTAGGCACTGTCGCACCAAATCACATCGTTCAGAAGCTGTTTCGCCTCTTCCATGCCTTCCGGATCGTAAGCACGCACCGTCGCGCCCGCTTGCTGGATTGCCGGCACGATATCGAGGCTGGGGCTTTCACGCATATCGTCCGTATTCGGTTTGAACGTCAGGCCAAGAACCGCAACCGTCTTGCCGTTCAGGTCACCGCCCGCCGCGCCGATCACGCGCGCGGCCATCTTTTGCTTACGCTCTTCGTTCAGGGCAACCACGGTCTCGATGATCTTGAGCGGGCTGCCGGCGTCGCGCGCCGTCGAGACCAGGGCACGGGTATCCTTCGGAAAGCACGATCCGCCATAACCCGGTCCCGCATGCAGGAACTTGCGGCCGATGCGGCCGTCCAGGCCGATGCCGCGCGCCACGTCGTGCACGTTCGCATCGACGCTTTCGCACAGGTCGGCGATTTCATTGATGAATGTGATCTTGGTCGCCAGGAATGTGTTGGCAGCGTACTTGATCAGTTCCGACGACTGACGCGATGTGAAGACAATCGGCGTCTCGATCAGGTAAAGCGGCCGGTACAGGTTCCGCATCACTTCCTGGGCGCGCTCGGAATTCGTGCCGATCACAACGCGGTCGGGTCGCATGAA
Source organism: Rhodospirillales bacterium (assembly GCA_017640505.1). GTDB lineage: Bacteria > Pseudomonadota > Alphaproteobacteria > Rhodospirillales > Casp-alpha2 > UBA4479. The sequence goes on from JAEPQO010000002.1 coordinate 469,733, forward strand.
GTCCTCGATCGCGGATCCTTCGCGCAGGAACTCCGGGTTGGAAACCACGTCGAAATCGGCGTCCGGCCGTGTTTCACGGATGATGCGTTCGACCTCCCGGCCGGTGCCCACGGGAACGGTCGACTTCGTCACGACCACCGTATAGCCGTTCATGGCGTTGGCGATTTCTTCGGCCGCGGCATAGACGTAGCTCAGATCCGCATGCCCGTCGCCGCGCCGGCTCGGCGTGCCGACCGCGATGAACACCGCATCCGCATCCTTGATCGCGCCCGCGAGATCGCCCGTAAACGTCAAGCGGCCGGCCTTGACGTTGCCCTCGACCAGATCCTCGAGACCCGGCTCGTAAATCGGCATCTTTCCTTCGTGAAGACCGGCAATTTTCGCGTCGTCCTTGTCGACGCAGATGACGTCGTGACCGAATTCCGAAAAACACGCCCCGGAAACGAGACCCACGTATCCGGTCCCGATCATTGCTACGCGCATAAACAAACCCCTTAATGACGCCTGAAACACCCGGTTTCTGCCATACGGACCGGGTTCCGGCAAGCTGGGCGAACGTTAAAAAGGGATGACACGCAGGAAAAGGTTTTATGACCTCAGTAAAACGTCGCGCGCCTCGTTGATTTTCGCCGCCAAATAGGCCGAACCACCCCGATCGGGATGCAAACCGGCGATAAGTCTATGATGTGCCGCTCTGATTTCCTCTTCGCCGGCATTTTCGTCAAGACCGAGGATACGGAATGCCTCCGCGCGGGACATCGCCCCGGCACTTTCGGTGAACGCATCGGCGCCGCTGTCCGCCGGGTCCGCATCGTCACCGCGCCAGTCAGAATACATCCGGTCCAGATACGCCGCCAAAAGCCGCGCCGATTCGCCATCTTCAGCACAGTAATCCTCGTAAAGCCCCAGCAGATCGTGACGCGAGAGGCTGCTCAGCTGCGCACCTTCATGACGCCCCTTACGCACCCGGCCGTCCATGTCGCCGCTGTCGTGGTCGAGCTGCATCTCGAGAAATGCGCTCCGCACCTCGCTGGTCTGGCCGGATGAACCGCCGCCCGCCATGCGTGAGAAGTTCCGGGCCATGCGTGCCGCCTGGCGGGCCCGCATGAGCCACGGCAGCAGCACGGGCAATGTCCATAACGCCCAGCTGAATCGTCCCGTCACGACGAAGAACAGGATGACGACACCGACGATCCCGAGTAACACCCATTTCAATACTCGGGCGATGGACTTCGGCTCCGCCGAAATGAACCACTGCATGGCCAGCAACAAACCTGCCATGACGGCGATTCCGAGAATGAGATAGCTCATGACGTACCGCCGCCCATTTGGTTCGTCAGGCGCAGTACCGCGCCGCCGTCTCGTTTGGCCTTGTCTTCAAGCGCGGCACGCCCACCCGCCGCATAAACGGCAACGGCCGCCAGCAGCTCTCTGAGGACATCGGCACTCGAAGCGTCGAAGTTCATGCACGCCCCCCCGGAAAGCTGCGCGATCTGTTTGAACGCAAATCCCGCCATCGGGTCATTGCCCTCGTGAAAGATAAATGCCGGCACACCGAGAAGACCGAGCTCGCCGGCAGCCTTGCCCAACTTATCGACGTCCTCCTCCACCATGTCACCGACGAACACAAGAGCATTCAGATGCCCCCGCTTCGCTTCGTTTACTGCGTGCTGTAGGACTTTGCCGATCTGCGTTTCTCCGGCGAGGCAGAATACCGACGTCATCAGGCGCAACAGCTCCCGTTCATTGTCGGTCCACGGGCTGACCTTGAACTCGCCGAAGCCGCGATAGAACGCGAGCTGGATATCGAGCCCGCCGAGAGCCGCCGTTTCGATGAACATCTGCCCCTGGATACTCGCCGCCTTGTCCCAGGTCGGCTGCCGGCTTGCCGTCGCATCCATGGCGAAAAGCAGGCGGCCGCGCTTGCCGCCCGACTGCGTTCGTTTAGGCGTCGCCGCAACCTTCGAGAGGAATGCGTCCACATCCTGAGCTTGTTTGCGCTTGTCCGGCAGATCGTCGGCCAAAATGGATCCTTTCGTACCTCACTCAAGAGATAAGCGAAATTACCGGAAATTCGAGGTCATGACGATGTTTTGGGGCGATCAGCCGAGTGCCGTTTGCTCGCGGACCGGGACGTCCGGCAGATTAAGACCGTCAATGATCGAGAACACCTCGTCACGTGCCGCGACGTGGGAGCGGCTGAGCGGCGCGCCGCCGGCTGCCTGCTTCAGATCGAGGATTGTCAGGCCGACAAGGAACAATTCACGAAAGATCACGCGCTCGGAGAACCCGGGCAGGACACGGAAACCGAGGCGCTTGGAAAGTTCCCGGATGGCACGTTCGACTTCCCGTTTGTTGTAAGCGTCCAGATTGGAAAGCCTGTTGCGCATCACGACCCAGTCAATGGATCCGCCGTCGCGCTGAGCCTTGATCTTTTTGGCTTCCCAGATCGCTTCCGAGTAGTGGCTGGGGCCTTTTATCTCCGCACTCTGACCGTCCATGTGCGCCAGTCCGTCGAGATCGACGAAACTGTCGTTCATCGGGGTGATCAGAGTATCCGCATAGGTGTGCGCCAGGAACGAGAGTTTATTGGCGGCGCCCGGGGTATCGATCACGACGATATCGTGGTTGAAACAGGCCCCCTCGATCAAAAGCTGAAGGCGCTCCACTTCGGCGGCCTGTTCGGCATCGGTCATGCCTTCCAGCTTGTGGGCTGCGGCACGATGATGTTCGGGCACTGGATAGTCACGGCCCAGCTTCTTGTTGAACATCTCGCGGTTGGCGATGTAGCGGCTCAGCGTACCCTGGCGGCCGTCGACGTCGATGGTCGCAACCGTATAGCCCTGCATCATCAACGCGATGGCCAGATGCATGGAAGTGGTTGATTTTCCGCTGCCGCCCTTTTCGTTGCCGACGACAATCACATGCGCAGACGTTGCACTCACGAATGGCCCCCTCAAAAGCCGTTTCTTATCCGGCGCGCATCCACACAGCCGTGTCATGGAACACGGCGCCTCCGTTCGGGTATGCCCGATCAGCACTTATCAAAACATTAATGCCGAGTCCGTTCTTGAAATAGCGGTTCGGCCAGATCCCCTCGACCACCACCGTATCCGGCTGCAAACCGTCAAAGCTCTTGGCATGAACCGTGACGTCACCGAGATCGTTGCCGAGTGTCACTTCGTCGCCGTCTGCAAGGCCGAGCGCCGTCATCGCATCCGGGTGGATCAACGCCGTCGGGCGTCCCTCTTTCTTCTGCGACGACGGCGTTTCCGTAAACGACGTATTCAGGAAACGGCGGGCCGGCGCCGCGACGAGACGGAAAGGCTTATCGGGCGTCGCGTCGTCGATCACGTCGAAATGGTCCGGCAGGCGCGGCATGGTCTCGAACGCCGCACCGATGCGCGACCAATCCGGCTTGAAGTGAAACTTGCCGTCGGGCGTGTGGAACCCGTTCAGGAAATGCGCATCCTCGAAGCTCTGCGAACAGTCGACCCAGCCCTTTTCGTGCACCTCGTCGGCGCCCGGATGCCCGGTGGCACGGAGCGTTCGGTCGATGATCTCCCACGCATCGAGCTGGAAGACCTCGTGCTCACAGCCGAGACGCTTTGCCAGGCCTGAGAGCACTTCGACGTTTGAGCGCGCTTCGCCGACAGGCTCGATCACGTGTTTGGCGACCTGCAGGTACAGGTGACCGCTCCCCTGATAGAGATCGTCGTGTTCGAGGAACGTCGTCGCCGGGAGCACGATATCGGCATAGGCCGTGGTCGCCGTCGGGAACTGCTCGTGCACGCACGTGAACAAATCCTCGCGCATCAGCCCTTCGATGACGCGATTGGTTTCCGGGGCCACCTCGGCCGGGTTAATGTTCTGCATGATCATGGCCGTCACCGGCGGGCCGCCCAGAAGGCTCTCTTCCTCGCCCAGCAGGATGCGGCCGATGCGTGACATGTCGAGGGCGCGCTTGCTTGTGTCCAACGAGTCGAGCGCCCGCACCAGCGACTGGTTGACGCCGAACATGTTGCGGTTCGAATGTAGTGCCCCGCCGCCCTCGTACTGCCACTTGCCCGTCACCGCCGGTAGACAGGCTACGGCATGCATGTTCGACGATCCGTTACGCGAGCGCGTGAAACCGTAGCCGACGCGGATATAGCACCGCTGCGTTTCGCCGTAGGCGCGCGCAAAATCCTCGATCTCGTCAACGCTAAGTCCGGTAACGGCAGCTGCCCATTCAGGTCCGCGGGATTTCAGGTGCTCTTCAAGCTCGCCCGGGACGTCGGTGAATTTCGCCATGTAGTCCCGGTCGGCATACCCGTCCCGGAACATGACGTGCATGACGGCACAGGCGAGCGCACCGTCGGTGCCCGGCTTGAGGCAAAGGTGCACATCGGCCTGTTGCGCCGTCGGCGTCCGGTATGGATCGATCACATAGAGCTTGGCGCCCCTGTTCTTTCGCGCCTTGGCGACGTGCGTCATGACGTTGACCTGGGTCGAGACCGGGTTGCCGCCCCAGATCACGACCATGTCGGATACCTGGATTTCGCGCGGATCGGCGCCCCAGATCTTGCCGCAGCCGGCCATCCAGCCGGCACTGGCGGTGGCGACACAGATCGTCTCGTCCTCGCGCGAGTAACCGAGTGCGTGACGGAACCCGTGAATGATGTCGCGTTGTACGAGCCCCATGGTGCCCGCGAAATGATACGGCCAGACGGCTTCCAGGCCGTGTTTCTGTTCCGCTTTCTGGAAGGCCTCGGCAACGATATCGAGAGCGTCGTCCCAACTCACCGGCTCGAATTTCGCTTCACCCTTGGCGCCGACGCGACGCAGCGGCTGCGTCAGCCGGTCCGGGTGATGCACCCGTTCCCGGTACGCCGCCACCTTGGCGCAGATCACGCCGTCGGTGTAGTCGTTCATGGAATTGCCGCGCACCTTGCCGATACGGTCAGGGGCGATTTTTTCGACCTCAAGCGCGCACGTCGACGGGCAATCGTGCGGGCATGCGGTCCGTAACCATTGCGGTTGATCATCGAAAGGAGCCATGGACAAAATGTACTCCCGGCGCGGATACCCTTCAAGCCAACCGATGATTGACCGGACCTTGACCGGCGAGTGCCGGAAGAGGAAAATTCGCCCTCGTATTCTTTCCTGACGGAGTTCTCATGGTTGATCGAGTTGGTTGCGTCGTTATCGGCGCCGGTGTTGTTGGTTTGGCGACGGCGCGGGCGCTGGCGATGGCGGGGCATGAGGTCGTGGTGCTCGAGCGTGCCGACATGATCGGCACGGAGACGAGCTCGCGGAACTCCGAGGTCATCCACGCCGGTATCTATTACAGCAAGGATTCCAACAAGGCGCGGCTCTGCGTCAAAGGCCGCGACATGATGTATGCCTTCTGCGAGAGCCACGGCATCGAACACAAACGCTGCGGCAAGCTAATCGTTGCGACCGACGACCGCCAGGTCGATCTGCTGGACGACATCAAGGGACGCGCCGCCGTCAACGGTGTCGACAATCTGACGTTCGTTGATTCCGCCAAAGTCCGCGAGATGGAGCCGAACGTCACCTGCACCGGCGCCCTGTTGTCCCCCTCAACCGGTCTGGTCGACAGCCACGGCCTGATGCTGGCCTACCAGGGCGAGGCGGAGGACCACGGCGCCATGATCGCCTTCAACAGCCCCGTCATCGGTGGCGAGGTCAGAAACGACGGTATCCTGATCAGGGTCGGCGGTGACGAGCCGATGGAGCTGCTCTGCGATCACGTGGTCAATGCGGCCGGGCTGTATGCGCAACCGATTTCCCGTTCCATCGAGGGCCTCCCGGCAGACAGCATTCCGGGACAGTATTTCGCGCGCGGCGTCTATTTTACGCTCGGCGGCGGCAAACCACCCTTCACGCGGCTGATCTATCCGGTGCCGGATCCGCTCGGCGGCCTGGGTGTCCACGTCACCATCGACCTTGGCGGTCAGGTGAAGTTCGGCCCCGATGTGGAGTGGATCGACGAGATCGACTACACCGTCGATCCGGCGCGCGGCGACAGTTTCTACGAATCGATCCGCAAGTACTGGCCGGGCCTTCCCGACGGTGCGCTGCAGCCAGGGTATGCCGGCGTGCGGCCGAAAATTCATCCCAAGGGCTCGCATGCCACCGACTTCGTGATCCAGGGCGAAGAGGTGCACGGGATTAAAGGGATGGTTAACCTCTACGGCATAGAATCACCTGGGTTAACGTCCTCGCTGGCGATTGCCGAGGATGTGGCGAATTTGTTGCCCGCCTGACGACATCAAGGCGGCAAAGGATCGGACGGCATGCCGACGATGAAGACCGCACAGAAATCCGTTGCCGTGCTTGCGCTCGCGCTGACAGCCGCGTTGCCGGCCCTCGCACAACAACCGCAGCCGGGCGATCCGGGATACGTCCGCGTGCAGGGAACGGATCCGACCCTGGGCGCACCGCCGCCTATTCTCGCGCCGTCGCGCGACCTCATCGATTACCGCGAAGAAATGCGCACCTTCATCCAGCGCATTTCCACGTATGCCCGGGCACAGAATCGTGATTTCCAGATCGTCGTCCGCGACGCCGAGGAACTGATCATCAAGCGCAATCTGCAAGACGATGCGATCATCTCCCCGGCGCGTACGTTTACCCGTTCCATCGATGGCGTTTTGTATGACGGTGTCTTCATGGGCCACATGGCCGTTGATCAGCCGCCGCCGCCGGAAGTTCAACAGGCGGAACTGGCCAGTATCGATCGGGCAAAGAACGCCGGCCTTCCGGTTTTCATCATCGATTATGCGACCAAACCGGCGGATATCGACCGCATTTACCGCAGCGCCAATCATCAGGACCTGATCGCTGCCGTGGTGCCGCGCCCGACGTCCAACCTGTCGGAAATCCCGCGATATCCGCGGCGTCCGAACAATGAAAATCCGAACAACGTGCTGACGATTTCGGATGTGAAGAACTTCATCTACATCAGCGACCCCGCGGCGTTCGGGCGCCAGGACCAGTTCGCGCTGAAGCTTCACGACAACAATTTTGACCTCGTCATCGTCGATCCCTTCTCCGGCCGGGAGCCGCTGAACAAACAGGCCGTTGAAACGCTCAAGTACAAGAAACTCGGCGCACGGCGCCTTGTCTTTGCGCGCATGGATATCGCGTCCGCCGCCAGCTACCGTTTTTACTGGCAGCCCGGCTGGGCCGAGGGATACCCCGGTTTTATCGGTGCGCCGTTCCCGCGTGATCCGGACCGTTATTTCGTCGAATATTGGCAGCCCGGCTGGCAGGACGTGATCTTCGGCAACCCCAATTCATTCCTGTATGGCCTGATCGCGCAAGGCTACGACGGGGTCATCCTTGAAGGTATGCGCAACTTCCTCGCCTTTGAGGGCAATGTCGAAATCGAGCAGGAATTCGCGCCGCTTTCCCTGACGCCGATTAACTAACCCGAACCTGTCCGGCTTCTCTTCGCGCTGTTAACTCGCCCTCCCCTTTGCTATTTAATGAGCGGGATTTGGGAGGATCTTCGATGCCACTACTGACGGATGCCGGCAGCTACGAAGCCGTGCGCGACGCGTTCAAATGGGATATCCCGGAACGCGTCAACATGGCCGAACAGGTTTGCGACCGGCATGCTGCCGCGGCGCCCGACAAAACCGGCCTGATTGTTGCCGGTGCGGATGGTTCCCGGCGCGACTACACTTGGCTGGAGTTGCAACGCCTCGCCAACAAGATGGCGAACTTCCTGACGGCAGAGGGCATTCAGCGCGGCGACAGGATCGGTATCCTGTTGTCGCAATGCGTCGAAGCCGCAGTCAGCCATGTCGGCGCCTGGAAGCTGGGCGCGATTTCCATCCCCCTGTTTTCGCTGTTCGGCGAAGAAGCTCTGGCGTTCCGCCTGAAAGACAGCGGTGCGCGCGTCGTCGTCACCGAAGAACAGCACTACCCGAAGATCGAGGCGATCCGCGATCAACTGCCCGACCTCAAGCTGGTGCTGTTGATCGACGGCAAGGATGGGGACCGTGTGCGAGACCTCTGGAAAGGGCTGGACGCCGCATCAGATACATTCACGAACGTCGACACGGCAAACACGGATCCGTCTTACATCGTCTATACCTCGGGGACGACCGGAAACCCGAAAGGAGCGCTGCAGGGGCACCGTTCGCTGTTAGGCCACATGCCGGCGGTCGAGTTCTTTCATGACTTTCTGCCGCAACCCGGCGACCTGATGTGGACGCCAGCGGACTGGGCGTGGATCGGCGGCCTGATGAACTGCCTGATGGGGGCCTGGTTTCACGGCGTGCCCGTGCTCGCCTACCGCGCCGGAAAGTACGACCCCGAAGCGGCGCTGAAACTGATGGCCGAATACGGCGTCAGGAACACGTTCATGCCGCCCACGGCACTGAAGATGATGCGCGCGGTTCAGGACATTCCGTCCTATGGCGTGAAGCTGCGGACGATTGCCTGCGCCGGTGAGCCCATGGGCGTCGAACTTCTGGACTGGGGACGTGCCGCGTTCGGCCTGACTCTGAACGAGTTTTACGGCCAGACGGAGTGCAACCTGGTCGTCGCCAACTGCCAGAAGGTGATGGATATCAAACCGGGATCCATGGGACGCCCCATTCCCGGTCACGACGTGCGCGTGATCGATACCGAGGGCAACGAAGTGCCGGCCGGCACTGTCGGACAGATCGCGGTCAGGGCGCCGGATCCGGTGATGATGCTCGAATACTGGAACAACCCCGAAGCGACCAAGAACAAGTACCTCGGTGATTGGCTCCTGACCGGTGATCAGGGGCAGCAGGACGAGGATGGTTACCTTTGGTTCGTCGGCCGGGACGACGACGTGATCACGTCCGCCGGCTACCGGATCGGCCCGGGCGAGATCGAGGATTGCCTGACCAAGCACCCGGCCATCGAACTGGCCGCCGCCATCGGCGTCCCGGACCCTGTCAGGACGGAAGTCATCAAGGTGTTTATCAAGTTGATGCCGGGGAACAACGGCTCGCCCGACCTGGAGGAAGATATTCGCGGTTTTGTGAAAACGCGGCTTAGCCCGCATGAGTATCCGAGGCTTGTCGAGTTCGTAGACGAACTGCCGCTGACCTCGACCGGGAAGATCAGGCGAAAGGATCTGCGAGACCGGGAGATTGCCAAATCCGCTTCGGCGTGACCGGATAATGGCGCGGCCCGTCGGGGCCGCGTCGTATCAGGCCATCTGCAGCGGTTTGACCGACGCAATCACGAATCCCTCATCTGGCGGGAAACGCTTACCGACAAGCTTGCGCGCCTCGTCCGCCGTTTCGGCGAGGACGTCGCGAACCTGTTCATCTGCCCAGTGATCGTCGAAGAAGTCGTGGCTCATGTTCTCCTTAACGAGAGAACGAACCTCTTTGTTGTATATGGAGACCTCAAAAACCTGATCTCCATTGTGTGGCGTACGTTCCATGTACGAACCCCCTATTCGGTCGTCAACACGCCTCCCCGGGGACATCCAGTTGGGTTCTTTTAATGACCCTTATGTGACAATGGTTATGAGAACAGTTTTTCCTGTCAATGCGAAGAAACCCTTAACTACTAAAAAATAGTGAGAAATCATCTCTCGTGGCATATACGCAACACTTGATGACGCGCCGGTCAGGCATAATCTGTAGAGATAATTGAAATCATTCGTAGAATTGGAGAACGCCGTGCCAACCGTCGATTACTATTTCACGCTGGTTTCCCCTTGGACGTATCTTGGCGACGCCAAGTTCAAGGAGATCTGTGACAAGCACGGTGCGACGATTCGGCACCTTCCGGTCAATCTGGGCCGGGTCTTCGAAGCCACGGGCGGCCTGCCGCTGGCCAAGCGGTCCGATGCGCGCAAGGCCCTCAGGATGCAGGAACTGAAACGCTGGCGGGAATACCGCAACGTTGTGCTCAATCTTGAACCCGCGCACTTTCCGGTATCCGACAAGCTCGCTGCCGGCATGGTCATCGCTGCCCAGGAAACAGGAAACGATGTTTATGAATTCTGCCACGCCATCATGCGCGCCGTTTGGGCGGAAGAACGCGATATCTCGGACACCGACACCATGATCGAGATTGCGAACGCCTGCGGTCTTGATGGCAAGTTACTCTCCACCGCCGCGCTTAGCCCATCCGTCGAGCAGAAGTGGGAGGCCGATACGGACATGGCCATTCAGCGCGGCGTCATGGGCGCGCCGTTCTATATCATCGGCGAAGAGACGCTTTGGGGACAGGACAGGCTGGATTTCGTCGACAGGATACTGGCCAAGGCCAAGGATTGAGATAACTGATCCTTCTCAGGAAAGTTCCGGCGGCAGGCTGATGGTGCGCGCGATCTCGTCGCTCTTGAAGCCGACGGCGCGCGGCCGAAAAACCCCGGGTAATGCGGTCACGGCGGAGATTTCCTCGATCACACCGTCGAGACGCAGCCAGTGCATGATGTTGCCCGACGTCAGTTCGATGACGAGAAGGCCGCAGTTCGGCTCCGTATCGTTCTGCTGCAGGTTCATCTGCAGGTCGAGGTCGTCGAATTCATCTCCGACCGGCATTTTTGAAATGCAGGCGACGGCGAAGTTGCCGACGATTGTCATGCCGCTCAGGAACCCCGGACAGCGCACGACCGGTTCGAACTTCCCCGCCGCCGCATCGACCCGCCCGAGGTACCCGGTACCGGCTTCCTGAAGCCACAGCGTCCTGCCGTGCAGACGCGGGGCGCGGGGCATCGAGAGGCCCTCGCAGATGACGTTCCCGCTCAGGATATCGATGACGATACCACCGTCCTTCAACGTCTTTTTCCAGCCGCCGGCTTCATCCGATCGCGCGGTCGCCGTGGCGAACGCGGGTCTGCCGTCATACAGCGCCACGCCTGTCAGGTGGCAACGGTCTTCAGGCACGTAGGCCGACACGAAATCCGGTTTCCAGACCGGATGAAAGCTGTAATCCCGACTGAGATAGGCGAGACAGTTGAAGAGCGTGTTCACGAACACAAGCCGGCCGTCACCGTCGACGGCCATTTCGGGACAGTCGATATCACCCGTAACATGAGACGCTTTCGGTACGTAGACGGCGTCGTATCCGTCGCTGCGCTCTCCGGCTTTGAGGGCATTTTCAAAGCGCCAGATCTGCCAGTCCGCCGATACATAGAGCGATTTGCCGTCTGCCACGATCCCCTTGCAGCGCGGTATTGTCCGTTCGGCGACGGAAACCTCACCCTCCGCCGTCGGCCCGACAAGGAACATCTTCGACGTCTGTTCCGATGTGAATGCGAGGCTGATCCCCTGCCCGGCAAGCCATGACACGAAATATGGCGAGGCGGCGAGTCCAAGCGCCGGTGCGTCGGCATTGTCCTCGGCCGAAGCCGATTTCTTCTTCGATGCGGTTTTCTTTTTGGTAGCGGTTTTTTTGGCGGGCGGCATGTCTATCAGGAGGGCAGATTCGTTTGAACGGCGTTCTGGATCGCCACCGAGGCTGATGAATCATCACTGTCGTAGACGGTGTATCCACCTGCGGAGGCCGCAGCGGGCTGCTCTTCGCGCTGGGTCCAGTTCCCATCCAGATTGACCGTATCTTGGTCATCTCCCGAGATCACCAGCATGTTCGCCTCGCCCACCAATTGATCGATTGCCTCGCCGATATCGAGCACGCTTGAGAAGTCGATGTCCAGCATGTTTGCAAGGCCGTTGTCCATGTTGAGGTGTTCGATCCCCGTGACCAGGCCGTTGGAAATCTCCCTGAAATCGAGATTGAACATATTATCGATGAACAGGGTATCCTGCCCGCCGCCGCCGTCGATCCGCGCAAAGTTCGCATCACCAATGATTAGGCGGTCGTCGCCCGCGCCGCCGATCAGCACATCCGCACCGCCGTCGCCGCCATCAAGAATGTCGTTGTCCGCCGTGCCGACTAGGGTGTCCGCCCCGGCGGTGCCGACACTGTCCACATCGCCGAAGAAATCACCGCCGTAAATCACGTATCCTTCGTCGGCAACCATCGACGTCGAGAAAATATCGTCGAAACCGTCACCGTTGATATCAACACCCAGCGTATAGGCACCATCGGTGTTCGAAATGTCGTATGAGAAACCGTCCTCGCCGTTCATCGCCGAGACATCGAACGTCGCGCCGTCGAAGTCGCCGCCGAACACCGCGTATCCCTTCTGCAGGGTGCGATCAAGGAAGCCGAAGTCTTCGATTCCGTCACCGTTGATGTCGCCGAGAGCGCCCATTGCGTAGGACGTGGTCGAGGCATCCAGCGTAAACGCGAAGCCATCGCTGCTCGACAGGGTGCCGAGATTGACTGTCTCCGTCATCGACCAGTCATCTTTGCCGTAAACCACGTACCCCGTGTTGGTGCCCGCCGTGCTGAGGATCACGTCATCGAGGCCGTCGCCGTTGATATCCGCGTACCGCGCATCGTTGACGGCGTTGCCCGCAAGCGCGCCTTCCAGATGCACGACGGAGCCGGCGGTGGCTGTCGAATAATCCCTGTCCGCACCGGACGCGGCCGCACTGCCGAACACCAGGATCGCGCGCCCTGTATCCGTGCCGTTTGTCGTATCGGCCAAGCGGTTGACCAAGATCATGTCGGCGAACCCGTCACCGTCGATGTCGCCGTTGATCCGCGGGTAGATGGTGCCATCGGATCCGTTGTTGGTCGTCATCGTGAACCCGAGCGTCCCATCGCCGCCGTTGGCCGCATGCAGCAGGCTGATGTCGATGACACCGTCCACATCATTCGTCATGCTATCCGCTGCATCGGCCGCAGCCAGCATGTTGCCGTAAAGGATGTACCCCGTGCCGTTGGTGTTGCGGTCGGCGAAAGAGATGTCCACGAACCCGTCACCGTTCACATCGCCGCCAGCACTAATCGAGCTCAATTCGTCTCCGGCATTGCCGTAAATCTGATAGCCATTGGTGCCGTCGAGCGTCGACAGATCGAGGACCCCGTTTGTGCCGAGCGATTCACCGCCAAGCACGATGGCAACCCGACCCGCGTCCGTTCCGTTGGTATCGTCGTATGACATCCCCAAGGCAAAGTCGTCATATCCATCGCCATTGACGTCGCCGAGCACCATGTTGTGCACCGAGCTCTCATCCGTGCCAGTGATCTCGAGCGCACCGCCGGCATCACGCAGCACGTCGATATCGATCGAAGCCCCGAAGCCCGCCGCACTGCCATAAACAAGGTAGGTGCGGGTTTCACCGACCTCTCCCGGCAGATCCGTGCTGTATGTAAAGTCCTCGAAACCGTCGCCGTTGACGTCGCCGACACCCTGCGTGGCGGAGAACGCGAAGATGTCGCCAGTGCCGTTTTCAGGATTGATCGTGAACCCGTTCGTGCCGTCCAGGTCCGTTGCCAGGCTCGCGGCGGCCTGCTCAATATAGATCGTGGCGCCCGACGTGGCGTGCGTCTGCACATCGAACGTCTTCGTCTCGCCGCCGATGGTGAGCGTCTTGCTCGTTGCCGCGCTCCAGCCCGAACCGATATCAATAGCGCCGCCGAAGTCGTTGCGGGTCACGACCAACGTATTCTCGGTGCCCGTCAGCGCGTTCGTGCCGTCGGTGATCGACACCACGTCGTCGCCGTCCAGTGTCAGCGGCCCGAAGCCGAGATCGAGACGCTCGAACCCGTCGATGGTTTCGTTCCGCACGTTCGTCATGTCGAGACCGTTGAAGGCCGTCAACGTATCCGTGCCGTCGCCGCCGTCGACGAAGTGGAAATTGTTGTCGGTGATTTCGATGGTGTCATCACCGGCGCCGCCGATCAGGACATCCGCGCCGCCGCCGCCGACAAGATCGTCGTTTCCATCGCCACCATAGGCATAGTCCGCCGCCGACGTGCCGTCGAAAGTATCGTTACCTACGGTCGGCGCGATGGCGTTATTGACCGCCGTGAACGTGATTCCGGATGCCTCGTTGATGAGGATATCGAGCATCGTCGTGCCGTCACCCTCAAGGCCGTTGATGTCGTCAAAGTAGCTGCCCGCCGTCGAGCTGCCGAAGCTGACCACGTTAAACACGTCGCCTACCGTCGGCGTGCTTGCCGTGATGAATGACGCGTTCAGCGTGCCATTCAGGGTTATCTCGCCGCTGACGTTCAGCGTATCGTTTTCGCCGTTGCCGACCTCGATATCGATGACACTGCTATCGCTGTTCACCATGTTACCGACGATGTGCAGCGCGCCCGCCGTATCGTAGCCGGCGGTCTCGATAATCCCGTTGTTGGTCAACGTACTGTCCGCAGAACCACTGACATCCAGCGACCCGGCACCGGTAACCGTGCCGGTATCGTCGTTCGTAAATGTGTCGCCGGCCCCGATCACAAGCGTGGCGCCGGTTGCGATATTGACGGTGCCGCGGTTCACATGGTTGTCGGTTGCCGTACCGGAATTCAGCTCGAGGTCGTGGTTTGCGTTGAGCGTGCCGTAGTTGATCAGCTGACCGGCGACCAGGAACGTCGAGCCACTTGCACCGCCCGGGTGACTTGTCGTGATCGTACCGAAGTTTTCCAGGTTGCTGTCCCCGCCAACAATCAGTTCGATGTCGCTATTGGTAGCGTCTGGCTCCGCCAACGTGATGGTGCCGCGATTGATAAGATCGCTGGTGACGCTCAGACGCGACACCCCGCCGTTGCCTGCCCCCTTGACCGTGATTGTACCCGTTACATCGTTCTCCAGCCCCCCTCGGAAGAACGACGTGTTGTCGTAGGTCGTGATGCTGCCTTCGTTGACGACATGGATCGTACTCGCGAAATCGAACGTGCTCTGGCTGTTGATTTCGGCGCCAACGCCGATGGTGAACGTGTACTCATTGCCGTCAAACGATTCAAAGTCGTTCGAGCTGTAGAAATCGAGCGCCGGCATGGTCGAGTCGTAGACAAAATCACCGGCCAACTGCACCGCGGCGCCACTGCCGACAAACAACGTACCGTCACCGGTCAGTGTCGTCGTCTCGTCGATGATGATTGTCGCGCCGCTGCCGGTGACAGAGAACGTGGCCCCGGAAGCAATATCGAGCGTGCCGCCGCGCAGATCGACCACGACCGCCGATCCGCTCGTACTGACATCAAGGCTGTGATCGATATTCAGAACGCCCCTGTTCTGGAAAGTCCCGATCGTCATTTGATGGGCAGAGACATCGAAGTCGGCGCTGACGTTGATCGTCCCCTCATTCACGAAGGTACCGTCGACATCCAGTTTGGCGTCATAGGAAGAATTGACCGTTCGGGCGAGATTAACCGTACCCGTATTCGTCATGCCGCCGTTAAAGTTGAACGTCGGTAACGACGAAAGGTCCGAAACAATGATATCGAGCGTACCGGCATTGAGAACATGCTCACTTGCAATAAGCGAAAGACTCTTCGATGCGCTCGATCCGATGGTGCCGTAGTTTTCCAGCGTACCGTTAAACGTCAGCGTCCGCTGTGCCGCCGTCGGCGTAACCGTGCCGCCCACAAGGTTGACGAAGTCGACGCCGATCGTTGCACCCCACTCGGTGGTGAAGCCACCCGCATTGTGAAGGGCACCGGTACCGGTGATCACGGTTGAGGTACCCGGCGTGTGCGCCGTACCGGTAATGACCAGGTCACTGTGAAGTTCCTTAGCACCGCCGTTGATCGTCAGCGTACCGTCGACCGTTACCGCACGATCCGTGGCGATTGCACCGTCATACCAATCGAGCGTGCCGCCGGACACCACGTCGAGACCGCCGTCGCCGTCCAGGAGACCATACAACGTCATCGTTGCACCGCTCGCGACCTGCGATCCATCGGCGGCAAGCGTCAGGTTGCCGGTCGCCGAAACATGGAAGTCGCCCGTCCCCAGAACGTCCAAGCGTCCGACAGACAGTGAACCGTCGAGCATGGGATCCGTCGACGTCCCGTCCGTCGTCGTCGTGACGATATCGTATGCGGTGGGGACCAGTCCGCTCGACCAGTTGCCGTCAACGAGCGGATCGTCGCTGCCGGAAGGTGTCCAGATCACCGCGCCACCGACAACGGACACGGACACGGTCGTGTAATCGACGTTCCCGAGGGCGTCGGTCACCTTGACCGTGAAGGCGTCGGGACCCGTATACGATGCAGTCGGCGTGTAACTGTAGGTCCCATCCGCATTGAGCGTGACACTGCCGTTTACGCCGTCGCTTTCAAGGCTGAAGGTCAGGTCATCGCTGTCCAGATCGCCGGCAACGACACGGCCGTTAACGGTAACGCTCTCGTCGGTGGTAATGGCCGTGCCGGAGACCCAGTCCGCCGCACCAAAGAGCGCCGCGTCGGCAGCATTTCCGGTCAGATCACGTGCCGTATTCTCGCTGCCGTCGGTCATCGGCCAGTAGCCGACAAGCCCTTCTTCACCGCCGACGAGTTCATGGCTCAGGTGCGTCGAGATTTCGGTCTGCGTCCGGACGTGGTCCCAGATCCTGAAATCGGCAATCTGGCCATCGAAGAAGTGCTGCAAGCCGCCGTTTGCACCGATGAACAGTTCACCGTCTTCGCCACCGGTCGGCGGTGCCGTATAGACGACCGGGCTGCCGACCTGCGTCCCGTCGACATAGAGCGTCACAGTCTTCGCCGCCGCATCCCGCGTCACCGCCACATGCGACCAGTCCCCCGTCGAAATACCGGTCGAGGTGAACGCCGCCGGCGACGCATCCGTGCCCGCGCCCTGTTCCTGAACCCATTGCACATCGCCACCAGTGGTGATGTAGAGCTCGTAAAGCGAGTTGTATTCTTCCGTATCAGCCGCCGCTTCCCCCGCGAAGCTGAACACCCGGCCAGACCCGAAAATATCCGGATTGACCCAGAACTCGACGGTCATATCGCCCTTGAGGGCAAGCGCGTTTTCGCCCTCGCCATCGTATGCGGCCTTGAGATAGCTGGTCGTGCCGTCGAAATCGATCCCGGCTGCGGTTCCCGGCTGCGGCGGCACGTCATCGGTGGCCAAAACCGCGAACGCCGTTCCGGTGTGTCCGTTGCCGGAATGATCGAAAACGGTTTCTGCCGCACCGTCGCTCAACGGCCAGTACCCGCCGACGTCCTGAATATTGTCGGCCGGCACGCGCCCCAGCATGTCGGTGCGTGCCATCGCCTCCGTGATATCCGTGTTCCACATGCGGAATTCGGAAAGGTTGCC
This sequence comes from Rhodospirillales bacterium, assembly GCA_017640505.1. Lineage (GTDB taxonomy): Bacteria > Pseudomonadota > Alphaproteobacteria > Rhodospirillales > Casp-alpha2 > UBA4479. The sequence goes on from JAEPQO010000002.1 coordinate 486,867, forward strand.
GGTAAAGCCGAGTCCGGGGGCAACGTTGGAATTACCTAGGAAAAGATCACCGGACGGATTGAAGGGACTGGTGATGGTGCTGCCATCAACCGTGCCCGCCAGTTCACCATCAAGGTACACATTCAGATCATCGCCGTCGAAGCTGACTCCGATATGCGACCACTTGTCGTAAGACCAGCCGACGTCCAGCGTTTGCGTGACAACGTTGGTGCCGTCGTCAATTCTGATAATTAATTCGCCTTCGTTACCCACCGAAAGCTTGAACGGGATCGCCCCGGAACCGGCCGTGTCGTCGATCTCGATAAGCCGGTTCTCCGTGCTTGATTCCTGCACTTGTGCCCAAAGTGTGAACGCGAATGCATCGTTGGGAAGAGTAACGGCATCAAGGCTGACGATGCTCGAGAACGCATCGGCGAAGTTGAGAGACGAACGTCCGGTATGTGACAGGGCCAGCGTCGGATTATCGTCCGACTGCAATGCACCGACCGGCACGGTGGTGTTATTGCCGTTGCCGGTCAGGTCCGTCAGCGTGGTACCCGCCCCCTCGTCCGCGCGCCAGTATGCGTCCAGCGCCAGGTCGTTGGGATCGACCGTCGTGTTTTTGGTCAGTTGAATCTCTTCGACACTGCGCTCCGTATTCCAGAGCCGCATCTCGTCGATGTCACCGATCAATCCCAAACCGGACGTGGCGGATCCGAAGGTCAGGTTGGCGCTTGCACCGCTAAAGGCCTGGCTGCCGGGCGTGCCTGCCTGACCGTCGACGACAACATTGAAGTCGTTCGTCGTTCCATTATACGTCAGCGCGACGTGGTGCCATCCCCCGTCCAGTACATTGACCGCCGGACCTGTTGCAACGGTAGAGTCTACGAATGCGTTAAGACCGCCGCTGGCGTTGAACTTCACCCCGTATTCCAAAGTGCCATTGCCGAACAGCAGATCTCCATCGTCCTGCGAACCGTCGGCACGGAACCATGTCTCTATGGTGAAATCGGTAGCTGCGGCAGCACCGACACCAGCCATCGTCACCGCATCGGCATCCGCCAGACTGACGTGGCTGCCGCCGTCATAACCGTCGGCAACCGGCGCTTCGTTGAAGACGTTATCGACCTCGATGGTCAGCTCTTTTTGCGTCGTGTAGCCGTCGCTGTCGGTCACGCTGACCGTAAAGCTATCCTGGCCGCTAAAGTTCGGCACCGGCTCATAGACGAAGCTGCCCGTCGTCGCATCGACCGTCAGTTCACCGAAATGCGTGTCGGATACGACAGAGAAGGTATAGGTCTCGCCGGCGTCAGCGTCGCGCACGCCGATATCACCGCGCAGGATCTCGCCTTCGAGGACAAATGTCTGATTGGCATAGATGTCCGGGCCCGTGTCGACCCAGGTTGCGCCTTCGATGACGCCGTCGTTGCCGCTGCGGGAGAGATCTTCGACCGTGGCACCGGCGCCTTCGTTCAACGGCCAGTAGCCAAGCACGTTGTCGGCGGATGTATCCAGTCCGCCCAACATTTCCGCCTGGATCTGCGCCTCGTTGAATGCGCCGCTCCAGAAACCGACGTTGCTCAGTTCACCCGCAAAGCTGTCCGTGATCGTGCTCGGTGAAACCTCGAACCCGCCGATGTTGGCATACGACGACCCCGTGATGGCGGACGTCAGCGACGATACGCTGGTTTCTTCCTCGCCGTTGACAAATAGTGTCATGGTCCCCGCGCCGTCATACGTAACGGCAACGTGCGCCCATTGCCCCCGAATATCCGACGTACTTTCCGGCCCGGGCTGATACGAGAAATCGGCGTTGATGGTCCCGTTGTTCACGAACACGACGAACATATCGCCCGACGTCACGTTGTCGCCGACCTGGAACAGCACCTTGTTATTGCCGTCGGAAACATCGTCGGCGTTGACCCAGGCCGAGAACGTGAACGCATCGCCACCGGTTTCCAACAGGCTCGGATCGTCGATCCGCACGATATCGCCCGTACCGTCGAAGCTGAGCGCGTCGCCCGTCACGGGCACCGGAAGCGGTGCTTCGTCGACGATGGCGGCACCGTTCTGCAGCGTGCCGTCGTTTCCGGTCACAGATATATCGGCGACGGTGCTACCGCTGGCGCTATCCAGCTTCCAATGACCGACAAGTCCCGCCTCGCTGCCGTCAAGGTCGGTGATCAGGTTCTCGCGAATTTCCGCCTGGGTGCGGATGTCGCTCCAAATCCGGACATCCGCGATATCGCCCTTGAAATTCTGCGGGTGCGACCCGTCGTCGTCGTAGTCGCCAATCATCAGCGGCGAGGCATCGCCCGCGACGGCACCTTGCGTCCCGGTATGGATCAGCACCCCGTCAAGATACAGGCTGGACGCGTTGGTACCCGGCTGCATTGTCATCGCGGCGTGGTGCCATTCGCCGTCGCGCACATCGGGACCTGCTCCGTTGGCAGGTGTGATGAACGAACTCCCGGCCGCACCAAACAACTGCCCGGTCGCTTCGGAGAAGCCGAGCGAAAAGACGTTGCCGTTCCCGGTCGTCGGTTTCGTCACCAGTCGATGGAATGACGCCCCGGCTTCCTGAACAACCTCGGCCCGGAACCACACCTCGACCGAGAGGGTCGTTGTTTCGTAAGCGGCGTTGTCCGGAATGGCGATGTTGTCGCCGGTGGCCCCGACGATCCCGTCGAACGTCGCGTGGCTGGCAACGTGGGATGCGATCGCATGGCGGTCGACCGTGTCGCTGCCAAATACCGCGTCACCGACCAGCGTCCCGTCATTCGCGGAAATGCTGTCGACGGCCGTGCTGCCCGACGCGTCATCAAGCAGCCAATTGGCCACAAGTCCGGTCGCATCGCCGCCGGTCGGCGTCGTGCCCATGAACTGATTGATTTCGGCATTGGTACGCTCGGTGTCCCACACGCGCACGTCCGCGATATCGCCGTTGAAGCGATTGGTGCCGAACACCGTCTCGCCGATGGCGACGACGCCATCCATGTCCATGGTTAGCGCCGCATTGGTTTGGCTCCCGACCTCGACCCCGTCCACGGTAATCGTATACGTGTTGGAAAGGCTGAGCTCCGTCGAACGGGCCAACGAAACATGGTGCCACTCGCCGTCCGTTATGTCCGGCCCAAACGCGTATTCGCCGACGCCGTCGATGTTGACCGCCGCCTGCCCGGTCGCACCGTCAATCGCCAGGGAAACGTGGCGGGTATTGGTTTCCTGCTGAGAGAAGATGACCTGATCGACACCACCGTTCCCAGTGGTGCGCACCCACGCTTCGTAGGTGGATGCCGCGGTATTGAAATCGTAGTCCACTGAGGTTGGCACGGTTATAAAATCACCGGCACCATCGAGGGTGATGTAATTGCTCACATGCGTGGAGCTGTGCACCAGGTCGGCGCGGCCTTGATAGGCATCGGCGCCGCTACCGGACAAGTCCGTGTACGAACCGTCGGCATTCGTCTCGTCGAAGTCCCAGTAACCGACGAGGTTGGTGGCATTGTCGATCTCGGCATCGCTCAGCTTGCGCTGGTAGGTATCCGCGATCTGCGCCTCGGTACGGACGCTGTTCCAGACCCGCACCTCGTCCATCTGGCCGGTGAAGTCATCGTCGAGATCGAGCGCCCCGAAAAGCAATTCGGCGTCGCTGCCCCCGGCAGCCTGACCGGTGTAACTGACCGTTTCGAACAGCTCGCCGTTCAGGTAGAAACTGACCTCGTTGTTCGCGGTATCGCGCGTCGCCGCGATATGCGCCCATTCGCCCGCCCCCAATATCGGCGCGGTGGTTGTCGGCGTGACGTTGTTCAGGCTCGCATCCTCGTGGAACAGGCGCAGGGCACCGTCGGCCTGCATCTCCAGCGAATAAAGCGTATTGCCCTCCAAGGTCTCCGTATTGGTGCCGAAGGACAACAGGTGTGAAAGCTTCAACTCCGCCGGGTTGACCCACATTTCGACCGTCAGGTCGCCGGTGATGGCCAGCGCGTCGCCCGTCCCGCGTCCGGCGCTGAGCGCGCTTGTACCGTCAAACTGCAATGTCGTTTCATGGGCCGAAATTCCGAGGATTTCCGGCGCGTCCGACCGGTCGCTAACGGTAATCGCGAACGTCTGCGTGCGGGTCCCGCCGTTCGCGTCGGTGATGCGCGCCGTGAAACTGTCGGCACCGGCATACTCGCCGTCGGGTACGTATTTGAACGAACCGTTGGAAAGAATGGCGATCTCGCCATGCGCCGGCCCAGTTTCCAAAGCCCAGGTAACCGCATCGCCCTCAGCGTCGGTAGATTTCAGCAGACCGACGAACGGCGTGTCCTCGTCCACGGACATCGACGTCTCGTAAATGTCCCGTGCCGTCGACACGCTTGTCGCGCCGGTGATCGCGCCGGTGTTGCCGTTACCTGAATAGTCGACCACCTCGCCGGTGGTGGAGTCGTCATCTAGCCGCCAGTTCCCGAGCAGGCCGTCCTGCGGCTGCTGCAGATGACCGAAATTGTCGCCGCCGATATCCGAAGCATCGCGCACATGATCCCAGATGCGCACATCGGAAAGCATGCCGGTCCAGCCACCATACGTGGAACCGGCCGTGTCGGTATCCCCGATCAGAAGATTGCTGACAGCCGTCAGCGAACCCGGCGAGGATTCGATGCTCGCCGTACCGCCTTTGGCGCCGTTCACATAGAACGTGGCGTCGCCGTCGCGGTCCGCGGTAACGGCGACATGGACCCATTGGTCGGTTGGGATAACGGCCGTGCTGAAGACATTGCTGGTGTTGCCGTTGGCATCTTCCATCGCCAGTTCGAGCGTATTGGACGCACTGACGCCGAGCATCCAGCCTTTGAAGGCGGAATCGCGATTGTCGATGATCACTTCTTCGGTGCCGCTGTTTGTGCGGTAGATCCAGGCCTCGATACTGAAATCGTCCGTGCCGGTCGAGAGCTGATCGTTATCCGGGACCACGATATTGTCGGCACCGGAGAATTCCATCGCCTGAACGGGCGGAATGAGGAACATCGGCTGCGCATCGTCGCCCGGCGTGATATCACCCAGATAGGCGTCGTGGCCGTTGCCGGTCTGATCGGCGAAGACATCGGTCACGGCATTGTACTGGGCGGCCTCGAGCTGCCAGTAAGCCGCCAGCCCCGTCTCGCTGCCGGTCAGTTCCGTGTTCTGGTTATTGGCGATTTCGTCGGCACTAAGCGCCTTGTTCCAGACACGAACCTCGTCGACCGACGTATTTGCAAAACCCGTATCGGTTGCCGTCTTGCCGACCAGCAGCGACTCCGTATTCGAGATATCCCAACCGCTTGGATCATTGTCGCGGCCTGCCGTCGGCGTCCAGCCCGTCGACGAGCCATCGAAATAGGCCTCGAACGTCCCGGCGTCGCGGTCCAACGTGAACGCAACATCGTGCCAGCCGTCGATCCCGGTCAGGTCATATCGGAGCTCGGCCTTGTCGGACGCATCGGTACCACCGTCGCCCATTCGCGCATAGAGGTAGCCGCTCTCGATAAAGATGTTCCAGCCTTCGGTGCTGGACGTGGCATTGCCCTTCGAGATCAGCGACTGGAGCGTCGTCGTATCACGGAAATCCGCCATGATCTGGACGGAGAAGCTGCCCTCGCCCGGGTTCAGGTCATCGGCGTGATCGACCTGGACATAATCGTCGATACCGTCGAACTGCAACACGCCGGACCGGGTCTGCGCACCCAGGATCTCCGGGATGTCATTCTGTGCATCGACAGAAATGCTGATGGTGCGGGTCGAAGTCGTGTTGCCGTCCGACACCCGGACCTGGAAGCTGTCCGCACCGGAATAATTCCCCGCCGGCGTGTAAACGAAGGTGCCGTCGCTGTTCAGATCGAGACTGCCGTGATCGGCACTCTTGCCGATGCTGAACGTCAGCGATGCCGTATCCACGTCCTGGGCCACGAGCGAGCCGTGAACGGCGATGTCTTCGTCGGTAGTGAATTCATAACTGTAGACCGGTGCCGCCCCGTCGACGAACTGCGGATCGCCAACCGTCGTGCCGTTGTTGCCGCCGGCGCTGTCGGCAACAGTCGTCGCGCCCCCCAGGTCGTCATTCAGGCGCCAGTTACCGATAAGGCCCGGCTCGTCGCCGCCAACGTAACCTGACATGCCGTCGCGGATTTCATTTTCCGTACGGACGTCGTTCCAGATCCGGACATCGGCAATATTGCCATCGAACAGGTTCGCGGCCGCATCACCGTCCTGGCTGCCGATGGCAAAGAGCGTTGACGGATCGATGGTGCCGCCGACACCCGTTATGGTGTTGTCCTTTACCCCATCGATATAGAACGTCATCGTGCCGCCCGCGGCCGCCGGATCATAACTGACGGCCACGTGCTGCCATTCGTTCGCCGCGACCGTAGATGTCGATGTTGTCCAGCCGCCACCGTCGGTTTGCAACGCTAGCCGTCCGTCCGACCAAACGACGAAACTGGTCCCGAAGGTATCCGAAGCCTTGGAGACGATATTCCCCACCGCAGATACCGTGTCCGGTTTGATCCAAGCTTCGTATGTGATGGCGGACATGCTGGCCGGCGCGCCGCTGATTGAGACGTAATCGTCGCTACCATCCAGCTCGAGTGAACGCGCGAAAGGAATGGGTGTCGGTGATGCGTCAGCGAGCAACGTCGTGCCCGTAACCGTGCCGTCGTTGCTGTTCAGCGTGCTGTCGGTGCCGTCGGCATCAAGGCGGTAATAAGCCGCCAGGTCTTCCTCCCGGCCATTTAGGCGGGTGTCGTAATTCTCCGCCACTTCCGCCGCCGTGCGGATGTCGTCCCAGACCCGGACGTCGGAAATTTCACCGTCAAAGTTCGCACTGCCCAGACGGTTGATGCCGATCTGCAGTTCACCGTCAGGCGCAAAGGTGCCAATGTCCTGGTTGAACGTCAGCGAGCCGCCTGCCGGTGCGCCATCGAGATAGGCGGCGAACGTCTGTGTCGACACATCGTAAGAATAAGCAATGTGGTGCCATTCGCCGTCGTTCGTCGAGTTCGCGGAAAGCGTGAAAACGTCGATCCCGCCCGTCCCCGCGACCTCGACGTTCGGCTGCCCATTCGTGACGTAGATCTGCATCGCGTTTGTGCCATCGGCGCCAACATCGTTGCTCGACACAACGGCGACCGTACCCGTCGAGGTCGTCCTGTACCACGCTTCAACCGAGTGCGAGCCGGATATCGGCGGCGGTGCGGCCGTGGTGATTTCGTCGCTGGAACCGTTGAAGCTCATCACCGGTGCGAACGCATCGGCAGGCGAACCGTGGCCGACCACCGCGTCGCGTTCGTTGCCGGAAAGATCGCTGGCTGTACCGTCATCGTTGATCTGATCGAAACGCCAGTAGCCTTCGAGGTTCGTGGTGTCGACGGAGCCGTCGAGACGCTGCTGATAATTCAGCTGGATCTCGTCGATTGTGCGGGCCTCGGACCAGATGCGCGCCTCGTCGAGCTCGCCGGTAAAGGTGTTCGTACCCTCGGTGCTGTTGCCGATAACCGCGCCGCCAACTGCGATATTTGGTGAATACGAAGCCGTGCCTTCGGACTGCCCGTCGATATAGAGCGTCACCGTCCCGCCCGAGTTCACCACGGCGGCATGGTGCCATTCGCCGTCGTTATAGGCGCTCGCCGACGTTGGCCCGTTCTCATTATTGTACAGATCGAAATCGAGCGTGCCGTTCGTGTTCATGTGCAGGTTGGCACGCTGGTTCGTCGCCGAGGCGCCGATCTGGAACAATGCTTCGTCATTCGCAAGCGTCCCGGCGTCGCGCTTGAACCAGATTTCGTAGGTGAAATCGCCGCTGCCGGTGACAAGGCCGGTGCCCGTCCCGTCGCCAAGCTGAACGCCGTCACCCACACCGTCGAACTGCAGCGCGCCCGAGGTCGGTGCAACGCCCAGCAGCGCCGGCGGATCGTCATAGGCGGCGACGTTGACGGTAATCGTCTGCGTCGTTGTATTGCCCTCGGCATCCGCGACCGTCACGTCGAAGGTATCGAAGCCGAGATACCCCTCGACCGGGTAATAGACAAAGCTGCCGTCGGCACCGACGGAAACGCTGGCGCCCTGCGTCGTGGTGGCACCGTTCTGTACGGTGAACGTCAGCGTCGTCGCACCGTCCGGATCGATGGCGCCGATGCGTCCGGTGAAGTCCTGGTCCTCATTGAACGTGATCGGCGTGACGAATACGCCGGCACCGGCATCATTAACGGCAACATTCGTCGGCGTGCCGTCATAGCCGTTGTCGGAACTGTCGACGACAACCGCACCGCCGCCGCCATCGAGCTTGTAGTGCGCGAGAAGCCCCTCTTCGTCCGGCTGCGGGAAGTTCTCGCGGCCGTCGGCGATCTCGCCGGTGTCGCGCGCGTAACTCCAGATCCGCACATCGGCGATCTCGCCGTCGAAGTGCTTGGAAGAATCGTAATTATCACCGATATAGGCATAGGAACTACCGAGGTTCGGTGTCATCGCGGCTGAACCGTCTTCCTCACCGTCGATGACCAGTGTCGCGAGGCCGGTATTGGCGTCGTACCGCACGGCGACGTGGTGCCAGAGCCCGTCGTTGACGGTCGCGGTGCTGTTCGGGCCGGCAGCGTTTCCGACCGTCTGAAGCTTTACCGTCCCATCGGCGAGGACGCGGAACTGGGATCCCGAGTTGGTAGCGGGACTGTCGCCGATTGCCACAATCTCACCATCGGTCGTCGCCGTCGTCTTGACCCAGGCTTCGTAAGTGAAGCTGCCGGTGCCGCTCGACAACGCCGCCACGTTCGCCGACAGATCGATGCTGGACGACGTGCCGTTGAACTCGGACGCCCGGACAAGGTGATTGACGCTTTCGCCCGATGCCGGGTCGGCACCGCCGTCCAGCAGCGGATCGCCGGCATAAAGACGGTTGTCATAGGCCGACAGGTCATCGGCGTATTCCTCGTCATGGGTATCAATGTTATCGAAGTTCCAGTACCCGGCGAGAGTCGTCTCCGCCGTCGGGGCCGTGATCTTGGTCGCGTAGTTCTGCGCGATTTCCAAATCCGTGCGGGCTTCCTTCCAGATGCGGATCTCATCAATCGCGCCCTGGAAGTGATTCGGATTGGCGTCGTCGTACGTCTTGCCGATCAGCAGCGGCGCGTTGTTGGCGAACGCGAGACCATCCGCAGTCGACGCGTCCGCGGAACCGGACAGCATGCCATCGATATAGAAATCGGCGTTGCCGTCCCGGTCGACGGAAATCGCAACGTGATGCCATCCGTCGGCATCGATGGCACCCGAGCTGCTGCCGCCGACGTTCAACTGCGCGCCGTCGCTCATCGAAAGGTTGATGAAGCCGCTCGCATCGACAAAGGCGTAAACGCCTGCACCATCGGTATCGCGCTTGTCGAACAGCGCCATGCTGCTGCCGAGCGACGCCAGATCGACCCAGGCTTCCAACGTGTAATCGCTGGCACCGAAATCGACCGAGAAGCTGTCATCGACGTGCAGGTAGTCGTCCGTGCCGTCGAGCTGCACGAAGATCTGGCCGTCGCTGGCGCCGAGGACCGCCGGTGCATCGGCCTGCGGGTCGATCGTCACCGTGATCTGCTGCGTGCCGATGGCCCCATACTCATCGACCACCTTTACGGTGAACGTATCAATGCCGTTGAAATCCTTGGCCGGACGATAGCTGTAAGCACCCGTGGTTTCATCGATGGTAAGCGTACCGTTTTCCGGTGCGCCGTCCGGCGCGACGCTGAAGGTGATCGCCTCGCCTGCGAAATCGTCGGCGATGATACTGCCGGTCAGCGGTGTGTCTTCGTTGATGCTGGCATCGAGGGCCGCAATCGGCACCGGGTCCGACAGGTAGGCCGGCGTGCCCGCAACGACGCCGTCGAGACCGCCCGCATAGTCGATGACGTCGTCGCCTGGTGCCGTCTCCCCGGCAGTGCCGTCGAGCCGCCAGTTGGCCACCAGATCCGGATGATCGGGTGCGACGTAACCGTTCATTTCGGCGCGGATTTCATCCCCGGTCCGCGCCGCATCCCAGAACCGGATGTCGGACAGGCTACCGTCGAAGAACCATTCGGCCTGACTGCGGCTGGAGCCGATGGCGCCTGCCTCAGTGGCGGCGTCGTAGTTGATCCCACCCGGCACATTGACCGTGGCGGCTGCCGACCCATCCAGATAAAGGGTCAGGTCGTTCGTGCTTGAATCAAACGTTGCCGCCGCATGGTGCCAGCCGCCGTCGTTCACCGTTATATCCGTGTTCAGCGTATTGCCAGCGGCGGTCACCTGCAGTTGATCGCTGGCGTTAACCGCGAGCCCCAAACGAAGCGAGCCCGACGTGCCGCCAAACAGAATGATCTGCTGGTTCAAACTCGATGAGGCCTCGGTCTGGAACCAGCCTTCGAGGGTGAACGATCCGCCCCCGACTTCCAGTGCCGCGGCCGCTGACTGCCCCAAGCCGACGGAATCTAACGTGGTCGGATCGAAGGTCATGCCGTGGCGTACATTATCACCCAGCAGCAGCGGCGAGCTGTCCACGAAAGCCGCGTTCCCAACCAGGGTGCCGTCAATTGCCGTCGTGTTCGTCTGCGCATCACTTGCATCGCCGTTCAGAGGGAAGTACCCGAGCAGTCCGGTTTCATCACCGTTCAGGCGCACATCCTTTTCGGCCGATATCTGCGTATCTGTGCGGGCCGAGTCCCAGAAACGGACATCTGCCATTTCGCCATCAAAATTCAGACTCGGAACACCGGTCGCGCCAAGCGCCGCCGTTCCTGCCACAAGACCGGGGGCCGTCGGGTTCGCGGTCGTTTCAACGATGCCGTCGACGATAATCTGCAGTTGGTTGGCTGGGCTGGTGGCCGAATATGACACTGCAACATGGTGCCAGGTGCCGTCGGCAATGTTAGTGGTTCCGCTCGGATGTCCGACAGCATTGAAAACAACGAATTCCGCCAGCCCGCTTGAGTTGATTTGCAGCCGGGCGCTTTCCGAAGAATTTCCTTCGGTACCGAGCTGAATGAGGACTTCACCGCCTGCGGGCGGCGAGTCCAGTTTCACCCAGGTCTCCCAGGTAAAATCACTGGAGATCAGATTGGCACCCGTTCCAAGGTCGATATAGTCGCCATCACCGTCGAATGTCGCAACATCGGCACGCAAATCGACCGGCGGACCTTGAAGAACCTGCGCATCGTTGCCGGTGAGCGTCAGGTCGGTCGCGGTGCCGTCTGCGTTGATGCTGTCGAACGTCCAGTTGGCGACAAGACCCGGGTTTTCGGAAACGCTTTCCGGCGTTTCGAGCACGTGGCGGTAATTATCGGCAATCTCGTCGGCGGTGCGGGCCAAGCTCCATGCGCGCACGTCCGCGATTTCGCCCTCAAACGGCGCACTCCCCGCGTTGTTGTCGCCAATTACGAGCGACCCGGACGCCAGGTTCGGCGTCGTGCTGGTCGTGCTGCCCGCAAGCACCCCGTCCAGGTAAAGCGTGTAGCTGCCGCCGCCATCGTGGCTGAACGCCGCATGGTGCCACTGGCCGTCGTTCACGGGGTCGACGTCGGACGCGATCGAGAACTGGCTGTTGACGCTGCCGCTCAGATTGCCGCTGGCGTCGATAAACATGCCCGCGCCCTGGCCGGCAGCAACCGCACCGACATCGAGCAGGCTTTGCAGCCCGGTTGCGGAAGACTTAAACCAGGTTTCATAGGTAAATGCGCCGGCGCCGGTCAGGATATTCGTCGCATCGTTCAAGGTGACCTTATCTTCGACACCGTCGAACTGCAGGGAACTGACGCTTCCCTCCACGCCCAGTGCCTGCGGCGGTTCGTTGACAACTGCTTCAATCCCGTTGGCGGTGTATATGAGTTCCACCGACTGATTTGCAGCCAGCCCGGTCACGTTTATGGTCTCGAATTCCTGCAGCGGGTCGGCTGTGCCATCGGTATGCGTGACGATCTGGAAGGAATCACCTGCGTTCGCGCCACTGGTGAAGTTCAGGTTCAGCACGTCGCTCTGACCGGAAAGGTTCAATACGGTGGTCGAGACAGAGTCGAAATTGGACGTATCCGTAATGTCGAGCGACACGGCACCGAAGCTCGAGAAATCGATGCCGTCCTCGACTTCGATATACGCCGTCTCGGCGCCGACGGTGGCCTGGAAGATGGTGTAGTTGCCGGTGGCATCCGAACGGGTGCCGCTCTGGTTCCAGGTGCCGAAATTGTCGATCAGCCTGACCTGATCCTGATTATCGCCCTGGATCACCAGCCGGTTGTTCGAATCCGTGACCTGAATGACGCCCGCGGCATCCATATACAGGTCGTTGCTGTTCGCTCCCGACAGCAGGATGTTCTCGATCTCGTAAAGCGCAGCATAGGCATCGACCGCACCGCTCGGCACCGTCGGTGCCGACGGGTCCGTCGGGCCATATGCAATCGAATAAGCGCCGTCGTTCTGGATGACGACCGTGTCGTTTCCGTCATCACCGCTGACAAGGCCGTCCACGCCGTCATAGATCAGGGTGTCGTCGCCGTCACCGCCGAACAGGTAATCATCGCCCGCACCACCGTCGAGGGTGTCGTCGCCGCCTTCGCCATAGAGATCGTTGTCGTCCGCATCGCCAGTGATGACGTCGTTGTATTGGGACCCGGAGACGCCTTCGATGTCGTTCAGGATGTCGGTGCCGGCACCGCCCGTTGCGCTGCCCGCGGCGAGATCGACGGTGACCCCGCTGGTGGCGGTCTCGTAAATAACCTCGTCGAAATCGAGACTGTCTGTACTGCCGTTGATCGTGTCATTGCCGGCACCGCCGAGGAAGGCATTGTCGCCGGTCCCGCCGTTCAGCTCATCGTCGCCCGAGCTGCCGACAAGGAAGTCCCGCCCGGCGCCGCCGGTCAGTGTGCTGCCGCCTGACGTCGCGAACAGGATTTCATCGCCGCCTGACGCGGTATCGCCCGGCGTAAACGTAAACGTCTCGGGATCGTCACCGGCCGACGTGAACGTGATGGATTGAAGCGGTGTCAGGCCGAATACACCGGTGACCGTCGTCGTATGATCGTTGTTGTTCGTGTCGGTGAACGTAACGACCAGGTTCGCGCCGGACTTTTCCAGGGTTTTCACCGTGCGGTCGGTCAGTTCGAGGATCAATTCGTCATTGCCGGCGTCCGGGACGATGGTATCGTTGCCTTCGGACAGGGTATAGATGTCGTTGCCCGCCCCGCCGATGAGGGTATCGTCTCCGGCACCGCCGTTCAGATCGTCGTTCCCGGCCCCGCCGATCAACAGGTCATTGCCGGCGCCGCCGTCGATGGTATCGTCGCCATGCTGCGCATAAACCAGGTCGTTGCCGTCGCCGGCGGAGATGGACTGCGTCCCCTCGTCGCCAAGCAAAAGATCATCGCCCGATGTCGCAGCCTCGCGCAGGTTGGCGAGGTCTATCGTCTGATCAGCAAACTGCAGGGTTTCCACGTCATAAAGCGTGTCCGTTCCCAGCCCACCGCCTGCCGTGCCGTCGTAATGCGTGACCGTCCCGGCGTCGACGTCCCCATTACTGTCGAATGTGACCGAGAAGGTGAATTCCTCGACATTGGCATTGAATACCGCCGTATCATCACCGTCATCGCCGTAGATGGTGTCGTTTCCGATACCGCCCTCGATGACATCGTTCCCGGCCTCGCCGAAGACGACGTCGGCGCCGTCGCCGGCCGTGATCGTATCGCTACCCGAAAGCCCGTCGATGATGTCCCGCCCGGATGAACCGGCCAGCGTTTCGCCGGCGGCCGTGCCGTTGATGACATTGGTGCCGCTGGCAAAGCTGACGTGCGATGCATCGCTGAGATAGGTGCTGAAATAAGATGAATCGACACCACTAAAGCTGGCGCCCGCGACTGTGTTCAGGTGGTTTGCGACCGCCCCCATGGCATGGTGCGCGGCCTGCGCCAGTGCATCGAAGGTCGCCGCGTCATCCCCGGTGTAGGTGTTGAAGTGCCCGGTGACCTCGCGAATCAACGGACCGACGCTGGCCGCGACATGATCGGTCACGTCGGTGCCGGTAAACCCGGTCACATTCGCGGCGACCGTGTTCAGGATCGCTTCCAGTCCGTCGTCGGAATCGAACGCGGGCGAACCGGCGGCGATCTGGTTGGCGAGCGCGCTCATCACCTCCTCGATCACTTCGCTGGTGGTGAGGTTTGCGTTCGTGCCGGTGATGGCCTTGGTCAGGATCTGCACCGTCGACATGATCTTGAGGCCGGCGGAGAACGTCGCCCCGTGGGTTTGCGCGAGCGGATCGAAATTCCTCAGATCCTCACCCGCCGGGAGCGAGAAGCCGAGCGCCGTAAGCACCGCGTCGTGCGCGGCATCGGCATTGGTCGCAACACCGTTGTCGACCATGTGCTGGATCAGCGTGGTCAGCGGCGTGACGGTCGCCGCGGTGCCGGATCCGCCGGGTGCCTTCAGGATCCCTTCGAACCTGAGGCCGGTGGTGACGTCAACACCGCCGGTGACATAAACCGGTTGACCCGCGAACTGCGACGGAATGGAAAGCGTGTACTGGCCTAAAACGTTCGTGGTGGTCGAGGTCTCCCCACTATCGAAAATGCCGTTCCCGTTTTCGTCGACGAAGACCGTCGCGCCGCGCAGATACCCGTCGATGACGTTACCTCCGGCGCTGACATCCGGCGGATCGGTCGGATCAGCCGGCGTGGTCGGGTCATTGGTTGTGGTATCCACCGGCGGTGATGTTGTCGGGGGAGATATCGGCGATATCGGCGATACCGGCGAGATGGGTGAAATCGGGGAGGCTGGAGGAGACGTCGGCGGAGACGTCGGCGGAGACAACGTTACGGGTGGCGATGTCCCCTCGCCGTCGCCTTCACCGTCACCATTACCGTCACCGTCACCTGTGCCGTCACCAGTACCATCGCCCGTGCCGTCACCAGTACCATCGCCCGTGCCATCGCCAGTACCGTCGCCGGTACCATCGCCCGTGCCGTCGCCGGTACCATCGCCCGTGCCGTCGCCGGTACCTTCGCCCGTCCCGTCACCGTCGCCATCGCCCGTCCCGTCACCGGTACCATCGCCGTCGCCATCCCCCGTGCCGTCGCCGTCGCCATCACCGGTGCCATCCCCCGTGCCGTCGCCATCCCCGGTGCCGTCACCTTCACCGTCTTCATTGCCGCCCTGCTGCTGCGCGGCCGCCTGGGCCGCGGCCTCGGCAGCGGCCGCCGCCTCCTCGGCCGCGGCTGCACGTACGGCGGCTTCCTCGGCCTTGGCCTGGGCTTCGGCCTGTTTCTGCTCGGCGCGGGCCGTCGCTTCCTGTTCCTGCGCTTCGGCCTGCTGGGCTTCCTGCTCGACGGCCTGTTTCTGCTGTTCGATTTCCTGTTTGACGTGGGTCTGGACCCCAGCCGCATCGGCGGCTTCGACGACCGCGGCTTCGGGTGACTTATCCAGGGCCTGCGCCTTGGCCGCCGCCGCCACCTTGGCCGCTGCCGCCGCCTCGGCCTGCTTGGTCGCCGCCTCGGCACCGATCTGCGCGGCTTCGGCTTCCTTGGCGGCACTTTCCGCCGCCGCCGCCTCGGCCGCTGCCGCCGCCGCTGCTGCCGCCGCCGCTTCCGCCGCTGCTGCCGCTTCTGCTTCTGCTGCCGCCGCTGCCGCCGCTTCCGCTGCTGCTGCTGCCGCCGCCTGTTCTTCCGCCGTGGTCGCCGCCGCCGCTGCCGCTTCGGCTTCCGCGGCCGCTGCTGCCGCCGCCGCTGCCTGTTCCGCCGCCGCGGCCGCCGCTGCTTCCTGGGCTGCCGCCGCTTCCTGAGCCGCCGCCGCTTCCTGAGCGGCCGCCTGCGCCTCGGCATTCGCCGCTTCTTCCTGCTGCGCGGCTTCGTCGGCTTCGGCCTGTTTCTGTTCCTTTTCCTGTTCGGCCTGTTCGGCCTGCTGGCGCACCTGCTGGGCTTCTTCGAACGCCTGGCTGGCTTCTTCGACCACTTCCGGCGCCAGCGAGTTCTCGGCATTCGGCAGGTTCTTCATCGCCTGACCGAAGGCCTGCCCGAACTGGCGCGCCGTCATGACGAACGGTTCAGACGGCGCATCGCCCCGGCTGGAAACGGACATCGCCTGGAAGGCCTGGTTAATGACCTTCGAGCCGGCATCGGTCGAGACTGTGATTTCACCGACGAAATCACCGCGCTCGTTGGTGATCGCGATGGTGATCTGGCCCTGCGCGTTGACGCCGCCGCCGCCCGCGGTGCCGCGGATACCGATAGTCGCCGTCGGCGTGTCGACGACCATGGCGTCGACGCCGGTCTTGGCGATCTGACCGGAAACGAAGGTGAACGCGCCCTGCAACAGGGAAATCGCAGCCTCGCCCTGCTGCGCGGCGGGGTCGTAGATCATCTCGTCGAGGACCATCCGGCCCCCTTCGCCAAGTGCGAACGTGCTTTCGTCGGCAAACACGATGCCGACTGCGCCGGCCTTGCCGGTTTCGATCACATCGCCCTGGAACACGGGGTCGCCGGCCTGCAGGGTCACCTTGGAGCCGTCGGCGCGCGTGACCTCGACCGTACCTTCAATGGTCTCGACGGTGCCGATCGGCTCGACCTGGGCCAGTTCCCCGGACTGTGCGACCTGCACGCCGGTTCGGGGGCCGGCCAGAATGGTCGCGGTTTCGCCCTTAAGGACGACACCGTCAGGGGTGGTGATATTCGGGGGATCGGGAAGATTAAAGTAGTCGCGGACGATAACGACCTGTCCGTCGGGGCCTTTGATGACGAGGTCGGGACCTTCACGATCGAAATCGGCGCGGAGGAACCAGGCCTCGCCGATCACCACATCCTTGCCGGCTTCCGCCGTGATCAGGATGTGTTCGTTACCGGATGATCCTGCGCTTCCTGCAGCGGATCCGGTGTCCGGTGGCATGTTGTTCATGCAGAGCCCCCCGAAGGCTCAGTGTCCGCAAGCCCCCCGACCGCAAAACACATCAAAAAATGACGCCAAAGACGGAAGCTTCTTTTCCATCTGTCACAGTTAACGCCACATTCTCCTGAACACACTGTGACAAGCATCACTTTTAGCTAAAATTTTAATTAAATTCGGGCAGTTGGCCCGATTGATCAAGGCGTTTAGTGTATCCGAACGAGCTGCCATTCAAACCACGTATAAACCCGCGGAACATGCCCGAAAAAATACAACCGAACGCCGCCACACAGAGCGTCACGCGAAAGGACCTGGAAGTCCCCGATATCGAGTGGGTGTTCGGCTATGGTTCGTTGATGTGGCGTCCCGGATTCCGGTTTCTGGACCAATGTCCGGCGCGGCTAGACGGCTATCATCGTGCGCCCTGCATCTATTCGCACCATCACCGCGGCACGATCGATGTGCCGGGGCTCGTTCTGGGACTGGACAGCGGCGGTTCCTGCCACGGCATTGCCTTCAAAATAGACATTAAAGATAGACCGCAAATCGTTGAATATCTTTATGAAAGAGAGATGATCGGATACGCGTACAAGCCGGCATGCCTGGACATCGAGATCGGCCATGACCGCGTCACGGCCTTCACCTTCGTCGCCGATCCGGATCACGATCAATACGCCGGCGATCTGGGCGAGGAACGGGCCGCCGACATCATCATGCGGGCCGAGGGAATCAGCGGGCTCAACCGGGATTACCTGATGAACACCGTCGAGAAGCTCGAGCACGAGGGGTTCGCCGAGCCCGACCTCGTCCGTTTGCGCTACCGGGTGCGTCTGTTGACCGGTGAAATCGACCAGGGCGGCGGCATCTGATACCGCTGGAAGCGGATATGACGCCGTATGCGAACGTGGTATCCTCAGATTCTCATCGGGCGATTCTCTGGGCCGGGGATTCACGAAGCGTTAACCAAGTCGACACTAGGATACGGGCCATGGCAGAAGATAAGGAATACGGCGTCAAGAGCGACGGCTCGCGCAGCGAGATGGAAGCCGTTCTCGACGTCAAACTCGAGGTTACAGCAGTGCTGGGCACGGCCTACATGCCGATCAGCCAGATCCTGAAACTCGGCCGTGGCGCGGTTGTCGAACTGGACCGTTCCGTGGGCGAGGACATCGAGCTTCATGCCAATAACCAGCTCATCGCCAAGGGGGAGGTCATCGTCGTCGAAGACCGGCTTGGCGTCACCGTCAACGACGTGATCAAGAGCCCTTCCGGCTAACCGGGGGCTTTGCGAGGTCTGCCATGATGATTTCCGCCGACGTTTATCGAACCGCGACGCTTATGATCGGGGAATACGGTGAATTCGCACCCGCCGGTGCATTCATCAAGGCCGATCAACTCCGCGATGCCGGGGACAGCGCAGGCCGCGAAGTGTGGCTCAGGATCGCGCGCGCCGCCGAGGAGCTTCTGTCGGAAGACCGTCCGCAGGACAGTGTTCTCCACTGACCCCCTCGCCGCCCCGGAACAGCGGCGTCTATCCGTTTTCCTTGACGCATTTGAACGTGCTGACGCGGGTGCCGACGAAATAGGTGCTTTCCCGCGAGCCTTCCTGCACTTTCACCGCCGTCTTGCCGAAGAACGCGCAATGCCGGTCGGCGCGCTGCTGGATCAGCAGATCGTTTTCGGAAGAATGTCGGATCGATATGCCGGTTTCGTCTTTCGAAACGACGGCACATCCGGCGAGAATCATAAAGGCCGCGAGCACGGCTAAGCGTTTGTATTTGTCCATGACACCGGATTATCATACCCGCGCCGCAAAATCACAATCATGACTGGTAAGAAGACCAGCTGGCAGGGGAAGAGAGGGCGCTGAACATGAACCTGAGCGGGGCGTTTCCGAAACTGACCGACGAAGAGCACGCTTGGCTCGTTTCCAGCGCGGAAACGCTGACGTACGGATCCGGTGACGCTGTCATCTCCGAGGGCGACGTGATCGAAAGCCTGCTCATCATCAAGTCCGGATTCCTGCGCGTCACGCGGGTTTATCTCGATGAAATCTGCGCCGAATTCGCAGGCCCGCTCGGCCCCGGTGAAGTGATCGGCGAAATGTCGCTGATGGACCGCAAAGGCGCCAGTGCCAACCTGATCGCGGACGGTTCGGCGGAAATCCTGTCGATTCCGAAAAGGATCCTGTTCGAAAAACTCGAGAACGACGTCAGCTTCGCGGCGCGGTTTTACGAAAGCCTCTTCCTCGATGTCACCCGAAAGCTTCGCTCGACCAACCAGCGGGTGATGCCCGTTCCGCCCTGACGTGACGTCCCCACTCTATTCCACCGCGCTTCCCGACGGCATCCGCGCGCGCATCGTCGCGAACGGCAACGGCCTCGACATGCATGTGCTCGAAGCCGGCGATGCAGGCTGCCCGCCCGTGCTTTTGCTGCACGGCTTCCCGGAACTGGCGTACAGCTGGCGCAAGGTCATGCCGGCGCTGGCTGCCGCAGGTTATCACGTCATCGCGCCGGATCAGCGTGGCTACGGCCTGACCACCGGCTGGGACGACGACTACGACGGCGATCTTTCGACGTTCCGCTTTCTCAACCTGCTGCGCGACACGCTGGGCCTGCTGGACGCGATGGAAATTCTACAGGTCGACCTGGTCGGGCACGATTTCGGGTCGTTCGCGGCGGCGCATTTCGCGCTGATCCGCCCCGATGTCTTCAAGTCCGTGGTCATGATGAGCGCGCCCTACGCCGGACCACCGTCCCTCAGGCCGGCACCCGCCGTCGACATCGACGCCGACCTGGCGGCCCTGCCCCGCCCGCGGAAACACTATCACCGCTACTATTCGACGCGGCCCGCGAACGATGACATGTGGCATGCGCCGCAAGGGGTGCATGATTTCCTCCGCGCCTATTTCCATCACAAGTCCGCCGACTGGCCGGAAAACCGCCCGCACCGGCTGACCGGCTGGACCGCGAACGAACTGGCCAAGCTGCCGACGTACTATGTCATGGACCTGGACCGGACCATGGCCGAGACGGTGGCACCCGAAATGCCCGACGCCGATGCCGTCGCCGCCTGCGCATGGCTGCCCGACGACGAGCTCCGGGTTTACAGCGACACGTTTGGGCGCACCGGTTTTCAGGGCGGGCTCAACTGGTACCGTTGCCGCTTTGTCGATGCCTTCACCCGCGAACAGGAAGTCTTCGCCGGGCGCACCATCGATGCCCCCGCCATGTTCGTTTCGGGCCAAAGCGACTGGGGCACCTACCAGACGCCGGGCGCCCTCGAGGCCCTGGAAACGCGAGTCTGCATGGACTACCGCGGCACGCACCTGGTCCCTGGCGCCGGTCATTGGGTGCAGCAGGAACAGCCCGATGCCGTCAGCGCGTTGCTGCTGGATTTCCTGAAAAACACCGGCTGAAGGCCCACCGTTGATTTAGGTCAATGAAGCCGGGACCGGGACCGGGCAATCTTCTCTCAGCGTTACTTTTCAAGAGAGAGCCATGACCCACACACCGCACGAACTCGCCGACGACTTCCCCGAACACGTGGAGCAAATCCACAAACTGCGCGCGGAAAACGCCCACTTTGCCAAGCTGTGCGAACAGCACCACGACCTGAACCGGGAAATCCATCGCGGTGAAACCGATATCGAGCCGATGGACGACGCCCACCTCGAAGAACTCAAGAAAAAGCGCCTGGCCCTGCTGGACGAGATTTCCGGGTTCCTGCACTAGGCGCCGGCACGACAACAACGGGGGCGCTCCTACGCCAAAGCGCCCTCGCCACTTTCCCGTATTCGGAGAATGCCTTAGATTCAGCGGCAGACGTTAGCCTGCTGAAAGCCTGAAGCATGAACTCATCCGATCCGAATAAGTGTGCCTATCATCTCCTGAAAGCAGAGCGCGGTGTCGACATGAGATGCGGGTTCTCGGCGCCTGCCAGTCATTTTCATGACGACAAATTTTACTGCGCGTTTCACGCCCCTGTAGCACTTAAGAAGGACTGGACTTCCGAAGCCGTCAAAGAATTCAACGCATCCGTCGTCGACCTAATGAAGGAAACCGCAGCGTCGGGCCATGAATGCGACCTGACCGGGATCGTCTTTCCGCACGACGTCGACCTCAGTAAAGCCGTCAGCAAGCCGGACCTCAGGGTTTCGTTTCGAGACGCAACGTTTCCGGGTGCCGTGTCGTTTCGAGACGCGACGTTCCACCACAAGGTCACGTTTGAATACGCGAAATTCTGCGGACCGGCGGACTTCGGCAATTCAACATTTCGCATATGGGGCGATTTTCGCCGCACGGCATTCGCCAAGGACGCGGATTTTTCATCCGCGGTGTTCGACGGATGGGCGCATTTCACCGAGGCCAAGTTCATCCGGGCCGCGAATTTCGACAACGCCCGGTTCACCTCCAGCGCGGATTTCACGTCCGATGAATTCGATCCGACGGCATTTTCGGGCTGGGCGGACTTCACCGAAGCCGGGCTTTCCGCGACGTCGGACTTCAACGAGGTCGAGTTCTTCGGCCTGGCCGACTTTGCCTCCGTCGAGTTCGGCAAATGCTTCTTTCGCAACTGTACGTTCGATTCCATCGTCGACTTTCGCAACGCGATTTTTCACAGGAACGCGTTCTTCAACTCCGCCGCATTCAACAAGGAAGCGATGTTCAGTAACTGCGAATTCGGCGCGATGACCAAATTCAGGAACGCGCGGTTCATGCGGCCGCCGAAGTTTCACAACGCCTCGCTGCATCACGACACCGATTTCGTCGGCGCCTATTTCGAGCCGACGAAAACCGACGACGCGGCAAGGACGTACCGGGTCCTGAAACTGGCCATGGAGGAAACCCGGGCACGCGACGACGAGGCCGATTTCCACGCCATTGAGCTCAAGATACGCGAGGCCCTGCCGACCACCCCCAGGGCCGTCAGGTGGGTCAGCCAGCTGTACGGCTTCGGTTCCGATTACGGACGCAGGATCGAACGGCCGATCCTGCTTTTGATCGGCGTCATTGCGCTGTTCACCCTCATCTTTCTGGTTATTTCGGGGTACGACGGGCAGCACAGCACCGTCAGCGCATTCCAGTTTTCGATGCTCCAGATTGTCAGGCCGTTTTTCATCCTGATCCCCGGTGCGGAGGCCTCGTACGGCGATTGGGCGCGCGAGCTGCTGACGGCCTATCCCCTGCTGGTTCGCCTCATCGCGCTGACGCAGTCGGTCCTCGCCATCACCCTGATCGCCCTCCTTTTGCTCGCCGTACGCCGGAAGTTCAGGATGTAGCTGTCTGGCGGGACCTAAAAAAGACCAAGGGTTGCAGGTCCATAACCGGATTTGATCCGTATCTTCGGAAGCATGAGTCGTTTTCACACCATAGCTTCCGTCGCCGGGGCGTCCCCATGAGCCGTCTTCAGCTGATCGCCTATGCCCTGCCCGCGCTTGCCTTGGCGATGCCGACGATCCCGGTCTATATCTATCTGCCGAAGTTTTACGCGGCGGAGGTCGGACTGGGGTTAAGCGCCGTCGGCGCCGTTTTGCTCGCATCCCGCATTTTCGACACCGTTTCAGATCCCGTGTGCGGCTATGTTTCCGATAGGCTGCGCTGGCGGTTCGGACGCCGCAAACCGCTGATGCTGATCGGCGGCGTTGTCGCCGCCATGGCGATGCTGGCGCTGGCGCACCCGCCGGATGGTGCGGGCGCCGGCTATCTTCTGGCGTTCTCGGTGTTGCTGTATACCGGCTGGACTCTGGTCATCATCCCCTATTCGGCGTGGGGTGCGGAACTGGCCGACGACTACGACACCCGCTCGAAAATCACCGCGGCCCGCGAAGGCATGATGCTGGGCGGTATCCTGTTGGCCGCCGCCATCCCGGTCTTGCTGGACGGCGGCGCGTCCACGGCGAGCGGCGGGGCGACAGAAAGCGCGGGCGAGACCGACCTCCGCGCCGTCGCCTGGGCCGCCGTCCTTGTCGGTATCCCCGGGTTCCTGATTATCGCACAGGCCGTCCCGGACGCCCCGCCAAAGTCCCGGCCACCGGCGTGGGCGGTGAACCGCGCCGTCATCAAGCGGTCGATTTCCACGATCCTTGCCAATAAGCCGTTCCTGCGCCTTTTCGCGGCATGGTTCATCAATGGCCTCGCCAACGGTTTTCCGGCGGTCCTCTTCATCCTGTACATGGAGCACGCCCTCGGGATCGGTGCGGCAGCCCTTCCGCAATACATCCTCGGATACTTCCTGCCGGGGGTGCTGTTTGTCCCATTGTGGATCTGGCTGAGCCGGTCACGCGACAAACACCGGGTGTGGTGCGCCGCGATGCTGCTGGCATCGGCAGCGTTCGCCGTCGTGCCGTTCCTGAGCCCCGATCTGACATGGGTCTTCATGCTCGTTTGCATCTTCACCGGCGCGACGCTGGGGGCCGACCTTGCACTGCCGCCCTCGATGCAGGCCGACGTCGTCGACCATGACCGGCTGGCGACCGGTTCCGACCGGACCGGGATCTATTTCGCGCTCTGGGGCATGGCCACCAAGCTGGCGCTGGCACTGGCCGTCGGGATCGCCTTTCCGTTCCTCGATCTTGCGGGCTTCGATCCGGCAGCTGCGCATCCCGAAGCGGTCTGGGCGCTTGTGGTGATCTACGCCCTGGTACCGGTCGTATTGAAGTTGATTGCGGTGGGGATTGTCGCGGGATTTCCGATCGGCCGCCGCCAGCATGAGCTGATCCGCCGTCAACTTGCGGAAAGATAGGAAACGGTCATCGGCATGAGACGTGAGCACATCAGAACCGTTTTCGACCAACGCCCCGCGCCGCATGTCGCCGCCGCCGGGTGCCTATTGATAGTCCTGTTCTTGTTAACCGGGTGCAGCATGAAAGTGAGCGATTTTTCAGAGAGTGAACCGGCGTTCCGCCTTGAGGAGTACTTCTCGGGAAAGACCCAGGCCTGGGGCCTGTTCGAAGACCGGTTCGGCAAGGTACGACGCCAATTCGTGGTCGATATCACCGGCACGCTTGAGGGCGATACGCTGGTGCTCGATGAACGTTTCAAATACGCGGACGGCGAAACCGACCGCCGCGTCTGGCGTATTCGAAAGCTGGACGACCACAGATATGAGGGCCGCGCCGACGACATTATCGGCACGGCGCAGGGCGAGAGTTACGGCAACGCGCTGAACTGGTCCTACGACATGGACCTGAAGATCGGCGACAGCACACTCCGCGTTCATTTCGACGACTGGATGTTCCTGCAGCCGGGCGGCGTGCTGCTGAATCGCGCCACGGTCTCCAAGTGGGGTCTCACGATCGGCGAGGTAACACTCGCCTTCGCCAAGCCGGCCGGCGGCCAAGCGGCAAATGACGATATCCCCGCCGAATTCGCGTCGGCGGCCGGCGACTGACCTGTCATCTCGCCGACATTCGGCCAGGGTGGTCCGGTCAGGCGGGAGTGATTACGCCGTCAGGGCGCCGAGTTCCGGCGGCGCCAGGTTCAATCCCGGGGTTTTCCTGATCCTCGTCTCCAGTGCATGCGCTGCCGCCAGAAGATCGAGATCACCGCGGCGTTTGCCGACGATCTGCACGCCGAACGGCATCCCCAGCGCGTCAGTGCCCGCCGGAATAGCGATCACGGGATGGCCGGTCAGCGTCAGCGCCGAGCGGACAAGCGAGGCATCGAGGTAATTTTCCATCACGCGCCCGCCGACGGACTTGGGAATGCCGTCGGCAACCTTGAACGGGGCGACCGCGTTGCCGGGCACGATCAACAGGTCGATATCCTCGAAAAACGTCTCGAACGCCTTGTACAGCCCCGCCCAGGCGCGTTCCGCCCGCGCCACGTCGGGAAGCGTCATCGACAGCCCGGCCTCGTAGTTCGAGATGATGTTGGGCGCCAGCAGGTCGCGGTGCTTGGCGACCCGGTCTTCGTGATTGGCGACGTAATACACGCATCTGAGTGTCCAGAAGATATCGCGTGCGGCCCTGAAATCCGGATCGCGCGCATCGCACGAACCGAACCATGGACCGATCTCGTCCATGACGGTGCCGAAGCTCGCCCGGATGTCGTCATCGAGCGGCGCGATGCCGCCGAAATCCGTCGACCACGCCACGCGCAATTTGGAAATATCGGCGTCCGGCAGGTCGATGAAGGCATCCGGATCGCAAGGCCCGGCCAATGGGTCGCGGCTGTCGTCGCCGGCGAGCCCCGTCATCATCAGCGATACGTCGGCGACCGAGCGGCCCATCGGTCCCTGCACGCTGAAATGCGTGTAGTTGAGGGTCCGTGCCTCGCGCGCGACCAGTCCCGGTGTCGGGCGGAACCCGACAACCCCGCACCACGTCGCCGGGTTACGGAGGCTGCCGCCGGTATCGCTGCCGTGCGCCAGCGGCAGCATCCCCGTCGCCAGTGCCGCCGCCGAACCGCCGGAAGAGCCCCCCGGCGTGCGCTCGGGGTCATAGGGATTGCGCGTCGGCCCGAACACCCGGTTCGTGGTGTTGGACCCGGCGCCGAATTCCGGTGTATTGGTCTTGGCCAGGATGATCGCTCCCGCCTGCCGTAGCCGCGCCACCAGCGCCTCGTCATGTTCCGGAACATTGTGCTCGTGGATCAGCGATCCATAGGTCGTCCGCAAACCCGCTGTTGCGTTCAGGTCCTTGATGCCGACCGGCAGGCCGGCCAGCGGCCCGACGGCCTCACCCGCCCGAAATGCCTTTTCCGCCACCGCGGCCTCGGCCCGCGCGCGGTCTGTGTCGAGCGCCGTGATGGCGTTGACGCGCCCGTTCACAGCGGCGATGCGTTCAAGGCAGCTCTCCAGCAGCTCGACTGGGGAAAGCTCTCGCGCCTTCATCAGCCGGCGGGCTTCACAAGCGCTCACGTCGCACGGTTGGGTCATCTCTGTTCTCATTGAAACTCGCTACTGCTTGGACGCTATCATGTGGCTTGCAGAGCTAAAACCACAGAAAAACCCCCGGAACCATGGGCTCCGGGGGTTTGAATTGGTACGCGCTACAGGGTTCGAACCTGTGACCTACTGATTAAAAGTCAGTTGCTCTACCAGCTGAGCTAAGCGCGCTCAAAAAGGTGTCCAAGGGACTGGACGGGCCGGACATTACGGAGACGGGCACGTATGGTCAACGCTCGATTTCCGATTTTGTACAGTTTTTCGGATTCGCCCGTAAACCGGCGGAATCAGTCGTCACCGCCGTCGTCGAGGCCATCGGCGACGCCGTCCAGCTCGGCGAAGCGCTTGATCAGGCGTTCCTTGACCTCCGGCGTCACGAAATGGCCGATATCGCCGCCCAGACGCCCGATTTCCTTGACGAAACGGGACGAAATGAACTGGTTGCGCTCGGACGCCGTCAGGAACACCGTCTCGATCCGGTTATCGAGCCGCGCATTCATCGATGCCATCTGGAATTCGTACTCGAAATCCGAAACGGCGCGCAGCCCGCGCACGATCATGCAGGCGTTCTGGGTATGCACGAACTCGATCAGCAGGTTGTCGAACGGCACGATACGGATTCTCGACGCCGCATCCGCCGCAAGATGCTTGATCGAGCTTTCCAGCAGCTCGACCCGCTCCTCGAGGCTGAACAGCGGTCCCTTGCCGATGTTGACGGCAACCCCCACCACCAGCTCGTCGACGATGCGCGTCGCGCGGCCGATCACGTCCATATGCCCGTTGGTCACCGGATCGAAGGTGCCCGGGTAGACGCCGATACGTTTCGTCATGCGCCCTGCCCTTCTTCCGGCTCGTCATCGGGTGTTTCGTCGGCAGCGGCGGCGTCGGCGCCATCGCTTTCCGGCAATTCCGCACCGGCCACTTCGGCCGGCACCGCGCCGCCCTCTTCGCCGGCGTCATCGCCCTCGTCCTCGCCCACCGCTTCGCGCACGCGGGAAACGGAAACCACTTCCTCGTCGTCCGAAACGCTGAACAGGCGCACGCCGCGCGCGCCGCGGCCGACGATCGAAACCTGGTCGACGGAGGTCCGGATGATCTGCCCGCCGTTGGTCACCAGGATCACCTGGTCGCTGTCGACGACGGCAAACGACGCAATCACGGAGGCCTCGTCGTTGCCCTTGCCGCGGTCGAGCGAGATCGCCGTGATGCCCTGCCCGCCGCGCCCGGAAATCCGGTATTCGTAGGCCGAAGACCGCTTGCCGAAGCCGTCCGCGGTCACGGTGAGGATGAACTCCTCGCGTTCCTGAAGGTCCTGGAATGCCGGCTCGGCCATGCGCGATGCCAGTTCGGTATCGCGTGCCTTGTCCTCGTCGCGGTCGGTGTAGTCCGCGTTGGGATTGTTGAGACGGCGATGCGCATGTTCGGCCTGCAGATAGGCGTCGCGCGTTTCGGTATCGATCTCGTTGTGCTTGAGGATCGACATGGCAATCACCTCGTCGTCCTTCTTGAGGCGCACGCCCCGGACACCGACCGAGGTACGGCCGGAGAACACGCGGACATCGGTGACCGAAAAACGGATGCACTTGCCGCCGCGGGTCGACAGCACGACGTCGTCGTCCTCGGTGCACGTGCGCACGCGGACCAGCGAGTCGCCCTCGTTCAGTTTCATCGCGATCTTACCGTTGGCCATGACGTTGGTGAAGTCCGACAGGCGATTGCGGCGCACGTTGCCCATCGCCGTCGAGAACATGACGAACAGGTCTTCCCAGCTTGCCTCGTCCTCGGGCAGCGCCATGGTGGTCGAGATCGTCTCGCCGGGGTCGAGCGGCAGCAGGTTGATCAGCGCCTTGCCGCGCGCCTGCGGGGTGCCGACCGGCAGCTTGTAGACCTTCATCTTGTAGACCATGCCGGTCGACGAGAAGAACAGCACCGGCTGGTGGGTATTCGCGACATAGACCTGCGACACGAAATCCTCGTCCCGCGTCGCCATGCCGGCGCGGCCCTTGCCGCCGCGGCGCTGCGCACGGTAGGTCGAGATCGGCACGCGCTTGATGTAGCCCGCGTTGGTCACCGTGACGACCATGTCCTCGCGCTGGATCAGATCCTCGATATCGTGCTCGTAGGCGTCTTCCTCGAGCGTCGTGCGGCGGTCGTCGGCGAACTTGTCGCGGATGACCTTCAGCTCGTCGACGAGGATGCCCAGCAGCTTTTCGCGCGAACGCAGGATTTCCAGGTATTCGGCGATGCGGTCGGAAATTTCCTTGAGATCGTTACCGATCTTGTCCCGTTCCAGCCCGGTCAGGCGGTGCAGGCGCAGCTCGAGGATGGCACGCGCCTGTTCCTCGGACAGCTTGTACTTGCCGTCGACGACGCCGCGGCCCGGTTCGTCCAGCAGCGCGATCATCGGCGCCACGTCCTCGGCCGGCCATTCGCGCGCCATCAACTGCTCGCGGGCGTCCTGCGGGTCCGGCGCATGGCGGATCAGCGCGATGACATCGTCGATGTTGGCGACGGCAACGGCGAGACCGGCCAAAATGTGCGCCCGTTCGCGTGCCTTGCCCAGTTCGTAGATGGTGCGGCGGCGGATCACCTCTTCGCGGAAATTGACGAACGCGACGATGATCTGCTTGAGATTCATCTGCTGCGGGCGCCCCTCGTGCAGCGCCAGCATGTTGACGCCGAACGACGTCTGCAGCGGCGTGTAGCGGAACAGCTGGTTCAGCACCACTTCCGGCTCGTGATCGCGCTTGATCTCGACGACGACACGTACGCCCTTACGGTCGGATTCGTCACGAAGGTCGGAAATCCCCTCGATCCGCTTGTCGCGCACCGCCTCGGCGATGATTTCGACCATGCGCGACTTGTTCACCTGGTACGGGATCTCGTGCACGATGACCGCGAAACGGTCCTTGCGGATTTCCTCGATCGAGGTGCGGCCACGCATGACCACCGAGCCGCGGCCCGTGTGATAGGCCTGGCGGATGCCGTTCTTGCCCATGACGAGGCCGCCGGTCGGGAAATCCGGGCCCGGCACGTGGTTCTCGATGATCTCGTCGATGGTGATGTTCGGGTTTTCGATGACCGCGAAACAGGCGTCGATCACCTCGCCCAGGTTATGCGGCGGGATGTTGGTCGCCATGCCGACGGCGATCCCGCCGGCGCCGTTGACCAGCAGGTTCGGGAACCCGGCCGGCAGCACCTTCGGCTCGACCACCGTCTCGTCGTAGTTGGGTTGGAAATCGACGGTTTCCTTGTCGATGTCCTCGATCAGTTCGTGCGCGGCGCGGTGCAGGCGGGCTTCGGTGTACCGCATGGCGGCGGCGCGGTCGCCGTCCATGGAGCCGAAGTTGCCCTGACCGTCGATCAGCGGCAGCCGCATCGAGAAGTTCTGCGCCATGCGCACCATGGCGTCGTAGATCGCCTGGTCGCCGTGCGGGTGATATTTACCCATCACGTCCCCGACGATACGCGCCGATTTACGGTACGGTTTGCCGGCTTCGTAGCCGTTTTCCTTCATCGAATAGAGGATTCGGCGGTGTACCGGCTTGAGGCCGTCGCGGACATCCGGCAGCGCGCGGGACACGATCACGCTCATTGCGTAATCGAGGTACGAATTGCGCATTTCGTCGATGATCGAAACCGGCGTTACATCATCTTCCGGAGTCGCCGGCGGGGGTGCTTCGGGCGGCTGAGACAATTTCTATATTTCGCTTTATTATCAGTTACTTGGGCGTCAATGCTGGAGCGCCCCGAAAGCACTCGTGATAGACCCCTATTTCTAGCATTTTGCGCGCCTGCGAACAACCTCGCGGACCGCTTTTCGGAGGCTTTTTTCGGGCTTTCGCCGGAGCGGCGGAAACCCGCTTAGAGTACCGGTTTGCGGGACTTGCGGGCACCGTACCAGACGGCCGCCAGGAACGCTGCCGAGACCGGCACGGCGGCGATCAGGTTGACCGCCTGCCAGCCCAGCGTTTCGTGCAACACGCCCGATGCGAACGCCGTGATGGCAACAAGGCTGAACAGCATGAAATCGTGCGCGGCCTGGGTCTTGGCGCGTTCTTCAGGCGCATAGGATTCCGTCAGCAGCGTGGTGCCGCCAATGAACATGAAGTTCCAGCCGACGCCGAGACAGATCAGCCCGAACCAGAAGTTCCCGAACTCGACGCCGGAAATGCCGGCCACGATGGCAACCGCCTGCAACGCCGCCCCCGCCGCAATGACGTTGATGACGCCGAACCGCTTGATGATGTGACCGGTAAAGAAGCTGGGCAGGAACATGCCGACGATATGCCACTGGATAACAGTCGCCGCATCGTTGAAGGCGAAGCCGCAGAAGGTCATGGCGAGCGGCGTCGACGTCATCAGCAGGTTCATCATCCCGTAGCCGATGGTCGACGACATGGCGGCAACGATGAAGCTGGGCGACGCCATGATTTCGCGGATCGGCCGGCCTGCCTTGCTGACGCCCTGGTGCACCTGTTCGGGGATGCGCGTGAACTGCAAAAGGATGATGGCAACGAAACTGAGGGCGATGATGACGGCGAAACTGGCGGAAAACGTCGCGGCGCTGAGTTCCGCCGTCCACTTGGCAAGCTGCGGACCCAGAAACGCGGCGACCAGCCCGCCCGCCAGCACATAGGAAATCGCCCGGGCGCGGAAGTCCTCCGTCGCCGATTCCGCCGCCGCAAACCGGTAGTACTGCCAGAAGGCGTTGTGAATCCCAAGCAGCGCGCCGCCCACCATGAACAGCCAGAATGAGCCCGTCCAGATCGCATAGGCGCCGACCGCACCGCCGATCATGCCGATCGATTGCCCAAGCGTGAATCCCGCCCGGCGGCCAATCCGCGCCATCAGCAGCGACGCCGGTACGGTCGACAGCGTCGTCGCCGTGAACTGCACCGCCAGCGGCAGGGTCGCCAGCGTCTTGGACGGCGCCAGCATGATTCCCACCAGGGCACTGACTGTCAGCAGCATCGACGTCCCGGACATCGCCAGCGCCTGGCAGCAGGCGAGAAGCAGAACGTTACGACGCATATCGGTCACTGGATGAGCTTTCGAAGCATGAAATTCGCGCAGGCAGGCAGCTGCAGAGGCCATCGAACAATGATCCCTGGACCTGCCGACCTCAAATGAATTTACGGAACAGGTTTATGGTGCGCCAGCAGCATAACCGACGCACCAACTGGGGCCGTCAAATATCAGAACGGAATTTCGTCGTCGAGGTCGCCGCCCGGGCCGCTGCTGCCGCCCGATCCGCCGCCGGAGGACCCACCGCTGTCCGGGCCGTCCCAGGAGGGTGGCTCGTCGTTGCCGCCACCGCCGCCGTAGCCACCGCCACCACCGCCGCCACCGGCGGAATCAAGCATGGTCAGGACGCCGGAGAAGCGTTGCAGCACCACCTCGGTGGTATACTTCTCGATGCCGTCATTGCCGGTCCATTTGCGGGTCTGCAGGGAGCCTTCCAGGTAAACCTTGGAGCCCTTCTTGATGTATTTCTCGACGATATCGGCAAGGCGCTCGTCGAACACGACGACGCGGTGCCATTCCGTCTTTTCACGGCGCTCGCCGGTCTGCTTGTCACGCCATTGATCGGAGGTGGCGACGCTCATGTTGGCGATCTTCTGGCCCGACTGGGTGAAGCGGATTTCCGGATCTCGGCCGAGATTACCGACAAGAATGACTTTGTTGACTGAGCCTGCCATTTTTCCCCCTCTTGGATGAATTCGACGGCACTATAACGGGTGGTGAATAACGAGTGGAGTCCGTTTCGCGGCTACTGTTCCCGGGGCACCGGAAAAGCCGTGTCTTGGAATCCCTTGGCCTTGGCAATGAACTCGCGGGCGATCTCGATGATCTGTTCATCGGGTTCCTCGAGCTTCACGAGCGCGGCAATCCCGATCTCCAGCAATGCCATGCCGTACACGTACTGGCTTACACCCTGATCCTGAAACTGGACGAGCGCGTCGGAAAGCACCAGATCGGCCTTCTCGAACTCCTCGTTTAGCTCTTCACTCATGCCTGTTCTCCTCATTTGGTGCATCGCCGTGTGTTGGCTCGCAGTCTCGTCACGGCGGCGCGTGTGTCAACGTGCCAGATCGTTCATGCAAATATCAGAGAGATTCTTGTCGTATTTCTACTAAAAATAGAAAAATGAATGAAATCCCGCAATCCCTGTTGCCCAACCGGTACCATTCCCGGCCGTGACGGCGCCTTTCGCCGAAACCGAATTACAAGACAAACACGCCGATGCGACAATATCGGTCACGTGTTGAACCAAATAAATACGACCTTTGGGGGTATAAGTGTGACGACCGTCACAGCTAGACTTATCCACAGGCTGAAACATTTCGATACCGTAATAGGTGTGGTGGTGTCGGAATGCAATCACTCGGAAATGTGAAAGTATTGCTGTACGACCCGAACCTGGAATTTCTCGGCACAATAAGAAACGTCCTAAGGGAAAGTGGTTTCGGGGATATATCGAGTACGAATACGCCGGAGGCTGTGCGTGTCGCCCTCGACTGCAATGAAGTTGACCTGTTAATCGGCTACGCACACGCCGAGGACAACGCGTTGTGCACAATCATCAAGGACGTCCGGGATCGGCGGCTGGGGGAAAACCCCTTCCCGGTGGTCATCGGCCTGACCGACGACAAGCATCGCGATTCCATGACCAAGGTCGTAAATGCCGGCTTCGACGGGCTTGCGCTCAAGCCCCTGGACCCGCCCGTGTTCCGTAAGCGGATCGAGTATTTCCTGCAGAAACGCAAGCCGTTCGTGGCGACCGCCGACTATATCGGGCCCGACCGCCGCCAGGACATTCGCTCGGCAGAGGCCTTCAAGGCACAGATGAATGTTCCCAACCCGGTCAAGATCATCGCCGAGGGCACGTCGCGCACGATGATGATGCAACAGGTCAGCGAGGTTTCGGCCGCGCTCGACGAACGGAAGATCCTGAGCGACGTCAGGGGCGTCAACTGGATCGCCGGCAAGATGACGGCCGCCAACGCCGTCGGCAACGCCAAGGTGCTCGAAAGCGGTATCCGGCAACTGGACATGATCTCGCATGACATCGACTGGCGCCTGAACCGTACGATTTACCGGCATGTCCGCGAGCTTTGCGATTCTCTGCTGGAAGTCTCCGGCCGGTTGATGGAGTCGATGAACAAGCCGAACGGCAAGGACATCGAGGATCTTCGCGACCTCGCGCAAAAAATCCTCAACCGTTGCGACGCCGAGCACCCGGATACCATCCGTGCCCGCGAAGGTCAGAAAATGCCCGTCGCCCACGCCTGACCGGCGCCGGGTCCCGCGCAGGTTTCACAAAGGCGTTATCCACCGGCGCGTGGCGAATCCTTTCTTTACGCCGTTCGCAATCCCATATACCGATAGTCCCTTGTGCGGCACTCGAAAAACCAACCTGCAACTGGCTTGTCATGGACACTATCCGCGTTAAAGGCGCCCGCGAACACAACCTGCAGAACGTCAATGTCGACATTCCGCGCCACAGCCTGACCGTGATCACCGGGCTGTCCGGGTCCGGCAAGTCGTCGCTTGCCTTCGACACCATCTATGCCGAGGGACAGCGCCGCTATGTCGAGAGCCTGAGCGCCTATGCGCGTCAGTTCCTGGAACTGATGCAGAAGCCGGACGTGGATACCATCGAGGGCCTGAGCCCGGCGATTTCCATCGAGCAGAAGACGACGTCGCGCAACCCGCGCTCGACCGTCGGCACCGTCACCGAGATCTATGACTACATGCGGCTGCTGTTCGCGCGCGTCGGCATCCCCTACTCGCCCGCGACCGGTCTGCCGATCGAGGCACAGACCGTCAGCCAGATGGTCGACCGGGTGATGGAGATGGACGATGGCACGCGGCTTTACCTGCTGGCGCCCATCGTGCGCGGCCGCAAGGGCGAATATAAAAAGGAACTGCAGGATCTGGCGCGGCGCGGTTTTCAGCGCGTGCGCATCGACGGCGAGATGTACGACCTCGAAGACGCGCCCGATCTGGACAAGAAGTACAAGCACGACATCGAAATCGTCGTCGACCGGCTGGTGGTCAAGGAAGGCATCGAAACGCGCCTTGCCGACAGCATCGAGACGGCGCTCAACCTCGCCGACGGCATCGCTTATGTCGATGACGCCGATGCCGACCAAAGTGCCGCGCCGAAAGGCAAAAAGGGCGGCATCAAGGATCACGTGCCGGAGGGCCGGACGGTCTTCTCCGCCAAGTTCGCCTGCCCCATTTCCGGCTTCACCATCGACGAGATCGAACCGCGCCTGTTTTCGTTCAACAACCCGTTCGGCGCGTGCCCGTCCTGCGACGGACTTGGCACGGAGATGTTCTTCGATGCCGAGCTGGTGGTGCCGGACGAGAGCAAGTCGCTGGCCCAGGGTGCGATCCAGCCGTGGGCCGGATCGTCATCGAAGTATTATGCGCAGACACTGGAAAGCCTGGCCGAGCACTTCGGCTTCAAGCTCGACGTACCGTGGTCGAAGCTTTCCAAGAAACACCGGGAAATGCTGCTGTTCGGATCGGGCAGCGAAGCCGTCACCATGCGCTACAAGGACGGTTCCAAGAGCTACGAGATCAAGAAACCGTTCGAAGGCGTGGTCCCCAACATGGAACGGCGCTGGCGCGAAACCGACAGCAATTGGGTGCGTGACGAGCTGCAGCGCTACCAGACGGTGGCACCATGCGAGACCTGCCACGGCAAGCGCCTGAGACCGGAAGCGCTCGCGGTCAAGATCGACGGCAAGGACATCTCGGACGCCAGCGACCTTTCCATCGACGAAGCCGCCGACTGGTTCGTCGGGCTGGAAAAGACTCTCTCCAAGAAACAGAACGAAATCGCGCGGCGCATCCTGCGCGAGATCAACGAACGCCTGCACTTCCTGCGCAACGTCGGGCTCGAATACCTTACCCTGTCGCGTGCGTCCGGCACGCTGTCGGGCGGTGAAAGCCAGCGCATCCGCCTCGCGTCGCAGATCGGCTCCGGCCTTACGGGTGTGCTGTACGTGCTCGACGAGCCCTCCATCGGCCTGCACCAGCGCGACAACGAACGGCTGCTGAAGACGCTGGAGCGCCTCCGCGACATCGGCAACACCGTCATCGTCGTCGAGCACGACGAGGACGCCATCCGTGCCGCCGACTACGTGATCGACATGGGCCCGCGCGCCGGCGTGCATGGCGGCAACGTGGTCGTCGCCGGCACGCCCAAGGACGTCATCGCCTGCGACGACAGCCTCACCGGGCGCTATCTTTCCGGCAAGGAAGCGATCCCGATTCCGGCCCAGCGCCGCCCCGGCAAGAAGGGCCAGAAGCTGACCCTGACCGGCGCCACGTCGAACAACCTGCAGAACGTGGACGTTTCCCTGCCGCTCGGCACCATGGTCTGCGTCACCGGGGTTTCCGGCGGCGGCAAGTCGTCGCTGATCATCGAGACGCTGTATAAGGCACTGGCCCGCAAGCTGATGAACGCGCGTGAGATCCCGGGGCCGCACGAGGACCTCAAGGGCCTCGAATTCATCGACAAGGTGGTCGACATCGACCAGAGCCCGATCGGCCGCACGCCGCGCTCCAACCCGGCGACCTACACCGGGGCCTTCACGCCGATCCGCGACTGGTTCGCCAACCTGCCCGAAGCCAAGACGCGCGGCTACAAACCGGGCCGCTTCTCGTTCAACGTCAAGGGCGGGCGCTGCGAGGCGTGCCAGGGCGACGGCGTGATCAAGATCGAGATGCACTTCCTGCCCGACGTCTATGTCGAGTGCGACGTCTGCAAGGGCGCGCGCTACAACCGCGAGACGCTGGAGATCAAGTTCCGCAGCAAGTCCATCGCCGAGGTGCTGGACCTGACCGTCGACGAGGCCGCCGACTTCTTCAAGGCAGTGCCCGCGATCCGCGACAAGATGGTGACGCTGCAGCGCGTCGGCCTGGGCTACATCCACCTGGGCCAGCAGGCGACCACCCTTTCCGGTGGCGAAGCACAACGCGTGAAGCTCGCGAAGGAACTCAGCCGCCGCGCCACCGGCAAGACGGTCTATATCCTCGATGAGCCGACGACCGGGCTGCACTTCGACGATGTCAGGAAGCTCTTGGAAGTGCTCGATGCGCTGGTCGAAAACGGCAACACCGTGATCGTCATCGAGCACAACCTGGAAGTCATCAAGACCGCCGACTATATCGTCGACCTCGGCCCCGAGGGTGGGATCAAGGGCGGCCACATCGTTGCCCAGGGCACGCCGGAAGACGTCGCGAAGGTGAAGGAAAGCTTCACCGGCCAGTACCTCGCCCCTTACGTCGGCGGCAAGCGCACCAAGAAAAAGGCGTCGTGAGCGAGAGCGGTTCGCGCCAAGCCCACCTCCGCGAGCTGCGCGCCGCCAAGGCCGAGTTCGAACATCAGCTCAGACGATATGCGGACGCCGCCGAACGTGCCGGCGGCGTGCTCGGCGCATCCGAAGCGGACGTGAAGCGGCTGAAAAAGAACGTCGCCGACATCGCGGCGATTGAGGACGAAATCCAATCATAACCCCCTCACCTGTCCTCTCCCCCACATTCGTGGAGGAGAGGGACTCTCGACGCAAAACCGCAACCTGCCCCTCTCCCCCTTTCAGGGGGAGAGGTCGGGTGAGGGGGCGAGCATGTCTGTCGCCAGCCACACTCCCGCCACATTGCACTGTATGGTGGCCGGGCCCACATCTGAAACCCCAACCGGAAAACGAGGAGGAACCTATGTCCGAACAGATATCCGGTAATTTTCACGAGACCCTTGGCGCGAACGGCCTGATGTCCGTGTTGCACGAGGCACAGGACACCGTCCGCAGTTACGACACCAAGGCGCAGATCGTCGGCGTCGGCTATATCTTCGCGCTCGGCGTCGTGCAGCAGTCCGGCAAGCACATGCCGGTGCCGATGGAATGGGCCGGCTGGTACGTGTTCACCGGCTGGGTGGTGGTCATCCTGCCGATCATCATGTACGCGCTGGTGCTGTACCCGTCGCGCATCGACAAGGTGACCAAGAAACGCAACCTGCAGGCCGTCGATGGCACCATGTACTTCGACAACACAAAGTTCACCGAAGCCGAAGCCTACACCCGCGCCGTGCTGAAAGCGGACTGGGCCAAGGAAATTGTTTTCGAAATCGTCAAGGTATCCGACATCCGCGACAAGAAGCGGACGCGCTTTCTGCGCGCGTTGTACTGGACAGGCGCTTCGTTCTTTCTATTGTTCCTGTCGCAAATGTTGCGCGCCAATGGAGTTCTACAATAATGCCAGAATCGAAACTTCGCCCCGACGTGACCGTCGACATGATGATCGACCGCGCCAAGGGATACCTGCCCGATTACATGGGTGTCGAACCGGTCGAGATCACGGCGGGCAAGCTTGTGTCGCGCCTGTCGATCAAGCCGCACCACACGGCGCCGAACGGCTTCCTGCATGCGGCGACGGTCATCGCGCTGGCCGATACCACGTGCGGTTATGCGACGTTCGCGCACCTGCCGGAAGGGGCGAAGAACTTCACCACCATCGAGCTCAAGTCCAATCACCTCGGCACCGCCCGCGAAGGTGCCATCCGCGCCACGGCGACGGCACAGCACCTGGGCGGTCGCACGCACGTGTGGGACGCCAAGGTCGAGGACGAAAACACCGGCAAGACCATCGCCCTCTTCCGCTGCACGCAGATGATCCTTACATAAAGGGGTATGAAACGGGTTCTGCCCCTCATTCCCCTGCTTGCCCTCGGTGCCTGCGCACAGGCACCGGACATCGCCGACTGGCCGCCCAAAGCCCCCGCCGTCGATGACGCAACGGTGCAGCGTTATGTCGACATTTACGCGCACAAGGAGCCGGTCGCACCGGTCTATACCCCTGAAGAGCTGGACGCGCTCAACCTGCTCAACCGCCGCATGCTCAGAAACGATACGCCGGACGGCGACATCGAGAAGCTGCGTCGGGAACTGGAAGAGATTCGTGCCGCCGGCGAGCATGACGACGAGGCCGAGCCGCGCGGCTATTCACGCAACGAGATCAACGCCATCAAGCGCCGCATCGAACGGCGTTATGAAAGCAAACACGACCAGCGGATGGCACTGAAGCGGTACGGTTTGTGATTATCTACGTTTGTCGTCCTGAACTTGGTTCAGGACCCATGCTTCGAGACGCTCGCAATACTCGCTCCTCACCATGAGGTTAAACGATTCCTCATCCTGAGGAGGCCGCAGGCCGTCTCGAAGGATTTATGGACCCTGAAACGAGTTCAGGGTGACGGTTTCATTTGTTCAGTAAAACCGCCCGAAGACGGACCTGAGTCCTGTAAACACGGCTCGGAACAGCTTGCCGATGCGGCTGATATCCTCGGACCCGGCACGGACGCGCTCCTGTACTGTCGTGCTGTCACGGTCGGACCGGATGTCGCGCGCGAGGTCGAGACCGCGGCCAAGGTTCACGATCTTGGCGCCACTCGAAATTTCGACCGTATCGTAAATCTCGCGCCCCTTTGGCGTGTAGGCAGCCTGCTGCTCCCGCTTGCCCGAATAGGCATTATTGCGGTGCTGCCCAAGCAGTTGCTGCAGCAGATTCCGCTGCGCCGTATTGCGTTCCGAAACTTCGACCATGGGCGGAATATACGCCCGATTCCCCAAGACCGGTTAGTGATATTTTCTAAAGCCAGTCCGGATTGTCGCCGTCGGCGCCCAAGGGTCTGGGCGCGAAATAGACCCGTGGCGGCGTCTTCGACAGCTTGATCGGCGAGGCGACGATGCGCATCGGGCCGACGGTCTCGTGCACGACCTCCTGCACCACGCCGCGCTCGGCCAGTTCCGGGGCTTCCATGACCTGGTCGACGGTGCGGATCGCGCCCGCCGGCAGGCCTTCGGCATGCAGCGCCGCCAGCCACTCGTCCCGCGTCCGGGTCAGGAACGTGGCCTCGAGGATTTCATAGAGCGCGACCCGGTTTTCGACGCGCGCCGGGTTGGTCGCAAAGCGCGGGTCGTCGGCCAGTTCGGCAAATCCCATGACTTTGCAGAGCTTGCGGAACTGCCGGTTGGCACCGATCGCCAATGCAATCGGATAATCCGCCGTTTCGAACGGACGGTACGGACACACCGTCGGGTGATCGTTGCCGAGGCGCGGCGGGCGATCGCCGGTCATCAGGTAGGCCGCTGCCTGGTTGGCAAGAAGCGTCGCCGCGCCATCAAGAAGGGAGATATCGACGTCCTGCCCCTCCCCGGTCTTCTCCCGGTGATAGAGTGCAGCCAGCACGCCCTGCGTCGCGTACTGCCCGGCGACGATATCGGTTACCGCGGCGCCGACCTTCATCGGCTCGGTATCTTCGTCGCCGATGATCGACATCAGCCCGCTTTCCGCCTGGATGACGAAGTCGTACCCGGCGCGTTCCGACATCTGCCCGGTGCGGCCGTAACCGGAGACGGAGCAGACGATCAGGCCGGGATTTTCTTTCCTGAGTTCGTCGGGGGCGAGGCCGAACTTCTCCAGCGTGCCCTTACGAAAATTCTCGACCAGGATGTCCGCCGTCAGGGCGAGACGCTTGACGAGCGCCAGACCCTCCTCGGTCTTCAGGTCGGCGACGACACTCCGCTTATTGCGCCCGGCGACCATGAAGTACGCGCTCTCGCCGTTCTTGAACGGCGGGCCGAAGTGGCGCACGTCGTCGCCCTCGGGGCTTTCGATCTTGATCACGTCGGCACCGAGATCGCCCAGCACCATGGCGCACCAGGGACCCGCCAGTACGCGCGACAGGTCCAGAACCTTGATACCGTCGAGCGCGCCCTTCGACGCCGATTGCGCAGTCATGTCGAAAAACTCCCATGAAGAAAACCTGATATGAAGCGGGAGTGTATCGCCTCACCTCCGGATGGCAACGCCGCCACGTATTGCCCGCCCAAATAGGCCGCGTTATTGTGCAAAAAACCACAATTTGGGAGGGGATATAATGCCGGACGAACCGGCGCCCGATCAGGCAGCGGCACCGACGGCCATACCGTTCGCCAGGCGCATCAACACCGTCAGCACCAACGAACCGTGGCAATGGCTCGCGCTCGGCTGGGCCGACATGCGTCGTACGCGCGGCATCAGCCTCGTTTATGGCCTGATCTTCGTGGTGCTGGGCTACGCCGTGACGGCCGGTCTCTATCAGCTTGGCTATTATTATCTGATCTGGCCGATGAGCGCCGGCTTCGTGCTGGTTGCCCCCGTATTTGCCGTCGGCATCTATGAACTGAGCCGCCGGCTGGAACGCGGCGAACCGGTCACGTTTACGTCGGCCCTGATGGCATGGCGGCGCGCGCCGGGCCGAATCCTCGGCTCCGGGCTGGCGATGGCGTTCTTCCTGATCCTCTGGCTCCGGACGGCGGCGCTGATCTATGTGATCAACTTCCCGTACGGGATGCTGACCATCCAGAATCTTTTGAATACCGCGTTCTTCTCGGCAGACGGCCTCTCGTTCATGGCCGTCGGCACGGTGATCGGTGCCGTCTTCGCCGTCACGGCGTTTCTCGTCAGCGCGGTGTCGCTGCCGATGATGCTGGGCGAGCAGGCGGACTTTTTGCCTGCCCTGCTGACGTCGATTTTCGCGGTCACGCGCAACCCGGCGGCGATGGCGGTATGGGCGGCAATTATCGTCGTCGTGATCGGCGTCGGCATGGCAGCGGCGATGATCGGCCTCGCCATCGCGCTGCCGCTGATCGGGCACGCGACCTGGCATGCGTACCGGACGCTCGTCAAATCGGAACCGCAAACTGCAAACGGAACCTGACGTATGGAACTGACCTTCGTCGGCTGCGGTGACGCCTTCGGCACCGGCGGCCGCTTCAACACCTGCTTCTACGTGAAGGCCGACGCCACGGCCTTCCTGATCGACTGCGGCGCCACCAGCATGACGGCGATCCGCCACCATGGCATCGATCCGAACAGCATCGACACGATCCTGCTGACGCACCTGCACGGCGATCACTTCGCGGGTATTCCGTTCTTCATTCTGGATGCACAACTCTATTCAAGGCGCGAAAAGCCGCTGACCGTTGCCGGCCCGCCCGGCACCAAGGCCCGGCTGCACGATGCGATGGAGCTGCTGTTCCCCGGCTCGACCGAGGTCACGCGCAAGTTCGACACCACCGTCATCGAAATGCCGAAGCTGGAGACGACCGAAGTTGCGGGCCTCAGTGTAGAGACATTTCCCGTGTCGCACGCCTGCGGCGATCCACCCTATGCGCTGCGCGTCACGGTCGACGGTAAGACCGTCGCCTATACGGGCGATACGCAGTGGTGCGACGGCGTCAAAAGCGCCGGCCACAATGCCGACCTGTTCATCACCGAATGCCTGTTCCATTCCCGGCAGGTGAAGGGACATCTCGATCTGCAGACGCTCGAAGAGCACATGCCGGCGATCGCGCCGAAGCGCCTGATCCTGACCCACTTCGGCCCGGAGATGATGGCGAATCTTGCGGAAGTGGCGGAAAGGTATGAACTCGCCGAGGACGGCAAGACGGTCAGCATTTAGTGGTCGTCGCCCCGGCGCAGGCCGGGGTCTAATCAAACCGCTACTTAAGTGAGCCACAGAGACACAGAGGCACAGAGGAAGAAACGGACCGACCACCTCCGTGTCCTCGGTGCCTCTGTGGTTTGTTCATTTAAGGATTAAGTCCAGGTGCCGACCGGAGCTTGTACCGGGCAAAGGCCCGGGGCCGGAATGACGCGCTGGTACTATTTGGGCGTCGTCCTGAACTCGGTTCAGGACCCATACTGTAAAAGCGGTTCAGAGAATTTATGGACCCCGAATCGAGTTCAGGGTGACGAGATAATTTTAAGCCGCGACCTCGACGCCGAGCACGTCCTTGGCGAACGCAGGGTACGTATCCGCGACCTCGACCCCGACCGATGAGCGCAGCAGGGCGAGGCGTTCTTCCTCCGGCGCCGGCGTTTCAGCCACGGTCTCCGGCACGTCGATTTCGAAGCCGGTGTTGTCGAGCACTTCCTCGACCGTGCGGCCGGGCGTCACGCTTTCAAGTTTGAAGCGGCCACGGTCCCGATCAAACGACATCACGCAGAGTTCGGTCACCAGGAACTTCGGCCCGCCCGGTCGATGCACGTCCGGATCGCTGACGCCGGGCGCCGAAATGAAATCGACCTTCGGCACGAACACGCGCCGCGAATGTTCGGGCCGGAACAGGATCACCTTGGGCACCGTGAAGTACATGAAGGCCGATCCGAATGAGCCGGAAAAGCGCTTATCGACCGTCGGGTATTCACCGGTGCCGACCAGGTTGAGATTGGCCTGTCCGTCGATCTGCACCCCGCCCAGGAAGAACACGTCGATCCGTCCCTGCCCGGCGGCGTCGAAAATTTCGCGCCCGCCGTCGCAGAACGGGTTGGTCGCCTTGCCGTGGATCAACGAAACACGCGGCATGCCACCCCGCACTTTGCGCGCCAGCAGCGCCGCCGCGCCGGGAATGGGTGATGCCGCACCGACGGCGACATGTCGCACGTCGTCGGTCTCAAGCAACCGGGCGATGGTCGTGATCAGAAATTCGTCGCGGGAATAGCTCACTCGGCGGCCTCCTGCGCGCCGAACACGGTCCGCTGCAGGTAGGCGTTGAAGCCTTCCTCGGTCCGGCTTTCGCGCGCATAGGCGGCGATCTCGTCGTGATCCGGTGCATAATGCTCGACGAGGCCAAGCGGCTTCGCCCCCATTTCCGCCTGCGCCAGTGCCGTGACGTAAAACCCCGGCAGGGTCGCGGCGGCGGTCGCCTCGGACGCCAGCAAGCTCTCGTCCTGGATTTTCTCGACCGTCACCAGCAGCGTTTTCGCCGCGTGCGCGATGGTCGCCAGTTCGCGGCGCCGTCCGATCCAGACGTTGCCGTCGCGGTCGGCGAGTGGGCTGTGGATGATCGCAACGTCCGGGCTGATCGCCGGGATCAGGACGATGCGGCCGTGCCCCTCGCCCATCGGGTCGTCGACCACCTTCCAGTCGTCACGGTATCTCAGGATGTCGGAACCGATGATCCCGCCCAAGGGCATGAACGGCACGCCCTTTTCGGTCGCCTGCAGCGCGGTATGGATCGCCGGGCACGTGCTGTCGATGATCTTCACCGACCCGCTTTCGACGGCGGCGCCGAAGCGCGATGCCGGTCCCGCCTCGCCCAGCGAAACGGCGGCGCATTCAACCGTCTTCACGCAGCCGGCACCGATCAGCATGTCGGCCGCCAGGCCGTTGATCGGCACGGTCAGGATGTGCAGGTCCTTCACGCCGCGGCGGATGATCGCGCGGACCAGTGCCATGGGCACGAAGCTATATTCCGGCGGCAGCGCAAGCAGTGCGCCGTCGGGCACCTGGGCCGCCAGTTCCTCGACGTCGTTCAGATAATTTGTCATGCGCCGATTGTAGGATGGTGAACCAATCTGCGCACGGAAAAATCGCCGCCCCCTCACCTGTCCTCTCCCCCGTTCCGGTGGAGAGGGACTCTCGACGCAAAGCGGCATCTACCCTCTCCCCTTTTAGGGAGGAGAGGTTGGGTGAGGGGGTAAACCTTGAAAACCGAGGCTTTACGACCCCGGCTTGGTCGCCTTCCAGTAGTCCGTGTTGATGTTCATCATCATGCCGTCGAGACGCTGCTCGAGGCAGCGACGCACGCTGAAGAACCGGCCCTGCGAGGTGCGGTACTGGCAATACCCGACCACGTCGGCGGCGCGGTGCATCCCGGGCCCGACCGACTCGCGCGGTGTTTCATCGAAAACGTTTTCCCAGAGGTTCTCGCGATCCCCTTTCGGCAACCGGCCGGTGGCGGGCATCTCGCTGAGCACCCGGCTGACCACCTTGATCGCCTCGAACTCGGTGCTGTGCAGTTTGAAGATCCTGTCCGCCACCGGTTGCAGCGATGCGAGCGCATGTTCGACCTCGCCTTCACGGATCGGATCAGGATCGCCCGGCACCGGCATCGGTACCAACACGCCGCCCTTGGCGACGGTAAGGGCCTTGGCCGTCATCTGGCGGCCTTCGAGATCACGAACGGAGAATTCGAACCTGGCCGCGGTGTAGCCGCGCTCGGCACGCACCTTGGCCGAGGTCACCGGCAGTTCGGCCTGTTTCCCGTTGCCGTCGACGGCGACAACCTTGAACACCGACATGTCGTGCGGTGTGTAGACGTAGTGCCGGCCCGGTGTGTCCCGCTCGGCCTGCATGCAGAACGTCGAAAGCTCGACGGCGCACGTCCCGCCCGAGCACTGAAGCTTGAGCGGCGACGACGTGGCGATCACGCCGAGCAGTTGCGGTGCGGCCTGGGCCGCGGCCGGCATGACGAGCAGCGCGGCGGCGAAGATCGTCTTGGAAATGATACGCATTTTACGCCTCCTCTAATCGATTACGATTGGAAGCGAAGCACGGATCACGCCCAATCCTGTCATCG
This sequence comes from Rhodospirillales bacterium, assembly GCA_017640505.1. Classification (GTDB taxonomy): domain Bacteria; phylum Pseudomonadota; class Alphaproteobacteria; order Rhodospirillales; family Casp-alpha2; genus UBA4479. Next base: position 531,047 of record JAEPQO010000002.1, read on the forward strand.
TTGCCAGACAGCGTATCACATTCCCGGAATGCTGTCGGCCCCCTCAACGAAACGTGATTGTTTCAGCCGCTTTAACAATACGTGACAAAATGTGGCTGGAGGGGTTGCGGCCTCGGGCGTAGTCATTATCGGTGCCGGATACGGCAGTTTCGTACTGCCGTCATCGAACGGTGTTATGAATTTCACAACGGCCGGTTGTGCGTTAGCATGGGGCCGTGCTCGAAACTGGGGGAAAAAATGGCAACCAAAAACGATTTCGATCCTGACGACTGGAAAAAGATCGCGTCCGCACCGATCATCGCGGCCGCGGTGATATCCGCATCCGACGACGTCGGCGACGACATGGAATCCGAGGACGAAGAGATTGCGGCGTTCAAGGAGTCGCTCGTCAAACTGCGCAAGAAATACGGCAAGACGGAACTCGTGAACGAAGTTCTCGACGCGATCGAGAATGAAGGCACCGGTGAGTTCGACCGGCTTTTTGCAACTATTAGCGCATCCGCATCGCACGAGTCGCCGCTGGAAGACCGCATCAAGTCGGTCGGCGAAGCCGGCGAGATTCTGGAACGGGTGGCTGACAAGAAGGAAGCGAAGCAGTACAAGAAATTTCTGATCGACGCCGCAACGGCGGTCGCGTCCGCATCGAAGGAAGGTTTCTTCGTGTTCGGCAGTTCGATCAGCAAGAAGGAAGAGTTTTATCTGCGCCAGCTGCAGAGCGCACTCAACTTGTAAGGCGGGGCTGTGTCGGCAACGGGGGAATTCGACGAGGCGGAACTGCAGGAGCTTCAACAGCTCCCGCTCGTTGTCGCCTCGATCATCTCCGCCGTCGATTACTCGACGATCTCCGAAAGCAAGGAATTCGACGCTTTTGCGGCGTTCCTCGAGAAAGCGGGCGCCAAGCGGCGCAAGTCGGCGTTCGTTGCTGAAATCCTCGACGAGGTGGTCGACGCCGATCACGATGCGTTCCAGAAACGCTGCACCGCCGTGTCGTCCGCGATGAGCGGCGAAAAGCCCGTGGAAACGGCGCTCAAACAAATCAAGGATGTCGGTCTCAAGCTCGACAAGCGGCTCGATAAGAAGGATGCCCGCGCCTACAAGGACTTCATCGTCGACGTGGCGCTCGCCGTCGCCCGCGCGCATAAGGAAAGCGGGCTGCCGTTCGCCAGCCCGATCAGCAAGGTCGAGGACTTCCACATTCGCCGCATTCAGCAGGCGCTTGGGCTTTAGTCCCCGTTTTCCTCGTCTTCTTCGTCTTCCTCGAAAGCTTTCGGCAGGTCGATCGCACCGCGGCGGTCGGTGTTGTCGAAATTGGCGCCACGCAGATCGGCACCGGTAAAGACCGCGTCCGTCAGCAGGCAGCCGCGAAAATCGGCGTCACGCAGATCTGCCTCGGTAAAGTCGCACTTGGTGAAGTCGGCGTTCTTCAGGTTGGCGCCATTCAGCAGCGCGCCCTTGAGCTTGGCGTTGTCCAGGTTGGCACGCCATTCGCCGCCGCCGGCGCGGGTCGAAACCATGACTTCGGACAGATCGACGGCGACAAAGTTGGCGTTGGTGAGGTTGGCGCGCGAGAACTTGGAGCCGCGCAGGTCGGCGCGCGAGAAAACGGCACCGCGAAGATCGCAATAGGAAAAATCGGCCATCAGGCATTCCGACTTCGACATGTCGACGCCCTTCATGGTCGCCAGCGAGAAATCGGCCGCGGACAGGTTGACGCCCGACAGGTTGTGGTTCGACAGGTCGCGCTTCGACAGCACCGCGCGTTTGCCCTCCTTGCCGTTGGTCTTCATCCACGCGGCATGCTCGGAGATGATCTCCTTCATCGAGAGATCGACCGCCTCCAGGCTCTTGGCGATCTTTGCTTCGGAGAGGTCGACCTTCGAGAAATCCACATTGTCGAACATCGCCCCGATCAGATCGGCGCCGGAAAGGTCCGCGCCATCCAGTGTCGTCCCGGTGAAGATCGCGCCCTGGAATACCGCCCCGGACAGGTTGGCGTCGGTAAAGTCCGTCCCTTCCAGATTGCACCCCGTCAGGTTCGACAGCGACAGATTAGCGCGCACGAACTTGGCATTCTTGAGGTTACAGTCGGTCAGGTCGGTCTGAACGATGATGCTGTCCGAGACCTTGGCACCGCTCATGTCCGCGCCGCGCACCTTGGCCTTTTCCATGCCGGGCGTGGCCTCGTTCTTGTTCATCGGCATCAGGTCGCCCTTGGCGCCGGAACGCAGCAGCACCCCGTCGCGCATGTCGCAATCGATCAGGCTGGCCAACGTCATGTTCGCCCCGGCCATGCACGCGCCGCGCAAGTCGGCCCGGTCGAGGTTGGCGCGCACCAGGATCGCGTGCCGGAGGTCGCAGGCGAACATGTTCGCCTCTTCGAACTTGGTTTCCTCGAGATCGCAGTTGGCCATGATCGTGCCGACGAAATCGGCGCGGCTCAGGTCGCGGCCACTGAAATCAAGGTAGGACAGGTCCATCATCGCGAACTTGGCCCGTTCGCCGCCGCGCGCGCCCTTGAGAAAGAGTTCGTGCGACTCGAGGATCTCGTCCGCTTCCTGCTGCGACAGTTTCTTGTATTCGCTATCGTCGACTTCGTCGTTCAGCGCCATGCGCGTTTCCAATTTCATCAGCGTTGCATTGCCGTTCCGGACATCGGCGCAACACTGGACAATCCAGGCGAACAATTATAAAGACCGCGTTGATTGCAGTCAGTGTCGAAGCTCACTACGCTTCAACTTAAGCATTGTCGTTTCAATGTCTTAAACAGCGATTAACCGGAAACAGATGAACACAAACGCCAAAGATCCCGTCCACGTCATCGGCGCCGGCCTCGCCGGTTCGGAAGCCGCGTGGCAACTGGCAAGCGCGGGCGTGCCCGTGATCCTGCACGAAATGCGGCCGGAGCGGAAAACCGACGCACACCAGACCGACGGCTGCGCCGAACTGGTGTGTTCCAATTCCTTCCGTTCCGACGATTACGAGGCCAATGCCGTCGGTCTTCTGCACGAAGAAATGCGCCGGACCGGGTCGCTGATCATCGGCGCCGCGGACAAGCACAAGGTGCCGGCGGGCGCGGCGCTCGCCGTCGACCGCGACGGGTTCTCGGCCGAGGTGACTCGCAGGCTGGAGGAACACCCGCTGATCACGCTGGAGCGCGGCGAGGTCGCCGGCCTGCCGCCCGCCGACTGGTCGAGCGTCATCGTCGCCACCGGCCCCCTGACGTCGCCCGATCTGACCAAGGCAATCCTCGAGGTCAGCGGCGAGAATCAGCTCGCGTTCTTCGATGCCATTGCGCCGATTATCTACAAGGAAAGCATCGACTTCGACGTGGCGTGGTTCCAGTCCCGCTACGACAAGGGGGACGGCAAAGACTACATCAACTGCCCGATGACGGCGGCACAGTACGACGCCTTCATCGATGCCTTGATCGAGGGCGAAAAGACCCAGTTCAAGGAATGGGAAAAGGACACCCCCTATTTCGAGGGCTGCCTGCCGATCGAGGTCATGGCCGAACGCGGCCGCAAGACGCTCAGCTACGGGCCGATGAAGCCGGTCGGGCTGACCGATCCGAACAACCCCGACAAGAAACCGCACGCCATCGTGCAGCTTCGCCAGGACAACAAGCTCGGCACGCTGTTCAACATGGTCGGCTTCCAGACCAAGCTGACCTACGGCGAACAGAAGCGGATCTTCCGCATGATTCCGGGACTCGAAAACGCTGAATTCGCGCGTCTCGGGGGCATTCACCGCAACACCTTCATCAACTCGCCCAAGCTGCTGGATGGTTTCCTGCGTCTCAAGGCGCAGCCGAGACTCCGCTTTGCCGGTCAGATCACAGGCTGCGAAGGATACGTCGAAAGCGCCGCCGTCGGCCTGATGGCGGGCCGGTTTGCGGCGGCGGAGCGTCTTGGGCTTGATCCCTCGGCACCGCCCGAAACCACGTCGATGGGTGCGATCCTCGCCCATGTCACCGGTGGTGCGAATGCCGAGACGTTCCAGCCGATGAATGCGAATTTCGGCCTGTTTCCGCCGCTCGAAACAGACCATCTGCCGAAGAAACAGCGCCCGCGCGGCCGCGACCGCAAGGTCAAGCTCAGCGAGCGTGCCCTCGCCGACCTCGCGCAGTGGCTGGCACAGGAAACGTTGCTCGCCGCCGAGTGACACGCAGTTAGCGTGTTCCCGGTTTTTTTCCGCCGTTGTTGGTATTTGCGATGCGATGGCCCAATATGATCGAGACTGCGAACAGCCGTGCCGCGCACATTGACCAGAATCAAGGCGACCGATCACCATGGACCTGGATGCTGTCAGCAATCTGAATCCGGACTATCGCCTGCTCATCGAGTATTGGCGGGAACGCCGCCGAGAAGCGGCGCTTGCACCCTATTTCCGGGATTTCGAACTGATGGACCTGTATTCGGTCGCTGCACGCATCGTCATCGTCGATGCCGAAACCAGCGCCAACGGCGCACCGATATACCGGTGGCGTTATGCCGGCAGCGAACTTCGTGAGTTCATCGGCGTCGAGCTGACCGGCCGCTACCTTCACGATACCGCGGACGAGCTGACCGCGCGCGACACCGAAAACATTTATGCTGAATTGGCGCGCAATGGCGGCCACCATTTCTGGGAGCGGAAACTCGGTCTGATGGGTGGCGAACGCTCGTTCCTACGTTATTCGCGGCTGGTACTGCCCCTTCTCGGCGCGGACGATACCGTGCGCCATTACATCGGGCTTTACGTGATGCCATTCGGTGGCGCCGGCCCCGACGCCCAGAAGCCGGAAACCTGGAGCCTGCTTCCGGAAAAATAGCCGCACGCCGGCGTCTGTCGGTTTTTAAGCCTTCCTCACGACGCGCGCTACCGGTGGTGATGCCCCCTAAATATATGAAACCTGTGGAAAACCCGACACGAGATCGTGTGGTTTTTTCACCCTCCGGCATGTCTAAAAGTTAAAATTCGGTGTATATTTAGCCCAGAATCGATTCCGACCGGCAAAATCTGGGAACTGCCTTTGAAACGACATGTTTTCAACATCTTATCGTGGACGGAGGCAGCGTATCTGAGAACTCGGCGATGAGCACGCAAACCTCTAATCCGGGCCGTTTTCGACCCCCGGGAGGCGCTGGCCGTCTCGCGGTGTTGCTGCTTGCCTGCGCGCTGTTTGCCGCCGTTCCCCTGGCGCTCGGCGCGCAAAGCCCGAACGAAGCGCTTTTCAACGCCGTCGAAGTCAACGACATCGATGCGGTCGAGGCCGCCATCAAGGCCGGTGCCGATCTCGCCGCAAAGAACGCCGACGGCATGACCCCGGCGGATGTGGCGGTCGATCTCGGCCATTTCAGGATTGCGCACATCCTGCTTTCCCGCCGCACGCAGCCACCGGACACGAAGACCGCGCCACGCGTCACCGAGAAGGTCAAGGAAGCCCTGACCCAGCCGCGGCAGCGTGTTGCGGCGCCGGCACCGGGCGCATCGTCGGCACCGGTTCCCAAGCTTTCCGATCTGGTGCCGCCGAAGAAACCGATGCCCGCGGCCGCGGCGGTCCCTCCCGAGGATGCTGCGCCGGCACCAATGCCCGAAGCCGCACCGGCGACGCCGCCGGCTGGATCAACACAACCGGTCAAGAAAGCGCCACCGCCGCCGGAAATGCGGCCTGACGATGAAATCGCCAGGTCCGCCCCTGACACCGGGACGCCGGCAAAAACGGCACAAGCGCCGGCATCCGAAGGCGGCTTCCTCGAACGGTTCTGGGACGGCGTCAACAGCGTCGTCACCCTGGGCGGGCTGATCGGTGGCGAAGAAGAACAGATGGTTGCCGAACAACCGGACCGCAAGTTCGGGTCCAATGGCCAGGAACTGCTGAACCCGGCGGACCGGTTCTCATCGCGGCCGGCACCGCCCCGACCGGAAAGCGAGAGCTCCGCCGGACGCATGGTCGACCGCATGACGGGGATGGTCGGCGGCGACGCGCCGAAGGAGAACGAGTTCGGCTTGCCGGAAGGCCCGGTCGTGCCGCTGCCCGACAACGTGCCGGGACTTGCCGCGCCAAACCTGGAATCCGCCGAAGTTCCCGGCCTTGCGGAACCGCTGGCGCCCCCCGGGGTGGCGGTGCCGGTCGAACCGCCCGGTCTGGAACAACCGCCCGGGCTCGCGCAACCAATGGAACCACCGGGCCTGGCGGAGCCGGTGCTGCCGCCCGGTGCAGACGATCAGATACCCGGCCTCGCCGCGCCCACGCTGCCGCCCGGTGCGGAAAGTATCGAAGTGCCCGGCCTGCCGGGCGATCTGGCGATGCCTGAACTGCCGGACGGCCCGGCACCGCCCGACCCGGAGCAACCCGGCCTCGATATTCCGGGACTAGCCGCACCAACCGGCGAAATACCCGGCATCATTCCGCCGCCGTCGCAAAGCGCCGGTGACATACCGGCATTGCCACCCGGTCTGGAACCGCTGCCCGGTTCCGATACCGGGCAGTTGCGGCGCCCAGGCGGCCTGGTCGAACCGCGCGATCCGAACGTCCTTCCGCCTCCGGGCGACGCCGACATGCAGGCCCAGTTGCGGCGCTACGACGACCTGCTCGGGCGTGCACCGGAGCAGAATGCCGAGCGATATCTGACGCCGCGCGGCACGTCACCTGAAACCGGTGCACCGCGCACCGCGCCCGAAAAGGCACCGGTCAGCGAGGAACCCGGACTGGATCCGCTGATGGAAATTCCCAAAGGGCTGGACGAACCGCGCACCGCACCGACTCGCCGCGCCACGCCGGATCGTGCATCGCCGGCCGAAATCCTGCGCCGGGCACGCGACAGCGACGCCGTCAGGCGTGAACGGGAACGGTTCGAGAAACGCTTGGCGCAGCAAGGCAAGACCATCCCGAAGCCGCTGCGCCCGTCCGGGCACCAGTTACCGGCGCCGGACAAACCGGTAACGGCGCGTGAGGAACCCGCGTCGCGCATGTTCGAACGCTTCAGCAACCTGACCGAAAGCCCCTACCAGGACGAGGACGTGCACGGTCTGCCGATCGTCCGGCCATCCATCGACGGCAGGACACCGCCCAGAAAAGACGTTCGGGTCGCGGAAATCCCCCGTGACAAGGCCGAGGAAACCGACTTCAAGCTGCAGAAACTGGCGCGCTTTTTCCGCGGTGACCAGGAAGAGGAAGCCGGCATGAAGGCGCCGGAGTACCAGCCCCCGAAGGTCGAGCGCGAGCCCCTGCCGCGCGTCATCGATAACCTGGTGCCGGAGAACGATCCGGCGCGCGGCCGCGTCGTCGACGACAAGATGCTGGACCTGACGGGCGTCGAGTTGCGTGCGCCCGATGACGAGATACAGGCCGGCGCATCGCCGACACGCGACGGCCGCCTTGACGAGAACTTCCTCGACCGTCTGACGACGGTTCTCGGCCCGGCGCGCGAACAGCAGGGCATCCCGGGCGAAGCGCCCCCCGAACCCGGGACCATCGGTTTACAGCAGCTCGACGTCCCCCCGGACCAGCAGGTCAAGAAGGCCAAGCCGGCCATCCCCGACCCCTGGACAATGACCGTCGAACGCAACGACCCCGAGGGCCAGAAACAGACCCTCGGCGTGACCGCGATCTCGCCCGAGGACGGCTCGGAAATCCGCACCGAACAGGGCGTCGTGTCGGAAATGGTCGGGCGCATCCGTCAGCTGTTTGAAGGCCCAAGGGGTGCCGATGAAGGACCGCAGGTCGACAAACTGGACGCGGATGACCGGCAGGCCGCCGCCGAACAGTTGCTGTCCGAGGCGCTCCGCGACGGCGTGCCGACGGCGCTTCCCGATCAGGGCCAGTGGCCGGTGACCGAGGTCGAACCCTCAACCATCACGCCGGGCGTCCCGCCGGCGCCCAGGCCGGGCGTCCTGACCAGGACGTCGCTCGACGACGTGGTGCTGAGCCTGGGCGAGTCGGTGACGCTGGAAAACACCTTGCCGCCGCAGCAGGACGGCATCGACCCGCTGAACTCGTGCGTCAAAAAGAACCGCGGCACGACGCTGTTCTGTATTGAACCGGTGGACTGGCCGCAGGACCTGCGCCCGGCATTCGTTGTGCCGACGATCCTCTATACTGGCCCAAGCGCCATTACTCGTTACGATCAGGGTAGCCCGTCCCGCTTCCATGCCCTGTTCGAGGCCGAACAGTTCGAGGACGTGGTCGCCTATTACCAGGCCCGCTACGGCGAGCCGACGGAAATCTGGAAGCGCTCCATCGCGCCGCTCGCCAAGCCGCGCATGGACAACCCGACCGTTACGTGGCGCAGCCGGGATTCGCGGTCCAACGTCATCACGGTTCTTGAAATCCGCAAGTTCGACGATACCCGCGGCGGCTTCCCCGATACCAACCGGGGTGCTGCCATGCTCTATCACATGAACGCACCGTCGATCTTCCCGCAGGTGTCGTCGCACGAACTGATGCGGCTGAGACGGACGCGGTAGAAACAGCCGTTGTTGCCGGGACGGCGCACCCGCCGGATGGCCGGCAGGCATCACCTAGGTATTTGCGGCGAGCGATTTATTCGGGTCGTAAAAAGGTTTCGGCACAACGTCGCACGCCCGTGACCGCTCGGTCGTCTCCACCACCCCGCGCGCGCCGATGTCGGCGAATTGCCTGGACATCATCGCCAGGGCAATATTTTTCTCCAGCCGTGGCGAGTACACGGCAGACGTTACTTGTCCGACGATCAAACCGTCGAGCATGACAGGCCAGTATTCGTCGTTGGTCCCGACAAGCGGTGGCCCGTCCAGTTCCAGACCGACGGACAATCGTCCGACGCCTTCCTGCTTAATACGGGTCAGGGCCGGCTTGCCGATAAAATCGGCGTCCATATCCAGGTTCACGAGACGGTCCATCCCCATCTCGAAGGGATTGTTTTGCAGGTTCATATCCGCCTGATAGGACAGCATGGCGCCTTCGATGCGGCGTATGTTGGACGTATGTCCCGGATGGAGGCCAAGCGGGGTTCCGACTTCCATCAGGTACTCCCAAAGCCGTTCACCGGCAGCGCCTTCACGCAGATAAATCTCGTATCCCAATTCGCTCGACCAGCCGGTCCGCGAAATGATGAGCGGAATGCCGTCCCAGATATGATCGCTGAATCGGAAATACTTGAGCCCGGTCGGGCCGTCGCCGAATGCGGCGCGCAGAATATCACGGGACTTCGGCCCCTGGAGCTGAAGCGGTGAAACGTCCGGCTCGTTGATTTGAACATCCATGCCGGCATTTGCCGCCAACCCCTTGGCCCACAGCAGCACGTCGCTGTCGGCGATGGATAACCAGAAATGGTTCGCCCCCAGCTTGAGAAGGACAGGATCATTAATGATGCCGCCGTCCTGATCGGTGAGCAGGACGTATTTGCACTGACCGACCTCGCACTTCGAAAGATCCCGGCAACTCATGAACTGCACGAACCGGGCCGCATCAGGGCCGGTGATCTCGACCTGCCGTTCAACACTGACATCGCAGAGGATCGCCTCGTTCACCAGGTTCCAGAAATTCTGAACCGGGTCACCGAAGTCCCGCGGGATATACATGTGGTTATATACGGAGAATCGTTTTGCGCCCCACCGCAACGTGGCTTCTGCATATGGGGATTTTCGTACCTGCGTACCGAAACTAAAGTCTCGAAATGTTCCGACTTTGTCTGAGGGCATCTTCGGCTCCTCCTCGGCATGCTGTTTATTGTTCTTGTGCTGCCTCTATCCTGTTGAGCTCAGTTGGGTAAGCTGCAGTTTCGCTGAAATGCGGTTCGCGACGTCGATCAAGCCGATACCGATCTCCTCACGGTGGCGGTCGGTAAAGCGGCGGATGGGACCGGTGGCGCCGACGCTGAACGGCACCCCGAGATTTCCGATGCGGATCGGCGCGGCGACGCTTGAAACACCCACCTCTATCTCTTCGACACACTCCGCATACCCCCGCTCGCGGATAAGATCGAATTCCTCTTCAATCTCGTTGGGCCGGGTTTTTGTGCGTTCCGTATAGGCACGCAACGGGGCGGAGAGGATTTCGCTCAAAAACGACTGATCGGCAAACGCCGCGATGGCCTTCGAACACGAGCAGGCATGCATGGGCCGATTACCCAGGCCGGGATGGACGAAAGAGCGCGCGGCGTCGGCCGGCGTTTCGACGTGAATGATCTCGACATTCTTTTCGCGAAACCGGGAGAGGAAAACGGCTTCTCCGAAATTGATCGCAGCTTCCCGTAACGTGGGTGCGATCGCCTGGCAAACGTCGGCATCCGGCTGTCCCAGGACGGCGATGCGCTTGAGCCGCTCACCGATGAGGTAACGCGATGCCGCGTCCGGTTCGTCCAACAGCCGATGTTCTGCCAGCGTTTGAAGCAGCCGGTAGCACGTGGGACGCGGCAATCCGGTGGCGCGCTGAACGTCGCCGGCTGATACGGCGCGCCCGGCGACGGCGACAGTTTCCAAAACGGTTATAAGCCGATCAAGGTGCATTTTTATCACTTTACAGACATTTGTCTCACGTAATAAAACAAATAAAAAAATGAGCCAAGCATAAATTTTGCCGGATGGAGGAACCAAAATGGGAGAAAACGGCAAGACGACATGTTGCGGTCCGGGCTACGCAAGCCCGCAGGAAGCGATCAACGCGCCGCGCGAAAAGCTCCTTTATTCCATCGCCATTTACACAGGGACCGGCATACAGAAGCCTGACTATCTTGCGACGGTCGATGCGGACCCCGAAAGCCCCACCTATTCCGAAGTGATCCACCGGCTCGAGATGCCCGGCATCGGCGATGAACTGCATCACATGGGCTGGAACGCCTGTTCGTCCTGCCACGATGACGCGTCGATGTCGCGCAAGTACCTGCTGGTCCCGGGTGTGCGCTCCAACAATATCCATATCGTCGATACAGCCACCGACCCGCGCGCGCCGCGGCTGCACAAGATCATCGACGGCGACGAGATCAAGAAGAAAGCCAACCTTTCGGGGCCGCATACCGTTCACTGTCTCGGCTCGGAAATCATCATCTCGTTTCTTGGCGATGCCCTGGGCGAGGCGCCGGGCGGCTATCTGCACCTCAACAAGGACTTCGAGATCGTCGGCCGGTGGGAGGCGTCGATGGGCGACATCCCGTTCGGCTACGACTTCTGGTACCAACCGCGCCACAACGTGATGGTCAGTTCCGAATGGGCCGCCCCCAATACCTTCATGCCCGGCTTCGACCTCGAGGAAGTCGGCCACCTTAAATACGGCCGCCGGCTGCACCTGTGGGATTTCGAAAAACGGGTCCCGGTCGAGACCATGTACCTAGGCGAAGACGGCCTGATCCCGCTCGAGGTGAAATTCCTCCACGATCCGGACAGCACGCACGGGTTCTGCGGTGCGGCACTGAGCACAAACGTGATTCATTTCTGGAAATCCGATGCTGGAAAATGGGAATGGGAAAAGGTCATCGATGTGGAGAACGAGCCGCACCCCGAGTGGCCCATTCCGGTGCCCGGTGTGATGTCGGCGATCCTGGTGTCGATGGACGACCGATACCTGTACCTGAATAACTGGCTGCACGGGGATATGCGGCAGTACGACATCCGCGATCCGCATCACCCGAAACTCACTGGCCAGGTCTGGATGGGTGGATTGCTGGGCCGGGCCCCCGAGGTCAATGGCGTCAAGGTCGCCGGCGGGCCGCAGATGTTCCAACTGTCGCTGGACGGCAAGCGGCTTTACGTCACCACGTCACTGTTTTCCACCTGGGACAACCAGTTCTACCCGGAGATCCGCACCCAGGGCGGCGTCATGGTCATGATCGACTGCGACGTCGAAAACGGCGGCATGAAAATCAACGAAGATTTCATCGTCGATTTCGGCAAGGAACCGAATGGGCCCAGCCGCTGCCACGAAACCCGCTACCCGGGCGGCGACTGCACGAGCGATATCTGGCTGTGAGCGGGACCTGCACCATCACCATCGCCAACCGTGGCGGCGCGACGTATACCGTCGACCGCCGCCGCCCCCTGCTCGAGACCTTGCGCGAACAGGGCGTCGACCTGCCGTACGGTTGCCGGTACGGCGGCTGCATCACCTGTGCGGCCAAGCTCACCGCCGGCGAGGTCGACCAGCGCCGGCAGGTCGCGCTCAACAATCGTCAGATCAATAACGGTTATGTCGTGCTTTGCATCGCGCGGCCGATGTCGGATTGCACGTTGGAGGTCGGTGTCGAAAGCCACGACAAGCTCTACCGCAATCCGTTTCTCGATCCGTTGGAACCCCATGAACTCAAGGCGGATATCGCCACGCCCAAGGAGCGCTAGCCATGCCCGAGGCCGACGTCGACCACATCTACGACTACGATCCGAAGTTCATCGCGGACATCCTGCGCTCGGTGAAAACCATCGCCATGGTCGGCGCCAGCGCCGACAAGACGAAGTTCAGCTACGGGGTACTGCGGGTGTTGCACGAAACGGGCTACGACATGATTCCCGTCAACCCGAACCCGAACGTCACGGAAATTCGCGGCATCAAGGTTGTTCATTCGCTGCACGACATCGACCGCCCCGTCGACATGGTCGAGGTGTTCCGGCCCAAGGAAGAGCTTTACGGGATCGCCGAGCAGGCCATCCAGATTGGGGCAAAGGTTCTGTGGGGACAGATCGGTGTCTATGACGACCGTGCCGCCAAGCTGGCCGAAGACGCCGGGCTGAAGGTGGTAATGAACCGCTGCCCGAAAATCGAGTTGTTCCGGCCGTTCTGGAAACCCCGCCTCGATCTCGCGATCTGACCGGCGTCCGCGCGGATTACGGCTGCCCCAGAATCGAACGCCAGAACACCGTCAACTGCCGACGGACACCGGGCGGGCGCGCGGCGTGGCGCGCCGGATCGCCGCCGACCTTTTTCAGATCCTTGAGATAAAGCGCGGCGAGGCTGAGCGGCAGGAACGCCGGCAGCGCACGGCGCCCCAGTCCCCTGCCCGCGCGTTGCGCGTCACGGACATGGCCTTCGGCGGCAGCCAGCAGCGGCCCGGTAATCGCGCTGATATCCGGATTGCGGGGCCACTGGTGCGGCTGCGACGGATCGAGCCCGGCCTTGGCGCAAAGATCGGCGGGCAACGTCACGCGACCGGTCGAGGCCTGATACGGAATGGCGCGGACAAGGCCGATCAAGGCGACACCGATCCCGGCCGGCTTCAACAGATCGGTATAGCCATCGGGATCCTCGCCCAACACGCGGAGCGCCATCGCCATCAGCGCCGACGAAGTGTCGTGCGCATAGCCTTCCAGCGCGGCAAGGTCCTTGGGCGGAAGATCGTCCATGTCCGTTTCCCGCGCATCGATGAGTTGCGACAGCGCCGCCTCGGAGATACCGGCCCGGCCCACCGCGGCGGCCAACGGTTCGGCGACGGCATGCGACGGCGGCGTGCCCGATACCAGACCCGGCACGGCATCGCGCCAGAACTGAAGGCGCATGCGGCCGATCATCGGCTCGGACACCGTCTCGCGGATCTTGGAAAGCTCGAGATTGAAGGCATAGAGCGCGAACAGATCCTCGCGCACGGCATCATCCGCGAACAGGCTGGCGAGGAAACGGTCGTTGTCGAAGTCGCGGACCTGCCGCGCGCAATAGCTCAGTTCGGTCATAAAATCCCCGGCGGCGATCCCGTCGCCGATCCGTCACATGACAAACACTGGAAACTCAACATTTGCCTCTTATATGGGACTCAGAGGCCACGTTAAAGACCGGACGGCGGATGTGGTCATAAACCGCCAGTAACCGCCAATACGTTGCACCGTTCACAAGCGTGGTCTAACGTGCGGCAGCATTGCTGCACGTCACCATCTGTTAAGTCATTTGAACACACGAGAGGGAGCACTATGGCTTTTGAACTTCCTGCATTGCCTTACGAAAAGAACGCGCTTGAGCCGCACATGTCGGCCAACACCTTCGATTTCCACCACGGCAAGCACCACAACACGTATGTCGTCAACCTGAACGGCCTTCTGGAAGGCAGCGACCTTGCCGGCAAGAGCCTGGAAGAGATCATCATGGCGACCGCCGGCGATGCCGCCAAGGCGGGCATGTTCAACAACGCCGCCCAGGTCTGGAATCACACGTTCTTCTGGAATTCCATGAAGCCCGGCGGCGGCGGCGCGCCGTCCGGCGATCTGGCCGCGAAAATCGACGAAGCGTTCGGCAGCTTTGATGCCTTCAAGGACGCCTTCAAGCAGGCCGGCGCGACGCAGTTCGGTTCCGGCTGGGCCTGGCTCGTCGTCGGTGACGGCGGCAAGCTCGAAGTCGTCAAGACGCCGAACGCCGAAAACCCGATGACCCAGGGCAAGACCCCGTTGCTGACCTGCGACGTGTGGGAACACGCCTATTACCTGGATTATCAGAACCGCCGCCCGGACTTCCTGGCCGCGTTCCTGGATAGCCTGGTCAACTGGGACTTCGCCGCAGAGAACCTGGCCAAGGCCTGAGTTCGAACCGGCTGAACGGATCAAGGCGCGTCCCGCGGGGCGCGCCTTTTTCTTATGCGGTTACAAACTGCACTTTCATCCCCGCGAACGCGGGAACCTCATTCTTCCGATGAAACAATCAAACCACAGAGGCACCGAGGACACAGAGATGCTACGGCTCAGGTCTACCTCTGTGCCTCTGTGTCTCTGTGGTTAACTTCATCTGGGTTCCCGCTTTCAGGGAATGACGAGTTTGACTCAGTCGACGGCGATGATGGCAGCGGCGACGCGGCGTTCCTCGGCGACCAGCACGTTGAACGTCCGGCAGGCGGCGCCGGTGTCCATCCATTCGAGCACGATGCCGTGTTCTTTCAGGCCGGCCCTCAGCCCCTTGGGGATTGCCGTGAACGTCGGCCCGCAGCCGACCAGGAGAATATCGACCGCGTCCTTGCGGGCGACGATGGCGTCCAGGCTGTCGACGGAAATGTCGGTGGATGCGATGACGCCCCAGCCTTCCGTGCGATCCGGAAAGATCAGGATGGAACTCTCGTAGACCTCCCCCGTTACCTTGAACCGGCCGTCCCCATAGGACTGGATAAGCTGGCGGTTTTCCGGAACGACGGGGTTGATATCGAGGGTCATCCGGCGGGCGTACTCCTCTCTGTCAGGACGCGTCCGGCTCGGCGACCGCGTCTTCGTCATCATCGCCGGCAAGATTGCCGCGCGCCTTATCGTCGAGACCGAAGTACATCAGCAGCGGCACCGCGATGCAGATCGACGAATAGGTCCCGATCAGGACGCCCCAGATCATCGCGAACGAGAAGTCGCGGATCACCTCGCCGCCGAGGAAGAACAGCGCCAGCAACGCCAGCAACGTCGTCAACGAGGTGACGATGGTACGCGACAGCGTCTTGTTGATGGCAAGGTTGAGCAGTTCCGGCAGCGGCATCGTCTTGAACTTGCGCAGTTTCTCGCGCACGCGGTCATAGACGACGACGGTATCGTTGATCGAGTAGCCCGCGATGGTCAGCACCGCGGCCACGGTCGAGAGGTTAAACTCGAATCCCATCAGCGCAAAAATGCCGATGGTCGTGGCAACGTCGTGCACCAGCGCGATCACCGCGCCGACACCGAACTGCCATTCGAAGCGGAACCAGATGTAAACAAGGATCGCCAGGATCGCGAGCGAGACGGCCATGATGCCGTCTTCAAGCAACTCGGCGGAGACCTGCGGGCCGACGAACTCGGTTCGGCGGTACTGGACGTTCTCCTCCAGCGCACCCTTGACCGCGTTGACCGCATGCTGCTGCGCTTCGTCCCCGCCCGGTTGGCGCTGGATACGGATCAGCACGTCGGTGACTTCGCCGAACTCTTGCAGCGAAATGTCGCCCAGGCCCAGCGTGGAGAGCTTGTCGCGCATCTGGCCGATGTCGGCCGGGCCCTCGGTGCGGACCTCGATCAGAATACCGCCCTTGAAGTCGATGCCGAAATTGAGGCCCTGGGTAAAGGTCAGCGCGACCGACGCCATGATCATCACCGCACTGAACGCGAAGAACAGTTTTCGTTTGGCAATGAACGCGATGTCGACGTCGGCGGGGACCAGATTGAGTGCTTTCATATCCCTGTCTCCCCTTATATCGGCAACTCGGTCGGGCGCTTGGCACGCAGCCACGACACGACGAACAGACGCGTCAGCATGATCGCCGTGAACATCGAGGTCACGATCCCGATGGCCAGCGTCACGGCGAAGCCGCGCACCGGGCCGGAGCCGAACGAATACAGCAGGATGGCGGCGATCAGCGTCGTCAGGTTGGCGTCGATGATGGTCGACAGCGCACGGCCGTAACCGGTGTCGATCGCCGAGATCGGCGTGCGGCCGGCGCGGGTTTCCTCGCGGATGCGCTCGAAGATCAGCACGTTGGCGTCAACCGCCATGCCGATGGTCAGCACGATCCCCGCGATGCCCGGCAGCGTCAGCGTCGCCTGCAGCAGCGACAGCGCCCCCAGAATGAGGAAGATGTTCATCGCCAGCGCGATATCGGCGTAGATACCGAAACGGCCATAGGCGATACCCATGAAGATGATCACGCCGATCATGCCGACAATGCATGCAATCTCGCCGGCGGCGATGGAGTCGGCACCGAGGCCCGGACCCACCGTGCGTTCCTCGAGGATCGTCAACGGCGCGGGCAGCGCGCCGGCGCGCAGCAGCAGCGCCAGGTCCTGCGTGTCCTGCACGGAAAATCCGCCGGAAATCTGACCGGTACCACCCAGAATCGGCTCCTGGATCACCGGCGCCGAAATCACGTTACCGTCCAAAACGATCGCAAACGGGCGTTTGACGTTTTCCGTCGTGACCTTGCCGAACTTCTTGGCGCCCAGCGTATCGAAACGGAACGAGACGACCGGCTGGTTGTCTCGACCATCGAAGCTCGGCTGCGCATCGACCAGGTTTTCACCGCTGACGGCGACCCGCTTCTTCACCAGAATGTACTGCTGGCCGGTCGGCGAATTGGCGCCTTCGAGCATCGGCAGCAGCAAAGAGCCCGGCGGTACGCGGCCGGCCAGTGCCTCGTCGACGGAATTCTGCACATCGACCATCTGGAACGTCAGCTTCGCGGTCTTGCCGATCAGGCTTTTCACGCGCTCGGGGTCGTCGATACCGGGCAACTGCACGATCACGCGATCAT
This sequence comes from Rhodospirillales bacterium, assembly GCA_017640505.1. GTDB lineage: Bacteria > Pseudomonadota > Alphaproteobacteria > Rhodospirillales > Casp-alpha2 > UBA4479. The sequence continues at coordinate 548,167 of JAEPQO010000002.1, forward strand.
CGCCCTGGCGTTGGATCGTCGGCTCGCGCACGCCAGTTTCGTCGATGCGGCGGCGGATGATTTCGATCGACTGCTGCACCGCGGAGGTGCGGCGTTCGATGATCTGCTGTTCGGTCATCGTGATGGTGATGCGGTCGCCGTCGAGCGCGGTCTGCGCCGCGCTGTCCAGGTCACGAAGCAGCTCGAGCGCCTTGTCGCGCTCTTCCGCATTCGGGATCGTCACGCCGACGCTCTGCGTCTGCTTGCCCAGCGCCCGGTAACGGATGCGTTCGCTGCGCAGTTCCGCACGCGCGCTGTCGACCAATGCCTCCAGGTATTCGTCGATGACCGCCTGCACCTCGACTTCAAGCAAAAGGTGCGACCCGCCCCTGAGATCGAGCCCGAGGTTGACCTGATTGTGCGGCAACCAGTCCGGCAGACCGGCGGTCATTTCCTCGTCAACGAAGTTCGGCGCGGCGAATGCCAGTCCGAGGAAACAGATCAGTGCGACCAGCACCTTTTTCCAGGTCGGGAAATTGACCATCTGGATATCCCTGTCGTGTCAGCTGCTGGGTCTTGGCTCAGCTCTTGGTGTCGTCTTTTTTCTCGGCATCGTCGGCTGTGCCTTCGGACGCCGGGGCCTCGGCGGTATCGTCGGCCTTGTCCGCTTCCGGTGCGGGTGCCGGGGCTGCCGGTTTGGAACCGCCGCCGAACAGTTGCGACAGAAGGCCGCCCTGCTTTTTCTCGCCCGCGTCGTTGGCGGCGCTGCCGGCAACCGGCTCGGTGCGGTTGACGACACCCGAGATGGTCGAGCGCTGCACCTTGACCTTCACGTCCTTAGCGATTTCGACGGTCAGTTCATTGTCGTTGTCGACCTTGGTGACCGTACCGATGATGCCGCCACCGGTGATCACCTTGTCACCGCGGCGAATGCTTTCCAGCAGTTCCTTGTGCTGTTTGATTTTCTTCTGCTGCGGACGGATCAGCAGGAAATAGAACACCACGAAGATCAGGATCAGCGGCAAAAACGCCTGAAAGGCATTGCCGCCACCGGCACCACCTGCGGCTTGCGCGTAGGCCTCGGAAATAAACATCGCTCAACTCCTAAAGACGCGTCAGCGGGGGCGTTTCAGCCCTTAAATTCAAAGTCGCGGGACTATAGCGCTCAGGCCCCGAGTTGCAACCGATTCCGACCGTTTTCCGGGGGATACACCATTAATCAATCGTAATATTCAATGTCGCCAAAATATCGTGGCAGCCTGTTTCCCGGACGGACGGAACGGCCGATCCGAGCCCCATCGGCACACAGGGAAGCGAGTCTTCATATAGGTCCCGGCTCAAGGCCGGGAAATACGCGTTAGGTACCGCAACCATGCCGAAGTGTTTGACGCTCTGGGATACCAAGTTTAATTTCCGCGCCCATGATCGATCAGGAAACGAAAGACCTGTTGGGCCGGATCGCGGGCGCGCTCGAACGCCTCGCCCCGGAACCGACACCGGAAGCGGGCATTCGCGACGCCGATGCCTTCGTGTGGCATTCCGCAGGCGGCCTCGAGGCCGTCCCGGTGGTGAACCGTGTCGATATCGGCCTTCTGCAGGGCGTCGACCGCCAGCAGGACCAGCTGTTCGACAACACCAAGCGCTTCACGGACGGTTTTCCGGCCAATAACGCCCTGTTGTGGGGCGCGCGCGGCACCGGCAAATCCTCGCTGGTCAAGGCGGTGCATGCCAAGATCAACAAAGAAAACCCGGGCTCGCTGGCGCTGATCGAAATTCACCGCGAAGACATTCCGTCCCTGCCCGTCCTGCTCGGCAAGCTCCGCAAGGAAGACCGCCGCTGTCTGATTTTCTGCGACGACCTGTCGTTCGACGGCCAGGACGACGCCTACAAGTCGCTGAAAGCCGTGCTCGACGGCGGTGTCGAAGGACGTCCTGAGAACGTGATTTTCTATGCGACGTCGAACCGCCGCCACCTGATGCCGCGCGACATGATCGAAAACGAACGTTCGAGCGCCATCAGCCCGTCGGAAGCGACCGAGGAAAAGGTCTCGCTCTCCGACCGCTTCGGCCTCTGGCTCGGTTTTCACAACGTCGATCAGCAGACGTATTACAAGATCATCGAAGGCTACGCGAAGCACTACGGTCTCGACGATCCGTCGATCGACCTGCGTGCCGAAGCCAACGAATGGTCGGTCACGCGTGGCGCCCGTTCGGGCCGTGTCGCCTGGCAGTACATTCAGGACCTCGCCGGCCGCCTCGGCAAGAAGCTGACCTGACTTCCTAGAATTCCTTGAGGAAGAACATCGAGCCGCCGAGCATCAGTATGGCGGCAAAGACGGCATTGATCACCCTGTGGAAGACATAGCGCTGTATCGCCTCGCCTTCGCGGCGGCGGCGCGCGTCCGGATTTTCCATGCGCTCGTTCTCGCGCTGGCGGGCCAGCATCTGCACCGTGTGGGTCGACGCACGTTCATGCGGGTCGCCACAGGTCTCGAATATCTCGGCGCGCATCGAGATCATCAACCCCACAAGACCGACGAACCCGACCCCCATCCAGCCGAACCAGCGGAAACCGAACACGATGCCGCAGGCCACGAAAAAGGCCATGCAAACAAACGCGAAGCGCGGCGAGCGCAAAAGGTTCATGATGCTCATGCGCTATTTTAGCACCGTTTTCATTCCGTGGATGAAAAAACGCCCCCTCACCTGTCCTCTCCCCCATTGCATGGTGGAGAGGGACTCTCGACGCATTGCCGCAGCTACCCCTCTCCCCCTGCCAGGGGGAGAGGCTGGGTGAGGGGGTAGAGCACCATTAAGCCTTCTTCAGATAATCCTCGGGATTACGCGGGCGCCGGCCCTTGCGGATTTCGAAATGCAGTTGCGGCCGGTTGACCGAACCGGTCTGACCGACGGTGGCGATTTTCTGGCCACGCTTAACCCGCTGACCGCGCTTCACCAGCAGATCCCGGTTGTGCGCATAGGCGGTCACGTAGCCGTCCGCATGCTTGATCAGCAACAGGTTGCCGAAGCCGCGGATTTCATTCCCGGCGTAAGCGACGACGCCGTTCTCCGCCGCGACCACCGGTGTGCCGGCAGGTGCGATAATGTTAATCCCGTCGTTCCTGAGCCCGCCGTTCTTGGTGCCGAAGTTCGACATCAGCGGGCCGCGAACCGGCCAGACAAAGCCCCTGCCCGTCCGCGCCGCGGGCGGTGGCACCGGTGACGGCGGTTTACGCGGCGGCACGACATTCACCGAACCGCCCGTGGACGCGGGTTCAGGTGCGCGCGCCATCTGCCGGGGCGGTTTATCGGGTTTGGCCGGTGCGGATGCCGTTTCGGTTCGGGGTGCGGCTTTGGCCACCGGTTGCGATTTCGGCGCATCGGGATTCTGCGGAATCACCAGCACCTCGCCGATACGCACGGTATAGGGCGCATCGATACCGTTAAGCCGCGCCAGTTCGTACATTCCCGCGTCATAACGCTGGGCGATGGAATAGAGCGTGTCGCCCGGTGTCACGGTATGCTGCGTCCCGCGCGGCAACTCGATACGCTGCCCGACATTCAGCAGATAAGGTGGCTTGAGGTTGTTGGCACGGATGATCGCCGGTACCGGCACGCGGTGCCGGCGCGACAGTTCGTAAACCGTGTCGCCCCGCCCCACCTTGACGGCCGACGCACCGACAAAGGCGTCGGCGCTGCCCCGCGACGGCCTTGAGACATTACCGGCAGCCGACGCCTGCACCGATTTGACGGGCGCAGCGCGCGGCACGCCGCCCGACCCCGAACTTGCCGTTCTGGGTGGCGGTGAATTGATGTCGCGCGGCGGCGCGCTGGACGGGATCTGGACATTTCCGCATCCGGCGGCACCGATGCAGACAAGGGCGATTATGGCGACTCTAATTTTCAACCGGCTTCCTCGTCGCTGACCAGGGGCACGAAACGCACCAGCCCCAGGTCTTCCGTCTCGATGTCATCCTCGGTCTTGCGAACCCGGAGCAGATGCTGCGTCCGTTCCTCAAGCCCGACCGGCACCACCATGATTCCGCCAACGTCCAGCTGATCCAGCAGGACCTGCGGCACGTCGATGGCCGCGGCGGTCACAATGATGCGCGAGAACGGCGCCTGCTCTTTCCACCCCATCGATCCGTCGCCGAAACGCGTCACGATATTGGTGAACCCGAGCTGGTCGAACCGTGCCTCAGCTTCTGAAAGTAACGGACGATGTCTTTCTATCGTGTAAACGCGGCGGCAGAGTTTTGCCAGAATGGCCGTCTGGTAGCCGGAACCGGTCCCGATCTCGAGAATCTTGACCCTATCGTCGAGTTCCAGCGCCTGCGTCATCATGGCGACCACGGTCGGTTGCGAAATGGTCTGGTGCAGGCCGATCGGCAGCGGCGAATTTTCGTAGGACCGTTCCTTGAACGCCGGCGGCACGAACATGTCGCGCGGAATGGCGTAAATCGCGTCCAGCACCCTCTCGTCGGTGATGCCGTCGCGTATCAGTGCGGCGCGGAGCGTATCTGCGTCGAGCCGCGCCCCGATCATTTCATGCCCGCCTTCAGATTGCGCAGCGTCGCAGCATGCGTCAGGTCGAGCGCGAGCGGCGTCACCGCGACCTTGCCCGCGTTGATGGCGGCCAGGTCCGTCCCCTTGAGGAATTTTTCCTCGTCACGCTGCGGGCCGACCCAGAAATACTCGTCGCCGCGCGGGTCGACACCGCGGGTCAGCGCCCCGCCGATCTTGCGGCGCCCCTGGCGGCAGACGTCGATCCCGGCGACCTTTGCCGCCGTCACGTCCGGAAAATTGACGTTGATGAAGATGCCCTTGGGCCAGCCCAGCTTGAAAAGCTGCTTCAGCACCTTCGGCGTCCATGTCTTGGCGGTCGCCCATTTGACCTTGTGGCGGTCCTGGTAAAACTGACTCAGCGCCACCGACGGGATGCCCAGCAGCGCGCCTTCCATGGCGGCGGCGACGGTCCCGGAATAGGTCACGTCCTCGCCCAGGTTGCCGCCCCGGTTGATCCCGGACAGCACCAAGTCGGGCTTGGCATCCGCCATGATCTTGTTGACGCCGAGCAGCACCGCGTCGGTCGGCGTGCCGTCGACGGCATAGCGCCGTTCCGACACATGCCGGATACGCAGCGGCTGACGCAGTGTCAGGGAATGGCTGGTCGCGGATTGCTCCGTTTCCGGCGCGCACACCCACAATTCGCTGACGTGCGGCTTGATGGCGTCTTCCAGCGCCTTGAGACCGGGCGCGTTGATACCGTCGTCGTTGGACAGCAGCACCCGCGCTTTTTTGAGATCGAACCCCGCCTTAGCCATCGGCAGCGATGACCTTCAGTCCGCCCATGTAGGGCTGCAGGACGTCCGGAATGACGACCGAGCCATCGGCCTGCTGGTAGTTCTCCAGAATCGCAATCAGCGTGCGGCCGACCGCAAGGCCGGAACCGTTGAGCGTGTGCACGAACTGCGTTCCCTTCTCGCCCTTCACCCGGAACCGCGCGTTCATGCGCCGCGCCTGGAAATCGCCGCAGACGGAACAACTCGAGATTTCGCGGTAACGTTCCTGAGCCGGCAACCAGACCTCGATATCGTAGGTCTTGCGTGCGCCCGCCCCCATGTCCCCGGTGCAGAGCGTCATGGTGCGGAACGGCAGACCCAGTTGGGTCAGGATATCCTCTGCGCACGACGTCATGCGTTCCAGTTCGTTCAGCGAGTCTTCGGGCTTGGTGACGGACACCATTTCCACCTTGGTGAACTGGTGCTGGCGGATCATGCCGCGCGTGTCCTTGCCGGCGGCGCCCGCTTCGGAGCGGAAACACCATGTCATCGCGGTGTAGCGCCTGGGCAGATAATCCTCGTCGACGATCACATCGGCAACGATGTTGGTCAGCGGTACCTCGGCGGTCGGGATCAGCCAGTAGCCCGCCGTCGTCTTGAACAGGTCGTCGCCGAACTTGGGCAACTGTCCGGTGCCGAACATGGTCTTGTCGTTGACCAGCGCCGGCGGATTGGTCTCGGTATAGCCCCAGTCCGCGGACGTATTGTGATCGAGCATGAAGGCCGCCAGCGCGCGTTCGAGACGCGCCAGTGCCCCCGACAGCAACACGAAGCGGGACCCGGCCAGCTTGGCCGCGGTCTCGAAATCCATCATGCCGAGGGCTTCGCCGATATCGGTGTGATCCTTGGGTTCGAAATCGAACTTCGGCGGCTCGCCGACGCGGCGCACCTCAACGTTGTCGTCCTCGCCGCCGCCGTCCGGCACGTCGTCCAGCGGCAGGTTCGGCAGCACCGCCAGCGCATCGTTCAGCGCATCGGACGCCGCCGAGGCTTCCTGTTCGGCCGCCGCCTGCGCATCCTTCGATTCGGCGACCTTGGCCATGATCTCGGACGCGTCTTCGCCCTTCGACTTCAGCTGCCCGATCTGCTTCGAGAGCGCATTACGCTCCGTCTGCAGTTCCTGCGCGCGGGTCTGTGCATCGCGGCGTTTGGCGTCCAGCGCCAGCAGTTCCGGGCTTTGCGGCCCCAGTCCCCGGCGCGCCATACCGGCGTCGAAGGCCTCGGGGTTTTCTCTGATCCACCTGATATCGAACATCTGAAACGTCGTTCCTTGGTCTTGTCGCTTTTCCGGGCTGAACGGGCACCCCCCCTGCCCGTATGTCAGTTAACATGAAATGCCGGAAGGAACACCCGTTTCGTTGCTCACACCCGAATACACTGTTTCCCGGACGGGCCGAAGGGCCGGTCCGGGACCTATGACGAAATTTGCCGGTGTTCGTGTGATGGGTCCCGCCTCAAGGCCGGGAAACGATATTCACCTGCGGTTTACCGCCGACGGCGGACGCCCGTAAAGCTCGCGAAACGCCGCATTGAAGCGTCGGAGACTGGAAAACCCGGCCAGAAAGGCGATCTCCGTCATCGAAAGACCGGTATCGTTGAGCAGCCGTTTGGCGCGCTGCATGCGCAAGGTGGCCGCGGTCTGCGTCGGGCTCGCGCCGACATGGCGCCGGAACAGCCGGGACAGTTGACGCGCGCCGATGCCGAGCCTTTCCGCCAGGTGCTCGACACTGCCGCCGTCCAGCGCCCCGTCTTCGATCAATCTGAGGGCGCGCGCGACCGTCGCGCCGGTGCCGTTCCACGCCGGCGAGAACGGCGCCGTTTCCGGACGGCAGCGCAGGCACGGCCGGTAACCCGCCTGCTCGGCGGCCGCCGCGCTGGGGTAATAGGTCACGTTCTTGCTGAGCGGCTGTTTTACCGGGCATACCGGCCGGCAATAGATCATCGTCGTCCGGACGCCGGTAAAGAACTTACCGTCGAACGCGGGATCGCGGCGATAGCGGGCGGCGTCGCATGTGTCGAAATCGAGCATGCGGAGAGATTACAGAAACCGGTCAATCCGGTCGAGTTCGCTACGATGATGAGGTCCGATTACGGCGAGGGAATCAGGGCCCGTATTCTTCTTCGTCCGCCTTCTTGGCCTTGGGATCGGGTTCCGGATCGTCGTCGTCATCGTCCTCGTCATCCAGCTTTTCGGCGCGTTTCTTCTCGGCCAGGCGCGACGCGATGATCGACACCTCGTAAAGCAGGATGATCGGCACGGCGAGCCCGATCTGGCTGACCGGATCCGGCGGCGTCAGGATCGCCGCGGCAATAAAGGCACAGACGATGGCGTACTTGCGCTTGGCCGCCAGGCCGTCGGCGGAGACGATGCCGGCACGCGCCATCAGCGTCAGGATCACCGGCAGCTCGAAGCTGATGCCGAACGCGAAAATCAGGCGCATCACCAGCGACAGGTATTCGTTGACCTTGGCTTCGAGCTGGATCGCCAGTTCGCCGTCGCCGCCGCCCGTTTCGAAGCCGATGAAGAATTCCCACGCCACCGGCAGCACGTAGTAATAGACCAGCGCGCCGCCCATGAAGAACAGGATCGGTGTCGCGATCAGAAACGGCAGGAACGCGGACTTCTCGTGTTTGTAAAGGCCCGGCGCCACAAACAGCCAGATCTGACAGGCGATGAACGGAAAACCGACGAACATCGCGGCAAAGAACGCCACTTTCACGTAGGTGAAAAAGGCTTCGTGCAGCGCGGTATAGATCATGCGCCGGTCCTGGCCGCGATCGTGAAAGACGTCGGCCAGCGGCTGCACCAGGAACTGGTAAATCGGCTGCGCGAAGTAAAAACACGCCACGAACAGCACAATGATGGCGACAGCCGACCACAGGAGCCGTTGGCGCAACTCGATCAGATGCTCAAGCAGCGGCATCTTCGAGGAGTCGAGGATATCGTCGTCCTTGGCCACGGGCCTCAGCCCTCCCCGCTTTTCTTCGTGTCGTCCGGCTTATCGCCCGACGCATTGTCCGCGGAAACGGCTTCTTTCTCGGGCTCCGGCTCGGGCGGGGTGAACGTCATCGCATCGTTCTCGTCGGGGAGTCCGGCCCTCGCATCTTCTTCGGTCTTCTTGACGTCGTCGCCGTAGCCCTGCGCGGCCTTGGTCAGATCGCCCTCGAAGTCGCGCATCTCACTCAGATCCTTCGCGACTTTGCCATCCGGGTCGATGCTGTTCTCTATCTCTTTACGGAAATCCGCCCCGGGGCCGCCCTCGATCTGCTTGCGCATTTCATCGAGTTCGCTCTCGCGCACGATATCGTCAAGACCGCTCTGGAAGTCGCGCGCCATGCCCTTGACCTTGCGGATCGCACCGGTCACGGCTTTCAGCGCACGCGGCAGGTCTTTCGGCCCGACAACGATCAGGGCGATAATCGCAACCAAGAAGAGTTCCTGCCAGCCGATATCGAACATGGCGGTCGACCTCGATCAGACGATGAAATTAAGGGCGGAAACCAATGCGGTCTCCGCACACGGATCAGCCACCGGCGGCCTTGTCCTTTTCGGACTCTTTTTCGGCGACCGTTTCCTTGGCGTCATTGTCGATCGCCTTTTTTTCGGCGGTCTCGCCTTCGCTGTCCTTTGCCGGCTCGTCATCGTCCTTCATGCCCTTCTTAAAGGACTTCAGGCCTTTGCCGAAATCGCCCATCAGACCGGAAATCTTGCCCTTGCCCCCGAACAGGATAAGGACCACGGCGAGGACGATGATCCAATGCCAAATACTGAACGCACCCATAACAAATTATCCCACTAGCTGTCGCGTTTTCGTCAAATTCAAACCTTTAACGAGAGCGGTTCTCACGAACAGCGCGCATTCTAAACGCGACAACGACACCTATCGGTACCGCACTCTCCCAGAGCCGCTAAGTTCGCGTTTCATTACCGGGATTGCAAGGGTTTTTGATGGATTTTCCTGCGTCGCGAACCCATTGATTTTACTCACTTCGTCGTCCTGAACCTGGTTCAGGACCCATAGCTACCGGTAGACGGAAGGATTGTACGCATGTTTATGGACCCTGAACCGAGTTCAGGGTGACGAGAACCCGGAAAAGCTGGCTGTACACATTCATCGTCGTCCTGAACTTGGTTCAGGACCCATAGCCTATAGGCCGGACCTAAAACCCGTCTTCCGGGTCGAGCGGCTCGTCCGGCTCTTCGCGAACCTCGCTCAGTGCGTCCCGCGGCAGCGCGTCTTCCTCGTCGCCGTCCGCGTCCTCGCCGTCTTCAGGTGTGTCCGTATTGAACAGTTCCGCCGTCGCCCGGTAGGCATTGATCGCCGGCGACGCGTCCAGCAGCCCGGCGGCCTTCAGTTCGTCCTTGCCCGGCAGGTCGCGCAGGGTTTCCAGACCGAAGTGATCGAGGAAATCATCGGTCGTCCCCCACTGCAGCGGCCGACCCGGCGTCTGCCGGCGGCCCCTCGGCTTGATCCATTCCTCTTCCATCAACACGTCGATGGTGCCCTTGGAAATGCTGACGCCCCGGATTTCTTCGATTTCGGCGCGAGTCACCGGCTGGTGATAGGCAATGATCGCCAGTGTTTCGATGGCGGCACGGCTCAGTTTGCGCGCCACCTCGACTTCCTTGTTGAGGTAGTCCGTCAGGTCGGTCGACGTGCGGAATGCCCACGACGCCCCGGCCCGGACCAGATTGACGCCCCGGCCCTCGTACATCAGGCGCAGTGCCTTCAGAAGTCCCTTTACGTCGGCACCTTCCGGCAGGCGGTTGGCCAGCATGCGCTCGGTCATCGGCTCGGCCGACGCGAACAGCAGCGCCTCCGTGATCCGCATGTAGCGATCCCAGGTTTCCGGGTCCACTTCTTCGCCTTCGCCACCGTCTTCGGCTTCGTCGTCACTGTCCGTGGCGTCTTCGGCGCTTTCGGCCTCGACAGCTTCATCAGCGGCTTCATCAGCGGCTTCGTCAGCGGTTTCCTCGCCGCTCTCAATGTTCTCAGCGGCTTCGTCAGCAACTTCAGCTTCTACAGCCTCTTCCATGTCGTTTCCGGCAGCGGCTTCCACGGCTTCCTCTTCGGGCGCTTTGTCATCGTCATTGGCATGTTCGACCATTTGGCGTTCCATTTATTCTTCAGGCTCCGTGGTTACGCTGGTATCCGGCGCCGCGGCGGGGGCCGGCTGTTGCTCTTGCTCCGCCTGGTCCGTCCGGCCCTGCAGGTAGATCGGTCCGAACGTCGATGTCTGACGAATGAGGACTTTCCCCTCCTTCGCCATTTCCAGACTGGCGGCAAAGGTGGACGCCACCGCCGAGCGCGTCAGAAGTTGACCTTTCAGCCCCTCCGGGAGGAACTTCCACAGGTCCTGCCAATCCGGCGTCTGGCCAACAAGGCGGCGTAGCCGCTGCAGGGCATCCTCGACGGTGTAGATCTGGAACGGCTCGATATGCATCGGCGCATGCGCGTTCTTGCGCACATGCTGGTCGGCATAGGCCTTCAGCAGGTCGTAAAGCGTCGCATCGAGGATTTCGATCTCGCGTGGTTTGAATTTTTCGGGGTTGCCGCGGCCGACGAAGTCCTGACCGAGCCGGGGACGTTCCATCAACTGCTGACCGGCGTTCTGCATCGCCTGCAAGCGGCGCAACTGGTACTGCAGGGCCGCGGCCATTTCCTCGCCGGTCGGCTCTTCCTCGGTCGACATGTCCGGCAGCAAAAGGCGCGATTTCAGGAACGCCAGCCATGCCGCCATGACCAGGTAATCGGCGGCAAGCTCAAGGTTCTGGCGCCTCGCCTCGGCGACGAACGCGAGGTACTGGTCCGCCAGTTCCAGGATCGAGATATGGACCAGATCGACCTTCTGATCGCGGGCCAGCTGCAGCAGCACGTCGATCGGCCCTTCGAACCCTTCCAGGTCGACAACGAACGAATTTACCACCGCCGGCGCTTCGTCCAGCAGGGCTTCGGCATTCGGATCGAATTCGATAATGTCTGCCATCAGGGTTCCAATTTCAGGCCAATCCGACCAGCGCCAGGATCCAGTCCTGGATGTGGCTCGTGGGCGTGATCACTAGCCACCGGAAAACATTCAGATCAAGCCCCATTTTGCCACCGATCCATGGCAGTAAAAAGATTGCAGCAAGAACGATGAAGATCCCGGCCCGCTCGAGGCGGGCCAAGTGCCGTGCCATGGACCAGGGCAGGATACCGACGGCGACCCGCCCGCCATCCAGGGGCGGGATCGGCAACATATTAAAAACGGCCAGCAAGATATTGATCCACAACGCATTTCCAAGGTTCTGAGCGACCCAGTCGCGCATGTCGCCGTCGAGCAAAATCGCGAAATGAAACGACGCCGCGGCGAGCACGGCCAGAAACAGATTCATGCCTGGCCCGGCGGCGGCGACGAGAATCATGTCGCGGCGCGGATTTTTAAGCCGTCTGAAGTCCACCGGCACCGGTTTTGCGAATCCGAACATCATCCGCCCGCCGCTGAGCAACAGCAGCATCGCCGGGATAATCACCGTCCCCATGGGGTCGATATGCTTGAACGGATTGAACGTGACGCGGCCCAGAACCTTGGCCGTCGGATCGCCGAGCTTCATCGCGACCCAGCCGTGCGCCGCTTCGTGCAGGGTCACGGCAAGGAGGATCGGCAGCGTCCACACGGACACCGTGTACGCAATGGTATTGAAATCGTAACCCATGGTCCCGTCGCTGATGCCCCGGCAGCCCTTTCCTGGCAGCCCTTACATGAAGGGCGCGATCATCTCATCGAGTTGCGCCTGCAGGGCGTCGACGTCAACTTCCTCGGTGAACGGCATCATGGCCTGCGCCGACTGGAAGCGTTGCCACGACATCTGCGTCAATTCCGGCAGCACGTCGGAAATGCGGATCATGTCGTCCAGTTCGCCGTTGCAGTGAAGCACCGCATCACACCCGGCATCGAGCGCGAGACGCACGTTTTCTTCGACCGGCGCCTTGAGCGCCTTCATCATCAGGTCGTCGGAGATCAGAAAACCGCGGAAGCCGATCTCGCCGCGAATCACTTCCTGAATGACGAGTTCGGAGAGCGTCGCCGGCAGGTCGGCGTCAAAGGCCTCGAAGACGATATGCGCCGTCATCCCCCACGGCGCGTAGTAAAGGTGCCGGAACGGCACGAAATCGGTCTCGCGCAGCGTGTCCGCATCGGTGGCGACACGCGGCAGGTCCAGGTGGCTATCCTGTTTCGCCCGGCCGTGCCCCGGCAAGTGCTTGACCACCGGCATCACGCCCCCCGCCATCGACCCGGCGATGACCGCCTCGCCCAATTGAGAGATGACTTCGGGATTCCTGCCGAAGGCGCGGTCACCGATGATGTCGTGCGCCCCTTCCACCGGCACGTCGGCAACCGGCAGGCAGTTCACGTCGATGCCGAGCTCGAACAGTTCGAGCGCGATCAGCTGTGCATTCAGGCTCGCGGCTTCGCGGGCCAGCGCGCGGTCTTTCTCGGCAATTTTGGCAAACAGTGCCTGCGGCGGGCGGGCACGCCAGGTCGGCGGGCCGAGCCGCTGCACGCGGCCGCCTTCCTGATCGATCAGCACGGGGGCATCCTCGCGCCCGACCGCAAGACGCAGGTCGGCAACGAGCTTCTTCACCTGTTCCGGATTGTCCACGTTCCGGGCGAACAGGATAAAACCAAGGGGGTTGGCGTTCTCGAAGAAGAAACGTTCCTCGAGGCCCAGTTCCGTGCCGGCGCAGCCGAATATGGCCGCGCGCGGCAATTCTATGTCACTTGAAGGCATACTAGACGCCCGGCTTCACGACGAGGCAGCCGAGCTTCCTTTGTTTGAGGCGTGAGCACAATGCCTGGGCAGCCGCCTCATCGGCGAGCGGCCCGGCGCGAAGACGGTAGAAGACCCCTTTGGTCGCGCCGAGGTCGATGCGCATGACTTGAAGCCGAAGATCACCCAGCAGGTCGACATGACGCCGACGAAGGCGGTCCCATTCGGATTTCACCGCGGGTTCGCTGCGCGATGCGGCAAGCTGCACGCGCCACGCGTTGGTGATATCGGTTGCCGGCGATTCCGGTGCCGGTGTCGCTTTTGCGACCTGTTTCGGCTCGGGCGCAGGCGGCGCGGTCTTGGCGGCAGGTTCAGGGGCGCTTGCGGCGCTCGGTGCCGGCGGTGCGGCGGGCGGGTTCGTCACGTCTTTCGAGACGGACGCCGCCATTTCCTGTGCCGCCTTCTCGGCCGCCGTCGGTTCCTTGACCGGTGGCGGCGCCGGGGCCGGGGCCGCCGACAGCTTGGCAACGGTGTCCGCGCTCGGCACCTTGGCCAGCGTTTCCGGTGAACTTTCGGGCGTCAGCCGAACCGGCGCACCCGGTGCGGCATCGGCAGTGCCGCGCGGCGCGGAACTGGCGACGACCTGGGTCGCCTCGGGCACGCTGCGTTTCAGGACTTCGTCGACGGCGACGGGTTTCTCGGGCGATGGCAACAGCCGTTCGACGCGGGGTTGCGACGACGACCCGTCGACCACGCCATAAACCAGCCGCCCCTGGTTCGGGACCTGCATGCCGCCGGGATTTTCCGGGCGCACCTTGATCGGCGCGTTTTCCGCCTTGATCACCGGCACGTCGCCGTCTTCGGTCCCGAGCATCGACAGGATCCGTTCACCGAAACCGATCCAGACACCGCCAGCGATCATCGTCACGCACACCAGCCCGCCCAGCACCTTGAGCACGGTGCCGGAGCCACTGCGCGCGGTATCGCCGTCATCCCCGGTTTCAGGGGTCTCGGACGACACCTTCATGTCGGAACTCGCTGATAGCGCCATTTGGGTTACTCCCACGTATTCAAGTCAGCGCGTTAATGCCGAATCGCAAGTATTATATACGCCCGCCGGCAAGTGGGTAACAGGGACGCCGGGGCCGGTGCAAGCACGCGATGGCCGAAACCCGCCCGTTCCGCCGCTGTATGCCCCCTGCCGTCAGGAAATCCGCGACTGCAGATCGAACAGCCTGCGGTGTTCGTCCAGTGCCAACCGGTCGGTCATGTCGGCGATATAGTCGCAGACCAGCTCCGCCGTTTCACGCGTGCCCGGTTTTCCGGCATTTTTCCGCCATTCGGTCGGCAGACAGCCGGGTTCCGCCAGCAACAGCTGGAACAGGTCGAGCACCACGCGGCGCGCCTTCGAGGTCATCCGGTTCAGCTTGTAGTGACGGTACATGTTCTCGAACAGGAACTTCTTGAGCGCGCGGTCGTTAGCACGCATTTCGTCGGAGAACTGCGCCACCGGATGATCCAGGTGCCGGATATCCGCTGCCGTGCGCGGATCGGCGTCGTCGATTCGCTTCTGTGTCTCCGTCAGCAGGTCCGTCACCATCTCGCCGATCAGGCGCCGGATCGCTTCGTGAATGGTGCGCGACGGATCGAGATCCGGGTAGTTGCTGCGCACCTCGTGGAACACCGGCCCGACCAGCGGCACGTCCTTCAGATCCTCGATGGTGAACAGTCCGGCCCTGAGGCCGTCATCGATATCGTGGTTGTTGTAGGCGATGTCGTCGGCGATCGCCGCGACCTGCGCCTCGGCGCTGGCAAAGGTATCCAGTTCCAGGTTCTGCGCCGCCGAATAATCAAGAATCCCGCGCGGCAGGTCTTCCAGCTTCTTGCGCCCCCTGAGCAGCGGCCCGTTATGCTTCACCACCCCTTCGAGGGTCTCCCACGTCAGGTTGAGCCCGTCGAAATCGGCGTAACGCGCTTCCAGCTTGGTCACCACGCGCAGCGACTGGGCATTGTGGTCGAAGCCGCCGAACGGCTTCATCATCTCCTTGAGCGCATCCTCGCCGGCGTGGCCGAACGGCGGATGGCCGAGGTCGTGCGCCAGCGCCAGCGCCTCGCCCAGGTCCTCGTTCAGCCCCAGGCACCGGCACACCGAGCGCGCGATCTGCGACACTTCCAAGCTGTGCGTCAGGCGCGTACGGAACGAATCGCCCTCGTGATTGACGAACACCTGCGTTTTGTACTCGAGACGGCGGAACGCAGCGGAATGGATGATCCGGTCGCGGTCGCGCTGATAGGCGCCACGGGTCTTGCTTTCCGGTTCGGGAAACAGGCGGCCGCGGCTTTCGGCCGACAGCGTCGCATAGGGTTTGAGCGGCGGCCGCTCCGTCGACACCGGCTCAATGGGTTTCGCTTCGTCCATGCCCCAAGGGTACCGCAGCACCCGGCGGGCGGCAACGCGGGAAACATCAATCAGCGGCTGCGATTGACACGGAATTCAGCTAGACTACATATAAGGCACGGACTTAAGGAGACCGCCATGCCCGACGGCACGCAAAACACCGAAGGCCTGATCGTGACCGACAGCTGTGCGGCGCGGATCGCCAAGCTGCGCGAAATTCAGGGTAACGACGCACTGAAGCTGCGCGTCACCGTGAACGGCGGCGGCTGCTCCGGCTTCCAGTATGCCTTCGATCTTGACGACAAGGCCCAGGACGACGACATCACGTTCGAGCACAACGGTGCTGAGGTGGTGACCGACGAGGTTTCGCTCGGCTTCCTCGCCGGGTGCACCGTCGAATTCAAGGACGAACTCGGTGCGGCGTTTTTCTCGATCGACAATCCGAACGCCACGTCGAGCTGCGGCTGCGGCGCCTCGTTCTCGGTCTGACGTCCCCGCCCCCGCATGCCCGTTATCGCCACCTGGAACGTTAACTCGATCAAGGCACGCCTGCCGCGCGTGACCGAGTGGCTGACCGAATTCCAGCCCGACGTCGCCCTGCTGCAGGAACTGAAAACGATGGACGACGCATTTCCGCGGCTCGAAATCGAGGCCTGCGGCTATCACGTCGAGACCGTCGGCCAGAAGACCTACAACGGCGTCGCGGTGTTCTCCAAGCAGCCGATCGAAGTCATTCACCGCGCGCTGCCGGGTGACGACGCAGACGAGCAGGCACGTTACCTGGAGGTCGATACCTGCGGCTTCCGCGTCGCCACGATCTATCTGCCGAACGGCAACCCGACGCGCGGCGACGACGGTGGCGACCACGAGAAGTTCACCTACAAGCTGGGCTGGATGGACCGCCTGATCGACCACGCCCGCGACCTGCTGGCACAGAACATCCCGGTGGTGCTGGGCGGCGACTACAACATCTGCCCGACCGATATCGACGTCTACGATCCCAAGGCATTCGCCGACGACGCGCTGTGCCGCCCGGAAAGCCGCAAGCGCTTCCGCATGCTCGTCAACATGGGCTACACCGAGGCCTGGCGGACGCTCAATCCCGAGCTTCACGCGTATTCCTATTGGGATTACCAGCGTGGCGCGTGGCAGAAGGATAACGGCCTTCGCATCGATCACCTGCTGCTGTCGCCCGAAGCCGCAGATCTTCTGGAAGAGGTCGGCATCGACAAGACCCCGCGCGGCAAGGAAAAAGCCTCCGATCACACACCGGTCTGGGGCCGGTTCGCCGACGTTGCCGCCGCCAAGGCCGCCTGAACGCCCTCCCGATACGTATTTTCCGCTAATCGCGCTGCGAACGCACCTGTGGCAAAACTGGATGTGATCCGGAACAAAACCGGACACGTACGAAGGTTTGCAGAATCGCAGATGTGACTGCCGCGGGTTCTGACGACAATACTTAGGGGCGGCAGAATTCACCGGAGCAACCAATGTCTTTCCTCGATCCTGAAAACCAATCCGCCACCGCGGATATATCCCAGCATGCCGAGGCGATGGCCAAGCTGGAGGCGCTCAATCGCTCGCAGGCCGTCATCGAGTTCGACGTCAACGGCATCATCCTGGACGCCAACGTCAACTTCCTGAATGTCATGGGCTATCAGCTCAGCGAAATCGTCGGCAAACACCATTCCATGTTCGTCGAGCCCGGTTTCGAACAGAGCACCGAATACAAAAACTTCTGGGCCGGCCTGCGCCGCGGCGAGTTCAAGTCCGAGGAATACAAACGCATCGCCAAGGGTGGTGAAAAAGTCTGGATCCAGGCGACCTATAACCCGATTCTCGACGACAGCGGCAAGGTGGCGAAGGTCGTCAAATTCGCCACCGACATCACGGCGCGCAAGAATCAGAACGCGGACTTCCGCGGTCAGCTTCAGGCCATCAGCAAGTCGATGGCCGTGATCGAGTTCAACCTGGACGGCACCATCATCAAGGCCAACGAGAATTTCCTGAAGGTGATGGGCTACTCGCTCGACGAAATCGTCGGCAAGCATCACAGAATGTTCGTGGAACAGGAATTCGCGAACAGCGCCGAATATCGCAACGTCTGGGAAGCGCTGAACCGGGGTGAATTCCAGTCCGGTGTCTTCAAGCGCATCGCCAAGAACGGCAACGAGGTGTTTATCCGCGCGTCCTACAACCCGATCCATGACCTCGACGGCAAGCCGTACAAGGTCGTCAAGTTCGCCGCCGACGTCACCGACGCCGTCCGCGAACGCCGCCAGGCACAGCGCATATCGAACATGGTCAAGGCCACCGCCGAAGCATCCGAGCAACTCAGCGCCTCAGTCGATGAAATCTCCGCCAGCATGACCAAGTCACGTGACACGGCGAACCATGCCTCGCAACGCCTGCTGGGCATCGACGAGTCCACGCAGCGCCTGAACAGCACCACCAATTCCATGGGCGGCATCCTGGAAACGATCACCAAGATCACCAGCCAGATCAATCTGCTGGCACTGAACGCCACGATTGAGTCGGCCCGCGCCGGTGATGCCGGCAAGGGTTTCGCCGTCGTCGCCAAGGAAATCAAGAACCTGGCCCGGCAAACCGATGTCGCGACCGAGGAAATCAGCAAGGAGATTTCCGGCATGCAGGAAGTCTCGGGCGAGGTGGTCAACGCGATTTCCACGATCCGCAGTGATATCGACAGCGTCTGCGAGTACGTCAACTCGACATCGGATGCCGTTGTCCAGCAGATGTCCGTCACCAGCGAGATGTCGGCCAACATCAAGAGCGCCGCGGCGGAAGCCGACAAGATGGATCAGCAGGAAGTCTAGGGCGCCGACATGGCGGCCTGACCCATGCAAAACATCGTCATCCCGGGCATTAGCCGAGCCAAAGCCACAGGCTTTGAGAGCGAGGGTTATGACCCGGGACCCATTCAGACACCGCGTCCGTCCGCGCCATGGGTCCCGGATCGCAAGTCTCGCGCCCGACAACCTGAAGGTTCTCGGGCTCGCCTAGCGTCCGGGATGACGTCTCTTTGCTACCTCCCGCACCTCTGCAGATAGACGTTGCCGAACGCGAAGACGATGCTTTGCGGGGCCCCGGGCTTGGCGATGTCGGTGAGATCGTAGACGAGGATCGGGGCTTCCGGTTTCGACGGGTCTTCCGGCTGGTACATCCGCGTCATGATCCCTGTCCCCGCCCCCATCGACGTCGGATAACGGGTCCGATTGCCGAGGCGCTCGGTCACCAGCGCGCCGTCGTCGTCGAACCAGATCTTGCTGTTCGGGTCCGCCTCGTCGACAAAAACACACGCGGGATCGCCCGCCTGCCCCGCCATGGGCCAGAGGGCCGCGACAACGGCAAACGGGATCAGGCGACGCGTCAGTTGCACGGCTGCGACGCCTCGGGCGTCTTCGGATGCGGGCAGACCTCCATCGCGACCAGCAGCTCGCAACGGAACTCGGCGCCACTCGATTGTTCCGCCAGCTGCTTGAACACCGACAGGTTGACCATCTCGCCGATCACCAGCGGCCCGCCGTCGATCGGGTGATTGCGCTTGCGGATATCACGGTCATAGAACGCGACCCCCTCGAAATAGCCACCCAGATTACTGATCGTCTCGTACACCGGCATCGCCGCATCGAAGATTTCGATGTTGCGCGGATCGTCCTTCACCGCGTTCTTGATGCTGTCCTTTTGTGAACCGGGGATGACCGCGAAGCGTATGCCCTCAACATTCCCCGGCGCCCGGTCGCGTGCCGAGGTACAGCCGAGAATGCCGCTGGATGCCGTCGGCGCGCTGGCGCCGAAGCCGCACCGACCGTTCGCCAGATTGTCCGCCATCTTGGAACGTGCACGGGACGTGTGCCGGAACGCATCGATGAAAGTGTCGGTATTGATGACCATGCTGGCCGCGCGGCTTCCCTGAAGCGACAGTTCGATGCTGATCTCGTAACCCGCGCGCAGTTTTCCGATCATCCAGTGTCCGGGCAGGTCGAAGCCGATGGAACTGCCGCCGCTGAAGAACTCGAACACGTGTGATTTGCCTGTAACCGTCGTCGTCTCGCCGCCGGCGGCCAGCGTCAGCGTGCCGTCGATGTACTTGTGCTTGGTGTATTCGCCTTCGAGGCGGTCGTAGACGACCTCGCCGTTCTTTTCGACGTTGAAAATATCGATCTCGACTTCCTTGGCGCCGGAGTCCGGGTGCTCGGTGAAGCTCAGCTCGATCCCGTTCGCCTCGAACCCGTTGTGCACCTGGAATGTCTCGCGCGCGTCCATGGACATCACGCTGACGCGGTCGAACCCCGCGGACACTTTCCAGCCGCCTCCTTCACCGTAGAATTCGCAAAGCGGGCCGTTTGCCTCGCTGATCGGCGGAAAACTCCCACCGCCGCCGGAT
This sequence comes from Rhodospirillales bacterium, assembly GCA_017640505.1. GTDB lineage: Bacteria > Pseudomonadota > Alphaproteobacteria > Rhodospirillales > Casp-alpha2 > UBA4479. The sequence goes on from JAEPQO010000002.1 coordinate 568,047, forward strand.
GATGGCGCCGGGGCCGGTGCGGCAGTGACGAGTGGCGCCGGCGGGGCCACGTTCAGATGCTGTCCAAGCTTGGCAAGCTCGTTATCCCTGTCCCAGTTCCCGTAGCGCAGCATGCCGCCGCCGAACGCGGCGCAGTCGGCAAGCCCGTTGGTCACGGCGCCGAATATACTGTCGGGGGCGACCTCGAGCACATCGCCATTGAACTGCTTGACCCAGCCGAGCGTTGGACCTGCCGTCGGCCAGTCCATGACGGCGACCTTCACGCCGCCCAACTGGTGCGCGCCGGAAATCGTCTTGTCCTTGCAGATGACCTGCACTTCGGCACAGTCGAAACACTGCTTGATGGTGAACTCGCTGTATGGCGGCGTCGAGCGGGGAAAACCGACCATGGCGATTTCGCCTTCGGTCAGGGACCTGTGCGCAGATTCCATCTCGGCCGTTGTCGGCGGTGTCGTCGGTCGCGGCGTCGCGGGTGCCGGAGCAGGTACCGGCACTTTGCGGACGACCGGCGCCGGCTTCGCAACTGCGCAGGCACCGCCCAGCTTCTTCAATCGAAGGTTCGCCAACATGGCGAACTTGCCGTCCGGATAGGCCTGAAGATAGGCACAGAACTCGGCAGGATCGGTGCTTGCGGAAATGGACTGCCAGAAAATCGCTTCGTCGCTTTGCGCGTGTACCGGGGATGAGAGCTGAATCGAGAATAGTACGGAAAGAAAAAACAAAACGATCCGACGCGTCATCAAACCAACCCCGCTCTGCCTGCCTTGATGCGGCACTGAAGAACCGCTTACGCAGGATTTTCGGCCGGTTTCCGCGACGCTGTCAAATTGGGGAGCTGATCCCCTCTCCCCTTATAGGGGGAGAGGTTGGGTGAGGGGGTAAACGTCATGAGCCGAACTCAACGAATAGCACGCAAGATATTCGCCATCTCCCCCTCATCCCCGCCTGCGCGAGGACAGGCTCTGTCCTCTCCCCCACATGTGGTGGAGAGGGACTCTCGACGCACCGGTCGTCATCCTGAACTTGGTTCAGGATCCATCCTTCGAGACGGCCTTTCAGGCCACCTCAGGATAAGGAATGCAGCACCTCATGCTGAGGGGCGAAGCGTCTCGAAGCATGTGCATGGGCCCGGGACCAAGTTCAGGGCGACGTGAAAGGTAAGGTGAAGCTTACTTGCTCAGCTTGTCGCCGACCTGGCGGATGCCGTCGACGAGGGCCTGACCGTTGGCGATGAGGGACATCAGGTCGTAACCGAAGCTACCGCCCCGCCCCTTGATATCGTGCGCGATCTGGGAAACGGCATCGGCCCCGGGTCATTGCTCACGCAGGCGACGCTTCACCACCTTGGCTCGTCGGCCGGTTCACCTGTCGGGGGATCTCAATAATAACGGTTGTCCCCTGTCCCAGCTCGCTTGCTATATTCATTACACCGCCATGAAGTTCCGCGAGCGACCTCGATATTGCCAGTCCGAGCCCCCAGCCTTCTTCAGTAACGTACGGGTCGTCTCCCGCCCCTTTGGTGGGATTCAGAATGTCAGCCAGTCTGCCAGGCGGAATGCCCGCCCCGTTGTCGGCCACTGAAAATTTTGCGGCCATGCCGTTGACCTCGCCGTCTATGACGATTTTCCCGCCGTTTGGCGTGAACTTGACGGAATTGGACAACAGATTGAGTAGAATCTGCCTTATCGCCCGTTTATCCGCATAAATCGCAGGCAGCCCTTCGGGCAACATCGATACGACGTCGATATCTTTCGTTTTGGCCCTTGTTTCAACGGTATGAATACACTCATCGATTATACTGCCGATCAACACATGCTCTTTATGCAGCGATATCTTCCCGGATTCTATTGAAGCGACGTTGAGGAGATCGTTAACCAACTCGAGCAAGTATTCGCCACTGCTGTGGATGTCTTTCGCATATTCACGATATTTGCCCTTTCCCGGAGGACCGAAATATTGCTCAACCAATATGTCGGAGAATCCGAGAATGGCATTCAACGGCGTCCGGAGCTCGTGGCTGATGGATGCGAGAAACTGGGATTTCGCCAAATTCGCCTGATTCGCCTCATCCCTAGCTTTGACTAGCGCCCGCTGCGAATTCTTGATGTAACAGATCAGCGTGGCGGTCATCCAGATTCCGGCTAAAGCCATCACACGATTTAGCAGAACCACCCAAGGGATACCGCCTGGTTCAGACAACAGATATCCGCCAACGGTTAATATCGATCCGGCCAAAGCCAAGACAACAACGTCCCGGTTTGCCGGAAGGAAAACGCCAAGCAATACTAGCGCGATATAGGGCATGCCGGCAGCGACACCCAATGGAACGTATAGATCAAATGTAAAAATCAATGCAGCAAGTAAAATTGCTGCGGCAACAATGATGTGCGTGCGTGGTCTGTTCATGAGGCAAAAGCTCTTTCAAATCCCTCCACCCCGCAGCTCTTTCAAATCCCTCCACCCCGCACCGAGGAATTATAAAACGAATGTAGTCGCACCAGTATCCCATCGGCCGTGACCTGAAACCATCAAAGGGGCCCGGGACTACCGGGGGCGTTGGGTTGGTGATAAAGCCTTACCTTTGCTCCTATTCAATCTGGCATCCAAATCAAAAGTTTGGACCTCCTGCTCACCTCCAATGCGGGCGATACCGGGCGACGGGTAAACGTCATGATCCGAGCTTACCCGTCAGCGCACAAACACGCCACCAAACGCCCCGGAATTTATCCGCGAACGTTTCAGATATCATACGTCATGCGCCCTACATCAAGTTGGGGATGACACGTACATTGTTTTGGAGACGCTAGGCCTACTTGTTCAGCTTGTCGCCGACCTGACGGATGCCGTCGACGAGGGCCTGACCGTTGGCGCCGCCGTCGCCCTTCATCCGGTTTTGGATAACAAGCTTCATGGCATCGATGTGCACCTTGACCGCCTGCACCTCGGGCGGACCGAATTCATCCTGGCGCTCGATCAGCCGGCACAGCTCATTGGCGATCAGGGTCATCAGGTCGTAGCCGAAGCTGCCACCCTGCCCCTTGATGTCATGTGCGATCTGGAAAACGCTCTCGGCTTCCGTCTTGCCGTCGCCGGACGCCGCGGCGAGCGCCTTGAACGATTCATCCAGTCGTTTCAGATCTTCCTGAACCCATTCAAGGTAAGTGTCAGCCATCTCGGCGATGACGTTCTCCGCCCGTTCCAGCGTCGCCAGATCAACCGCACCCGGACCGCCTTCGCGTACTTTGCTTTTCAGCGTGTTGGGCGGGTTAATGATCTCCATGTCGTCATCTTTGGCCATGCCGTGGCCCTTCCCTTCGATTCGTTTTTGCGAATGAATCCTAGCAACCTCGGCTTCCGAGTACAATAACGGCTATCCCTTAAAGCAAACCGAGCGATCTCAGCTCGTCCGCCATTTCCGCCGGCAGGTCTTCCGCCCCCGCGCCGACATCGTCCAGATCGCGCGGTGCCGCTGCCGTTTCCAGGTAGCGCCACCCCTGGAAGGCCCGGAACGGCCGCGGCTCGGTCAGGATGTGTTTCTTGTCGTAGACGATGGCACAGGCCGCATTACCGTCCTTGTTGACGGTCTCGCGCAGGTCCGTGATCACCTGGCGCAAGCGAATCACCCCCTTCACCACCCAGTAGAGCGACCCGCCGTCAAGCACCTCCTCGGCGCGGCGCGGGAACGAGCGCGTGACGTGCATCAGTTCGGGTTTCTCGCCGGCCTTCTTTTTCTGCTCAAGGCGGCGTTGCTGCACCTCGGCCAGGTGCTGGACGTTTTCGATACCGACGCAGAGCTTGACCAGGTTGACGCTCACGCCGCCGTTGCCCCCGCCCGTGCGAGGGCAACCTTGGAGGCCGGCGCCCGCCCGATGGCGTCGGAAATGAATTTGCTCGCCGCCAGCAGCTTGTCGAAATCAATCCCGGTTTCAATGCCGAGGCCGTTCAGCATATAGACCACGTCCTCGGTGGCGACGTTGCCGCTCGCGCCCTTGGCATAGGGACAGCCGCCCAGCCCGGCGACGGCGGTGTCGATGACGGCGACGCCCATCTGCATCACGGCCAGCAGGTTCGCCAGCGCCTGGCCATAGGTATCGTGGAAATGCGCGCCCAGGCGTGCGACGGGGATATCCCTGGCGACCGCCTCGATCATCGCCTGCGCTTTGGCCGGCGTGCCGGTCCCGATGGTATCGCCAAGCGACACCTCGTAGCACCCCATGGCATCCAGCTCGCGGGCGACGAAGGCGACGGCGTCCGGCGCGACGTCCCCTTCATAGGGGCAACCGAGCACGCAGGAGATATAGCCCCTGACCTTCACGCCGTCGGCAATGGCGGTTTCGGCGACCGGACGGAACCGGTCCAGGCTTTCGGCGATGGAGCAATTGATGTTCCGTTGCGAGAACGCCTCCGTTGCCGCGCCAAAAATGGCGATCTCGTCCACGTTCGCGGCTTTCGCGGCCTCGTAGCCCTTCAGGTTCGGCACCAGCACCGGGTAGCTGACGCCGGGTTTTCGCGTGATGCCCGCCATGACGTCGGCGGTGTCGGCCATCTGCGGCACCCACTTGGGCGAGACGAACGCCCCCGCTTCGACCACCGGCAGGCCGGCCTCGGAAAGGCGGTCGACGAGTTCGATCTTGACGGCGAGCGGCACCGTATCGGGGTGGTTCTGCAACCCGTCCCGGGGGCCGACGTCGACGATCTTGACGTATTTGGGCAGTTCCATGGTCTCCGAGACTCTCTCAGGACGGCTCGAAGATGACAAGAGGGACGCCGTCCTCCACCTGATCACCGGCCTTGCAGCGGATCTCCGTCACCGTGCCGTCGGCGGGTGCGGCGATGGTGTGTTCCATCTTCATCGCTTCGAGGACCAGCAGCGACGCGCCCCGCTTGACGCTGGCGCCCGCCTTGACGTGAACATGCGTGACCTTGCCCGGCATCGGCGCGGTCAGGTCGCCCGACGTATCGGTCTCGTCGGCGGCGGCGTCCGCCGGGTCGAACAGCGAGAGAATGCAGCGGCCGTCTTCGGTGAAGACCGTCAGTTTGTCGTCCAAGTGCGCGACGGACGCGGTCGTGCGGACCCCGTCGATCACGACACTGCCGTCGCCCGACAACTGCGCATGGATGCGCTCACCGCCGATCGTCAGGTCGTAGCCGCCGTCCTTCCGGGCCTTCGCCGTCACCAGATGCGGCGACGCCTCGTCGATCATGTCGCGCAGGAAGATATCCTGATGGCCACGGTCGATCAGGCGCCAGCCGTCGGTCCTGAACCAGGGCGAATACGGATCGCCGGAGCGTTCGGCGCGGCGGCACGCGGCGATGCCCCGCTCGCGGATGACGTTGAGCGCGGCGACGGCGAGCGAGGTCTCGTCGGCGGGCCGCACCCGGCGCCAGCCGAGCGCCGGCGGCTTCATGCGGTCGAGCCAGCCGGTGTCGATCTTCGCGCTGACGAATTTCTCGTCCGCCGAAATCCCCAACAGGAAATCGAGGTTGGTCTCGCAGCCGGCGATTTCGGTTCCGGCCAGCGCGGCCTGCAACCTCGAAAGCGCGTCGGCGCGGTCCGCCCCGTGCACGATGATCTTGGCGATCATCGGGTCGTAGTGCACCGAGACGACATCCCCCTGATCGATCCCGGTGTCGATCCGCACGCCCGGCAGATGGCTGAACGTCAGATGCGAAAGCGTGCCGGTCTGCGGCAGGTAGCCCTTGTCCGGGTCTTCGGCGTAAAGCCGCGCCTCGAACGCGTGACCGTCGATCGCCAATTCGTCCTGCGCCAGCGGCAGCGTGCCGCCCGCCGCGACGCGAAGCTGCCACGCCACCAGGTCCTGCCCGGTAATCGCTTCCGTGACAGGATGCTCGACCTGCAGGCGCGTGTTCATCTCGATGAAGTAAAAGTCCTTGCCGGCGAGCAGGAACTCGACCGTGCCGGCGCCGACGTAATCGACGGCGCGCGCCGCGTTGACGGCGGCCTCGCCCATGGCGGCCCGCAGCTTCGGCGTCATGCCCGGTGCGGGGGCTTCCTCGATCACCTTCTGGTGGCGCCGCTGCAGCGAGCAGTCACGCTCGAACAGGTGCACGACGTTGCCGTGGCTGTCGCCGAACACCTGGACCTCCACGTGACGCGCCTTGGCGAGATACTTCTCGATCATCAGTCTGGGATCGCCGAACGACGACTTCGCCTCGCGCTTGGCCCCCTCGATGGCGTCCTTGAGGTCGGCCTTTTTGCGCACCACGCGCATGCCCTTGCCGCCGCCGCCGGCCGACGCCTTGACCAGCACCGGAAAGCCGATCTTCTCGGCGACCTTGCTCAGCGTAGCGGTGTCCTGCTTGGCACCGTGATAGCCCGGCACGAGCGGCACGCCCGCCTTCTCCATCAGCGCCTTCGACGCCGACTTGGAGCCCATGGCGCGGATCGCGTCCGCCGGCGGACCGACGAAGATCAGTCCCGCGGCGGCCACCGCATCGGCGAAATCGGCATTCTCCGACAGAAAGCCGTACCCCGGATGGATCGCATCGGCGCCCGTTTCCAGCGCCGCGGCGATCACCGCATCCGCTTTCAGATAGCTTTCGGCGGCAGGACCGGGACCGATCCGGACCGCCTCGTCGGCGTGGCGCACGTGGCGCGCGTTCGCATCGGCATCGGAATAGACGGCGACCGTCGCAATGCCAGCGGCTTTCGCACTCGCCATCACGCGGCACGCGATCTCGCCCCGGTTGGCAATCAGCAGTTTACGGATGGCGACCACGCGTCAGTCCTTTACCCATTTCGCTTTGCGTTTCTCGAGGAAGGCGGCGACCCCCTCCTGTCCCTCGTCCGTGGCACGCACGCGCGCGATGTGACCGGCGGTATCGCGCACCACCTTTTCGTCCTGCGTCGCCGACCTGGTGACGTAGGAAACGAGGTTCTTCACTTCGGAGAGCGCGCGCGGCCCGCCTTTAAGGAGCGCATCGACGATCTCGTAGCGTTTCTCGATCAGCTTGTCGGCGGGGACCACCTCGTGCACGAGACCGAGCTCGAGCGCACGTTCGGCCGAAAACTTTTCCGCCGTCAGCATGTAACGCGTCGCCTGGCGCTCGCCGATGGCATGAATGACGTAGGGGCCGATCACCGCCGGGATCAGGCCGAGGCGCACCTCGGAAAGACAGAAATGCGCGGCGTCGGATGCAATCGCGATATCGCAGCACGCCACAAGCCCGACACCGCCGCCATAGGCCGGCCCCTGCACCAGCGCCACCGTCGGCTGGCGCATGCGGTAAAGCGTCGCCATCAGCTTGCCCAGGTTCTTGGCGTCCTCGAGGTTCTCGGCGCGGTCGTACCCCGCCATCCGCTTCATCCAGTTGAGGTCGGCACCGGCGGAAAAGCTCTTGCCCTCCGCCGCCAATACAACGACGCGGACGACCGGATCGTTCTCCAGCCCCTGAAGCTCGCGGCGCAGGCGTTCAATCAGTTCATCGTCGAAGGCGTTATGAACGTCGGGCCGCCGCAATGTGATCGTCGCCACGCCGCGACCGGATATCTCGGTAATCAGGGGTGCCGTTGTCGCCATGTCTTCTGTTTCCTCACTCAAGCGCGCCGGATTACATCCGGAACACGCCGAACGTCGTTTTTTCTATGGGGGCGTTGAGGGCCGCGGACAGCCCCAGGCCCAGAACCGTCCGTGTATCGGACGGATCGATAATACCGTCATCCCAAAGCCGCGCGCTGGCATAATAAGGATGCCCCTGATGCTCGTACTGCTTCAGGATCGGGTCCATGAAGGCGTCCTTGTCCTTCTTCGGCCACTTCTTGCCGCGCGCCTTCATGCCGTCTTCGCGCACCGTCGCCAGCACGTTGGCCGCCTGCTCGCCGCCCATCACGGAAATCCGCGAATTGGGCCACAGCCACAGGAACCGGGGCGAATAGGCCCGCCCGCACATGGAATAGTTACCGGCCCCGAAACTGCCGCCGATGACGACGGTGAACTTCGGCACGTTGGCGCAGGCGACCGCGGTCACCATCTTGGCGCCGTCCTTGGCGATGCCACCCTGCTCGTACTTCTTGCCGACCATGAATCCGGAAATGTTCTGCAGGAATACCAGCGGAATGCCGCGCTGTGCGCACAGCTCGATAAAGTGGGCGCCCTTGAGCGCGCTCTCGGAGAAAAGGATACCGTTGTTGGCGACGATGCCGACCGGGTAACCGTGAATGCGGGCAAAGCCGGTCACCAGGGTTTCACCGTAAAGCTTCTTGAACTCGTCGAACTCCGAGCCGTCGACGATCCGCGCGATGACTTCCCGCACATCGAACGGCTTCCTGAGGTCCACCGGCGCGATCCCGGCCAGTTCCGCCGGATCGTAAACCGGATCGGCCGGCGTACGCAGATCGATGTTCGGTTTCTTGACCCGGTTCAGGTTACGGATCGCCTGACGCGCCAGTTGCAGCGCATGCAGGTCGTCCCGCGCGATATGATCGGTGACGCCGGAAATCTTGGAATGCACCTGTGCACCGCCCAGGTCTTCGGCAGACACTTCCTCGCCGGTTGCCGCCTTCACCAGCGGCGGACCGCCCAGAAAGATCGTGCCCTGCCCCTCGACGATGATGCTCTCGTCGCACATGGCGGGCACATAGGCACCGCCCGCCGTGCACGATCCCATCACGACGGCGATCTGCGGAATGCCCGCCGCCGACATGTTGGCCTGGTTGAAGAAGATGCGGCCGAAGTGCTCTTTGTCGGGGAACACCTCGTCCTGTCGCGGCAGGAACGCGCCGCCGCTGTCGACCAGGTAAATGCACGGCAGGTTGTTTTCGCGTGCCACTTCCTGCGCCCGCAAATGTTTCTTCACCGTCAGCGGGTAATAGGTACCGCCCTTCACAGTCGCATCGTTGGCGACGATGACGCATTCGACGCCTTCGACGGGACCGATGCCGGTGATGATGCCCGCCGCGGGCACGTCGTCGTCGTAAACGCCATAGGCCGCGAACTGGGACAGTTCCAGGAACGGTGCACCCGGATCGATCAGGTTGCGGATGCGTTCGCGCACCGGCAGCTTGCCGCGCGCCTCGTGCTTTTCACGCGCCGTCCTGCCGCCGCCTTCCTTGATCGTGGCCAGCTTTTCGGCCAGATCGCCAAGCAGGTCCTCGACCGCCGCCGCATTGGCCTGGAACGCGTCGCCTCTGGTGTCGATGCCGGACCGGATCACGCTCATGCTCGTCTATCCCTTCGTACTGGCCCCAAATACAGGCGTCAGCCGTCCTTGCGCGCTTTTTCGCCGACCGGCCCGCCGGCTTCCTTCCACGCCTTGAAGCCGTCGGCGAACTGCACGACGTTCTCCATGCCCATGTCCTTCAGCGTCTTCGCCGTCAGCGCCGAACGCCACGCCGCCGCGCAGTAAAGCACGTACGTCTTGTTGTCGTCGCCAAGCGCTTCCTTGAAATACGGGCTGCCCGGATCAAACCAGAATTCGGCCATGCCGCGCGGCACGTGATAGGCGCCGGGAATCATGCCGTCCCGTTCCAGTTCGCGGATATCGCGCACGTCGACGAACATCAGGCTGTCGTCGCCATGCCGGGCAATGGCGTCTTCAAGCGAAATCGTCTCAATCTCCGCTTCGGCCTCGGCGACCAGATCCTGAATGCCTTTCTTGAATTTCTTCGTCATGTCTCTTCCCGATCGTTGTCGTTGTTACCAGCCGCCGGACTTGAGCCAGCGTTTCACCATCCACAGCCTGTCGGCACCCCAGAAACCTTCACCGTCGACGATGAAGAACGGCGAGCCGAACACGCCTTTGTCGATGGCGGCAGCCGTCTCGTCCTTGAGGCGCTGCTTGATGGCCTCGTCATCCAGGGCCGCCATCACCTCATCTTCGGCAAAACCCTGTCGCGCCGCAATGGCGGCGACGGCGTCCTTGGATGAAATATCCTCGCCCTTACCGAAATACGTTTCCAGGCAGTCCCATGCGAACGCCTTGGCTTTCGCCGGGTCCTGATCGTGGATCCAGTAAAACGCACGCGACGGCGCAATGGCAGCGAACGGGAACTTGTCCGGCATCGACCAGTTCAGTTCCTGAAAGCGCGCCAGCCTTGCCCAGTCGTTCTTCACGTAATCGCTTTTGACCGGATATTCCGTCAGCGGTTGCGCGCCGGTATTCTTCATCGCCGCACCCAGCATGTACGGCTTCCAGACGCATTCGCGCCCAAAGCCCTCGACCAGCCGGTCGATCTGCTGCGCCGCGAAGTACGCATACGGCGATGAAAAATCGAAATAGAACTCAACGGGGTTTGGCATTCTCGATCCTCACTCGGTTTGTTCCCCCTCACCCGGCTCGCTTTGCTCGCCAGCCTCTCCCCAGGGAGAGGGGCCTTGCCACGAGAGTCCCTTCTCCCTTGGGAGAAGGACAGGATGAGGGGCTCTTTTGTTTCAACTCTCACCCAGCGCGCGGGCGATGACCATGCGCTGCACGTCCGACGTGCCCTCGTAAATCTGGCAAACGCGGACGTCGCGATAGATCCGCTCGACCGGGAAATCCTCGACATAACCGTAACCGCCGAGCGTCTGGATCGCGCCGGAACAGACGCGCTCCGCCATTTCGGAGGCGAACAGCTTGGCCATCGAGGCTTCCCTAAGGCACGGCTCACGCGCTTCGCGCAAACGTGCCGCGTTCAGGTACATCAACCGTGCCGCCTCGACCTGCGTCGCGAGATCGGCGAGGCGATGACCGACCGCCTGATGATCCATAATCGGCTTGCCGAAGCTTTTGCGTTCCTTGGCGTACTCGACCGCGAAGTCGAGTGCGGCACGCGCCATGCCGACCGCCTGTGCGGCGATGCCGATGCGCCCGCCTTCCAGGTTGGAAAGCGCGATGCGGTATCCCTGCCCCTCTTCGCCCAGCAGATGATCGGGCGTCAGGCGGCAGTCGTTGAAGGTGATCTGCGCCGTATCGGAACAGCGCTGGCCCATCTTCTTTTCGATGCCGGTCACCTCGTAACCATCCGTTTCCGACGGCACGACGAATGCCGAGATACCCTTGCGGCCCGCGTCCGGATCGGTGACGGCAAAAACCACCGCGATATCGCAATGCTTGCCGGACGTGATGAACTGCTTGGTGCCGTTGAGCACGAAGTGATTGCCGTCCCGCACGGCACGGGTGCGGATCGCGGCGGCGTCCGATCCGGCTTCGGGCTCCGTCAGCGCGAATGCACCCAGCATCTTTCCTTCGGCGAGCGGGCGAAGGTATTTTTCCTTGAGCGCGTCGGAGCCGAAATCGTTGATCGGCTTCTGTCCGACGCCGTTGTGCACGCTCATGATGGTCGAGACCGCGCCGTCGCCCGACGCGATTTCCTCCATCGCCAGCGCATGCGCGATCATGCCGGTATCCGAGCCGCCCCATTCTTCCGGCGTCAGCATCCCTAAGAACCCGAGCGCGCCCATCTCGGCCAGCTCATCCTTGGGAAACGCGCCCGTGCGGTCCCGCTCGGCGGCACCCGGGGCCAGCCGCTCGCGGGCGAAATCCCGGGCGGTCTCCATAATCATGCGCTGCTCGTCGGTCAGGTGCATTTACCTCTACTACCTTCCTTCGTCGTCCTGAACTTGGTTCAGGACCCATACAATCCTGGCGCCATCGTCGCTTGTGACTATGGACCCTGAACCGAGTTCAGGGTGACGACCATGTATATTCATCACGCCACCGCCTCTTCGGCGCCCGGCGCATCGAACGGTTTCTTGAATGTAAAGGCATGCGGCGTCGGCCCATGTTCGCGCAGGTGCTCAAGGCGCGCTTTCGCTTCTACCAGCGTCGGCTCGGTACCGGCTTCGACCCACCACAGAACGTTATAAGCCTCCTTCATCGCCTCGAACCATTCGCGGCGCCGCGCCATCACCGCCGTATGCGCGGAGTGATAGACAAACTCAAACAGGTGGTCCGTGCTTTCCCACACCGACATGTTGACGATGATCTTCGGGTCGTCGAAGACCTGGATATCGGTGGCGTTCCCGCTTTCGTCCTTCAGGCGCCACAGGAACCCGGGCGAGCGTTCGGCGAGTGCGTTGATGCGGTCCAGTTCGGCGACGAACGGCGCCATGATCTCGGAGTCCATCTCTCCGAGACCCTGCGCGATATTCAGTTGGGCGATATGATATGTCATCTGCTCACCACGGTAGCGGCGTGCCGTCGTAATTGAAGAACTTGCCGGTGTCGGCGAAGCTCAGCTTTTCTATGGAAGCGCGAAGATGGGTGATGCTCTCGGTCGGCGTCAGCGTGGCACTCGGACCGCCCATGTCGGTCTGGACCCAGCCGGGATGGAACATCACCACGCCGACGCCGGTCTCGGCGATCTCCTGCGCGTAGCACGCCATCACCATGTTGAGTGCCGTCTTCGACGAACGGTAGATGTATTCGCTCGGCCCCGAGCCCTGCTCGATCGACGCCATGATCGACGAGATATTGACGATCAGCTTGCGCTCGCCGGCCTGCACGTTCGGCAGCAACGCGCGCGCCGTGAACAGCGGCGCCATTGCATTCGTCTGCATGACCGGCGTCCAGTCGGCCATCGTCACGTCGGCCGCCTTGACCGGCTTCGGGCCGTAAACGCCCGCGTTATTGATCAGCACGTCAATGGGACGGCCGTCGAGGTCCTTGACGAAGCGGTCGAGCGACGGCTCGGACAGCACGTCAAGACCGTAAACCGCAATGTCGCCGTCGATGGTGCCGAGTTCCCCGACGCCGATGGGGTTGCGGCAGGTCGCGATGACGGACCAGCCGTCCGCCGCGTACTGTTTGGCGAATTCCAGCCCGAGGCCGCGGTTGGCACCGGTAATCAAAACTGTCGGCAATGTAACTCTCCCTTGTCGTCTTTTGGTCGTCTTTTACGGCAGCTTGTCGAAGTCTACCTTTCTGCGTGGTGTGATTTTCGCCGTGACCTGGATCTCGACCTTCATCCGCGGGTCAATCAGTCCGGCGACAATGGCCGTCGCCGCCGGACGGATATCGCCGAAGACTTCGCCCAGCACAGCGCCCACGGCGGGCCAGTCATCCGCATTCACCACGATATAGTTCGCACGGACGACTTCCGCCATGGTGGCCCCGGCTTCGCTCAACGCGGCCTCGATATTGCGCAGCGTCTGACGCGTCTGCTCGGCCACATCGTCGGCAATCGTTCCGGCCGCATAGTCGAAGCCTGTCGTCCCTGAAACGAAGACCCACTCGCCGTCGATAACGGCGCGCGAGTAGCCGAATTTCCTTTCCATGTCCGAACCGGACGAGATCAGGCGCCGCGACATCAGCTGAGTCTTTCGATGGCGACCGCCGTCGCTTCGCCGCCACCGATGCAGAGCGAGGCAACGCCCTTCTTCATGTCGTATTTCTTGAGCGCGTTCATCAACGTGACAATGATCCGCGCCCCCGACGCACCGACGGGATGACCCAGCGCGCAGGCACCGCCGTGCACGTTGACCTTGTCGTGCGGCAGGTCCAGGTCGCGCATCGCCGCCATGGCGACGACGGCAAACGCTTCGTTGATCTCGAACAGATCGACCTCGTCCTTTTCCCAGCCGGCCTTGGCCAGCACCTTTTCGATCGAGCCGATCGGTGCGGTGGTGAACCACGCCGGTTCCTGTGCGTGGGTCGCGTGGGCGTTGATCTTGGCGAGCGGTGTCAGGCCGCGCTTTTCGGCTTCGGACATGCGCATCAGCACCAGCGCCGCCGCGCCGTCGGAAATCGACGACGAATTCGCCGGCGTCACCGTGCCGTCTTTTCTGAATGCCGGTTTGAGCTGCGGGATCTTTTCGATGTTGGCGCTGTGCGGCTGCTCGTCGGTCGTCACCTCGACGTCGCCCTTGCGGGTCGAAACGGTCACCGGCTCGATCTCGCCTTCGAACGTGCCGTCGTCGATCGCCTTCTTGGCACGGGTCAGGCTTTCGATGGCAAAATTGTCCTGCTGTTCACGCGTGAACTGATAATGCTGCGCCGTGTCCTCGGCGAAGGTGCCCATCAGACGGCCTTCGTCGTAGGCATCCTCGAGCCCGTCCAGGAACATGTGGTCCTTGACCTGATCGCCGTGACCGAGGCGGTAGCCCTTGCGTGCCTTCGGCAGGATATAGGGCGCGTTGGTCATGCTCTCCATGCCGCCCGCGACCATCACGTCATGCGCGCCGGCAAGAATGTTGTCATGCGCTAGCATCGTCGCCTTCATGGCGGACCCGCACATCTTGGACAGTGTCGTACAGCCGGTCGACCATGGCAGGCCGGCGGCGTGCGCCGCCTGCCGCGCCGGCGCCTGCTTCAGGCCTGCGAACAGGCAGAGGCCCATGACCACATCCTCGATCTCTTCCGGTTTCACGCCCGCGCGCTCCACGGCAGCCCGGATCGCGGCACCGCCGAGTTCGGGCGCCGACATGTCCGTCAGCGAGCCCTGAAAACCGCCCATCGGGGTGCGCGCCGCACCGACGATCACAATCGGGTCCTTTTCGGCGTTATTTGCGCTTAAAGTCATTAACGTTACTCCTCACATCCGGAATTCATGCAGTTTCATGCAGGTGTTTGCAGCTTTAGTAGATCAGGTTCCAGGCCGTCACCGACCAGAACACGAGATAAAGCATCACGACGACGCGGGCCGCCCACCCCCACTTCATCTCTTCGGCCAGCGCCGCCGAGCGCCACACCGTAATCACGGACCAGCTGCCGAAAACGAACATCACCCCGCCGATCGCATACATGATGAAACGCGCCGCGGTCATCGATTCAGCGACCCTTTCGGGGTCGATCGTCAGCCCCGCGACAACGCCGATGACCAGCGTGCCGACGGCGAACGCGAGGACGATCCCGTGGCCGAAAAAGAACCCGCCCCAGAACGCGATCCACAACGGCAGCTTGCCCTGTAAGCCCCTGAGCCAAAAGGGGCCGTCGGGATGCGGGCCTTCAAATCCATGCGGGCCCTTGCCGTGTTCCGGCACCTTCTGCACGCCCATCCGGCGCGCCGTCCCGTAGACGTCGATAAAAACAGGTCCGTGATCGCCGCCGCCGGAATGATCCGCCATGTCAGGCCGTCTCCTCGAACAGTTCGCGGCCGATCAGCCAGCGCCGGATTTCAGACGTGCCGGCGCCGATCTCGTAGAGCTTGGCATCGCGCAACAGACGCCCGGTCGGCGTCTCGTTGATATAGCCCATGCCGCCTAGGCACTGGATGGCCTCGAGTGCCATCCACGTCGCCTTCTCGGCGGCGTAAAGGATGGCACCGGCTGCATCTTTACGTGTCGTGCGGCCGCGGTCGCAGGCCTTGGCCACCGCGTAAACATAGGCTTTGGCCGCGTTCATGGTGGTGTACATGTCCGCCAGTTTGCCCTGCATCAGCTGGAACTCGCCGATGGATTTGCCGAACTGCTTGCGGTCGTGCAGGTACGGCACGACGATATCCATGCACGCCTGCATGATACCGATCGGCCCCGCCGCGAGCACCGCGCGCTCGTAATCCAGCCCGCTCATCAGCACGTTCACGCCCTTGCCTTCGCCGCCAAGGACGTTCTCCGCCGGCACCTCGACGTCTTCGAACACCAGCTCGCACGTGTTGGACCCGCGCATCCCGAGCTTGTCCAGTTTCTGCGCCTGGGAGAACCCCTTGAAAGCGCGCTCGACCAGAAACGCCGTGATGCCGCGCGGCCCGGCATTCATATCCGTCTTGGCATAGATCACATAGGTGTCAGCATCGGGTCCATTGGTGATCCACATCTTGTTGCCGTTGAGCACGTAGCGGTCGCCCTTCTTCTCGGCGCGCAGTTGCATGCCGACGACATCCGAACCGGCAGCGGGCTCGCTCATGGCGAGCGCACCGACATGCTCGCCGGTAATCAGTTGCGGCAGGTAACGCTCCTTCTGGTCTTGCGTGCCATTTCGCCTGATCTGGTTGACGCAAAGATTGGAGTGCGCACCGTAGCTGAGCCCGACCGACGCTGACGCGCGGCTGATTTCTTCCATCGCCACGCAGTGCTCGAGATACCCCATGCCGGCACCGCCGAACTCGTCCTCGACGGTGATTCCAAGAAGACCCATGTCCCCCATTTTCCGCCACAGGTCTTTCGGGAAATCGTTGTCGCGATCGATGTCGGCCGCGCGCGGCGCAATTTCGTCGAAGGCGAAGCCGCTCACCGACTGGCGCAGCATGTCTGCATCTTCGCCGAGGTCGAAATCGAGCGTGGGATATTCGTTGGGAATCATGTTCTGTTTCCGTCCCTGTTTGATTTTCTACAGGTAATTATGTTGCGGCGGAATACTAGTTTACGTTTACGTTAACGTCAATTATGCATCCGGTCGCCGCGGTCCGCTTCGGCAGGTTTCACTGTAGGGTAAAAACCAGAGAGAACGCGAGGATTCCAAGCACGCCGCTGATACACACCGGCACGAACTTGCCGAAACGACGGCGTCCCGCGGCGTCCAAAATGTGCTTGAGCAACGCGAACCCGGCCGCGAAACCGAACGTGAAGGCAATCAGGGTGCCCCAGCCCCGGAATCCCGTGACATCCGAACCGGCGATGTAAACACCCAGCAAAGCATACCAATACAGGACGTACCCAAACGGCATTGCCGCAAGCACACCCGCAATAAACCTGTGCGCCGGCGCGTCGTTCGGCGCCCCCTGACCGGTATGCAGCAACGTCCATAGCCCCGCATTGGCAGCGTAAAGCACCACGGCAATCAATGTCCCCGCGACCGCACCTTCTATCGGCGAGCCTGTAACGATATGGTCGGTCAGGGACCGAACGGCGAAATACGGCAGAACGACGAATGCGCTCAGGGCGGCCAACCCCGCCAGGACGGCACACACGTAGGCGGCCCAGGCACGCTCCGTCAGCAAAACATGCGCAAGGATCGAGAGCGCGATTGCAATATAGCAAATCAACAGAAACGGCGATCCGCCCTGAACGGCGTTCACCAACGCCGCCATGGGCAAAACGATAAACAGCACGGCCGGCACCGCCGCACCGAACACCGCATCCTTGTCGAAGTCCAAGACCGTCATCACCGTCAACCGATGCACTACCTGGCGCAGACGCCCGGCCGGCGTTTCAGCCCCGTTGGCGTGCAATGCTTCGTGCACCAGCAGCCCGGCAAGCAAAATGGACGCGACACCCATTGCGCTGAGCAATATCGAGATGGTGAGCATGTGGCGAAAGTGCCCCCTGGGCCTCAAAATCAGTTAGGTCAGCCGACGATTCCGGACTGCCCGACGATACGCATCAAGGTCTGCTGCATCAAGGCGCACAGCTTGGTTTCACCATCCCTGCGCACGAACACCTCGCCCTTGGTGACCGTCAGCGTACGGCCGGGTTTGATGACCTCGCCCCGCGCAAGCAACAGGTCGCCGTCAGCGGGAGACATAAGGTTCAACTTGAACTCCACCGTCAGCACGCCGTCATCGGCGGCGAACAGCGTTGACCCGGCATAACCGCCGGCGGTGTCGATGATGCTCGCAATGCCACCAGCATGGTAGAACCCGTGCTGCTGGGACAGTTCATCGGTAAACGGCATTTCAATCTCGACGAGCCCCGGCTCGACTTTCGTCATTGCGGCGCCCAGGTGCGCCATCAATCCCTGGCGGCCGAAACTGTGGCGCACCCGCTCGGCAAAGTCCGGATCGGCGACCTTGAAGTCCGCCATCGACGTCACGCCCCAATCCTGAGCGGCGATACCATACCTTCCAGCGTCGCCATGACCGACAGTGGGGTTAGCTTCCCGGTCGCAGGATTTTCTTCCGTCGGCACACCGGCAATGGTGAATTCGAACCGCGTCGCATCGCTGTCGAGCTTGACCGTATGCGTATTCCGGTCGACGGCCGGATCGGCCCAGATTTCATACTGGGTCTCGTCCGGTCCCGCACCGGCAAGACTCAACGCCACGGCAACGTTGACGTTGGCAGGGAACTTCTGGGCGGCATCGCGAACTGATCCCTTGTAAAGGCAGAGCGGCTCCTTGAGGTCGGAAAGATCGATCCCCTGCTCGACCACGAACGGCGCCTTGACCAGGCCTGCTGGCGGCTTGCGCGTTGCCATAACCAAAGAGTGGATGGTCCCGTGCCGCGCCGCATTTACCGCATCGAAAGCCATCAGCGCCCCGGTCGGTACGATGATCCGGGCGCCGGTCTCTTTCGCCTTGTCGATCAGGTCCGGTCGTTCCAGAAGCTGGGTCACCGTCACTGCAATCAATATCTTTCCCTGTTCGACGGCCGGCACGGCCAGGTCGAAATAGCGTTCCGGCGGCAATCCCTCGACGATTACATCGGCCATCCCGACGAGTTCTTCGAGATCGACGATCGGCGGCTTGACCTTGAAGTCCGCGATCTTGTCTTTGGCACGCTCCTTGTTTCCGGCAGACACGGCCACCAACTCGTAGCCCGGCACCCCGTCGGCGAGCCACTTCGCCACGGGCAATCCCACCGCGCCAAGCCCGGCCACGGCAATTTTCTGATTCTTTACGGACGTCATCGATTCTTCCCCTAAGACGATAGGATTATTTCTTGGTTTGTTTCTGTGAAAGCAACTGTGTGCATTGCCTTTCGAGACGGGTCATCTCGGCCAGCGTTTCCTCGATGTCTTTCTTTTGCCCTTCAAGGACGGTTTTCCGGTCCCGGATCACGTCGATGAACTGTTTGAGCTGCGTCACTTCGCTGGGGTCGACATCGTATAGGTCCATCAGCTCGGCGATTTCGTCGAGCGTCAGGCCAAGCCGTTTGCCACGCATGATCAGACGCAATCGCACACGGTCGCGTGGACTGTAAATCCGCCGCTGACCCTCGCGGGCGGGCGCGATCAGACCTTTATCTTCATAAAACCGGACCGTGCGGGTCGTTACACCGAATTCCTTCGCAAGGTCCGCGATACCGTATGTTTCTCCCATGGCCGCGATGCTAGAGAAGGTTTACGTTTACGTAAAGTAGGCTTGAGACGATTTCAGCCGATTAAATCAACACCAGTGCCGCCAACCCGAGGAAGGCAAAGAAGCCGACCACGTCGGTGACCGTCGTCAGAAAGACGCTGGATGCGATGGCCGGATCGGCACCGGCCCGGTCCAACATGATCGGAATCGTCGTGCCCGCCAGTCCGGCCACCACCATGTTAATGATCATCGCGGCGGCAATGACGACGCCGAGTGTCGAACTCTGGAACCAGAGCCAGGCAACCACGCCTGCCAGAACGGCAAATGCAACACCGTTGAAACAGCCGACGATGACTTCCTTGCTGATGACGCGATAGGCATTCGCGCCCGTCAGTTCCTTGGTCGCCAGCGCGCGCACGGTCACGGTCAGGGTCTGGGTCCCGGCGTTACCACCCATCGACGCCACGATCGGCATCAGCACCGCAAGCGCCACCACCTGTTCGATGGTGGCATCGAACAGCCCGATGACCATGGAGGCAAGAACGGCGGTGAGCAGGTTCACCACGAGCCAGCTGAACCGCGCCCGCGCGGTCGAGATCGAGGCGTGATAAAGGTCGTCCTCGATAACACCACCCATGCGCATGATGTCTTCTTCGTGCTCTTCGTGGATAACGTCGACGACGTCATCGATGGTGATGGCACCGACGAGACGCCCGTCCGTGTCAATCACCGGTGCCGAAACGAGGTCGCGCTGACGGAACAGGAAGGCGACGTCTTCCTGGTCGGTTTCGACGGCGATCTCGTGCATTTCCTCTTCCATGACCTCGGCCACGGGAATTTGACGCCGTGAGCGCAGCAGCGCGCTCAACGATACCGCGCCGACTGGGTGGCGGCGCGCATCGATCACGAAAATGTCGTAGAAGATACTGGGCAATTCGTCTTCGCCGCTGTCCGCCTTGCGGCGAATGAAGTCGATGCACTGGCCGACGTTCCAATGGCTCGGCACCGTCACCACCTCGCGTTGCATCAGGCGGCCGGCGCTGTCCTCGGGATAACTGAGCCCCTCTTCGATGAAGGTCCGGTCTTCGTCGGAAACATGTTCGAGGAGTTCTTTCTGGCGATCCTCGTCCAGTTCCTCGAACACCATCAGCGCATCATCGCTGTCTAGTTCGGAAATGGCGTCGGCAGCGTGCCGGGTGCCCAAAGCCTCCAGTACGTTTTCGCGCACCGTGTCGTCGAGCTCTGAAAGAACTTCCGGGTCGAAAATATCGCGCGTCGCGTGGATCAGGCGCGTGCGGTCATCCGGGCTCAAACGCTCGAGCAGATCGGCGAAGTCGGCATAGTGCAGCTCGGTGACAAACTCGCGGAGTTTCTCGGTCTCGTCCGCATCCATGGCATCGATGACGAAGATTTCCGGACCGACCGGCTCCTCGAGAACCTCGGCATCAGCGTCCGTCTGGTTTTCCAGCTTTTCTTCTTCGTCCGCCATCGTGCCCTGCCCTCGAACCCCGGGAATCACAAGATACGACAGGGGCGCGATTTACGAAACCCGACACTTAATCGTTCCAAGAAGGACACATATAGATTGAAAATTTATCTCAATATTTGCATAAAGGTTGTGGGGCGGGGATGAAGAAGGCGCATGGATACATCAATATCCGGCAACGTCGGTTCATTTCCGAGGTACTACTCTTGACGGGGATTCCACGTGAAAAAATTGATTCCGGTTGCACTCGCAATTGCTGTTGCGGGCTGCGCCAGCCAACCTGACGAAATTCAGAGCCAATACGTTTCTGATCTTCAATTCCGCAATCACGACTGCGACCAACTGCAAATGGAAGCCGAACGCGTTTCCCGGCGTGTCGGTGAATTGCACGGGCACCTCAAGGAAACCGCCGACAATGACGCCGCGCAGATGGGCGTGGGACTCGTCCTATTCTGGCCGACGCTATTCTTTCTGGAGGGGGGAGACGGTCCCGAAGCCAACGAATACGCCCGTTTAAAAGGCGAACGCGATGCTATTGAGCGGGTCTCGATCAAGCAGAAGTGTTCGATCAAGTTCGCGCCGGCACCGACGATCGAGCCCAAGATTAAAACAGATGCTGGCATGCATGAGGTAGACCCGTATCAGCCGGATTCCACGCCGACCCGAAGATACCGGGGCTCCTGATATACAACGGCTGTGCCGTATCGAACGAGGCTAAATCACAACCGTCGATACATATGCGCTTTTGTTCGGCAGGTCAGACATGCGCTGACCTGCCAGCACGCTCTGCCAGCTTTCAAAAACATTCAATTCTTGAGGAGAGTTGGTGCGGTCGAGAAGACTCGAACTTCCACCCTGTTTCCAGGACAGCGACCTCAACGCTGCGCGTCTACCAGTTCCGCCACGACCGCACTGGGGCGTTGAAGTATCAGGTCGATCCCCCTTGGTCAAGCGGTCTGATGCAGCTTTATTTCCCGCAAAAAAGGCAGAAATCCGGGATTTTTCGGCATTCCTATCCGAAGCCCCTTGCAGCGATGGGCAGGCTCCACCATAAAAACCGCATGAACGGCACCGAAACCATCGTGACAACGCCCGAAACCCATTCGGATGCGATCGAGTGGCGCATCAGCGATACCCTTGTCGACTACCCCGATGCGCTCGATTTCATGGAACGGCGCGCCGCCGATATCCGTGACGGCAACGCGCCGGAAACGGTCTGGCTTTTGGAACATCCGCCGCTTTATACCGCCGGGACCAGCGCCGAGGATGCCGAGCTTCTGGACGCGGCGCGATTCCCCGTCTATCAGACCGGGCGCGGCGGCCGTTACACGTACCACGGCCCCGGCCAGCGCGTGGCCTATGTCATGCTGGACCTGAAAAAGCGCGGCGGGGACGTGCGCAAGTACGTTCACGACCTGGAGGAATGGGTCATCCGCACCCTGATGGGTTTCAATGTCATCGGCGAGCGGCGGGACGGCCGGGTCGGCATCTGGGTTCGCCGCGGCGCGCCGTCCAACCCCATCACGCGCGAAGACAAGATCGCCGCCATCGGGGTCCGCATTCGCCGCTGGGTGACGTTCCACGGAATCTCCATCAACGTGGAGCCGGACCTCGAGCACTTTTCCGGAATCGTACCCTGCGGCATCGACGAACACGGCGTGACGTCGCTTTGGGATCTTGGTGTCACGGCGACCATGCCGGATGTCGACAACCAGTTGCGGCAAAGCTTCCAGGACGTGTTCGGCGCCTAGGACCGCTTCGCAAGGATGTGGATGCAGGTGTAGGACATCACCTCTTCATCCTTCTGATTCAGCACCGAATAATCGATCAGCGCCGTGCCGCGATCGGGCTTCGACGATGACGGCTTTTGTGACGTGACTTCGGCTACGACCCGGAGTGTATCGCCCGGACGCACCGGTTTTTTCCAGCGCAGCTCGTCAATTCCGGGCGAGCCCATGGACGCCGATGCCAGATACCCCGTCGCATGGATCAGCCGGAACGCCACGCACATGGTGTGAAAGCCGCTGGAGATCAGGCCGCCGTACGGTCCCTCGTCCGAATGCGGCACGTCGATGTGAAACGGCTGCGGGTCCCATGCCCACGCGAAATCGAGGATCTGCGATTCCGTCAGCGTCGCGCCCGCGCTCTCGAACCTGCGGCCGACGGTGAAATCCTCGAAATAGAGATCCTTTTCCTGGGCCATGTTCCCCTCCCTTTATGTTGTCGGACGCGTTTCGAAACCGGCCCCGGCCGGTGCGTCCGTTTCCGATGTTGTGATGTTGTCGACCCGGGCCAGAGGCGGCCCCTTGCGGCACAGCGAGAGCATGGTGTCGACCTTCGCCGGTTCACCGGCAAAAACCGCTTCGACGCGGCCGTCGCTGAGATTGCGGACCCAGCCGGAAAGGCCGAGCTTCACCGCCTGCTTCTGCGTCCAGCCCCGAAACCAGACGCCCTGCACGCGCCCCTCGATATAGACGTGGATGGCCGTTTCCGGCACGGCCCTACTCGAACTCCAGGATCACCTGATCGACGGCGAGGTTGGCGCCCGCTTCGGCCTTGACCGCAGCGACCGTGCAATCGCGCTCGGCGCGCAGCACGTTTTCCATCTTCATCGCCTCGACAACGCAGAGTTCCTCTCCGGCCTTGACCTCCTGGCCTTCCGCGACCGCGACCGAAACCAGCAGCCCCGGCATCGGCGACAACAGCAGCTTGGACGTGTCCGGCGGCTCCTTGACCGGCATCAGCGCGTTCAGTTCGGCAACGTGCGGCGACAGCACCCAGGCCTCGGCGCGGATACCGCCCTGTGAAATCACGTAGGCAACCGTCGAACGGGCAACCTGGAAGCAAACCGTCTCGCCGTTGATGTCGGCCGGGAATAGCGGATCACCCAGCTGCCAGTCGGTGGCAACCGTGAAATCCTCGCCGTCGACCGTAAGCGAAACGGTGCCGTCTTCCGCATTGCCGACCGTCGCCTTGTATTCGGCATCGCCGAACACGACGACCCAGTCGGCGGAGACCTTGCGCGTGTGCGCGGCCTGCTGGCCGGAAATCTGCGCCGCGCGCGCCTGATAGGCGGCGTGCATCACGGCCGCAACTGCAGCAAACGTGGTCGCGTTCTTCGGCGCCGTGTCGGACGGATTGAAGCCGTCCGGATACTCCTCGGCGATGAAGTTGGTTGTAAGGCGCCCCTCGACGAAGCGCGGATGGGTCATCAGCGCGTTCAGGAACGGGATATTGTGCTGCACGCCCGAGATCAGAAACTCATCCAGCGCACGCTGCATCCGGTTCGTCGCGGCCGCGCGATCCGGTCCGTAGGTGATCAGCTTGGCGATCATCGGGTCGTAGAACATCGAAATCTCGCCGCCCTCGTAGACGCCGGTATCGACGCGGACGTCCTGCTCCTCGACCGGCGGGCGGTATTTCGCGAGGCGGCCGATCGACGGCAGAAAGTTCCGGAATGGATCCTCGGCATAGATGCGGCTCTCGATGGCCCAGCCGTTGAGCTTGATGTCGTCCTGCTTGAACGGCAGCTTTTCGCCGTCGGCGACGCGGATCATCAGCTCCACGAGATCAAGACCCGTGATGTACTCGGTGACCGGATGCTCGACCTGAAGACGCGTGTTCATTTCCAGGAAGTAGAAGTTCTTGTCCTTATCGACGATGAATTCGACCGTGCCGGCGGAGTGGTAATCGACGGCGGCGGCCAGCGCGACGGCCTGCTCGCCCATGGCCTTGCGGGTCTTTTCGTCGAGGAAAGGCGACGGCGCTTCTTCGATGACCTTCTGGTGGCGGCGCTGAATCGAGCATTCGCGCTCGCCCAGATAGACCGTGTTGCCGTGCTTGTCGGCGATGATCTGGATTTCAATGTGGCGCGGGTCCTCGATGAACTTTTCGACGAACACGCGGTCGTCGCCGAACGACGACTTCGCCTCGTTGGTGGCGCGGACGAAGCCGTCCTCGGCCTCCGCGGCGTTCCAGGCGATCCGCATGCCCTTGCCGCCGCCGCCGGCCGACGCCTTCAGCATCACCGGGTAGCCGATGTCGTCGGCGACCTTGACCGCTTCCTTGACGTCGGCAATCGCGTCGGGATGGCCCGGCACGCACGAGACCTTGGCCGCGTTGGCCAGCTTCTTGGATTCGATCTTGTCACCCATCGCCGTGATGGCCTTGGGGCCCGGCCCGATGAACGCGACACCGGCCTTTTCGAGCGCCTGGGCGAACTTGGTGTTCTCGGAGAGGAAACCGTAGCCCGGGTGCACGGCCTCGGCGCCGGTGTCCTTGATGGCCTGCAGGATACGGTCGATGACGAGATAGCTCTCCGCCGTCGGCGAGGCGCCGATGTGCACGGCCTCGTCCGCCATCTGCACATGGAGCGCATCACGGTCGGCGTCGGAATAGACGGCTACGGTGGAAATCCCCATGGCACGCGCGGTCTTGATGACACGGCAAGCGATCTCACCACGGTTTGCGATCAGAATTTTCTTGAACATTGGCTTCTCTCGATGATCCTCTCCCGACACTGTTTTACGATGCGGGCACCGGGGTTTCGAGACTTTTTTGCAGTCGCGAAATATTGCCCAACGGGCAAACCGTGCTACCTGCCGAACAGGCCGTCGAACAATCCCATGACCCAGGCCACGTGCAGCGCCAGCACGCCGCCCCAGCCGACCATGGGCAGCACGAACCACGGTTCGTCCGGTGTCGTCATGAAATTGACGGGCACCAACACGATCATCACCGCGAAATAGCCCATCAGGTGCCAGCCGAAGCCTCGCAGGCGCCGGCGCGACCGCATCGAGCTTTCATCGGGACGTGGGGATGGCGTGTTCTCGTCCATGCGCCGATTGTAACGCAGCCGCGCCCCGGGACAATGACCGTGACCTACTTCCCCGACCTCAGTGCCAGCCACATCGCGCCGCCGACGATCAGGATCGCACCGAGAATGGCCGATGCGTCCGGCCATTCGCCGAAGATCAGGATCCCGAAGACGGCGGCAAAGACGATACCGGCGTATCGCACCGGTACCAGCGTCGTTGCGTCGGCGATTCGGAATGCGCGGATGTTGCACAGTTGTCCGATGATCGCGACCGGCCCCATGGCGACGATCAGAAGAAACGCCGCCATGCTCATTTGTTCCCAGAACCAGACACCTGTCACGAAGACCATGGTGGCGGCCATCAGATTGACCTTGAAAAGAATGCGGCTCGCACTTTCCCGTGACGCCGTGGCGCGCAGCAACACCACCTCGCCGCCCCACGTAATCGCCTGGGCGAACGCCGCGAGCACGCCCGCCAGTGCCCACCCGGCACCCGCCGTCCCCGGACCGGCGACGATCACGGCGCCCGCAAGCGCCACGGCGCCCGCCGTCATTTCACGCCACCCGGCACGTTCGCGCAGGAACAAAACGGCAAACAACACGGTGAAGACACCATTGGTCATCGCAATGGCCTGCACGTTGGCCAGCGGAATCCGCGTCACCGCATAGGCCCCTAGCGCCAGCGACGTAACACCGCACGTGGCGCGCGCCACATGCAACCAGAACAGCTCCCTGCCCTTGTTTTCCGACGGGGCAGGCTCACCGCGGGCCACGTCCAGCAGAAAGAACGGGGCAATGCAGATCGCGCCGGCGGCATAACGCAGACACGCGACCTGCACCGGCGGCACGTCGGCACCGACCAGCTTCGGCAGCACCCACATGAACGCAAAGAGCGCCGAGCCCGCTGCCGCCCACAGCGTTGCACTCAGAAGCCGGCCGGCGGTGCCAGGATGATCCGGCACATTATTTTGAGCTGTTGGAATGATCTGCCCCCAAAACGTTGGAGATTGCGGAGATATTTGGTTAGTTTTGTCACGAAGGCGTAAGGCGCACCTGCTACGTGGGCACGGCGTTCAACAATAAAAAGTACCTTTTCCGCCTCTGGGGAAATAACGTTTACGGGTTGAGAGACATGGAACAGCAGCGTGCCGATTTTGTCGCCGCGGAAAACTGGGATTTGATTATTCAGAGCCTGGACCGCCTTTCCGAAGGCATCACGATCATCGATTCTGCCGACAATCTGGTGCTGTACAACACGCAGGCCGCCGAATACCTGGGCATCGACAAGTCGGAAATCGGCGTTGGCGTTTCTCTGCACGACCTGACCAGCAAACAGACCGGCAAGTCTGCGCTCGATCCGGGGTCCTTGCTGATGCAACAGCTCGACGCATCGCGTGAAGGTAAACCCCAGTTTTTCGAACGTGAACTGAAGGGTGGCCGTATCCTCAGCGTGCGCGCCAACCCGATTCCCGGTGGCGGCGTCATCACGCTTTACACGGACATCACCGAGCGCAAGGCGTTTGAGAAACGCCTGATCGACATGGCGACGCGGGACGAACTGACGGGACTGGTCAACCGCCGCGAATTCTTCACCCTCGCCCATCACGAGGAAGAACGCGCCAAGCGCGAAGGTCACGTTGTCAGCGTCATGATGGTCGACGCGGACTATTTCAAGAAAATCAACGATACCTACGGCCATGCTACCGGGGACGATGTGCTCCGCAACCTTGCCGACAATTGCCGCAAGATTTTCCGCAAAACCGATGTCGTCGGCCGCTACGGCGGCGAGGAATTCTCGGTCGTGCTTCCCGGCGCCGAAGAGGACATGGCCAAGATTATTGCCGAACGCCTGCGCTCCAGCGTCGCCGACAGTGTGGTCGAGTCGGATAAAGGCGACGTGACGTACACCATCAGCATCGGCATCGCATGTGCCGTCGGCAAGGATGTCCGGATCGAGGAACTGCTCGACCGGGCCGACCGGGCGCTCTACACCGCGAAAGCCCAGGGACGCAATCGTGCCGTGTTCGACGCGGTTGCCTGAGCGATGTCCAGACCGCTGACCATAGCCGTCGCGCAGTCCGGCGCGGTACAGAAAGACGACCCGCGCCAGGCCAACGTCGCCCGTCTTTGCAAGATGATGTCCGATGCCGCCGATCAGGGCGCGGATATCGTCGTCTTTACCGAAATTGCCCTGACGACATTTTTCCCGCGCTATTACGCCGAAGACCGCGCCGAAATGGACCAGTGGTTCGAGCGCGAGATGCCCAATGCCGCGACGCAACCGCTGTTCGACCTGGCCCGCGAGCGCGGTGTCGGCTTCTACCTCGGGTATGGCGAACTGACCCCGGAAGGCCGTCACTTCAACACATCCATCCTGGTCGACAAGGAAGCCCGCATCGTCGGCAAGTACCGCAAAGTCCACTTGCCCGGGCACGATGAATTCGATCCCGACCGCGCCTTTCAGCACCTCGAAAAACGTTACTTCGAGCCCGGCGACCTGGGCTTTCCCGTGTGGGACACGATGGGCGGCACCATGGGGATGTGCATCTGCAATGACCGCCGGTGGCCGGAGACCTTTCGCGTCATGGGGCTTAAAGGCGTGGAACTGGTCATGCTCGGCTACAACACGCCTTCCGCCAATTCCCAGAACGACGGTGAAACGGCAGAAATGCGAAAGTTCCACAACCGCCTGACGCTGCAGGCCGGCGCCTATCAGAATTCGACGTTCGTCGCCGCTGCCGCCAAGGCCGGCACCGAAGACGGCCATCACATGTTCGGTGAAAGCTGCATCGTGGCGCCGACAGGGGAAATCATCGCCATGGCCAAGACGGAAGACGATGAGCTGGTGATCGCCGAAATAGATCTCGACGATACCGCTTTCGGTAAAGCCACGGTGTTCGACTTCGCACGGCACCGGCGTATCGAGCACTATGGCATAATTTCGACACAAACCGGTGTCACCAAACCTTCAGTAAAATAGTCCGTCCGGCGGCGCACTTGCGATTTGTTGTTTCGTGCACGTTTGACGTACACTTGGGGCAGCGGGATAGCTTTTCTTTCAATTAAGGGCTGTTTAAAGCCTGACGCCGCGCCAACGTGAGCAGGCGGCACCCGTGCGGGAGGAGTGTGACCATGTTGGCAAACGACGTAACTTTCAGACCGGCCACCCGGGCAGATGCCCGGGTTATCGCCGAATTGTTTCGCATTTCATCCGAGGGTGTCGCGGACTACGTCTGGAGCAAGATCGACGACCCGGAGTATTCGAACCTCGATCTGGTCGAACGCGGGGAAAAACGCTACAGCCGCGAAGACGTCGATTTTTCCTACCAGAATTGCGACGTCGCGGAAATCGACGGCGAGCCGGTCGGAATGCTGCATGCCTACGTGATGGGCGACGATGTCGGTCATGCGCCTGATGACATGGACCCTGTTCTGCGTCCTTACGCCGAACTCGAAGAACCGAGAAGCCTGTATATCTCCGGCCTCGCCCTGTTCGACAAGTATCGCGGTTCGGGCATCGGCACGCGCTTGCTGGACTTCGCGTACAAGCGGGCACGCGCGGAAGGCGTGAAAAAAATCAGCCTGATCTGTTTCGCCGAAAATACCGGCGCCTGCCGCCTTTATGAGCGCGAGGGTTTCAAGGAACGCGCCCGCCGCGCCGTTGTGCCGCACCCGTTGATACAACACGAAGGCGACGCTATTTTGATGGTACGGTCGGATTGAAGAATAGCATTTTATTCAACGTCCACACTTTGTTGCGAGAATTTTTAGAATCGTTTTCAATCAACAGGGTCTAATTCTCGCATACGTTGTAGCTGTGGATTTTGCGTATTTACACGGCCCCAACATAGGCATATCTGTATGACGTGCCAATATGCACCAGATACCATTGGAGGTTGCATTGACTGGCGAACCCTTTGTTCACGAGATCCTGATTATTGATGACGACGCGGTTGACCGGCGAAAAATCGTCAGGCTTCTGGCCCCCGTGCCGAACATCAAAATCACGGAAGCTCACTCCGGCGAACACGCTATGCAGGTATTGGAGACGCTCGAACCGTCGTTGGCCATCACCGACATTTTCATGCCGAACGTCGACGGGCTCGAGTTTCTCACACAGCTGGCCACCCTCAGATGGAACTTCCCGGTGATCGCCATTACCGGCCAGAACGACAGCCAGCACATTGATTTCCTGAAGGTTGCGCAAAGTTTCGGCGCTGTGCATAGCCTGGAAAAACGGGAGCTCGACCGCGAACTGGCCGGTGTGGTCAGGCGTATTCTGCTGGACTCAGAGGGCCGCGGCCGGGAAACCCAGCCATACTGCTGACACCGTCGCCGCCGAAACGGCTGCAACCCGGTTTTCCACTTACAACGGAATGTTGTCGTGCTTCTTCCAGGGATTCTGCAGATCCTTGTTTTTCAGCATACGCAGCGACTTGCAGAGCCGTTTCCGGGTCGAATGCGGCATGATCACATCGTCGATGAAGCCGCGCGCCCCGGCAATGAACGGATTGGCAAAACGGGTGCGGTATTCCTCGGTCCGTTTGGCGATCTTCTCGTCGTCCCCGAGATCTCCCCGGAAGATGATCTCCACGGCCCCTTTCGGCCCCATGACCGCGATTTCCGCACTGGGCCACGCGTAATTCACGTCACCGCGCAGGTGCTTTGAACTCATGACGTCATAAGCCCCGCCATACGCCTTTCGGGTAATCACGGTCACCTTCGGCACGGTTGCCTCGGCATAGGCAAACAGCAGTTTGGCGCCGTGCTTGATGATGCCGCCGAATTCCTGGCTGGTGCCCGGCAGGAAGCCCGGCACATCGACAAAGGTCATGATCGGAATGTTGAAGCAGTCGCAGAAGCGCACGAAACGCGCCGCTTTCTTCGATGAATCGATATCGAGGCAGCCCGCCAGCACCATTGGCTGATTGGCGACGATCCCCACCGTGGCCCCTTCCATGCGTGCGAAACCGATGATGATGTTGCCCGCGTAGCTGGGCTGAAGCTCGAAGAAATCGCCCTCGTCGACCACCTTGGTGATCAACTCCTTCATGTCGTATGGCTTGTTCGGGTTGTCGGGAATAAGCGTATCCAGCGACATCTCGATCCGGTCGTGCGGGTCCGGCGTCGGCCGCACCGGCGGGTCTTCCTGGTTGTTGAGCGGCAGGAAGTCGATAAACCGCCGCAGGTACAGCAGCGCCTCCATATCGTTGACGAAGGCACGGTCCGCCACGCCGGATTTGGTGGTGTGGGTGATCGCACCGCCCAGTTCCTCGGCCGTCACGGTCTCGTGGGTCACCGTTTTCACCACGTCCGGGCCGGTCACGAACATGTAGCTCGTATCCTCGACCATGAAGATGAAATCCGTCATCGACGGCGAATAGACGGCGCCGCCCGCGCACGGCCCCATGATCAACGACACCTGGGGCACCACGCCGGACGCAAGTACGTTGCGCTGGAACACCTCGGCGTAACCTGCAAGGCTGTCGACGCCTTCCTGAATGCGCGCACCGCCGGAATCGTTAAGGCCGATCACCGGGGCGCCCACCTTCATGGCCTGATCCATGATCTTGCAGATCTTCTCGGCATGGCTCTCCGAGAGCGAGCCGCCGAAAACAGTGAAATCCTGGGAGAAGACGAAGACAAGGCGACCGTTGACGGTCCCGTGGCCGGTGACGACCCCGTCACCCGGCGTCGATGTCTCCTGCATGCCGAACTCCGTGCAACGGTGCTCGACGAACATATCCCATTCCTCGAAAGACCCCTCGTCCAGGAAAACGTCGATGCGCTCGCGCGCCGTCAGCTTGCCCTTGGCGTGCTGTGACTCGATACGTTTCTCGCCACCGCCCAGCCGGGCCCGTTTCCGCCGTTCTTCGAGTTCCGCGATGATTTCCTGCATGGATGTGTCCTCAAATCTTCTCAGCAATCGTTATCGGATGAATGAAGCCGAATTTTAGGTGCGGTGCAAGATAAGGTATCTCGCCGCCGCTTCGATATCGTTCCGGAGCCCCCGAAGCCGCTGTTCCGCCTCGCGGTCGGCCCCCCACAGTTCGCTCTGGAACGTCTCGTCTAGTTGCGAGGCATCGGCCGCCTGCGCCCAGTCCAGATGCCCGTGCACGACGGCCATGGCCAGCGCAAACGAGCCCAGCGTCTGTGTCAGGACCGCCATCGCAGCGAGTTCGTGGTCATCGAGCGCCTCGACGGCCGCGCGGGCCTGCGTCATGGCTGCCGCATCCTGATCCTCGGCAATGATTCCCGTCGTCGTCCGCAGGGTGATGCCGTGCGTTTTGGCGAGCCAGTCCAACACCGGCTGCCATGCGTCCTGCTGGCGTTGAACCAGATCAGCCGGGTTCTCGGCGCGATAACAGAGCAGGTCAGCCCCCGCGAAACGGACGACCTGGGCCCGTATGTCGTCCCGGTTCGGCATTACCTTGTCGATCGCCGTGCACGCGATCTGCGTCAGCGGCATCGAATGCGGATCGATGTTCTCTTCCTGCGCATCCCATTCCGCCGACACCGCATCCGCAAGCGGTTGCGATGCAAGCATGACGGAGGTCTTGCCCGGTGTTTTCACGGGCCGCCCGTCGAGATGAATGAGGAAACCACCCCCATCCTGCGCGACATCCACGGTCTTGTAGAACCGCCGGCGCAACGCGGCGGACTTGCCTTCAGCCATGGTTCAATTGCCGAACAGGGACTTGAGACCTTTGGACACACCGTCGACGACACCACCGGCGCCACCGCTGTCCTGCTTGGCGGGCTCGGACCCCCCGGACGATGACGTGTCGCCGCCGGAACCCGCTTCTTCCATCTTACCCGGCACGACCGTTTTGCCGGCCAGCGCCGGCGTGCAGTAATCCGTCGTGTCGACGGCGCCGACTGCGCGTTTCGCCGCGCTTTCCGCCAGCAACGAAAGGCCCATCGTCGCAAAGGCAGCCGCCCCCTTGGCCACCGTCGAGGCGGTGTTGCCGAGAAGCGCGCCCTTATCCAGCGCCCATTCCGGCTCCAGGAAGGTCCCGGTGATGGCGACCGGCACCACCGCGGCGCTGGCGAGACTGGTCTGCTTGGCGCGCGGGTCGATGATCAGGTTCAGCTTCTCTTCCCGGAGGTCCGCCGTTCCGACACCGATCGCCGACAGGCCGCCGGTTTCAAAGACGATGGCCTTGGCATTGGCGATGCCGTCCTTGATGTCGAAGTTCACGACACCGCACTTGATCGTCTTGTCATCCTTGGAGTTGAAACCCGGCAGGGCGGACATGACGTCCGACGACACGATATTGAGCGCATTGCTGTCGAGCTTGCCGTTCTCGGTCTTGACGAACAGCTTGCCGTTGAGGCTCGCCATGATGGCCCGAACCGAGCCGCCCGCGCCCTTCACGTCGACGTCGGCGTCCAGTTTGCCGGACGCGATATCGGTGATGCCGCGCTGGCGCAGCAGTTCCCCGTAGTCGAGACCGGCGGCATTAAGCTTGGCGACCAGCGTCGGCACGCTGACGGCTCCGTTGAGGCCGACATTGCCGCCAATTTTGGTCCCCGCGACGACCGCCGAAAACGGATCGACCTGCAAATTGCCGTTCTTCAGCGTCAGACGCACCGACACGTCCTCGATGTGGTTGCCCTGCACGACAAGCTTCTTGCCGTCGAACGAGACCTTCGCGTCGGCAGCCTTGAGGCCGTCGAGCGGTAGCGGGTCCTTAGGGAACACGCGGCCGTCGGCCGGTTTCGCCGCCGGTTCTGCGGCCTTTTCCTCTCCTGCGGGCAGCAATTCGTCGAGATCGATCAGGTTGGACGTCAGCGCCACCTCGACATTGGGACGGCCGCCAACGGCGGCACGTGCGCTGCCGGCAATGTCGGTCTTGCCGGCCTGCAGCGCCATACCGCTGAGGCTGGCGTTCTTGCCGTCAAACGTGAGCTTGGACGTGAGGTCGATCTTGTCGGCGCGAATCGGCGGCACATCCTTGAGCGCCGGTGCGAAGGCCGATGCTTCGGCGAGGGTCGATTTCAGCGACGCGACGGCGACGGACAATTGGCCGTCGACGGCGATGTTGCCGCCCGGCGTGCCCAGCGTCCCCTGGTACCCGGTTTTCACGCCGAGCGCCTCGGCCGTGATGTCGACTGGATAGACACCGTCCGCCGACGTCATCTGTGCCACGGAACCGAGGGTGCCGGCGATCTTGAATACCTTTTCGTTCAGGCTGCCCTTGGCATCGATCTGGACAGGTGCATCGACGGTCCCGGCGGCTGCCGTCAGTTCGTCCAGTGCGACGCGGTATTCTTCGCCGCTCACACCGTCCTTGTACGTCACCTTGATGCCACGCATCACCACCTGGTCAACCGACGGCAGCGTTGCGTCGCCGCCGCTTTCGCCGGCTTCGGCTTTTTCACCGGGTGTGAATTCCCAGTTCCCCGTGCCGTCCTTGTTGGTCTCGGCCAGCAGATCCACGCCTTCAACCAAAAGCCGGTTGACCACGACCTGGCCGCTCAGCAGCGGCAGCAGGGACACTTCGGCGGCGAAACGCTCGACCGTGACCATTTCCGGGCGGGATCCCCATGCGGCGTTGGCGAATGTCACCCCGTCGACCGCGATGGCAGGGTTCAGCGAGATCTCCAGATTCAGGTTCCCGGCGATCTGCAGGTCGCGCCCGGTCGCCTTTTTCGCCTGCTCGGCGATCAGCCCCTTGTACTGGTTGAAGTCCATCGATCCCAGAATGGCGACACCGGCGACGATGACGCCAACCAGGACCACGACGATCCCACCTGCAATTTTGATCCACTTGCTCATGAGCCCTGCTCCTTCAAGTTCCGTAGATACCGCCCAAGATCCGCCACGGTTTCGACAACCTCGACGGCGCCGGCCGCCCGCAGATCCTCCGGCGCATGGTAGCCCCAGGCAACACCCAGTGCACGCACACCTGCATTGACCGCCATTTCCATGTCGTACGTGGTATCGCCGATCATGACCGTTTCGTCGGGCGTGGCCGCGGTTTCCGCCATCGCGAATTCAAGCATCTCGGGATGCGGTTTGCCGCGCGCCCTGTCAGCCGTCTGCAGCGTCGAAAAAAAACCATCGAGCGCATGATGCGCCAGCGTCGCCTCCAGGCCACGCATAGACTTTCCCGTCGCCACGCCGAGGGTCCAGTCCCCGGTATGCAGCCCCGTCAGAAGCTCCCGCGTACCGTCAAACAGCGGTTCGTCGAGCTTTCCACCGTGCCGCATCCGTTGCCAGGAAATCGAATAGGCCTCGACCATATCCGGAATCGGCGCATTCTCCGCGTCCGCGAGAATTTCTATCGCCTGAGCCAGCGGCAGTCCGACGACGCGCCGCACATGCGAGATGGCCGGCGGCACAAGACCCACATGGACGAACGCATCGGTCATGCACGAATTTATCGCATGCTGACTGTCAACAAGGGTCCCGTCGCAATCGAAGACCGCTAATTTTACTGTGGATGCCACACCGGACTCCCGGCCGATTTAACTGATGGCAGGCGCCACCGACACCTTAACGTCGCCCTTATGGTTGCACAATGCGCGATGAAGCTTGATTCCGGGTGGGGATGGCAGGCACAATATAGTTGTATAAAAAATACGCGGCTCGGCAGTGGTTTCGGCCTCCGGCTGCATAACAGGGAGGAGTTTCTTCAGAGAGGCTCTGGCTAAAATATCTGGGGGTTACGCCCAAGCAATCCGGGAACCATTGGCATGCTCGCCATTGTGGAAAACCCGGATTTGACGGAGTGGCCCACTTGGATCTTGGATCACTCATCAACATTTGGGGACCGAAAATGAAATTTTTGAAATTCGCAATGGCCATCGCCCTTCTGCCGCTTCTGGCAGCGTGTGCGGCTGGTCCGGACACCGCGGCCACCAAGGCTATGGCCAACAAGGGATCGCCTTTCCACATGGCGCTTCAGAATGAATACGTCGCGCTCGCGATGGCTGAAGCCGAAGAATACGACATGGAAGACGCCCATTACTTCAACAACAAGGCGCTTGCCGCCGCCAAGGGCGAAGATGTCGGCCCGCAGGAATTGAAGGAACGCAACATCAAGGGTGATGCGCAATGGGAACTCGAAGCCGCCCGCCAGGCGCTTCGCGGCGAACTTCTCTCCGGCGCCAAAGACTGGGCACCGCTTGAAATTGCCCGTGCCCAGGCCATGTTCGATTGCTGGATGCAGGAACAGGAAGAAGGCGATCAGCAGGACCATATCGATGCTTGCAGAATCGCATTTGACGAAGCCCTCGCAAAGGCTTCCGGCATGCGTCCGAGCCCGATGGCCAAGCCGATGGCCAAGAAGATGATGGCGATGCCGGGTCCGTATATCGTCTACTTCGACTTCGACAGCTTCGAGCTGTCCGCAACCGGTGCTGCCGTGGTCAAGGAAGCTGCTGAAGCCGCCCTCGCCGCCGAAGCCGGCAAGGTCGTCGTGACCGGCCACACCGACACGTCGGGCAACGCCGAGTACAACCAGGGCCTGTCGCGCGCACGTGCCGCGTCGGTTCGTAACGGCCTGATCGAAAACGGCCTGAAACGCGACCAGGTCGAACGCTCCGGCGCCGGGGAAACCTTCCCGGACAAGGCTACCGGCGATGGCGTCAAAGAAGCGCTTAACCGCCGCGTCGTGATTACGATTTCCCGTTAATCGGCGAAATCATCGCGAAACCGGAAACGCCGGGCCCTCAGGGTCCGGCGTTTTCTTTTACTTTCCCCCACCCGGTACCGAAAAAAAGGGTCGCCACAAGGCGACCCTAGGGGGAGTGTGACCGTCTCCGGGAATGCTCCCGGAAGCGGCGATAGAACTGATTGTCCGGCGAGAAACCAACACCGAACCGGATTGCCAACCAATTGGCAAAATCAATCGTGATGAGGGTATGCAGGAAACCTGACGAAAGCCTGACGAATGCCGCAACTAGTCGCCAAGGGCGGCGCGTGCCGATGGCTCGTCCAGCGGCGGGAAGACGAGCGAAAATTCCGCACCGCCACCATCGCCGCGACCGATCGAAATCTGGGCGTCATGAATATCGGCAATTGTCTTAACGATATGCAGTCCCAGCCCGGCCCCGGCACCGCGGCGGTCGGTTCGCGTGAACTTCTCGAACAAACGGGCGCGGTCCTCGAGCGGAATACCCCGCCCCTGGTCTGCAATTCTGATCGCCGCCGGATCCATTTCCAGATTCACATTGATAGCGGTGCCGCGTGCGGAATACTTAATCGCATTCTCGATCATGTTGCGGATCGCATGTTCGATTGCGGCACCGTCACCGTGAATCATGATCGGCCCCGAGTAACCGTCGAGTTCCAGCGAGCGATCTTCCTTGATCGCCAGCGGTGCAAGACTGCTGATGACATCGACGGTAACGCCGTAAAGGTCGCAACGCGCATCCGGCGGCAGCATGAAATGTTCATATCGTGTCAACGTCAGCAACTGCTCGACCATCCGCGCCAGCGTATCGACCTCGGTCTTGAGATCGGTGACTTCCTTGCTCGCGCCGAGGCTGTCGAGATTTGCACGTAACACGGCAAGAGGGGTACGCAGCTTGTGCGCGACATTGGCGGCAAAATCACGGTGCGTGGAAATGCTGTCTTTCAGCGCTTCCATGGCACGTTTCATGTCCGTGATGTCACGCGCCATCATGACAGTCCCGCCATCGGGCAGGCGTTCTTCGTCGACGTAAAGCCAGCGCCCCTTCCCGGCTTTGATCTCAAAGGGGCCGCTCGTCGTCTTACGCCGCGCCAGCCTTCGTTTTATCCAGTCCTCACCGGAGTCCACCGCCTCGGGGTAACGCCCCGCCTCGACCTCCGCGCGCAGCAAGTCCTCGAACAGGCTCCCGGGATGGGCGACATCGCCCAAATCCTTGTTCAACTGCCGGAACCGCGCATTGGAGATAACGAGTTTGTCGTCCTCGTCGTAGAGCGCGAAGTAGCCTGAAAGAACTTCAATTGCATCGGCAAGGCGTACGTTGGCACGCTCGACCCTCACCAGTTCGGTAATATCCTTGGCAATCCCCGTGGCACCGGCGAACTCGTCGGACTCCGGGTCGAACCGGGGAATACCCGAAACGGCGAAATGACGCACTTCGTCGTCACGCCCCGTCGCCTCGAAGCTTTTGTCCCGGAACGGGCGTTTGAAATCTGGCGGATTGGACTCTTCACCGTCAAGAAGACGAAAAACACCGACTTCTTCGAAGCTCTTGCCGATAACCTGAACGGGGTGGATGCCGAGCCGGTCGATGATCCGTTCGGAAACATAGGTGAAGTTGTTGTCGCTGTCCGTTTCCCAGACCCAGTCGGAAATCAGACGCGTCAAATCCTCCAGCCGGCGAAAGGCTTCCGTTGCCCGTTCCGCCTGTGAGCCGGAAATCGACGGCCAACTTCTGGGCCGACGCTCAGCCATGGTCCTTGAGACGGGTTTCTAGCTCCCTTAGCGCGCCCAGATAATCGGAGCCGCGATGCCACATCTTCAGCACATCGACTGCGGCTTTCCTGGGAGTATTGCTATAGAAAGCGCGCAACGACGGCGTTTGCGCCTCAACCTCTGCTTTGGTTCCGGCCTTTGCCAGGTGGCAGTACTCATAGAGTTCAATGAATTCGTTTTCGGACATGCCGATGCCGCGGCAGGCGATGGCAAGCCCCTCGCCCCCCTGCTCGAAAACGAGCCGTTGGATCAGATGTTCCCGCAATTTGGACACCTGGGCGAACAGCGCGATGAACAGCGGGACTTCCCCCTCGCGCAGCGCGGTCGTCAACATCTCAACGGTTACCAGTCCCTCGTCCCTGAGCGCGTCCGCCAGCTCCTTGACCTTCTTTTTCTGGCCCCGCCCGGATGCCGCGATCTCTTCGGCCGTCGCCTGCTCCAGCAACTCGTCCACGGTGGCACGGTCGAGACTGAAGTGGTCTACGATGTGCTGACGCAATGCGGCGGAAACCCACAGGAACATCTTCTTGGCGAGTTCCGGGTCGAGCTCGTCGCGATTCAGGATCGGTTCCTGGAAACTGTCGACGCGCCGGGACTGCTCGACCAGGTATTCCATCGTATTGGTCGAAATCCGCGCATTGGTGTTCTTCAGCAGCGAAATGATGACAGGTTCACGTCCCGTTTCGACGATGGCATCGGAAACGCTCTCGGAAACGAACTTCCGCATCGTGATCGCCAGCATGTGCTCTTCGGTACGGAGCTTGATCACTTCGATCAGGTTCTCGTCACGAAGCAATCCCGATTTCGAAAGGATCGGAAAGGCGACATTTATCTCGTCATTGGCAAGCCTGGAAACCAGGTTTCGCGGCACGTCGTCCATAAGCGCCAACCGGCCTGCGACAGCCTGCCTAACGGACACCTCGATATCGTTGATGATGGTTTCGAGGATGCCGTACATCTGCGCGCGCTGACGCTCACTCAGAACACTCGACTGGTTATCAAACAGATCGATGATGATGTTGGTGAGCTCGGAACGGCTGGCCGCGGACTTCTGACGCGCCAATGACATCAGAAACTCAGCATCAAATTTACGCTCTTCGCCGTCGGTCATAATTCACGCTTCCTCCCCTGACAGAAGATAACCGACCCCACGGATCGTGTGAACGGTGACATTGGCTCCGGCGCCCTGTAACCGCTTGCGCAATCGTGAAACGTGAACCTCAACGGAATTTGAGGAAACTTCTTCGTCGAAACCGTAAATTTTGTCTTCCAGGACATCTTTCGGAACGACCCGCCCCTTTCGGCGCAGGAGCTGCTCGAGGACTTCCATTTCACGTCTCGAGATCGGCGTCGTTTTCGCGTTGATACGCACTTCCCGTGCCGTGGTGTCGAATTCGATGTTGCCTTCGGCAAGAACCGTCCCCAGAACGCCACCCGGGCGGCGCAGCAGCGCCCGCACGCGTGCCAGCAGTTCCTCCATCGCGAACGGTTTCAGCATATAGTCGTCGGAACCGGCATTCAGGCCACGTACGCGGTCTTCGACCGCATCGCGCGCCGTCAGGATCAGCACCGGCGTCACATCGCCGTCGTCACGCCATTTCTTGAGAACGTCCAGCCCGTCCTTGTCGGGCAAACCCAGATCGAGCACGACCGCGTCGTAATCCACGGTCTCCATTGCCGCATCACCATCGCCGGCGTTGTACACCACGTCGACGGTAAAACCGCCGGCCTCCAAGCCATCTCTGACGAACTCGGCGAAACGTTCGTGATCCTCAACGAGCAAGAGACGCAAATTACCCTCCGAATCAGCGCACAAGCACAGCGGCGCTGAACACAGCCGTATTAACTTCCTTCATATATCGACGGAAACGATCCGGGACAGATTTGCCCCAGACACAAATTTCCCCCGTTACGGCCAAACTACATCGCCACAAAAATAGGGCAAGTACTGAACCCTTATAGATCAATTGGCTGAGCTTGTTCATCTTCCGGGTCGAAGCCCAAGATTCGCCACGTCTCCTGCATATGCGGCGGTAACGGCGCAGTAACCTGGATCGGCGGACCGCTTTTTCTCGGAATCATGAGCGCGCGCGCATGCAGATGCAGCTTTTTCTGGATTCCGGCTTCGAAAACGTTGCCTTCTTCGTCTTCGTCGGTGGCGCCATATTTTCCGTCACCCAGGATCGGCGTTCCCATGAGCTGGCAATGCACGCGGAGCTGGTGCGTTCGCCCGGTCAACGGCTCGAGCTCAAGCCACGTCACCCTTTTGCCGGCACGATCGATCATCCGGAACCGGGTCTTTGCCGGCTTCCCCATGTTCTCGTCGACCTGTACGAGGTCACCCCGCTTTCCGGGCAGTTTGGCCAACGGGGCGTCAATCATGCCGCCTTCATGCGGCGGTGTGCCAATCACCGCCGCCCAATAGATCTTGCGCGTGTCGCGCGCCTGGAACGCTTTCGCGAGACGCGCTGCCGACGCCCGTGTACGGGCCAGCAAGAGCACGCCCGACGTGTCCTTATCAAGCCGATGAACCAGACGGGGGCGTTCCTTGGCGCCGAGCTTGAGGCGATCCAGGGCGCCGTCGATGTGCGTATCCATGCCGGACCCGCCCTGTACGGCAAGCCCCGGCGGTTTGTTGATCGCCATCAAATCGTCGTCGATATAAATGATGCTGTCCTTGAGCTGGTCGCCCAGGCGTCCTGCCGCTTCGAGATCCATGCCGCCGAGTTTCGGCTTGCTTCCCGCTGTGGGGTCACTGTCCTCGATATTAGGTGGAATCCGGACCGTCTGACCGTTTTCGATCCGGTCGGCTGCCTTGGACCGCGCACCGTCGACGCGGATCTGGCCGGTGCGCAGCAATTTTTGCAGCTTGCCCTGCTTGAGGCCGGGAAAGCGGTTCCTCAGCCACCGGTCGAGCCGCTGGCCACCCTCGCCGTCTTCAACGGTGACATTGCGCACGCCGCTCATGTGATGAGCACTCGCGTCAGTGCCATGCCGCCCCACAGCGCGGCTATACTCGCGACAACGGAAACGATGACATAAAGCATCGCATGGACGTTCTCGCCGCGCGTCACCAGGGTGACGACGTCGAGCGAGAAGGTCGAGAACGTCGTAAACGCACCCAGCACACCGACGACGATCATGGCGCGGATTTCCGGACTGGGGGACCACATCAGCGCAGATGTCTCGATAACCGCGCCCAGGACGAATGAACCGACGATATTCACGATGACCGTGCCGTATGGAAACCCGTGCCCGATCAGCGCCCCGGCGAGCGACACCACGCCGTAGCGACCGACCGCCCCGAGCGCGCCGCCAGCGGCGACAAATACAATCATCGACAAATTCACGTTTCCGGCTCCTTTTGCCGCTTTCGGCGCAGTGTATCCCAGTATTGCAGGCGTTTTGCAATCTCGCGCTCGAACCCCGCCTCCTTGGGGCTGTAAAGCCGCTGACGGGCCATGTCATCGGGGAAGTAGTCCTGACCGGAAAATCCGTCTTTCTGATCGTGATCGTAGGCGTATCCGTCGCCGTAGCCGATGTCCTTCATCAATTTCGTCGGCGCATTGAGGATATGTTTGGGCGGCATCAGCGAGCCTGTTTCCTTGGCCAGCCTGTTTGCCGCGGACGCGGCCTTGTAGGCGGCGTTGGACTTCGGTGCCGTCGCCAGATAGAGCACGCACTGCACGATCGCCAGTTCGCCCTCGGGCGAGCCCAGCCGCTCGTAGGCCTCCCACGCGGCAATGGACTGCGGCAGCGCGTTCGGGTCGGCCAGGCCGATGTCCTCGGACGCAAAGCGCACCAGGCGGCGTGCCACGTACCGGGGGTCCTCGCCGCCTGCCATCATGCGCGCAAACCAGTAGAGTGCGGCATCCGCGTCCGAGCCCCTGAGCGACTTATGAAGCGCGGAGATCAGGTTATAGTGGGCTTCCTGGCCCTTGTCATAAAGCGGCTGGCGGCTCTGCACCACGTTCGCCAGGTGCTCCGGGGTCAAAGGATCCGCGTCAGCCGGCAGGCCGATCAGGATATCCGCCATGTTCAGAAGATACCGCCCGTCGCCATCGGCCATGGCGCGCAGCGCCGTGCGGGCATCGTCGTCAACCGGGAACGTGCGGCCTTCCACTTCCTCGACACGCTTCAGCAGTTCTTCCAAGGCATCGTCGTCCAGACGCCTGAGGACGAGCACCTGGGCCCGGGACAGAAGCGCGGCGTTCAGCTCGAACGACGGATTTTCGGTCGTCGCCCCGACGAGTACGACCGTGCCGTCCTCGACAAAGGGCAGGAACCCGTCCTGCTGGGCGCGGTTGAAACGGTGGATTTCATCGACGAAGAGCAGCGTCCCCTGCCCCATCTCCCGCTTGCGCCTGGCCTCGTCGACGGCTTTGCGGACATCGGCGACACCGGAAAACACCGCCGATAACGGCGTAAACGCGAGATCGGTTTCCTTCGCCAGCAACCGGGCGATGGTCGTTTTACCGGTGCCCGGCGGTCC
The DNA here is from genome assembly GCA_017640505.1 of Rhodospirillales bacterium. Classification (GTDB taxonomy): domain Bacteria; phylum Pseudomonadota; class Alphaproteobacteria; order Rhodospirillales; family Casp-alpha2; genus UBA4479. The sequence goes on from JAEPQO010000002.1 coordinate 610,091, forward strand.
CCAGAATATGACGGATGCCAGCTTCTTCGCCTGGATCATCCGCCTGAGCGGACCTTCGGGACCCAGAATGTGATCCTGACCGACGACGTCGTCCAACGTCTGCGGGCGCAGACGGTCTGCGAGCGGACGGGGCGCATCGGCTTCGAAAAGTGTGCTCACCGATGCCGCCCCCGGTTCTTAACGCAGGTGCGCTGCAAAGAATTCCTGCGAGCGGTCGCGCGCCAGGTTGGCCGCGGCCTCGTCATAATGCTCGCCGCCCTTGCGTGCGAAAGCGTGGTCATTGCCCTGGTAATCGAACAACGTCGCCTTCTCGTTGCCGTCGAGCGCCGCATGCACCTTTGCCTGGTTCTCTTTCGGCACGAAACCGTCTTCGGTCGCGATGTGCAACAGCACGGGCGCCTTGAGCTGCTCGCCCACATGTTCTTCCAGCATGACGCCGTAATAGCCCACCGCCGCATCGATGTCGGTCCGTGTCGCCGTCAGGAACGCCAGCCGGCCGCCAAGACAGAACCCAACCGAGCCGACCTTGCCCGTGCAGGCATCAAGACCACGCAGATGCGTGATCGTCGCCGCCAGATCGTCGACACCCTTGTCGAGATCGAAACCGTTGAACAGTTCGAACGCGCGCGCCCATTCCGCTTCCGTCTGATCGGTGATCTGAATGCCGGGCTCCTGGCGCCAGAACAGATCGGGACAGAGCGCGACGTAGCCGGCCGCGGCCCATTGATCCGTCAGGCCACGCATGACCTCGTTGACGCCGAAAATTTCCTGGATGACGACGATCCCGGGGCCGGAACCGCCTTCCGGCAACGCCAGATAGCCCGTAAACTCGCCGCCGTCGTTGGATGCAATGGTGATATCCTGTCCGCTCATCCGATTATCCTCCCGTTGATTGCTATTGACCGAAAGCGTAACGCATCGCCCCGCAGGGGCCAAGGAAGCGCGTGCCTAGCCCTTGAATACGAAATCGAAGGTCTGACCGGCGCGCTCCACTCGAATGCGCCATTCGGCCTTGGCTTCGTCCCGCACGATTTCTTCAAGTTTCGTGACGGACGGCACGCCGATGCCGTTGATCTGCCGAACGATATCTCCTGGCCGGAAATCGAGACGATTGGCGATGCCGCCACGGCGAATGCGCAGGATGACCACCCCGTCGCCGAACGGATCGATATTGTATTCTTCGGCCAGGGCCGGCGACAGGTTTGCCACAACGGAGCCCGACAGCGGGTTTCTGCCTTCCAGTTCCGTCGTGTCCGGTTCCGGCGTGTCCGGCGCCGGCTGCATCTCGACGGTGATCGGCAATACATTCTGCCCGCGCATCACCCGCAGCACCGCCCGGTCGCCGACGGGGAGCGTGGCGACACGGTATTGCAGATCCTCCGTCCCGGCGATCTCATGGCCGTTCACGGCCAGAACCACATCCCCGGCACGCAGCCCGCCAAGCGCGGCCGAACCGCTTTTGTGCACCTGGCTGACAATCACGCCCTGCGGCCTCTTCATGCCGAGGGACAATGCGATATCCGACGTCACCGCCTGCCCAATCGCGCCCAGCCATGGCCGCACGAGCTTGCCGTTCTCGGAGATGCCGTAGACAACGGCGCGTACCATATTGGACGGCACCGCAAAGCCGATCCCGTGCGAACCACCGCTTTTCGAGAAGATAGAGGTATTGATCCCGACGAGCTTGCCGTCCATCGACAAAAGTGCGCCGCCCGAGTTGCCCGGGTTGATCGCGGCATCGGTCTGGATGAAGGACTTAAGTTCGGTGTCGTTGCCGATCGCACGTGCCAGTGCGGACACGATCCCACTGGTGACCGTCTGGCCGACACCGAACGGGTTGCCGATCGCCAGCACAAGATCGCCGACCTTGAGCTCGTCTGAATCCCGGATCTCCAATGCCGGCAACGGTTCGCCGCCGGGATCGACGCGCAGCACGGACAGGTCCGTTTTGTCGTCCGAAACCACGATCTGCGCCTCGAATTCCCGCTTGTCGGCCAGCACGACGATGATCTTGTCGGCGCCTTCGATCACGTGCTGGTTTGTCACCACCAGCCCTTCCGGGCTGACGATCACCCCGGAGCCGAGGGAATTCTGCTGCTCGCGGCGCGGTCCGCCGCGGTTGAACCGGAACCCCAGGTCGCCGAAGAAACGGCGAAAGAACGGATCGTCGAACAGCGGCGGCACCTGCCGGTTCGCAACGATTTTCTGAGTGTAGATATTAACGACGGCGGGCGCGGCCTTCTCCACCAGCGGCGCATACGAAAGCTGCACCTGGGCACGTGTTTCGGGCACCTGCCTCTGCTGCGCATTTCCATCGGACGTCGCAATGCCCGTGGCCAGTGCAATGAAGAAAATCAGTCCCAAAATCCGCATGGCCATTAGATAAGCCGGAACGTCATGCCTGTCGATACCCGACGGCCATGCCCGCAAACGAAAACGGCGCCCCAAGGGGGCGCCGTTCAAGTTCCCTGCAAACAGGAACTTATTCTTCGACAGCGGCTTCCATTTCCGCTTCGACACGTGCCTTATCGGCCGCGCCTTTCGCGTCCGGATCGCGGTCGACGAGCTCGATGACGGCCATCGGTGCGCTGTCGCCGTAACGGAAACCGGCTTTCAGGACGCGGGAATACCCACCCGGACGGTCCTGGTAACGCTCTGCGAGCGTGGAAAACAGTTTTGCGACCGCCTCGTCGTCGCGCAGGAAAGCAAACGCGCGGCGGCGGTCATGCAGCGTGCCCTTCTTGCCGAGCGAAATCATCTTGTCGATGAAGCGGCGTAGTTCTTTCGCCTTCGGCAGGGTCGTCTTGATCTGCTCGTGAACGATCAGGGACGCAGTCATGTTCGAAAACATCGCTTTGCGATGCGTGTGCGTCCGGTTCAGCTTGCGGTATCCGTTTGCGTGTCTCATGTCAGGCTCCTCATTCTTTGCCCGCGCGTGCCATTTTACCCGCGGGTCATCTGGTTTTTGGTCCGGTCCGGCGCCCGCAGGCGCCGTCCGTCAGAAGGAAGGTCCGATCAGAACGGATCTTCCAGTTTCTTGGCCATGTCTTCGATGTTTTCCGGCGGCCATTCGGAAATTTCCATGCCCAGGTGCAGGCCCATCTGCGACAGCACTTCCTTGATCTCGTTCAGGGACTTGCGGCCGAAGTTCGGCGTGCGGAGCATGTCGGCTTCGGTCTTCTGGACCAGATCGCCGATGTAGATGATGTTGTCGTTCTTCAGGCAGTTCGCGGAACGAACCGAAAGCTCGAGTTCGTCGACCTTGCGCAGAAGATTGCGATTGAACGGCAGCTCGTCGCGGCTTTCCTCGATCACCTCGCCCGACGGTTCGTCGAAGTTGATGAAGAGCTGCAGCTGGTCCTGCAGGATACGGGCTGCGAGGGCAACCGCGTCTTCCGGCGTGACGGCACCGTTGGTCGTCACATCCAGGAACAGCTTGTCGTAATCGGTGTCCTGGCCGACACGGGTGTTTTCCACCTTGTAGGAGACCTTGCGCACCGGCGAGAACACGGCGTCGATCGGGATCAGGCCGATCGGGCTGTCATCGGGGCGGTTCTGCGAGGCCGGCACGTAGCCTTTGCCGTTTTCGACGGTCAGTTCCATCGACAGCGTGGCACCGCTATCGAGATGGCAGATGACTAGGTCCGGCTCCATGATTTCGATATCAGCGCCGGTTTCGATCATGCTGGCGGTGACTTCGCAAGGGCCTTCGGCCTTGAGCGACATACGCTTCGGCCCTTCGGCCATCATCTTCAGGCCCATCGACTTGATGTTGAGGACGATGTCCGTCACATCCTCGCGCACACCGGCAATCGACGAGAACTCGTGCAGAACGCTGTCGATCTGGATCGACGTCACGGCGGCACCCTGCAGCGAGGACAGCAGGATACGGCGCAGCGCATTACCGAGCGTCAGACCGAAACCACGCTCCAGCGGTTCCGCGACCACGCTCGCCTGCCGGCTCGGGTCGGCACCCGCGACGACTTCGAGTTTCGAGGGTTTAATCAGTTCTTGCCAATTTTTCTGAAGCACTTCAGTGACCTCGCGCTCACAAATGACGGCGGCGTCCTTGGCACCAAGGGCGTCGCCTATTTACCTGCCCGGTCGGGATCCGGCCGATCGATCCGCATCCCGCCGAAATGAAACTCCCCCGGTTTATAACCGGGGAAGAAGGGTCTTAGACCCGACGACGTTTTCTCGGCCGACACCCGTTGTGCGGGATCGGCGTCACGTCACGAATTGCGGTGATCGTGAACCCAACCGACTGCAGCGCACGAAGCGCCGACTCGCGGCCGGAACCCGGACCTTTCACCTCGACCTCAAGCGTCTTCATGCCGTGTTCCATCGCGGCGCGGCCTGCGACTTCACCGGCGACCTGCGCGGCGTACGGGGTCGATTTACGCGAACCCTTGAAGCCCTGCGCACCGGCCGAAGACCACGCAATCGCGTTGCCCTGAGCGTCGGTGATCGTGATGATCGTGTTGTTGAACGTCGAATTAACGTGCGCAATGCCCGCTGCAATATTCTTCCGTTCGCGGCGGCGGGGACGCGCCGTAGTAGCTGCCTTGGCCATGATATTTCGCCCTTAAGCTTTCTTCTTACCGGCAATCGGTTTGGCCGGGCCCTTGCGGGTCCGGGCGTTGGTGTGCGTCCGCTGACCGCGCACCGGCAGCTGCCGGCGATGACGCAGACCGCGGTAGCAACCGAGATCCATCAGACGCTTGATGTTCATCGCGACATCACGGCGCAGTTCGCCCTCGACCGTGTAATCCTGGTCGATCATGTCACGGATACGTGCGACCTCGTCATCGGACAGGTCGTTGACCCGACGGTCATCGGCGATGCCGCAGGCTTCACAGATTTTCTTAGCCGTGGTACGGCCAATCCCATGGATGTAGGTCAGCGCGATAACCGCACGCTTTCCAGTCGGGATATTTACACCAGCAATACGCGCCAAAGCTCGTACTCCTTAAACTTTGGGTCGAAACGGACAGCCACCGGTTGATTGAAGAGCGCGGATTATATTGATCCTGCCCGACAAGTCAACTCATGAGGCCGACTTTTTCGTACTCCAGCCCTCGTTAATCCAAGATCGCATACAGAGATTCCGTAACGGAATCAATATCCTGCATGCCATCAACCGTCTTCAGCGCCCCTTTTTCCCGATAATACGGAATAATCGGGGCAGTTTGCTCGTGGTAGACCTCGAGCCGTTTTTTCAGCGTTTCCGCGTTGTCATCGCTGCGTGCGCCGCCGGTTTCGGCCGCGCGCTTCTCGATTCGGGCGAACAGCGCCGCTTCGTCCACTTCCATGGAGATTACGTGATCAAGCTGAAGCCCTTTTTCGGCCAGCATCGCATCCAGGGCTTCCGCCTGCGCGACCGTGCGCGGGAAACCGTCGAGGATGAAACCGTTGGCGCAATCCGCTTCTTCGATCCGGTCGGCGATGATGCCGACGACGATATCGTCGGAAACCAGATCGCCGCGATCCATCACTTCCTTCGCCTTCAGGCCCATTTCGGTACCGGCGGCAACGGCTGCGCGGAGCATATCGCCCGTCGACAGCTGAACGATCGAGTATCTCTCGACCAGACGTTCGCATTGCGTGCCCTTACCGGCACCCGGCGGTCCCAAAAGAATAATGATCATGCCTTGCGCCCCCTGAGCTTGGACTTCTTGATCAATCCCTCGTACTGGTGCGCGAGCAGATGCGACTGCACCTGTGTCACCGTGTCCATGGTCACCGTCACGACAATCAGCAGGCTCGTGCCACCGAAGTAGAACGGCACCGACCACTTGGAAATCAGGATTTCCGGCAGCAGGCAAATCAGCGCGAGGTATCCGGCACCGACGACGGTCAGCCGTGTCAGCACCCAATCGAGGTAGTCGGCGGTGTTCTTACCGGGACGGATCCCGGGGACGAAACCACCGTATTTCTTCAGATTGTCGGCCGTCTCCGCCGGGTTGAAAACAACCGCGGTATAGAAGAAGGCAAAGAACACGATCATGCCGATGTACGTCACCAGATAGAGCGGCTGGCCACGGCCCATGTAGGCGGCAACCGTGCTCATCCATTCCGGACCGGAACCGGCCGAGAACTGGATCACCGTGATCGGCAGAAGCAGGATCGAGCTGGCGAAGATCGGCGGAATCACGCCGGCCGTATTGACCTTGAGCGGCAGATGAGACGTGTCGCCACCCATCATCTTGTTGCCGCGCTGACGCTTAGGATACTGGATCAGGATCCGGCGCTGCGCACGTTCCACGAAGACGATGAAAAAGATCACCGCGATCGCCATCAGCAGCATGCCGATGATGATCGGCGTCGAAATCGCGCCGGTGCGGCCCAGATCGAGCGTCGCGGCCAGTGCAGACGGCAGTTCCGCAACAATACCCGCGAAGATAATCAGCGAAATGCCGTTACCGACGCCGCGCGCGGTGATTTGTTCGCCGAGCCACATCAGGAACAGCGTGCCGCCGGTCAGCGTGATCACGACGGTGGCGCGGAAGAACATACCCGGATCGTGCACGGCGACATTGCCGCCGGATTGCATGCTCTCGAGACCAACGGCGATGCCGTACGCCTGCAGCACGCAGATCGCGACCGTCAGGTAGCGCGTGTACTGGTTGATTTTCTTACGGCCGGTTTCGCCCTCTTTCTTCATCTGCTCGAGCTGCGGTGAAACCGCCGTCATGAGCTGCATGATGATCGAGGCCGAGATGTACGGCATGATGTTGAGCGCGAAGATGGTCATCCGCGACAGCGCGCCGCCCGCGAACATGTCGAACATGCCGAGAATCCCGCCGCCTGTCTGGTTGAACAGGTCCTGCAGGATCGTCGGATCGATGCCCGGCAGCGGGACGAACGTGCCCAGTCGATAGACGATAAGCGCACCCAGCGTGAACCAGATGCGCTTCTTCAATTCCGTCGCCTTCGAAAAGGCGCTGAAATTGACGTTGGAGGCGAGTTGTTCGGCGGCGGATGCCATTCTGGGTTATTCTTCCTCTACCGGATCCACACTCACGACGTCACCGGCACGGGCTGCTTCATAGCGGGCCCGGCGCTCGGCCGAAACACGGTCACGCTTGCGGCCCTTGCCTTCCGGACGGGCCTTCTTCTCGGCGACTTTCACCTTGCCGCCGGCCTTCTCAACCGCGGCGATCGCGCCTTCGGACGCGTGCGCGATGTCGAGGTCGACCTTGGCAGTCAGCTCACCCTTGTTGAGCAGGCGGACACCGTCCTTGGACTTGCGCACGACACCGCCAGCAATCAGTTCGGCTGCCGTCAGCGTACCCTTGGCGTCGACACGGCCGGCGTCGATGGCCTTCTGCAGCTTGCCCGTGGTCAGTTCGGCGAAATCCTTGGCAAACGGGTTGTTGAACCCGCGCTTCGGCAGACGCCGGTAAAGCGGCATCTGACCGCCTTCGAAGCCCAGCAGGGAGACGCCGCTACGCGACTTCTGGCCCTTTTGGCCCTTCGCAGAGGTCTTACCCGTACCGGAACCGATACCACGGCCCACACGCTTGCGGTTTTTCGTCGCGCCCGCGTTATCTCGGAGTTCATTCAGTCGCATCGCCAAATTCCTTTTGCGTCCCCGGGTCATACCCTGCCCGGTTCATGCCTAGGTCAGGTGAAGTAAGCCTGTTAGGCCTGCTCCTCAACCCGGACCAGGTGTTTTACCTTGTCAATCATCCCACGAACCGCGGACGTATCTTCCAGCGTCCGTGTGCGGTTGATCTTGTTCAGGCCAAGACCCTTAAGCGTCTCGCGCTGCGCGCCCTGACGCCCGATCGGGCTCTTGATCTGCGTGACCGTAACGGTCCCTTTTTTGTCAGCCATCTTTCGTCCGCTCCGGATTACTCAGCGCTCGCGCCGGCATCGCCGCGACGGGCAACGATATCGCCGACCTTGAGGCCGCGGCGCGCCGCAATGGCACGCGGGGATTGCAGGTTCTTGAGCGCTTCAAACGTCGCTTTCACCATGTTGTGCGGGTTCTGCGTGCCGTTCGACTTACAAACGACGTCATGAACGCCCATGGTTTCGAAGACCGCGCGCATCGGTCCGCCGGCGATGATACCGGTACCCGCAGGTGCCGAACGCAGGATCACCTTACCGGCGCCGAAACGGCCGTCGATGTCGTGATGCAGCGTGCGGCCTTCGCGCAGCGGCACGCGGATCATCGAACGCTTCGCCTGATCGGTCGCCTTGCGGATCGCTTCCGGCACTTCGCGCGCCTTACCGGTGCCGTAACCGACGCGGCCCTTGCCGTCGCCGACCACCACCAGGGCTGCGAACGAGAAGCGGCGACCGCCCTTCACGACCTTGGCGACACGGTTGATGTGAACCAGCTTGTCGACCAGTTCATCGCCGTCGTCGTTGCGGTCCCGGTTATCGCGGTTGTCGCGATCGCGGCCACGGCCACGGCCTCGCTGGCCGCCACGCTCCGGTGAATTGTTATCTGCCATTCGTCGCTCTCCTAGAAGCTCAGGCCGCCCTCACGGGCGCCGTCCGCGAGCGCTTTGACACGCCCGTGATATTTGTAACCGCCGCGGTCGAAGACGACTTCCCCGACGCCCTTCTCGGCCGCACGCTTGGCCACCAGCTTGCCGACCTCGGCCGCCGCGCTGGTGTCTGCGCCGGTCTTGAGCGAACCCTTGAGGTCCTTGTCCAGCGAAGACGCAGCGGCAAGCGTATTGCCGGTCTTGTCGTCGATGACCTGCGCATAAATGTGTTTGCCCGAACGGAACACGGAAAGCCGCGGACGATCGGAGGCCAGACGCTTGACACGCGAGCGCGTGCGCATGGTCCGGCGTTTGAACATGGTTCTTGCGTTCGACATCTTACTTCTTCTTTCCTTCCTTACGGAGGATGTACTCGTCGGCATACTTGACGCCCTTGCCCTTGTAGGGCTCCGGCGGACGCATGGCGCGAATTTCCGAGGCCACCTGGCCGACCCGCTGTTTCGACGCACCGCTGATGATCAGCTGGTTCTGTTCCGGCGCTTCGATCTTGATGCCTTCCGGGATCGGGTAGCGGATCTCGTGGCTGTAGCCGAGCTGCAGCACGACGTCCTTGCCCTGGACCTGAGCACGATAACCGACGCCATTGATTTCCAACTTCTTCTCGAAGCCCTCGGAAACACCGACCACCAGACCGTCGATCAGGCTGCGGGCCGTGCCCCACATCTGACGGGCGCGCTTGTGCTGCGCCAGCGGCGTCACGGTCACCTGACCGTCTGCCTGCTCCACCTTGACGTCATTGGTCAGGGTCGCCGACAGCTCACCGAGCTTGCCTTTGGCCGTCACCACGTTGCCGTTCAATTCGACGGTAACGCCTTCGGGGACGGTGACTGGGCTACTTCCTACTCGCGACATGACTACAATCCTCGTTTCATACCTGGGGCGTTCTTAGAACACCTCGCAGAGAATCTCTCCACCGACGTTCTGGGCCCGTGCTTCGGCATCCGACAGCACGCCACGCGGCGTCGACAGGATGGCGATACCGAGACCGTTATAGACACGGCCCAGGTCACGGACGCCGGAGTAAACCCGGCGGCCCGGCTTGGAAACCCGGCTCAGGTGCCGGATCACCGGGTCACCTTCGTGGTACTTCAGTTCGATCTTGATCTCGGAAATACCGGGACGGACATCCGTCTTGTCGAAACCGCGAATGAAACCTTCGCGTTTCAGCACTTCGAGAACGTTCGCACGCAGCTTGGAGGCCGGGCACGTGATCGAGCTTTTACGGGCCTGTTGGCCGTTGCGGATGCGAGTCAGCATATCGCCGAGGGGATCCGTCATCGACATCGTCGTCTCTCCCTTACCAGCTGGACTTGACCATGCCCGGAATCTGACCCATCGAGGCCAGGTCCCGCAGCTTGATGCGGCAAACACGGAACTTGCGGTAATTCCCGCGCGGACGACCGGTCAGTTCGCAGCGCAGGCGCTGACGAACCGGCGACGCATTGCGCGGCAGCTCGGCAAGTTTCAGACGGGCGTTAAAGCGTTCCTCCGGCGACAGGTTCGGGTCCTTGGCAGCCGCCTTGAGACGCTCGCGGCGCCCCGAGAACTGCTTCGCCAAACGGGCCCGCTTCTTGTCCCGCTCGATCGCGCTTTTCTTAGCCATTACGCTCTTCTCCTCTTGCCGCTCAGTTGGTGAACGGCATGTTGAACGCCTTCAGCAATGCCTTCGCTTCGGCATCGGTCTTGGCGGTCGTGCAAATAACGATATCCATACCCCGGATCTCATCGACCTTGTCGTAGTCGATTTCCGGAAAAACGATCTGCTCTTTGATGCCCATGGCATAGTTGCCGGCACCGTCGAAGCTCTTGCCGTTGAGGCCGCGGAAATCGCGGACGCGCGGCAAGGTGATCGTCACGAGACGATCCAGAAACTCGTACATGCGCTGACGGCGAAGCGTCACTTTGCAGCCGACGATCATTTCCTCGCGCAGCTTGAAGCCGGCAATCGACTTCTTGGCGCGGGTGATAATCGGCTTCTGGCCCGTGATCAGCGTCAGGTCGGCAACGGCGCCGTCCATCTTCTTCCGATCCTGGGAGGCTTCGCCAACACCCATGTTGATCACGATCTTGTCCAGTTTCGGCACTTCCATCGGGTTCTGATAGTTGAACTCCGACTTAAGGCCCGGGACGATCTCGTTCGCGTATACTTCCTGCAAGCGTGCGGTCATTGCTCTCGTCTCCACTCTCAAGCGTCGAGGACTTCGCCGGAACGCTTGGCGACACGCACCTTGCGACCGTCATCCAACGTCTTGAACCCAACGCGCGTCGGCTTGTCGTCCTTGGGGTCGATCAGAGCCAGGTTGGAGAGGTGAATGCTCGCCTCCTGCTCGATGATCCCGCCCTGCGACGTCTGCGACGGCGCCGTATGACGCTTGATCTTGTTCACACCATCGACCACGGCACGGTCCGAACCCGGCAGCACTTTCAGCACTTCGCCTTTCGCACCCTTGTCGCGTCCGGTCAGGACAACGACGCGGTCGCCTTTTTTGATCTTCTGGGCCATTACAACACCTCCGGTGCAAGCGAGATGATCTTCATGTAACGCTTGGCACGCAGTTCACGGGTGACCGGGCCGAAGATACGGGTCCCGATCGGCTCGCCCTGCTTGTTGATAAGCACGGCTGCATTGCTGTCGAACCGGATCGCGGTTCCGTCCTTGCGCAGGATGTCCTTGGCGGTGCGCACGACAACGGCCTGCATCACATCGCCCTTCTTCACCCGACCGCGCGGAATCGCGTCCTTGACGGAGACGACGATAATGTCGCCAACCGACGCGTATTTGCGCTTCGAACCGCCCAGCACCTTGATGCACTGGACCCTTTTGGCGCCCGAGTTATCGGCGACCTCGAGGTTCGATTCAGCCTGAATCATCGTTCCGGTTCCCTTACTTCGACCGAGGCACTCAAGCGCCTTCGGTAATAACTTCCCAAGTTTTACGCTTCGACAGCGGACGGCATTCGCGGATGAACACCTGATCGCCCACCTTGGAGGCGTTGCTCTCGTCGTGCGCCGCGTACTTCTTCGACTTCTTGACGTACTTCTTGTACAGCGGGTGCATGACCCGACGTTCGACCAGCACGGTGACCGTCTTGTCCTGTTTGTCGCTGACGACGACGCCTTGCATGACACGTTTCGGCATTTTGTCGTTCCTTACCCTTCTGCCTGAGCGGCTTTACGCTCGCCCAGCACGGTCTTGATACGCGCGATGTCACGGCGCACGTGGCGCGCCTGCGCGGTATTCTCCAGCTGGCCCGACGCCTGTTGGAAACGCAGGTTGAACGCTTCCTTGCGCAAATCGGCAAGCTGGTCCTTCAGCTCGTCGTCCGTTTTGGTACGGATATCAGCCGCTTTCATCTGCTTAACCCTCTTCACCAACACGCGTTACAAAGCGCGTTTTCACCGGCAGTTTCGCCGCCGCCAGACGGAATGCCTCGCGGGCGATGTCGGCCGGCACACCATCGATTTCAAACATGATCCGGCCCGGTTTGACCTTGGCGACCCAGTATTCGACCGAGCCCTTACCTTTACCCTGGCGCACTTCGGCGGGCTTTTGCGTGACGGGCACATCCGGGAAGATGCGGATCCACACGCGGCCGGCGCGCTTCATGTGACGGGTCATGGCACGGCGCGCGGCTTCGATCTGGCGCGCGGTCACGCGTTCCGGCGTCACCGCCTTCAGGCCATAGGAGCCGAAGTTCAGCGTCGTACCGCCCTTGGCGAGACCGTGGATACGGCCCTTGTGCGCCTTGCGGAACTTGGTTCTTTTCGGAGACAGCATCGCTCTATCCTCTTCTTACGTCCGCTTAACGCTGCGGCTGCTGCTCAAGCTGCAGCTTTTCCATCGCCATCGGATCGTGGGCCATGATCTCGCCCTTGTAGATCCAGATCTTGACGCCGCAGATACCGTACGTGGTCAGCGCCTCGGCTTCCCCGTAATCGATGTTGGCGCGCAGCGTGTGCAGCGGCACACGGCCTTCGCGGTACCACTGCATCCGCGCGATCTCGGCACCGCCCAGACGGCCGGCGCAGTTGATCCGGATACCCTCGGCGCCCATGCGCATCGCCGACTGAACGGCGCGCTTCATGGCACGGCGGATCGACACGCGGCGTTCCATCTGCTGAGCAACGTTTTCGGCGACCAGCTGGGCATCGACTTCCGGCTTGCGGATTTCGACGATGTTCAGGTGCACCTCGGCGTCGGTCATGCTGGCGATCTTGCGGCGCAGCTTCTCGATGTCCTGGCCCTTGCGGCCGATGACCACACCCGGACGCGCCGTGTGAATGGTCACGCGGGCTTTCTTCGCCGGACGCTCGATCACGATCTTGGAAACGCCCGCCTGCTGAAGTTCCTTACGCAGAAACTCGCGGATGCGGATGTCTTCGTGCAGCAGATCGGCGTAGTTACCGTCGGCGAACCACCGCGAGTCCCAGGTGCGGTTGATGCCGAGACGCAGCCCGACCGGATTGACTTTCTGACCCATTAAACCGTCTCCTCACGCTCACGAACGACCAAGCGCATATTGCTGAAAGGCTTTTCGATGCGCCCAACACGGCCGCGCGCACGGGCACGGAACCGTTTCATGACAAGCGCCTTACCGACGCTGGCCTCGGCCACATACAGCCGGTCGACGTCGAGCTGGTGGTTGTTCTCGGCATTCGCGATCGCGCTTTCCAGCAGCTTCTTGACGTCCTGCGCGATACGGCGGCGCGAGAACATGAGCTGCGTCAGCGCCTTCGAGCAGTCCATGCCCCGAATGCTTTCGGCAACCAGGTTGAGCTTGCGCGGGCTGACACGAATGTGCTTCGCGAAAGCCATCGCCTCGTTGTCGTTCAATTGACGCTCAGCGGCCTTCTTGCCCATGATTAACCCCTCTTCGACTTCTTATCGACGCCGTGACCGTAGTAGGTACGGCTCGGTGAGAATTCGCCGAACTTGTGGCCGATCATCTCCTCGGTCACGAGGACCGGGACGAATTTCTGGCCGTTGTAGACGCCGAACGTAAGACCGACGAACTGCGGCAGGATCGTCGACCGACGCGACCAGGTCTTGATGACCGAGCTGCGCGTGGACGAACGGGCTTCTTCTGCCTTCTTGAGCAGATAACCGTCGACGAACGGACCTTTCCAAACGGAGCGTGGCACTATCCCGTCTCCTCTTACTTCTTACGGACGTGCCGGCTGCGCATGATGAGCCGATCCGTCTTTTTGTTGCTGCGCGTTTTCTTGCCCTTGGTCGGCTTGCCCCACGGCGTGACCGGGTGACGACCGCCCGAGGTCCGGCCTTCACCACCACCATGCGGGTGGTCGACCGGGTTCATGGCGACGCCGCGGACTGCCGGGCGTTTACCGAGCCAGCGCTTACGGCCGGCCTTACCAAGGTTGATGTTCTGCTGATCCGGGTTCGAGACGGCACCGACGGTGGCCATGCACTCGGCGCGGACCAGGCGGATCTCACCGGAGCTCAGGCGTACCTGGGCGTAACCCTGGTCCTTACCGATGATCTGCGCGTAGGTACCGGCGGAACGGGCCATCTGGCCGCCCTTGCCCTGCTTCATCTCGACGTTGTGGATGATCGTGCCGACCGGCATCGCCGCCATCGGCATGGCATTGCCCGGCTTGATGTCCACGCCGGACGTACCGGCGACAACCTCGTCACCGACAGCGAGACGCTGCGGCGCCAGGATGTAGGCCAGATCACCGTCTTCGTACTTCAGAAGCGCGATGAACGCAGTCCGGTTCGGATCGTATTCGATACGCTCGACCACCGCCTTGACGTCAAGCTTGTTGCGCTTGAAGTCGATGACGCGGTAACGGCGCTTGTGCCCGCCACCACGGCGACGCGCGGTGATGTGGCCCTGGTTGTTACGACCGCCCTTCTTGCGGAGACCTTCGGTCAGCGATTTGACCGGGTCGCCTTTCCAGAGCTGCGAACGGTCCACGAGGACCAGGCCGCGCTGACCGGGCGTATCGGGTTTGTACTGTTTAAGTGCCATTGTTCAATCTCTCCCGTCAGACGCCCGAGGCGACATCGATGCTGTCACCGTCTTTGAGCGTCACCACGGCTTTCTTGACATCGCTGCGGCGGCCGGGCTGACCACGGAAACGCTTGGTCTTACCCTTCTGGCGCAGCGTATTAACGGCCGTCACCTTGACCTTGAACAGCTCTTCGATCGCCGTTTTGATCTCGTGCTTGTTGGCATCGAGCGGCACTTCGAAAGCCACCTGGTTGTGTTCCGACATCAACGTCGTTTTCTCGGTCACCAGCGGGCGGCGGATCAGTTCGAAGATCCGTTCCTTGCTCGGCTGGAAGTTCTGCGGGCTGTAGCGGTTCATTTCAGGCGCTCCACAAGTTTGTCGACGGCGCCCTTGGTGAGAACCAGCGTATCGCGGCGCAGAATGTCGTAAACGTTCGCACCAACGCTCGGCAGCACGTCGATACCGACGATGTTACGGGCGGCACGGGCGAAGTTGTCGTCAATGGCTTCGCCGTCGATGATCAGGGTCTTGCCCCAACCCAGCGCAGCGAGCTTCTTCACCAGATCCGCGGTCTTCGGCGCCTTGAGCTTGGCTTCGTCGAGGATCACCAGCTTGCCTTCGGCCTGCTTGGCGGAAAGCGCGGTTTTCAATGCCAGCTTACGGACCTTCTTCGGCAGGTCGTGGCCGTGGTCGCGCACGTGCGGACCGAACACGATCCCGCCGCCACGCATCTGCGGCGCAACGCGCGTACCCTGACGGGCGCGGCCCGTACCTTTCTGGCGGAACGGCTTGGTGCCGGTCGCGCTGACGTCCGAGCGGCCTTTGACCTGATGATTGCCGGAGCGGCGCTTCGCGAGCTGCCACTTCACGGCACGGGCCAGCAGGTCGCCACGGGCTTCCAGACCGAACACCGCTTCATCGAGATCGATGGAGCCGGATTTCTTGTTATCGAGACTGACCACGTCGAGTTTCATGGTCCTATTCCTTGTTCTCAGCGTCGTCGGCGCTATCCGCACCGGCGTCTGCCTGGGTTTCTTCTTCGGCCGCGATTTCCTCGGCCAGGGCCGCCTCTTCGGCTGCCTCGTCCGGTGCCACGTCGTCGGCGACAACCAGACCTTCTTCCTCGGCCGGCGCATCGCCCTTCAGACCCGCCGGGAACGGCGCTTCTTCGTGCAGCGGACGCTTCACGGCATCGCTCAGGAAGACATAACCGCCCTTGGAGCCCGGGACGGCGCCGCGAACGAGAACCAGACCGCGTTCGGCGTCGACCGCCGCAACGATCAGGTTCTGCTGCGTGCGGCGCACGTTACCCATCTGGCCGGCCATCTTCTTGCCCTTGAACACCTTGCCCGGGTCCTGGCACTGGCCGGTGGAACCGTGCGCACGGTGGCTGATCGACACACCGTGCGAGGCGCGCAGACCGGCGAAGCCGTGACGCTTCATGGCACCGGCAAAGCCCTTACCGTTGGTGATCCCGGCAACGTCGACAAACTGACCGGCAACGAAGTGGTTGGCGCCGATCTCGGCACCCACGTCGACCATGTTGTCCGCCGACACGCGGAATTCCGCGAGCTTCTGTTTCGGCTCAACCTTGGCTTTGGCAAAGTGACCGCGCATTGCTTTGGAAACGCGCTTCACTTTGGCTTTGCCATAGCCGAGCTGCAGGGCCGTGTAGCCGTCGCGCTCTTCATTGCGCTGAGCGACGACACGAACATCATCAAGGGCCAGCACCGTCACCGGGATGTGTGCTCCACCCTCGGCGAAAATGCGGGTCATCCCCATTTTCTTTGCGATTACACCGGTACGCATATCACTATTCCCGTTGGCGCTTAGAGTTTGATCTCGACGTCGACACCAGCCGCCAGATCGAGCTTCATCAGCGCGTCGACGGTTTGCGGGGTCGGATCGACGATGTCGAGAACCCGCTTGTGGGTCCGAATTTCAAACTGCTCACGCGACTTCTTATCGATGTGCGGCGAACGCAGCACCGTGAACTTCTCGATCCGCGTCGGAAGCGGGATCGGGCCACGGACGTTGGCGCCCGTACGTTGAGCCGTGTTTACGATTTCGCGGGCGGATTGATCCAGTACGCGGTGATCAAACGCTTTCAGGCGAATTCGAATATTTTGTTGTTCCATGGCCTTCGACCTCAAAGTTGCGAACGCCCCCGGCCAAGGCCGGAGGCGCGCAGTTTATATCCGTTACTCGATGATCTTGGCGACGACGCCGGCACCGACGGTGCGGCCGCCTTCGCGGATCGCAAAACGCAGACCTTCGTCCATGGCGATCGGGGCGATCAGCGTCACGTTCATCGTCACGTTGTCACCCGGCATCACCATTTCCGTGCCTTCCGCAAGCTCAACCGTCCCCGTCACGTCCGTCGTACGGAAGTAGAACTGCGGGCGGTAGTTGCCGAAGAACGGCGTGTGACGACCGCACAATTCCTTCGTCAGGATGTACGCTTCGCACGAGAACTTCGTGTGCGGCGTGATCGAACCCGGCTTGGCCAGAACCTGACCGCGCTCAACCTCGTCACGCTTCGTGCCGCGCAGCAGAACACCGATGTTGTCCCCGGCCTGACCCTGGTCAAGCAGCTTGCGGAACATCTCGACACCCGTGCACGTCGTCTTCTGCGTGTCCTTGATACCGACAATCTCGATTTCGTCGCCGGTGTTCACGACACCGCGCTCAACGCGGCCCGTCACAACCGTACCACGGCCCGAGATCGAGAAAACGTCCACGAACGGCATCAGGAAGTCCTGGTC
>JAEPQO010000003.1 GCA_017640505.1 Rhodospirillales bacterium
AGATCCACTTCCGACATGACAAAGTCAGAGATCGGCTGCTGGCTTTCCTTGCCCTCCGATTGGAAGTGGTAGCCGCACAGAGGACATTCCATAACAGCCAGCGGCACATTGGCAGCACATTCCGGGCATTCTTTGGTCAGTGCGGGGCCGGAGCCCACCTTGCCATCAAGATTCACATCCTGCTCAAGGCTGCCGTGCAAAAGACTCGAAGTACCAAAATCCAGAACGATGCAATCGCTTTTGACGACGCCTGGATGCTCGCTTGGATCAATGGTGCGCAAGCCCCGCCCAACCATCTGGATCATGGAGGATTTATAAGAAGACGGCCTCAACAAGACGACACAGCTGGTCGGCGGATGATCCCAGCCTTCGGTCAGAACCGCAACATTAACCAGAACCTGGGTTTCCCCCTGCTCATAGGCCTGAAGCACGTCGCGCCGATCCGCAGTGCCCATGTCGCCATAGACCATTGCGGCTTGAATCCCTTGATCACGAAAGGCATCGCGCACGTTGCGGGCATGATCGACCGTCGAACAAAAGACAACGGTTTGACGATCACCCGCCTTCTCCCGCCAGTGCTGGATCACAGCATCCGTGATCGGCGCTTTGTTCATAATGGCGTCAACAGCCATCATGTCGAAGTCATCCACGGTCTTGCGAACCGACTTGAGCGCTTCCTGTGCGCCAACATCAATCACGAAAGTGCGGGGCGGGACCAGATGTCCGGAAGCAACCAGTTCTCCAATGAAGACTTGATCGGCAACATTGGAAAAGATCGGACGCAAACCCTTCTTGTCACCCCGGTTGGGAGTGGCCGTAACACCGAAAATCTTAACGTCCGGGTTTTTGTCCTTTGCCTGATCGATAATCCGGCGGTAGCTGTCGGCAGCTGCGTGATGGGCTTCGTCAATCACCAAAAGCTCAAGCGCGGGCATGGCAGCCAAGTTGGACTTGCGTGCCAGGGTAGGAACCATGGCGAAGGTGGTCCGCCCCTGCCAGGATTTGGTTTTGGCATCGACAACCGAAGTGCTGATGCCCGGATTAACCCGGTTGAACTTCGCCTCGTTCTGGCTTGTCAGCTCATCACGATGGGCAAGGACACAGGCCTTGACTTCGTTGCCTTTCAACAACTGACCAGTGACACCGGCCAGCGCGATGGTTTTGCCAAATCCGGTGGAGGCAACAGCCAGTGTGTTGCCGTGTTCGCCGAGCGCTTGCCCGTGTCTTTGCCGAGGGCTGCGCGGGCTTCTCTCGCCTGAAGGGAAAAACGGCACTCAAGAGCACTGTCGAACCGGTCCTTCATCAGCTTTGTGATGGTGAGCCGTTCGGCGATTTCACCTTGCAATACGATCAGCTGTTCGACCGGCAGAGAGGCAATGTCCGCCACCTCCATGGCGCTCAGGTCATCAATTTGAATGCGGTTGGGGATATTCATGGCGGCCCCCTTACGCATAGAGATCGTTCGGGGTTTCGGTGGTGCTTTTGCAGAGGTTGTCTGCTTCAAAAGCTTCCACGTCTTCGAGCCGGTAGACGACCCGTCCACCGATTTTGAGATAGGCGGGGCCTTCACCGGTCCACCGCCAGCGCTCAAGTGTGCGCTCACTGATATTCCAGCGATCGGCCAATTCGATCTGATTGAGATGTTTAATAGCCATGGAGTCCTCCTTGGGGGCTGTTCGAAAACCTGGGAGGAGAATGGCGGTTGTGGGGGGAGGAGCCGGGGAGGCCAAAGGGAGGGGAGAAAGGAGGAATTGATTTTGTCAGAAAAATACGCTATATTTCTGACAAGTTATGAGCCATAAAGGTACATGAAATGACTGGTATAGCTGATAAAATCATTCGCCGCGTAAGGGCCAAGGGTCGCGGAAAGTGGGTATGCACCCCGAAGGATTTCCTGGACATTGGCAGCCGTGCGGCTGTCGATCAGGCTTTGTCACGTCTGGTCAAAAGCGGCGATTTGCGCCGCGTTGGTCATGGTCTTTACGATCTGCCGCGTATCAGCGGCGTGTTAAAGCGCCCTGCGCCTGTGAACATTGATTCCGCCGTCGCCGCCGTTGCTCGGCGGGATAGCGTCCGAATCATGAACGACGGCATCGCTTCCGCCAACCAACTGGGGCTGACAAATGCCGTTCCAGCAAAAACCACTTATGTAACGGATGGGGCCACTCGCAACGTCAAAATCGGTGGCCGGACAATCCGCCTGCGCCATGCGGGCCCGAACGTTATGTCCTGGGCTGGAAAAATGTCCGCCCCTGTTGCACAGGCATTGCGTTGGCTTGGCCCGCAAGCGGCAACAGATGACCGCGTCACCATGATGCTGAAACAGAAATTGCCTGATAACGTCAAAAAAGACCTCATTCGAAATAGTGCGCATCTGCCTGGTTGGGCTGCATCTATCGTTCATGATGTCGCAGACCAACATGCAGAGGCCGTATGAGTACAGATTTCGAGCGGTTTTTATCACTACCAGAACAAGATCGAAAAGATGTGTTCGAGGCGGCAGCTGAACGCCTCGACACCCTCCCCAGCTATGTCGAAAAAGACTTCTGGGTCTGCCTCTTGCTGGATACGCTCTTTAACAAGCTTCCCGCCGGACATCCCCAATTGCTGTTCAAGGGCGGTACATCTCTTTCAAAAGCCTTTGATCTAATCCAGCGGTTTTCCGAAGACATTGATCTTGTGGTCTATCGTAATGACCTGGGCTTCGGCGACGATCGAGACCCGACAACGCGAGAGGGGCTTTCGAACAAAAAACGCAGAGCCCTCTTTGACGAGTTGCAGGAAGCCTGTAGCAATTACATTCACGGGGATTTGGCCGAGATTCTCACTGGCCTGATCGGCGAGCAATGCCAGATCAAGCCTGACGACCAGGACCCCGACCAGCAAACCCTGCTCATCGAATATCCGACGCTATATCCGAGCGCTGACACCTCATATGTTCAGCCTCGGGTAAAACTGGAAGCCGGGGCCCGCTCCGCTCTGGATCCCAATACCACAGCTTCTGTTGAGGCTTACATTTCAGGAGAGCTCAGCGATGGTTGGTCCTTCACCGTCCCCAACCTTCATGTCATTGAACCGACCCGCACCTATCTGGAAAAGCTTTTGATTTTGCATGGGGCACACTGCGGATACCGAGACGAAAAGCGCGTCCCGACAGATAAGGACCGGATTTCACGGCATTATTATGATGCGGCTATGATCACAGGGACAGATACCGGCAAAGCAGCCTTGGCAAACGAAGCCTTGTTGAACGCCGTTCGTGAGCACAATCTGATTGCCTTCAAACAGGCCTGGAAGAAATTCGACGAGGCCGTACCTGGCTCAGTATGCATTGCCCCGCAGGATGACCTGCTTTCTGTTCTAGAACAGGACTATGGCGCCATGCAGGGAATGATGCTCGGCGAAGCGCCAGAATTTGACTGGGTCATAGAACAGCTTCGAATTGCCGAGGACATGATCAATCGGCGTCAGCCCTCTGCGTTTCAAGCAACTCTTCAACTTTCAAACGGCAAGACCCTTTCCGGGTCTCAATCAGGTCCTTCCAATCCTTGTGCCCCTTAAACAGATCCCGCAGACGACTACTGGTCTCAAACTCAAGATCGGAAAACAACCGAGCCGAACTGACAGAAGTCTCCCCTCGCTCCCAGACATAAAATAGGTACTCGACCACCTGGCGCTGTTTATCACCATTGAACCGGAATTCCCGATCACCAACCCAAAAATGGCGAAACCCGGACGCATGACGGACTGGTTCATCCCAATTTGACGATGCGCCGGTCGTGATCTGCGCAGAAAGACTGCTCGGATCAATCACAAGCCCCACGTCGTGGGCCTCAATGTTTTGGAAATGGATAAAGTCATGCCGATTGATGTCGGCTTGGGAAAATTGAGGGATCGGGGAAGCTGAAACAACCACCCTGAAATCAGCGGGTGGGTGACCAGAAAGATAGCGGCCAACCTGATCCCATGTATCATGGTCTGAAAGCCGCCGAGCAAACCAGACCGGGGAACGGCCACTTCGCCCAGGAAGGCGGACATCACCGATTTCCCATAACAAGCCAGGGACCCTTTCTACCGGGCGGCTGTTGGAAGGCAGATCAAGACGGCAAAAAAGCCTCCCTAAAACAGCCTCCATATCGACGGCATATGTCTGAAGCGACGGTGAAGGAACGGAGACCCAACCCTTCTCAGGATTGAAATAGCCGTAGCCACCCTCCTCCGGCGACCAAGTTAGGGTGACGGCTTCATCGTCATGGTCAGAAACCGAAACCGCCGCAAGCTGATGCCCGTCCGGTTGCAAGACACCTGATACCTTCAGCGCTTCTGCCAAACGACTATGAAATCCATCCAAAGCCGCACCGGTGATCAACGCGTCAGGCGTCTGCAGGATCGACTGCAACAGTTGGACATCTGACCGGGAAAGCGGAACCACATCAGTCAACGTCATTCAAGATGCCCCAACGGCGCAGGTACTTCTCACCGATCAGCTGTTCCTCTTCCGTTTGATCCTTCAAGTTACACCCGTGCGGCATGGTGATCGTCAGCGGCAAAGTGCGTCCACGTTTTGATGAACCCTTCGGGTGGAATTTGATGGTCAATTTGGCCTGGGTTGCGACCCAGCCACCAGCCAGAGGGTCGTTTGCGCCGAAACGGTCTGCCGACATTTTCCAGATGGTCCGATCCGCTTTGCGCAAGCATTCGAGAGTGACGCGCTCTCCGTTGTTATCGAACGGCATCAAACGCAATTGCTTCACCTCCACAGACTCAATCCCGTCGTCTGGATCCGTCTGGAACGGATGAGGGGCCAAGAGAACAGACAGGTCATAGTTCCGGAGCGGAACCTTCTCGCTCTGAAACTCCACGCCGAGCAGGTCACGCGCCATGTATCGCGCCATTTCTTCGCGGCTTTCGCGATCATTGGCCACAACCTCAATCACGCCGGTTTCCGGTTCATAGGTCATCGCTGCTTCAAACACAGGACGACGCGCACGGCGCACCAATTCACCTTCATCATCGAACGCCAAAAAGGCATCGGGAAGCCCCTCCCGGTAGATGACGATCTGCACCAATTCACAGTCTTCACCATCAAAGGTCGGGCGCTGACGGCTGAAAATATCGATATGAATGTTATTGGAGGAAAACCGCTCCCGCAAAGCTGACTTAAATGCCTCCAGAGCGACGGCATCACGGTTCAGATCAAGATTGGCTGGTGCCATGAAGCCATCCCAGCTACGTCCACGCCGACGCTCGTCCGTGAAACGCACCTCTTCAGCGAAGCGAAACAAGGTCGGCGCATTCAGGAACATCCACAGTGGCCGCGCATGACCGTTGACCAGATCATCCAGAACTGTCCGGTCCTCCGCGACGCTGTAAAGAGCTGTCTGCCCGGCATCATCGGCCAAGGCGCTAACACGCTCAGCATCATTGAGGACGCGAGCGCGTTCATCGTCTGTCATGTCATCGACAGCCCGGAGCGTTCCTTTAACCACTTCAGGCTCAGGGCCATCCCAATTTATCGGGTTCGAAAGCTCAATGCCCGTATGTTCAAAATATGCCTGCAGCGACGAGGCAGGCGTGTTGCGAATGAAGGTCGTCACTGAGGCCATTCTTATTCTCCTTAGCCTTTGATGTTGCTGAGCTCGATTCGTAGAGAATCGGACACTCTAGGATTACTTCAGGCGATCTTTGACCGCCTTATTGACAGAACGGCGACCCAATTTGACCTTGGCAACCGAACGGCCATAGACGTCGCGAGCAACCGTATCAACGGAAACGGTTTCTCCCTCAATCATCGACTTCAATGCCTTGGTCGCAGCAGCACCGCCACGGGTTCCCTTTTCCGGAGCATCCACATTAGCAAGGCGGATAGCTTCTACTCTTGGTCGGAATCTGGCTCTCCGAAGGGATAGGAGGATTAGATGGCGCGTTTTGATTTGACGGATTTCGAGTGGTCGGTGACCCAGCCCTCGCTTCCGAACAAGCCTCGGGGCGTTCCGCGTGTTGACGACCGGCGTGTGTTGAACGGGATTTTTGGCGTCTTCGAACGGGTGCGCCCTGGGCGGATATACCGTCACGCTACGGCCCGCACACGACCTGCGTGAACCGTTTCAACCGGTGGCGTAAGGCCGGCGTTTGGAGGCTGTTTCAACGGCTTACGATGGCGACATAAAGATGATTGAATCCTCGTCGGTTCGGGTTCATCAGCACGCGACGAATGGTAAAAAAACAAATCCGATCCCGTTGCATGGGCCGCTCGCGGGGCGGCCTGACGACCAAGATCCATGCCCTGGTCAATGCCGCCGGGTTGCCCATCGCGCTGAAACTGACCGAAGGCCAGACCCATGACGGGCGAAGCGCCGCCTACATGTTCAACACCGTGCAGGCCGGCGATATTCTCCTGGCCGACCGAGCATATGATTCCAATGCCCTTCGCGAAAGCCTCGCTAGACGCGGTGCTTGGGGCAATATCCGCGCCATGCCGAACCGGCTCAATCCGCCTGCCTTCATCCGGTGGCTTTACCGACAGCGTAACGCTGTCGAGCGGTTCCTCAATAAACTCGAGCACTTCAGGGCAGTCGCAACTCGATATGACAAGCGTGACGACAACTACCTCGCCTCAATCAAACTCGCCGCTTTGCGGATTTGGCTACAATTAAAGAGTAGGAGACCTAGACGGTTCCTCCAACCGTCGCACATGTACTGCCTCTCGCTTGAGTGACGCTATCAGATGACCGAATCTCGTTTTGGTTTATACAGTCTATTTGGTCAGTCGGAGTGCCCTATTTGTGACCGCGCCCTCGCACCCATCCATCTTGACTTCATTATCATTGGACAATACTTGTATTGTAAGTTAACAAAATGAAAAGTTAATTTTCAATGAATGCGCTTCATACCATTTTGCTCGTGACCAATAACGCCAAAATACATGATTGCGTAACAGCGTCCATTCGCGATGACCCACATTATAGGCTAATTGTTTGCGAGCGTGAACAAGATGTGGCGAACCATTTGAACGTGGTGAATGTTCATCTGCTGATTTGTGACAAAGCTCTTATAGCAGACGACGTCAATAACACTTTGATGAATACTCGCATTTCCAATCCACATGTGGCCCGGATGGTTATCGGTCATGTGGGCGAGGAAGAAGCCTGCGCGAGTTTGGCAAAGCGCGCAGCGGCTTATCTGTTCCTGATCTTTCCCTTCCCAGAGACATTGATCCAGATGGCAATCGAGCGATCATTAGAGATGTCTGAATTGTCCCGGCGGCATCGGGTATTGTCGCGTGAGCTCAAGATTTCCATGGACGATGGCATTTTCGGTGAGGCTGCGCCGTTCTCGGTCAAAGGCGGATGGTCGCAGTTTGAGAAGTTGGTCTATGTGAGTGCCAAGATGGCCGAGCTTTGTGCGGAGGCCAAGCAGGCGGCGACAACCAATCTTCCCATATTGATCCATGGTGAGACCGGGACTGGCAAAGAACTGTTGGCGCGGGCGATACACTTCAACTCCGATCGCATGAACGCGCCAATGTTGGTTCAGAACTGTGGTGGGATCAACGAAGAGACGTTGCTTTCGGAAATTTTCGGTCATGTGCGAGGAGCATTTACCGGCGCCATTTCCGATCGGCTTGGATTGTTCAGGGCAGCGGATGGCGGCACTGTCTTTCTTGATGAAATCTCCGAAATTTCGCCGGGGTTCCAGGTCAGCTTGTTGCGGTTCCTTCAAGAGGGAGAGGTCAAACCTCTTGGCTCCGACGAAATGGGGCATTCCGATGTGCGGATTATCGCCGCCAGCAATCGGCCCCTGGATAAGATGGTCGAGAAGGGGGAGTTCCGCCGCGACCTTTATTACAGATTAAAAGGGTTTGAGCTGGAAATTCAGCCGCTTCGAGCGAGGCCAGAGGATATTCCCGTGCTTGCCCAATTTTTTGTCGAAAAGTATGCAGGTGTGGTCGGCAATCGCGTCGTTGGCATCACCCAGGAAGTTTTGGATCGCCTTTCAGCTTATCAGTTTCCAGGCAATGTGAGGGAATTGGAAACCGAAATCCGGCGCATGGTCGCAGTGACGGAGCAGGGTGGCTATATTGCTGTGCGTCACCTGACGCCGGCCATGGCAAGCGTCCAGCCCAAGGTTCCCGGCGCGCCTGGGGCAGGTTTTATGCCTGACGGCGGAACTTTGAAGGAAATGGTAGAGTCCCTGGAGAAGCAAATCGTCTCCCAAGCCCTGCAACGAAATCATTGGAACCAGAGTAAGGCGGCAGGTGAATTGGGCTTGTCCCGGGTCGGGCTCGCCAACAAGATCAAACGCTATGAATTAAACGACCTATAATTTATGAGGCCATCGAGGGGGATGCGCCGTGTCAGATGATGATCGGGTAATCAAGTTTCCCCAATCACGCGTTCCTGGGACTAGTAAGTCGCGTCCAGTGAAAGACCTGGGGCGAACGCCCTTTGCAGAAATGATCGATCCGGAAGGCAAACGTGGCACAGGACATTGGTGCAGCCGTTGTCAGGGTGTTTGGTATGGTTTTCCGATCGAAACCCAATGCCCAGTTTGCGGCAATCGCCACGGCTGAATATTCATTCTCATTCGCAAACAAAGTTTGCAAAATGGCGCGCAAAGTATCTTTGCAGAGACGCATGCTGGTCTGTGGATAAAATTCCAATTCCAACATAATATATTGATATAGAAGAAAAAAATTTACAGCCGGAACTTGGCATGTCGCTTGCCTTAAGGAAAATCACGGGCTGAATTTAGCCTGCGATCTTTGGGCGCCAAGGGTTTCTAAAGATCTTGGAAAAACGAAATAGAAAATGGAGAAGATGGGATGGCAAATCTTCTATGGCTTCAGGGCGGTGCATGCTCCGGCAACACCATGTCATTTCTGAACGCCGAGGAACCAAGCGCCTGCGACTTGGTGACCGACTTCGGTATCAATGTGTTGTGGCAACCTTCGCTCGGGTTGGAGCTCGGCGATGGTGTTAAGGCCATCCTAGAAAAATGCATTTCCGGCGAGATTCAACTGGATATCTTCGTCTTTGAAGGCACGGTTGTGAATGCGCCTGACGGTACCGGCAACTGGAACCGTTTCTGTGGCCGTCCCATGAAAGAATGGGTGAAAGAGCTATCGGATGCTGCTCAGTTCGTTGTTGCAATTGGTGACTGTGCGACCTGGGGCGGTATCCCCGCGACGGCACCGAACCCCACTGACAGCCAAGGTTTGCAGTTCTTGAAGCGCGACAAGGGTGGCGCTTTGGGTGAAGGGTTTACCTCCAAAGCCGGCCTGCCGGTTATCAACATTCCCGGATGCCCGGCTCACCCCGACTGGGTAACTCAGATTTTGGTTGCCGTGGGGACCGGTCGTGCAGGTGACATCACGTTGGATGAATTCCAGCGGCCGAAAACATTCTTCTCCAGCTTTACGCAAACCGGCTGCACGCGGAACATGCACTTTGCCTACAAGGTATCGACCACGGCATTCGGTCAGCGCAAAGGCTGCCTGTTCTATGACCTGGGTTGCCGCGGCCCGATGACCCATTCGCCCTGCAACCGAATTCTGTGGAACCGCGTGTCGTCTAAGACCCGTGCCGGTATGCCGTGCCTTGGCTGTACGGAGCCGGAGTTCCCATTCTTTGATCTGCAGCCGGGAACAGTGTTCAAGACACAGACCGTTATGGGCGTGCCCAAGGACTTGCCGGAAGGTGTCGACAAGAAGGGCTATGTGAAACTCACCGCGGCCGCGAAGGGCGCTGCCCCCGCTTGGGCCGAAGAAGACATTTTCGTCGTTTAACGGCGACGACAAGAGGAGACATAAAATGTCAGCAGCAGTTGAAACCTTGGATATTTCGCCGGTTGGTCGGGTAGAAGGAGACCTGGACGTCCGCGTGGATATCGAAAACGGTGTTGTGACCAACGCCTGGACCCAAGCGGAACTTTTCCGTGGGTTTGAAATCATCCTGAAAGACAAAGATCCGCAAGCTGGCCTCGTGGTAACGCCGCGCGCCTGTGGTATTTGTGGTGCATCTCACCTGACCTGTGCCGCCTGGGCACTGGATACGGCCTGGGGCACGACCGTGCCGCGGAACGCTATTCTGGCTCGCAACCTGGGTCAGATCGTTGAATCGATCCAGTCTTTGCCGCGCCATCACTACGGCTTGTTCATGATCGATTTCACCAACAAGAATTATTCCGGTAGCCAGTTCTTCGAGGAAGCTGTCAAGAGGTATTCGCCCTTTACCGGGACGTCTTATGAACAAGGTGTCACGATCTCTGGTCGACCGGTCGAAATCTATGCCTTGTTGGGCGGCCAGTGGCCGCATTCGTCCTACATGGTTCCCGGTGGTGTTATGTGTGCTCCGACCCTTACGGATGTGACGCGTGCCTGGTCAATTCTGGAGCATTTCCGCCGTAACTGGATCGAGCCGTTGTGGTTTGGTTGTTCCATGGAGCGTTACGAGGAAATAAAGTCATATGATGATTTCATGGCTTGGTTGGATGAAAGCCCTGACCATGCCAATTCTGATCTCGGCATGTACTGGCGCATGGGTACGGATATCGGCCTGGACAACTACGGCAAAGGCCATGGCAAATTCGTGTCTTGGGGCTATCTGCCGCATGAGGACAAGTACAACAATCCAACCATTGATGGTCGCAACGCTGCGGTCATCATGAAGTCGGGTGTGTATGACGGTGCCACCGATACCTTCAAGACCATGGACCAAGCCTTCGCCCGCGAAGATACGACACATGCGTGGTACGATGAAGGTGCCGGTGAAGTGCATCCATTTGATCGTACGACCAATGCCGTCATGAACAACGAGACGGATCACGATGGCAAGTATTCCTGGGCTACGGCTGTTCGCCATGCCGAGAATGGTCGTCTTGAAGCTGGTCCGCTAGCTCGTCAATTGATCGCTGGTGGTGATCACGGCGAAGGCTGGCAGCATACGGATCCGTTGATCTTGGATATGTACCGCAAGATGGGTGGTGCTTCGATTCAGCTACGACACTTCGCTCGCATGCACGAGCTGTGCAAGCTCTACCGCGAAGCCGAGCGCATTCTTCGTGAGTTCAAACTCAATGACGAATGGTACATCAAGCCGACCGAGAAAGACGGTCAAGGCTGGGGAGCGACGGAAGCTATCCGCGGTGCGCTCTGCCACTGGATCGACGTTCAAGACGGCAAGATCAAGAACTATCAGATCATCGCGCCGACGACTTGGAACGTGGGTCCACGTGCCGGTGACGGAGAACGCGGTCCGATCGAAGAGTCCCTGATCGGCACGCCGATCAAGGACAACAGCGATCCGGTCGAGGTTGGTCATGTATGTCGGTCCTACGACTCTTGCTTGGTTTGCACCGTGCATGCGCATGATGCCAAATCCGGCGAAGAACTGGCTCGGTTCCGTACAGCCTAACGAGTATACGGCGGCTGGGGTAACTTCCCCAGTCGCCGCCTACGTTCATTTTTTAATGGATTTTCGGCTGGATTTTTATCTGGTCAAATTTCGTATATTGCCAAACCATCAATAAATAAAACTTAGGGGCACCTGGAAATGGAAACCGCCGCAACGAGTTCTCCTACGCCCGAAGAAGAGAGGGCCAGTTACGTCGAACGCTATGGCGTCGCGCCATCGGCGGCTGACCACGCGACACTTCTGAAGATGATCGAAGACCTGATGACGGAAGGTCTGGAAACCAAGGTTTCGCCTTTCCCTGAAACTGATCGTGAATTCGCGGCGGTCCTTGACGAGCTGCGTCCGTTGAGCGCCGATCAACTGCGGGCAAAACTGGTGATCAGCGGTTGGTATTTGAAGCCATTCGGTGAAGAGGAGATGCGTTGTCAGGAATGCATGTACTTCCTCGTCCATAAGCGTTGGTGTGATCTGCCGGAGCTGAGCCTGCCGGCGGAGCCCGATTGGTGGTGCCGCTTATGGCGGATTTAGTTTCAAAGCCGGTTGGGCGGCATTGAAATTTTATTTCACTTGTATAAGGGAGGTTGCCCATGTCTGATGGATCCACAGCTGAAGATGATGCTCTTCGCGAACAGATCAGAGGCAGACTTTCCGGTGGGCTTGAAACCGAGGTCTGGCCTCGGGCTGAAACCTCCGAAATGGTCAATGAGCTGGTCGGTCGGCTAAAGACCGAAGCGGCGGATGATCTTGATGCAAAGCTGGTGGTCTCTGGATTTACCGACCACACCATCGAAGCGGATGGGTTGGAGCAACCTTGCGAAACCTGTATGTATTATCTGGTTCATCGGCGGTTTTGCGAATTGCCAGAACTGATGCTGCCCGTGGAACCTGAATGGTCATGTAGGCTCTGGAGGATATGACGCTTGCGATAATTGGTTGCGGCAATCCCAATCGTTCGGACGATGGAGTCGGGCCGGAGATTATAAGTCGTTTGCGAGGCGAAGAACTTCCATCTGAAATTAAATTGTTTGATGCCGGCACTGACGGCATGGGCGTTATGTATCAGGCGCGAGGGGCATCGCACCTGATTATCCTGGATGCTCGTGCTCCGGAAAAGGAGCCCGGAGCCATATATGAGGTGCCGGGTGATTTATTGGAAGCGGTACCGCCAAACAGCTTCAATTTGCATGATTTCAGGTGGGATCATGCGCTCTATGCCGGTCGGCAAATCTACGGCGAAGAGTTTCCCGAACATGTCAAAGTGTTACTGATTGAAGCCGAGTCTTTGGATATGGGTATCGGCCTCACCGCGGCAGTGGCCACGGCTGCGGATAAGGCTGCCGAAAGGGTTCGGGGTCTGGCGCAGGAGTTTGCCGATGGAGTTTGGGCATGAGCGTCGAAAAACAAGCTGAAGCCGCAGGGCACACCGCCGATATAAGAGCCGGTAAAGTTTATCTATCGGCCGCTCTATGCGAGACCTATTTTAAAGGGATTGAAGCAGTGATCGTGCTGATCCGGGATAGTTGTGTCCATGTCTTGCCGGTTCATCAGATGGCTGCAGGCGGGTGTCTTCTCAAGGTCCGAAACGCGCAAGGCGACAGGGTGGCCTCGGCGCCGGACGTGTTTCTTGCAAACGAAATGGGGAATCTGGAAGCAAGGGATGTGCCCGCCCGGTGGTCCACGGAAAATGGTGCTCTTATCCTTCAAACAACAGAATATGAAAACAAAGTTTACAATATGAATAAATAGTAGACTTCTTTTTGCAAATGAGGTTTACTCCTTGCATATAATCTATGTTGGCTTGTTTGGCTGGCAGAATCAGGGAGGATCTCATGGTTAGACGGTCGCGGACCGAGGAACAGGTGGAAGCTGCGCTTCGCGCACTTGAGGATGCTTCCGCGACAGATGCCGAAAAATCCGAAATGCTCATGGAAATTGCCATGGGGCTGCAGCAAAAGCCGCAGACGCCTGAAGATTTGCTCGGTGCTATCAAGCTCTATGAAATGGCCGTTGATCGTTGCCTTGATGGTCAGGAATTACTTCGGGCCCGCATCCAGGCACGCATGGGTACGGCCTATATGATGTTACCGGCTGAGGATGCCAGCCCGCTGCAACAAGCTCGTGATGCATTTCTCGAAGCGCTTTTGGTTCTGAACAAAGATGGCGGACCGGAAGAAATCGCCGAGACGGAAATGAACCTTGGGTTGGCCTTCCAGAATCTGGCCGGTGTCAATCTGGCGCCAATTCAAGATGCCATATCCGCCTATCAGCGGTCTCTTCGAACCTTTGACCGAGAACGTCACCCGCAAGAGTTCGCGATCCTGCAGAACAATTTGGCGACGGCTTTTCTCTCAATCCCCTTCACTGATGAAAAGGCCAAAATGCGCGAAGCCTTGGCCGTGCAGTCATTCGAAGAGGGGCTTAAGACCGTAAATCTGATCGACCATCCGGTCGAATATGCCATGCTACAGAATAATCTCGGCAATGCTCTGCAGTATGTATCGTCGAGTCATCGGGTGGAAAACGGCTTCCGCGCCCTTGAGGCCTACGATGAGGCGCTCAAGGTGCGTGACGTGAAGACCATGCCGGGCGAGTACGCCAACACGATTTCCAACAAAGCCAATTGCCTCGCAAACCTGCCGGATGATCCGGAGAATCCTGAGGCAGGGAATCCCAATAATATAGAGATGGCGATCTCGCTTTATAAAGCCGCACGCGCAACATTCGAGCGATTGGGCGAGATGCATAAGGTTCAAGCAGTTTCCGAAGCAATTGCGGAATTGAGCAATTTCGAGCAGGGCGCAGATGCGTCTTCTTTAGATGTCACTGACGCGAATGACAGCCAACGCGAAGCTGTCTGACATGTCATCAACGGAACAATCAATCGACTAACTGGAGAAATGAATAAATGGATTTGACGATGTTACTTATTGCCCTGGTCTTCGGGATTGCGGCTGCGTTGGTCGGCGGTGCGCTTTCCGGCGTTCGTTTGGCAGGTGCTGATCTCGGAAACGAATTGGCCGCATTCATGGGCTCACTTTATGGCGTTCTGTCCGGGACCTTGGCAGTTGTCATTGGTCTCGGCGTTGTTGTCGCCCTGGCGGGAGGCCTCTGAGATGTTTGAAATGATGATGAGCTCCGGGAAGTTGTTCCTGGCCGGCAAATTGTTTCAGGATAACGGCCATATGTTCCGCCAACTGTCCATTGGCGTAATTGTGGGGATTGCGGTCTTGGTTGGTGTCGCCCAAGTGGCGCCGCTATGGGCGGCGGCCGTCGCCGGGGGTGCCATTAGCGGCATTCTGCAACCGATCCTGTTTAAGAACCTGAAGTACGCCTGATGTCATGAACGAAGCCAGCAAATCCTCTGGCGCGCTGCGCTCGGAAACGTCCGAACCTCAATCGGTTGCGAGCCAGTCGAACGAAAACGGAAGTGCCGATGGCGTGCCTGAGCGCAGTCTGGAGGATATGCTGAGCCATATTCGGGCGTTGGAAGCTTTATCTGATGATTGGCCGGCTGAACAAGCCAATGCAGCCAACGCCCGTGCGCTGGCCATCGAAGAATTGAATGCTGAAGCGTTCAAGCGGCTAATCCGTTCGTTGAAAACTGTTCCTGGCATGGGGCAGGCCCTGCGTGAGGCCGCCACCGATGAGGTTGTATACGCAGTCCTGCGGAGCCACGGCATTCTCAAGCCGAGCGTTCATGAGCGGGTGGAAGCAGCGCTCGACACCATTCGTCCGTCGCTCGCCGATCATGGCGGCGATGTGGAAGTCGTCTTGGTTGAACCGCCGGGGGTGCAGGTCCGGTTCTTGGGTGCTTGCGACAATTGCCCGGCTTCGGCGCTGACGTTCTATTCCGGTGTGAAGAAAGCCATCCAAGACCATGTGCCGGAAATCACCGAGGTCAAACAAGTGAAGGGGCTGGGCGGTGCGTCTACCGCTGGCACCGGCGATGATGAAACGGTCTATTATGCTTCACCCTTCGCGCAATATACCTCTGACGGATGGCTGCATGCGCTTGATCTGGCAGAGCTTGCCGACGGGCAGACCAAGATAATCGATATCGATGGTCATTCCGTTCTGTTGTCGCGTTTCGGTGACAAGGTGACCTGTTTTGAGAACGCTTGCGCCCATATGGGAATGGCCATGGACGGAGGTGAGATCGCCGACGGCATCATCACCTGTCCGTATCATGAATTTAAGTATGCCCTGGAAAGCGGTGAATGCCTGACTGCGCCTGAAGTCCAATTGCAGCCGCATTTGGTGCGCGTCAAGGGCGATAAAATCGATGTTCGGCTGGTGGAGTAAGGATGCCCATGCAACCGACCGCCGCTCCATCGTTTCAACCCATCAAAGCACCCGGCACGGCGCTGCCCGGCGCACCTTTGTTGGACCCGTCCGGGCCAAAAGCAGTCTTAGGATGGACGCCTGACGCATTGGCCGCACCGTTGAAGCCGTCGCCGGATGCATTATTCGGACCTCGGGGTGTCTGTCTGCATCCGAATGGTTCGCTCTGGGTTTCCGACACAGGCCATCATCGGATACTGGGTTGGAATGATGTTCCTGAGAGTGATAACGCCCCCGCGGATATCTTGATCGGTCAATCGGATTTTGCCGCGGAAGGACGGAACGGCAAAGGAACGCCGAGCCTGGCAACAGTGAATGTGCCCACGGGTATCTGCGCCTGGGGACAGGGCCTTGCGGTAGCTGATGCCTGGAACCATCGCGTCTTGTTGTGGCGTGATCTGCCGACATCCAACAATCAACCGGCAGATATTGTCTTAGGTCAGGAAGATGCCAGCGCCATTCAATCCAATCGAGGTGCTGAGCAACCATCGGCAGTAACCCTTCACTGGCCATACGGCGTTCAAGAAATCGAAGGTGCATTGGTGGTTGCCGACACGGGAAATCGCCGCGTTTTGGTGTGGAGAGATCCGAGTAATTCGGGGCAGCCTGCCGATTTGGTTTTGGGCCAATCGGACTTCGAGACGCGGGATGAAAACGGCGGCCGAGATGTCGATGCTGCCGGGATGCGCTGGCCCCACGGCATCGCCTGGTGGCAGGGCCACTTGGCCGTCGCTGACGCGGGGAACAATCGGATTATGCTCTGGCAAGGATTCCCGGCGACGAATGGTGCTGCGGCAGCAACCGTGCTGGGACAGGACGACTTCAAAGGCTGCGATCACAATAAGGCTGCCTATTACCCAAGCTCCAGCGCCCTTAACATGCCTTATGACGTCGCGGTGGCCGGCGACCGGTTGCTTGTTGCCGATACGGCCAGTTCCCGGATGATCGGATGGGCAGAATTCAGCAATCCTGATGCAGATCGCCTGACGGGCCAGCCGGACTTTGCGTCCAAGGGAGACAATGGCTGGGGGCTGCCGGGACGGGACACGCTCTGTTGGCCTTATGGCTTGTCGGTCCTGGATGGATTGGCTGCTGTGGCTGATAGCGGAAATAACCGCGTATTGCTTTGGGAGATCATGCCATGAGAGCGGCAGCGATCACCGTAAAGGGTCAGGTTCAAGGAGTTGGTTTCCGACCGACTGTTTGGCGGATCGCCAACGAACTGGGATTAAAAGGCGACGTGCGGAATACCGGCGATGGCGCGGAGATCCGGCTTTGGGGGCAAGACCTAAGTAAATTTGCCGAACGCCTGAAAGACGAAGCACCGCATCTTGCCCGTATCGATGAATTGGTTTTTGCGCCGATCGATGAACCTATGCCGGACGGGTTTACGATTTCATCCTCATCCGCCGGTGCCATGAAATCCGGTGTGACGCCGGATGCCGCTACCTGCGCCGACTGTCTGGACGAAACGCGCGATCCCTTCCAGAACCGTTACCGCTATCCTTTCACCAATTGCACCAATTGCGGACCCAGATTTTCGATCATCGAGGGCGCTCCTTATGATCGGGCCAAGACCACCATGTCGGATTTTGAGCTCTGCCTTGTTTGTTCGAGTGAATACGATGATCCTGCTGATCGCAGATTTCATGCCCAACCTGTGGCCTGTCATGCATGCGGCCCGCGCGCTTGGGTTGAACGGCTCGGTGAAGGTGCGGTGAATCACGAAGCCTTTTCCATGCTTGACGACGTGGACGCGGCGGGCGGCATGCTAATGATGGGGCATATCGTCGCTATCAAAGGGATCGGTGGGTTCCATTTGGCCTGTGATGCGACCAAGGGAGACGTCGTCAACCGCCTGCGGGAGCGTAAACGACGCCAGCGCAAAGCTTTCGCTTTGATGGCACGGGATGTGGATGTCATCCGTCAATATTGTTCGGTATCGGATGAAGAAGAGGAACTTCTGAAATCTCCATCCGCTCCAATCGTCTTGCTGGAGGCCACAGGCGATCCATTGCCGGAGGCAGTCGCGCCGGGCCTCAACCGTCTTGGGTTTATGCTGCCGCACACGCCCATGCATCATTTGATTTTGCGGCGGATGAAACGGCCCGTGGTGATGACCAGCGGCAACATTTCTGGCCAGCCGCAATGCACGGACAACGATGATGCCCGGGAACGATTAAAGGACGTAGCTGACTTCGCCTTGATGCACGACCGAGCCATTGCCAATCGGATCGATGATTCCGTGGTGCGGGTCGATATGGGGTGCTCGCGTATGCTTCGCCGGGCGCGGGGATATGCCCCGGAGGCAATCAAGCTGCCGAAGGGTTTGATCGGCGACACTCACGTGCTGGCCCTAGGGGCGGAATTGAAAAACACCTTCTGTCTGATCAAGGATGGCGAGGCGATCCTTAGCCAACATATGGGCGACCTGGAGGACGCGGCAACCTCTGATGACGTGAGCCACAACCTGCGCCTCTACGCCGATCTGTTCGAACATGAACCGGCGGTGATCGCCGTCGACTGCCATCCCGATTATCTGTCGTCAAAGCGCGGGCGCGGTATGGCGGAAGAGGGCGGGTTGCCGTTGCTGGAAGTCCAGCATCACCATGCTCACATCGCCGCCTGCATGGCCGAGAACGGTTGGAGGCCTGATGGCGGGAAGGTCTTGGGCGTGGCCATGGATGGGTTAGGTTTTGGAGTTGATGGCACTGTCTGGGGTGGGGAGTTTTTGTCCTGTGATTATCGAAGTTTCAAACGGCTTGGTTGCTTGAAACCGGTGGCCTTGCCGGGTGGGGCGCAGGCTGTCCGTGAGCCTTGGAGAAATGCCTACGCGCATTTGATGGCGGAAATGGGTTGGGCCGAGTTCTCCATGAATTTCGATGAGCTGGACGTATTCCGGAAACTTGCTGAAGCGCCCCGCGAAACTCTGGATGCCATGATCGAGAAAGGCTTGAACGCGCCGTTGTCTTCATCCTGTGGGCGATTGTTCGATGCGGCGGCGGCCATCTGCGGGCTTGCTTGGGACCGTCAGGCATATGAAGGCGAAGCGGCGATGCTGTTCGAGGCGGCGATTGATCCAGATGCGATGGGTGAACCGGATGACCTGGCCTACCCCTTTGCCATTCCGCTCTTGGACGGCAAAGGGTTGCCCTACATCGAACCCTTGGCCGTGTGGCGGGCGATGCTGGGCGATCTGCATTTGCAAACGCCTGTTGGCACCATTGCTGCGCGGTTCCATCGCGGGCTGGCGCGGGCGATTGCCGGCATGGTGATGAAGTTGGCGGGGAACGACCGGGAATTTGAAACAGTGGCGTTGTCGGGAGGCTGTTTCCAGAACCGGACATTATTGCGATTGGTTGTCGAATTGCTCGAGAGCCAGGCGTTTCGAGTTCTCACCCACGAGCGGGTGCCGGCGAACGATGGTGGTATCGCGCTGGGTCAGGCGGTCATTGCCGTGGCAAATATCGAAGCGGTGAAAAATCCGCAAAGGAGGACATCATGTGCTTAGGAATTCCGGGGCAGATTGTCAGTATTTCTGATGCTGAAAATAAGCTGGGCGTGGTCGACGTCAGCGGTGTCAAACGCGAGATCAATTTGGCCTGCATCGTAGATGACGAGCATCCGTTGGAAAGCTGCGTCGGTGACTGGGTATTGGTCCATGTGGGCTTCGCCATGAGTCGTATTGACGAGGCCGAAGCCGCAATGACCATGGATATCCTGCGCCAGTTGGGTGATGCCCAGGAAGAACTGGCGGCCATGCGGGAAAGCGATGAGATGATGAACCGGAAGGCCGGATAGGAAGCGTTATGTCGAACACGTCGCATCTACGCCAGCTCTATCCTTTCCTTGACGGTGGCCGAACTGATCCGAAGGCCATGGCGTTGGCGTTGGATGAATCCGTGCGTCAAAAGGCCCAAAATCATGTATCCGTGTTCGAGGAGTTCTTTGACAGAAACGCCGAAGAGATCATCGCCTCTGCCCAAACCATCGCGGAAACCTATGAAGCAGATGGGCGGTTATTGACCATGGGCAATGGGGGCTCCAGTTGCGACGCTGCTCATGTGGCAGTGGAATTCCAGCATCCCGTAACTGCCGGGCGGCCGGCGTTGCCCGCGTTCAATTTGACGCAAGACATCGCCATGTTGACGGCCGTCGGGAACGACGTCGGGATGGACCACATCTATCTACGCCAAGTGATCGCGCAGGGACGGAAAGGGGATTGTTTGATTGGTCTGTCGACCAGCGGCAATTCCGGCAATCTTGTCCGGGCCTTTGAAAAAGCCAAAGAGATGGGGCTTAAGACCATTGGCCTTGCCGGCATGTCGGGCGGTGAAATGGCTGCGTTGGGTTTGGATCATTGTCTAGTGGTTGAAACCGACAGCATTCACCGCATCCAAGAAGTTCATGTGGCGACGTACCACATCCTTTGGGACCTCGTGCATACGTTGCTGGCCGATAGCCGTGGCGGATTGGATACAGGTGCGGCGGCAGAAGAAGGAGCGTCTTCATGAAGTATGTCGACGAATTCCGTGATCCCGAACAGGCGAAAGTATTGCTGCGGGAAATCGAAGAGCTGGCGTCGCAGGTCGATGTGGGCTCGAACCGCCCGCTTTGCATTATGGAGGTCTGCGGCGGCCACACCCATTCGATCTTTAAATACGGGATCGAGAACCTTTTGCCGAAGAATATCGAGCTGGTGCATGGCCCGGGCTGTCCCGTTTGCGTTTTACCCATGGGGCGGGTTGATGATTGTGTCGCCCTCGCCGAAACACCCGGTGTCATCTTTTGTACGTTTGGTGACGCGATGCGTGTCCCGGGGTCGAAGAAATCCTTGATGCAGGCAAAAGCTGAAGGCGCCGATGTGCGAATGGTTTATTCGCCCCTGGACGCGCTGGAATTGGCGCGACGCCATCCGGACCGGGAGGTTGTGTTCTTTGGCTTGGGTTTTGAAACGACCATGCCGTCGACGGCGTTGACAGTGCTGCAGGCGGAGCAGGAAAGCATCGAGAATTTCTCGCTATTTTGCAATCACATCACGATCATCCCGACCATCAAGGCGATCTTGGACAGCCCCGATTTGCAGATCGACGGGTTCCTGGGGCCGGGCCATGTGAGCATGGTTATCGGCACGGCGCCCTATGACTTTATTTCAGCCCACTACAATCGCCCCTTGGTCGTCGCCGGGTTCGAGCCTTTGGATATTCTGCAGTCTCTTTGGATGCTGTTGAAGCAGATGGTCGAAGGCCGCACTGAGGTCGAAAACCAATATGGCCGTATCGTGCCGAAAGACGGCAACGCTCAAGCTCTTGGTGCCGTCTCGCAAGTGTTCGAGCTGAGAGAATTTTTCGAATGGCGGGGTCTGGGTTCCATCGATCATTCTGGCGTACAGATCCGTGAAGAATATGTCCGGTTTGATGCCGAGAAAAAATTCTCTGTCCCGGACATCAAGATTGCCGACCCGAAATCCTGCCAATGCGGCGAGGTGCTGAAAGGCGTGATCAAGCCCTGGGACTGCAAGGTGTTTGGTCGCGCCTGTACGCCCGAAACGCCTTTGGGCGCCTTGATGGTTTCCTCGGAGGGGGCCTGTGCGGCCTATTACCAATATGGCCGCCTTGATTTAAAGACCATGGCTGAAAATTCAGATGTCGCAGAAGAGTCTGCGGACCAGGGTGCGAGGAGCGTCGCATGAACGAGATGAGCAAGAAAGCGACCTCAGATCGCACACGACGCCGAGGCAAGGTCAACGTAGACAAGGTCACTTTGGCCCATGGTGCCGGCGGCAAAGCCATGCGTGATTTGATTGACGATGCATTCCTGGACGCGTTCGGTGAACCGGACGATGGTGTCTTGGAAGATCAGGCCCGATTGCTCATGTCAGATTTGTCAGCGCAGGGGGACCGGCTGGCCCTGACGACGGATAGCTTTGTCGTCGATCCTTTGTTCTTCCCGGGCGGTAACATCGGGACCTTGGCTGTTGCCGGCACAGTCAACGATCTGGCCGTTTCCGGCGCCAAACCACTCTATCTGACATGCGGGATGATCATCGAGGAAGGCCTGCCGGTGGAAACGCTGCGCCGGGTCGCCCGGTCCATGCAGGAAACCGCGGAAAAAGCGGGGGTGCGCATCATCACCGGAGATACCAAGGTCGTCCACCATGGCGCTGCGGACAAACTCTTCATCAATACGGCCGGGATCGGGGTCATTCCGGAAGGCCTGGACATTTCATCGGCCAATGCCAAGCCCGGCGACGTCGTGATCGTGAATGGGGTATTGGGGGACCACGGCGCAGCGATTTTGAACGCCCGTGGCGACCTGGCGCTGGAAGCGGATATTGAAAGCGACTGCGGTCCCCTGAACGGCTTAATAGACGCCATTATCAATATATGTCCGGAAGTGCGGTCCATTCGGGATGCAACGCGAGGCGGCATTGCCAGTGTGCTGAACGAGGTCGCGGAAGATAGTCGTGTCGGCGTGCTGTTGAACGAACAGAGTATTCCCATGCGGGCCGAAGTTACCGGGGTGTGCGAAATTCTCGGGCTCGATCCGCTCTATCTGGCGAACGAAGGAAAAATAGTTG
This sequence comes from Rhodospirillales bacterium, assembly GCA_017640505.1. Lineage (GTDB taxonomy): Bacteria > Pseudomonadota > Alphaproteobacteria > Rhodospirillales > Casp-alpha2 > UBA4479. Next base: position 22,336 of record JAEPQO010000003.1, read on the forward strand.
TCGTCGTGCCGGGGGACATGTCGGACGCAGTCCTGCAAGCCATGCGGACTCACGAAGACGGTCAGGACAGTGTCGTCATTGGTAAAATCTGTGAGGCGCCTGCCGGGACCGTGGTGATGGAAACCTTGTTCGGTGGCAGGCGCGTGGTCGACATGCTGGTCGGCGAACAATTGCCGCGGATTTGTTGAGGGCGCGGGTCGATGCATGAACTTGGGATCACCCGAAACATCGTCAGCATCGTCGCAGAGCGCGCGGCGGGCCGTCGGGTGACCAAAGTCGTCGTCGAGATCGGCAAGTTGTCAGCCATCCTGCCGGACGCTGTGGAGTTCTGTTTTGATGTTTGCGCCAAGAGTACGCCCTTGGAAGGGGCGACATTGGAAATCGTTGAGGTCATGGCTGATGCAAGCTGCCGGGACTGTGGCGAACAGTTCCTCTTGGCCACCTTGATTGAACCATGCCCGAAATGCGGTTCCAAAGCTTTGGACCGCAAAGGGGGTGACGATTTGATCATTAAACATTTCGAATTTCTTGAAGAAACAGATGAAGACGCAATTGAACAAACGAGGGAGGCAAGCTGATGTGTGGCGTATGCGGTTGTTCCAGCGGCACGGTTACCGTGACCAAGATGGATATCGGTCTGGAGAATAAAGAGCAGGGTGGGGATAGCCATACCCATTCACATGATGATCATCATCACGACCACAGTCATGACCATAGCCACGATCACGGGCATGATCATTCGCATCATCATCACCACGACCATGAGCACGGTCATGATCATGGACCGGGGCATTCCCATACGCACATGCATCGGGCGTCGGAAAGTGTCGAGTTGGAAGCGGCCATTCTGGGTAAGAACGACAAGTTGGCTGCCGAGAATAGGGGCTGGCTCAAGGCTAAAAATATTCTGGCGTTGAATTTGGTCAGCTCTCCGGGATCCGGCAAGACGACCTTGCTGGAACGCACTTTGACGGACTTGAAAGACAAAATACCGATGGCGGTGATCGAGGGGGATCAGGAAACCCTCAATGATGCTGAGCGGATCAGGGCGACGGGGACTGCCTGTGTGCAGGTGAATACGGGCACGGGCTGTCATCTGGAAGCTGACATGGTTCAGAAAGGAATGGAGCAGCTGGACCCGCAGGAAAACTCCCTGCTGCTGATCGAGAACGTGGGGAACCTGGTCTGCCCGGCGTTGTTTGATCTAGGGGAGCGGGCGAAGGTCGCGATTTTATCGGTGACGGAAGGGGCGGACAAACCCGCCAAGTATCCGCATATGATCGCGGCCTCCGACATTTTGGTAATCAATAAAATTGATCTGTTGCCCTACGTGACCTTTGATGTGGACGCCGCCATTCAGGCTGCGCGGGACATCAACCCAGCCATCAAGGTCTTTCAGGTGTCGGCGACTAACGGCGAAGGTTTGGACGTTTGGTACGACTGGCTGCTGGCCGAGATTGGTGTCTCCGGCACGATTCAGGCTGCCGAGTAGGGAAGCCGGACGGAAGGGACAGCGGCGGTGGAACTCGATCTGACCTTGGGGGGTGTTCTGCTATTGGGGCTGGCAGTCGGGCTCCAGCATGCGCTGGAAGCCGACCACCTGGCAGCCGTGTCCTCATTGGTCAGTGGCGAACGCTCGTGGCGTCGGATCGTTCGTCATGGTGCCGTTTGGGGTGTGGGGCATACATGTACTTTGGCAGTCGTTGCCGGTACGGCGATCGTCCTGGGCTCGAATATCGACGGTGCCGTGGCAAATTGGTTGGAGTTTGCCGTCGGTGCCATGCTGGTTATCTTGGGTGGCCAGGTTCTGTGGCGAATGGTGAGCCAGCGCATCCATTTTCACGTTCACAAACATGCTGACAGCTCGCATCATTGGCACGCCCATTCCCATGCCGGCGAGAATATAAACAGCAGCCATGACCACGCGGCCCATCCTCACGACCACGCCCACAGCCCGATCAGCGGATGGCGTACCCTTATGGTTGGTATGGTGCACGGAATGGCAGGTTCGGCCGTGTTGGTCGTGCTGGCCGCCAGTCAAATTGACGATCCGGGTTTCAAGCTGTTTTACGTGGTGACTTTTGGATTCGGGTCAATTGTCGGTATGGCAGGCCTCTCGGTGATTGTCGCCGTGCCGCTCAGCTGGACCGCGCGGACCATTTCGTGGGCCAACAACTTGCTTCAAGGCGGGATCGGCACGGTTACGTTAGGTTTAGGAATGTTCATAGTGTTCGAGACAGGAGTGTCTCATTCACGTCTATGAATTGCGGTCGGAGATGTCGAAGAACCTCTACAGCATAATACGAAGCGGCGCATCGGAGCAAATACCATGATCAAATCTTCAGTTTAGTCGAAGGCAGATAGTAGCGTAAGGCGCTCTATGAAAGGCCGCCATATTTTCGTAATTCAAAGCCTCGTTGACATTCCCGTATTTGGATAAATCCCTTGTAGCTGGTCAAATTGGCGGAAACGGATCGAGTAGTCCCCTGATCAATCAGAAGTCAGGTGGTGCTCAAACCTATTTGGTATTTCGAGGGGAAAACAGTATCTACAGCTTGGCGGTAGACTCTGTTGATTACGATGTATCACCTGCCCGTGTGACCAAAGGGCAAGAGCACCATCCTATTCCAGTGATGTTGTCGGCGCGTTTAGCCATAGATCGTGACGAACAAGGAAAAGGATTGGGCCGAGCGTTTCTTAAAGATGCCTTATTGCGTACACTTCAAGCTGCCGATATTGCTGGTATTCGAACTCTTCTCGTTCATGCCAAAGATGATGAAGCACGAACTCGGTATGAAAGCTTCTATTTCGAACCAAGCCCAACAGACCCATATCATTTGTTTTTGCTCATGAAGAATCTTCGAAGCCTGAACAAACAGATGATTGTATTGATGCCCCCTTCCTCAATACAAAAATATTCAAAATTTCGCATCATTACTCACGATTACGAGGAGGCGGTTGAAATTGAGGTTATTTACCTCCGGTTAGGTAGTGTCTTTATGCATAAGGCCTGAAATGTTTTCAGAAACCTTAGTGGCGGCGGCAAGAATCGGATCTGCCGCGAGGTGCGCATAACGAGCAGTAGTTTGAACCTGAGTGTGCCCTAGAAGCTTACCAATCATGGGCAGGCTCATCCCTTGTGCGACGGCCTTGGAGGCAAATGAATGTCGTAGGTCATGGATGCGGACGTCTTCAATGCCAGCCCGCTTGCGGATCCGTTGCCAGAATTTCTGGATCTCTTTGCGATTGGTTCCTGGGATTTTGCCGCAGATAACCCATGGGTTCTTTGGCTGCCGTTTGAGGTTTTTAAGGAGATCAAGGGCAGGGGGGCCGAGATGGACAACTCGTGCGCCGGTCTTTGAATCAGATAGTCGTAGGCAGCTGTTGTCGAAATCAACCTCTGTCCATTTGAGTGACATGATTTCGTTGAGGCGGCAGCCGGTAAAAATCAGGAGGCGGATAGCAGAAATAGCATAGATATCATCGACACCTATTTCTTCGGCTTCGTTTAGCACTGAACCGAGATCGCTCAGCTCTTTCTGGCTGAGGTAGCGCTCGCGTTTTTCTTCTGGGTATTTTTTGATGTGTAGCCGTGGATTGGAACCTTCAGGCCGCATTCCCCATATCTCTGCCATTGAGAACATTTTTGAGATCAGCTCAAGGTTCCGATTTGCCTGGTAAGGGATGTGGCGTGAATCATGATGAAATTTGGCGATGTCGGCCCGTGTTACATCGGAGACCTTCAGGCGTCCAAGGGCTGGCAATATGAAACGGCGAAGGTTGCGTCGGTATTCTGTGGCAGTGCCTGGCTTCAGACGGACAGAAATATGTTCTTGGTCGAAACGCTCTGCCAGCTCTTTCACCGTACAGGCTTTTCGGGCTCGGGAACGTTCGCCAGCAGGATCTTCTCCGTCCTTGACGGCTGCCAAAACCTTGAATGCCATGCGACGGGCTTTTTCGGGAGTGAGGACACCATGGGCTCCCAGGCTCATGCGTCTGTAACGATTGCCGATCCGGTATTGAACGATATAAGAACGACGGCCACTTGGTAAAATGCGAACGGCAAACCCAGCAAGGTCGTCATCGCAGATGATATAATCCTTATCTTGCGGCTTAGCAGACTCGACAAGGCGTTTGGTGATTTTAGGCATATGGCACCTCTTTGCGGCTGATTAACTCTCGATGATCGCTGCGCTGCTCTTAATCCCTGGAATCATAGTGGAATCATGAGGGCTGGTTTCGGCGAGCAACCGATCGAATGACAGCGTAAAGTGATTTCTAAAATAGTCCAGTAATATCAACTGGTTAGAGTGTTTCTGCGGAATTTTTAGAAATGCTGAGAAATGACCATATCACGGCTCATAACCTGAAGGTCGCAGGTTCAAATCCTGCCCCCGCAACCAATTAAAAAAGGGCCCTAACAAGGGCCCTTTTTTGTTGGCTTGGCGCGGCCCGGGTACGTGCAATTACCGGATTGCTTGCGTTTGTTTGCCCGGACACGTAAATCACCGGTCTAAGGAGAACGATACAGCAGCCGTGCCACCGGGGTCCGGCGGCCAAAGCGAGAGCAATATCGGGCGCAGGCAATGAATTCGAACGCGAACACGACAGACAAGACCGGTGTCCTCTCGGCAGCGAAAGACGCACTCGAATCGCTTGCAGAGGTGATGGAGCCGACGCTCCTTCAGCAGAACCTATTCCTCTCCGACCGATACGGCGCGAAAATCTACCTGAAGCGCGAGGATCTGACTCCGGTCAGGAGTTACAAGCTTCGCGGCGCGTTCAATTTTTTCCGGAAAGCACTCGCCGGCGGCCACCGCCCGCCCGGGTTTGTCTGTGCATCGGCCGGGAATCATGCGCAGGGGTTCGCGTTTGCCTGTCATCACTTCGACATCCCGGGTGTGGTTTTCATGCCGGTGACGACGCCGCAGCAGAAAATCGACAAGACGTACGCGTTCGGCCAGGGAAAGGTCGAGGTGAAGCTTATCGGCGACATCTTCGATGTGTGTAACCGGGAGGCGCTCGATTACGCCGAGCGAAACGGCTGGATGATGGTGCCGCCGTTCGATCATGAGGATATCATCGAAGGACAGTCGACCGTCGGCCTGGAATTGCTGAACCAGGCGGACTTCCCGGTCGATCTGCTGATTTTACCGGTCGGCGGCGGGGGGTTGTCGTCCGGTGTGCGCCGTATCATGCAGGCGGCGTCTCCCGATACCGAGATCGTATATGTCGAACCCGCCGGTGCGCCGAGCTTGAAGCGCAGCCTCGAAAAAGGCGAACGCGTCGTCCTGCGCGAGGTCGACAACTTCGTGGACGGGGCCTCCGTCGCCGCCATCGGCGAACGGAATTTCGATAGCCTTCGGGATGTCGACCCGGACGCGGTGATGCTGATCGACGAGGACGAACTCTGCGAGACGATCGTCGAGTTTCTGAACCGGGAAGGAATTGTCCTGGAGCCGGCAGGCGCACTGGCGATCCATGCCCTGCGCTACGTGCCTGCGGAGAAGCTGGCGGGCAGAAACGTGGTCTGTGTGACGTCCGGCGGCAATTTCGATTTCGAGCGCCTGCCCGAGGTCAAGGAGCGGGCGCTGCGCGCGGCCGGGCTGAAGAAGTATCTGATCCTGCGATTGCCGCAGCGGCCGGGCGCGCTGAAGGACTTTCTCAATATCCTCGGGCCTGCCGACGACATCACGCGGTTCGAGTATCTGAAAAAATCCGCCAGGAACTTCGGTCATATCCTGATCGGCATCGAATCGCGGGAGCAGGGAAGCTTCGACGCCCTGTTCCAGCGCATGGACGAACTCGGGTACACATACAGCGACATCACCGAAGACGAGGCGGTCGCGAACTTTATTGTCTGAGGTGCCGGTCCGTACAGCCTAGCTGCTGCGCGGCTCGATGTGGACGATCTTGCCCGCCGTGACGGTGTTTTCCGCCGGGAACGAAATGGTGATGCGGGTGCCGACCCGAAGCGTGCTCTCGATACCCAGCTTGCCGCCCAGCAAAGCGACCTGCGATTTCACCAGATGGAGCCCCAGGCCGCTGCCGTGATAGCTCCGCTGCATCGTGCCTTCGACCTGATGGAATGGTTCCATCACGCGGTCGACCTGATCCGGCGGGATCCCGATGCCCGTATCCTCGACCACGATGTTGGTGCCGCCGGTTTCGGTCAGTCTGGCCTCGAGCCTGACTTTGCCTTCCGAAGGGGTGAACTTGATCGAATTCGAGAGCAGGTTGAGGATGATCTGCTTGATGATTCGCGGATCCGTCCAGAGCGTGTCGATCTGGTCGTCGACTTCGCATTCGATATTGAGACGATCCGCGCCCGGATAACCGGTCGCAATCCGCATGCATTCGTTGACGACATCATGGAAGTCGACGGCGGACGTATGGACCTCGGTCTTGCCCGCGGCAAGGCGTGACACCTCGAGCAGATCGTTGATGATCGACAGCAGGTGCGAGCCGCTTGTGAAGATGTCGTCGGCGTAGCTCTTGTATTTGACGGACCCGACGGGACCGAAAATTTCGGACTTGATGGCTTCCGAGAAACCAAGGATGGCATTCAGCGGCGTCCGCAGTTCGTGCGACATGTTGGCGATGAATTCGTTCTTGGAGCGGTTCGCCTCGATCGCCTGTTCCGCCGCCTTGCTGAGGACTTCCTCTGTCTGCTTGAACTCGGAGATGTCGGTGATGGCGTAAATCTTGAAAGTGCGCGGGTTCGTGCGACGTTCGAACGGGCCTGCCTCGGGCTCGATGTCGATATCGGAGATGGCGATCTCGACGGGCAGCGTCCTGTCGCCACCGATTTTCAACGATGTAAAGATCTTGGCGTTCATGGGTGTCGGCTTGTCCAGGGAAACCTCGTCGACCGGCTGGATCAGGCTTTTCACCTCGCAATCAATGAGGTCATCCTTGGAAATTTTCAACATGTCGGCGATTGCAGCGTTGGCGAAGCGAATCCGGCCGCCATCGCCGGTGACGACGATGCCGGTAAAGCTGTTGTCGGCAATTGCCTCGTTGAGCGCCCGGCGCTCGCGAATTTCCGCTGACCGCTTGAAGACAATCAGCGCCTGCATGTCCAGTTGCCGCGTCAGGCCGTGAACGAAGCAATACGCCGTGGTGACCAGCGTTGCGCCGACTGGCATGTCGAGGGGCATGTTGGCCTGAACGGCCATCGGGACGGCGATAATAAGCGCCGCGGTGCCGACAAAGACGATCGTACCGCGAATGTGCGGCAACCGGATGAAGACGCCGCTGAGAAGGAGGCCGACGACCAGCGCAATGGTAATCGCGACCATCGCGTCGGCCTGCTTGATGGCGCGGCCGGTCAAAATGGATTCCGCGGCAAGTGTTTGAAGTTCCGGACCACTGAGCGCGCCGTAAACGGGAACGGCGAGTTCGTCACCGAGCTCCAGGGCGGTTGCGCCGATGATGACGAACCTGCCCTTCAAGGCTTCAGGGTCGAAATTGCCCCGTACGATGTCGACGAACGAAACGCGCGGAATGGACTCCGGCCGGATATTGTAATCGATGTAGAAGGAATCGGTGCCCGACGTTGTGCGACCGATCATCTCGGTGGCGAAGGAAGGCACGAAACCGTCATCCCATGCATGCAGGCGGTCGTATTCGCGTACGAGACCGTCAGGTGCCGGCCGGACGTTGACCGACGCCAGCCGCGTCAGGTCCGCCAACTCGCTGAACGGCGCCGTTGTCGTGATTTCGCCACCACGCGCTGAAGACCACTGCTTGAATACCGGAAGAACGATCTTTGCCGTGGAGTTGCGGACAGCGCTGAGCAGTTTTTCATCGGCATCACCGGGAGAGCGCGAACTGAAATCGATATCGATGCCGATCCTGGCGACACCCGCCGCAGAGAGATTGTTGATGGCCTCGGCATGAAGAGAACGGGACCAGGGCCACTCACCCAGTTCCTGAATGCTTCGGGAGTCGATCTGGACGATAACGGTCTGATGGGATGCGTCGCGTGCGGATAGTGAGAACCTGAGATCGATCAGCGCGCGGTCGATACCGGAGATGATACCGAGAGCATAGAGCCCCAGAAGCAGCACGGCCATACCGATCAGATGCAGCCATTGTCCGCCAATGTCCAGAAGGACGCGGATCAATCCCGTGCTTTGGGATTGATCCGGTTGGAGCTCAGGTTTGATCATCCTTCGGCGTTTGCCATCTCCAGTTTAGCTCGGCGGTCCACCGCATGGTCCATTACACGGGTTGCCACCATTGCCCGGGTTGCCACCAATGCCCGGGTTGCCACCAATGCCCGGGTTGCCCGGGGTCGGGTTGCCCGGGGTCGGGTTGCCCTGGCTGCAGGCACCTCCGGCACACGGCGAGACACCGCCGATAACCTTATCACGCGCCTGATTGAAGACGGAGAGGATTCTGTCCAGATTCGGGCCTTTTGCCTTGATGCTGCGTTTCTCGCTGCCCTTGTTTTCGAAGGCCGCGCCACCAGGGCCGTCCTGCGTGTGGCCCGGCGTATCCATGGCGACAAGGCCGCCCGTCGTCTCGCCGACATCACCGATGCCCTGGTCGATGGCTTCCTTGATCTTCAGGCCCGGCGCGTTTTCTTTGCCTTTGCCTTTACCGTTCTCAGCCGAATCCTCGTCCTTTTTGCCTTCCGGATCGGCGTTGCCTTCCTTCTTCGGCTCGGCATTGCCGCTGCCGTCGCCACGGTCGATGTTCAGGCCGCCGCCACCGGTCGCGGAAACGCGGGCCGTCTGCCCGACGGCCACGAGGCCGATCTGGCCGCTGGCGAGGTCGGCGACCTGGACGAGACCCTCGGTCACATGGAGCGCGCTGCCCTCAGGCGTCACGCTGACGGAAAATACGGTGCCCTTGATAACGGCTGCCAGGTAAGGCGTGCGAACCTGGAAGTTCCGGGGGCCGGCGCTGGAATCGATGCTGAACAGCATGGTGCCCAGCGTCTGCAAAATATTCGGCGACGAATCGCTGGCCGTATCCGGGCCGATGCTGAACTGGCTGTTCGGCGAAACGGTCACCGTGTCGCCGCCGCGGTTCAGAACCAGCCGGCTGCCGGCGCCCGTCGTGACCGTCATGCCCTCGGCAAGGGTGGCGCCGGACGCCGCTGCGACCTCGGTCGCGTCGAGCGAGCGCACCTTGGCGTCGCCGTCGATCGAGGTGATGACCCAAGCCGTGTCGGGGCTGTAGGCGGACTGTGCGTTTGCGTGCGCGACGAACAGCATCACACAAAGTATTCCGGAAAATCCCCCAAGGATGTTTCTTAACGTTTTCACAGTTTTGACGCCTTATACTGGTTTACAATTGGCACGAAGCCGTTACCTGATGAGTTAAAGACATATTAAATTTCGGTAAAGTAACTTTGGGTTCACCAAGCAACCAAGTAACCGCACTAAAATTCGGGAAATACGGGGTTCACAAAAGGACATGAAACACGCATTCTTTTGTGAGTATAAAGATAGTTCAAATGATCACTTGTGACCCCCATCACTAGGACTGACGATTGATAACGCAACGCAGGAAAATCAACGGCTTGGGCGCAATTCTGGCCCTGGTTTTTGTTGGCGCGCCGATGCCTGCAGTTGCGCAGTCGACATCCGATCCCGCGCGGGTTGAGGAACGCATCGACCGGCGCGAGCAGACGCTTCCACGAAAGGGCGAAACCGGGCAGCCGTTGCAACCCGCTCCGGTTGCGGATGACCTAAAATCAGTGGATGAAATCCGGTTTATTTTGTCCGCCGTGACGTTTTTGGGGAACACCCAGTTCACATCGGCGGCGTTTACGCAGTTGTATGAGCCTTATCTTGCTCGTGAAATTAGCCTGGAAGACGTCAAGAAAATCACGGATTCGGTAACGGCGTTTTACCGGGAAAAGGGATTCTTCCTGAGTCGTGCCGTGGTTGAATCGCAGAACCTCGAGTTCGGCGTGCTCAATATCCGGGTTATCGAGGGCCGGATTACCGAGGTAAAATTCGAAACGCAGTCCGCCGATCAGAAGGACCTGCTGCGCCCCTATGGTGACAAGATCGCGAGCATTGAGGGGCCGGCCAACGTCAATACGGTGGAACGCTATCTGCTGCTGATGAACGACCTGCCGGGCATCGATGCGCGGGCCAAGGTCAACCGCATTGACGAGGATGCCGGCGTTTACGGTCTCGATATCGCGGTCAAGAAAAAGGCCGTCAGCGCCTTTTTCAACGTCGACAATCGCGGTTCGCATTCTGTCGGCCGCGATCAGGCCTATGTCAGTGCGACCGCCAACGGCTGGCTGACGGGCAGGGAAAGCACGCGTCTCGGCGTCTTTACGATCCCGTCGTCGCCGAACGAATTGCGGTATGTGGAACTGGCGCAGCAGTGGGCGCTTGGCGCCGAGGGCACAACCGTCAGCCTGTTCGGGTCCTATTCGATGATCGATGCCGGCGCCGAGGAAGAGGACAATGACCTGAACAGTCAGTCGTCGCGCGGCAGTGTTTCCGTTTCACACCCGATCGTCCGCGGCCGGGCCGAAAATCTGAAGGCGACGGTTTCGTTCGATGCATCTCGGCAGAAACAGTTCGACTCGGGCGTTTTTGATTTCGAGGATCGCCTGCAGGTGTTGCGTGGCGGTCTGGACGGCTATTACGAGGACGAACTTCAGGGCGCCAACTCCGGGAACATCTGGATCAGCCGGGGGCTCGCCATTGACGATAGCGACCGCCTGGCACCGCAACGTTCGCGCAGCGGCGGGCGGCCGGTATTTACCAAGGTTTATGCGCGTGCGGAGCGTCTCCAGGCAATCACGGACAAATGGTCGGTCAAGCTGTCGGTCGCGGGTCAGGCATCGGATCAGCGGCTGCTGTCGGCGGAAGAGTTTTCCCTTGGCGGCTATCTGTACGGCCGCGGCTATGAAGGCGGCGAGATCTCAGGCACCCATGGGGCAGCCGGGATGGTCGAACTGCAGTACGGCGACAATATCGATTTGGGCTGGCTGTCATCTTACCAGTTCTACGGTTTCTATGACGGTGGGGTTGTCTGGGAAACGGCAACGAACAGCTATGCGAGCGAGCACGAATCGCTGACGTCCGCGGGCGTCGGTGTTAGGGCGGCGCTCGGTGAAAACTTCATCAGCGGCCTCGAAGTCGCAACGCCGTTGACGCGGCCCGCTGCGGAGATCGGCGGTGACGGCAAGTCGCCCCGGGTGTTCATGTTCCTCAGCGGCAACTTCTAGCTCAGGATTTCTTCCGCCGGTCTTCCTTGATGACGACTTCGCGCTGCGGGAACGGTATTTCGATGTCGTTCTCAAGCAGCGCCTGGTAGATCATGAACAGCAGGTCGCCGCCGACACGGTTTCTGCCGTCGTCAACCCCTTCCATCCAGAACTCGACCAGGATCTCGATGCCGTTGGCATTGAAGGCCTGCACCTCGGCGTCGGGCCGTTCCTCGATCGGCAGGTCGTCACCGCTCAGGACGCTGGGGTGGGAGCCAACGACGTCGCGGAGGAGGGTGAACAGCTTTTCGAGGTCGGTGCCGTAGGCAACCTCGAACACGATGGGGTAGCGCTGCTTCTGGTTGTTGTGGGTCCAGTTTGTGAAGGCGGTGGTGATAAACTTCTCGTTCGGGACCATGATGTCCTTGCCGTCATAGGTCTCGAGCGTGGCGGACCGCATGGTGAGTTCCCGGAGCGTGCCGGCGCGACCGTCCTCTAACTCGATGTAGTCGCCGATGGCAATCGAGCGATCCAGCAGGATGATGATGCCGGAAATGAAATTCGATGCGATCTGCTGCAGGCCGAAGCCGAGGCCGACGCCGATGGCGCCGCCGAAAACGACGAGTGCCGTCAGGTCGATACCCGCGATCTGTAGGATGATCAGCGCGATCAGGACGAACAGCCCGATCTGGAACGTCTTCAGCACCAGTTCCTTGGTCGTTTCCGTCAGGGCCTCGCGGCCGCGGATGAAGTCGGCGCCGCGCTGGTTCGACAGGCGCCCGATCCAGAACAGGATGACGCCGAAGATTACCGTCCGGCCCAGGGCATATAGCGTGAACTCGATATTGCCGAGCGAGAAACCGATGCCATCGGCAATTTCGACCAGATTGTCCAAAAGGCCGATGGCGTAGAGAATGATCAGCGGCACGAGCACCAGCAGCGCGAAGTACCTGACGGTTTGGCTGGTGGAAATACGTGTCGCTGCGATGTAGGTGATGGACAGGAAGTTCAGGCCCTGCACGAACTGCACGAGCCATTGCTGATCGAAGAACTCCCGGGATATGGCGACGGCCACGCCCAGCAGGATCGCGTTCGTCACCGGGAAGATCAATTCGCGCAGGTGATAGGTGGCACTGCCGACCCGGGCGACCTGGGCGGCGATCTTGCCGCCCTTTTGCGGTTCGCCGTCTTCGGAAATTTTCTCGATACGGCCTTTCAGGTATCTGGAGATGAGCCAGGAGCAGAGCGCGGTGATCGCAACGGCCAGTATCTGCAAATACAGATCGGGGCTGCTGATTGTATCTTCGATCAGATCGGGAATCGTTTCGTCCACGAGATAATGCCAATCAAATGCAAAAAGACGCTCCTGAATGATGTTTGTCCCCGGGGCCGATAGTCAAGGGGCTCTCGGATATCTTGGAGTGGCGTGACCGGTTCGGTCACATGTCGAATTTGCAGGTCTTGACTCTTTTCTCCAAATTAGAACAAATCAAGAACAATTGGATTGCCAGGAGGATGAACCGTGCACCCAGCCGGCCCCGAAAAACTGTCCGCGCTGCGGCATAAAATCGAGAAATTACAAGGGGGTATCAGTCCATATGCGCGGGCATCCGCCATTTCCCTGGGCGTGCCCGAAATCGACGGGGCGTTGCCGTGGGGCGGGCTTAGGCGCGGCGGCCTGCATGAGATCGGCGGAATGAGCAGCGCCGGGGCCGGCTTTCATGCCGGGCTGCTTCGGCGTGCCACCGGTGATGGCGGCTGCATTCTCTGGTGCCAGCATACCCGCACGATGCGCGAGACGGGACGCCCCTATGGTCCGGGGTTCAGGGCGTTCGGTCTTTCGGCAGGCCAGTTCCTGTTTGTCCGGGCGGAGAAGGAAAGCGATGCCCTCTGGGCCATGGAGGAAGGGTTGAGGGCCGGCGGTCTTGGCGCCGTGGTCGGTGACGGCATCACGGCCGATTTCACCGCGACCCGGCGGCTGCAACTGGCGGCGGAAAGCACGGCAACGCCGGCGTTCGTGTTATTGCCGCCCACAGGTCGGGCAAAGGCGGAGCCGCTGTCGGCGGCGCTGACACGATGGCGTATCGGCACGGTGTCCGGTGGCGTCATGCGATGGGCATTGGAACTCGCACGGTGCCGGGGTGGGGCACCGGGGAGCTGGATCGTTGAATGGGATGAACAGGCGTTACATTTCCGTATGGCTGAAGCACTGGGCGGGCGAGCGGCGGCGGGTTGAGGGGCGGCGTCTTGCCGGGCCGTTGGCGCTGGTGCAGTCCGTCTCGGGCGGCGTGCGTGTCTGTGCGGTCGATACGCAAGCTGCGTCGGACGGCATCGTGCCAGGCATGACCCTGGCCGATGCGCGCGCGCTCCTGCCCGGCATTCGGGTCGCTGCCGCCGATCCGGAGGGTGACACCCGCGCGCTGGCGGGACTGGTGGACTGGTGTGGGCGTTACACGCCGTTCACTGCCGCCGATGGCCTCGATGGCATCATTCTCGACATCACGGGGTGTGCGCACCTGTTCGGCGGTGAGGACAGCATGCTGGGGGACCTGACCCGGCGTCTCAGGCGGATGGAACTGACCGTCGGTGTTGCCGCCGCCGACACGCCGGGGGCGGCCTGGGCCTGGGCGCGGTTCGGGCGCGGCAACGCGGTGCCCATCGGCAGGACGAGGGACTGGTTTTCGGATCTGCCGGTCGCGGCGCTCCGTCTGCCGTCGGATATTGTCGAGAAACTTCGCGAGTACGGCCTTGGCCGCATTGGCGATCTTTACCGGATTCCGCGCGCACCCCTTGTCAAGCGTTGCGGCATGCCGGTGCTGAACAGGCTCGATCAGGTTTTCGGTCATGCCGCGGAGCCGATCTCGCCGGTGCGTCCGGCACCCGAGTGGCGCAGCCGGATCGTTTTCCCTGAACCCATCGGCCGTGCCGAGGATATTGCCGAGGCGACCCGCCGCCTGTTGCAGGAACTGTGTGCGGAGTTGGAAAAAGGCGGGCGTGGGGCGCGCCAGTTGGCACTTGTGTTCTACCGGGTCGACGGTCAGACGCAACGGATCGGTATCGGGACCGGCCGTGCCGGCCGCGATCCGGCGCACCTGATGAAATTGTTCCGGGAAAAACTCGCGAAGGCGGAACCTGGCTTCGGGATCGAGCAGATGAGCCTCGAAGCCGTTTCTACCGATCGGGTGCGGCCCGGACAGATCGATCTGGCGGCAGCTGGGGAAGCCGGAGCGGCACTGGACCCGCTGATCGACCGGTTGCAAAACAGGCTGGGTGGTAACGGGGTCTATCGGATTGCACCGGTGGAAAGTCATATCCCCGAGCGTGCGGTGACTGTCTGCCCGGCGACGGACGGGTTCGAACGGAATGACTGGATTGCCGATCAGCCGCGCCCGGTACGTCTGTTGGCGGCGCCGGAGCCGATCGACGCCGTCACGCCCGAGCCGGGCCGGCCGCCCGTTCGTTTCGTTTGGCGGCGGCAGACGCACCGGGTGTGCCTGGCCGACGGGCCAGAACGGATTGCGCCCGAATGGTGGCGGCGTGGCGCAGGCCGCCGGTTTCGTGACTATTACCGGCTGGAGGACGAAGAAGGCCGGCGCTTCTGGGTGTTTCGGGACGGAACCTATGCCGCTGACGTATCCGCGGACTGGTACATGCACGGGCTTTTCGCATGACCTGGGCCGAACTACAGGTGACCAGCAATTTCTCCTTCCTCATGGGCGCGTCGCACCCGGAGGAACTGGTCGAGACCGCCAGGGCACTCGGCCACGATGCCATAGCCGTCACCGACCGCAATACACTGGCAGGTGTGGTGCGATTTCATGGCGCCGCGGTGGATGCCGGAATCCGGCTTCTGATCGGCGTGCGGCTGGATTTCATCGACGGACCGGGCGTGCTTTGCTTTCCGGAAGACCGGGCCGCCTACGCGCGGCTGTCGTGCATGCTAAGTGCGGGTAAGCGCCGCGCCGAGAAAGGGCATTGTCACTTATATATAAGTGACCTGTTCAATCATGCAGAAGGGCAGGTCGTGATCGCGCTGCCATCCGATAATTCCTATGGCGAAACCAACGATGACTTTACGGATCATCTGAAACGTCTTCGCGAGGTCTTTGACGGCAGGCTCTATCTGTCGGTTCAGCATCTTGCCCGGGGTGACGACCGAGCGCGGATCAGGGCGCTCGGGCTGTTGGCCGACGCCATGGATATCCCGCTGGTCGCGACGGGGGATGTGCTTTACCACACGCCGGCGCGTCGGCCCTTGCAGGACGTCCTGACCTGCATTCGCGAAGGCTGCACCATCGACCGGGCAGGCGCGCGGCTGAATGCCAATGCGGAACGGTATCTGAAGTCGTCGGATGACATGATGCGGCTGTTCGAAGACCGCCCCGACGCTATTGCCAATATCGCTAGTATTATCAATCGCTGCCGGTTCTCTCTGGATGAACTGAAATACGAATATCCGAGCGAACCGGTCCCCGACGGCTCCACCGCGCAGGAAGAACTTGTCCGCCTGACATGGATCGGTGCGGAGAAACGCTATCCAGACGGCATCCCGGGCAAGGTCCGGTATAACCTGGAACATGAGCTCAACCTCATCGACAAGCTCAACTACGCGCCCTACTTCCTGACCGTCGACGACATCGTCCGCTTTGCGCGCAGCCGTGGCATCCTCTGTCAGGGACGGGGATCGGCGGCCAATTCCGCGGTCTGTTACTGCCTCGGCATCACCGCCGTTGACCCCAGTGTCATGGACTTGCTGTTTGAGCGCTTCGTCTCGGCGGCCCGGAACGAACCGCCCGACATCGACGTCGATTTCGAACACGAACGCCGCGAGGAGGTCATTCAGTACATCTACGGCAAGTACGGGCGCGAACGTGCCGCGCTGACCGCCGAGGTGATCTGTTACCGGAGCCGCAGCGCCGTGCGCGAGGTCGGCAAGGTCATGGGCATGTCGATGGATACCGTCGATGCGCTGTCACGCGCGTCGCGTTGGGAACGCGGCGGGATCAAGGAAGACAACATCCGCGAGATCGGCCTCGACCCGACTGACCGCACGCTCAAGCAGGTCATTGCGTTGAGCCGCCAGCTGTCCGGATTTCCCAGGCATCTGTCGCAGCACGTCGGTGGTTTCGTGATTTCCGAACAGCCGTTGCACGACATTGTCCCTATCGAAAACGCCCGTATGGAGGGCCGCACCGTCATCGAGTGGGACAAGGACGATCTCGACCGGCTCGGCATTCTCAAGATCGACGTGCTCGGTCTCGGTATGCTGACCTGTATCCGCAAGGCGTTCGAACTGATCGAGCGGCATTACGGGAAGTCCTTCGATCTGGCGACGGTGCCGCAGGAAGATCCGGCCGTTTACGACATGCTGTGCGAGGCCGACAGCATCGGTGTCTTTCAGGTCGAAAGCCGCGCCCAGATGAGTATGCTGCCGCGCCTGAAGCCGCGTGTGTTCTATGACCTTGTGATCGAGGTCGCGATCGTCCGCCCGGGACCGATCCAGGGCGACATGGTGCATCCGTACCTCAGGCGCCGGAACGGCGAGGAAAAAGTGTCGTTCCCGAGCGGCGAGCTGGAACAGGTGCTGGGCAAGACGCTGGGTGTGCCGTTGTTCCAGGAGCAGGCAATGAAGATCGCCATCGTCGCCGCCGGGTTCACACCGGAAGACGCCGACCGTCTGCGCCGCGCCATGGCAACCTTCAAGCGCACCGGTACGATCACCCATTTTCAGGACAAGATGATCCGGGGCATGGTCGCCAACGGCTATGATCAAGACTTCGCCGAACGCTGCTTCAAGCAGATCGAAGGCTTTGGCGATTATGGTTTTCCGGAATCGCATGCCGCCTCGTTCGCGCTGCTGGTTTACGTGTCGGCATGGCTCAAGCGGCATTATCCAGCGGTGTTCGCGGCTGCGATCCTGAATGCGCAGCCGATGGGGTTCTATGCGCCGGCGCAGCTTGTCCGCGATGCCCGCGATCATGGGGTCGAGGTCAGGGCGCTCGACGTTAATCACAGTGAATGGGATTGCACCCTTGAAGAGGCGCACGGCGGGCGGGCGCTCCGGCTCGGCTTTCGCCAGGCGAAGGGGATGCGCGAAGCGGATGTGGCGCGTTTGCTGGCGGCGCGTGAAGACGGCTACCGGACCGTGCGGGATGCCTGGCGCCGCGCCAATCTGGACCGGCGTGCGCTGGAAACCATGGCGCGCGCGGATGCATGGGGCTCGCTTGGTCTCGACCGGCGCGCCGCGCTCTGGCAGGTGCGGGGGCTGGGTGAAGCGCCGCTGCCGTTGTTCGCCTTTGCCGAAACGCAAGCGCGGCCCGGTTCCAACGCGCCGCCGCCGGAATGGGGGATTGAACCCGACGTCGATCTGCCTGCGCTCGGGATCGGTGAGCAGGTGATGGCGGATTACCGGCACCTGAGGCTGTCCCTCAGGAAACATCCGTGCGCGCTTCTGCGCGATGAACTTGCCGCCGACGGGATCGTTGCCAATGAAAAGCTTGCCGATATGAAGGACGGCGCATGGGTCGCGGTCTCCGGGCTCGTCGTCGTTCGTCAGCGCCCCGGCACGGCATGCGGTGTGATCTTCGCGACGCTGGAGGACGAGACCGGTGTCGCGAACGTCATCGTCTGGCCGGCGGTATTCGAGCGTTACCGCCGCGATCTGCTGGAAAGCCGGTTGCTCAGGGTCGCGGGAACGCTGCAGAAGGAAGGCCGGGTCATTCACGTGGTGGCGCGGCACCTACTGGGGCTGAACGACTACCTGCGCACGCTGGCGACCCCGCCGGATGTCATAAAAGACCGGGGCCTCAGGACCTTCGATATCTCACACGATATCCCGGACGGGCGGAACTTCCGTTAGGTCTTTAGGAAGATGCGGACTTTGCTGCATCTGTATCCAACCCGCCGGCGGCGATGATAAACCCGGCGATGGTGTCGAGGCCTTCCTTGGTCTTCATGTTGGAAAACACATACGGGCGGTCGCCGCGCATGCGCTTGGTGTCGCTGTCCATGACCTCGAGCGAAGCGCCGACCAGAGGCGCGAGGTCGGTCTTGTTGATCACCAACAGGTCCGACCGGGTAATGCCGGGCCCGCCCTTGCGCGGGATTTTCTCGCCCGCCGAGACGTCGATCACGTATATCGTGATATCGGCCAGTTCCGGCGAGAAGGTGGCCGCCAGGTTGTCGCCGCCTGATTCGATCAGGATCACATCAAGACCCGGGAACTTTTCGTTCATCGTGTCGACGGCGGCGAGGTTGATCGATGCGTCCTCGCGGATCGCGGTGTGTGGGCAGCCGCCGGTCTCGACGCCCATGATGCGTTCTTCCGGCAGCGCACCGGCGCGGGTCAGGATCAGGGCATCTTCCTTGGTATAGATATCGTTGGTGATGGCACAGATGTTATAGACATCGCGGAACGTCTGGCAGAGCCGCTCCATCAGTGCTGTCTTGCCGGAGCCGACCGGCCCGCCGATACCGACCCGGAGGGGCCCGTTAACAGAAGAACTCATGATCTGAATAACCTCGTGTACTGGGTTTCGTGTTGCATGGCGGCGATGTCGCTCAGGACCGCGATGCCGCCGATCTCATCGATGGACGCGTTCTCGGCGGCCGCCGCCGTTTCCGTGATGGCACCTTCCAGCCCGGCTAGGATCCGCTGCCCGGCGCTTTGCCCGAGCGGGATAAGCCTGACACCCGCCGAGACCAAGTTGGCCGCGAAGCCGTGCAGATAGGCGTTGAGCGCGGGTGCTAGCGGAATGCCGTGCGCCGATGACGCTGCCGCGACCGCAACCGGATAGGCAATCTCGGACCCCAGCGCGCCAGCCACGTCCTCCGCTTCTGCCCACGGCCACGCGTCCTTGGTGGCTTTAACGAACGCCATGCCCTGCGCCGTGGTTTCCAGGTGACGTTCGGTCGATGGCGCCAGCGCCACGGCGAAATCGTTCGCCTCGGCAAGTGTTTCCGGGTTGCCGTCACAACGGTAGGCATTCGAAAACAGCACGGCGTCCGACCATCCGGCACCATGGCGGACAATGCTCTCGACCCACGCCGCCAGCGTCGCTTCATCGGTGACACGCCCATCTTCGACCGCCCACTCGATCCCGTGCGAATAGGCAAACGCGCCCACCGGGTAGCTTGGGGACAGCCATGCCATCAATCGATAGAGCCCAGCATTATTTATTGGGTTATCCATGATGGTGCCCCGCGTGATGATGGGGGTGATCGTGGTCGTCATTGCCGTCGTGGTGATGGTGGTGATGATGTCCGCCGCCGGAATAGGCGCCGCCCTCGGGTGTGAACGGCGCATCGATGTGTTTCACGTCGGCACCCAGCCCCCGCACCATGTCGGCGATGACATGATCCTCGCGAATCAGGATGCGTTGGCCGTCGATCTGTGTCGGCAGGTGCCGGTTGCCCAGATGCCACGCGACCTTGGCGAGGTGCACCGGATCGGCGCAGGTGATCTCCAGCAGCGGTTCGGCGGCGGCCTTGACCGCGACCAGGCGTCCGTCGGACAGCACCAGCGCATCGCCGTCGGCCAGCACGGCCGCCTTAGGCATGTCGAGCACGAACGCAAGCCCACCCGTGCCGGTCATGGCCATGCGGCGCCGGTAGCGGTCATCATAGCCGAGCACGACGGTATCGACGGCAATGCCGTCCCACTCACCCTTGCGTCTGATTTCGCTCGCGCGCAGCATCATGCCCTCAGAAAAGGAAGTACCGTTGTGCCATGGCCAGTTCCTCGGCCGGTTCGCACGTCAGCAATTCACCGTCGGCCCGGACCTCGTACGTCTCCGGATCGACCTCGACCTTCGGCAGGTAGTCGTTCAGCACCATGGACTTCTTGGAGATGCCACCGCGCGTGTTGACCACGGGCAGCATTTCCTTGGACACGCCGAGGATCTGTTTCAGGCCCTGTTCCATCGCGGCCTGGGACACGAACGTGATGCCGCTCGCCGTCAGCGACTTGCCGAAGGCGCCGAACATCGGGCGGTAGTGCACCGGCTGCGGTGTCGGGATCGACGCGTTCGGATCACCCATCTGCGCGGCCGCGATGGTGCCGCCCAGCAGGACCATGTCCGGTTTGACGCCGAAGAACGCCGGCGACCACAGCACGAGATCGGCGCGCTTGCCGACCTCGATGGAGCCGATATGCCCTGCCATGCCGTGTGCGATGGCCGGATTGATCGTGTATTTGGCGATATAGCGCTTCACGCGCATGTTGTCGTTGTCGCCGGTCTCGCCGGCGAGCGCGCCGCGCTGGCGTTTCATCTTGTCCGCTGTCTGCCACGTGCGGATCAGCACCTCGCCGACACGGCCCATGGCCTGGCTGTCGGACGCGATGATCGAGAACGCCCCCATGTCGTGGAGGATATCCTCCGCCGCGATGGTCTCGCGTCGGATGCGGCTTTCCGCGAACGCCACGTCTTCCGGAATGCGGCTGTCCAGGTGGTGGCACACCATCAGCATGTCGAGGTGTTCCTCGAGCGTATTGACCGTGTAGGGCCGCGTCGGATTAGTCGAAGATGGAATGACGTTTTCCTCGCCGCACACCTTGATGATGTCCGGCGCGTGACCGCCGCCTGCGCCCTCGGTATGGAAAGCGTGAATGGTGCGGCCCTTGAACGATGCGACCGTGTTTTCGACGAAGCCCGACTCGTTCAGCGTGTCGGTGTGGATCATCACCTGCACGTCCATCTGGTCGGCAACGGAGAGGCAGCAGTCGATGGCGCCGGGGGTCGTGCCCCAGTCTTCATGCAGTTTCAACGAGCATGCACCCGCCAGGACCTGTTCATAAAGACCTTCCGGTTTGGAGGCATTGCCCTTGCCGGAAAACGCGAGGTTCATGGGGAAAGCGTCGGCGGCCTGGATCATGCGGCCGATGTGCCATGGACCCGGCGTGCAGGTCGTGGCGTTGGTGCCTGTCGCGGGACCGGTGCCGCCGCCCAGCATGGTGGTGACGCCGGACATCAATGCCTCTTCGATCTGCTGCGGGCAGATGAAGTGAATGTGTGCATCGAAGCCGCCCGCAGTGAGGATCTTGCCCTCGCCGGCGATGGCTTCGGTGCCCGGGCCGACAATGATGTCGACGTTCGGCTGCGTGTCCGGATTGCCGGCCTTGCCGATGCCGACGATGCGCCCGTCGCGCAGGCCGACGTCGGCTTTGACGACACCCCAGTAATCGACGATCAGCGCGTTGGTGATGACCGTATCGACCGCGCCCAGCGCACGCGGCGTCTGCGCCTGACCCATGCCGTCACGCAGTACCTTGCCGCCGCCGAATTTCACTTCCTCGCCGTAGGTGGTGTAATCCTGCTCGACCTCGATGAAGAGTTCGGTGTCGGCCAGCCTGACCTTGTCGCCCGTGGTTGGGCCGAACATATCCGCGTATGCGGCGCGTGTGATTTTAGCCGGCATCGAGGCCTCCCATGATCTTCTGATTGAACCCGTAAACCGCGCGTGCACCCAGCAGCGGCACCAGCGTCACTTCGCGCGTCTGACCCGGCTCGAAACGGACGGCGGTGCCCGACGCAATGTCGAGACGCATGCCACGCGCTTTCTCGCGGTCGAACTCGAGGCCCGAATTGGTTTCATAGAAATGGTAGTGGCTGCCGACCTGAACCGGGCGGTCGCCGGTGTTGGCCACTTCGATGGTGACGGTGGGCTGGCCAGCGTTGAGTTCGATCTCGCCCGAGGCGGGGATGATTTCTCCTGGGATCATATCAAGGTCCTCCTCAGCGGATCGGTTCGTGGACGGTGACGAGCTTGGTGCCGTCGGGGAAGGTCGCCTCGACCTGGACGTCATGGATCATCTCGGCAATGCCCTCCATGACCTGATCGCGGGTAATCACCGTCGCACCCGCTTCCATCAGGTCGGCGACGGACCTGCCGTCGCGCGCGCCTTCGATGACGAAGTCCGTGATCAGCGCGATCGCTTCCGGATGGTTCAGCTTGACGCCGCGTTCCAGCCGGCGCCTGGCGACCATCGCCGCCATCGATACCAGCAGTTTATCCTTCTCCCTGGGGGTCAGGTTCATCTCCCTCTCCTCGCTCTTTTAGGTCGACCAGACGCGGGGCATGGGTTTGCCGCCGCGTAGCCCTGAAATTAAAGGTTCCACGATCCGCCGGAGGTTGGCACCGCTTGTCGCAACAGCGCGGATCACAAGTTTTTCCGACCAGGCGCTTGCGCCGGAAATGCCGATGGCCGGCGAAAGCCCGTCGATGATGTCGCGTACTGCATCGAGGCGTTCCGCCGCGTCGGCTGCCGTATAGAGGATCGTCGCCATGGCGTGCGCGCCGTTCAGCGTCGCGGCATCACCAAGAATATCGGCGACCGGGCCGTCGACCCGGAGTGCATCGGCATGGATCAGCCTGCCGTCGCGGCGGATGCGCCAGATATCGGAAAAGGCGCCGCGTGTCATCTTTTCGCCCATCGCGGCGCGGCCAAAAACCACCGACTCGTGGGCGAGCAGGGCCGCATCGCCCTCGAGATCCACGTCGAAGCTGCGCTTCAGTCGGGCGCCGTCGAACAGAATCGTTTCCTGCGGCAACCACGCCAGCGTGCTGCCGGCGGCGGACTTCAGATGGTTTGTGACGACGGCATCCCCGGAGAGCGCGCGATAGGCGCGTTCGCTGGCCTGGGTCGTGAAGACGGCCTCGCAACCGGTGGCGATTTCGCCTTCGAACGAAAGCGTGTCGCCGCCCGTCAGGCCGCCCGCGGTGTTAAGGAGAACGGCTTCAGGGGATTGTCCGGGGTCGAGCCTCGGCAGTCTTACTTTGAATGAGCCGGATTGATGCAACCGGTCAAGAACCGTTCGGTCGTCACGCCGTTTGAAGCTGCACGCGGCGGCACCTTTCGTCCGTTGCAGTACCGGTGCGGTTGCGTGGTCAAACGGTGAGGTGTCGTCGAACATCGGTCTCGTTCATATCCGCCTTGTCACCGGCGAGAACGACCTCGCCCCTGTCCATGACAGTGAAGCGGTCCGCGAGGTCGCGCGCAAACTCAAAATACTGCTCGACCAGAACGATAGCCATGTCACCGGTGTCCCTAAGATATGAAATCGCCCGACCGATATCCTGAATGATGGAGGGCTGGATGCCTTCCGTCGGTTCGTCGAGGATCAGAAGCTTGGGCCGCGTTACCAGTGCCCGGCCGATGGCGAGCTGCTGCTGCTGGCCGCCCGACAGGTCGCCGCCCCGGCGCTTGAGCATATCTTTCAATACCGGAAACAGATCGAAGACCTCGTCCGGCACCCGCCGCTGGCCGCGCGGCAGGCAGGCGTAGCCTGTTTCCAGGTTTTCCTCGACCGACAGCAGGGGAAAGATCTCGCGGCCCTGCGGTACGAACGCGATGCCCAGCCGGGCGCGTTCGAACACAGGCATCGTCGAGATGTCCTTGTCGTCCCATTTGACGGCGCCCCGGGTCACCGGCTGCTGGCCGACGACAGCGCGCATCAGGCTGGTTTTGCCGACGCCGTTGCGGCCCATGACGCACGTCACCTTGCCGGTTTCCGCCCCCATCGAGACACTTTTGAGCGCCTGCGCGGCGCCGTAGAACAGATCGATGTTTTCGACAGTCAGCATGATCAGCGCCCCAAATACACGTCGATGACTTCCTGATTGGCGCTCACCTGGTCGAGCGAGCCCTCGGCCAGCACGGAGCCCTCGTGGAGCACCGTCACCTTGACGCCCAGATCGCGAACGAAGTCCATGTCGTGCTCGACGACAACGACCGAGTGGTCCTTGGCAATGTCCTTCAGAAGCCGTGCGGTTTCCGCTGTTTCGGCATCCGTCATGCCAGCGGCCGGTTCATCGACCAGCAACAACATCGGATCCTGGGCCAGCAACATGCCGATTTCCAGCCACTGCTTCTGACCATGCGACAGGTTGGCGCCCAGTTCGTCGGCAAGATCGCCGAGGCGCGTGATCTCGAGGATTTCGTCGATGCGCTTGTGGTCGGTGCCGTTCGACTTGTCGAAGAGCGTCTTGATCACGCCGCGCGGCCGGTCCAGCGCCAGCAGGATGTTGTCGTAGACCGTGTGGCTTTCGAACACCGTCGGTTTCTGGAACTTTCGGCCGATGCCGAGCGTGGCGATGGCGGCTTCGTCCATCTTCGTCAGATCAATGTCCTTGCCGAACGCGACGGTGCCCATGTCGGGCCGGGTCTTGCCGGTGATGACGTCCATCATGGTCGTCTTGCCGGCGCCGTTGGGGCCGATGATGGCACGCATCTCGCCTTCGGCGATATAGAGTGACAGCGCGTTCAGCGCCTTGAAGCCGTCAAAGCTGACCGACACGTTATCGAGGTAGAGAAGAGTGTCACCTGCCTGGGTCATCAGTCGGCCTCCTGCGGTTGCGGTGCGGCACCCGTCGCCTGGCGCTCACGGCGCTTGGCCATGATCTGGCTGGCGAGGCCGAGAATGCCTTTCGGCAGGAACAGCGTGACCGCAATGAACAGTGCGCCCAGCGCAAACAACCAGACTTCCGGCAGGATGCCGGTGAAGATCGTTTTGGCGCCGTTGACCAGCACCGCGCCCAACGCCGCGCCGACCAGCGTGCCGCGGCCGCCGACGGCGACCCAGATGACGGCTTCGATCGAGTTGGCGGGCGCGAACTCAGACGGGTTGATGATACCGACCTGCGGCACGTAAAGCGCACCGGCAACGCCCGCCATCATGGCCGAAAGCGTCCACACGAAGAGCTTGTAGTGTTCGACCCGGTAGCCGAGGAAGCGTGTGCGTGCCTCGGCGTCGCGCACCGCGATCAGGATCTTGCCCAGCTTCGATGTGACAATGGCCTGTGCCAGCAGGAAGGCTGCAATCAGCGCGATGCCGCTGGCGGCAAACAGACCGACGCGGGTGCTGTCCGACTGAACGTCGAAGCCGAGGATATCCTTGAAGTCCGTCAGGCCGTTGTTGCCGCCGAAGCCCATGTCGTTGCGGAAGAACGCGAGCAGCAGCGCGAAGGTCATCGCCTGGGTGATGATCGAGAGATAGACCCCCGTGACACGCGAGCGGAACGCGAACCAACCGAACGCGAAGGCAAGCGCCCCCGGGACCAGGACCGCCATCAGGGCCGCGAACCAGAACATGTCGAAGCCGTACCAGTACCACGGCAGTTCCTGCCAGTTCAGGAACACCATGAAATCCGGCAACTCCGGGTGCCCGTAAACGCCGCGCGTGCCGATCTGGCGCATCAGGTACATGCCCATAGCATAACCGCCGAGTGCGAAGAACGCGCCGTGTCCCAGTGACAGCACGCCGCAGAACCCCCAGACGAGGTCGATGGCGAGCGCCAGGATGGCGTAACATAGGTATTTGCCGAACAGCGACACGACGTAGCTCGACATATAAAGCGAGCTGGTCTCCGGCACCGCCAGATTGAGAAACCCGACGACGACGACGATGGCCGCGATGACGGCGATGAAGATGTAGGACCGGATGCCGAGTGCGCCGGCGATGAAGTTGGTCATCATGCTTCCACCGCCCGGCCCTTGAGCGCGAACATGCCGCGGGGCTTCTTCTGGATAAAGAGGATGATGAACACCAGCACGACGATCTTGCCGAGAACGGCACCGGCGTAAGGTTCAAGGAACTTGTTGGCGACGCCGAGCGTCATGGCGCCGACCAGCGTGCCCCAAAGGTTGCCGACCCCGCCGAACACGACGACCATGAAGCTGTCGATGATGTAGGACTGGCCCAGGTTGGGGCTGACGTTATCGATCTGGCTGAGCGCCACGCCGGCGATCCCGGCGATGCCGGAACCGAGACCGAAGGTCAGTGCGTCGACCCAATCGGTGCGGATCCCCATAGCGCCGGCCATGGCGCGGTTTTGCGTCACGGCGCGCATCTGCAGACCATACGGCGTGCGCTTCATCACCAGCATCAGCGCTGCCAGCACGACAAGTGCAAAGACCAGGATATAGAGACGGTTGTAGGTAATCGTCATCTGACCGATTTCGAACGCGCCGGACATGAAGTCGGGGGTGCCGACTTCCTGGTTGGTCGGGCCGAAGATCGAACGCACCGTCTGCTGCAGCGCGAGCGATATGCCCCAGGTCGCGAGCAGCGTTTCCAGCGGGCGTCCATAGAGCCAGCGGATGATGCCGCGTTCGATCGCGACGCCGATGGCGCCGGCGACGAGGAACGCGAGCGGGATCGAAATCAGCAACGACACTTCGAAAAGCTGCGGATAGGACGTGCGGATGACGTCCTGCACCACGAACGTTGTGTAAGCGCCGAGCATGACCATCTCGCCGTGCGCCATGTTGATGACGCCCATCACGCCGAAGGTGATGGCGAGGCCGATGGCGGCCAGCAGCAGAACGGAGCCGAGCGAGAGACCGTACCAGACGTTCTGTGCGGCCGCCCATGCGGCCAGACTACGTTCGATGATGCCGGCGGATTCTTCCGCGGCGGATTTGAGCTTGCCCTCGGCATTGGCGGCGAAGCCAAGCAGAATGGAGCGGGAATCGCGCCCGGAACGGGTTTCGATCACCTTGATGGCGTCCAGCTTGGCGGTGTCGTCGAGATCGCTCGACAGCACGGCGGCGGCGCGGGCTTCCAGCATGGCCTTCTTCACGTCGGCCTTGGTTTCCTTCTCGATCGCGGCGTCGAGAAGCGGAATGGCATCCGGGTCCTTGGACTGAAACACCGCTTCGGCGGCGGCCATGCGGTCGGCCGGTTTCTTGGAATTCAGCTGCAGTCCGCCCAGCGCATCGCGAACGGCACGACGGAGGCGGTTGTTCACCTTAATTTTTTCAAGTGCGCCTTTGGGCATTTCGCCCAGCGCCTCGAGCGTGATCGGATCGGTCAGTTTGAAGTTGCTGCCGGCGCGTTCGACGATCACGACCTTGTTGCCGAGTTTCTGCATGTAAAGCAGCCCGTCGCCGAGCGCCTCGAGGGCCGGGACAACACGGCTGTCACCGGTCGCTGCAAGCTCGTTGATCGCCTTCTGACGGTCATTAAATCCGCCTTCGGCAAGTTTATTGATTTTGTCGGCCAGCTCGTCGGCATGCGAGGTCGTGGCCGGGACAAACATGAAAAGACTAAACAGGAAAAGAAGTAACGAAGTGCGGGACTTGAGAAACGTCATCATCGGGGCAGTTCCAGCATCCGGGAAATACAAGGCGCAGATGCCCGGGGGTGGCCTTGGCCACCCCCGAACGATCTAGGTGCTTAGCTGCCTTGACCGCCGCACTTGCCGGTCTTGGTGTTGAAGTTGCCGCACGACAGAGGCGCGCGCCAATCGCTGATCAGGTCCTTGGAACCCGGCAGGAAGTCCGACCAGGCATCACCCGGGACGAGACCGGCCGTCGAGGAAACCGTCTCGAACTGGCCATCGGCCTGCACTTCGCCGATCAGAACCGGCTTGGTGATGTGGTGGTTCGGCATCATCGCCGAGTAACCGCCCGTGAGGTTCGGAACCGTCACGCCGATGAGCGAGTCGATAACCGCATCGGACTCGGTGGTACCGGCGATTTCGACGGCCTTAACCCACATGTTGAAGCCGATGTAGTGGGCTTCCATCGGGTCGTTGGTGACGCGCTTCGGGTTCTTGGTGAAGGCTTTCCACGTCTTGATGAACTCGGCGTTTTCCGGGCTGTCGACGGACTGGAAGTAGTTCCACGCGGCGAGGTGACCCACCAGCGGTGCCGTGTCGAGGCCGGCGAGTTCTTCTTCACCGACGGAGAAGGCAACGACCGGAATGTCTTCGGCCTTGATGCCCTGGTTGCCGAGTTCTTTGTAGAACGGCACGTTGGCGTCACCGTTGATGGTCGAGACCACGGCGGTCTTCTTACCGGCGGAGCCGAACTTCTTGATGTCGGAGACGATCGTCTGCCAGTCGGAGTGACCGAACGGCGTGTAGTTGATCATGATGTCGTCTGCGGCGACGCCTTTGCCCTTGAGGTAGGCTTCAAGGATCTTGTTGGTCGTCCGCGGGTAGACGTAGTCGGTACCGGCGAGAACCCAGCGCTCAACGCCTTCGTTCATCAGGTAATCGACGGCCGGGATCGCCTGCTGGTTCGGGGCGGCACCGGTGTAGAACACGTTTTTCTGGCTTTCTTCGCCTTCATACTGCACCGGATAGAAGAGGATGCTGTTCAGCTCCTCGAACACCGGCAGCACGGATTTGCGGGACACGGACGTCCAGCAACCGAAGACGACGTCGACCTTGTTGACGGAAATCAGCTCGCGGGCCTTTTCGGCGAACAGCGGCCAGTTCGACGCAGGGTCGACGACGACGGCTTCGAGCTTCTTGCCGAGAACGCCGCCTTTCTTGTTCTGTTCTTCGATCAGCATCAACATGACGTCTTTCAGCGTGGTTTCGCTGATCGCCATGGTGCCCGAAAGCGAGTGAAGGATGCCGACCTTGATGGTTTCGGCTGCGTGCGCCGTCGCGCCGGCGAGCGTTACGCCCGCAATCGCTGTCGCGCCCAGAAGTGTTTTGAGATATGACCTCATCTTGACCTCTCCCCTTGGGGTTGTTGTTGCACTGCAGCGTCGTTCGCAAGAACGGGGCCATTTATGCGGGGGAGGGGCGCAATTTGTGGAAGAAACTGGTAACGTGCTGGACTCTAATCAGGAATCATAAAATTTTCACATAACAGGGGCCTGCCGGTACCTTGTCTCGACCTGAATTTATGCATATTAATTGCCCAAAATAGCAAAAATGAATAAAAAATATGCATTATTAATACAAGTTTTCAACGCACCGGCCGCGCGTGAACCAGATATGCGTGTCCTTACTCGCTGTAGATCCAGCGTGGGCTCTGTTTTTTGAGTTCCATCTTGGCCAGCGACGTGCGGTGCACCTCATCCGGGCCGTCGGCGAGGCGCAGGCTGCGGGTCTTGGCCCAGGCGTAGGCGAGGCCGAAATCTTCCGATACACCGCCGCCGCCGTGCACCTGGATCGCCCGGTCGATCACGTCGCAGGCCATTTGCGGGGCGATGACCTTGATCATGGCGATTTCCGAGCGGGCAACCTTGTTGCCGACGGTATCCATCATGTAGGCGGCCTTGAGCGTCAGCAGCCGGGCCTGTTCGATCTCGATGCGGGACCGCGAGATCGCGTCCATCACCACGCCCTGTTCGGACAGCGGCTTGCCAAAGGCGACGCGCTTCTTGGCGCGCGCGCACATGGCCTCCAGCGAACGTTCGGCAACGCCGATCAGCCGCATGCAGTGGTGGATGCGGCCCGGGCCGAGCCGGCCCTGCGCAATCTCGAAGCCACGGCCTTCACCCAGGATCATGTTGGATGCCGGCACGCGGACATCCTTGAAATCGACTTCGAAATGGCCGTGCGGCGCATGGTCGTATCCGAACACGGTCAGCGGCCGGATCAGCTTGACGCCGGGCGTATCGCGGGGCACCAGCACCATGGACTGCTGGCGGTACTTTTCCGCGTCCGGGTCCGATTTCCCCATGAAGATGAAGATCTCGCAGCGATGATCGCCGGCGCCCGACGTCCACCATTTGCGGCCGTTGAGAACGTATTCGTCGCCGTCACGCTCGATCCGGGACTGGATGTTGGTCGCGTCCGACGATGCCACATCGGGTTCGGTCATCGCGAACGCCGAGCGGATTTCCCCGTCCAGCAACGGTTTCAGCCAACGTTCCTTCTGCTCGTCTGAACCGTAGCGGACCAGAACTTCCATGTTGCCGGTATCAGGGGCGGCGCAATTGAACACCTCGGGCCCGATCGGCGAGCGGCCCATGATTTCGCAAAGCGGCGCGTACTCCAGGTTCGTTAGTCCGGCGCCGTATTCCGCTTCCGGCAGGAACAGATTCCAGAGTTCCGCTTTTTTCGCTTTCGCTTTCAATTCCTCCATGACCGGTGGCGTCGACCAGCGGTCGCCCGCTTCAAGCTGTTCCAGATAGACCTTTTCGTTCGGATAGACGTGCTCGTCCATGAAGGCCATCAGCTTGGTGCGAAGGGTTTCGGTGCGTTCTGAAAAATCGAAATTCATGGTCTCTCTGCCGTTTCGTTGTTTTGCGCAGTTTGCCGGACTTTCGCCCGACGTGCAGCCTTCATCAGTGGGGCTGGCGGTTTGTCCGCCAATGGGCGAAAAGCGTGTTGTCTTAGGGTTGCATGGGCTGGACAACCCGCAGGTCCCGCATCATACTGCAATTTCGCTGTGCAAAAGCAAGTTTCAAAAATAAGGACATCCGATGACAGCTCCCGTCGACTACGAAATTCATGGTGCCGTCGCCCTGATCGCACTGAACAACCCGCCTGTGAACGCGCTCGGGATCGCTGTGCGCGAGGGCGTCGCAGCCGCCATCGACAAGGCGGAAGCGGATGACAGCATCAAATGCATCGTGCTCGCGGGGCGAAACCGCTGTTTCTGCGGTGGTGCCGACATTACGGAATTCGGCAAGCCGCGCAAGGAGCCATCGCTCTCGGTCCTGCTCAACCGGCTGGAAGCCAGCGACAAGCCGGTCGTCGTCGCTATTCATGGCACCGCCGTCGGGGGCGGTTGCGAGATCTCGCTCGGTTGTCACTACCGGGTCGGCGATAAGTCCGCCCGCTTCGGTCTGCCTGAAATCAACCTGGGGCTTTTACCGGGTGCCGGCGGGACGCAGCGTCTGCCGCGCCTGATCGGCATTGCGCCGGCGCTCGATATCATCCTCGGCGGTGAGTACGTCGACGCAGAAAAGGCGCTGGAACTTGGGTTTCTGGATGCCATCGTGCCGGGCGACCTGATCGAAGGTGCCATCGACTTCGCCAATGGCCTGATCAAGGACGGCAAGGGGCCGCGCCGCATCAGCGACATGACCATCAAGGCCGAAGGTGCGAAGGAAACGCTGGATGCGTATCGCAAGAAAATCGCCAAGCGCTCGCGCGGCCTGATCGCGCCGGAACGCTGCATCGAGGCGGTCGAAGCCGCGATGACGCTCAGTGTCGCCGACGGCATGAAACTGGAGCGCAAGAACTTCGACGAACTGGTACAGTCCGATCAATCCAAAGCACAGCGACATCTGTTCTTTGCCGAGCGCCAGGCGCACAAGCTGCCGGGTGTCGACAAGGACACGCAGCTTCGCCCCATCAAGAAAGTCGCCGTCATCGGCTGCGGCACCATGGGACGCGGTATCGCCATGAGCTTCGCCAGCGGCGGGTTTCCGGTAACGGTGCTGGAACAAAGCCACGACGCGCTCGATAACGGCATGGCGGCGACCAAGAAGACCTATGAAAGCAGCGTCAAACGCGGCCGCATTACGCAGGATGACATGGATGCCTGTATGGGGCGTTTTTCCGGTACCGTCGATTATGCGGACCTCGCCGACGCCGATATCGTGATCGAGGCGGTGTTTGAGGACATGGACCTGAAAAAGCAGGTGTTCAGCAAGGTGGACGAGGTCTGCAAGCCGGGCGCGATCCTGGCGACCAACACCTCGTCGCTGGATATCGACGAGATCGCGGCGGCGACGAGCCGGCCCGCCGATGTGGTCGGCACGCACTTCTTCTCGCCCGCCAACATCATGAAGTTGATGGAAAACGTGCGCGGCAAGGCGACCTCGCCCGAGGTGCAGGCAACGGTCATGAAACTCTCCAAGGACATCGGCAAGGTCGGCGTCATGGTCGGTGTTTGCGATGGGTTCGTCGGCAACCGCATGCTTTACCGCTACCGTTCCCAGGCGGAGTTCCTGCTCGAAGAAGGCGCGTTGCCGGAACAGATCGACAAGGTCATATATGACTTCGGCTTCCCCATGGGCCCGTTCGCGATGGGCGACTTGGCGGGCCTCGATGTCGGCTATCTTGTCCGCAAACACCGCCGGGAAAACTATCCCACCAACGAGCGTTATTCGTCGACCATCGCGGATCGCATCGTCGAGCTGGGCCGTCACGGCCAGAAAAACGGCATGGGCTGGTACAAGTATGCGGAAGGCAGCCGCACACCCGAGCCCGACCCGGAAATAGCCAAGCTGATCGAGGGGGTTTCCAAAGAAATGGGCATCACGCGCCGCGAGGTCACGGATCAGGAGATTCTTGAGCGCTGCATGTATACCCTGATCAACGAGGGTGCGAAGTTGCTCGGCGAGGGCATTGCGACCCGGCCGAGCGACATCGACCTCGTCTGGGTGCATGGGTACGGCTATCCCATCGGTCGTGGCGGCCCCATGTTCTTTGCAGACCTGACCGGTGTCGATAAAATCCATGAAACCATGAAGCGGTTGCACGACGCGCACGGCGAGTTGCTGCGTCCGGCGCCGCTTCTGGAAGAACTCGCGACGTCCGGCAAGTCCTTTGCCGACTATCAGTCGAAATAACGAAAGCTTAGAGGAAGAGACCATGACCGAAGCCGTAATCGTATCCACGGCCCGCACGCCGATCGGAAAAGCCTACCGGGGTGCATTCAACAAGACCCACGGTGCCGTCATGCAGGCGCACTGCATCGAGGCGGCTGTCGAACGCGCCGGCGTCGATCCGGAAGAGATCGAAGACGTCATCATCGGTTGCGGTTATCCCGAAGGGGCGACCGGCAAGAATATCGCGCGCTTGGCCGCCTATCGTGCCGGCCTGCCGGTGACGACATCCGGCACTACGGTCAACCGGTTCTGCTCGTCGGGCCTGCAGGCCATCGCCATGGCGGCGCAGCGCGTCATCGTCGACAAGGTGCCGGTGATGGTCGCGGGTGGTGTCGAGTCGGTCAGTCTCGTGCAGCCGAACCTCAATCGCCACTATTTCGAGGAAGAGTGGCTGATGGAGCACAAGCCGGAACTCTGGATGGCAATGATCGATACCGCCGATCTCGTCGCCAAGCGCTACGGCGTCAGCCGCGAAGCGCAGGACGAATACGGCCTGCAGAGCCAGCAGCGCTGCGCCATCGCCCAGCAGGCGGGTTATTTCGATGATGAGATTGTACCGATCACGACCGTCAAGGAAGTGAAGAACAAGGAAACCGGCGAGGTGTCCGTGCAGGAGGTCACACTGGAGCGGGACGAGGGCAATCGCCCCGATACTAACATCGAAGGGCTTCAGAAACTGCAGCCGGTGATGGGCGAGGGAAACTTCATCACCGCCGGTAACGCCAGCCAGCTTTCCGACGGGGCATCGGCCTGCGTCGTCATGGATGCCAAGGAAGCCGAAAAGCGCGGGCTTGAGCCGCTCGGTATCTTCAGGGGGTTCACCGTCGCCGGTTGCGAGCCGGACGAAATGGGCATTGGTCCCGTGTTCGCCGTGCCGCGCCTTCTGGAACGTTTCGGCATGACCATGGACGACATCGATCTCTGGGAACTGAACGAAGCGTTTGCCTCGCAGGTGCTCTACTGCCGTGACAAGCTCGGAATTCCCAACGAGAACCTGAACGTCAACGGCGGGTCCATCGCCATCGGCCACCCGTTCGGCATGACTGGTGCGCGGCTTGCCGGTCATATCCTGATCGAAGGCAAGCGTCGCGGTGCCAAGAACGTCGTCGTAACCATGTGCGTCGGCGGCGGCATGGGGGCGGCGGGCCTGTTCGAGGTCGTCTGAGTCGGCGATGCCTGCGTCGGACAAGGAAGTTATTTCGATCCGCCAGGATGAGCGGCTCGATACGACGCGGCTCGAGCCGTGGTTACGTGGCCATCTGCCGGACAACGCGGGGGATTTCTCGCTTGCCCAGTTCGGCGGCGGCCACGCCAACCTGACCTATCTGGTGCGCTTCGGCGAGACGGAATACGTGCTTCGCCGTCCGCCGCTTGGCCCGGTTGCACCATCGTCCCACGACATGAAACGCGAACACCGCGTCCTTAAGGATCTTTGGCAGGCGTTTCCGCTGGCACCGCGCAGTTTCGCGGTGTGCGAGGACGACACCGTCATCGGCGCACCGTTTCATGTGCTGGAACGCCGAAACGGGATTGTCGTCAGGCGTGAACTGCCGGACGACCGGGGCTGGCCCAACGACCTGTTACATCGTATGGGCGAGATGCTGGTCGATACGCTTGCGGCCCTTCACAACGTCGATCCGAAAGATGCCGGCCTTGGCGATCTGGGGCGGCCGGACGGCTTTATCGAACGCCAGTTGTCGGGCTGGACGAAACGCTGGCGCGCCGCCGTACACGAAGAAAATCCGGTGATGGACCGGATCATCGACTGGCTGCACGAGGGTCTGCCGGAGAGCGGGCAGGCGACACTGCTGCACAACGATTTCAAGCTCGACAATATGCTGCTCGATGCCGACGACCCGGCCATTCCGCGCGCCGTGCTGGACTGGGACATGTGCACACGCGGCGACCCGCTTTCGGACCTTGGTTACGTGCTCACGTTCTGGGGGCAGTCCGACGACGACCCGAGATGGATTTTGGGCGCCTCCATGCCGACATGGAACGAGGGTTTCCCGTCCCGCGCCGACGTGATCGAACGCTACGCGGCAAAGACCGGGTTCGACTGCACGGACGTGCACTGGTACCAGGTCTTCGGTGTGTTCAAGATCGCCGTCATCCTGCAGCAGATCTATATCCGCTACCTGCGCGGTCAGACGCAGGACGAACGGTTCGCGGTCTTCGGCGACAGGATTGCCGGTTTGACCGACAAGGGACGCGTGCTTGCGGGACTTTAATGCTTAGCTGTAACGGGTCGAGCCGATAGTGCTGCCGCCGTCGACGACCAGCGTGTGGCCGCTGACGAAGCTGCCGGCCTTGGACGCCAGGAACAACGCGGCACCCGCGATGTCTTCCGGTTCGCCCAGGCGGCCAATGGGATAGGCGGCGAGCGCACGCTTGGTCTGTTCCGGGTCTTCCCAGAGCGCACGGGCGAAATCCGTCTTCACCAGACCCGGCGCGATGCAGTTGGCGCGGATGTTGGACGGGCCCCACTCGACGGCGAGGTTTCGGGCAAGCTGCATGTCGGCCGCCTTTGAGATGCCGTAGGCACCCAGGTTCTCGCTGCCCTTCAGGCCGCCGATGCTTGAGACGATGATTACGGCGCCGTCCTTGCGTTCCGCCATCTGCGGAATGACCATGTTGCAGAGCCACAGGTTGGAGCCGATGTTGACGTCCATGATCTTGTCGTAGGCATCCTGCGTGATGCCGGAAAGTGGCCCGAAGTAGGGATTTACGGCGGCGTTGCAGACAAGAATGTCGATCTTGCCCCATTCCTTGATGGTGGCGTCGACCAGCGCCTGAAGTTGATCGCGCTCCGAGATGTTGCAGGGCACGGCGAGCACCTCGCCGCCGGCCTCGCGGATCTCGGCAGCGGTTTCTTCGCACCGTTCGGGTTTGCGGCTTGAGACCACGACCTTGGCGCCCGCGTCCGCGAACACCTTGGCGATTTCCTTGCCGATGCCCTTGGTCGATCCGGTGATCAGCGCGACCTTTCCCGTCAGGTCGAATAAGTCATGTGCGCTCAAACCGGGCCTCCGTTCTATTGATTCTGTGCTGCATCTTTATTGAACATGTTCGCGCCCACGAAGAACAGCACCGCGGCTGCGGTCAACATCACGATCGAGGCGACGATGCCTTCCATGTTGGTCCATGGCAACAGGCCGCCGCCCGGTGTCGCGAGGCTCATGCCCGCCAGCACCATCAGTGCACGGACCGGCCATTGCAGCGTACCGCATTTATTGAGGGGGCCGATCCCGATCTGATAGCCCTGCAGGGCGCCGGCAACGAACCAGACCCCCACGAACGCGGAAGCGGTGTGTGAGAGAATGCTGGCGGCCGAGCCCTGCAGGATCAGGGATGGGTTGAGCACGAAGAAGAACGGAATGAAGTAGATGATGCTGCCAAGGCGCATCGCTTCGAGGCCCGTCCGCATCGGGGTGGCCTTGGCCAGTGCGGCGGCGGCATAGGCGCCGAGCGCGACCGGCGGTGTGATGAACGACAGCATCCCCCAATAGAGGATGAACAGGTGCACCGCCATTGGCGACAGGCCGCCCTGGATCAGTGCCGGAGCGAGCACGACGGCAAGGAAGATATAAGCCGCCGTCACGGTCATACCGATGCCCATGATGAAGCTCGTAATCGCGCCCATCACCAGCAGGGTCAGTGTCGAACCGCCGGCCAGAAACACCAAGTCGTTGACCAGCGTACCGGCCATCCCGGTCATCGACAGTGCGCCGACGATCAGGCCGACGGCCGCAAGGATGGCCGTCAGTTCGGTCAGAAGCCGGGCGACCGCGATGAGGAACTTTTTGACTTCGTCCATGCCCCAGCGACCCGACGGGAACACCTGGTTCAGGACCAGCAGCATGATGGTGGCGTAGAACGGCGCCAGCGCTTCGCGGCGCAGGTAGACCAGCATCACGATCAGCATCGCGAACACGAAGACGAAGTACCAGCCCTCGCGGAGCGTCTCGCCGAGCTTTGGTAGTTCCGCCTTCGGCAGGCCTTCCAGCTTCATCTTGGCGGCGTAGGAGTCGATCTGCATGAACAGACCGAAGAAATATAGCCCTGACGGGATGACCGCGGCGATGGCGATGTCGACGTAGGGGACCTCGATAATGGTTGCCATGATGAACGCCGTCGCGCCCATGACGGGCGGCATCAGCACGCCGCCGGTCGATGCGCACGCTTCGACCCCGCCCGCGTAATGCGGCTGGAACCCGGTGCGGCGCATGGCCGGGATCGTCATGACGCCTGTTGTCAGCACGTTCGTGATGACGCTGCCGCTCATGGATCCCATCAGGCCGCTTGAGAAAATCGCCACCTTGGCGGCGCCGCCGCGGACACCGCCCAGCAGCGCGAACGCGAGATTGAGGAAGAAACGGCCGCCGCCGGTGTGCTGAAGCGCGACACCGAAAATCAGGAAGCCGATCACCAGTTCCGCAAATGCGCGCATCGGAATGCCGAGAATGCTCTCGATGCTCATGGTGTGATAGGCAGCGGTTTCGCCCCACGTGCTTGCGAGACCTGAAATCGGTCCCGGCATGACGTCGGCAAACAGCGGATAGGCGGAAATGACGGTGACGATCAGGAAGATCGCAAAGCCACCGGCGCGGCGGACGGCTTCAAGCGTCAGCACCCACAGTACATAGCTGACATAGATCGCGTAATCGGGTGCGACGAATTCCCAGCCGTGATCGACGATGGTCGTGGAATTCACAAAAAAGAAAAGGCACGTAGCGAATGTGACGGCACACAGAAGGGCGTCGTACCAGGGCACGCCCGGGTGCCGGACCTTGCCGCTCGCCGGGAAGAAGATGAACGTCAGCGGCAGCAGGATGCCCAGAATCGCATAAAGATAGTGGTTCGACAGTTTGATGATATCGCCGAGCCACTGCATGCCGAAGACCAGGCGCACCTGATCAACGGCAAGCACAATGGTAAGGACGGCCGCCACAAGGGCGACCGACCTCCAGAAAAGATTGAGCTGCCGGTGACGCTCCGCCCCCGGCTGCTCGTCGTCTTTATCGGTTACTTCCATATGGGGTCGAAACCGGCTTTCGAGAGCGCGGCAGCGCGCATTTCAAGCCATTTGGCGGCAAATGCGTCGCCTTCGAGCTTCATGTCCATTTTCGACCATGCATCGGCGAGGACGTTCTGACGCTCGACAAGCTTGTCGTTGTGCGCCTGATGCGCGTCGGTCCAGACACCGGCTTCCTTCAGGTACATGACCGCACCGTCGTGATACGGCACAACCCAGTCCAGAAGCTGGTTCGAAAGCGCCCAGCCCTTGGCTGCCGGTTCGGCGTTGGAATAGTTGTCGTATTCCTCGACCAGCGCGCGGGTGAGGGAATAGACCTCGTTCTTGTCCTGCTTCGCGAAGGTCATCAGGATCGGATAGGGATACGCCGGGCCTTCATAAGGTTTCTCGGCCGAGATGCCGGTTCCTTTGGTGATGTTCCGGGGCACGAAGTACGGTGCGACTTTCTTGATGCCGCCCCAGCACGTGTCGTCGCCATGGGGTGTCGGCGGCCAGAAAATGCCGCGCGGGCTGGCTTCGAGCTTTTTGGTCGGGCCCGACAGCGTCGAGGCGAACATGGCGTCGACCTGATCGTTGACCATGCCTTCCCATGCCGCGCCGTAACCCGGGAACTCGACCTTTTCGACATCCGCCCACGTCAGGCCACCGCACGCCAGCATGCCCTCGATCCCGACGTTAAGTGCGTCGCCGCCGCGCACGTAGGCGACACGTTTGCCCTTGAGATCGGCATAGGTCTTGATGCCCTTGTCAGCAGCGACGGCGACGCTCAGGCCGGCGGAACCACTGGCCGACATGAGAATACGGATCGGCATCGGTCCCCAGTTCGGATCGGCGAACTGGAACACGCCTTCGGAGGCGAAGAACGTCGCGATACCATTAGCCGAATAATCGACCTTGCCGGCCTTGACCGGCGTCAGGCGCGAAATGTCGTTCTTGCCGGGCACCACGCGCAGCGTGACGCCGTATTTGTCCTTGAGGGCTTTGCCGATGGCAACGGACTGGTTGTAGCCCGTGGTGCCGGTGTTGTAGGCGGTCCACGCCATGTTCTTCGGAAGTTTGACTTCCGCGGCATTTGCGGCGACCGCGCCGGAAATGACCAGGGCTGCGCAGAGCGCTCCCATCGTCTTCGTTTTCATAATTACCTCCCAAACGGTATTTTGATTGCGGTTCGAAACTTGGAGAATGCGATCCGGTATAACCTTACCTGTTTTGCATAGTAAAATTAAGTTTTGCATTTTTTGAGTTCGCATGTAAAGCAATCAACATGCAGTTTTCGTCCGAAAATTGCCTATATGGATAAGAAATCCTGACGCCGACAACCGGCGCGGAGTGGGGAGAGAGACGTCTAATGAACGATCCGCGTGCTGGGTTGGAAGCCCTGATCAGCCCGAAATCCGTTGCTATTATTGGCGCCTCCGACGATCCGGGGCGCATCGGCGGCCGTCCGCTTCGATACCTGATCAAGTGGGGCTATGAAGGGCCGTTCTATCCGGTGAACCCGAACCGGGACACGGTCCAGGGCGTGCCGGCATACAAATCGATCAAGGACATCGGCAAGCCGATTGATTGCGCCCTGGTCGCGGTGCCGGCAAAGCTGGTGCTGGAGACACTGGAGGATTGCGCCGCGTGTGGCGTGAAATCGGCGATCGTGTTCAGTTCCGGTTTCGCCGAGGTCGGAGACGCTGGAACATCGGCACAGGACGAACTGACCGCATTCTCGAAGCGCACCGGGGTGCGGCTTCTGGGGCCGAACTGCCTCGGCATCCTCAATTTTCATACGCGCTTTTTTGCGACGTTCTCGTCGACGGGTGACCAGGGATACCCGGAACCCGGGCCGCTGGCCATCATCAGCCAGTCGGGGGCCTACGGGACGCACCTGTTTGCTGTCGCCAAGGGGCGGGGTCTCGGCGTCAGCCATGTGCTAACCACCGGGAACGAGTGCGACGTCACCGTCGCCGAATGCATCGACTGGGCGGCCGACCAGGACGATATCAAAGTCATCGCCGCGTACGCCGAAGGCATTAAGAACGGCCCGGCGCTGATCAAAAGTCTGGAAAAGGCACGCGCCAACAAGAAACCCGTGATCTTCCTGAAAGTGGGTCAGAGCGAACAGGGTGCCGCAGCTGCGGCGTCCCACACCGCGTCGCTGGCGGGGGCGGATGAGATCTACGACGCCGTGTTCCGCCAATACGGCGTCTACCGCGCCGAGACGACCGAAGACATGTTGGATGCTGCATACGCCTGCACGGCCGGGATCTTCCCAAAAGCCGGGCGCATCGGTCTCGTCACGATTTCCGGCGGCGTCGGCGTGCAGATGGCCGATCACGCAGTGAAGCTCGGCCTCGATGTCGCGCCGATGCCCGAAGATGCGCAGAAGCTCCTGAAGGAAAAGCTGCCGTTTGCCTCAGCACTCAATCCGGTCGACACGACGGCTCAGTTCTTCAACGACCTGAGCCTTGTCGGTATCAACTTCGACATCATGCTCGACAAGGGAGGCTACGATTCCGCCGTTGCCTTTTTCACCCTGGCCGCGTGCTCGCCCTATGTGGTGGAGCCTCTGCTGAAGGAACTGGACGCCATCCGCAAGAAATTCCCGGACCGGGTGCTGATTCTGTCGATGGTCGGCGATCAGGACATGGTCGATACATACAGTAACGCGGGGTACCTGATTTTCGAGGACCCCTGCCGGGCGATCGGCGCCATTGCCGCGCTGACGCACATCGGCCAAGGGTTCCAGCGGCCACCAGCCCCCGCGGCGGATAATCTGTCGGCACCGGTCGACGTGCCCGCGCGTGACCTCAGCGAATGGGAGTCCCGCAATCTTCTCGCCGATGCCGGTCTGCCGGTGGTCGACGCGGTACTGTGTACGTCTGCGGACGAAGCGGCGGAGGCGGCAGCGAAGTTCGCAGGCCCGGTGGCGCTCAAGATCAATGGCAGGGCGTTCGCCCACAAGACCGAGATCGGCGGCGTGATGCTCGGTATCGAGACGCCGCAGGATGCTGCTGCCGCATATAACGAGATAACGGCCCGTGCCGGGCGTGCCATGCCCGATGCCACAGACGAGGGCGTCATTGTCGCACCGATGGTCTCCGGCGGCGTCGAGGCGATCCTGGGCGTACAGATCGATCCGGTGTTTGGGCCGGCAGTGATGTTCGGCCTCGGCGGCGTGT
Organism: Rhodospirillales bacterium; assembly: GCA_017640505.1. Classification (GTDB taxonomy): domain Bacteria; phylum Pseudomonadota; class Alphaproteobacteria; order Rhodospirillales; family Casp-alpha2; genus UBA4479. The sequence continues at coordinate 63,037 of JAEPQO010000003.1, forward strand.
TCGTCGAAGTGTTCAAGGATGTCTCGTTCAGGCTTGCGCCGTTCGACAAACCGGAAGCGTTGCGCATGATCGCCGAGACCAAGGGCGCCAAGCTGCTGGCGGGTGTACGCGGGAAGCCGGCGGCCGACGTGGATGCGCTGGCGGATGCGCTGGTCAACTTGTCGAAATTCGCAGCGGCCAATGCGGACACGCTGGCAAGCGTCGATCTGAACCCGTTCGTGGTGCTGCCGAAGGGCGAGGGCGCCGTCGCGCTGGATGCGCTGGTCGTGCCGAAGGCCGCGGACTAATTCTGCCGAAGGCCGCGGACTAATTCTGCCGAAAACTTAAGAAAGGGCAGCGATCCTGGCCGCAAGCTCGACCAGCCTGGGGCCGCATTCCTGCTCCAGGTATTCCTTGGAAACGCGGAACGCCGGGCCGCCGCAGTTGAGCGCGAACACCCGGTTATCGCGCGCGATCAACGGGACGCCGACGGCGTTGACCTCGGACCGCCACTCGCCGAGCGACATCGAAAATCCGCGCGTCCTGATGTCGTCGAGTGCCTTGTCGACACCTTCCTTGATCTTTGCGAATTCCTTGGCGTCGCCGGTCTTCTTCTCGATGTGGTCGAGCAGGAAATTGCGTTCGTCTTCGGGAAGCGCCGAGAGCAGCGCACGCCCCATCGACGTGACCGAGATCGGGATCTGCGAGCCGACGTCGATCCTGAGGGTCACGGCACCCGGGCCTCGGCAGGATTCGAGGTAGACGAGATTGAGCCGGTCCCTGGCGCCGAGCGCGATCGTCGCATCGACGGTGTTCGCCATTTCCTGCATCAGGGGACGCGCCCGCTCGCGGAAGTCGAGCCCCGACAGCATGGCATAGCCGAGCTGCAAGACACCGGGGCCGAGCTGATACGTGCCGTGCTTTTCGGAATACGTCAGATAGCCGAGCCGGGTCAGGGTATATGTCAGGCGCGATATGGTCGGTTTTGGCAGGCCCGTGCGTTTCGCGATTTCGAGATTGCCGAGCCCCACGTCACCCTGCTCGAAACAGCGCAGCACATCGAGGCCGCGGGCAAGCGCCGTGACGAAACGACGGTCCTTGCTGTCGTCGCCGTCCAGCATTTCGAGTTCCGAGTTTCTGGCCATGTGCAAACGTACCTGTTCCGCAGAGCAAAATATAACCTACCGTCGCGGCGGGAATACCCCGAACGGTCTGCCGCCGCAAGGCGTTCAGTAAACTTATCCTCGCCAAAGCATAAATGAAACTTTATTCTGCAAAGCGAAATTCATGGAATGAAGGCGTATAGCCGATCGAGGGAGTGAAACATGGCGTTGGACGAGGAAACATTCAATCAGTTACTGGACACCGTATCCCGTTTCGTGGACGAACGGCTGATCCCGCTTGAGGCCGAAGTCAGTGAGAACGACGAAATGCCGGCCGGTCTCGTTCAGGAAATGAAGGATCTGGGCCTGTTCGGTCTGTCGATCCCGGAGGAGTACGGCGGTCTTGGCCTCAGCGTCGAGGAAGAGGTGCGCGTCATCACCGAGATCGGCCATACCTCGCCCGCGTTCCGATCCACCTTCGGCACCAATAACGGTATCGGCAGCCAGGGGATCGTCATCGACGGTTCCGAGGAGCAAAAGCAGAAATACCTGCCGCGCATGGCGACCGGTGAACTGGTCGGCTCGTTTGCACTGACGGAACCCGACTCCGGCTCGGATGCGGCGTCGCTCAGGACCTCGGCCAAGCTCGACGGTAACGAATACGTCCTGAACGGCACCAAGCGCTTTATCACCAACGCGCCCAATGCAGGTGTGTTCACGGTCATGGCGAGGACCGATCCGGAAAACAAGGGCGCGGGCGGTATTTCGGCGTTTCTCGTCGAGCGCGGTGCGGACGGCCTTTCGTTCGGTAAGCCATATAAGAAGATGGGCCAGCAGGGGGCGCCCGTCTGTGACGTGATCTTCGATAACTGCCGAGTCCCTGCCGACGCGCTGATCGGTCCCGAGGAAGGGCAGGGGTTCAAAACGGCGATGAAGGTGCTGGACCGGGGGCGTCTGACGATTTCGGCAAGCTGCATCGGTAACGCCGAACGGCTCGTGCGCGACTGCTTGGCGTATGCCATGGACCGCAAGCAGTTCGGCAAGCCGATTTCCGATTTCCAGCTTATCCAGGCGATGCTGGCGGACTGCGAAACGGAAATCTATGCCGCCAAGTCGATGGTGCTAGATGCCGCGCGCCGCAAGGACGCGGGCGAGAACATCACCAAGCTGGCGGCGATCTGCAAGTATTACTGTTCCGAGATGGTCGGGCGTGTCGCTGACCGCGCCGTGCAGATTCACGGTGGTGCCGGATACATCGCGGATTACGGAATCGAGCGGTTTTATCGCGACGTCCGCCTTTACCGTCTGTACGAGGGAACCTCGCAGGTTCAGCAGCTCATTATTGCGCGGGAAATGCTGAAAGAGGCGGCGGGCTAGTTTTTCCGGCCCCGGCCTTGATCATTCGCGCTATATAACGGACAACAACCCCTGGGACTGATTGTGCCGGGGGGAAGTCATGAGTTTCGGGCTGGAACGCGAGATTGTGGATGCGGCGGTCTATGAAAAGGCCGTCCGGCACCTGAAGGCACGCGGCGTTCACCTGCCGACCATCAACGAACTTTCCGATCCGCCTCAGTACCTGAAATCGAAGGCCGCCGATGTTGCCGGTGTGGATCCGGATACCGCCGACCCGGGCAATCTGTTTCGCGTGCACTGGCACAACACGGCGGACCGCAAAGGTCTGTCGGATGTGCCGGCCTACATGGAGGTGCCGCCGGAACTGACGGGTGTCGACGCCAGGATCGTCGTTGCGCTGGGCAACCGTTTCCCGATGATCAACGCACACAAGGTACTGGCGGCTTACGGCTGCCTCGTACCACGTCTGATGTCCGGCAAGTTCGATCCTGAAACCCAGCGCGCGGTCTGGCCGTCGACGGGTAATTATTGCCGTGGCGGCGTTGCGATCTCGCGCATTCTCGGCTGCCGTTCGGTCGCCGTGCTGCCGGAAGGCATGAGCGCCGAGCGTTTCAACTGGCTCGAGAACTGGGTGACGGAGCCGTCCGATATCGTCCGGACCTATGGTACCGAGAGCAACGTGAAGGAAATCTACGACGCCTGTCACGAACTCGCGAAAGACCCCGCCAACGTCATTCTCAACCAGTTCTCAGAGTTCAGTAACTACATCATTCACCGCGCCGTCACCGGACCGGCGCTGCTCAGGATTTTCGAGGATCTGCTGAACAAGCACGGCCACCTGAAGGCGCGTGCGTTCGTATCGGCATCCGGTTCCGCCGGCACGCTGGCGGCGGGCGATCATCTGAAGGCCGTGCTTGGCACCGACACCTGCGTGGTCGAGGCGCTGGAGTGTCCGACCCTGCTTTATAACGGGTTCGGCGAGCACAACATTCAGGGCATTGGCGACAAGCACGTGCCGTTCATTCACAACGTCATGAATACCGACTACGTCATCGGCGTGTCGGACCATGCAACGGACGGACTGAACGTCGTTTACAACACGACGGCGGGGCGGAGTTACCTCTCGTCGCGGCTCGGCCTCGGGCAAGAGGCACTGGCCTCGCTCGGCAATCTCGGTCTATCGTCACTCGCCAATATCCTGGGCGCGATCAAGTACGCGAAGTACAACAAGCTCGGTCCCGACGATGTCGTGCTGTCGGTCGCCACCGACGGCGCCGCGCTTTACGAAACCGAGCTGGGTCTGGCCGAGAAGAAGTACTTCGGCGGCAGCGCCAGCGAGGTCGCGGCGGCGGAGACGTTCGGCCGTTACCTTCTGGGCTGTACCACGGACCACATGATCGAACTGGACCGCCCGGGCAAGGAACGGATTTTCAACCTGGGTTACTACACCTGGGTCGAACAGCAGGGTGTTTCGGTCGACGATTTCGTTGCCCGGCGCGATCAGAAATTCTGGGACGGCCTGATGGATTTGGTGCCGGCCTGGGATGCGATGATCGCGGATTTCAACGCTGCCTGACTTCCGCAGTTGCCGAATACGCTTGCTATTACCCGCGGGGCGTGACACAACCCGCGCACATTCACTGCGTGTAGATGACCTCATCTGTTGTCAGCAGTCGCCGCCGCCCGTTGGGTGAGAGTGGCCGTGCCCAAGACGGCACACGAACATGGTTGCTGATCTACGCAAGCTCCCAAATTGAAAAACAGCTGCCACCGGCACCAATTGGCGTGCCGGACTGCGGCTATATATGAAAGTTGTATGTTGAAACACTTCAATGAACTCGGCCTTGCCGAGCCCCTCCTTCGCGCCATTGACGACGAAGGATATACCCAGCCGACACCGATCCAGGCACAGGTCATTCCCCTGATGCTGGACGACAACGATATTGTCGGCATCGCCCAGACGGGCACCGGCAAGACGGCATCGTTCGTGCTGCCGCTGCTGAACCGTATATTCGCCGAGCGCCGGCGCCCGGCCTCGAAGACCTGTTCTGCCGTGATTCTGGCGCCGACGCGTGAACTCGCGTCGCAGATCGCCGACAGCATCCGTACGTACGGCCGCCATATGCGCGTCTCCGTCGCCGTGATCCTGGGTGGCGTCAAGCCGGGCGGACAGATCCGCACCATGGCGCGTGGCGTCGACGTTGTTGTCGCCACGCCGGGCCGTCTGCTCGACCTGGTGCAAACCGGGGCGGTGCGCCTCGATGCGACGGAAACCGTGGTCCTCGACGAAGCCGATCAGATGCTGGACCTCGGTTTCATGCCGACGATCCGCAAGATCCTCGCCAAATTGCCGGAAGACCGGCAGACCGTCCTGCTGTCCGCGACCATGCCAAAGCAGATCCGCGCCCTAGCTGCGGACTTCCTGACCGACCCGGCCGAAGTCTCGGTTGCGCCGCAGTCGCGGCCGATCGAACGCATCGAACAGAGCGTCATGCATGTCGAGCGTGCTCAGAAACGGGACGCGCTGGTCGGCATCCTGCGCACCGAGAAGGTGGAGCGTGCGATCGTCTTTACGCGAACCAAACGCGGTGCGGACAAGGTTTGCGAGTTTCTGCAAAAAGCTGGCATCAATTCCGGTGCCATTCACGGCAACAAGAGCCAGCCGCAGCGTGAACGCACGTTGGCGGCTTTCCGGTCGTCGAAGATGAACATCCTTGTCGCGACCGACATCGCGGCGCGCGGCATCGATATCGACGGCGTTTCGCATGTCATCAACTTCGAACTGCCGAACGTGCCCGAAGCTTACGTTCACCGGATCGGCCGGACCGCGCGTGCGGGCAAAAGCGGCATCGCGATTTCGCTTTGCGAGCACGCTGAACGCGGCCTGCTCAGGGATATCGAACGCCTGATCGGTAATACGGTCGAGCGTGGCGATGCACCGGAGAAGAGCATTGCCGGCGACGTGCAGCAAGCTGAGGCTCCGGCCCCGCGCGAACGCCAGGAACGCTCCCCCGATGGGGAACGTAAACCCAACAAGCCGCGCCGGCCGAAATGGCGTCGCGGCAAGTCGAAGGGAGCAGGCGGCAACCGGTCGAAGGGCCGGGATCAATCGGGGAATGCACCGCTCCGGCGCGCAAGCTAAAGCAAGGCGAATACGGTCAGGTCGGCGGGATCGATCCCACGACCTCGACTTCGCCGCCGCCGATGTGCCTGAAAATGATGGTCTCGCCTTGCCGGGTAAACTGCCCGGTCAGGGCCGAGATCGTAACCTGGTGCGTGACCAGAATGATCGGCTCGCTCGAACGGGCATTTTCGGCGATGAACCGTCTCAGTGCGCGCATATTCACCATCTTCGTGTCATAGCGCTGGTAGAACGAATTGAGAGCCGGCAATTCTGTCACCGGTCCCAGATTCAACTGGCTTGCGGTATCGAGGCACCGGCACCATTGGCTGGAATAGATTTTTGCCGATTTGATGCCGCCGGCCTTGATCGCCCTGCCGATGGCTTGCGCTTCTTTGGCGCCGGCGTTGTTCAGATTCCGTTGCGTCGAACAGTCGCCGATCTTGAAATTGTCGGGGTCGCCCGTGCCCGGCGCGGTGGCGTGGCGCATGATGGCGAAATGGCCCGGTTCGAAAAGTTTCGACCAGAGTGTCACGTCAGCGGCTGCATTGAGCGGCGTGACAAGCAAAATCGCCAGCAATAACCCTCGATAAAAGAACATGGCGCTCCTCTTGCCGTGGTGTCGTCACGACCTAGTACGTCGTGAGACACCACTTGGATTGCAAGAGGCTTTGGTAACGCTGGGCCTTACGCCTGAGACTCGGCCTTGCTGGCCTTGAACTTGTCACGGATCAGTTTGAGCAGCGGCAGCAGGATCAGGATGATCGCGATCACCGTGATCGGCCCGGCGATCGGGCGTGTCAGGAAGATCATCGGATCACCGTTGGAGAACAGCAGGGACTGCCGCAGTTTCGGTTCCGCGATCGGGCCCAGCACGATGGCAAGGACCGCCGGCGCCACCGGATAATCCAGCTTGCGCAGCAGATAGGCGCCGACGCCGAAGATCAGCATCAACCAGACATCGTGCATGTCCTGCGTCGCGGCATAACCGCCGACCACGGACAGGACGAAGATCATCGGTGCCAGGATGGTGAACGGCATCTTGAGCATCCAGATGAAGAGCGGGATGAATGCCAGGTTCACCAGCAGGGCAAACAGGTTGGAAATATAGAACGAACCGATCAGACCCCAGACGAATTCCGTCTGCGTCTGGAACAGCAGCGGTCCAGGCTGCAGGCCCCAGATCACCATGCCGCCGAGCAGGATCGCCGTCGTTGGCGAGCCGGGAATGCCGAGCGTCAGCATCGGCAGCATGGCACCGGTGGAGGCGGAGTTGTTCGCCGCTTCCGGCGCCGCGACACCGCCGACATGACCCTTGCCGAACTCCTTCGGATTTTTGGAGACCATCTTGGTGACGCCGTAGGCCATCAGTGAACCCGGCGTAGCGCCGGCTGCGGGCAGGATGCCGACAAAGAACCCGAGGAACGAACCGATCGCCGTGCCTTTCCAGGAGCGCATGGATTCCTTGCACGACTGCAGGATGCGGTCGATGGAGAGCACGGCCTCGGTCATGGTCAGGTTGCCGCGGGTCGTATCGATGGTCCACAGCATCTCGCCGATACCGTAAATCCCGATGGCCAGCACCAGGAAGTTGATGCCGTGCATGAAGCCGGTAATGTCGCCGAAGATCAGGCGCGGTTCGCCTGTCATGATGTCGAGGCCGACAGCGGCCATGACGAGGCCGAAGAAGATAGAAAACAGGGTCTTCGGAATATCGTCCCCGCCGAGACCGACGAAGGTCGCGAACGCCAACAGCATCAACGCGAAGATTTCCGGATCGCCGAAGTCGAGGGCGACGGAGGCCAGCGGCGGCGCAAAGAGAGTGAAAAGGATGTTGGCAACGGAACCGCCGACGAAGGACGCGATCGCGGCGGTGACCAGCGCCAGATCGGCGCGCCCCTTGAGGGCCAGCGGGCGCCCGTCGAATGTCGTTGCGACGGCCGTCGACGCTCCGGGTATCCCGAGTGTAATCGACGAAATCGCGCCGCCGTACATGGCGCCGTAGTAGATCGCGGCGAGGAAGATCATCGCCGATGCCGGCGGAACCAGGAAGGTCGCCGGCAGGAGAATGGCAACCCCGTTAACCGAGCCCAGTCCGGGCATCGCACCAATGAACAGGCCGAGTGCGACTCCGACGAGCATGAGGAGAATATTAAGGGGGTCCAGGGCGATGAACACGCCGTCCATCAGTAGGCCAAGTACTTCCATGGTTTTGTCGCTCTGTCCTTACGTCGTTGCCAGATGTCGCTCGGGTAACGGATTAAAAGAAGAAGTCGTACAGCGGTAGAAACAGCGGTTCGAGATAGCCCTTGGGCAACACGATCCGCATCGCGATATCGAAAAACAGGAATGTCACGATCGGTGTGCCGATTGCGATTGCCAGCGTCGCCGGCCACGTGTGGCGGCCGAGGAAGCGGATGTAATAAATCAGGAATACGAGGATGGCGCCGTAGAAGCCAAGAATATGGCAGAGCGCGATGAAGCCGGTGACGCCGCCGCCGACGAGCAGCAGCATGCGAAGGCCGTAACTGTCCAGATATTCTTCGTCGGACTGCGAGGGCGGGGATTTTCTAAGCACCCAGTTGATCGCAATCCAGACACACGATATCAGCATGCCGGCTGCCAGCCAGAACGGCCAGAACCCGCCGCCCGGGCCTTCACCCCTAACATAACCGATGTCGAGCTCGGTACTTTTGTACATCAAGTAGATCGAGAGTAGTGCCATTAACCCGGCCGTGATGATTTCTGCACGTCTCATAATGAACGCCTGCTCCCGATCTCTTGATGCAATACCAATGTTTTCGCTTTTGGATTCAGACGCTTACTTGATCGCGCCCATGTCCGTCAGCATCTTCCGGTGACGCTCGCGTTGTGCGTCCCAGTAGGCCTTCAGCGGCTCGCCCTTGAGCTCGTCACCGAACAGCGACTTGTCCTTCCGGTACTTCTGCCATTTCTCCGAGGCATACACCTTGGCGAAAAGATCCTGATAGTACTTGAGGGCGTCGTCGCTCATGCCCGGTGCACCGACGACCGCACGCTGCATGCCGTAAGCGAAGTCCTGGCCCTTTTCCTTGAGGGTCGGGACGTCCGGGAACAACGGCAGACGTTCTGCCGTGAACGACACCAGCGGTACGACGTCGCCCGACTCGTAGAAGCCGAGGGCTTCGGACGGGTTGTTGACGCTGGAGTTGATGTGCTTGCCGGCCAACTGCTTGGCGACGGTGCCGCCGCCCTTGTACGGCACGTACTTGATCTTGAGGCCGTAGTTGATGTTCAGGTATTCGGTCAGCAGTTCGTCTTCCTGCGCCTTACCGGTACCGCCCATCACCCATTTGTTGCCCTCGGCCTTCACTTTGGCGAGGAATTCCTCGAACGTCTTGATGCCGGAGTCTTTGTGGACCCAAAGCAGGAACGTGTCTTCAGCCATCCGGCCGACCGGCGCGAATGTCATGATGTCGATGCCCAGCTTCGGCTGGCGCAGGGGCGTCGTGAAGAACGAGTTCAAGGTCACCATGATGGTGTGATCCGGATCGTTTGCGCCTTTCGCCGCAATCAGGGCTTCCGCCCCGGAACCACCGGACTTGTTGACCGGAACCAACGGCTTGGAAGCCATTTTTTCCTGCTCAACGATAGCCTGCATCAGGCGCGCCATCTTATCGGCACCACCGCCCTTACCGGCCATGATAATGAAGTCGATCGGTTTCGTCGGCTCCCACGCGGCAGCCGTGCCGGGCATGCCGGCAACCATAGTACCGATGCTGAGCGCACCGGCCATACCAAGGATATGACGTCTAGAGATAGCCATTATAACCTCCCAAGTTACAATTCGCTGCCGATCCAAAAAGACGCTCAAACCGGCAACACGGTCAAAGTTGGATGTCTGTTTTTCGGACCGCTTCTTGGCGGCGGTTTTGCCCTTGAGGGACCTAATCTTGGTGTTAGGTATACCAATGTTAAATTGTTTAACTAACTCTAATCAATTCAAATAGCGGCCTTCTTCAGCAATTTCTCGAAGTTAATGAACCAAAAGTACCGGCAAATCCGTATGGTCGATAATCCATTGGGTGACGCCGCCCATCACCAGTGACCGGCCGCGGCTGCGGCCATAGGCCCCCATGATGAGAAGATCGGCGCCGCTGTCTTTGGCGGCTTTCAGAACGCTTTCGCCGATTGACGAGCCTTTCGACGTCACGACTGTCGCCGTCGCGTCGATCTCGTGATCCTTCAGGTGCACGATCAGATCTTCGGCACTCAGTTCCAGGTTTTCTGCGTCTTCGGCCGCAAGCACCGTCACCTTCTTCGCTTCCGCGATGATAGACCCGCAGGCGGCGACGGCGCGACTGGATTCCGCGGAACCGTTCCAGGCAATCGCGACATTGTTGTCGAGACTGGTAACCGGCGTTTTCGGGCACATAAGAACGGGCCGACCGGTATTGAATAACGCAGCTTCCAGCGTGTTCTGGCCAAGATTGCTGTCATGATCCGGCTGCGCCACCGCGACGACGCTGGCAAGCCGGCCCTGCACGCCGATCACGTCGGCCTGACGGCCGTCGGCGACGCTCCACGAAATCGTCAACTCGTCGTGAAGGGGCGGCCGGGTATCGCAAACCTTGATGCCATGCTTGGCGACGTATTCATCGAACAGGCCCTTGAGGCGCTCGACTTCGTCGTCGGCGATGTCCTTCGCCGAGGCATTGATCTGGTCCTTGACCAGCGTCGGCACTGCAACCCCGAACGGCATCAGGTCCTGAGGCCGGGGTCTGCAGTGCACGGCGCGGATGTGCGCGTTGAAATGACGGCCCAACGCGCACGCGTGATCCAGCACGGACTCACCACGGCCGTCACCGCGAATCGGAACGAGTATCGTGCGGAACGCCATTATATCCTCCTCAGAAAAGGCCCTCCACCAGGCCTTCAGCATTGAGCCTGATGGATTCAGACGCCGGTTTGCGCGGCAGACCCGGCATGGTCATGATTTCGCCGGTGACGACGACAATAAAGCCGGCGCCGGCGGAAATGCGGACTTCGCGAACCGGAACCGAGTGACCGGTCGGCGCCCCCTTGAGGCCCGGATCGGTCGAGAACGAGTACTGCGTTTTCGCCATGCAGACGGGCAGGTTGCCGTAACCCTGTTCTTCCCATTCCTTGAGCTGGTTGCGAATCTTGGTGTCGGCAAGCACTTCGTCGGCCCGGTAGATTTCCGTGGCGATCGTCTTGATCTTTTCGAACAGCGGCATGTCGTCCGGATAAATCGGCTTGAAGTTGGCGGAACCGCCGTCGACGAGTTCGACGACCTTGTTGGCCAGTGCCTCGGTGCCTTCGGACCCTTTCGCCCAATGTTCGCAGAGGATCGCTTCCGCGCCCTGCGAGGCGACGTATTCCTTGACCGCGGCGACTTCGGCGTCGGTATCGGTGTGGAAGTTGTTGATCGCAACGACCACCGGGACGCCGAACTTTTTCAGGTTCTCCAGATGGCGGCCCAGGTTCGGGCACCCTTTCTTGAGCGCGTCGACGTTCTCGTTGTTTAGCTCATCCTTGGCGACGCCGCCGTTTGACTTGAGTGCGCGGATCGTCGCTACGATGACGACGGCGCTGGGGCTCAGGCCCGCCTTGCGGCATTTGATGTCAAAGAATTTCTCTGCGCCCAGGTCGGCGCCGAAACCGGCTTCAGTGACCACGTAGTCGGCGAGCTTGAGCGCCGTCTTGGTGGCGACGACGGAGTTGCAGCCGTGCGCGATGTTGGCGAACGGGCCACCGTGTACGAAGGCCGGGTTGTTTTCCAGCGTCTGCACGAGGTTGGGCTGCATCGCGTCCTTGAGGAGGACGGCCATCGAACCTTCGGCCTTGATGTCGCGGCAGTACACCGGCGTACGGTCGCGGCGATAGGCAACGATCATGTCGCCGAGGCGTTTCTCCAGATCGGCCAGATCGGATGCGAGACACAGGATGGCCATCACTTCGGATGCCACCGTGATGTCGAAGCCGGCTTCGCGCGGGAAGCCGTTGGCGACACCACCCAGCGAGCAAACGATTTCACGCAGCGCACGGTCGTTCATGTCGAGCACGCGCTTCCAGGCGATGCGGCGGATATCGATTTCCTGCTCGTTGCCCCAGTAAATGTGGTTGTCGATCATCGCCGACAGCAGGTTGTGCGCCGACGTGATGGCGTGGAAGTCACCGGTGAAGTGAAGGTTCATGTCCTCCATCGGGATGACCTGCGCGTAACCGCCACCGGCGGCCCCGCCCTTCATGCCGAAATTCGGGCCGAGCGACGCTTCGCGGATGCAGATCGTCGCCTTCTTGCCGATACGGTTGAGGCCGTCGCCGAGACCGACGGTCGTCGTCGTCTTGCCTTCGCCGGCGGGCGTCGGGTTGATCGCCGTGACGAGGATCAGTTTGCCGTCGTCCTTGCCTTCGAGGCTCTTGATGAAATCCGCGGACACCTTGGCCTTGTCGTGACCATAGGGGAGCAGGTGCTCGGCGGCGATGCCGAGCTTGGCGCCGATGTCGTTGATGTGCTGCGGCGTAGCTTCGCGGGCGATTTCGATGTCGGTTTTAGCCATTGTTAAAGCATCCCAATTCAATCAGTTGTCTGTGCCGGCGACCGTTCAGTCGCCCAGGTTTGTGCCGACTTCGATGCCGGCGTCGCTGGCCCATTCGGCGGCGGACACCTTGCCGCCACCAGCGGGGCGTACACGCTTTATCAGAATGCGCCCACCGATGGATTGCACGGTCACGCCGTCTTCTGACACGTCGACGACGCGGCTGCTGATGCCGTCACCCTCGACCCGCTGGCAGTCGAAGACGCCGACTTCGGCGCCGCCGACGGTCGTCCACGCGCCGGGCGACGGGTTGGTACCCCGGATCAGGTCGTAAACCTGCTTGACCGGCTTGTTCCAATCGATGCGGGCATGCTTCGCCGTGCAGCGGCGCTCGTAGGTGGCGTCGGCCTCGTCCTGAACGATGCGCGGCGGATTTCCCGAACGGAACAGGTCGCAGACCTCGAGAACCGAATCGATAGCCGATGGATAGATCTTCTTGAAGTACAGATCGATCACCGTGTCGTCCGGTTCGATCGGGCATTCCCACATCATCAGGACGTCGCCTTCGTCGAGGCCGTCCGTCGGGTAGAACCACGAATAACCGGACTTGGTGCTGCCCATGATAATCGGCCAGTTGACCGCGGACGGGCCGCGGTGCAGCGGCAGAAGCGAAGGATGGAAGCAGATCGAACCGTGCTTCGGGGTGTCACGCGCCGCTTCGGGCACGAACACGTTGACGAACGCCATGACCATCAGGTCGGCGTTCAGCGCGGCCAGCTCGTCGAGAGATTCCTGATCTTTGAAGTGCGCCGGCTGATAGACGGGCAGGCCCTGTTCCAGGGCGAATTCCTTGATCGGATCGACCGGCTTGCCGTCCTTGTCAGGCTCGCAGTATACGGCCACGACCTCGTCGACACCGGCTTCCAGAATCTTGGCCAGGGCATCTTTACCGAACGCCTGCTGACCCATGACGATAACGCGCATGTTTCCTCTCCTGTTCGGGTGCCGCCGGAACGGCCCCCCAAACTCAAAATCATTTCGTTGGCGCGCCCGGTTTGCCGGGCGTCGTTGTTATTCGGGCGCCGTGCCTATTCAGCCGCGGCCTTCACTTCGCCGACCGCACCGGACGATTTCACCCGCTCCAGGTCGTCGCCGTCATAACCGAGCACGTCGCGGAGAATTTCCTCGGTGTGCTCGCCCAGAAGCGGGGAACGGACGACATCGACCGGGCTGTCCGAAAGCTTGATCGGGCAGCCGACCGACAGGTACGCACCGCGCTCCGGATGATCGACTTCGACGATCGTGCCGGTTTCGCGCAGGCCCTCGTCTTCCGCGATCTCTTTCATCGAAAGGATCGGGCCGACCGGGATGTTGAGCGGGTTGCAGATGTCCATGACTTCGAACTTGGTCTTGGTCATCGTCCATTGTTCGATGCGCTCGAAAATCTCGTTCAGCTTGTCGAGGCGTTCCGGCGGCGTGGCATAACCTTCCTTGGTTTTCCAGTCCGGCTTGCCAATGACGTCGCAGATCTGTTCCCAGACGGCGGCCTGGGTGATGAAGTACGTGTAGGCGTTGGGATCGGTTTCCCAGCCCTTACACTTGAGGATGCGGCCCGGCTGCCCGCCACCCGAGTCGTTGCCCGCGCGCGGGGTCGCATCGCCGAATGGAATGCCTTCGCCGAACTGCGAGTATTCCTTGAGCGGGCCGGCCTTGAGGCGCTGCTGGTCGCGCAGCTTGACGCGGCAGAGGTTGATGACGCCGTCCTGCATGGCGGCCAGGACCTTCTGACCTTTGCCGGTCTTTTCACGCTGCAAAAGCGCGGCGCAGATACCCAGCGCGAGGTGCAGGCCGGTGCCCGAGTCGCCGATCTGTGCGCCGGTCACCGTCGGCACACCGTCGAGGAAACCGGTCGTCGAGGCCGAACCACCGGCGCACTGCGCGACGTTTTCATAAACCTTGCAGTCCTCGTACTTGCCGGGACCGAAGCCCTTGACCGAAGCCATGATCATGCGCGGGTTGAGTTCATGCACCCGTTCCCACGAAAAACCCATGCGGTCCAGCGCACCCGGTGCGAAGTTCTCGACCAGTACGTCACAGGTCTTGATCAGGCGTTCCAGCACTTCCTTGCCCGTCTCGTTCTTCGAGTTGAGCTCGATCGAACGCTTGTTGTGGTTGAGCATGGTGAAATAGAGCGAGTCCGCACCCGGCACGTCGACCAGCTGCTTGCGCGTCGCATCGCCCACGCCGGGGCGTTCGACCTTGATCACGTCGGCACCGAACCATGCCAGGAGCTGGGTACAGGTGGGGCCGGACTGGACGTGCGTGAAATCCAGAATTTTGATGCCTTCGAGAGCTTTCATCGGGTGCTCCTATTCAGAGAGTTTGCTGACGCGCACTGTTGTTATTTCTTGGAAACGACACTTTGCGGATTGAGGTTGCCGATACGGCCGCTTTCGGTGCCGGCTTTCTCGTCGATCACGGCGTTGACCAGTGTCGGCTTGCCGGAATCGAGCGCTTCGTTGACGGCCTGGCTGAGTTCGTCGGGCGATGTCGCGTAAACACCGACGCCGCCGAACGCTTCCATCATCTTGTCATAGCGCGCGTCCTTGACGAAAACCGTGGTCGCAACATCCTCACCGCCCGTCGGGTTGACGTCGGTGCCGCGGTAGATCCCGCCGTTGTTGAAGACGACGACACAGATCGGCAGGTTGTAGCGGCAGATGGTCTCGATCTCCATGCCGGAGAAGCCGAACGCGCTGTCGCCTTCGACGCAGAGCACGCGTTCGCCGGTTTCGACAGCGGCCGCGATGGCCTGGCCCATGCCGATCCCCATGACGCCCCATGTGCCGACATCGAGACGCTTGCGCGGTTTGTAGATGTCGATGATGGAACGTGCGAAGTCGAGCGTGTTGGCGCCTTCGTTGACGAGCACCGTGTCCGGCCGTTCGGCCATGATGCGCTTCAG
The DNA here is from genome assembly GCA_017640505.1 of Rhodospirillales bacterium. Lineage (GTDB taxonomy): Bacteria > Pseudomonadota > Alphaproteobacteria > Rhodospirillales > Casp-alpha2 > UBA4479. The sequence goes on from JAEPQO010000003.1 coordinate 78,103, forward strand.
TGCGCCGAGCGCGCCGTGGAAGTCCATCGGCACGTTGTTGTTCTGCAGGCGCGGCGCCATCTTTTCGACGTTGCTGTCGCGCTTGGCCTTGACCGCGTCGGTCCACTCGGCCGACGGCTTCTTCCAGTCCTTGCCCATGCCGTCGAGCAGCGCGCGCACGCAGGAGCCAATATCGCCGACCAGCGGCGCCGCGATTTCGACGTTGCTGTCCATTTCCTTGGGCTCGATATCGATCTGCACGAACTTCTTCGGTGCATCGCCCCATTGCTTGCCCTTGCCATGGCTGAGCAGCCAGTTGAGGCGCGCGCCGATCATCAGAACCGTGTCCGATTCCTTGAGAACCAGGGAGCGCGCCGCGCCGGCGTAAAGATCGTGATCGTCCGGCAAAAGGCCTTTCGCCATGCTCATGGCGATGTAGGGAATGCCGCTGGTTTCGACCAGCGCGCGGACGTCGTCATCTTCCTGTGCGTATGCCGCGCCCTTCCCGAGGATGATCAACGGGCGCTTGGCGTCCTTGAGAACGTCGAGCGCACGCGTCACAGCCTCGGGTGCAGGGAGCTGCGCAGGTGCAGGGTCGATGACCTTGACCAGCGATTTTTCGCCGGCCGCTGCATCCATGACCTGACCCAGAAGCTGGGCCGGCAGATCGAGATATACACCGCCCGGACGGCCCGAAACGGCGGAGCGGATCGCGCGCGCTACAGCGATGCCGATGTCTTCGGCATGCAGGACACGGTAGGCCGCCTTGCAATGCGGCTTGGCGATGGCGAGCTGGTCCATTTCCTCGTAGTCGCCCTGCATCAGGTCGACGATCTCGCGCTCCGACGAGCCGGAAATCAGGATCATCGGATAGCAGTTCGTCGTCGCATGGGCGAGGGCGGTAAGGCCGTTGAGGAAACCCGGCGCCGACACCGTCATGCAGACGCCCGGCTTCTTCGTCAGGTAGCCTGCGATGGCGGCGGCATAGCCCGCGTGCTGTTCGTGGCGGAACGACAGGACGCGCATGCCTTCGGCCTGCATGAAACGGCCAAGGTCCGTGATCGGAATACCCGGGACATTATAAATGTTGGTGATGCCGTTCAGCTTGAGCGCATCGATAACAAGATGAAACCCGTCCGTAAGCGGGGCATCTTCCTGCTGGATTTCCGTCGCGGTCGACGACATGTCGTTTCCTCCGTGGTCGCGGGCCGTTTTCAGCCCGTTGATTTGCGTTTGGACTTGGATGGGGGCGTTCCTTGTTCGCCGCCGTCCGCGGCCAGATCCGTGAATTCGTGCCAGTTTTTGCGGATATGCGCGTGCAGGCGCATCGTGTGTTCGCGCACCAGTTTGCTGGCGAGGTTACCGTCCCGTTTTTCCAGTGCGTCAATAATGTGCATGTGATCGTCGACGGACAGGCTGACCCGGTCCGCTTCCGCCATCGCCCGGGCCCGAATCGCCCGCATGTGCAGGAACAGGCCGTCGGCAATGGAATGCAGCATCGAGCACTTGGAAAGCTCGAGGATGCGGCGGTGGAAGCGGATGTTCGCCTCCGAGTATTCGTCCATATGCTCGCGCGCTTCGTTCTTGGTGTAATCGGCCACCATACGGCGCAGCGAGGAAATCTCGTCGTCGCTCGCGTGCTCGGTCGACAGTCTCGCCGCCATGCTTTCCAGCGCGGCCCAGACGGTGATCATCTCCAGCACTTCCTCGAGCGATTTGCGTTTGATGAAAATGCCCTTGCGCGGCTGAATGTCGACGAAGCCTTCCTGCTCGAGGCGGGCGAGGGCTTCGCGGATCGGGGTGCGGGAAATGCCGAGCTGCTCGGCCATCTTGCGTTCTTCGAGTTTCAGGTCGGCATCGGCATCATAGATATTCATGCCGGTGATGGCGTCCTTCAGCACCTCATAGATGTGATCTTTGAGACTGAAATTCGTGCCGACTGCTTTGAGCTTCAAGCTCCGCGCCATCGCCCCCTCCTCAATACTAGCCGTTAATGATGTGTCCGGATCATTTAGACCATGGACCCGTGCATTCGGCCAGTACGTTTGTTCTTGGTATACCTTATGCCACTTATTTGACTCCCGCAACAACGGAATCTGCACAATTTTTTGCTGCGGTGCACCCAAAACGTCCTCCGTAACCCTTGGATTTCTGCAGTTTTTTGAATTGCCCAAAAAACTGAACTGGTATATGGTATACCAGATTGAAAGACAAAAACGCGCGCCGTTGCAAGCAAAAAAAGCGCGAAAACAACCAAGTGCGGGAGTTATCCCCAGCTAAATCGGGAGGTCGGCCATGAATCTCTACGAATACGAAGCCAAGGAAATTTTGGCGCAGTACGGCGTGCCCGTGCCCGAAGGCCGGATCGCGACGTCGCCGGGCGAGGCCGAAGACGCGGCGAAGGCGCTGCCGGGCCACAAGTTCGCGGTCAAGGCGCAGATCCTTGCCGGCGGCCGTGGTCTTGCCGGCGGCGTGGAGCTGGCGCCGGCACCGAGCATGGTGGCGCAGATCGCGAAACGCCTGCTCGGACAACGGCTTGTCACGGCTCAGACCGGCGCCGACGGCGAGGAAGTGGTGCGCGTCTATGTCGAAACCGCCGTCGAATCGGAGAGGGATTTTTTCCTCGCGGTGCTCGTGGATCAGGCGCTCGCGCAGATCGTGGTGCTTGGTTCCGCGAGCGGGGGTGTCGATTTCGAGGATCGGGTCGCAAAAGAACCGGGAATCGTCAAAACCCTGCCGGTCAATCTGGACGGGACGTTCGCGGATGCAGCATGCACCGAATTTCTCACCAAACTCGGAATCACCGGCGACAAGGCCGATCAGGCGCGCAGTATCATCGCTGCTCTCATTAAAGTGTTCCTGCGAATCGACGCGACACTGATTGAAATCAATCCGCTGACACTGACGCGCGAAGGAACGTTTTCCGCCGTCGATGCGAAGGTCAGTATCGACAACAACGCACTTTTCCGTCATCCGGAGTTCGCCGGGTTGGCGTCGAGCCAGGGCGGCGACGAAATCGAACTGCAGGCGCAGAAAGACGAGATCAATCTTGTGCGTCTCGATGGCAACATTGGCGTTGTCGTCAACGGTGCAGGACTGGCACTGGCGACGCAGGATGGCATTTCGGATGCCGGCGGCAAGGCCGCCAACTTCATGGACATCCGCACCACGGCGACCAGCCTTCAGGTGGCGCGCGGTATCGGCATTCTTCTGAAGGACCCGGACGTGAAGTCGATTCTCGTCAACATCCATGGCGGCGGCATGACACCGTGCGACACCATCGCGGAAGCACTGGCACTGGCGCTCGCCTGGTCGGACCGTAAGGTGCCGGTCGTCACGCGGCTCGCCGGGCACAATGCCGATTACGCGCGGCAGATGCTGGTTGATCGCAACGTGCCGCACGAACGCTGCGACACCATGGGCGAAGCGATTGCCGCCGCCATTGCGTGCGCGGCCTGAAGGAGGGCTTGAACATGAGCATTCTCTGCAATTCGGAAACCAAACTGATCGTCCAGGGCATGACCGGACGGTCCGGTACGTTCTATACGGACCAGGCCATGACTTACGGCACCAACGTCGTCGGCGGGGTGCGGCCGGGTAAGGGCGGTAAGAAACATATCGGACGGCCCATCTTCAATACGGTCCGCGACGCAATGACCGAAACCGGCGCGAATGCCACGATGGTCATGGTCCCTGCGCACAATGCGGCGGCCGCGATGATCGAGGCGATCGAGGCCGGTATGCCGCTGATCGTCTGCGTGACGGAACGCATTCCCGTCCTCGACATGATCCGCGTCAAGGACGCGCTAAAGAACTCCCAGAGCGAACTTGTAGGCCCCAACTCACAGGGCGTATTGACGCCCGGGGCCTGCAAGATCGGCGTCATGTCGACGGCGGATGCAATGCCCGGCACGATCGGTATCGCGTCGCGCTCCGCGTCGCTGACCAGCGAAGTGGTCGCCAACCTGACGGCGCTCGGTCTCGGCCAGTCGACAACGGTCGGGATCGGCGGCGATCCGGTCCACGGAATCGGCTTCGTGCGTTGTCTCGAACTTTTCATGAATGACCCGGACACTAAAGGTGTCGTGTTGATCGGCGAGATCGGGGGCAACGAGGAAGAACAGGCGGCGGCCTTCATCAAGGAAAACAGGCTCGCGAAACCGGTCACGGCGTTGGTTGTCGGACGTCATGCGCCGCCGCAACGGCGCATGGGCCACGCCGGGACGCTGTCGGTGTTCGGCAGCGGCAACGCGGCCAGCAAGAACGCGGTACTCAAATCGGCAGGCGTACACGTCGTCGAGAACGTAGACGATGTCGCCCAAGCGATGGTCGGCTCGCTGGCGGCTGCATAATGTCGAGAACCGGGGCGGTGATGGATACAGGTTTGACCGCCGGGCCGGGCACGCCATATGGTCTGTGGCATGCCATCGACCAGAATGGCGACAGGGGAAATATCGATGGGCGGCGCCGATGCTGATCAGACCGAGCGATTCATGCCTGATCGTAATCGATATGCAGGAACGGCTGGTGCCGGCGATGCAGGCCCCCGCGCGCACCATCAAGAACGCCAAGCTGTTGATTTCCGTTGCCCGCGAACTGGAGGTCCCGGTGCTGCTGACCGAGCAGTATCCCAAGGGGCTTGGTCATACGGTGCAGGAAATTGCCAAGGTCGCGGACGGCCTGCCGGTGCTGGAGAAGATGCATTTCTCGTGCATGGAGGATACGCACTTCGCGGAGACCTTCCGCGCACTCGGCCGCAAGCAGGCGGTGATCGCCGGGATGGAGGCGCACATCTGTGTTATGCAGACGGCGGCCAATCTTATGGACGAAGGGTACGAGGTGTTCGTCGTCACGGATGCCACGTCATCGCGCACGCTGGAAAGCGAGCAGGCATGTCTCGACAGGCTCGGCGCCTGCGGCGCGGGTATTGTAACAACGGAAATGGTTGTGTTCGAATGGCTGGGAAAAGCCGGTACGGACTCGTTCAAAAAACTTTTGCCATTGGTGAAGTAGGTTAATCGGCAGCATGGAAACTTTCGCGAAGAGAAAAACGAAACCGAAGCGTCCCGGTAGCGGCAACCGCAAGAAGGCGCGTGCCTTCCCCAAGGGACGTCAGGTTCAGCCCGACGCCCGCAAGGACGTTCAGAAACTCCTCAAGGGCAAGTCGCTCGCGCGCGATCTGCTGATCGAGCACCTGCACCTGATCCAGGACAAGTATGGGCATCTTTCGGCCGCGCACCTTGCCGCGCTGGCCGAGGAAATGAAGCTCGCGATGGCCGAGGTCTATGAGGTCGCCACCTTCTATCACCACTTCGACGTGGTGCGCGAAGGCGAGGATGCGCCGCCGGAAGTTACGATCCGGGTCTGCGATTCGCTTAGCTGCGAAATGGCCGGCGCCAAGGACATCATCAAATCGCTCGGCGACAAGGCGCCCAAGTACGTCCGCGTCGTACACGCGCCCTGTATGGGGCTTTGCGACAAGGCGCCTGCGGCGGCCATCGGCAAGAACTACACGGGCAACGTCTCGGTCGCGTCGCTGCTGAAGGCGGCGAAGGATCGCGATATCAAGGCGAAGCGCGAGAAGTATCAGAGCTTCGACGCCTACGTGAAGGGCGGCGGCTACAAGGTTCTGAAGGATCTCCGCAAGGGCAAGCAGACGCCGGAACAGGTGGTCGAAACGCTGCTCGAAGCCGGACTTCGCGGTCTCGGCGGCGCCGGGTTCCCATCCGGCCAGAAGTGGAAGTTCGTCCGTGCCGCCGAGGGGCCGCGCTACATGTGCATCAACGGGGACGAGGGCGAACCGGGCACGTTCAAGGACAAGCTGTATCTCGAAACCAAGCCGCACCAGTTCCTCGAAGGCATGCTGATTGGCGCCTGGGGTGTCGACGCGAAGGCCGTCTATATCTATCTGCGCGACGAGTACCCGGCGATCCGCGACGTGCTGTTGAAAGAGATCTCGGTGCTTGAGAAGAAAAAGATCATCGAGCCCGGATACGTGCACCTGCGCCGTGGCGCGGGCGCTTATATCTGCGGCGAAGAAAGCGCGATGATCGAAAGCATCGAGGGCAAGCGCGGCCTGCCGCGCCACCGTCCGCCCTATGTCGCGCAGGTCGGTCTGTTCGACCGGCCGACGCTGGTGCACAACGTGGAAACCGTTTTCTGGATGCCGGAAATCCTCGCCAAGGGCGCGGACTGGTTCATCGCGCAGGGCCGCGAAGGCCACAAGGGCAACCGCTCCTATTCCGTCTCCGGCCGGGTCAATAAACCGGGCGTCGTGCTGACGGCGGCGGGCGCGACGGCCGAAGAACTGATAGAAGCCTGCGGCGGTATGCTCGACGGGCACACCTTCAAGGGCTTCCTGCCGGGCGGTCCGTCGGGCGGCATCATGCCGGCCAAGATGGGCAATCTGCCGCTCGATTTCGGTCAGCTTGAGAAGCATGGGCACTTCGTCGGCTCGCACGCGGTGGTGATCCTTTCCGACAAGGATCACATGCGTGACGTGTCGGTGAACCTGCTCAAGTTCTTCGAGGACGAAAGCTGCGGCCAGTGTACGCCGTGCCGCGTCGGCTGCGAGAAGGCGGTCAAGCTGATGGGCGAGAAAAAGTGGAACACCAAGCTGCTCGGCGAACTGTCGACGGCGATGGCGGACGCATCGATTTGCGGTCTGGGGCAGGCAGCGCCCAACCCGATCAAGTCCGTGATGAAATACTTCAAGAAGGAAGTGAGCTGATGGCTGACAAGATCACCTTCACCCTCGACGGCAAAAAAGTCACCGCCGAACCCAACGAAACCATCTGGCAGGTGGCGAAGCGTCAGGGCACGACGATCCCGCACCTGTGTTGGAAGGATGCGCCCGGCTACCGCGCCGACGGCAACTGCCGCGCCTGCATGGTCGAGATCGAGGGCGAGCGCGTGCTCGCCGCGTCATGCGTGCGGACGCCGGCGGAAGGCATGAAGGTCATCACCCAGTCGGAACGCGCCAAGACATCGCGCCGCATGGTGATCGAGCTTCTGATGGCCGATCAGCCGAAAACCAAGGAAGCGCACGATACGGAGTCTGACTTCCTGAAATGGACCAAGGCGATGAACGTGAAAACGTCGCGCTTCCCCAAGGGCAATCGGCCCAAGGCGGACGTCTCGCACTCGGCGATGGCGGTCAACCTTGACGCCTGCATCCACTGCAACCTGTGCGTTCGTGCGTGTCGCGAAGTGCAGGTCAACGACGTCATCGGCATGGCGTCGCGTGGCCACGACGCCAAGATTGTGTTCGACTTCGATGACCCGATGGGCCAGTCGACCTGCGTTGCCTGCGGCGAATGCGTGCAGGCGTGCCCGACCGGTGCGCTGATGCCGAAGACCATCATCGACGACAAGGGTAAGGGCGCGCGCGTTGCCGACAAGCAGGTGCAGTCCGTGTGCCCGTACTGCGGTGTCGGCTGCCAGATCACCTACAACGTCAAGAAGAACAAGAAGACCGGCCGCGACGAGATCGCGTGGGTCGACGGCGCCGGCGGCAAGGCCAATGAGAACCGCTTGTGCGTGAAGGGCCGCTTCGGTTTCGATTACGTGACCAGCCCGGAACGCATCACCAAGCCGATGATCAGGAAGCCCGGCAAGCCCAAGGGCATCAACATCGATCCGCGCAATCCGTGGACGCACTTCCGCGAAGCGACGTGGGAAGAAGCGTTGAACCTCGCCGCCAAGGGCCTCAAGGATATCAAGGCCGAGCACGGGCCCAAGGGCCTCGCCGGTTTCGGGTCTGCCAAATGCTCGAACGAGGAAGCGTACCTGTTCCAGAAATTGGTGCGCACCGGGTTTGGCTCCAACAACGTCGATCACTGCACGCGGCTGTGCCACGCCTCGTCGGTGGCCGCGCTGATGGAATGCATCGGGTCGGGCGCGGTGACGGCACCGTTCACGGCGGTGAAGGATTCCGACGTGATCGTCGTCATCGGTGCCAACCCGATCGAAAATCACCCGGTTGCGGCAACGTACTTCAAGCAGGCCGCGAAGCGCGGCGCCGAGTTGATCGTCATGGACCCGCGTGGTACGGCGTTGAAACGTCACGCGACGCACATGCTGCAGTTCAAGTCGGGCTCGGACGTTGCCATGCTGAACGCGATCATGCACGTGATCGTTGAGGAAGGTCTGTACGACAAGCAGTACATCCAGGGCCACACCGAGGGCTTCAAGAACATCAAGAAGCACCTCAAGGACTTCTCGCCGGAGAAAATGGAAGCGGTCTGCGGTATCGAGGCGGAAGAGCTTCGCACCGTGGCGCGCAAGTATGCAACCGCCGGCCGTTCGATCATCTTCTGGGGCATGGGCGTGTCGCAGCACACGCACGGCACCGACAACGCGCGCTGTCTGATCTCGCTGGCGCTGATGACCGGTCACACCGGGCGTCCGGGCACCGGCCTGCATCCGCTGCGCGGCCAGAACAACGTGCAGGGTGCGTCCGACGCGGGCCTGATTCCGATGGTGTTCCCGGACTACATGAAGGTCGGCAACGTCGAGCTGCGCCACCGGTTCGAGGAACTGTGGGGCACCGAGCTTGATCCCAATCCGGGGCTGACTGTGGTCGAGATCGTGCACGCGATCCACGACGATAAAATCCGCGGTATGTACATCATGGGTGAAAACCCGGCGATGTCGGACCCGGACGCCAACCATGCGCGCGCCGCGCTCGCAAAGCTGGAACACCTGGTGGTGCAGGACATCTTCCTCACCGAAACGGCGATGTTCGCCGACGTGGTGCTGCCGGCGACGGCGTGGCCTGAAAAGGACGGCACGGTGTCGAACACCAACCGTCAGGTGCAGCTGGGCCGGAAGGCGCTGGATGCGCCGGGCGAGGCGCGTCCCGACTGGTGGATTACCATCCAGATCGCCAAGAAGATGGGCCTCAAGTGGACCTATAAGAATCCGGCCGACGTGTTCGCCGAGATGAAACAGGCGATGCCGTCCCTCAACAACATCACGTGGGAACGCCTGAAGAAGGAAAACTCGATCACGTATCCGTGCCCGGCGCCGGATCATCCGGGCGAGGAAATCGTCTTTGCCGACCGCTTCGCGACTGACGACGGCCTTGCCAAGTTCGTGCCGGCACAGGTCACGCCACCGAACGAGCAACCCGACAAGAAGTTCCCGTTCATCCTGATCACGGGGCGTCAGCTCGAACACTGGCACACCGGCGCCATGACGCGGCGGTCCTACGTGCTGGATCAGGTGCAGCCGTCGCCGACGGTGCAGATGAACACGCTGGATATCGCCAAGTTCGGCATCGAGCCGGGCGACATGGTCAAGGTCTCGACACGCCGAGGCGAGGTCGAGATCGCGGTCCGCGCCGACAATGCCGTCGCGCCGGGCTCGATCTTCATCCCGTTCGCGTACGTGGAAGCGTCGGCCAACGAACTGACCAATCCGCAGCTCGATCCGATCGGCAAGATCCCCGAGTTCAAGTACTGCGCCGCCCGCGTTGAGCCGATGGTGTAGGGGCGGGACTTTCCAGACAAACAAAAACGGCGGTAGCGCGTGCTACCGCCGTTTTTTGATGCGCGTTGAATTTAAAGCGCGTCGTCGCCGGTCTCGCCGGTGCGGATACGCACCGCCTGTCCGACGTCCATGACGAAGATCTTGCCGTCGCCGATCTTGCCGGTTTGCGCGGCACCGCTGATCGCCTCGACGACACGTTCGGCTCGTTCGTCATCGCAGACGATCTCGAGCCGCACCTTGGGAACGAATTCGACGTTGTATTCGGCCCCGCGGTAAATTTCCGTCTGACCTTTCTGGCGGCCGAAGCCCTTGACTTCGGAAACGGTCATGCCTTCGACCCCAAGCTCAGTCAGCGCCGTACGGACAGCGTCGAGCTTGAACGGTTTGATGACGGCCATAATGAGTTTCATCGTCTTCTCTCCTCTGTCCGGGGTTTAGAGATTGTAGTCACGTTCGCCGTGATACGAAAGGTCGAGACCCATCTCCATCTCGTCGTCTTCGACGCGCAGGCCGCAGATCGCCTTGACCACGAACACGATGACCGCCGTTGCGACCGCCGACCAGACGACCGTCGCGATAACGCCCGTCGCCTGCACGCCGAGTTGCGAACCGACCGTCATGCCGTCGGCGAGACCGGCGCCGCCGAGGCCGTCGGTGACGAACACCGCCGCCGCGAGTGTGCCGAGGATGCCGCCGACACCGTGCACGGCGAAGACGTCGAGCGAGTCATCGATGCCGAGCGTTTCTTTGACGAAACCGACCGCCCAGTAGCAGACAAAGCCGCCGAGAAGGCCGATGCAGAGACCGCCGATGGGGCCGACGAAACCGGACGCCGGCGTGATCGTCGCAAGGCCGGCAACCATGCCGGTGACGATGCCGACGACGCTGGGCTTGCCGAATTTCTTCCATTCGATGAGGACCCAGACCAGCGACGCCGTCGCCGCCGAGATGTGCGTCACCGTCATCGCCATGCCGGCGCTGCCGTCGGCGGCGAGCGCGCTGCCCGCATTGAAGCCGAACCAGCCGACCCACAGCATGGACGCACCGATCATTGTCATCGACGGGCTGTGCGGTGGATGCAGTTGTGTCGGGAAGCCGGCGCGCGCACCGAGGACCATGACGATCACCAGCGATGACGTGCCCGCGGTGGCGTGGACGACAAGGCCGCCCGCGAAGTCCATGACGCCCATTTCGGCAAGCCAGCCGCCGCCCCAAACCCAATGGCAGACCGGGGCATAGACGAAGATCAGCCAGAGCGCGCTGATCAGCATCACCGCCGAGAACTTGATGCGCTCGACATAGGCGCCGACGATCAGCGCCGGCGTGATGATCGCGAACGTCATCTGAAACATGAAGAACACGCTTTCCGGGATATCGTCCGAAACCGTGTCGAAGCTGACGCCCGACAGCATCGCCTTGCCGAGGCCCCCGACGATGGCGTTGCCTTCGTCGAAGGCAAGGCTGTAAACGCCGAACAGCCACAAGACGGACGCCATGCAGGCAATCGCGAAGCAGTGCATCAGCACCGAAAGCACGTTCTTGGCCTGAACCAGGCCGCCGTAGAAAAGCGCCAGACCCGGCAGCGTCATGAACAGTACGAGCGCCGTCGACGTGAGTATCCACGCCGTGTTGGCGCCGCTCAGTTCCTGCGCGGACGCGGGAAAAGCGACAAGCATCATAGCGAGCGCAAGCAGCGCGCCGCCACACCGGTATTTCATACCCGACATAGTGTTTCCTCCGAGTTGTCGAAGCGGCACTAGGGCTCTCCCAAGCCCGTGACGCACCACTTCACTGCATACACCTTGATCAGTCCGGTACGGAAAATGCCTAAAACGAGGGCATAATGCCGGGCTGACCGTTGGTTTCTCCCGTAACACCCCCTTATCAGCAAAACCGGGGCCAACTTTTCGGGTTCGGTGCCGCCGGGCATTGCAAAGGCCCCGGCGCTTCGCGAATATGGCGCAAACAAAACTTGGGAAGGATTTCAGAATATGCGGACCGGTGGTCAAATGGTGGTCGAGGCGCTTGTCGCCAACGGCATCGACAGGGTGTTCTGCGTGCCGGGCGAGAGCTATCTCTCGGTGCTCGACGCGCTCTATGACGTCTCCAACCAGATCCAGGTGACGGTCTGCCGCCAGGAAGGCGGCGCCGCGAACATGGCCGAGGCCTATGCCAAGCTGACCGGCAAGCCGGGCGTCGTCATGGTGACGCGCGGGCCGGGGGCGACCAATGCGTCCATCGGCGTGCATACGGGCTTTCAGGATTCGACGCCGATGATCGTGCTGGTCGGGCAGGTGGCCCGCGATCAGGCCGACCGCGAGGCGTTCCAGGAAATCGACTACCGCCGCATGTTCGGCCAGATGGCGAAATGGGTTGCCGAGATCGAGGAAACGTCCCGCGTGCCCGAATACATGTCGCGCGCGTTCCAGACCGCGCAGGCCGGACGCCCCGGCCCCGTCGTGCTGGCGCTGCCGGAAGACATGCTGTCGGAAAAAGCCGATGCGCCGGAAACCCGGCCCGTGACCATCGCCCGGCCGGGACTGGCCGCCGCGGATCTCGAGAAATTTCGCGCGCGCCTGGCCAAGGGCAAGCGGCCGCTTCTGATGGTTGGGGGCGGCGGCTGGACGCCGGCGGCGACGGCGGCACTGACCAAATTCGCCGAAGCCAACGACCTGCCGGTCAGCTGCGCGTTCCGCCGCCAGGATTGCTTCGACAATACGCACCCGCTTTACGCCGGTCATGTCGGCATCGGCGCCGATCCGAAACTGGTGGACCGCGTGAAAACGGCCGATCCGCTGATTGTCATCGGCCCGCGCCTGGGCGAGATGACCACCGGCGGCTACGAGCTTCTGAAACCGCTGCACCCGGACCAGCCTTTGATCCACGTGCATCCGTCGGGCGAGGAACTCAACCGGGTCTATGCCGCTGAGCTGCCGATCCAGGCCGACGTGACGCAGTTCCTCGAGGCCTGCGCGTCAATGGAACCGGTCGACAGCAGCGCATGGGCGGACGACGCCAAGTCGGCGCACGGCGATTACATGGACTTCACCACGCCCGCGCCGCTGACAAGCGCCGTCGACATGGGCGCCGTCATGGACACCATCCGCGATGTGCTGCCCGATGACGCCATCGTCACCAACGGCGCCGGGAACTACGCGATCTGGGTGCACCGCTATTACCGCTATAAAAAGCCGGGCACGCAGCTGGCGCCGACGTCGGGCGCCATGGGCTACGGCGTGCCGGCGGGTGTCGCGGCGAAGCTCTGCCATCCGGACCGGGTCGTTGTCTCGTTCGCCGGCGACGGCTGCTTCCAGATGAACTGCAACGAACTGGGCACCGCGCTTCAGTACGGCGCCAAGGTGCTGTTCATCGTCATCAACAATGCGATGTACGGCACCATCCGCATGCACCAGGAACGCCGCTTCCCGGACCGCGTGTCGGCGACCGACATCATCAATCCGGATTTCCCGGCGCTCTGTGAATCCTATGGCGGCAAGGGCTATCTGGTGACGGAGACGGCGGGCTTCCGCCCCGCGCTCGAGGATGCGATTGCGTCCGACAAGATGGCGCTGATCGAGATCCGCATTGATCCCGAAGACATCGCGCCCGGCCGGAAACTGAGTGACCTGTGATGGGCGCGCTGAACGCCGACGAAGAACGGATCCTGTTCGCCAACGATGCGTTCTACGCGGCGTTTGCGTCCGGCGACGTCGAAGCGATGGACGAGGTGTGGGCATGGGAAGTCCCCGTCGTTTGCATTCATCCCGGCGCGACGCCGATCCACGACCGGGCCGAGATCATGCGAAGCTGGGACCACATTCTGTCGGACCCCGGCGTTTCGGACATGAAGATGCACTCGCCCCGCGTCATCGCCTACGACGAGTTCGCGTTCGTCACGTGTTACGAGACGTTGGGCGGTGGCGTGTTGATCGCCTTGAACGGCTTTATTCTCGAAAACGGAACCTGGCGCATGATCTCGCATCAGGCCGGACCGTGCCCGGACGCACCCGATGAAGACGACGCCGACGATGATGAGGTGGGGCCGAGCCTTCACTAGCCCTCGTAATTCGCCCTCAGCTGCGCGATGGCGCAGGCGGCGAAGCGCGCTTCCGGCGGGTCGGCGCGGCTGGTGAGGACCACCGGCACCTTGGCGCCGAGCACGACGCCCGCGGCCAGCGCCGATCGGAAATAGACCAGCATCTTGAACAAGCCGTTGCCCATTTCGATATTGGGCGCGACCAGCACGTCGGCCTGACCGGCGACCGGGCCGCCGATACCTTTCAGTTTCGCGGCGTCGGGCGAGACCGCGTTGTCGAACCCGAACGGGCCGTCGACGTGCGCGCCCTCCACCTCGCCGGTGTTGGCGAGCTCGACGATCTTTCTGGCCAGCACGGTCGACGGCATGCTGTCCATGACGCTTTCGGAGCCTGACAGCATCGCCACCTTGGGCAGCTCGTAGCCGAGCGCGTGGGCGAGATCGACCGAGTTCTGCACGATGTGCAGCAGCGTCTTTTCATCGGGCGACACGTTGACGGCGCCGTCGGTGATCATCAGCACCTTGTCGGAGCCGGGGGCGGTCATGTGAAAGACGTGGCTGATGCGGCGGTCGGTCCGTAGGCCGGCATCCCGTGACACGACGGCGCGCATGATGCTGTCGGTGTGCAACTGTCCCTTCATCAGGGCCTGCACCTCGTTCGCGGACGCCAGCTGCACGGCCGCGTCGGCGGCATGGTCCTCGGGCTTCGACTGGACGATGCGGATGCCCGAGATATCCCAGCCGAGATCGCGGGCGATGCGTTCGATGTCGCCCTTGTCGCCGATCAGGGTTGGGACGATGAAGCCCGCCTCCGTCGCCTGTTTGGCGCTTTCCAGTGCGACCGGGTGATCGGCGCCGGCGACGGCCATCGCGACGGCGGGCAATGCCTTGGCCTTTTCGACCAGCGCGTGGGGCACCTCGAACGGATGATCACTCAGCATGGAACAACTTTAGCCTTAAAGATCGCGCAATGTCTCGGGTCCGGGTTTGACCGTGCCCGCCTCGATCGCCTTGATGACACTCCGGATGCCGCTGTTCAAGGGCGTCGCGATCCCGTGCAGCGCGCCGCGGTCGGCGACGAGGCCGTTGATGTGGTCGATTTCGGTCGGTCGGCCTTTCTCAACATCCTGCGCCATCGAGGGCCGCTGGCTGTCCTTACGGCGTTCCATGTCGGAATAGAACTTGTCGAGCACGACCTTGGTTGCGTCCGCGTCGCCGTTGGCCGCGCCCAGCAGCGCGTCGGGTTCCAGCCCCATGATCTTCACCAGTTTCGCACCCTCGGCGCAGGCGACCTGGATCGCCTCGGCCGCCAGGCCGATGGTGATCCGGCGCATGTGCTCGTCCTTGTCGTTGGTATTCGCGCCCTGCTGTGTCGCTGCAGAGACGGGATTGCGCATGGCGTTCGCCGCCAGCTTGGACCAGCGTTCGCCCATCAGGTTGTCGGTGGCACGCGTGCTGTCGATGACGGACAGCATGTCGGCGACGTCCTGGACGCGCGGCGTCACGGCGCCATCGATCTCGCCGACGCGGAACACGGTGTGCTGGTCGCCGCCTTTCTTGATCTTGCGCTGAATGTGGCCGGGCCCCGGCAGCGACAGCGAGATCTGGCTGGCGATGCAGCCGACGGTGCGGTCCGCGCCCAGAACCTCGGCGATCAGGTGTTCGTTGATGCCATTCTGCAGCGACACCGCGAAACCGTCGTCGGCCAGGTAGGGCTTCATCAATTCCGCCGCCGCCTTTGTGTCATAGGATTTGACGGCGATGATGACGATGTCGAACGGGCCGATGTCACCCGGCGGTGGCAATTCCGATTGCAGCACCGTGTTGCATTTGACGTCGAAGCATTCCTCGTCGGTGACGCCTTCGAGTTTCAGGCCCGGGTCGCGCATGGCGGCGACGTGATCGGGCCACGGATCGATCATGGTAATGTCGAGGCCTTCGCGTGTCAGATAGCCGCCGACGTACCCGCCCAGCGCGCCGCAGCCCATGACGGCGATGCGTTTGCTCATGTCTTCAGTCCTTGATTATCAGAAGGGTTCGTCGCCGCAGATCGTGATTCGGTGCATGCAGCGGCGGTGCCCGTTGTAGTCGGCTAGTGCCAGGTGCTGCGTGCAGCGGTTATCCCAGATCGCCATCGACCCCGGTGCCCAGCGGAAGCGGCATGTGAAGTCCGGCTTCGTCGAATAGGCCTGCAGGTAATCGACCATCGGCGCCGATTCTTCGTCGGTGAACCCATCGAGCGACTGCGTGTGGCTGCCGATGTAGAGACCCTTCTTGCCGGTTTCCGGATGCGTGCGGATGACGGGGTGCGAGGATTCCGTGATCAGGTTGCCCGGATCGCGGACCTTGTCGGCCATCGCCGAGGTGCCCGCGTAACGTTCAGCGCGGGACCGCTCGTCGTTGTACTTGCGCTTGGCGCCGGCGTTGAAGGTCTTCACCCCCGAAAGCATCGACTTCATCTGGTCCGACATGCAGTCATAGGCCATGTACATGTTGGCGAACATCGTGTCGCCGCCGGCGGCCGGTGTTTCCTTGGCATAGAGGATCGTCGCCTTGGCCGGTTTCGGCGTGAACATCTGATCCGTGTGCCAGACGTTGCCGAAAGTGTAGGTGTCCTTCGGTTCCTTCACGATCTCGAGGATTTCCGGATAGTCGTCGAGACCCTTCATGTAGGGGTGCGTATGGATTTCCCCAAAGCGGTGCGCGAATGCGAGCTGCTGTTCCGGCGTGATGTCCTGGTCGCGGAAAAAGATGACCAGGTGTTCCAGGAATGCAGCGTAGATTTCGTCGAAGGTCTCGTCGTCCATGTTGCCGATGTCGACGCCGAAGATCTCGGCGCCCAGCGCGCCCGTCATCGGACGGACCTCGATCCGGGTTTTGGTTGTCATCAATGTCTTCTCCCAAGCGGAGGCGATTGCCTCGTGTTCTATTACTGAGACCGTTTGCGGTCCTTATTGGGAGTATTAGAGAACCGAAGTTGTTTCGCGGTCAAGTTGCGGTATCTGGATTACAGTCTGCCGAAGCCGTAGATCAGCTCGCTGAGGATGCGGATGCCGGGCTCGATCCGTTCCGACGGCAGCGACGAAAAGGCGAGGCGGAAGTAATTCCGGGGGCGGTCCGTGCCCAGGAAATGCACGCGTCCCGGTTCGATCAGCACGCCTTCGGACTTGGCGCGCTCGGCCAGTTCCTGCGCGTCCAGATTCTCCGGTCCCCGCACCCAGAAACTGGTGCCGCCGAAGCCGGGCTTGGTGGCCGACGCCGGCAGGTAGTGCTGCAGGGCATGGTCCATGGCTTCCCAGCGCGTGCGGAATTCCCGGTGCAGGCGATGGATCAGGGCGTCGTGATGGCCGAGCGAGAGGAACAGCGCCGTCTGGCGCTGGTTGACCGTCGGCGGGTGGCGCAGCATCAGGCGGCGTAGTGCGCGGGCTTCGGCGATCAGGCGCTTCGACGCGACCATGTAGCCGAGACGCAGGCCCGGAAACAGCGACTTCGAGAGCGAACCGACGTAGATCACCCGGCCCGCGTCATCCATCGATTTGAGCGCCGGGGTCTGGCGGCCGACGTAGTTGGTCTCGAACTCGTAGTCGTCCTCGATCAGGATGGTGTCGTTCTTCTCGGCACGGCTCAGCAATTCCTCGCGGCGCGCCAGCGGCATCGTCACCGTGGTCGGGAACTGATGGCTCGGCGTCACATATAGATAGGCGCACCCGTCGATGCGTTCGTCGGCGGGCAGGCCGTCCTGATCGACGGCAATGGGTTTCACGAGGCTGGTCTTGAGCCGGGCGATATTGAAGAAATCCGGATAGCCCGGGTCTTCGACACCGACGGTGGTCCCCTCGGTGAACAGCAGACTGGCCAGGATATAAAGCGCGTTCTGTGCGCCCAGCGTGACGAGGATCTCGTCCGGTGCCGCGTTGATGCCGCGCCTGGGCAGGATGTGTGTCCGGATCTGTTCGATCAGCATCGGGTCGTCGTGGATCAGGCGGTCGCCGGTCCACGCGTCCATGGCGCGGCGGCCCAGTGCCTGGCGCGCGCACTCCCGCCACGCCGCCAGCGGGAAAAGCTGCTGATCGACCTGGCCGTAAACGAACGGGTACGGGTACGACGGCCAGTCGATGGTCTTTTCGATGTTTTCCTGCCGGCTGGGGTGGACGCGGAAGCGCTTTTCCCAGGCCGGCTCTTTTTCCGGTACATGCGTGCGCGGTGCCGGCGGCGGCACAGCCTGGCCGCACATTTCCTCGTTCACGTAATAGCCGCTGCGTTCGCGCGGGATCAGATAGCCGTCGTCGACCAGGTTCTGGTAGGCCAGCACGACCGTGTTACGCGAAACGCCGAGGTTTTCCGCCATGCGCCGGCTGGACGGCAGCGGCTCACCGCCGAGAAGCTGCCCGGCCAGGATCGCGTCGACCAGCGTTTCCCGGATCTGCGCCTGCAGGCTGATGTTCCTGTTGCGCTTGAGATGAAAGATGGCGTCGCGCACGCCCGCATTCCCCCTGTTGGATCGGTATTGGACCCCCTGTGGTCCGGCACAATACGGGAATCTGGCCCTATTGTGGGTCCAGGTCAAACGTCTACGCTCCCAGTATTGGAATTTCGGCTGACCGGGACCGCTGGGGCCTGTATAAGCCGGTGATCATGCAAGAATTCGGATGGGCTGGGCGCCCTGGCGGCGCAGCCCGTTAATTGTGGAGGGTCCGATGGAATTCACGACAAACTCGCTCGAGCAGCACTGGATGCCGTTCACCGGCAACCGCGACTTCAAGGCCAATCCCCGTCTCGTCGTGAAGGCGGAGGGCATGTACTTCATCGACCACAAGGGCGGCACCGTCATCGACGGGTCGTCGGGCCTGTTCTGCGTGCCGCTCGGCCACGGCCGTCCGGAAATCGCCGACGCCGTGCGTGACCAGCTGCTGACCAACGATTACACGCCGCCGTTCCAGATGGGCCATCCGGGCTCGTTCGAACTGGCGTCCAAGGTCGCGCGCATCACGCCGGAGCCGATCAACCACGTGTTCTTCGTCAACTCGGGGTCGGAATCGATCGACACCGCGCTCAAGATCGCGATGGCCTACCACCGGGCAAAAGGAGAAGGCCACCGGACCCGCTTCGTGTCGCGCGAACGCGCGTACCACGGTGTCAACATGGGCGGCGTCAGCCTCGCCGGCATGGTCAAGAATCGGGAAACCTTCACCAACGTGATGCCGAACGTCATCACGATGCGTCATACCTGGATGGAAGAGAACGTCTTCACCCCGGGCCAGCCGACGCGCGGCGCCGAACTGGCCGAGGACCTGGCGCGCCATTGCGAGACCTATGGCGGCTCCACCATTGCCGCCGTGTTCGTCGAACCGATTGCGGGCTCGACCGGCTGCCTCGTGCCGCCGGTGGGCTACCTCGAGCGGATCCGCGAGATCTGCGACCAGCACGGCATTCTGCTGGTGTTCGACGAAGTCATTACCGGCTTCGGCCGTCTCGGCCATGCCTTCGCCGCCGATGCCTTCGGTGTCACGCCGGACATCATGACCATGGCCAAGGCGCTGACCAACGGCGCACAGCCGATGGGCGCGGTCGCGGTCAAGGACGAGATCTACGAGACCATCACCAACGCATCGCCTGAAGGCGCCATCGAGTTCTTCCACGGCTACACGTACTCCGGCCATCCGGCGGCGTGCGCGGCGGGCAACGTGGCGCAGGACCTTTACCAGCGCGACAACCTGTTCGAGCGTGCGGGCGAGCTTGCCGGTTACTTCGGCGAGGCGCTGCACAGCCTCAAGGACCTGGAATGCATCAAGGACATCCGGAGCTACGGCCTTCTGGGTGCGGTCGAGGTCAAGCCGCAGGGTGCGCCCGGCGCGCTCGGCACACAGCTTCAGAAGGACCTGTTCTGGAACGGGCTGCACGTGAAGTTCACCGGCGACAGCGGTATCGTCGCGCCGCCGTTCGTGGCCGAGGAAAAGCATGTCGACGAAATGATCGACAAGCTCCGCGCGACGCTGTCGAAGATCTGATCAAGCGATCAAAAGAAAAACCCCTCCCCGGCAACGGGAAGGGGTTTTTTGTGTCTAGTTGAGTTACTCCGCCGGGACCGGGTGGTACTGGCCGTCGAGGCCGAGGAACTCGGTGCCGTCCTTGCGGTAGAATGTCTCGGCGCCCGCGCTTTCCAGGACTTCCAGCATCTTCGGTGCGGTGCCGTTTGCGCGGCACTTGGCGAGGAACGCCTTCGGACCCAGCGTGTCCAGCAGTTCGAACGGTCCCTTGCCCCAGGCAAAGCCCCAGCGCATGGCACGGTCGACGTTGACGATGTCGTCGGAGATTTCCGGGATCAGGTCGGCGGCATAGGAAAGCGTCGCGCCCATGATGTCCCAGCAGAACTGGCCGTCCGCGGTGTCCGCCAGCACCACGTCGGCGGTAGCGTCGACGGCGACGTCTTCGGCATCGCGCCAGTCGCCCGCGTCGAGATCGAAGGTTTCCTTCTTGCGCGACCCGTCGTCGAGCTTGGTGAGCTTGTAGAACCCGCCGCCCGTCTTGCGGCCGAGTTGTCCGCGGTCCAGCATCGCCTGCTCGGCCGCCGGGAACTTGTTGAACGGCAGCCCGGCGTCGCCTTGCGGCAGATTGACCGCAAGGTTCTTGCCGACGAAGTCCATGATATCCAAACCAATGAGGTCGATCAGGCCGTAAAGACCGGTCGGCGGCAGGCCCATGGGGGCAGACATCAGCGCGTCGATGCGCTCCTGCGAAAGGCCCGCCTTGCGCGCGTCCGTCGCCGCGTGCAGGCCCTTCAGCATCCAGAAGCAGCCGATGCGGTTGCCGATGAAGTTGACGGTGTCCTTGGCGTTGACCACGCCCTTACCCATCACGCCGCCGAGGAACGCGCGGAACGCGTCGATCACGTCGGGATCGGTCTTTTCGCCCGGCACCACCTCGCAGAGCTTCATGATCTTCACCGGGTTGAAGAAGTGCGTGACGGCAACGTCCTTCAACAGCCGGTCCGGCATGCCCGCCGTGATATCCCGGAGCGGAATGCCGGAGGTATTGGTGGAAACGACCGAGCCGTCCTTGCGCAGCGGTTCGAACCGTTCGAACAGCTTGCGCTTCGTTTCCACATCTTCGATCACCGCTTCGCAGACCCAGTCGTAATCCGCGATCTTTTCCAGATCGTCGGCGAGCGTGCCGAGCTCGATGTTGGCTTCCTTGCCCGGCGTATCGATGGCCAGCGGACGGCCGTTGACGATGCGGTCCAGCGCCTTTTCGGCGGCCTCCATCGAGACGTCCAGCAACAGGACCTTGCAGTCCTTCTCGGCGGCCAACCCGGCGATGCCGGTGCCCATGGTGCCCGCGCCCAGAACGGCGACGGATTTGATCTCACGGCTCATGTTAATCCTTTCAAGGGATTCGTTTGACGGTTCCGAGCCATCTGCCTAATGAGAAGGGCTATTGTTGTAAAGCCAATTGCTTCGGTGGGGAGGGGACCATGGTCCAGCCGAAATTCTACGACTTCGAAACGCTCAGCCTGCATGCCGGTCACCAGCCGGACGCCGAGACCGGCTCGCGCGCGGTGCCGATTTATCAGACCACGTCCTACGTGTTCGATGACACCGATCATGCCGCCGCGCTCTATAACCTGGAACAGCCCGGGCATATCTATACCCGGCTCTCGAACCCGACGGTCGCGGTACTTGAAGAACGCATCGCCGCGCTGGAAGGCGGCGTCGGCGGCGTCTGCACGGCAAGCGGCATGGCGGCGATTTTCCTCGCCATCGCGACGCTGATGGACAAGGGCGGGCATATCGTCTCGTCAGGCTCGCTCTATGGCGGCACGCACAACCTGTTCAGCTATACCCTGCCGCGCTTCGGGATCGAGACCACCTTCGTCAATCCGCGCGATCCGGACGCCTTCAGGAAAGCCATCAAGCCGGAAACGCGGCTTGTCTTCGGCGAGACGCTGGGCAACCCGGGGATCGAGGTCATGAACATCCCGGTCATCGCCGACATTGCCCACGAGGCGGGCCTGCCGCTGATGATCGACAGCACCTTTACGACGCCCTATCTGATGAAGCCGTTCAACTTCGGTGCCGATATCGTCATGCACTCGCTGACCAAGTTCATCGGCGGCCACGGCATTGCCATCGGCGGGATCGTCGTCGATTCCGGGGCTTTCGATTGGGAAGCGAGCGGCAAGTTCCCGACGCTGACCGAACCTTACGACGGATACGCCGGCATCGACTTTGCCGAGGAATTCGGTACCCAGGCGCTGATCATGCGGATGCGCGCCGAGGGCATGAAGGACTTCGGTGCCTGCCTGAGTCCGGCCAACGCGTTCCACATCATTCAGGGGACGGAGACCTTGCCGCTCCGGATGGAGCGACATGTGGAAAACGCGCTCAAGGTCGCGGCGTTCCTGGACGAGGCCGACGAGGTCGAATGGGTCAACCATCCGTCGGTGCCGTCGCACCCGGATCACGAGTTGGCCCGCGACCTGCTGCCCAAGGGCGCCGGTGCGATCCTGAGCTTCGGCATCAAGGGCGGGCGCGAGGCCGGGCGCAAGTTCATCGAGAACGTGAAGCTGGCTTCGCACCTCGCCAACGTCGGCGACGCCAAGACGCTGGTGATCCATCCGGGCTCGACCACGCACCAGCAGATGTCGGCGGAAGCGCTGGACGCCGCCGGGATCGGCGAAAACCTGATCCGCGTTTCGGTCGGCATCGAAAGCGCCGACGACATCATCGCCGATCTGAAAGCGGGGCTGCGCGCCTCGCAGCGGGGTTGAGCCATGGAACTCACCGTTAACGGCAAAAAGGCCCATGCGGCGACCGGTGGCAAGGACGCCGCCAATGACGCGCCGGTGCTGGTGCTGATCCATGGCGCCGGCATGGACGGCACGGTCTGGCAGTTGCAAAGCCGCTATCTTGCGCACCGGGGTATCCGGGTGCTGGCGGTCGATCTGCCGGGACATGGGCATTCCGAAGGGGACGCGCTGACGGCCGTGGCCGATCTCGCCGACTGGGTCGCCCAGTTCATGGCGGCGGCAGGTGTCGACAAGGCGGTCGTCGCCGGTCATTCGATGGGGGCGTTGATCGCGCTGGAGGTTGCCGCCCGTCATCCGGACACGGTCCGCGCCGCCGGTCTGCTGGGATGCGCTGCCGAAATGCCGGTGCACCCGGACCTGATCAAGGCCGCCGAGGACGGCGGCAAGCTGGCACCGGGCCTGATCACCGACTGGGGCTTCGGGCATATCTCGCACAAGGGCGGGCACCTGCACCCGGGCCTCTGGGCCATGGGTGCGGCGGAACGGTTGCTGATGGATGCGAAGCCGGGGGCGCTGGCGACGGACCTCAAGGCATGTGACGCCTACAAGGACGCGCTGGATGCAGCGGCCAGGATCACGGCGCCGGTCGCGCTGATCTCGGGTGACGAGGACAAGATGACTCCTGTGAAGAACGCGCGTCCGCTACTGGATGCGCTTTCCGACGTGACGCCGACGGTGCTTTCCCAAACCGGTCACATGATGATGATCGAACGCCCGCGCGAAGTGGCAAAGCTTTTGCTTGACCTTGCGGCCTGAGAAAAAAAGAGGGGACCGCCGATTGGCGATCCCCTCAGTGGTTGGGGGAGAGGTGGAGAAACAAAGCGCGGGGACGCTTGCTTAACCATGACTAAGATCGTTTCCGGCTGTGGCGATTTCCGGGTCGGAATAAGGCAATTTCGGGACGATTGCGGGGCACCAAATCCTGTCCGGGAAGCGCCGGAATGCTGGCAATCCCCTGATATTTCGGGCAGATTTTCGCCATGAAACGGCTTCTCGTTGCCCTAATTCTGGTTTTCAGCCCTGTCCAGGCGTCGGCGGACGAGAATTTCTCGAACGCCGATCTGTTGCGCAATTTCGATATCATCGCGTTCGGCAACGAATACACCGGGCAGAAGTACGACATCGTCCGCAAGTGGGCGAAGCCGATGTTGATGGGCATTCAGGGCAAGGACTATCCCCCGCATCTGGAAGCGTTCATCGACGACGTCGCAAAGGACCTGAGCGAAACCACGGGCCACCGCATCGAGCTTTATTATTCGTTCGCCAAGCAGAAGGCGGGCGTGTTGGCGGCCGATTTCGACCAGAAGAACGTCAACGTCATCCTCTATTACATGGACGACAAGGATCTGCCCAAGGAACTTGCGAAGTACTGGAAGGGCGACGAGGAAAAGGTCCGCTGGATGGTGCAGAACTCGACCTGCTTCGCCAACTACTTCACCCGCAAGGGCGAGATCGTCGCCGCCGTGATCGCATTCCCGTCACGTCATCCGGTCAGTTATCACCGCGCCTGCGCCGTCGAGGAGATCACCCAGATCCTGGGCCTGCCGAACGATTCCAATGCCGTCAGCCCGTCGATCTTCAACGATTCGAGCCGTTACTTCGAACTGACGGAACATGACCGCTGGCTGCTGCGCGCGCTCTATCAGCCGGAGATCAAACCCGGCATGGCGCGAAACGATGCCCTCAGGCTCGCGCTCGACTACTGGAAGCGCGCCCGCCCCGAATAACCAGCACGACGCCGGTCAGGATCGCCGCGAAGCTGATGGCGTGAAAGGCGTGGAAGCTTTCATCCAGGAAGATCACGCCGAGACAGATGCCGAGTGGCGGCACGAGGTGCGATGCCAGTCCGGCCTTGGTCGGGCCGACGACGCTGATGGCGTAGTTGTAGAAATAGTAGGCGAGCAGCGTCGGGAACAGCATGATGTATGTGAACGCCCATGCCGACTGGCTGGTCATGGGGATGGTCAGGCCCTGCGAGAGTTCCCACATCCAGAGCGGAAACGTCACGACCCCGCCGATCAGCATGCTTGATGCCAGAAGCGTGTTGGCATGCATCTCGAACGGTTTCATGCGGACGGCAACGGTATAAATGGCCCAAGCCGTGAACGCGCACAAAATGATCAGGTCGCCGGGCACGAATTCAACGTCGGCGATAGCCATCGGATTGCCCTGCGTGATGATGAGGGCAACCCCGACGGTCGAAATCGCGATCCCCAAGACCTGCTGCCATGTCACGCGGTCCTTCAGCATTAGCCATGCGATGAACGGGACGAGACCCGGTACGGAGGTTTGAATGATCGAGGTGTTTGTGACGGTCGTCGTTTTGAGTCCGATATAGAGCAGGCACGGAAATAACGCCGGCCCGACGAGCCCGGTCACGAAGACGTAACGCCAGTGTTTGACCAGCAGCCAACGCTGCGGCCACACCGTCGGTGTGACGAAAACCATCAGGATCGCGAACGCGACCAGCCAACGGATGCTGACCAGAGAGAACGTCGGAATGTCATTGGCGACGATGCGTGCGACGACGCTGTGCCCGGCCCAGAACAAGGGCGTCAGGATCAGCATACCTGTGGCGAGCCCGACTTGCCCCTTGGTCGGCGGAGAACCCGTGGCGTCCATATTTCCCCCTTGGACGTACCGACTGGGTACGCCGGGATTTGTCAGGTGACGGTGATCTTGATCGAGCTGAGCCCCTCGATGTGCCCTTCGAGGACATCGCCTTTCTTGACCGGGCCGACGCCGGCCGGCGTGCCGGTCATGATTAGGTCGCCCGGCTGCAGGGTGAAGAGCTCGGAAAGATAGGCAATGGTTTCCGGAATTTTCCAGATCATCGCGTTCATGTTGCCGTCCTGGCGGGTCTCGCCGTTGACGTCGAGACGGATGTGCCCCTCCGCCATGTGACCGGCTTCGGTGATCGGGTGGAACATGCCGATGGGGGCGGCGTTGTCGAACGACTTTCCGATTTCCCACGGACGGCCCATCTTTTTGGCGACGCCCTGCAGGTCGCGGCGCGTCATGTCGATGCCGACCGCGTAACCCCAGACATGCTGGAACGCGTGCTCGACGGAGATGTCATTGCCGCCCTTGCCGAGACCGACGACGAGTTCGACTTCGTGGTGCACGTCCTCGGACTGCTGCGGGTACGGAAATTCCGCGCCGTCCGGTGCCGGTGCAAACAGCAGCGAACTAACGTGCTTTTCGAAAAAGAACGGCGGTTCACGGTCGGGATCGTGACCCATCTCGCGGGCATGCTCGGCGTAATTGCGGCCGACGCAGAAAATGCGATGGACGGGGAAGGTGTCTCCTGAACCGGCGACCGGAATGGTCACGGGTTCGGGTGCTTTGATTACGTTTGCCATGGCTTTTTTATCCCCGCTATTGCCCGATTGGTCAACGACGATCACGCACTGATACCACCGTTGCGCCATGACTGGACCCTAGACGGACGGGGGGCATTCCGACAGACTGCGGCAAAACGGCATTCCCATAAGGAGAGGATGAAGCATGGCGTTCCGTACACCATACCTGATGTTTCTGGGCGATGCGCCCGACGAGCTTGCGGCGAAAACGGCCATTGGCGTGCGCGACTGGCGCCCGGAATGGTGCGTTGGCCAGCTACGCCTGGATGGCTGCAAAGCGGATCTGAAGCTGCCGGACATGAGCCCGGCCGAGGCTGCCGCCGCAGGGTGCGGCACGCTGATCGTCGGCATTGCCAACCGGGGCGGGATTATCCCCGACAACTGGGTCGATCCCATCGTGCAGTGTATCGAGAACGGCATGGACGTCGCGAGCGGTCTGCACCGCAAACTCGCCTCCAACCCCAAGATCGCCGAAGCCGCCGAAAAACACGGCCGGACGCTGACCGACGTGCGTCACCCGACCCGCGACTTCGATGTTGCGAGCGGTAAGAAACGCACGGGCAAGCGGCTTCTGACCATCGGCACCGACGTTTCGGTCGGCAAGATGTACACATCCCTCGCGATCTGGCGCGAACTGGAAAGCCGCGGCGTCAAGGCGACCTTCGCCGCCACCGGCCAGACCGGTATCTTCATCGCCGGTAACGGGGTTTCGGTCGATGCCGTGATCGCCGACTTCATCTCGGGCGCTGCGGAATGGCTCTCGCCGGATGCCGATGCCGACCACTGGCACGTGGTCGAGGGACAGGGCTCGCTCTATCACACGTCCTACGCCGGTGTGACGCTCGGCCTCATTCACGGCTCGCAGCCAGATGCGCTTGTGATCTGTCACGATGCGGCGCGCAAGACGGCGCGTGGTCTCGGCGATAAACCGCTGCCGAGCTTCCAGGAAGTGATCGACGCCGGCCTCTGGGCGGCCCGTAACGTGAACCCGGACGTCAAGGTGGCTGGGATTTCGATCAACACCAAGAGCCTCGACGACGCGGCGGCGGAAAAGCTGCTGAAGGAGACCGAGGACAGCATGGGCCTGCCGACGGTCGATGCCGTGCGCACCGGGGTCGCCAAGATCGTCGACACCCTCTGATCATGGCCCGCGAACTGATCATCCGCGCCGAAAGCTGGCCTCTGGCGCGCCCGTTTGCGATTTCGCGTGGCGTCAAGACGGCGGCCGATGTGGTCGTCGTCGAGATCGATGAGGGCGGTGCGCGAGGCTGGGCGGAATGCGTGCCCTATCCGCGTTACGATGAAACCATCGACAGCGTCACCGCCGAGATCGAGGCCGTGCGCCGCGCGATCGAGGGCGAAGTTGCCAATGCGGAAGTCCAATCCTTGATGGCGGCGGGGGCGGCCCGGAACGCGGTCGACTGCGCACTCTGGGACCTGCGCGCCAAGCAGGCGCACACCTCTGTCGCGGAACTGTGCGGTCTCGGCGCGTTGAAGCCCGAGATCACGGCGGAAACTATCGGCATCGGCACCGCGGACGAGATGGGGGCCAGGGCGGCGGAACTGAAATCGGCGCCGCTTCTCAAGATCAAGCTGGACGCCAAGGATATCGAAGCACGGCTTGATGCGATCCGCGCTGCCGCCCCCGATGCGCGGCTCATCGTCGATCCGAACGAGGGATGGACGGCGGCGATCGTTGCCGAAAAGGGCGCGTACCTGAAAAGCATCGGCGTTGAGATGCTGGAACAGCCGGTGCCTGCCGGCGACGACGAGGGGCTTCGCGATATCGAGAGTCCGGTCGCGCTCTGTGCCGACGAGGCGCTGCACACGTCGGCCGACCTCGAACGCCTTCAGGGCAAGTACGACATGGTCAACATCAAGCTCGACAAGACCGGGGGACTGACTGAAGCCCTTGCGCTCAAGGCGAAGGCGGAGGGCATGGGCTTCGGCATCATGGTCGGCTGCATGGTCGGCACGTCGCTGGCGATGGCGCCGGCGCAACTGGTGGCGCAAGGCGCGAAGATCGTCGATCTGGACGGGCCGTTGCTGCTCAAGGAAGACCGCAACCCCGGTCTCGACTTCACCGGCGGTATGATCCACCCGCCGCGGCCTGAGCTCTGGGGGTAGGTTACTCCAAACCGTCACCCCAAACTTGATTAGGGGTCTATGCTTCTCTGACGGGGGCGGCTGCCGCCCATGGGTCCTGAATCAAGTTCAGGACGACGAATTGGTTTGTTTCTGCAAAAATCCGCCCAAGGGGTTTCCATTGGGGGCTGGCCGGACTAATTAAGCCCCCATGCAACCGGTCATTCAGATCAACAACCTCCAGAAATCCTACAAGGGCGGCTTTCAGGCCCTCAAGGACATCAATCTCGATATCGATCGTGGCGAGATCTTTGCGCTGCTGGGGCCGAACGGTGCCGGCAAGACGACGCTGATCAGCATTGTCTGCGGGATCGTCAACGCGACCGAGGGATCGGTCACGGTGGCCGGTCACGATATCGTCCGCAACTACCGCGAAACCCGGTCGATGATTGGTCTTGTGCCGCAGGAGCTGACGACCGACGCGTTCGAGACCGTATGGGCGACGGTCAGCTTCTCGCGCGGGCTGTTCGGCAAGGCGCCGGACCCGGCGCACATCGAAAAGATACTCAAGCAGCTCTCGCTCTGGGACAAGAAGGACAGCAAGATCATGACGCTTTCGGGCGGCATGAAACGGCGTGTGCTGATCGCCAAGGCGCTGTCGCACGAACCGTCGATCCTGTTCCTCGACGAACCGACCGCCGGCGTCGACGTCGAGCTGCGCAAGGACATGTGGAACGTGGTGCGCGGTTTGCAGCAAAGCGGCGTCACCATCATCCTGACCACGCATTACATCGAAGAAGCGGAAATGATGGCCGACCGCGTCGGCGTCATCCGCAAGGGTGAGATCATCCTCGTCGAGGACAAGAACACGCTGATGCGGAAGCTTGGCGAGAAACAGTTGACCATCCATCTGCACGAGAAGCTCGATAAGATCCCGGAGAAGCTCTCGAAGCATGGGCTCGAACTGTCCGACAACAAGGAAGCGCTGGTCTACACCTACGACACGGCGGCGGGGCGCACCGGCATTACCGGGCTGCTCGCCGATCTGAACGACGCCAAAATCCGCTTTAACGACATCGAGACGCAGGAACGCTCGCTGGAGGACATCTTCGTCAATCTCGTGCACGAAGATGAGGAGGACGAAGACGAATGAACGCCCGCGGCATCCTCGCGATCTACAGGTTCGAAATGGCGCGCACCGGCCGCACGCTGATGCAGAGCATTGTCTCGCCGGTGCTGTCGACGTGTCTCTATTTCATTGTTTTCGGCGCGGCCATCGGGTCGCGCATCACCGAAGTCGACGGCGTCAGCTACGGGTCCTTCATCGTGCCCGGTCTGATCATGCTGAGCCTGCTGACGCAGAGCGTGTCCAACGCCTCGTTCGGCATCTATTTCCCGCGTTTCTCCGGGACTATCTACGAGATTTTGTCGGCGCCGGTATCGTACCTGGAGATCGTCATCGGCTATGCCGGTGCGGCGGCGACCAAGTCGGTCATTTTGGGGACGATCATCCTGGCGACGGCCGGGTTCTTCGTGCCGCTGCATGTCGAGCATCCGTTCGTCATGGCCGGTTTCCTGATCCTGACGTCGATCACGTTCTCGCTGCTCGGTTTCATCATCGGCATCTGGGCCGACGGCTTCGAGAAACTTCAGATCGTGCCGCTTTTGGTCATTACGCCGCTGACGTTCCTGGGCGGTACGTTTTATTCCATCGATATGCTGCCGCCGCTCTGGCAGAAGATCAGCCTCTTGAACCCGGTGGTTTACCTGGTCAGTGGTTTCCGCTGGAGCTTTTACGGCGCGGGTGACGTGCCGGTCATCGCCAGCTTCGTGATGTCACTGGTGTTCCTCGGTATCTGCCTCGGCCTGATCGCGTGGATTTTCCGGACCGGTTACCGGTTGAAGGACTAGCCAAGTTTTGCCGTCACCCCCGCGAAGGCGGGGGTCCATGGATTCCCGCCTTCGCGGGAATGACGATGCGGTTACTCCGGCCTCGGCATGTTCTTCATGCCCTCAAAGCCCGGCAGCGCCTCGACCCGCTTGATCCAGGCATTCATTGCCGGATAGGCCGACATGTCGACGTGCCCTTCCCACACCAGCGCGGCATAGGGATAGACGGCGATGTCGGCGATGGTCGGACGCCCGCAGGCGAGCCATTCGTGATTTTCCAGCCAGCCGTTGACGACGGCGAGGGTCGCTTCGGCGGCGGCCTTGGCCTTGTCGTGATCACCCGGGCGCTTGAAGATGATCAGCGCGCGCGCAATCGCTGGGCCGTGGAACATCTCGTTCGCGGCGAGCGCCAGCCACTTCTGCACGTCGGCACGGCCTTCGGCATCGTCCGGATACCAGTCGGTGCTGCCGTATTTCGTTGCGAGATAAACGAGAATCGCCTGGCTATCCCAGAGCTGATAACCGTCGTCGTCGATGGCGGGGACTTTGCCGAGCGGGTTGATCGCCAGGTATTCGGGCTTTTTCTGTTCGCCCTCCATCAGGTTGACCGGCACCTTTTCATATTCGATGCCCAGAATGGACAGCATCAGGCGAACCTTCTGGCAGTTGCCCGACAACGGCATATCATAGAGTTTCAGCATGTTTCTCTCCCCGCTGAACGATGCCCGTTGCCGGACGCCGTTCCAGTTCCCAAGTAACCAGACACGTAACTGTCTGTTGCGTTTTCACGGCCACAAGCATGGTGTAAACCGGACCTATGAAAGATCAGACCTCCGACGACGAATTACAAGCGATCCGCGAAAGTGTCACGAAACTGTGTGCGGATTTCCCGGGCGAATACTGGCGCGAGCTGGACCGCGCGCGCGGCTATCCGACCGATTTCGTCAAGGCGCTGACGGCGGCCGGCTACCTTGGCTGTTTGATTCCGGAACAATACGGCGGCTCAGGCCTTGGTATCCGCGAGGCCGCGACGATCCTTGAAACCGTGCACCGCTCCGGCGGCAACGGGGCGGCGTGTCACGCGCAGATGTACATCATGGGCGCGCTACTGCGGCACGGGTCCGAGGAACAGAAACAGGCGTACCTGCCGGGGATCGCCGACGGCTCGCTCAGATTGCAGGCGTTCGGCGTGACGGAGCCCACAAGCGGCACGGACACGTCGCGCATCCGCACCACGGCGGTGAAGGACGGCGATCAGTACGTGATCAACGGCCAGAAGGTCTGGACCTCGCGGGCCGAGCATTCGGACCTGATGCTGCTGCTCGCACGCACCGCGCCGCGCGATGCCGGCAAGAAACCGCACGACGGGATGTCGATCTTCCTGGTCGATATGCGCGAGACACTCGGCAACGGGCTCGAAATCAAGCCAATCCGCGCCATGCTCAACCACAACACCACCGAGGTCTTCTTCGACGACATGCGTATTCCCGCCGACAGCCTGATCGGCGAGGAAGGGAAGGGCTTCCGCTACATCCTCGACGGCATGAACGCGGAACGCATCCTGATCGCGCACGAGTGCATCGGCGATGCGCGCTGGTTCATCGAGAAATCCAGCGCTTACGCGAAGGAGCGTGTCGTGTTCGACCGCCCCATCGGCCAGAACCAGGGTATCCAGTTCCCGATCGCGCAGTGCTATGCGGAGACCGAGGCGGCGGCGCTGATGTCGGCCAAGGCGGCCGATCTGTTCGATGCGGGTGAACCCTGCGGGGCCGAAGCCAACATGGCCAAGCTTTTGGCAGCCGACGCGTCATGGCACGCGGCGGATACCTGCATGCAGACCTACGGCGGGTTCGCGTTTGCCGAGGAATACGATATCGAGCGGAAGTTCCGCGAAACGCGGCTTTACCGGACGGCGCCGATCTCGGCCAATCTCATCCTGTCCTATATCGCCGAGCACGTGCTCGGCATGCCCCGGTCTTTTTAGTCCTTCATCCTTCGAGACACGGCTATGCCGTTCATCAGGATGAGGATATGAATGATTGTTGCCTCATGCTGAGGAGCGAAGCGTCTCGAAGCATGGCTTCAATGCGTTGAAATCAATTCCCGATCGGCTGGACGCCGGAGGACACCCGTTCGCGCCATTGCGCCAGCTGGTTGCGGCGGTTCTCGGCAAAGCGTGATGCGCGGTCGGTCTTGAAGGCGTTTTCCAGGTCGCGTTCGCGCTTGGCGGCGAGTTCCGCTTTGCGCACCGTCAGCAGGTGCGCCAGTTGCTCGGCGCGGCCGCGGGCCGTGCGCCAGGCTTCGAGCTGCTTCTGGCGCCGCAGTGCCGGGTCGAGATCGTCACGCAGCTTGCGCGCCGCCGTCTTCAGCTTCGAGAACCGCGCGTTGAGTGCCGCCGTGCGGTTACGGTCGATCGGCGTGACGGTGTAGACCTCGGGCGCGGGTTCCGTTTCCGGCGTACGCCGGGCGAGCCGGGTTTCGCCCTCGTCGTCGCGCGGCTTGCCATTCGTCAGGCCGGCCCAGAACTTTTCCACCTTGCCGCGGTAGTACGCCGTCCGTTCCGGGGTGCGCGAATGGTAGTAACCGGCAGCCTCGGCCCACGATGTTGCCGAATCGCGGAGCAGCGTCAGGAACTCGGCGGCATAGGCGGCATTGATGTCGGGGTCCATCGCCTCGGCGGGGCTGTCGAAGTTGTGGCCGTGGAAGTGCAGGTTCACCTGCATGCAGCCGACGTCGATGTTCTCGACACCGGCGGCCTGCAGGCGCTTCACTTCGTTCATGGCTTCCGCCTTGCTGGCGAAGTAGCTGCCGGGCCCGCCGGACGTCACCGTCCACGGCCAGGCACGCACGCGGCCGTCCTTTGCCGACCAGCGGCCGGATTCCGCGAGCGAGATCGCGGTCAGCAGTTTTGCCGGCACATGGGAGATTCGCTCCCACCGTTGGGTCGCGCGCTCACAGACGGCAAACGCCCGCTCTTCCTCGGTTTCCGAGATCCTGAGGTCGGATAACGCAACGCTCGCCGTGGCCAACATCAAGAGCGCCACGCCGATGGTGGTGCCGAATAAGATGATCCAAGATCGTGTTTCCCGGTCGTCCCGCAACGTCCCGCTCCTTTTCCCACCCCAACAGGTGCAAACGCGGTGCCAACGGCGATTTGCCGCGTTAACCAAGATTCCTCGAATAAAATCAAGGAACTGTTAACGGCGGGCTGTATTGGGGCTAAGGATCGGCGGCCGGGAAACGTGGCAAAAACGTCACGTTCGGCGGCAAGAATTACCTAATTTAAAAAAAAATGACTTTTTTGTTTGCAACTGCGAGAAAAGCCTTTAATTTGTGCATTGCAGCAACGAGTTGATGATTTCACATTGTCAATAAGCTGCTGCAAACTTGGATGTTTCCTCCCAAATACTCGGGCCGTGCCGTAGGCGCGGCCCTTTTTTTGCGTTGCAGTAATGAGATTCGTATTGCAATGCAATAACTGCACTTCGTGCGTGTAAAATAGCCTATTCGCGGTCGGGCGGGGTGTCGGCGCCGGGACCCAGCGGCATCTGCATGATGATCTGGTCCATCCAGCGGTCGAACTTGTAGCCGATGTTCTTCACGTGGCCGACGTGCGTAAAGCCCATTTTTTCATGAAAATCAATGGACTGTCGATTTTCGGCATCGCCGACGATGGCGATCATCTGGCGGAATCCGAGGTCCGTGCAGACCTTGATCAGCGCTTCCAGCAGTTTGCGGCCGATGCCGCCGCGCCGCACCGCGTCGTCGATGTAGATCGAATTTTCCACCGTGTTCCGGTAGGCCGGCCGGGGCCGGTAGGCGCCTGCGTAGGCATAGCCGACGACGCGCCCGTCGATCTCGGCGACCAGATAGGGGTAGCCGCCGTCTTCAAGAGCATGCGCGCGTTTGGTCATCTCGGCCTCGTCGGGCGGGGTCAGTTCCCAACTCGACGCGCCGTGAAGCACATGATGGGTATAAATCTCGGTGATCCGCGCCATGTCGGCGTTGGCGCGGGCCCGGATCAGGACGTCGGGCATATCGCTCATGGGCCGGGTCCGGTTATTCGGCCGCCAGCGGCGGCGCCAGCACGTCGGGTGCCAGGTCGCTGAGGCGTGCGATCAGAACCCGCATACGCTCGGCCAGACGGTCGAAGTCGGGCAAGCGCTGGATGTTCACCTCGTCCATGTAGAGTGCGCGGTTGATCTCGATCTGCAGGGTCTGCACGCCGGCATGATGGCGCGCGTAGTGACGCGTCGTGAAGCCGCCGGCATAGGGTTTGTTCCGTTGCACCGAAAGGCCCATGTCCCTGAGCGTGCGCTCGGCGATATGCGTGATATCGCGCACGCACGACGAGCCGTGGCAGTCGCCCAGCACGATATCCGGGTTGCCGAAGCTGGTGTTGGCGCTCGGCAGCGCCATCGACGGCATGGAATGGCAGTCGACGATCAGGCAGCGTCCGAACGCCTCCAGCGCGTCGTCGATCAGGCCCTGCAAGGCCGCGTGATAGGGCTTGTAATGGGTTTCGATGCGCTGCACGGCTTCCTCGAAATCGAGGGTGTCGGCATAGATCTCGGCGCCGCCGGCGACAATCTTGGCGACTGTGCCGAGGCCCGCGCCGACACGCGGCGACGTGGTGTTGACCCAGCCCGGCAGGGGCGCATGGAACATGTCGGGATCAAGCTCGTAGGGCTCGCGGTTGACGTCCACGTAGGCACGCGGGAAATGCGCCCGCAAAAGCGGCGCGCCGAAGTCGACGGCGGCGGTGAACAGTTCGTCGACGAAGGCGTCCTCGGAGCGGCGGATCGCCTTGCGGTCAAGCTTGGAGGATTCCAGGAAGCCGAGCGGATAGCGCCGGCCCGAGTGCGGCGACGCGAACACCACCGGCGACGTGAGTTTTTCCGGTCTGAGCACGTCGAAACCGGGCGTCAGGTCGTCGTCGATATGGCTGGGCTGCAGGTCGTCGTCGGTCATGGGTTCGTTGGGTCCGGTTCAGGCCTTTTGGCTGTTCTCGCCGCTGTAACCGGCCCCTGAAGCACCGCCGACGGGCGATGCGGGCCGGGAATCGCTCACAATTAAACCGCCCCCGCCGATGGCTGGCAAGTGGCGATCAAAATCTTTGACGCGACGTCTTGCAAACATCGCTGAAATCACTATAACCGCCCATCTGATACGGCGTTTCGCCGGTTATCAGGGCGCGTAGCTCAGCGGGAGAGCACTACGTTGACATCGTAGGGGTCACTGGTTCAATCCCAGTCGCGCCCACCACCGAAAACCCAGGCCTAAAGCCTGGGTTTTTGTTTTGGCGCGACAAGCATTCACGAGAGCGCGCAACGCGCGCGGGCGCGCCCACCACCGAAAACCCAGGCCTAAAGCCTGAGTTTTTGCGTTTCAGGTTTAAATCTTGAAATCAGTTATATACCGGCTGGCCTTCCGGCTCCGTGTGCCGGTGCAGCGTCCAGCTCGCTTCCATCAGTTCGTCGAAGGCGGCGCGGTAGCGTTTCAGTTCGCCGTCCTGGTGGGCGACCTTGCCCTGCAGGCGGTTGAGGCGGTTCTTCAGCGACATCATCTCGATCTCGATCGACCGGTAGAGCCTGAGATCGTCGTCCTTCTCGGGTGAGACGCCCTCCGCCATGATGTCCGAAAACGCGAGGCCGACCCGCTTCATCAGCCGGATCGACATCAGGAACGCGGCGATGCTCTCGCCCTCCTTGTCGGAATCGGTGAGGCTCAGCACCTTGCTCAGCCGATCGTAGGCCGTGTCGTCCTGCAGATGCGGC
The DNA here is from genome assembly GCA_017640505.1 of Rhodospirillales bacterium. GTDB lineage: Bacteria > Pseudomonadota > Alphaproteobacteria > Rhodospirillales > Casp-alpha2 > UBA4479. Next base: position 113,530 of record JAEPQO010000003.1, read on the forward strand.
CATTCGTCGGCGGGCAGAAGCTGCGACGTGAAGGTCATGCCGTTCTTGGCCATGAGGCGCTTGGCGAGCAGGAATGCGGCGATGGCCTCGTCGTTGTCGGAGGTCTCGGCAATGCTCAGCAGTTGCGAAATCCGGTTCGCCTTGCTGGATCGGTCGCGTCGCATTTCTTCCCCCTTTGTTGCAGTCCGAAACTTCCACATCTTTGGGCTGCGCCCGTAAAGTTTCGGTTAACCGTGAATAAGAAAATAATATCAGAGTGTTAGTGAGGAATCGTTGCCCATGCGCTTAACCTTGTTAAGATGGGGCGATTCGGCTTGAACGGCGGCCCCGGTGGCCGCCGCGGTCCTTCATCCGGGAGACCTCAGGACGACATGAGCAACGCCGCCGATCATGCTCCGCTTGAACCGAGTCTGCGCGGCGCGCTTGCCGCGCTGATCGGGCAGCTGCGCCTTGCGCGCAACCAGCAGAAGGTGGGGCCGCTTTCGCTCGATGACGGGGATCCCGAACTCCGGGCGCTGGCCGGGCTGATCAACGACATCCTCGGCAACGTGCAGGAAGAGGTCGATCACCTGCAGGACGTGAACCGGGATCTCGATGCGCTCGTGAAGCAGCGCACGGCGGAGCTTGAACACGCCAAGACCATCGCCGAGATGGGCAGCACCCAGAAAAGCAAGTTCCTGACGCAGATGAGCCACGAGCTGCGCACGCCGCTGAACTCGATCATCGGTTTCGCGCAACTCCTGCTCGACAGCAAGAAGGAGGAACTGAGCGAACGGCAGTCGAAACAGGTCAACCACATCCTGACAGGCGGCCGGCACCTTCTCGGGCTGATCAACGACGTGCTCGACCTGTCGAAGATAGAAACCGGCCATCTTGATCTCAACATCGAAACCGTGGACGTCGAGGACCTGGTGGGCGAGAGCCTCGAGATGATCAAGCCGCTGATCGCGCAGCAGGGCCTCACGTTCGAGGACCGCACCGACCCGGCCCTGGAACTGCCCGGCGTGAAATGCGATTTCCTGCGTACCAAGCAGTGCCTGATCAACCTCTTGAACAATGCCTGCAAGTACAACGTCGATGGCGGTACCGTGTGGCTGGAGGTCAAGACGTTCAAGGACGAATGGGTCCGGATCATCGTCGGCGATACCGGCATGGGAATCCCCGAAGCACGCCAGCATGAACTGTTCCGGCCGTTCTCAAGGCTTGGCCGCGAGGAAACCGGGATCGAAGGGTCGGGCGTCGGGCTGGTGCTGACGCGTCTTCTGATCCACGGCATGGAAGGCGTGCTGGATTTCGAATCGGAAGAGGGCAAGGGATCGTCGTTCTGGATCGACCTGCCGTTGACGGAGAAACCCGTCTGCACCGATACGGTGCTGGAGATGACGTCGGTCGAACTCGACGCGCGGCCGCAGGGAGTCGTTATCTATATCGAAGATATCGAATCGAACGTTCGCCTGATGGAAGACATCCTGGGCGAATACACGGACGTTCAGTTGATGTCAGCGCCCTCCGCGGAAGAAGGAATCGCACTGGCGCTGGAACAGCTTCCCGACCTGATCATCATGGATATCAACTTGGCAGGCGGCGGCATGAACGGGATTGATGCGACGCGCTATATCCGCTCCGTCTCGACGATCAGCAACATTCCCATCTTCGCGCTCACCGGCAACGTGCAGGAAGATACCCGGGCCAAGTGCGAAGAAGCCGGGGTGGACGGTTTCTTCGCGAAGCCGATCAAGGTGGACGAGTTTATCGAAGCAGTGTCTGTTATTCTCAATCAAAGGTTGGGCAGGTTCCTATGACGAGCGAATTCATTGTGCACATCATCGACGACAACGCGGCCAACCGTGAACTGTTTCAGGATCTCATGGATTCGGTCGACCTGACCTGGGAAAGCCATGTCGGCGCGCACCAGTTCCTCGAAGCCTTCGATCCCGAGACGACAGGCTGCCTTCTGCTCGATGTCCGCATGCCGCGCATGACCGGGCTGGAACTGCTGGAAAAGCTGAACGGCGACGGTGTCACCGTGCCGATCATCCTGGCGACGGCGCATGGCGACGTGCCGATGGCGATCCAGGCCATGAAGCAGGGGGCCTTCGATTTTCACGAGAAACCGATCGACAACCAGGCGCTGCTCGCCAGTGTCGAGCGGGCACTGGATCATCGCCGCCAGCAGGTCGTAAGCGCGGAAGAATCGGCGCAGGCACGGGCAGATTACGAGTCCCTCACGCCGCGGGAAGTGGACGTCTACAAACTGGTGGTCGACGGCGCCATGAACAAGCAGATCGCTTACGAACTCGATATCTCGCAACGTACCGTCGAGGTGCACCGCGCCAAGGTGATGGAAAAGATGGGTGCGAGGAACCTCGCCGATCTGATCAAGAAGCACATTATGTTGCACGGCCCCGGCTGACGGGGCGGGAGAAACAAGGCCCGGCTGACGGAGCGGGAAACCAATGCCCGGCTGACGGGGCGGCACAGCAGGGGGCGGTTACGACGCCACTTCCAGGCGTTTCCGGAGCCGCCGCGCGAACCAGCCCACCACCGGCATTTTCTCGTACAGTCCCGCCGCCGCATCCCAGTGATCGATGTGCTCGACCAGTTTACCACCGGCATCGAAGCGTAGTTTACTGGCGCCGTCGACGGACCAGTCGCGGTTCATGATGTGCCCGGACAGCGTCCAGACGATGACGCACGCCACGCCGTCGTTCATGCGGTGGTGAATTCTGAATTCGAGGCCCCGCACGTGTTCGAACATATCGACGAAGACCGCGCGCATCCGCTCGACACCGGTGACGTCATTGAACGGGTCCTTGAAATGGATGTCAGCTGCGCAGAACGACCGAAGCTCGTCGACGTTGTCCGCCGTCAGCCGTTCGAGGTAGTCGCAATAACCGTCGAAGCCCTTCATCACAATGTGCCCTCCGGTGCGTGAGCGTCCGTTTCCGTGTTGAGCGGCCGCTCGCTGCCGCACACGATGCATCTGTACTCGATCGGCACACCGTCGTTGCCGTCGAATTTCATCTTCACCCAGCGGCCGGCCATGTCGTACCAGACGTCGGTTTCCAGATCGCCACTATAAACAAAGCGCCGCGCCGGGCGGGATCCGTTTCCGGTCGCAATGTCCTCGGTGCCGGCCTCGGTCATGTTCACGGTATTGATACGGCCGGTAATGGTATTCAGCACCTGCGCCGTACCGATGACGGCCGGGTTCCAGTGCGTCGTCGGAAACACCTCGCCGGGCACCACCGATTGAACGTCATCCGCAATGATCTTCATTTCGCCACCGTGCCGTTCTGCCGACACTTCGCTGACGGTGCCGTCGTCGTCGGTACGTGCGCGCAACGTCTGCAGCGTGCCGTCGCGCCAGCGCCCCAACGAAGTGTAGTCGTACGTATAGAGCGGCAAGCCCAGGACCGTGATCTGGATCTGAAACCGGCTCGCCGCGATCAGATCGCCGTTTTCGCGGCGGAAATGGACGGTGTGCCGGCCGATCAGTTCGTCTTTGCGATAGACGTCGAAGGATATCTGCGGGCCGTAAGCCGCTATTGGATCGAACGTCGCCGTCTTGTCCGTGTCCGCCGCCACCGGTCCGCCAGCGGTAAGGCACGCCGCGCCGGCGCATGCAGCGAATAGCCAAGGAAATATTCTCATATCCTTGATACGAACGCCGCGGCGGATCGGTTCTCCGATTTTTCGGCGGCTCAGCCTTCGCCGGTCAGCACCCTTGCGGCGGGCAGTGTGATGATGGCCGTGGTGCCGACGCCCAGTTCGCTTTCGAGCGTAAACTCGCCGCCGTGCATGTTGACGATGGATTTGACGATCGCGAGCCCCAGGCCGGAGCCCTTGTGTTTGCGTGTCATGGCGTCGGCCACCTGGACGAACGGCTGTTGCACGAGCTTGAGGTTCTCGGCATCGATCCCGACCCCGGTATCGGCGACCCGGATTTCCAGCATGCCGCTCTCCAGAACCGACGCGGACGCGGTGATCCGCCCGCCCGGGTCGGTGAATTTGATTGCGTTGGACAGCAGATTGATCAGCACCTGACGCAGCTGGCGTTCGTCGGCCATGATTTGCGGCAATTCCGGTGGCACCTGGTTATCGATGTAAATCCCCTCGTTTCCGGCGCGCTCGGCCGTCAGGCGGATGGAATCGCTGAACACCGCCCGCAGATCGACCGATTCTTCGTCGAGTGCAAGCTTGCCGGCCTCGATACGCGACAGATCGAGGATATCGTTGATGAGCTGCAAAAGGTGCTCGCCGCCGTCCCGGATGATCGAGAGGTATTCGCGGTGCGTCGGGTTTTGGATCTCGCCAAGCGTGCCGGCCAGCAGGCTGTCGGAAAATCCGATGATCGAGTTCAGCGGCGTGCGCAGTTCATGCGACATGTTGGCGAGAAATGCCGATTTGGAGCGGTTCGCCGCTTCTGCCTCGTCGCGGGCCTGGCGATAGGCGCGTTCGACCGTGACGCGTTCCGAAATGTCGGTTTCGATGCCGCCGACACCGATCAGTTCGCCTGCGCTGTTGATCACGGGGAACTTGCTGGTGAGGTAGGTGTCGCCCTTGATGATCTCTTCACGGGTGATGAGGGTCCGCTTTTCCATGACTTCGCGGTCATGCGCCATGAACGCCTCGGCTTCCTTGGTGCCGTGAACCTCGACCGACGTCTTGCCGATCACCTGTTCGGGCGTCACGCCGTAAAGTTCGGTAAAGCACCGGTTGACCATGACGAATCGCAGATCCAGGTCCTTGAAGTAAACCGGCGTCGGCGAGTTATCGAGCAGCGTCTGGATGCGTGCTTCGCTCTCGGCCAGGCGGCGTTCGAGATCGACGTGCTCGGAAAATTCGGTGTACGCGGTGGCAATGCGCATCGATCCGTCCGGCATGGGCAGGGCGAACTTGGTGATGAGCCAGTCCTGAGGTTCATTGTCGCCGAGCTTGAACACCACCTTATGGACGCTGGGCTGACCCGTTGCGATCACGCGCTTGTCCGATTCGAGCGCGGCCAAGCTGATATTCTCGTCCCAGATCTGCTCCGCCTTGAGGCCGATAATGTCGGCGCTTCTGACACCGAACTCCGCCTCGAACGCGTCGTTGATGTATTCGTACTCACCGGTCGGGCTCTTGATCATGATCGGGTTCGGGGATTTGTCGGTGAGGACGCGGGCAAAAAGGTCCACGCCGATGCCGGCCGGGCGTTGCAGGTAGCTGGCGGCGAGTAGCGCGCCGGACACCGCAAGGATCACGACTTCGCCCATGATATCGGCTGTCATGATGCCGAGCGCCGCGGCACAGCCACGCGCGCCAAGCGCCAGGCTGGCGGCGAACAGCGCCATGGACATCTTGTCGCCGATGGTGCGCGAGGTCCGGACGGCGGTCCATGTCTGCAGGCCGAGAGCGGCCGCGACGACAAATGTCGTGGGGCCGAATGTCAGTCCGATGTCAGTCATAGCAGCAACATGAACGAGATTTAATGCTCTGGAAATACCCTCGTAATGTGGTCCTTCCTACCTTGCTGGTGTGTGGCGCGCAAAGCCACGAACCAGATTCAAGGAATTGAGACATGTTTGCACAAAAATTGCTGGTAAATGGAACCCCGCCCGCGGCCGGCCCGAAGCGCCGCTCGCGCGCCGTTGCGGTTGCCACTCTCGGCGCGGCGGTTGTCGCCGCCAGCGCGATCGCGCTGCCGTTGCAGGCAAAAACGCCGGAGAACGCGATTCCGGCGCAGACCGTCGAACGCGCAATGCCGTCGAGCTTTGCCGATCTCGTCGAGCGCGTATCGCCGGCGGTCGTCAACATTCAGGTGTCGTCGACTGAAAAACCCGTGATGAGCCGGATGGAGAACGTACCCGGCAACATGCGCGAGTTCTTCGAGCGCTATTTCAACATGCCGGAGGGGCCGGGCGGTCAACAATTCGGCCGTCCCGACACGCCCGAGCAGGGGCAACGCCGGATCGGCGCAGGCTCCGGTTTCGTGATCGACGCGGACGGCCATATCGTCACCAATGAACATGTCGTGCACAACGCCGACGAGATCACCGTGACCTTCAAGGACGGCACCGAAGCGAAGGCGAAGCTCGTCGGGGTTGATGACAAGACCGACCTCGCGCTGATCAAGATCGACGTCGACAAGCCGGTACCGTTCGTCAGGTTCGGAAAATCTGACGACGTGCGCGTTGGCGACTGGGTGCTGACGGTCGGCAATCCGTTTGGTCTCGGCCACTCGGTGAACATCGGGATCGTGTCGGCCCGTGGCCGTACCATCGGCGCCGGTCCCTACGACGACTTCCTGCAGATCGATGCGCAGATCAACCGCGGCAATTCCGGCGGCCCAGCGTTCGATGTGAACGGTAACGTGGTCGGTGTGAACGCCGCCATTTTCTCGCCGAATGGCGGGAACGTCGGTATCGGATTTGCCATTCCGTCCGAGATTGCCGAGAAGATCGTTTCCGAGTTGAAAACCAACGGCACCGTCGAGCGCGGCTGGCTGGGCGTTTCCATTCAACCGCTGAGCGAGGATATCGCCGATGGCCTGGGCCTGAAGTCGACCGAAGGCGTGCTCGTGGCCGAAGTTAACGCCGACGGCCCGGCCAGCAAGGCCGGCATGCAGGCGGGCGATGTGATCCTGTCCGTCGACGGCGAAAAGATCGAGGAACTCCGCGAACTGCCGCGCGTAATCGCCGACATCGAACCCGGTAAGGACAGCAAGATCGTGGTCTGGCGGAATGGCGAGCGCCGCGAGCTGGGTGTCGAAATCGGCATGCAACCCGGGAACCCGAAGGTTGCCGGCAACGATGCGGCGACCAATCCGGTCGAGGACAAGGTCGGCCTTGCCGTGCAGTCGCTGAACCCGGAGATCGCCCGTGAACTGGGCATGCCGGAAGAAACGCGGGGCATCGTCGTGGTCGGCGTCAAGCCGGGCAGCCCGGCGGCTGAAAAGGGCCTGCGCCGCGGCGACGTTCTGACCAAGGCCGGCGGCAGGGATCTCGCGTCCCCGGACGACCTGACACAGAGCCTGGAACAGGCGCGTGAGCAAGGACGCAAGTCGGTGCTCACCCTGGTCAAAAGAAACGGCGGGCAACGCTTTATCGCAATCCCCGTAGGGGCTGCCTGATTGGGTAGCCTCTCCCCCAGGGGCCGGCCGCGTCTCCCCCTCGTGGCCGGCCCCGCTATTTCTCCTCCCTGACGAATGGGCGGTGGCCAGCGAATTTCTGGCCCCGCCCATTATCGTTTTCACCTTCGGGCTTTGCGGTCCGGTAGAGATGGGACTAAAAAACATGACGGAGCAGTGGGACAAAACGATGCGGATACTGGTGGTCGAGGACGATAAGGATGCGGCGGCGTTCATCGCCAAGGCGTTAGGTGAAGCCGGGCACATTGTCGATGTCGCGGACAACGGCGAGGATGCACTGGGCATTGCGTCGGAAGCGCACGAAGTGCTGATCGTCGATCGCATGATGCCGAAACTGGATGGCCTGCAGATGGTCGAACAGCTGCGCTCGCAGGGGATTGCGACGCCGGTGCTGTTTCTCAGCGCGCTGGGTAAGGTCGACGACCGGGTCGCCGGCTTGCGTGCCGGTGGTGACGACTACCTGGTCAAACCGTTCGCCATGGCCGAGCTGCTGGCCCGGGTCGAGGCGCTCGGCCGCCGCAAGGGCGCGCCGGAAACGCAGACCAAGCTTACCTGCGGCGATCTGGAACTGGATCTGATTTCGCGCGACGTGAGTCGCGGCGGCGAAAAGATCGACCTGCAGCCGCGCGAGTTCAAGCTGCTCGAATACCTGATGCGCAATGCAGGCCGGGTCGTGACGCGTTCCATGCTGCTGGAAAATGTCTGGGACTATCATTTCGATCCGCAGACCAATGTGATCGACGTTCACATCAGCCGGCTTCGCGGCAAGATCGACAAGGGCTTCGACACGCAGCTTCTGGAAACCGTCCGCGGCGCCGGATACCGTCTTCATGCGCCTGGTTAGCGCCCGCCTGATCCGGACGTCGTGGTTCCGCATGGCCATCGGTTACGCGGTGCTGTCCATCGCGCTCGTGACCATGCTGTTCTCGCTCCTGTACTGGAACACCGCGGTGTTTGTCGCCGAACAGACGGAAGAAACCATCGAGGCCGAGATTACCGGCCTTGCCGAGCACTACCGCCAGGCCGGGTTGTTCGGCCTGACCGAAGTCATCCAGGAACGCGCCCAGGGGCAACGTCTCAGCCTTTATCTGCTGACCGATCCGAACCGCGGCCCCATTGCAGGCAATCTGAATTCGTGGCCGGCCGCGACCCAGCCCGGCGAGTGGATCGATTTCGACTACCAGCGGCCGGTCGGCAGCCGCATGGTCGAACATCGGGCGCACGCCCAGCACCTCGTGTTGCCAGGCGGATTTCATCTGCTGGTCGGCTACGACGTGCAGGATCAGGTGCGGCTGGAACAGCGCATGCGCCAGTCAATGATCTGGATCGGGGCGCTGGCGCTGGTGCTGGGTCTCGGCGGCGGGCTGCTGATTGCCCGCCACTGGCTCAGCCGCGTCGACAGCGTCAACAAGACGGCGGGCGAAATCATGGACGGCGACATGTCGCGCCGCGTGCCGGTCAGCGGCACCGACGACGAGCTTGACCGGCTGGCCCGCAACCTCAACGACATGCTGGACCGGATCGAAGCGCTGATGACGGGTCTCCGGCAGGTGACCGACAATATCGCCCACGATCTGCGCTCGCCGCTCAACAGGCTGCGTGCGCGTCTCGAGGTGACGTTGATGTCCGAACAGGACAAGGAGGTCTACCGCGACGCGCTCAACGAAACGATGGCGGAAACCGACGAACTTCTGAAGACCTTCAATGCGCTGCTTTTGATCGGTGAGGCGGAATCGGGGCTCGATCGTTCGAAGCTGGAAACGGTGGACCTGACGGCGCGGATCGCCGACGCGGTCGAACTCTATGAGCCGGCGGCGGAAGAAGCGGGCCTCGTGCTGGAAGCCGATATCGCATGGGATATTGTCGTGCGCGGCAACCCGAACCTGATTTCACAAGCCGTGGTCAATCTGCTCGACAACGCGCTCAAGTACACGCCCAAGGGCGGCACCGTCCATGTCCGCGCGGGCAAGACCGGCGATCAGCCCTTCATTGAGGTCACGGACAGCGGGCCCGGCATTCCGGAAGCGGAGCGTGCACGCGTGTTGAACCGTTTCGTGCGGCTCGAGAGCAGCCGCTCGACACCGGGCAGCGGTCTCGGCCTGTCGTTGGTCGCCGCCGTCGCCAAGCTGCACGGCGCGAAGTTGACGCTCGGTGACAACGCGCCCGGACTGCAGGTGCGGCTGGAGTTTCCGGCCGCGGCGGTGCGCTAGCTTTTTCTGCGCTGCAATTGCCGTTCCCGGTAGCCGAGGAACAGTGCCCCGGCGATGATTATCGCCGCGCCCAGCAGGCTCAGCGGGGCCGGCACGACGTCGAACAGGCCGAAGTCGTAGAGCGCCGCGAAAACCAGCGTCGCGTAGAAGAACGGGATGACGTAGCTCGCATCCGCGCACTTCATCGATGAAATGAAGCATGTCTGCCCCGTGACCATGACAAGGCCGAGCCCGATCATCAGCATCCACTGTTCATGCGTCGGCGCCTGCCAGACGAACGTTGCCGCGCTGACGGCGATGCACATGCCGAAGAAGTTGTTCACGAACAGGATGCGGATGGTACGTTCCATGCCGCTCAAGCGTTTGATGAAAATGCCCTCGAGCCCCATCAGCAGTGCAGATGCGAGCGCAAGCAGGGCGGCGAGCTGGATCGCCTCGATCCCCGGCCGGATCAGGACCAGCGCGCCGACCATCGAAATCGCGGCCGCCGACCAGCGGACGGGGCCGACCTTCTCGCCCAGCAGCGGGATCGCCAGCATCATGGTGGCGATCGGACTGAGGAAACTGATGGCCGTCGCCTCGGCCAGCGGCATGCGGGCGGCGGCGGCGAACATGCAACTGACACCAAGCCAGCCGGCCAGCGAGCGCAGGAAATGCAAACGCCACGGCGTGTTCTCGAAGCGCAGTTTCAGGAACGGCGCGACAATCAGCAGCGCCGAGAAGGCAAACGTGAAGCGTCCGGCGCTGATCTGCAGCGGGTGCAACGGCGGGCCGAAGAGGTCGTTGCCCAGGACCTTGGCGAACAGGGACGTGCCGGCGATCAGCGAGGCGGCGAGGATCATGAGAATGGCGCCGCGCACGGGCCGGGGTGTGAACCCCTCGGGCGTGGTCACGGTCGTCAATCTCCGGAAACCGAAATGCAGACCTTGCCGAAGTGCTGCCCCGACGCGAGATGCCGATACGCGTCGGCCGCGTCCTCGAACGGAAACACCTTGTCGATGACCGGTTTCATGCCCGCGACCTCGATCGCCTTGCACATCTGCTGCATGGCGTCCTTGGGGCCGACGGTGACGCCCTGCAGGCGGACGTCACGGCTGATGATGAACGGCAGTAGGACATTGCCGGTGGTCGCACCGGACAGCACGCCGATCAGGCTGAGCGTCCCGCCCGGGCGCACCGCAATCAGGGACTGTTTCATGGTTTCAGTGCCGCCCAGTTCGACGACGTTGTCGACGCCGTCACCGCCGGCCCAGTCGTGCGCCGGCTGGCCCCATTCCGGGGTCGCCGCGTAATTGATGCCGTGATCGGCGCCGAGTGCCTTCGCACGGTCCAGCTTTTCGTCCGACGACGAGGTAATCGCGACGCGGCAGCCGTTCATTTTGGCGAACTGCAGCGCGAACAGCGAAACGCCGCCCGTGCCCTGGGTCAGGATGGCGTCGCCCGGCTCGGCCCGGCCCAGGCGGACAATGGCGGACCATGCGGTCAGACCGGCGCACGTGAGGCTGGCGGCCTCGGCGTCGGTCAGGTTGGCCGGCGTATGGACGAGACCGGTTACCGGGATCACGCGGTATTCCTGAAGCATGCCGTCCACCGCGCGCCCTGTATCGCTTTCCATCGCATGCTCGGTCGCGGTGCCGGCCGGCCAGTCCAGGAAGAAGCACGCCGTGACCCGGTCGCTCGGCTTGAACCCGGTTACACCGGGGCCAACGGCCTCGACCGTGCCGGCGCCGTCCGACAACGGCACAAGGTCGGTCTGTTTCTGGCGCTTGCGGTAGCCGCCCTTGGAGATCAGCAGATCGCGGTAGTTGAGCGACGTGGCGCCGATCCTGACGAGGACTTCGCCGTGCCCCGGTTCCGGCATCGGCCTGTCCGCTACTTTAAGGGCGTCCGGTCCTGCCGCGGTTTCGAATACCATTGCGCGCATCTGTTTCCTCCGTTCCTGAGCGCCGCCATATAAGCGCAGAGCGCCGGGGTTAGGCAACTGGCCGCGGAACGAAAAAGAGACCCTGAACGGGCCTCTTTCGGATCGGCTCAAGATTTCCGGCGGATGGGCGTCAGGAGAAATAGCCCTTGGACTTGTTGGACGGGCACGGCGCCGCCAGCAGCGACCGGCCATGGTGGTGAAGGTTGATCCAGATCCGGTTCTCGTTGTCGAGCCACTCGTAGACCCAGGCGTTTTCGGGCGGGCACGCCAGTTTCAGGTACAAATACTTGATGCGCTCGGAGCGGGTCCGGATGACCTCGGCGTGGTCGAAACGCGGCACATGCACGTCGACCATGAGGTTCTGGTCCTCGCTGATGTAAACTTTGGTCGCCTGCCAGCCCTGGCGCGGCGGGTTCTCGTCGATGTAGTTCTTGACCGCGACGGCGGCGACTTCGAGCGCCTCTTCCTGGGTCATGTCCTCGGCATACATGCTGAGCGTCGCCAGAACCGCCCCCGGCACAAGGAGCGTGATCAGGAGACTCATAAGAAACCAGCGTTTCGAGCTGATGATATCGGAAATCCACATGGTCCTATTCCCTTTCCCTTCGGTAGCTCCGCTGCCTCTTGTTATTGTTTTTGAGGCCGGTGGCTTTGCGCCCCGCCGTCGCCGACGGTTTGCCTGTTCGTGGTCTCGGGGGAAACAACTTGTCCCGAACCTTGATGACACCATTTATAGGGCATCTTGAACCTTTCGGCTGTGAGCCAAGTCACATAATCGTTAAATTAGAATATCATTCAACATATTGAAAATAATATAAAAAATTACGTTCACGTCAGCGGCGTCGAAAAGAAAATGGTTAAATAAGTCTAAAGCCGGACCGATCTAGGTATTGTGTATCACTTTCCCGATTCGCGACAAGAACGTGTCGGCATCCTGCATCGTATTGCACAGGTGCGGACTGACGCGGACGGCACCGCCGCGCGCGCTGATATGAACGTTTTCGGCGGCCAGTCGTCCGGCGATGTCCGCGGGAAAGCCCGCCGGGTGGCGCAGGCCCAGGATATGCGGCGTGCGGAACGGCGCCGGTGCGATCTCGAGGCCGAGGTCCCCGGCACCTTCGGCAATGCGTTCGGTGACCGGCCGAAGCGCCTCTGCGATCCGCATCGGGCCCCATTCCTGTAGTTGCTTCAGCGCGACCTGGATCATCGGCAGGGTGATCAGGCTCAGGTACTCGCCGGCGTCGTATCGTCGCGCACCTTTGGTAAAGCCTTCCGGGTAGCCGAGCCCGCCGGTGATGCTGTCGACACCCCCGTGGTTGAACAGATGGTCTTCGAGCGGCAGGCCGTCCTGGTGATTGGGCGAGGCATACATGAACGAAAGCCCGTACGGCCCAAGCAGCCACTTGTAAGCGGCGCAGACCAGAAAGTCCGCACCGATCGCGTTCACGTCGATCGGTATCGCGCCGACCCATTGCGTGGCATCGACCAGGAATGTCGCGCCCACATTCTTCAGCGCCGGGCCGATGACCGTGAGATCGACGAGCGATCCGTCGGTCCAGTGGCACGGCGGCAGCGCGGCGATGGCGATGTCGGTGTCGATCATGTCCATCACGGCGCGGGTCCAGTCGCCGTCTTCGGGCCACGGTACGGTCGCCACGTGTGCACCGGTGCGTTCCGCCAGGCGCTGCCACGCGTAGACGTTGGACGGAAACTGGCCTTCGAGGACGAGGATGCGGCTGCCGGGCGTCGGCGTCAGGTTCTTGGCCGCCGTGGCGATGCCGTAGCTGGCGGCAGGATGAATGGCGATGTCGTCGCCGCTGGCGCCGATCAGACTGGCGAAGCGTTCGCGGACATCGTCGGCCTGCACATAGCGGCCCGGCTCGTCAATGGCCCACGGCCTACCCTTGGCGGCGGCACCGGTGCGACCGGCGTCGACGGATGCCTTCAGGAGCGCGGACTTGGATGCCGCATTCAGAAAGACGACGCCGTCTTCCATGTCGAACAGGTGGCGCTGGTCGCCAAGCGGGGGGGACATTTCGTTCATGCCCTAGGTTATGCAGGTTCGGCGGGCGGGATCAATCTCCCGTCGGCAACCTTTCCTGTTCGGGTTGCAATCCCTATATCCTTGAAATGACCGAACGACGAGAACCGCCGAAGACGACCAATGCGGAAGGTGGTCCGCGCCGCATCGGCGTCGAGATCGAATTCGGCGGCCTTGACCTCGACCGGGCGGCCGCGCTTGTCGAGGATATATTCGGCGGCAGCGTCACGCGGCCGGGCCCGCATGTCCGCAAGGTGGACGGCACGGCCATCGGCGATTTCGAAATCGAGCTCGACGCGCAGATTGTTCACCCGAAATCCGGCGACGACGACATCGAGAAGAAAGCCAAGGAGATCATCGGTGACCTGTCGAGTGGCTTCGTGCCGACCGAAATCGTCGGACCGCCGGCACCCCTCGACGCACTGGACGATTTCGACCGCCTGATCGACGCGCTGCGTGACGCCGGTGCGGAAGGGACCGAGGACGGCCTCAGTTACGCCTTCGGCCTGCAGCTCAACCCGGAAGTGCCGTCGACCGACGCCGCCGACATTCTTGCCGTGCTGCAGGCGTACGTCCTGCTCTCGCCGCTGCTCAGGCGCCGCATCCGCGTCGATCCGCTGCGCCGTCTGCTGCCCTATGTGGACCCGTTCCCGGCGACCTATATGCGGCGCATTCTGGACTCCGGTTATGCACCGGATCTGGCGGGGCTGATTGATGACTTCATCGCCGACAATCCGACCCGCAACCGTGAACTCGACATGCTGCCGTTATTTGCACATCTGGACGAGGACCGGGTACGGGCGAAACTGGACGACCCGCTGATCAAGGCGCGGCCCACCTATCACTATCGTTTGCCGAATACCAACCTCGCTGATCCCGGCTGGGGTGTGATCACGGAGTGGAACCGCTGGGTCTCGGTCGAGCGGCTGGCCGCGGCGGAAGGGCGCAGGCGGCAACTGGCGGATGCCTATCTGGCACGCAATCCCGACGATTTCATGGAATGGATCACGGTGCGTGCCCGCGAACTGCTGGACGAGTTCAGCGGATGACCTCGTCGCCCGCCGCTTCGGCGGCGATCCTTTTCCGTTTCTGGTGCTCGCGGACGGTGATGTAGGCCGTCGATCCGAAAATAAGCGCGCCGCCGCCCCAGACGAACGCGTCCGGCACGTCGCCGAACAGCATGTAGCCGGTGATCGAGACCCAGACGAGACGCACGAAGTCGAACGGCATGGCGACATGAGTTTCGGCGTACCTGAGAGATTGCGTCACGCAGAGCTGGCCGCATCCACCCAGCAGTCCCAGAAGGACCAGCAGCATCAGATCGAACGTGCTGGGCCACGACCAGACGAACAGCGCCGGGACCAGGGCCAGCGGCGCCATCACGAGCGACATGTAGGTCGTGATCGTGACCGACGATTCGGTCCGCGACAGGTTCTTGATGATGATGACGCACGCACCCCAGAAGACCGCCGCCGTCAGGACCAGGAAGTACCCAGTGCTGATTTCCTCGAACCCGGGGCGCAGCACGATCAGTGTGCCCGCGAACCCGGCGACGATCGCGGCGATCCGGCGCCAGCCGAGCCGTTCCTTGAGGATGATCACGGCGAGCAGGGTGGCGAAAAGCGGTGCCGAGAACGACAGTGCCGTGACGTCGGCGATGGGCGACAGGCTGAGCGCGGTAAAGAACGCCAGCATGGCACAGAAATTCAGCACACCCCTGAGAATCAGCATGCCCAGCCGATTGGTCTTCAGCGGCGCGATCCCGTGTTTGACGAAAAACGGGACGACCACGATCAGTGCAAACAGCAGGCGGCAGAAGACCACGACGAACGGGTGCACCGTATCGGAGACATAGCTGATGGTGGTGTGCATCGACGCCAGGCACAACGTGGAGGCCAGCATCCACAGGATGCCGCGCAGATTGTCGGCGGCCTTTTTGGCCTCGTGGCCGGGGTTGGGCGTCTCGGGCGCCTCCGCAGGCGCGGTCTCTGGCATAAACGTGCCTCCGGATGGCGTTATGGCAACGCTAGGGCGTCATATGGCAGCATAGACGGCGAAAATTGCGATGCAAGGCGGCGAAAAGGGGCGTGATCGGGCCTGAAAAACGTTCTTTCCCCGTTGACAGCCCCCGGTGCGCCCCGTATGTTCCGCCCGCTTTCGTCTCCCGGGTGGTCCGGGGGGCTATTTATTTGTTCCGCTGTGATTTGTTTGCCGGGGATCGGGTTATGAAAATCAGAAACTCGTTGAAGTCGGCCAAGCTGCGTGAAAAAGGCTGCCGTATTGTGCGCCGCCGTGGCCGGGTCTACGTCATCAACAAACGCAATCCGCGCTTCAAAGCCCGCCAGGGCTGATCCGCGCTCGAACGATCCTTTGGCCGCGCCCATGCTGCCATGGGCGCGGTTTTCGTTTGCCTGCTTCCTGCCGGAACCGCCATCTGCGAAGCGTCGGGTCTCGGACCAAAATCCGCCCAAGCAAAGGTGACGACACGGGTTTTACGTGGCACACTGAATGCCAATATAAGAACCCAGTAAAATGTCGGGGGAGACCAATCCGTGGAGATGCCCAAACCGGATGATACCGTCATCGCGCGCCGCGCAGAACTTGCGGCGGCGTTGCGCGAGATCGTGCCGGGTGAGGGTGTCATCGATACGGATGAAGAACTCCGCGCGTTCGACTGCGACGGCCTCATGGCCTACAAGCAGTTGCCGCTGATCGTTGTCCTGCCGGAAACCACCGAACAGGTCTCTGCGGTGCTCAAATACTGTCACGAAAACAACGTGAAGATCGTGCCGCGCGGCGCCGGGACCGGCCTTTCCGGCGGCGCCATGCCGCTTGCCGACGCGATTACGCTGGGCCTCGGCAAGTTCAAGAAGATCCTCGATATCGATTTCGAAAACCGCTGCGTCGTGACCCAGCCGGGTGTCACCAACCTCGGCATCACGCAGGCGGTCGAGCACGCGGGTTTCTATTATGCGCCCGACCCGTCGTCGCAGATCGCGTGTTCCATCGGCGGCAACGTGGCGGAAAACTCGGGCGGCGTGCATTGCCTGAAATACGGCCTGACAACGAACAATGTGCTCGGCGTCGAGATCGTGCTGATGAACGGCGAGGTCGTGCGTTTCGGCGGCAAGCACATGGACGCCGGCGGTTATGACCTGCTGGGCGTCATCACCGGGTCCGAGGGCCTGCTCGGCGTCATCACCGAAGTCACGGTGCGCATCCTCAGAAAACCCGAAGTGGCGCGCGCGCTGCTGATCGGCTTCCCGACCATGATCGACGCCGGCAAATGCGTCGCCGACGTGATCGCGGCGGGCATCATTCCGGGCGGCATGGAACTGATGGACAAGCCGACCATCCATGCGACCGAGGATTTCGTGCACGCGGGCTATCCGCTCGATGTCGAGGGTCTGATGATCGTCGAGCTGGACGGACCCGAGGCCGAAGTCGCCTATCTGGTCGAACGCGTCGAGGACATCGCGCGTGCCTGCAACGCAAGCACGATCCGCATTTCCGAGAGCGAGGACGAGCGCATGCGCTTCTGGTCCGGGCGCAAGAACGCGTTTCCCGCGATCGGCCGCATCTCGCCCGACTATATCTGTGTCGACGGCACGATCCCGCGCAAGAAACTGGCCGAGGTGCTGGAGCGTATGCAGGGCCTTTCCGACAAGCACGGGCTGCGTGTCGCCAACGTGTTCCACGCCGGCGACGGCAATCTGCACCCGCTGGTGCTTTTCGACGCCAACCAGCCGGGTGAGCTGGAAAGCGCTGAGAAGCTGTGCGCCGATATCCTGACGCTCTGTGTCGAGGTGGGCGGCGTGCTGTCGGGTGAACACGGCATCGGGGTCGAAAAACGCGATCTGATGGGCACCATGTTCACGGAAGACGACCTGAAACAGCAGCAGCGCGTGAAGTGCGCGTTCGATCCCGGGCATCTGCTGAACCCGGGCAAGGTTTATCCGGAACTGCACCGCTGCGCGGAACTGGGCAAGATGCACGTTCACCACGGCAAGCTGCCGTTCCCCGATATCCCGAGATTCTGACCCCAAGCCTGCCGATTGCCACATGCCTGAAACGCTCAAACCCGAAACCGAAGATCAGCTTCTTGAAGCCGTCAAATGGGCGGTGTCGGAAAAGACGCCGATGGAGGTTGTGGCCGGCGGGACCAAACGCCATTTCGGCCGGCCCATGCAAACGTCAGCGACGCTGGATATGAGTGCCATCGCCGGCGTCATGACCTATGAGCCGGAAGAGCTTTTCGTGACCGCCAAGGCGGGCACGCCGATGGCCGCGCTCACGGCGGCGCTCGACGAAAAGGGCCAGCAGTTCTCGTTCGAGCCGCCCGACCTCGGGCCACTGTTGGGCTCGGGCGTCGACAAAGGCACCATCGGCGGTATCGTCGCGACGAACCTGGCCGGTCCGCGGCGGATCAAGGAAGGCGCCGCGCGCGATCATCTGCTGGGCTTCCATGCCGTGTCGGGCCGGGGCGAGGTGTTCAAGTCCGGCGGCACGGTGGTCAAGAACGTCACCGGGTTCGATCTTTCGAAACTGATGGCGGGTTCGTTCGGCACGCTTGCCGTGATGTCACAGGTGACGCTCAAGGTGCTGCCGCAACCGGAGAAGATCCGCACCCTTCTGGTGCGCTGGCGCGCCGACGGGATTTACGATCACGGTGCGATGAAGGTCATGTCGAAGGCGCTCGGCTCGTCGCACGATGTCTCGGGCGCGGCGCATCTGCCGGCACTCGCCGCAGCGTCTTCGTCGGTCGATTACGTGTCCGGCAGCGGCGGCGGCGTGACCGCGCTTCGCATCGAAGGCCCGGGTCCGTCGGTCGAGCACAGGGCCGAGGCGCTCAAGGCCGAGATCAAGGATTTCGGCATGCTCGAAGAGTTGCACACGACCAATTCCAAGACATTCTGGCGGGAAGTCCGCGACGTGCGCCCGTTCGTCGGCCGCGACGACGTGCCCTATATCTGGCGGATCTCGGTACCGCCCGCCGACGGGTCCCGTATCGCGCTCGCGATCCTCGAGACCCTCAAGGGCGAGGTCTATTACGACTGGGGCGGCGGACAGATCTGGATGGCGCTCCGCCCCGTGGTCAACGCCGGTGCCGAAGTCATCCGTTCCGCCATCGCCAAGACCGGCGGCCACGCGACGCTGGTCCGTGCGCCGGCCGATATCCGCGCCGAGGTGCCGGTGATGCAGCCGCAGTCCGATGCCGAGGCGGAGATCACGAAGAAGGTGAAGGAAGGCTTCGATCCCGAGGGCGTGCTGAACCCGGGCCGGATGTATCCGGGGGTATAACGGGGACCGGATATGCAGACCAATTTTTCCATCGCGCAACTGGCCGACCCGAACATCGAAGCCGCCAACGATATCCTGCGCAAGTGCGTGCACTGCGGGTTCTGCACGGCGACGTGCCCGACCTATGTGCTCAAGGGTGACGAACTGGACAGCCCGCGCGGCCGCATCTACCTGATGAAGGAAGCGTTCGAGAGCGGCAAGCCGGCGACGCCCAAGCTCGCCAAGCATCTCGACCGCTGCCTGTCGTGCCTGTCGTGCATGACGACCTGTCCGGCCAGCGTCGATTACATGCACCTGGTCGATTACGGCAGGACCTTCGTTCAGGAAACCTATACCCGTCCGCTGCATGACCGGCTGTTGCGCTGGGTGCTGGCCAGGGTGCTGCCCTATCCCGGCATGTTCCGGCTCTCGCTGCTGGGCGCGGCGCTGGGGCGGCCGTTCCGGAAACTCATGCCGGCGCGGCTTCGGGCGATGCTCGAACTGGCCCCCAAGAACGTGCCGGCGCAAAGCGATGCCGATCTCGCCCAGGTGCATCGGGCGGAAGGCGACACCCGGATGCGTGTCGCCCTGCTGACGGGCTGCGCGCAGCAGGTGCTCAGGCCCGCCATCAACGAGTCCACGGTGCGAATTCTGAACCGGCTCGGCTGCGAGGTGGTGATCGCCGACGGTATCGGCTGCTGCGGCGCGCTGGTCCATCATATGGGCCTGGAAGACGAGGGCCACGCGGCGGCAAAGCGGAACATCGCCGCCTGGGAAGCGGCGGAAAAGACGCACGGTGCCATCGACGCCATCGTCATCAATGCGTCGGGTTGCGGCACCACGGTCAAAGATTACGGCTGGATGCTCAGGAACGATCCCGCGTGGGCCGTCCGGGCACAGGCGGTGTCCGGGAAAACCCGCGACATCAGCGAGGTGCTCAAGACGCTCGGTCTCGGCGATCTGACCGCCGATGCCCGGCCCAAGGTCGCCTATCATTCGGCGTGTTCCATGCAGCACGGCCAAAAGCTCAAATCGGAGCCCGTCGAGTTGTTGCGGGACGCCGGATTCGAGGTGGTGGAACCGGCGGAATCCCATCTTTGCTGTGGCTCCGCGGGGACCTACAACATCATGCAGCCCGACTGGGCGGCCGAACTGGGCGCGCGCAAGGCCGCGAATATCCAAAAGCTGGGGGCGAACTGTGTCGCGACCGGCAACATCGGCTGTCTGACGCAGATTTCATCGGCCATGCAGGGCGCGGGTGCACCGCCGGTGCTGCATACGGTGGAACTGCTCGACTGGGCGACGGGCGGGCCGCGGCCGGCGGGGCTGCCTGACGTGTAATCGCCCCCAAAGCACCCTGCATACGTAGCATGGCCTTTCCTTCGTTTTCATGACACCATTGAGTTTATCCGTAAGTCCAAACGGGTAATTGGGCCGTATACGCTGGGAATCCTTGTACAAGGGTAGAGTATATGACGGGGACAAACGGTCTGGAGGAGAAGGGCCGGATTTCTAAGTTGATTCAGCACGTTATAGTCGTGCCGTTGATGGTATTCGTGCTGTTGCTGTCGGCGACTGCTTACGTTTGGCACGAGATCAAGCAGGTCCAGCTCTCTCAGGAAATTTCCGACGCCCGGGACGACCTGGAGTTCGTATCCGCGCATCTCGCGGCACACCTGGACGTGCGGTTCGTGCTGGCACAACTGATCCGTCAGGAATGGATTGACGCCCAGACACTGAATCCGGCCGATTTTGCTGCCATCGTGCGCCCCAAGCTGCAGCGATTCATGGATATCCAGGCGATCAACTGGCTGGGTCCCGACGGCGTCATCAAATGGGTCAATCCGCTGGAAGGGAACGAAGGCGCAATCGGGCTTGATATCCGCAATCACCCGGTCGCCAGCCGGCCGCTGAAAGACGCCGAACGCCTGAAAGAGCTGCGCGTGACGCCGCCGATCGACCTGGCGCAGGGGGGCCGTGGCTTCGTTGTTTACCTGCCGGTCTACGAGCTGGGCCAGTTAAAAGGCTTCATCAACATGGTGTTCCGCATCTCCAGCCTGATCGAGGGGGCGCTCCCGGCCGGCAGCCTGCAGAACTACGACCTGCACATCACGGACGGCGAAACGCCTGTTTTCGAGAACCACCTGGGCACCCATCTCGCGACACCAGCGTCGCGGCAGATCGGGGTCGGTAACAGGCAATGGACCATTTCTATCGCGCCGACCCGGGCCGCCGGCAGCGAATTTTCCCAGGCCAGCAGCAATCTCTTTTTACTGCTGGGCCTGATATTCACGGTCGCGCTGCCGTTGATGCTGTTCCAGCTCATGAAGCGCAACGCGGAACTGCGGATGACGCAGCGCCGGTTGGCGGACTGGGCGGATATCAGTTCGGACTGGTTTTTCGAAACCGACGAGAACCTCCGCTATACCTACTTCTCGCCGCGTTTCGAAGAGGTGACGGGTGTGCCGCCCGAGCAGTTGCTGGGCAAGACGCGCCAGGAAGGCGGCGCGCCCGAGGCGGAGCCGGCGGAACTGCAAGCGATCCTTCGGAATATGGAGGACCGCCTGCCGTACCGGGACTTCGAACATTCCCGGACAAAGCCCGACGGTTCGAAGGTGTTTCTTTCCGTCAGCGCGCGCCCGGCCTATGACGATACCGGTAATTTTATCGGATACCGTGGCATCGGACGCGACATCACGGAACGCAAGACGAGCCAGAAGGCATTGAACGATGCGCTGATCGCATCCGAACACGCGAACCGCGCGAAGTCGGAGTTCCTGGCGACCATGAGCCACGAGTTCCGTACGCCGCTGAACGCCATTATCGGCTTCAGCGAGATGCTGAAAGAGCAGTATTTCGGCAAACTCGGCGACAAGAACTACGTCGAGTACGCCACCGATATTCACCGCAGCGGGCGTCATATGCTGGATCTGGTGAACGATATCCTGGACTTCTCGGCGATCGAGGCATCGAAGCGCCAGATGCATCCGGAAGCGTTCTCTTTCCAGGACGTACTGAGCGACGGCATCCGGAACGTCGAAACGCAGCTCCGCAAGAAAAACCTTAGCCTCAAGCAGGAACTCGATGCCGACCTGCCGCCGCTCTATGCCGACAAAAGATCGGTCTACCAGATCGTCCTCAATCTCTTGTCCAATGCGGTCAAGTTCACCAACCCGGGTGGCGGCGTGACCATCACGGCAAGTAGCGACGGCAAGGTTTTCTCGTTCTGCATTGCCGATACGGGGATCGGTATTGCGCAGGACCAACTCGCGACGATCACGGAACCGTTTTCGCAGTCGCAGGCCGACCCGCACATCGCCGGTTCCGGCACGGGGCTCGGCCTGACCATCGTCAAATCGCTGGTCGAAGCGCACGGCGGCGCGCTCGAGATCGAGAGCGAAACCGGCGTGGGAACGCGTGTGACCGTCCGCCTTTCGGTAACCAAAAAGTGAGGCACTCTTGCCTCGTGCCGGCGCATGCCCATTTGCAGGGCATGAGACGGGTCTTACAGGTGTTTTTGTTTGCTTTTCTGGTGGTTCCGGCTGCGGCCGGGGCAGACCAGAACAGTCCCTTGTTGCCGCCGCTGTTCGATGAACTGAGCAAGGCCACCAGCCCGGAACAGGCCGCCGATACGGAACGTGAAATCTGGAAAATCTGGAGCCTGCCCGACAATCGCAAGGCGAGCGTCCCGTTTGCGCAGGGCGTGGTGTCGATGAACGCGGGTCAGTTGAAACAGGCGCTGGCATATTTCTCGCGCGCCGTCAGGGAGGCCCCGGAGTTCGCTGAAGGTTGGAACAAGCGCGCTACCGTTGCCTTCTATCTCGGCGATTACGAGACGTCGGTGCACGATATCCAAAAGACCCTGTCGCTGGAGCCCCGGCACTTCGGTGCGTTGTCCGGGCTTGCACTGATCTACGAGCAGGAAGGCCTTGAGGCGCAGGCGCTCGACGTGCTGATCCAGGTGAAGGAAATCCACCCCGCGATGCGCGGCATAGATGAACGCATGGAAAGCCTGCGCGAAGCGATCGACGCCAAGAAAACCTGACGCCGACGCTGTTCCTGTCAGCGAAGCTCGTCGTTTGCGGCCTCGGCGCGCGATTTCTCGCGTTTGATGCGGTCGTTCCTGAGGAATCCCAGAATCCGCAAGGCGCCTGCGAAGGTAAAGGCGGCCATGCCGAGGAGCCCGATCAGGAATATCCACCCCTCGTCGAGCGGCGGTTTGTCCGGAAACAGCATCGGGTATCCGAAATAGACGCCGGCGAAGGCAATCGGCCAGATAACGGCGAGGACCAAGTACAACATATCCGGACGTTAGCACGACATCCGCCTTTGCGGAATCCCGTCCGGCGCCCTACATTGCAGAACGGGAGGAAATCCGATGACGACTGCCACAGCTCATCCAGTCGATGACGAACTGCTGAACGTGCTGCGCCAGATTGTGGGCGACCGCGTCACCACGGCCGATGCGGTTCGTGAACAACATGGCAAGGACGAGTCCTTTCATCCCTGCATTCCGCCGGATGCCGTGGTCTTCGCGCAGTCCACCGACGAGGTTTCGCGCGTCGTCAGTGCCTGCGCCGAACGTGGCGTGCCGATCATTCCGTTCGGCACCGGGACATCGCTTGAGGGGCACGTGGCGGCACTGCAGGGGGGTGTTTCCATCGACGTGACACAGATGAACAAGGTCCTCGCGGTCAACGCCGAGGATCTGGACTGCCGTGTGCAGCCCGGGGTCACGCGAAAACAGTTGAACGAATATCTGCGCGACACGGGCCTGTTCTTTCCGATCGACCCCGGCGCCGATGCGTCGCTCGGCGGCATGACCGCGACGCGCGCGTCCGGCACCAATGCGGTGCGCTACGGCACCATGCGCGAAAACGTCCTTTCGCTGGAAGTCGTGCTTGCCGACGGCCGTGTCATTCGCACGGCGCGGCGTTCCAAGAAAACGTCCGCGGGTTACGACATGACGCGCCTGTTCGTCGGTTCCGAGGGGACGCTCGGCGTCATTACCGAGGTGACGCTCCGCCTTTACGGTATCCCGGAAGCGATGTCGGCGGCGGTTTGTTCGTTCCCCGATCTTGAAAGCGCCGTGAATACAGTGATTCTGACGATCCAGTCCGGCATCCCGGTGGCGCGCATCGAGCTTCTCGACGAGGTTCAGATGGACGCCTGCAACAAGTACTCGGGTCTCGACTATCCGGTTCAGCCGACGCTCTTTTTCGAGTTCCATGGTTCCGAAAAAGGGGTCGTCGAACAGGTCGAGCAGGTGGAGGCCATTGCCGCCGATTTCGGCGCCGCCGAGTTCAAATGGGCGCGCAAGGCGGAAGACCGCAACAAGCTGTGGCAGGCGCGGCACGACGCGTATTACGCCGGGATCGCGCTCCGGCCCGGCGGCAAGGGCATCGCGACGGACGTTTGCGTGCCGATATCGCGCCTTGCCGAGTGCATTCTCGAGACCAAGAAAGACGTCGTCGAAAGCGGCCTGATCGCGCCGATCGTCGGTCATGTCGGCGACGGCAATTTCCACCTCGTGATCGTCGTCGATCCGGACGACGAGGATGAAATGGCGCGCGCCGAGGCGCTTAACGAACGCATGGTCATGCGCGCCCTTGCCATGGATGGCACGTGCACAGGCGAACATGGCGTCGGGTATGGCAAGATCGGCTTCCTCGAGGCCGAACACGGCGAGGCGCTCTCCGTCATGCGCGATATCAAGCGTGCCCTCGATCCCGGGAATATCATGAACCCGGGCAAGATCATCCGCCTATAGGACCCGAGACCGATGCCCGATCCGAGAGACATTCTGCGGCAGCTTGCCGACGCTGCCATTCGTGCCGCCGATCCGGCGATCCGGGTTCCGGCGGTGCTGCCGGCGGCGCCCGCGAAAGCCATCGTGCTGGGCGCCGGCAAGGCTTCCGCGGCGATGGCACGCGCGGTCGAGACGGCCTGGCCGGAAACCGATCTTTCCGGACTTGTCGTCACCCGGTACGGCTATGAGGTCGAATGCGAACGGATCGAGATCGTGCCCGCCGCGCATCCGGTACCGGACGAGGCCGGGCGCGAAGCGGCACGGCGGATCCTCGAACTGGCAGAGGCCGCGGGACCGGATGACCTGGTGCTGGCGCTGATATCGGGCGGCGGTTCGGCGTTGCTGACGGCGCCTGCCGACGGCATCACGTTCGAGGAAAAGCAGGAAGTGAACCGTCAGCTTCTGCGTTGCGGCGCCGATATCGGCGAGATGAATACCCTGCGCAAGCATATCTCGGCGATCAAGGGCGGCAGGCTGGCCGCCGCCGCGCACCCGGCGCGGGTGTTGAGCATCCTGATTTCCGACGTGCCGGGCGACGACCCGGCGGTCATCGGATCCGGCCCCACGGTGCCCGATCCGACAACCTTTGCGGATGCCTTGGGCGTCGTCGAAAAATACGGTCTCGCGTTGCCGGCCAGTGTCGCGCGGCACCTCGAGGCGGGGGCGGCGGAAACGCCGAAACCGGGCGATCCCGTGTTCGACGGGAACGAGCTTATTTTTGCCGCCAAACCGGACAAGAGCATCGAGGCCGCCGCCGAGGTGGCGCGTGCCGCCGGCTTCGCGGTCGTCGATCTCGGCGACCGGGTCGAAGGTGAAGCGCGCGAGGTCGGCCGCGAGCACGCCGAAATTGCGGTTAAATGCAAGGCGGGGAACGGGCCGGCATCGGCGCCGTGCGTCATCCTGTCGGGTGGCGAGACGACGGTGACGATGACCGGCGACGGTCGCGGCGGACGGAACACGGAATATCTTCTGGGCGTCGCCGAAGCCCTCAAGGGCGCTGAGGGGATCTATGCCGTTGCCTGCGATACCGACGGCGTCGACGGTTCCGAGGACAATGCAGGTGCATTCGTCGATCCGACGACGTTGGAAAGGGCCGCGGCGGCCGGGTTGAGCGTCGCCGATGCCCTGGGGAACAACGACGCGTATACGCTTTTTGACAATATCGGCGACCTTCTCGTCACCGGCCCGACCTATACCAACGTCAACGATTTCCGGGCCGTCGTGGTGACGTGAGACATGCATGTGAACGTCACGTGACTGTGACGTACAGCCGATTGCCCGTGTCTGAATGACTCGCTACGATGTGCACCGGAAGCGAACCTGCCCGTTAGCGGCAAGAATAAATCCGGCACTGGAGACTGTTCCGTGAAAAAAATCCTCTGGGCGATCGGCGGTGTCATCGGCTTGTTGCTGGTGGCGTTACTGGTTGTGCCGAACGTCATCGACTGGAATTCGTACAAGGGCGAGATCTCCGAGCAGGTCCGTAAACTCACCGGCCGGGAACTGATCATTGCCGGCGATATCGATCTCAATGTGCTTCCGGCACCGGTTCTGATCGCCGAGAAAGTTTCCCTCGGCAGCATCGACGGAGCGGATTCCCCGGATCTTGTCTCGCTTCGGTCGGTCGAAGTCCGCATCGCGCTGGCACCGCTTCTCGGCGGCAACATTAGCGTCGAGACCGTGCGTCTCGTGGAACCGCAAGTCTTTCTCGAAGTATTGGCCGACGGCCGTGCCACCTGGGCGTTTTCGCCGCCCAAAGACGGTCCGGAAGAGACGGGGAACGCCGCCGTTGAGGGCGGCACCGGCGGCGGCAGCACCGGGCCGGCGATCGCACTCGGCAGTTTCGAGATCGTCGACGGGTCCGTGACGTATCAGGACGCGGGCTCGAAGGTGCGCGAGCAGATCAAGGACATCGACATCAATCTTGCCGCCGCGTCGCTGACGTCGGGGCCGTTTCGTGCCACGGGATCTTTGGTGGCAAAGGGCTTGCGGCTTGGTATCGATGCCGACATCGGGGAGATCGTCGGCGGGCGGACGTTCCCGCTTGATCTCAGCGTGATGATCGGCGGCGAGAGCGCCAAGCTGGGGCTGGCCGGCACCGTATTGGGTCTTGACCAGCAGCCGCGGTTCCGCGGCACGCTCAACCTGACGAGCGAGAATGTGGGCAAGGTGGTGAGCGCGCTTGCCGACGGTGCATCGCTGCCGGCGCCGCTTGGCCAGCCGTTGAAACTTAGCGGTGCGCTCGATGCGTCCGCGGCTTCGCTGGCGCTCGACGATCTGACGCTCGATTTCGGTGGCGCCAAGGGCAAGGGCAAGGTCAGCGGCACTTTTTCCGGGGTGCCGAAAATCACGGCCAGCATGAGCATCGACAAGGTCGACGCCGATCCATGGCTTGCGGCGCAGCCGGCTGCGGCACAATCGGCCGGCACGTCCGGCGGCACGGCGGGTGCGTCGGGAAGCAAAGCCGGCGCAGCAGGCACCCCCGCGGCGGCGTCCGAACCCTTTGCACTGCCGGCCGGCATTGCCGCCTCGCTGGCCTTCCGAATCGGCGAAGTGTCGGTGCAGGGTGGCAAATTCACCAATGCGGTCCTGAACGCCGAACTTGCCAACGGGGAACTGAACCTCACGCAGCTGTCTCTGAAGGGCCCTGGCGGCAGCGATCTCGCGGCGTTCGGTTTCCTGACCGCACGGGACGGCAAGCCGGCCTTCGACGGCCAGTTGCAGGGCACGATTGCCGAACCGCATACCCTGATGAAATGGGCGGGCGCGGATACCGCGTCGCTGAAACCCGGCAAGCCGGGGGCGATCACGCTGAATGTCGATGCCGGTGCGACACCGGACACCATCACCGTCCGCAAGCTGGGGGTCGCCTTCGACAAGACCAACATCAACGGTGCCGCCACCGTCGTGCTGCGTGAACGCATCGGCGTCGGCGCATCGGTCGTGGTCGATCAGCTCGATCTGGACGCGTATCTCGCCGATACCTCCGCCGCGGACAAGCAAACGACGAAACCCGCCGGGGAGGGCCAGGCACCGGACGGCAAGTCAACCGAAGGCACGGCGCCACCGGCAAAGACGGCGGACGGCGGGATATTGGGCGGGCTCAAACCGCTCGGTGCGTTCGATGCGAACCTGCGGGCCAATGTCGGCCTGTTGAAGACGCAGGGCGTACCGGTGCGTGACGTTTCTGCGGATATCTCACTGGTGCAGGGCGACCTGACGATCCGCAAGTTCGCGATCGCGGACGTGCTTTCATCCGGCGTTTCGGTCACCGGCTCGCTCTTGGGGCTGGACAGCACACCGACGGCGAAGGGGCTTTCGGTCCGGGCCGAGATGCGCGACCCGTCGAAGGTGGCCGCTTTCGCGGGCACCGAACTTCCCATCCCGGCAAAGAGTCTCGGCAAGGTGGAGATCGCCACGAACGTGAACGGCGACCTACTGCAACCGTCGCTGAATTCCTCGCTCAAGGCGATGGCGGCGACGCTGGAAGCGGACGGCAACCTGAAACTGCTCGATCCCGCCAACATGTTCGATCTGGGGATCAGGTTCCGGCACGGCGACACGGCGAACCTGCTCAGGAAGCTCGGCATGGCCTATCGGCCGGCAGGCGATATCGGCGGCCTCGATCTTTCGACCAAGGTCCGTGGCGGTCCGGATGCATTCACGTTCTCGCAGCTGGCGGCGGCGATCGGCGCGGTGAAGCTCAACGGCGACGGCACCGTGCGCCTCGCGGGGGAGCGCCCCAAGGTGACGGCAACGCTGGCGACCGGCAATGTGGTCGTCGATCCGTTCCTGCCGGCGAAGAAATCCGCCGCGCTGACACCGGCACCTGCCCGTGTCATGCCGGCGCGTTTCATCGTGCCGGAAAGCGGCCGCATCGATCTGAAGCACCTGATCGCGACGATCTCGGATCGCTGGCCAACGACGCCGATCGACCTGTCCGGGCTTCGTGCGGCGGACGCGGACGTGACGCTGACGTCGCCCAGGATTTCGTATCACGAGTATAATCTGGACGGTGCCAAGCTGCTGGCCGGGCTCGAGAATGGTGTACTCCGGGTCAACGACTTCTCGGGCGTGGTGTTCGGCGGCACGGTGAATTCGACGGCAAAGATCGACGCCGGGCTGCAGACGCCGACGCTGGTTGGTCTGGTGACGCTCGGGAACATGGACATCGGCGCGGCCTCGCAGGCGGCAGGCATCACCGGGACGACGGGCAAGCTGACATCCAGGATCGACGTCGGCACGGCCGGCGGCAGCGTCGCCGATTGGGTCCGCGCGCTCCGCGGCAAAGGGGCGATCGAGATCAAGGGCATCAAGGGGCAGAACTCGCTTTCGGACCTGCCCGTCATCGGTCTCGCGCTCGGCCCGTTGATGCAGATTTTCGAGGTGCTGAACACCGGCCTCGGCAGCATCGTCGGCGCCGGCGGCAAGACCAAGATCGGCGAGACGGACGTGACCAGCAACTTCACGATCGACAACGGGATCATCAACACGCCGTCGACGAAGATCATTTCGAACATTTACGAGGGCAATGTCTCGGGCGACATCAACCTGCCGCTCTGGTCGATGAACATCGGCGGCAAGCTCGCCGTGGATCAGGGAATTCTCGGTGCGGTGCTGGCCAACGTGGCACGGCTGCCGAGCGAAATTCCGTTCCAGGTCACCGGCAACATCGACAAGCCCAACGTGAAGATCCAGTCGTTCTCCGGCGCCGCCAGCCAGGGGGGATCGGGCATCAAGATTCCCGGCCTCGACAAGCTCGAGAAAAAGGCGCCGGGTGTCGGCGGGCTTTTGCAGGGTATTCTCGGCGGCGGCAGTGGCTCTGGCTCGTCGGGGACGACGCAGTCCGCACCGCCGTCACAGACCGACAGCACGACCGGCGGGTCGGCGCCCCCGTCCCAGTCGCCGCCGTCCCAGTCGGCCCCGCAACAGCAGCAAAAGATCAACCCGACCGATATCCTGAAGAAACTGCTTCAGTAGGACCCGCCGCTTCAGTCCTGTGCGTTCTCCAGAACGAAAACGCGGAGCGCACTCGACAGGTTGCCGGTGCGCGTCTCGTCGATCTCGCGCACGATCTGGCTCAGGCTGGTGCGGCGCCGTTTGGCGATGGCGTTGAGCCGCGTCCAGAAAGCATCCTCCAGCGAGACACTGGTCGCGTGCCCGGCAATGCTCACGGAGCGTTTTTTGATTTCGGTGGGATCTGTTGGGTCTGGGCTCATGTGTCCCGTCACGCCGTTGCGGGTGGGTGATTGACCTCGATCTTGAGACCGAAGGGTGCGAGGAAGAACACCTGCCTGTCGCCAGTGTTGGGGATCACGCGCACCTCGTATTCAAGCCCGCGTTCCTTTAGCCGTGCCGTCAGACCGTCGAAATCGTCACCCCTGAACGCGACGTGGTCGAGCGGTCCGGTGCTGCTGCCTTCGGGCGCCGTCTCCACCAAGTGCACAATGGCAGGGCCGCCGTCATCACCGTAAAGCCATGCGCCCGGAAACTTGAAGTCGGGCCGGAACCCGACCGTGAGACCAAGGACATCGGTGAAGAACGCCGTCGTTCCCGCCAGGTCTTCGGTCCAGACATTGATGTGGTCGAATTTCATCGTTCCATCCTTAAAGCCGGTTGCTGGTCGTCAGGGTGACGCCCAGGTCACGCATGTGGGCAAGGGCCTTTTCGAGCGAGCCGTCGAGGTCGATGCCGCGGCACCCGTCCTCGGCAACCGTCACGGCATAGCCGCGCCGGACCGCGTCCATGGCGGAATAATAAACGCAGTAATCGGTGGCCAGTCCGACCATGACCAGATTGCGGATGTCCAGATCTCTCAGGTAGCCATCCAGCCCCGTCGGCGTCTCGTGATCGTTTTCGAACATCGCCGAATAGGAATCGATCTCGCGGCGGAACCCCTTGCGGACGATCATGTGGGCACGGCAGGTATCCAGGTCCTTGTGGAACTCGGCGCCTTTTGACCCCTGCACGCAGTGGTCCGGCCAAAGCACCTGCGTGCCGTACGTCATCTCGGTGGTCGAAAACGGCGCCTTGCCCTCGTGCTGCGAGGCGAACGACGCATGGTCCGCCGGGTGCCAGTCCTGCGTCAGGATCGAAAGCGGAAAGCGCGCGATCAGGGCATTGGCGACGGGCACCACCGCGTCACCCTCGGCAACCGCGAGCGCACCGCCCGGGCAGAAATCGTTCTGCACATCAACGACCAGAAGGGCTGTATCGGTATCATTCATACAGGGAATGTACGGAATTTGAGGCTCTTCGTCATCCCGGGGGTGCACCCCTCATCCTGTCCTTCTCCCGGTGGGAGAAGGGACTCTCGGAAAAATGCCCCTCTCCCGAGGGAGAGGGAGGGGCCCGTTCGCGTAGCGAATGGGAGGGTGAGGGGTCTACAATTTCCCCATGAAGGCCGCGATGGCGTCGACGGCGGCGGCGATGTTCTCTGCCTCGGTGTGGCCGGATTTCTTGCGTGGCTTCAGGCCGTGATCGCCGTCGGGCGACCAGTGCAGCTTGATCTTCTTCGAGAGCGTGTAGCCCGGGACCTCGTCCTTGGTGCCGAAGGGGTCGCGTTCGCCCTGGCAGATCAGCGTCGGCGTCTTGAGCGAGGCCAGGTGTTCGGTCCGGAGTTTCTCCGGCCGGCCCGGCGGATGGAACGGATAGCCGAGACAGACGAGGCCGCGCACGCCCGCATCGTCGGCGACCATGCTGGCGATGCGCCCGCCCATGGACTTGCCGCCGATCACCAGTTTATCGGCGCCCAGATCGTCGATCACGCCCGCCCACGTTTCCTCGAGCACCCGCGCCGGATTGGGCGGGCGTTTCTTGCCGGTCTCGCGGCGCTCGGCCATGTAGGGGAATTCGAAGCGCACCACGCGAAAGCCTTTCTCGGCGACGGCTTGGGCAAGCATGTTCATCCAGTCACTGTCCATCGGCGCGCCCGCGCCGTGCGCAAGGGCGAGCGTCAGCGGGGCTTTCTTAGGGCCGTCGGTGATGTAATCGGGCATGGTTACAGCCGCCCGCCGCCGACGCGGATGTTGGCACCGGCGATATAGCCGGCCTTGCCGGACAGCAGGAACCAGATCGCTTCGGCGATTTCCTCCGGCTCGGCGACGCGGCCCATGGGGATTTTCTCCGCCTGCGCCTTGATGCGGTCGGCGCCCGGCATGTCGGTCTTGGTCATGCCCGGTGCGACGGTGTTGACGCGGATGCCCTCGGCGGCGACTTCCTGCGAAAGACCGATGGTGAACGAGTTGAGCGCGCCCTTGGAGGTCGCATACAGCACGCCGATCCCCGGGTTGCCGAGGTTGGCGGACCCGCTCGAAACGTTGACGATGGCGCCACCCTGGCCGCCGTGCTTGGTCGACATGCGCTTGATGGCTTCGCGGGCACAGATCATGCAGCCCGTCACGTTGACCGCCAGAAGATGCGTGATTTCTTCCGGCGTCAGCTCCTCCACTCTTTTTCTGTTGCCGTTGATGCCGGCATTGTTGACGAGCCCGGTGACGGGGCCGAGGTCCCTGTCGACCTGCTCGAACATGGCGACGACCTCGGCCTCGTTCGAGGTGTCGGCCTTGACCGCGATGGCCTTGCCGCCCGCGTCGGTGATGTCGGCCACCACCTTGTCGGCGGCTTCCTTGTCGTTGACGTAATTGACGCAGACAGCGTGGCCGTGGCCGGCGACGAGCTTCGCGGTGGCGGCGCCGATGCCGCGCGATCCGCCGGTGACGATGGTGACGCCTGTCATGTTCTTCCCCCCGGTTGTTGGTTGATTGTCAGGCCGCGTAGTCGGGTTCGTCGCGGTCCAGGATACGTTTGATGCTTTCGAGATGCAGCCCGGCGCTGTCACGGTTGCCGAGCGTCATCTGGTGCGCCGTCTTGGCGGCGATGTCAGCGGACACGGGCTTAAGCGGGCGCCCGGTGCTCATGGCGATGATCTGCGCTTCCGCCGCGCGCTCCAGGTAATAAAGATCGTCCCACGCCTTGGCGATGCTCTCGCCGGTGACCATCACGCCGTGGTTCTTGAGGAACGCAATTTCCTTGTCGCCCATGGCGTCGGCGATGCGGTCGCCCTCGTCGGTGTCGAGCGCGAGGCCGTTGTAATCCTCGTCGTTGATGGTGCGGCCATAGAACTTGAGCGCGGATTGACCGGCCCAGACCAGCGGTTCGCCCTCCAGCATCGAAAGCGCGGTGGCGTAGGGCATGTGCGTGTGGAACGCGGCGCGTGCCGTCGGATGGCGCATGTGCAGGCGCGCATGGATATAGAACGCGGTGTCCTCCGGCGTGCCGTCACCCTCGATCACATTGCCGTCGAAATCGCAGATCAGCAGCTTCGATGCGGTGATCTCTGAGAACGCATAGCCGTCGGGGTTGACCATGAACAGGTCGTCGCGCCCCGGCACCATGAACGAGAAATGATTGCAGATACCCTCGTGCAGACCCAATCGCGCCGCCATCCGGAAGCACGCCGCCAGATCGATCCGTGCCTGACGGATTTCCGGCGTGTCGAGCGTGGAGTTGGAGAGGTGTCCCGGATCGTTGGCGTCAGGCGTCATCGCGGCTTCCCTTAACGGTTATTTCCCTTGGGCCCGACCATGGTTTCCGGGCGGACCAGGTTGTCGAATGTGGCTTCATCCAGATAGTTGAGGGCGAGGGCGGCCTGTTTCAATGTCGTGCCCTCGGCGTGCGCCTTCTTGGCGATCTCGGCGGCCTTGTCGTAGCCGATTTCCGGCGTCAGCGCCGTCACCAGCATCAGGGACCGCTCCGTCAGTTCGGTCAGGCGGGCCTGGTCGGCCTCAATGCCGTCGACGCAGCGCACCCGGAAGCTCTGCACTGCATCGGCCAATAGCCGGATGGAGCGCAGCAGTGCCGCCACGATCACCGGTTTGAACACGTTGAGTTCCAGGTGCCCGTGCGACGCCGCGACGGACACGGTCGTGGCGTTGCCCATGACCTGCGCACAGACCTGCGTCAGGGCCTCGGCCTGCGTCGGATTGACCTTGCCCGGCATGATCGACGAGCCGGGCTCGTTCGCGGGCAGGATCAGTTCGCCCAGGCCCGAGCGCGGACCGGACCCCAGCAGCCGGATGTCGTTGGCGATTTTCATCATGCTGGCGGCGATGGTGTTCAGCTTGCCGGCCAGGTTCACCAGCGCATCCTCGGACGCCAGCGCATAGAACTTGTTGGGACAGGTCCGGAACGGCAGGCCGGTGATCGACGCCGCCTCCTCGGCGAACAGTGTGTCGAAGCCGTCGGGCGCGTTGAGCCCGGTGCCGACGGCGGTGCCGCCCTGCGCCAGTTCGTAGATCTGATTGAGGGATTTCTTCAGCCGTTCGATGTTTTCGGCGACCATGTGCGCGTAGCCGGAAAACTCCTGGCCCAGCGTCATCGGTGTTGCGTCCTGCAGGTGCGTGCGGCCGATCTTGACCAGATCGGCGAAGGCATCCGATTTCGCGCGCAGGCTCTTTTCGAGGCTGTCCAGCGACGGCATCAGGCGCTCGGTCGTTTCCAGCGCGATGGCGATGTGCATGGCGGTCGGAAAGCTGTCGTTCGATGACTGCGACGCGTTGACGTGATCGTTCGGATGCACCGGCGACTTGGAGCCCATCTCGCCGCCCATGATCTCGATGGCGCGGTTGGAGATGACCTCGTTCAGGTTCATGTTGGTCTGCGTGCCCGACCCGGTCTGCCAGATGACCAGCGGGAAATGCTCGTCGAGCTTGCCGTCGGAAACTTCGGACGCCGCCTGACTGATCGCCGCGCCGATCTTTTCATCCAGCACGCCCAAGGCCATGTTGGCCCTGGCGGCCGCTTCCTTCTGGATCGCAAAGGCGTGGATCAGTTCGATCGGCATGCGCTCGCGGGCGTCGCCGATCGGGAAGTTGCGCTTCGACCGCTCGGTCTGCGCGCCCCAGTATTTGTCGGCCGGGACCTCGATCTCGCCGATGCTATCTGTTTCGGTGCGGACGTCGTCTGCCATCGCGGTTTCTGTCCTTTCGCTGTCGATACTCAATATGCCGAATATCCACGTTGTGGCCGGACGAAACAAGATGTGCTCGCGCCATCGTCGCAGCGGACGGCGCGCGATGATGGGGCGGGTTCAGCTAGCTGCCGCTTGGCTTGATCTGCAGTGTGGGAAGCTCCGGAAGATCACCCTTCGTATCCTTGATGCCGAAATTCACCGTCAGCGTATTGGCTTTTGCTGCGCCGCTGTCCGGTTGGCGCAATGCGCGATAATCGACTTCGCCCGTTTTGAATTTCAAATTCACCGAGTGCGTGCCGGACGCCGGATCGAACGCATTGTCGTGCGGTGCCTCGAGGGTGATCGTGCCGTCGGTAAACTTCGG
Organism: Rhodospirillales bacterium; assembly: GCA_017640505.1. Lineage (GTDB taxonomy): Bacteria > Pseudomonadota > Alphaproteobacteria > Rhodospirillales > Casp-alpha2 > UBA4479. The sequence goes on from JAEPQO010000003.1 coordinate 148,263, forward strand.
TTGGCCCGAAACATCGGCAAAAGCCGCGGTGAAATTGAGTGTGCGCCGAAGCCCCGGGAAGGCGATGTCGGCGTTCGGCGGGAACTTCATCGTCAACTTTGTGCCGCTCGTGGCGATTTCCGCAACTTTCCCGTCCGTGGGCGACGCCCACGTCACTTTGGCGTCATCTTTCCCATTGTAGTAAATGACGTTGCCGGGAATCTCGACCGGGAAATATTGCGTCGGGTCGTCTTTTCGGAACACCCGCAATTGTAACTCGAGACGGCGCCCGGAGCGGAGATTGGCCAAGGACGTCGCGTCGCTGGCTTTCGTCACTTCGATATCGCTCTCGTAGACCGGGCTTCCGGGAATCACATCGGTTGTGGGCGGAGCGCCGGCGACGATCCACGGCAGATCGTTGACGTCCAGCAGCCGGACGGCCAGGCGCATCTTTCGCCCTTTGGGCAATGCGCCTTTCGCGACCAGGAACTTGAGCCCGGACAGGGTTGCCTTGCTGGCATCGCTGCTCCCGATGTGATGATTGCTTCCGAGAATGAGCGACGGCACCTTGAAATCCGGGTCGACCGTCGGGACCGGGTTCGTCACGGTGCCCGCCGGGACCTGCGGCGTCGCTTCCTTGCAGGACGCGAGCGCGATGGCCACGCTTGAAATATCGTCACCATCGGTTGCCGTCAGGACGGCGCTCGACTGCTTGCCGAGGCTGTTGATCGCGTTCTTCGAGAAGGTGACACTATATACTCCACCCTTCTGACCGCCGCCGGAACTGGAAGCGTCAGTAGCCTCAAAGCCGTTCAGGAAGAACTTGGCCGGTCGCGCTTTGCGCGGTCGGGTTTTGACGACGAAGGTGGCCGGTGCATCGCATGTGACGAGTCGCGTCGGGCTGACCTGGAAGATCGCAAAATCGTTGTCGAAGTTCTTGAATGCGGCAGCGCGCGGCGACTGGCAGATGCCGCTTGGGCTGCGTGATCCATCGAGGCCGATGGTTTCGGTAACCTGACCGTCGCGGGTCCAGATGGTGAGGGCAACCCTTGGGTCATGCCGCCGAACAGCACGGCCGAATTGGTCGATTCGAACAGCTTGTCCAGGTTGAACGTCACCGCGACGCCTTCCATGTCCGGCAGCACGCGGATGTCTTCGGCGGGGACGCCAGCCAGATAGGCTTCCGTCGAACGCCAGATATTGGCGCCTTCGATGACGACGGTGACCTTCGGCAGGCAGGCATTGATGTAATACGGCTCGAAATGCCGAATTTGCGTCAGCTTGACGGCGCCGCCGGCGGCCTTGCTCATGACAAGGTCGGTCAGCGCATCCAGATTCGGGCGTTTCTGCCACGGCAGAGGCACTTCGTACCATTCCTGATGGTGGCCCTCTCCGGGCTCCTCGCTGAGCCGAATCGTGCGGCTCGTATTGTGCCAGTTGCCGACCCATGCGGTCTCCTTGAGGACGCGCATGCGCGGCCACCATGCCGGCGCCGATATATCGACGGCGACCGGGTGGTTTTTGACGACATGTCGCCGCTCCAGCTTGCCGGCACCGGGATTCAAAGATGCCGGCGGCGCGAACACCCAGCCTGCCTGTGGCGCTTGATAATCACTCAAATAGACTGGGTCGACCGCTTTTTGCAGCCGCTCCACCGGCGCACGCCGGTCGACGAAGCCAACAACCAGGTTTAGCCGTTCGAGCGCTTCGGCATTCCCGGCAGCGGTGCGCATAAATGCGGAATTGAACTGACCGGCCAGGCCCTTCGTCGGAAACGATGCGGCGAGCGACATCGCGAATTCCATCGAATTGGCGTTACGGGTCAACGTCGATACACGCTGCGCGATCTCCTTCGGCCGCACGTTGTATGTGTACGTTTGGCCGAGAGCGATCCGCTTGTTCGTTCCGTCTTGCCACGCTCCGTTCTCGATCACCGGATCCTCGACTTTGACCAGCGTCGGCGGGATCGGCGTTTTCGGGTCGTCGCTGCTTGGAGGGGTTATATCGCGGTTGCCAAGCCCGCTCGCGGAATTCTCGCCGTTCGTGATATTTCGCTTATGGCCATTGAATTCGGCGCTCAGCAGATTTTTGAATCCGTCCGGCGCATCCGGCCGCTTCAGGTCATCCCCGATCGGGAGGTCCGCGCACGTCTGTAGGTAACTGGCGTACCTGCTATCACTCTCTTCGGCGAGAATCTGGATGAGTTGCGATCGTCGCAGAGCGTTGTTCCAAGACGCGTTCGCCGAAGACGGGTGTGCCGCAATAAGAATGGTCTGTCTCTTCAAATCCGGGTTTTCCGGAATAACGGTGCCTTTCTGCGCCCGCAAGCATTCCGGCCGGCTAAGGAGTTCTTCGACGGATATCCTCTCCACTTTAATCAGCCCGGAGCTTTCCAAATTGAAGAAACGCCTATCGAATTGTTTCTCGCGCCCGCCGGGCAGAGGCGGATTCATCCGGTAAGTCAGATGATTCAACCAAGCGTAATAAAGGTCGTTGATGTCCGCTTGCGTGATCGTCGGTGGCAAGAAAGTAAGACGCCCGACGCCAAGCTTGTCCTTGTGGCGGCCCGGCATGACGGTCGCCAGATGCTGCAGACGATAGAACGCATTGCCGCCGTGGTCGTGCAGGTCATCCAGGTTCAGCGCCGCCAGTTCCTGGCGCAGTTCGGCCCGGTAAGCCTGCAGATCGCGGAATTGATCCGTCGGCGATCCCTTGACGCCAGTTTGCGCGACAAGGCGGCCTTGCGCCTTTGCGCGGTCGACCAACGTGTCGAGCTCCGACTTCGCTTTCGCATAAGCCTTTTCCGCGCGTACGATGATGGCGTCGACGCTGGGCAGGCTCGGGGATCCGGGCGTCGCACCGTTATTGTTGTTCTGGGAATTGTCATCGCCGTTTCCGCTGCCGGAAGACGAGGAGTCAACTACCTCGGACTGTTCGACACTTTGGGTCGTGGTGGTCGTCGTCGTGGTCGTCGTGCTGCCGGTCGCGCCGTCGGGGAGCTGCGGTGCATTGGTCGTCGTCGTCGTCTGCCCGGCGTCGCCCTTGTCACTGTCGTCCCCGCTGTCGCCCTTGGCCGCCCGGGCGTCTTCGAGCGCTTTCTTTGCGGTCTCCAGCTCCGCCCGCAATTCCGTTTCGCGGATCTGATATTCGAGGTCCGCCAAACGATCAGCGCGTTTTGCAATCCGGCCTTGCGACGGGTCGAAGGCCGCACGCAGCTGTGTCGCGACGCTGGTGATCGTCACCGTGTCGCGGACCAGATCTGGCACGAAGCGGGTACGAAAATCCTCGGCGCCGTCGATCTTGGCGCTTTCGTCCAGGAGGGCCTCGATCAGTTTTGCTTCGCGCAGGCGATCGTTGACCAAGGTCTCACGTTTATAAATCTGCGGGTCGCCGATGGTAATGACCGCCGGTTCCTGCGGTCCCGTGTCATTCAGCGCCTGCAATTGCAGGCCGAACGGCGTGTTGGCAGCGTCGCAGGATGTGAGAAGAAGGAGTGCAGCTGCACTCGTCAGAAGCCGAAACCGTTTTACGGAAAGGCAGTCATTGCCGCCCGTATGGTTAAAGCGATACCTCGCGCCCATCATTGTCTCTCCAGAACACTTGCATACCTGAATGCGGCGACAATTGCGTTCGTCTGAGGGACACCACAATAAAGCGTCATAACGAACGTTTTGCGCTTCTGAAGTGTATATTAGTGCAAAACTATTCGCGTCCGCAACAAGGACTGCGGGCGACGGCTCACGATGACGGCTGCGTTGGTGTTTCCGAAACCTGCTTTAAGCGGGGACCTCGATCTCGCCGATGCTGTCTTTCTCGGTGCGTTTGTCTGACACGTCGGCCTCTCAATCCTGCCTTGTCATCCCCGCGCAGGCGGGGATCCAGAATATCCGCCGAAGCCTGCCCTGGATTCCCACTTTCGCGGGAATGACGATATTCGGTATGGGTCCTGAATCAAGTTCAGGACGACGATGTTTATCACAATTTCCGGCCTAGGCCGACAGATGCTGATAGAGAATACTCGCACCGATGAGGATCAGGACGGCACCGCCGAGCATTTCCATGCGCTGGCCGACGAGGCTTGAGATACGACAGCCGACGTGCACCCCGACCCATGAAAGGGCGAAGGTGACCACGCCGGTGACAATGATCATCAGCCAAAGATCGCCGGTGACGAGCGCGAAGCCGAACCCGGCGGCGAGCGCGTCGATGGAGGTCGCGATCGCGGTGACGACGAGTGCGGCCAGCGTCAGCTGCCGGCTTTTCGGCGTGTCGTCGTCTTCATCGCCGGTCAGGCCCTCATGGATGGTCTTGGCGCCGATGGCAAAAAGAATGCCGAACGCGACCCAGTGATCCCATGCCTCTATCAGTGCCTGCGCGGGGGCGCCCGCCTGCCAGCCGATCCACGGCATCAGCGCCTGAAAGCCGCCGAACAGGCAGGCCATCAGCAGCGCGTACATGGCGACGCGTTCGCGCACCAGGCAGCCGCGTGACAGCGACGCCGCAAAGGCATCGGCGGCCAGCCCGAGGCCGACCGCAAGCGCCGTCAGCAGGGACATGGCTTACGCCGGGACCGATTTCTTGAACTCGGCGAAGAAGTCGTTGCCCTTGTCGTCGACGACGATGAAGGCGGGGAAGTTTTCGATCTCGATCTTCCAGATCGCTTCCATGCCGAGCTCTTCGTACTCCAGCAGTTCGACCTTGGTGATGCAGTCCTGTGCGAGACGCGCCGCCGGGCCGCCGATGGAGCCGAGATAGAAGCCGCCGTGCGCGGCGCAGGCGTCGGTCACGGCTTTCGACCTGTTGCCCTTGGCGAGCATGATCATGGAACCGCCGGCGGCCTGGAACTGCTCGACGTAACTGTCCATGCGGCCCGCCGTGGTCGGCCCGAACGAGCCCGATGCATAGCCTTCCGGCGTCTTCGCGGGACCGGCGTAATAGACCGGGTGATCCTTGAAGTACTGCGGCAGGCCTTCGCCGGCATCGAGGCGTTCTTTCAGTTTCGCGTGCGCGATGTCGCGCGCCACGATCAAGGTCCCGGTCAGCGACAGGCGCGTCTTGACCGGGTACTGCGTCAGTTCGGCCAGCACCTCTTTCATCGGACGGCGCAGGTCGATGTCGACCACGTCGCCACCGAGGGTCTCCGTCGTGATGTCCGGCAGGTACTTGGCCGGGTTGTGTTCGAGCTGTTCGAGGAACACGCCGTCCTTCGTGATCTTGCCCTTCATCTGGCGGTCGGCCGAGCACGAGACGCCGATGCCGACCGGGCAGCTGGCGCCGTGGCGCGGCAGGCGGATGACGCGGACGTCGTGGCAGAAGTATTTGCCGCCGAACTGCGCGCCGATGCCCATGTCCTGGGTCATCTTGAGGACGCGTTCCTCCCACTCCAGGTCGCGGAACGCCTGGCCGTGGTTGCCGCCGTTGGTCGGCAGCGCGTCGTAATAGCGCGTCGAGGCCATCTTGACGGTCTTCAGGTTGGCTTCCGCCGACGTGCCGCCGATGACGATGGCAAGGTGATAGGGCGGGCAGGCCGCCGTGCCGAGGGTGCGGATTTTCTCGTCGAGGAATTCCATCAGGCGCTTCTCGTTCAACAGCGCCTTGGTTTCCTGATAGAGGAACGTCTTGTTGGCCGATCCGCCGCCCTTGGCGATGAACTGGAACTTGTAGGCGTCGCCCTCGTCGGCATAGAGGTCGATCTGTGCCGGCAGGTTATCGCCGGTGTTCACTTCGGCGAACATGTCGACGGGCGAAACCTGCGAATAACGCAGGTTGGTTTCCATGTACGTTTTCTTGACGCCTTCCGAGATCGCCGCCTCGTCGCCGCCGCCAGTCCAGATGTTCTGGCCCTTCTTGCCCATGACGATGGCGGTGCCGGTGTCCTGGCACATGGGCAGGATGCCGCCCGCCGCGATGTTGGCGTTCTTCAGAAGATCGAAGGCGACGAAGCGGTCGTTATCGGACGCTTCCGGATCGTCGAGAATGTTTCTGAGCTGCTGCAGGTGGCCCGGCCGCAACAGGTGCGAGACATCCTTGAAGGCTTCGAAGGTCAGCAGCGTGAGCGCACGCGGATCGACCTTGACGATTTCCTGATCGCCGAACTTTTCGACGCTGACATAGTCGTCGGTGAGTTTGCGGTACGGGGTCTCGTCAGGCCCCAGCGGGAACATGGTGTGGTGCACGTAATCGCTCATGGCAGTCGTCCTGGCTCACTGGTTTGGCAATCTGCGCCGGGACGCCCGCCCGGACGCGGGGGTCAGGTCTGTTTTTTGCGGAACGAGTCGAGCGCGATGACCTCGCCGGTCTTCGGCTCCTCGTCCTCGTCGGCAGGGTCTTCCATGCCGGTGTCGTTGAGGCGCGCGGTGGGGTCGATGCCCAGTTCCTCGGGCGTCAGTTCCTCGCCGTCGTCGTCGTCCTCGTCGAGGTCGACGGACTTGAGCTGCAGGCCGAAGCTGACCGACGGGTCGGCGAACGACGTGATGGCGTCGAACGGCACCGCCAGGTGCTCTGGCCGGCCGCCGAAGCGGAGCTTGATGGAGAACCCGTCGTCGTTGACGATCAGGCTTTCGAACTGGTGCTGCAGCACGATGGTCATTTCTTCCGGATATTCGGCACGCAGCCAGTCCGCGATGTCGACATCGGGATGATCGGTGCGGAACGTGATGTAGAAATGATGGTCGCCCGGCAGGCCCATTTCCTCGACCGTGGTGAGGGAGCGGCGGATCACGCTGCGCAGCGCGTCCTCGATCCAGAGGTCGTATCTCAGAATATCGCTGTCTTCATCAATCATGAGGTTAATGTAGACGCTCAACCCCGATGGTTAAAGGCAGAAACGCTTTAACTGCGGGGGATTCGGGTCGTGTTCACGTACCCATCAAATTACACGACCGGTGAGCCGTACCCCCAGCTGTAGGGGATCGGCCCGGATAGGGCGATCTCGTCCCCGTCCTCCAGCACGTAATCGAGGTTGATGTTGCCGCACATCTGCTTGCTGACGTCGCGGCCGTTGGCCCAGACGATGAACAGGTCGCCCGGATCGACGCCAAGCGTCTGCACCACGTCCTTCAGCGTTGCGCCCGCATGCAGCACTAGGTCACGCAGCCGGGGGCCGCCGTCCGCCGGGCGGATCGAATTGAACATCTTGGCGCGAATGCTGATCTGAACGGCGCCGGAGTTGTCCCCGATCCGTGCAATGGGTTCAAGCTGGGCGTCCATCACGACCTCCATCGTTTATGCTCAACGATGATTAGTCCCGAGCGCCGGCGCGTGCCTTGATCAAGGTCAACCGGTGGCGATTTTGAAGGTAAAAATAAGTGAGGGGCTTCTGTTGCCAGGTGCCCCTCGAACCCCGTGGTCGTTATGGCGTATTAGGCCGCGACCGCAAGTGCGTCATTATCGTTGGCACTTGTGAAAATGGCCCGGTAACGGCGGAACCATGCCGAGTGAAAACTGATCCTTTACCACGCGCGTCGATCCTGTTTCACCCCCATCAGCTTGCCCCGGCCTGGCTTTGAAACAGGCCGGGAGAACTTGGTGGAGGTGCCGGGCACTGCCCCCGGGTCCGCAACGCTTATTCCGAACAGCGTTTATCACCATAGCCGGACGAACCGGCAGGGCTAATATGCGCCTGTGCTTGCGTTTTCGCAAGGTTTCCGGGGATAAGCGCAGGGGTATGCGCTTAGGCGAGCGTACTCGCGATCTTGATCACCGCTTCTTCGACCCGGTCCGCTTCCAGCCGTGCGATGCAGGGATAGCGCCCCTCCTCGAACGGCAGGGTGCAGTCACCGAGACACCCCCGGCACGGCATGTCGTGATAGAGGAAATGCGCGTTCTTGGGGGTGCTTTCCGGCGCGTACGGCACGATCTCGCCGACGTAGGCGGCACTGGCGAGACCGAGCGTCGGGGTGCCGACGGCAATCGCCAGGTGCATGAACGCAGTGTCGACGGAAATCGCCATCTTGGCCGCGCGCAGTTTCGGCACCAGGTCTTCGAACGCGCTGTCGTCGTAGCGGACGCCGGGCCGTGTCAGCAGAGCGGCGAATTCCGGGTTGGCTGCCTCTTCACCCGGGGCGCCGGTGAACACCACCTGCCAATCGGACGGCAACGCCGCGAGCGCGCGTTCGAAGACGGCCGGGCTGCACTGTTTGGCCTTCACGGCTGAAAAGGCCTGCACCATGACGAAAGGTTCATCGGTGCCCGCGGGCGGGGCCAGTACCGCCGGATCCGCGAGCGCCAGCGGCGGCGCGTCGACGCTGCCGTTCAGCCAGTTGGCGAACGCCGTCCAGCGGGCGATTTTGTCGACCCTGGCGTCACCGCTTTCGAACAGCCGGTCATAAAGCGCGCGGTTGCGGGCGAGCTGGGCCGCGTACTTGCGCCACGGCTTCGCCACCATGGCGACGGTCTCAGCCCCGGCCGCCGCGGCGATCAGGTACTCGTCCAGCAGCGGATGGCGCAGGTAGTCGAGGCTGACAACGAGACGGAAGTTCTTTTCGTAAAGGTCGTCGCCCGTTTGCCGCCGGTAGGTGCCGTCGCCGCGCAGCCGGTTGAAATCGACGGCCATGACATCCGCGCCCGGCGGGAACATGAAGGCGGTCTTGGCACCGTCTTTCCTGAGCAGCACGGTGACCGGTTCGCCGGGCCGGGCGAGCCGGTAAAAGCGGTCGATCACGTGGGCCAGCAGAATGGTATCGCCAAGCCCGCCGCAGGCCAGCAACAGCACACCCTCGGGCGGCGAGGGGCGGGATGCACGGCGGCGGCGCCAGGCATGAAACCGGTCTTTCAGGGACTGCAAATCTGCCAAGGCACGGTTCCCCCCGGGCCGGACCCTAGTACGCGGCGTACGACTTCTCTTCGACCAGGGCCGAACCCAATAGCTCGTTGATCTCGCGTTTGACCCGCGCGCGTTCGTCGTTGGTGCGATAGACCGCGCGCGCCAGTTCGATGAATTTCTCGCCGAAGTCCTTGGCCCGTTCGCAGTCGCGGATATCGTCCTCGATTTCCCACAGGGATTCGTTGATTGCCTTGAGCTGCGCCGTCAGTTCGGCCAGCGCGTCGGTCGCTTTGGTGTTGGCATCGCGGGCGGCGGTCAGCACGTTCCATTCGTGGCGCACGTTGGCCAGTTTGGCGGCGTCTTCGATCCGCTCCAGCTTGATTTCCAGGATGGTGATTTTGTCGATCAGCTCGCCAGGTGCGATCTCGACGGTAATGTTGTTGCTCACGATGGTCCTGCCGGGTCCGGTTGCGTCGATCAAGGGACGATAAAGGCCGTTCCGGGCCGTTTTTGCAAGCCCCGACACGCGTTTCGCCGGATGGCGACAGGCGCGCGATTCGCACGCTTTTGCGTTGTCCCGGTCGCGCGACTATGAAGCGGCGTTCCGGCTGGTGCCATCCACCCCATGTCGAGCAACGGCTTGGGAAACCCGCCCGCGCATGGATGATCCCGGCTTGGAGGCCGGGGGGCAGCGCGCTAATATCCGGGCATGCAGCAATACCTCGATCTTCTTCGCCATATCCGCGACCACGGCACCTTCCGGGGCGACCGCACGGGCACCGGCACACAGGCCGTGTTCGGCTATCAGATGCGCTTCGATCTGGCGGACGGTTTTCCGATCCTGACCACCAAGAAGCTGCACCTGAAGTCGATCATCTACGAGCTTCTCTGGTTCCTGAACGGCGACACCAACATCAAGTACCTGAACGATCACGGCGTCTCGATCTGGGACGAGTGGGCGGACGAAACCGGCGAACTGGGGCCGGTCTATGGCCGCCAGTGGCGCTCGTGGGCGGCGCCGGACGGGCGCACCATCGACCAGATCGACTGGGTGATCCGCGAGATCAAAGAGAAACCGAATTCCCGGCGCATGGTCGTTTCGGCGTGGAACCCGGCGGATATCGAGGACATGGCGCTGCCGCCGTGCCATTGCCTGTTCCAGTTCCAGGTGATGGACGGACGTCTCAACTGCCAGCTTTACCAGCGTTCCTGCGACGTGTTCCTGGGCGTGCCGTTCAACATCGCGAGCTATGCGCTCCTGACCATGATGATGGCGCAGGTGACGGGACTGAAGCCCGGCGTCTTCGTGCACACGCTGGGCGATGCGCATCTGTACGCCAACCACCTCGATCAGGCGGACCTTCAGCTGACGCGGGAGCCGTTGCCGCTGCCGGTCATGCGCATCAATCCAGACGTCACCGAGATCACCGGGTTCAAATACGAGGACTTCACCCTCGAAGGGTACGAGGCACACCCGCACATCAAAGCACCGATTGCCGTTTGAAGATGTACGTTATTGAGCATGGGGGTGGATAGCAGCCCATGTTTTGCGTCATAACTGCTATGCAAACATCACACAATATTTAGGGCGTATTTTGTTGCATATTACGCAACATCGATGCTAACACTCACATTAAGGTGTGATTAAGCATCATGTAAGACACTATATATTGTGTCTGGGAAATGCGTCGGGAGTTTGGGAATGCAAACGGTATTGATCGTAGCTGCGTCGGAAAACGACGTAGTCGGTTGTGACAACACAATGCCATGGCACATTCCTGAAGATTTGAAATTCTTCAAACAGCAAACGATTGGTCATCCCATTCTGATGGGAAGGAAGACCCTCGACTCTCTTGGCAAGCCTTTGCCTGGGAGAGTCAATGTTGTGCTTACAAGGGACGTTAATTTTGAACGTGAGGGTATTCTAACTGCATCGTCAGTAGATGAAGCATTAAAACTGGCTGAGCAAGAAGCCAACAAACTTGGTGTTAAAAAATGCTTTGTAATTGGCGGGGCAGAAATCTACCGGTTGTTCGCTTCTGAGGTTTCTAAAATCATACTTACTCGAATTCACAAAGAATACGATGGAGACACTTTCTTCAAATTGGAAGAAGCCGACTGGCGGCACACAAAAACGATCAAAGATGTGCCTGCGTGTGGAGATACTCCTGGATTCACTATAATGGAGTTCGAACCTGTGCACGTAGATCGTACTCAAGAGTCTTCATCTCAAAGTGACGAGTCTTACGGCTTGCTCCAATACGCTTAACTCCGTTTGATATTTGGCAGCTAAAAATCCTGCTGTTTCCAATGTTAGCTGCAGCTTCGTCACGCTGGAGCGGCGCTAATCAATTCACTTTTTAGTAGGCTTTTTGCGCGTGTTAGCAGGTTTTTTTAACTTGCGCTGAACTGCTGGTATCGATTTTAAACGAGGCTTGCGAGGCGTCGGGGCATTCTGATCAAAACTAATCTTGCCATGTATTGCCATGATGTAGTTTGCCATCACGACAAGGTCGCCACGTAGAAGATGAATATCAGAGAGAATTTCTTCTCCAGATAATCTGCGTACACGGTTTGGACGATTAGATATGGGATCGGGAATTAGCTTTGCCGTGCTCACTTGGACTGCCGTAGCTAAGTGGATAACGTCGTTTCGCTTAACTGCCAGTTTGGTGAGGCGTTCATGAATCCATTCGACTTGTTTTAATAGCTTCTTGTCATTGTGAAGTTCTGCCCGTGCAGCTTTTAAAAGCATATCGCGCTGAGTAGAGTCATTTTGAATTGCATGCCAAATTGAAAATCCAATTGCTAAGTTTTGGGGGTTTACCACACTAGCGAACAAGCGATGCAGTGCGGAATGACAATAGTTCCACGCCCACACCATTTCACCGATAGATGAAGAGATTTTGTCGAGTGGTTCTTTAAAGAAGGAAGGAATTTGTCTGCTATTCGAAAACGTGGCAGCCAATGACAGATTGTTTGGGTTGAATGCCATGGCGACAACTCCCTCCTTCTGAACCCTCTCGGCATTCCTTTGAATGTAAAAATTTTTAGTCGAATGTGCGATAACCATTTGTGGCGTGAAGACACTCGGCATACAGATCTAAAACATACTTTCGGTCAGCATTGATTACCCGCCGCGTGGAATCCGCGTGGCCTTCTTGCACTGCAATTTCATGCATTAGTTTGTATGCCACATGCTCGGGAGAGTTTTCTCCGATTTGTGCTTTTGCTTCTTCAGCCATTTGTCCATCCCTTCACGTTTCACGAGATACGTCTCAGCATAGCAAAAGCTGTGAAAAATATCTCTTTAAAGTTGATTTGATGGCGAAGCCAAAGTGGAATGTTAGAGCTTGAGTTCGACGTCATGGATTCCCAAAGAACACCTTGTATGCCATGGGCGCCAATCCGATTCCGATTGCTGAAAAATCGCAAAAGTAGTACAATAAACACTTGTTAAAAGGTGTGCCGGGCGTCCGTTAAAACGGGGCCGTTCAGGTCATCTGACAACTCCCCACATGGACGTTCGGTGATTGGCAATCGTCGTACATAGGAGGATTTGTCATGTCATTATCAGTCCAGCAAAACTGGTTTACCGAGCACCGCGGGTGGGAAGATGTCGTTTCCATCGTGCTGGGTATACTCGTCGTCGCCGCCCCGGTCGTCTATGCGGAGCACGCGTCGCAATACGCCAATATCAGCTCCGTCGTTGCCGGCATGGCGATCGTCGCACTCGGCTTCCTGCAGTTCATGTGGCTGAAGCGGTGGGAAGAACACCTGGAACTGGCCTGCGGCATATGGGTCATGGCGTCACCGTATCTGATGGGGTACGGCGGGCAGCTTGCCATGGCGCATTACGCTCTGGGGTTCCTGGTCGCCGCACTTGCCGCGTTTGAACTGTGGCAGGACCGGAATCGCAACTTCGAAGATTAATGCCGGCCGAAGAACGCCTTGATCTCCCGGATCGCGAAGCCGGGCGTTTCCCAGTGCACGAAATGCCCGGCGTCCGGGCGCGTCCGGGTCAATTGATCCAGGTCATCCGTTTGTCCCCGAATTCGGCTATAATCGAGCCATCAACCAATAACAGAATATTGGAGGGTTCATCATGCCGAAAGTATCCATGTCGCAGGATCTCTCTGTCTCCGCGGACCGGCTGTGGGACATGATCGGGCATTTCAACGCGCTGCCGGACTGGCATCCGGGGGTGGAAAGTTCGGAACTGACCGAGGAAGGCCAGACCCGCAAGCTCAGTCTCGCCGGCGGCGGCACGATTATCGAAAAGCTGGAGCACAAGGACGACAACTCGCGGACCTATACGTATTCCATCGTCGACAGTCCGCTGCCGGTGAAGAATTATACGGCGACGCTCAAGGTGACGGGCGAGGGTGAAAATTCCAGCGTCGAATGGTCGAGTGAGTTCGAGGCCGCGGGCTCGGCGGAAAACGACGCCCTGAAGGCGATCGCCGATGTTTACCAGGCTGGTTTCGACAACCTGAAAAAGATGTTCGGCGGTTAGGCTAGACCGCCCAGACTAGACGGCGATGGCGGGAACCCCGTTCCTGCCGCCGTAGTTCAGTTCGATCTCGTCGACGACGATCTGGGCGAGGCCGCGCAGCTTTTCTTCCTGCGCTTCGGTCAGATCGCGCGGCTGGTAATCGATCGCGCAAAGGGCGCCGATGCGATAGCCGTCATGGGTGATCAGCGGCGCACCGGCATAGAACCGGATGCCGGGCCAGTCGAGCACCAGCCGGTTGGTCGAGAAACGCCGGTCTTCGGAGGCGTCCTGAACGATCATGACGTCGTCCGACATGATCGCGTGCGCACAGAACGCCATGTACCTGGGTGTTTCCAGTGTCGGCAGGCCGCTCGCGGCCTTGAACCACTGGCGTTCCGCATCGACGAGCGAGATGGCGGATATCGGCATCCGGAACAGGTCCTGGACAAGTTCCGTCACCCGGGTGAACGCGGGCTCGGGTTCGGTGTCGAGGATGCCGAAGGTATGAAGTTTCGCGAGGCGCGCGGCTTCGATGTGCGCGTCCGGCACAGGATAGCTTTGGGGATACGACTGTGGCGGCGAAATGTGATTCATGAGACCGATCCTTCAACTGCAACGTTTCCGACAGCGAAGTCGCCCAAAGCCCCCAGCACGGCGAATCATCAAGGTCTATTTGATTGAAATTCAATGAAGATCTCAAATGGAATAGGGTTGGCCGATGAACTGATAAAACAGGATCAACGTTGCACCGGCGACCGGTCGGGGCCGGGCTCAGCGCGAAATAACGTCGTCGTCGATCCAGCAGAAATTGAGGATTTTGTCGAAGGTCCGCCCGTCGGCACTCATCGGCAGCATGATCTCGAAATAGTCGATGTCGACGTCGTATTCGATGTTCAACGGACCCGAACCGCGGCCGATCAGACCTTTGTCGAGCAGGTGACGGGCGAATTCCAGGTCGTTCCTGGTGATCAGCTGCGGATTTGCCGCCGCCGCCGATTCCTCGGCACGAATGATTTTTCCGGTGATGTCGTAGCCGAGTACCTGTGCCAGCCGCGAGCCCCACAACCTGACCCGAAATGCGGCCTCGGACGGGTCGAGCGCGTCGTAGACGTGCGTCCACCCCCACCACCCTTCGAGATCGTTTAAAGAAATATCCGGCCAATCGGGCACGGGCCGTTCCGGACCGGCTTTCTCGCGCCACATGGCCACGGGGCCGGCAAACACGCCGAAGGAGTCGGCGAGTGCGTCAAGCGGGAACGTTTCGTATCGCCAGTAAGGGTCGGTCTTCCATTCCACGCTACGCCAGCCTCGCCGGAAAGATCCTCAGTCTCGCCGATGCATCAACATGCAATGCACTTCTTCCGCCACCATAATGGGACAGTGCGATCAAGCCGTAAACCCTGTCATCCGGTGCCGGGTGATCCGGAAACGCACCACTTTCAGCGGGCCGCGATCGTCCTTACATGTACTGAGAAGAAAGGAGGTTCGCATTGCGCAATAACGCTCCGACGCTTCCAGCCCTCGATCCGGCGCGCGCCGCTTTGATCGAAAAGTTCGGCGGGCACATCAGCCTGTTGGATCCGATCGGCGCCGAGGTTCACGGCATCGATTTATCCGCCCCCGAGCCGCCGGCCGAGGTCGTCGACGCCCTCGAGCATGAAATGGCCGTCCGCGGCTTCATCGTCTTCAAGAGCGATGAGCCATTGTCGCCCGACGATTTTCTCCGCGCCAGTTGCTGGTGGGGTGGCAAGGAACTACACAGCACGCATGGCGTCCACCCGGCGACTCCGTCCGGCAATCCACATATTTTTCGGCTTTCTAACGATCAACGTCACGGCATCCCCGGCGTGGGGCCGCAATGGCACAATGACGGCAGCTTCAATGCCGACACCTTTTCGCATGCCGGCTACCACATCGTGCGGCCGGCGGAAAAAGGCGGTGGGACCTACTTTGCCCATCAGGCAGCCGCCTACGACGCGCTCTCGCCGGAAACCCAGGAATTCTGGTCACGCCTTTCCTCGGTCAATGCGACATCGGGGGCGGTGCATCCGGTCGTTCATGAACACCCGATCTCCAAGCAAAAGTGTGTCTGGTTGCATCTGGGCATGACGGGGGCGGTGATCGAAAAGCGGCCCGACGAGGACGGTTTCCGCCTGTTGAATGCCGACGAGCTCCGGCAACTCTGTCATCAGTATAACGACCTTCTCAATGCCGGATTGGAGAACGGTTACGCCATCGCCTACGAGTACCGGGAAAACGATTGCCTGTTCATCGATAATCTCGCCGTCGCGCACCGCGCCGCGCCCGAGGCCCATTTGCCCGCCGAGGAACAAGGCTTGAGGATCATGCACCGGAGCACCGTTCGCGGCGTTCAGGATCTCGCCCCCGGCTTCGGGCTGCCGTCCTATCTCGATATTTACGGCCCCAATCCCCTCGGCGAGGGCGTCTGGCACAGCGGCGGCCTCGGCTTCCGCTGGGAAGACGGCATCCCCATGCAGAACTAGGCCGGGGTGCAGCCGCGGGTTGGTGGCGGTATCAAAGCGTGCGAGGGTAAAAGATGATCAAGGTTCTCTCCACTGTCTGGGCGCTTCTGCTGGGCATCGTCCTGATCATGCTGGGCAACGGCATGCACTTCACGCTGATCGGCCTGCGCGGTGGGATCGAGGGGTTTACCTCGGCGGAACTGGCCATCGTCACGTCGGGCTACTTCGCCGGTTTCCTGTCGGGCGCCCGCCTGACGCCGATATTGATCCGCCGCGTCGGGCACGTCCGCGTTTTTGCGGCGCTCGGCAGCTTCATGTCGGCCGGGCTGATTGCCTTTCCGCTGATTGCAGAACCCTGGGCGTGGACGCTGCTCCGGGTGCTGATCGGCTTTTGCATGTCGGGTATTTATGTCACGGCGGAAAGCTGGCTGAACGACGCGGCGACCAACGAATCCCGGGGCAAGGTGCTGTCCGCGTACATGATCGCGCAAACACTCGGCATCATCGGTGCGCAGGGGCTGCTGACGCTGGGCGATGCGGGAACGGCCGTGCTGTTCATCGGCGCCTCGATCCTGGTTTCGGTTTCATTCGCGCCGATCCTGCTGTCGGCGACGCGGGTCCCTGCAACCCAGGCCACCCGTCCGATGCCGCTGCGCCAGCTTTTCTCGGGCTCGCCCCTCGGCACCGTCGGGATCTTTCTGCTGGGCAGCGTCTACGCGACGCAATCGGGTATGGGCGCGGTGTTCGGCACCCAGATCGACATGACGACGGCCGAGATCGCACTGTTCATCGCCATGCTTTTCGGCGGCGCGCTGGTGCTGCAATTTCCCATCGGCTGGCTGTCGGACCGCATGGACCGGCGCAAACTGATCTTCGGGGCGTCCGCGCTCGGTGCGGTGTCCTGCGGGCTCGGCTGGCTGGCGGGCGATTCGTTGTGGTTTCTGCTGGCGTCCGCGTTTTTTGCCGGCGGCGTGACGACGCCGCTGTATGCGCTGTTCCTGGCCCACACGAACGATTTTCTCTCCGTCGAGGACATGCCGGCAGCCTCGGGCGGACTTGTCATGATCTTCGGGGTCGGCGCGATCCTGGGACCGCTTGCCGCCGGTTGGGCGATGGAACAGTTCGGCCCGTTCGCGTTCTGGCTGGTGCTCGGTGGCACGTTCTGCGCCATCGCGCTTTACGCGCTTTACCGCATGACGCGGCGGGACGCGGTGCCGGTGGCCGACACCGAGAGCTACCTGAGTGTCCTGCCGACGACGTCGACCGTGGCGGTCGAGGCGGCGGGCGCGTGGGCGGCGGAGCAGGCGGACGCCACGAACGAGAAGGAGCCGCCAGCCTGATCGGCCGCATCGTGCCGCGCTACGGCGAGCTTTTGTGTTGAATCAGGAACCGGCCGCGCCGGTCTCGAACATGCGGTCCTGTTCGAGGCGCAGGCGTTTCAACGCCGTTTCCGGGATCGGCTCGAACATGTCTTCGCGCAGCAACTCGCCCGCTTTGACATCCGTTGCCAGCGTACGTCCGGTCACCAGGTAATAGGGGCACGGCCCGTCGCCGCTGAAGGCGAATGCCGGCACCAGTTCCGGGTCGAGGCCGGCAACCTCGTGCTTGTGCATGTTGGTCATGCTCAGTTCCTCGCCCTTATTGAAATCGCGTGCGGCGCGGGCCACGAGGTCGACATGCGGGCGCGGGTCGTAGGCCCCCGTCGGCAGGCCGAGAAGCCCGGCGCTGAGAACCGAAATCGGCGCCTCGACGCCCAGCAGATGCTGCGGCAGCGACAGCATGGCGGCCTTGCCGTTCTTCGCCACGACGTGCCCTTTCTCCGCCAGCAGCTTCCATGTCGCGTCGTCCTCGCAGCGGACGACGACGAAAACCCCGCCGGCGAAGCTCTGTTCGTCGTGGCGGCGGAAGCAGTTGAAGACATCGATGCAGCCTTCGCCCGCCAGAAGGCCGCCGTCCTCCGCGCGTTGAAACGCGTCGGCGACCTCGACCGCGCGCAGTAGCGGCGCATGAAAGCCAGGCCGGTCCGCGCTCAGACCGGTGGCGTTGGCGACGACGCCCATCTCGCAGAAATCGCTGACGACGTGATCCGGAAATCCGGCGGCGTGAACGGCATCGCGCCGGGTAGCGGCGACATCCGGCCAGCCGGCGGCGGTCTTGTCCCACAGTTCCGCGAGGCCTGATGCGGCTTTTTCCCGGCCGCACCAGCCGAGCGTATCGTCGGGGCCGAGTACGAAGTCGTACTCGCTCGCCTTGCCGGCCATGATGATGTCGAGGCCGAGCGTGCGCGCCCAGCTGACGAGCCCGATCAGCAGGCTCGGCTGATCGCCTTCGACCTCGGTGTAAACGAGGCCGGCATCCCATGCCATGCGGTGCAGCAGCGGGCCGACGACGATGGCGGTTTCCTTCGACGCCATGACGACGTGGCGATGATTGCCGATGGCCCATTCGGCGATCCCGGCGGCGGCTTCGGGGTGGCCCGTGGCCTCCACCAGCACATCGAAGTCGGGGACGTCGCCGCCGGTAATGTCATCGGTCATGAAGATATCGTCCGGGCTGAAACCGGCCCCCGAAACGGCGCGCGCCATCCGCGCGCCATCCGTATCGCACGCCGCGACGATCTGCATGTTCGACATGTTCCTGGACTGTGCCAGCAGCGTTGCGCCGAAGTCACCGACCCCGACAAGGCCCACCCGCACGACCTTGCCGGCGTGCGCCGCAAACAGGGCGTCAAAGTTCATGGATTGTCCTCCCGTCCCGACGTGCAGGATGCCTGCCAGACGTTGGAGGGGCAAGGGGTGGAAGCAGGAATTTACCAGCCGGTGTAGCCGAGTTCCTCCAGAAGCGCGCCGGCGTCGCTTGCCTTGATGGCGGCGATGGTCTTCTCGTCGAAGTGCTTGCTCCAGTCGCCGGCGACCCCTTTGCGGAAGAACGACGTCCTGTCTTCGGTGCCGCGGGCGCGGCCGCTCATCCTCTTGAAATCGCCGTGCGCGACGCAGCTTTGAAGATGTTCGGGGTCGCTCTCCGCGCCGATGAAGTCGAGCACCTCGGCAAGGGTCTGTTCGGGGGCTTCCAGCAGGCCTTCGTAGCGGACTTCCTTGTACCGGTCCGGATGCTTGCGCCCGAAGTCCCGGTAAATCTCGACCGCGCGCTTCCAGGTGTCCAGATTGGCCCGCACGAACGCGCCGAGATCGGGCGGTGTGGTTTCGAAGCCCGGCGTCTTTGCCTGCAGGTTGTGGTGCCAGGCCGAAACGAGCACGTCGCGGCCGTCGCGAATGATGTGCAGGAACTTGGCCTCCGGCAGAAATGCGGCGACGGGATCGATGATGCGCAACAGGTCCGGCTGCTTGCTGCCGAGGAACTTCGCGTCGGGATTTGCCGGATGCGAGATGAACTGCTGATAGAGAACGAACGCGCACAGTTCCTCAAACGACTGCTGGGTATACAGAAACGGCGTCGCCACGCCGGTCTGGTTGGGCAGCGCCGTTACCGTTTCCTTGTTATATGCTTCGACCAGTTTCGGGATCTCGTTGATGATCCGGTCGGACATGTCCTCGCCGCTGCAGAAGATGTCGTCGTGCCCGTCCAGGCAGCGCATCAGCCGGGTCGTACCGGATTTCGCCGAACCGACCACGAAGAAGGACTGCTTTTCGTCGAAATCCTGAAGTCTGGAGATGAGATTTTGAATGGGCATTGGGTTTACCTTTGCCGGAGAGCAGGTTGCTAAGACGATCAGCCCTAACGTGGTCGGTGCCGCGATGACGGCGATTGCGGGCAGCTTAGCGGAACGGGAACCCCATGCCCAACCCGGAGAGTGCTTTTCTGGCTGGGGGTATCGCCGCCGGCGTTACCGGCAGGGCAGCTTCGAATAGTACTGAAGGATGCTCACGACCCCATCGGTAAGCTGCGCCGCAAGCGGTCCCATCACCGGGTGCAGGCGCTGGGGCTGGTTGCTCTTTTCGATGCCGGGAATGTCCGGCAGAAAGGGTTCGCGCAGCTTCTGGTACTGGTAATAGAGATAGCGGATATCCTGTCCTGCCAGGTTCGGCACCGCCGGATCGCCGGACAGCCCGCGCGCACCGTGACACGACGCGCATTGGTTCGGTGTCAGCGTCGTCAGTTCCGCGTTGCCGTGGAATGCGCAATCCTGCGCCGACAACGCCTCGGCGACGCGCCGCCATTGGCTGCGCGGGAGTCCGACGATCGTATGCGCCATGGTGGTGCTGCGACGCCGGTACGGGTCGTCCGCATCCGCGCCGGCGAAACGCTCGAGTTGTCTGACCATGTATTCGGGGTGCTGCCCGGCAAGGGCAGGCGCGCCGGTCATGGCGTCGCGCGACCGCGAGGATGGATGGCATTCAAGGCAAAACGGCGTGTCGGCGGCTGCGCCCTGTGCTGGCAGGACGCCGATCGACAACAAAAAGATTACCGAAACAATCGACTTCAATGACAGTCCCCTGACTGCTGACACCAGCGAATCCGAACCAACCGGCACAACTATGACGGTTCTCCGTCGGGGCCGCCTTGATCTACGTCAACGGCGTTGCATCCGGCCGGTATGATGGCGGCTGGTCCCTAGATGCTGTCCCCCTTCCTGGGATTGAAGACCTTGGGAGGTATGTGCGGCAGTTTCTGCGGCGGTAGCGGCGGCGGCACGATCTCGACGTTGAGATCGCCCCATTCCTCCATCGAGCGGCGGAAGAACGGTTCCTTGAGCAGGATCGTCGAGTTCTTGCGCACCGCGTCGTCGACCGCGTCTTCCAGTTTTTCGGCGAGGCGGATGTTCCACGGAATTTCATAGGCGCGCGGTTCGACCGTATCCGGCATGCGGAGCCACAGGTAGATCTTGCGGCCCTCGTCGAAGCTGACGCTCAGTACCTGCACGTTGTCGGCCGAGCGCTCGAACCATTCGAAGCTTGCCGGCTTGGCGCGGCTCAGCATTTCAAGCGACTGTACGTAGGCGAGCGGCAGGAACAGCACGGCGACGATCAGCGCACCGATGCGAACCGGCGTCGGGCGCGGCGCCCAGATGGCCAGTGCGGCGAGCCCTGCGGCCAGCAGCGCGGCGGCGGCGAAGATGTAGATCAGGATGTCCATGGTTTAGTTCCCCATAAAGCCCATGCCGGTGATCAGCGGGCGACGCAGCGTCGAGACGCTGCCCTCCACCAGATCGCCGACATCGGTCAGCCGGAAGCGAAACGCGGTTTCTTCCTGGCCGCGGTGACGCAGTTCCAGGTCGGTCGACAGAATCTGGTGCGCCTCGTCGAATTTCTTGCGCACGCTGACCGTGACGTTGACCGGCACCACCCGGCCCGCCGGCGCCGGCCCGTACATGTGCACGTTGACGATGTACTCGCCCGCCGGAATGCCGCGCGAATACGAAATCTCGAAGTTCTCGTTGGTGGCGTCGCCCTCGGTGCCCAGATCGTCGCGCAGCAGGTTGAAGGTCTGCCCGCCCTGGTTCCAGAACCCGACCGGCAGTTCGTCGGGCGCCTGCACCCACAGATCCACGTCGGCGGCGATGTCGGACGGCCAGTGCATTTCGACGATGACGTTGCCGGGCGCCTTCTGGTCCTCGGTCCTCTTCTTTTCCGGCACCACGTGCGGCAACAGCATGATGACCATGGCGACGAAGCCGATCAGCGCCAGCAGGATGACGTCGCGGAAGACGGTACCCGCGGCGTCGTCGTCGAGTTCATCCAGTCCTTCCACGGGCTTCTCCGAGTTCCACGGTGGCGGTGATCAGGTCGACCGCGCCGGTTACCAGCATGCGGTACGAAATGGTCAGCCAAGTATAAAGAATGGCGCCGGTCAGCGTCGTATAAAGCGCGACCGACATGCCGCTGATCAGCGTCGCCACCATGGCGGCAACGTTCTCGGCCTTGCCCGCGGTTTCCGGATCGACGCCCGATAGCGCGATGATGAAACCGATGACGGTGCCGATGAGCCCCAGGAACACTAGCGCGTTGGCGATGTGCCGGACAATGGCGACCCGGTTGGTAATCTTGAGGCGGAAGCCGTCGGCCAAGAGCGCCCGGCTTTCGGGGGACGCACCGGCGACGTCGGCAAGGTAGCGGCCGGCCCAGCTGTCAGGTGCGGGGGCACCGGTCTTGACGCCGTTCAGCTCGACGCTGTGCCGCCAGACCCGTTCCGCGCACAGGCCGAGGCCGTACAGGAAAACGAGAAAGATAAGCGCCGAGAGTTCCCAGAAGCGTTCGTTCATAAGGCCGCTCAGCCAGCCTTGCAGCCAGGCCGCGGCCAGCAATGCGGCGGCGACGGTGTTGATCAACGCGAACCGGACGACCAGAAGATAACGGTGCTGCATCCAGGGGGCCCCAGTTGTTTCGAACAAGCCCCCAAATCTAGCACCGGCCCATTTCCCGCGCTAGCGAATGCGGACCCGGCCCCATCAACGTTTTCGTGAGCGGTGCCGACGTTACGCCGCCGACATTTCCTTGCGCCGGGTGCGCTCCCACGGCGGGACCTTGCCGAAGCGCTCGGCCAGGAAGTCGACGAAGGCGCGCACGTTGGGCGACAGGTTGCGCCGGTTCGGATAGATCGCGAGGATGTCCGACGCCTCGTCGGCAAAATCGGGCAGCACGCGGATCAGGCGGCCTTCTTCGAGCGCATCGTGCGCGAGGTAGGTCGACATCTTGGCGACACCGAGGCCGTCGATCGCCGCGTGCAGCAGGGCATCCGAGCTGTTGGTTTCGAAATTGCCGCTGATGCGCCGGGCGACCTTGGAATGGCCGTCGCTGAACTGCCAGTTGTTGAATTTTTCCACCGTCGAAAGCCTGAGGCAGTTGTGGTTCACCAGGTCCTCCGGCGCATTCGGCATGCCGTAGCGGCGGATGTAGTCCGGCGCGGCGACGAAGATCCGCTGGTTGGTCGCCAGTTTGCGCGCCACCATCGAGGTATCGGAAATCTGCTCGGTGAAGCGGATGGCGACGTCGATCTGCTCGCCGATCAGGTCGATTTCCCGGTCGGTCAGCTCCAAGGACAGTTTCAGGTCGGGATTATCGGCCAGAAACAGGGGCAGAATCGGCAGCAGTTGCGCCTTGGCGAACGCGGATGTCGCGGAAATCCTGAGCGTGCCCTGCGGATGGTCGAGGCGGGACGCCACCAGAAGCTCCGCATCCTCCACATTCCGGGCGATTTCGACGCATCTTCCGTGAAATTCGCGGCCCACCTCGGTCAGCGAAACCCGCCGCGTCGAGCGGTTGAGGAGCCTGGCACCCAGGCGATCCTCCAGATTCCCGATCTGGCGGCTGACCGCCGACGGCGTCAGTCCGAGGTCGCGCGCTGCCGCTGAAAAGCCGCCGGTCTCGACGACTTTTGCAAATAGAATCATTTGGTTAGCGATGTCCATGACACCTCCGTGTACATGTGCGTTGGACGCAAAACGCTTGTGACCAACAAGAGGATTCCGGCAAGAGCACGCCACCATTATATTGCACCGCAACAACGATGTTGCAATGCAATATCGATAACGCAACAGATGACATTCTGATTACAGGAGCCAAAACAGATGAAACCGATCGTTGGAGAACTCTCCTACAAGGAACTCTCGCCGGAAGATATTGCGCGCTTCACCCGTGAAGCCGAGATCATGCGTGCCCAGGAGATCCACAGCATGTTCCGCGCCATCGGCCGCGGCGTTGCGCACCTGGCCGGACACGCCGCGCACGGCTTTCGCAACCTCGTCGCCAATCCGGGAATCCACCCCGCTTCAAAAGCCCATTGAGGCGGCGCCCGCTGAGGAAAGCGCGGCAATAGATTCAGGGCCCGCAGAAACGGCCCCGCCCAAACTCTATCTCCCCAGGCGCCGTCACCCGCCGAAACGTCTCAATCTGGCGCTTCAGGGTGGCGGTGCCCACGGGGCCTTCACATGGGGTGTCCTCGACCGGCTTCTGGAGCTGAACGAGTACAAAATCGACGGCATCAGCGGCACGTCCGCGGGTGCGGTCAACGCGGTGGCGCTGGCCGCGGGTCTCATGGAAGCGGGCACGGACGGCGCACGCAAAAAACTCGAGCAGGTCTGGCGTGCGGTCAATGCGGCGCACAGCCACTACATGCCGATGCACCGGCCCCTGGACGGGACCGCCGGTCAGCCCCCGCAGCCCCGGCCGACGGCTACGCATGTGTTCATGAGCGCGCTGTCGCGTGTTCTTTCCCCCTACGAATTCAATCCGCTGGAGATCGATCCGCTTCGGCGCATCCTTGCCGATCAGATCGATTTCGACGGGCTCAGGCGTCATCAACCGGTCCGCCTGTTCGTCAACGCGACCGAGGCCAAGACCGGCCGCGGCCGTATTTTCAGCGCCGACGAGATCAGCATCGACGCGGTGCTGGCATCGGCCTGCCTGCCGGCCTACCGCCACGCGGTCAGGATCGACGGGCGCTATTACTGGGACGGCGGCTATTCGGCCAATCCGCCGCTGGTGCCGCTGATCGAAAAATGCGAGGCCGCGGATACGCTTTTGGTACGCCTGACGCCTGAACATGCCGCGGACGTGCCGACGGCGGCGAAGGACATCCAGGGCAACGTCAACCGGATCATGTTCTCGCAGCCGCTCAGGAAGGAGATCGAGCTGATCGAGACCGTGCGCCGCCTGGCGAATGGGCATCCCGTGCAGACGGACCCGCTGGCACTCCGCGTGCTCGATCACCGCTTTCACATGCTGGACGGCGCGCGCTATACCGCCGAGTTGGCGCACGACAGCCACCTGCAGCCGCACTGGGACGTGCTGGCGTACCTCAACCAGCGCGGCCGCAAGGCGACGACCAACTGGCTCCGCCGCCACAAAAAGTCGCTCGGGCAGAAATCCACCGTCGATCTGGCGAAGAAGTTTCTTTGACCTAAATCAAAGCACTGGCGCATATGCGTGTTACCTTCATCGTACGGTCTCCCGCGTTTTAGGGGTGCCGTGTGCCTGTCCGCCGTTGCCGCGGACCTGTCGGGAGCCGGAACGCAACCATGGAAATCGTCAAGCCCGCCGCGTCCAACGAGGTGACGGAGGTCGAAATCGAGGTCGAGGGCCTTTCCAAGGCGTTCGGCGAGCATCAGGTGCTGACGGGGATCGATCTTTGCATCAACCGGGGCGACATCGTCGCCATCGTCGGCGGGTCGGGGTGCGGCAAGACGGTGCTGCTCAACCACATTCTCGGGCAACTGAAGCCGGACACGGGCCACGTCCGGGTTGCCGATTACAATCGGCCGGGCGCGCCGCTGGTCGACCTCGCCGAGGTCGACGCGCACGAACTGGACGCTATCCACACTCACTGGGGCGTCGTCTTTCAAAGGAACGCGCTGTTTTCGGGCTCGGTCTACGCCAACTTCGCGCTTTGGCTGCGTGAGGTCCGAAACCTCACCGACGATGATATCGAGCCGATTGCACGGCGTGCGCTAGACGCCGTTTCCCTGCCCGACGACGAGGAGTTCATGGAAAGCGACGTCGACAGCCTGTCCGGCGGCATGGCGAAACGCCTTGCCATCGCCCGCGCGCTGTCGATGGATCCCAACGTGATCTTCTACGACGAGCCGACCACCGGGCTGGACCCGACCAGCGCGGCGCAGGTGCAGGACCTGATCTTTGAAACGCATGTCGGGGACAACCCCGACCATCCCAAGCGGACGACGCTGATCATCACCCACGACAAGGATCTCCTTGTCCGGTTGGAGCCGCGGGTCGTTATGCTGCACGAGGGGCTTGTTCACTTCGACGGGCCGTATAGCGAGTTCGAGGCCGCGCCGTCCCCCGTCATCCGGCCCTATTTCGACCTCATGCCGACGTTGCACCAGCGGGTTCGTGCCGCCGGTTGAACCGCCGGGGGACCGCCACCACGGGTCCCGGGTCTTCACCCGCGCACGCAAAGCCTGACGGCTTTGGCTCGGATCATGCCCGGGATGACGTTGAATATTCTGCGTATTACCGCTCTGCAAGGCGGGCCCAGTCGGCCGGGTCCAGTTGGCCGACGACCCGAAAGCCGTGCTCGGCGTCCGGGTCGGCCTTGATGATCACGGCACCGGCCTCGCCGGGATAGGCCCCCGTCGCCGCCTTCGAAAGATTGCCGTGCGCCGCGATGACACGGTTGGTGCCCGCCGCCGGCGGTCTGGCGATGATCGCCCGGTACTTGGCCACCGCAGCCGCCCGCCCGCCGACGTAATCGGCTGCGCGCAGGTTCATGATGTCGAGCGTCGTTGTCACCGGGCCGACGTTCAGCAGCTCTGCTGTCTGAACCGCGCGGCAGTATTCACTGGAAAGGACCTCGCCGACAGGGATCGCCAGTGTCTTGATGGCGCGGCCGACGGCCTTCGCCGTTTCCTGTCCGGCGTCCGACAGCTGGCGAATGCGGGTGCCGTCGCAACTCTGCCAGTCGCCGTGCTCAACGATGTTATCCGACTGCGACCAGTCGGTGGCGGCGTGGCGGAAATAGATCGTGTAGCCGCCGCCCTGCAGCGCCTGAACGATTTCCGACTTGGGCGGCAGGTCGGCGTGCGGCGCGGCGAACGGCAGCGTCAGCACAAAAAGAAAGACGAGAAACCGGATATGCATCGGCATGCTCCTGTCGGACGTCATCTCCACCTATGACGTTGGGACAGGGATGCACGTGGTCAAGTGGGCGGAACATCGTTTATCGTCGTCCTGAACTTGATTCAGGACCCATAAGACACGGGTTCCAGTGGCGGGAAGAAATGCATGGACCCTGAACCGAGTTCAGGGTGACGAAGCATCAGTCTCCATGTAAGCGTATCAGGAATGGACGCAGTCGACGGCAATCCACTACTCGCCATGGTTTATTAAGTTTCTTAGTTGGTTCTATTGTGGAAAGCCTCTATTGCAGTGGGTTGCGCCCCTCGACTAACCTCCGCCAATTGTGTGCGCCGAGATGTGCCCGAACTGGTTGAACGCACTAAATAAATGACGATGGAGAGGGTCCAAAAATCATGAATCTCACGATCAAAAGCAAGATGATCGCGATCGCGGTCGTATCGATTGCCGCGCTTTCAATCCTCGCGGGATTGACGCTGGTGACGGGCAACTGGGTCAAGGATGCGGCAGACGACAGCGAGCTCCGCGCGCATGAGATCGCTCTGGTGAACCACATGCGGGTCGCCAATCTGACGCTGATCCTCACGGCCATGGACTCTATCGTCGACAAGGACGAGGGACAGATTGACCCGGAACGCACCGAGGTGATCGCCGAGAGTCTGACGATCCTTCGCGAAACGGTCGCAGAACTGACCGAGATTGCGGATACAGACGCCAAGAAGGCACTTGCGGCTGATATCTCGGGTCGTATCGGGCCGCTCGCCGAGGGCATCCAGGTGGACCTCGTCAAGGCCATCGAGACCCGCGCCGGGCAGGAGGCGTTCACCAAGCTGGACGATGTCATCGACGAATACGGCGCGGGTATGGATGAATCGCTCGTTGCCTATGAAAAACTGGCGGCTGCCGACGCCAGCGCCGCGGTTAAACAAACTCATGAATCGATCGGTATTGCGCATACCGGCTCGATCGCGACGTACATCGTCGCCCTGATCGTGTTGTCGGGCAGTCTCTGGGTGGTCGGCCGCGGCATTGTCAGTGGGGTCCAAGGGATGACACAGGCGATGGCCAGGCTCGCGAAGGGCGATCTGGAGGTCGACATCCCGGCGCAGGATCAGCAGGACGAGATCGGCGAGATGGCGCAGGCCGTCAACGTGTTCAAGGAAAACGCCATCGAAACGACGCGCCTGAACGAGGAATCAAAGCGCCTCAACGAGGAAGCGGAAGCATCGCGCAAACAAAAGGAAGACGCCGAGCGCCGTCAGGCCGAGGAACGCGCCGAAGCGGAAATTCGCCAGGCCGAGGAAAAACGCCAGAACATGCTCGAGTTCGCCGACACGCTGGAAACGCGCGTCGGTGCCATCGTCGATTCCGTTGCCGCCGCGGCAACGGAAATGCGTGCGACGGCGGAAGGCATGTCGTCGTCCGCGGCCGCCGCCAACGACAGGTCACAGACCGTCGCCAGTGCGTCGCAACAGGCGACGCACAATGCGCAGACCGTCGCCAGCGCCGCCGAGGAACTGTCGAGCTCGATCACCGAGATTTCCCAGCAGGTCGGTCATTCCGCCAAGATTTCCGACAACGCCGTTGATGAAGTCGGCAAGACGCAGGGTCACATCGAGAAGCTGGCGAAGGATGCCGAGGAGATCGGCGACATCATTGCGATGATCACGGATATCGCCGAGCAGACCAACCTGCTCGCGCTGAACGCGACCATCGAGGCAGCCCGGGCCGGCGAGGCCGGCAAGGGGTTCGCCGTCGTGGCCAGCGAGGTCGGCAATCTGGCGAGCCAGACCTCCAAGGCGACCGACCAGATTTCCGGCAAGATTTCCGGCATCCAGGGGTCGACCAAGTCCACGGTCGACTCGGTCAAGGGGGTCGGCAGCATCATCGCGGAACTGCAGAGCATCGCGAGCGGTATCTCTGCGGCCGTCGAAGAACAGAGTGCGGCGACCAAGGAAATCTCGCAGAGCATCGGCAATGCCGCGCAGAGCAACACCGAGGTCAGCGAAAACATCGTCGGCGTGACCGAAGCCGTGTCGGAAACGGGTCAGTCGGCAAGCAGCGTTCTGGAAGCGGCCAGCGAGCTTTCCATGCAGGCGGAAAACCTGCGCAACGAGGTCAAGAGTTTCGTCGAGCAGATTCGTCACGCCTGACGGCGGTTGGCCCCGCTCCGACCTTTGGCGGTCAACCTACTTGAATCGTCATCCCGGACGCGGATTTCCCCCGAGCGTGAGCGAGGCCGGGAAAGCCAGTGATCCGGGACCCATGGATCGATTTGGCGTGATGGCTGAGTGGGTCCCGGGTCTCGTCGCACGTTCGTGCGCCGCGCCCGGGAAACAGAAACCGTCAGCCGTCATTCCGGCGTAGGCCGGAATCCAGGCTAAATGTTGATCTGGACCCCGGCCTTCGCCGGGGTGACGGTCAAGTTATAACGCCGTGACATCTTGCCTCAGAAATGAAAGCAGTCGACGGCGATCCACCATTCGCGCTGGTGCGGCTTGAGCGAGCCGAGATAGACCGTGCCGTCTTCCATGGCGGCGCGCGGAGCATCGATACCCGGCACCATGCCGACCTGGATGGTGGTGACGCAGATCGCGTTGTTTCGGGTCAGGGCGAAAACGTCGCGGCCGTGCTTGGAGCGTCCCTTGAACCGCTCGGTCTGTTCGGTTTCCTGCCAGCCGGCTTCCAGAAGCGCGCCCTTCACGTAGCGTTGCATGTCCTTCAGCGTGCGCACGCGTTCGTTTTCGACGTGTACGCCGGTCCCCACCGCGACGAGGCGGCAAAGCGTGCCTTCGATCTTTTCGGCGTTTTCCGGGAACGGCATTTGCAACTGCCGGAAGGCCGGCGCGATCGGCACGTAAAGCTCGAGCGTCGCGCGCACTTCCTTGCATTCCGCGCCGGGCAGCGCGACCACGGTTTCCGCCTGTGCGTGTCCCGCGGCCCAAAGCGCCAGCACACCGAGCAGTGCCGCCCGGGTGATCGCTTTCAGGATGTGCGGGCGGACGGGCATGCCATGATTCCTCGTTGCGGGGACCTTATTGGATGACGATCTTCGGCGCCCGGCTTTCGCCGCCGGTGGCCTTTTCGATCTTGTCCCACACCGTCGACGCGATGGCGCGGTAGTTCGCCGCGCTCTGGCTGTCCGGGTCGGAAACGGTGATCGGCGTCCCCTTGTCGGAGTTTTCGCGGATCTCGATCTCGATCGGCACCTCGCCCAGGAAGTCGACGCCCATGCGTTCGGCTTCCTTCTTGGCGCCGCCGTGCCCGAAGATATCGTAGCGCTTGCCGTTATCGGGGCAGAGGAAATAGCTCATGTTCTCGACGATGCCGAACACCGGCACGTCGACCTTGCGGAACATGTTGAGGCCCTTGCGCGCGTCCAGCAGCGCGATGTCCTGCGGGGTCGAAACGATGACCGCACCGGTCAGCGGCACGCGCTGCGCCATGGTCAGCTGCGCATCGCCGGTGCCCGGCGGCATGTCGACCACCAGCACGTCCAACTCGCCCCAGTTCACGTCGCGCATCATCTGTTCCAGCGCCGACTGCACCATCGGGCCGCGCCAGATCATCGGCGTTTCCTCGTCGATCATGAAGCCGATGGACATGACCTTGACGCCGTAATTCTCCATCGGATCCAGCGTTTTGCCGTCGGCCGAGTTGGGGCGCCCGGTGATACCCATCATGCGGGGCATCGAGGGGCCGTAGATATCCGCGTCCAGCAGGCCGACCTTGTGGCCGCCCGCCGCCAGGCCCAGTGCGATGTTGACCGCGGTCGTCGACTTGCCGACGCCGCCCTTGCCCGATGCAACGGCGATGATCGATTTCACGCCCGGCAACAGGTCGCCCTGGCCCTGCGGGGGCACGGGCTGGCCGGGTTTGGTCTGCTGGCCGCCCTGTGGGGCAGCCTGCGGCGTTGCCTGTTCCTGGCTGCCTTGCGGCCGCTCGGCGGTCAGCACCACCGTCGCCGAGACCACGCCGGAGAGCGCGAACACGGTGTTTTCCGCCTCTTTGCGGAGCGGTTCCAGCTCTGCGCCCTTATCGGCCGGGACCTCGATGGCGAAGGCGACGTTGCCGTCGCGGGTCTGCAAACCCTGGATCATGCCGGCGCTGACGACGTCTTTGCCGCTGATCGGATCGGTGACAGCCTTGAGGGCCTCGAGGATGTCGTCTTTGGTGATCTCGGACATGGTTGCAAACTCTCCAATTCAAACCGATATCTGTCTTGGGTTTTCCGCGGCCCTATCGGCCACGGAAGTTACCGACTATGTTTGTCAGTGCGGCCCCGCTGTTTTATAACGCGAACCGCTGGAACGCCCCACCGCAAACGTGCCTTAGTTAACGCGCGCGGGCGAAAATACAAGGACCAGCCGGGTGCGCCTATGGATGCAGACCGGCCGGGTGAAATGCAAGGGTAGGATTTAAATGGCTTGGAATAAACAAGGCGGCCCATGGGGCGGCGGAGGCGGCGGTCAGGGCCCATGGGGCGGTGGCGGCCCCGGCAGACCCGGTGGCGGTGGCGGCGGCGGCATGCAGCCCCCCGACCTCGAGGAAACCCTGCGCCGCGCGCAGGAGCGCGTGAAACGCTTCATGCCGGGTGGCTCGGGTGGTGCCAAGGGCATCGTCCTGGTGCTCATCGCGGTCATCGCGATCTGGCTCGGCAGCGGTTTCTACCGCGTGCAGCCGGAGCAGCAGGGCGTTGAGCTTCTGTTCGGCCAGTATGTGCAGCAGACCCAACCCGGTCTGAACTACTGGCTGCCGTCGCCGATCGGCACGGTCTACACGCCCAACGTGACGCGCGTGAACACGATCCAGATCGGTTATCGCGGCGAAGGTGGCGCCACCCGCGCCAACCGTGACGTGCCCAGCGAAAGCCTGATGCTGACCGGCGACCAGAACGTCGTCGACATCGACTTCGACATTCAGTGGCAGATCAAGGACGCCGCGTTCTTCCTGTTCAATATCCGGGATCCGGAAGGGACCGTGAAGATCGCCGCCGAAAGCGCGCTGCGTGAGGTGGTCGGCCAGGCAACCCTGGAAAACGTGCTGACCACCGGCCGTCAGAAGGTCGAAGCGGACACGCAGGTATTGTTGCAGAAGATCCTCGACGACTACGGCGCCGGGATCCTGATCACCCAGACCAAGCTGCAGGTCGCCGACCCGCCGCAGGAAGTCATCGACGCGTTCAACGACGTGCAGCGGGCGCGCCAGGACCAGGAACGCCTGGTCAACGAGGCCAACGCCTACAAGAACGACATCGTGCCGCGTGCAAAGGGTGAAGCCGAAAAGCGCATCGCGGCTGCGAAAGCCTACAAGGAACAGGTGATCAAGGAAGCCGAGGGTGAAGCCGCTCGCTTCCTGTCGGTGTTCGAGACCTACCAGACGGCCAAGGACGTGACGACGCGCCGTCTGTTCCTGGAGCGCATGCAGGACGTGCTGCGCCGATCGAACAAGATCATCATCGACAAGGGTGTCGAAGGCGGGCAGGGCGTCGTGCCGTATCTGCCGCTCAATGAACTCCAGAAACGGGGAGGGAGCCAGTAATGAAAAAGTCTCTCGCATTTATCGGTATCCTCGTCGTCATCGGCGGCATCGCGCTGTTCAGCGCCGCGTTCACCGTGCACCAGACCCAGCAGGCGCTGGTGCTGCAGTTCGGTAACCCGATCCGCGTCGAACAGGAGCCCGGGCTCAAGTTCAAGATCCCGTTCGTGCAGAACGTGCGTTACTTCGACCGCCGCATTCTGGATCTCGATCCGCAGCCGCAGGAAGTGCTGCTGGCGGACCAGAAGCGCGTCAACGTCGACAGCTTCGCGCGCTACAAGATCGTCGATCCGCTGGAGTTCCTGAAAGCGGCACAGACCGACCGCAACTTCCGCCAGGTGTTCGGCTCGCAGCTGAACTCGGCGGTGCGTGCCGAGGTCGCCAAGGTCTCGCTCGCGGAAATGCTGTCGCCGAAGCGTGTCGAGGTGATGGACAAGATTTTCCAGATCCTCAAAACGCAGGCGCCGAACTTCGGGGTCGAGCTGATCGATCTCCGGATCGGCCGCACCGACCTGCCGGATGCGACGTTGCAGTCGGTGTATAACCGGATGCGCTCCGACCGTGTCGCGCAGGCCGCCGAGATCCGCGCCCAGGGTGAAGAGCAGAAGCTGACCATTCAGGCCGAAGCCGACCGCCAGCGCACGGTGATCATCGCCGAAGCCAACCGGACGTCGCAGATCCTGCGCGGTGAAGGCGAAGGCACGAAGAACAAGATCCTGGGCGACGCGTTCGGCCAGGACCCGGAGTTCTTCAACTTCTACCGCTCCATGGAAGCGTACGAAGGCGCCTTCGATGACGGCACGACGATGGTGCTGTCGCCGGACAGCGAGTTCTTCCGCTACTTCAACGAGGCGACGCCGGCGCCCAAGCAATAAAGCCTCTGGCTTCGATCAAGGATCGATATGACAGAGTTCCTTACCGCCCTCGGTCTCGCCATCGTGATCGAGGGCGTTTGCTATGCGCTGTTCCCCGACGCCATGAAGAAGATGATGCTGCAGGTGCTGGCGCAGCCGCCGTCGACGCTGCGTGCGGTCGGCATCGGCGCGGCGGCGGCGGGTGTCATCATCGTCTGGCTGGTCCGGGGATAGGGGCGGACTGTCTCACGTTCGCCACATTAAATTATCGTAATGCGCAAACGGGTTGGCAAAGCCCGTGTGTATCCCACCTCCTCAGGTAAGAGACCAAAAGGAGGTTGAGCATGAATGCACCGCTCACGAAAACCGACACGCCGCCCGCACCCGATACCACGGGCCGACTTGAGGCCATGATGGCCGACCCCGCGGGCCACTTCCAAAACCCGGCCGAGGTCGTCGACGCACAGGACCTTTCGGACGCCGAAAAGGTCGAGATTCTGCGCGCGTGGGAGGTCGATGCCCGCCAGCTCATGGCCGCCGCCGAGGAAAACATGCTGGGCGGCGAGGACGCGCACCTCGACGACGTTGTGGATGCGCTGGCACGCCTTGGGATCGAACCGGCGGACTGGGACGGAAACTCGAAACTCGGCGGCTGAGCGCCGCGCGGCGGTCGACCCGGCATCAATCGCGCTCGGCCGCCAGGACGTCGCTCGGACCGTCGGGATTGAAGCCGCGGCCGTCCGTTTCCGTATTCAGCGGTGTGACGCCGTACAGTTTTTCGTCGCTCAGACCGCTCGTCAGCGCCTGGGACTCGTTACCGACGGTATCGACATCGCGCATTTGCCGCTTGTCCATGGCGACGGCAAGCCGGAGCGCCTCGCCAACGGTATCGGCGCGGACCACGATCTCTCGCCATACGCGGTGATCCAGCCATCGCGGGTCGTCCGGGGCGGCGACGGGTTCGATTTTCCATAGGCTCATATCACGTTGCTCCTTTCGTCGTAGTTGAGTGAACGGAGCTGCCCGGGCGCAGCGCATGCGCCATCGGGCCCGTCCCAGACCAACACGGTCGGGATGCGAATTCAACGATAGATCGGGAGCCCGCAGAAACAGGAAACCCGCCTTCGGCAGAAGGCGGGTTCCGATGTTCACGTGATCGCGGCGGGTGGCCTACATGTCCCCTTCGACGACGGTCAGGCCGAGCGTGTGCCACGCCTGCATGCCGCCCCGGTAATAGAGGATCTTATCCGCCGGATAGCCTTCCCGCAGCATCGCCTTGATCGCCATCGGTGACTGTCCGCAC
Organism: Rhodospirillales bacterium; assembly: GCA_017640505.1. Lineage (GTDB taxonomy): Bacteria > Pseudomonadota > Alphaproteobacteria > Rhodospirillales > Casp-alpha2 > UBA4479. The sequence continues at coordinate 182,229 of JAEPQO010000003.1, forward strand.
CACGGACCGTTGCAGAACAGCAGCACCTTTTCCGCATTGGCGCAGTCCCACTTGCCGTCGGATGTCTTGGTGCAGCCGATTTCGTCGAGGCGTTCGGCCATCTGCGTGTAGGGCATGTTGATCGCACCCGGGATCGTCCCTTCGAGGTGCCATTCGACGGTGCGGCCGTCGATCAGCTTGCCGCCGGCCTTGGCGAACTCCAGCAATTCGACCTCGCCGACCGTGGTCACGCCGGGTGCCACCTGCATCGGCTGGATGCAGAACGGCGGGCACTTGCGTGACGTCTTGGCATAGGTCGGGTTGATCGTTGCCTCGGTGTCCTGATTGCGCATGATCTCGACGGGGCCGTCCTTGGTCTGCACCGTGACGCTCGGCGTGCGGGCGTTGATCTTCACGTCCAGCTCGGCGGCATCCGGCACATGCGGCGCCATTACAAGCGCCGCCAGCACGGCAATCATCGACAGCCATTTCATTCCTGGTTCCCTCCTGTTGTATACGGGCCGGCAGTCGGTTGCCGGGCCGGTCTGTTTCTTGATGGGCAATCATATTCGATTTATCGAATGTATGAAAAGGCGGATGTTGAAGAAGAAGCTCGTCGCTTTTTGACGTGAAATGCGCGGCCTGTCCGGGCGCACCCCGGCGATCGAAACGACAAAGGCCGCCGGGTGCTGACCGGCGGCCTTTTCATCAATCTGCGGCCCTAGAACGCGGGCGAATGGTTGGCGTTCGCCGCGAAAGGCCACGGAAAGCGGTTAAGCTTTCACTTCTTCTTGATGGTCGACGTGCTGCTCTTGCCCGTTTGCTGGGCGGCGCCGGCGGGTTTTGCTGCCGGTTTGGCTTGGGTCGACGGTTTATTCGGTTTCATGGTCTGAATGCCTTTTGGCGGTGTCGGGAGAAGCCGACGGTCTTGTCCGGCCCTGTTGCCGGCATGAGGAAACATACCGCGATTCCAGATATTTAAATATCGAATTTTATTGATATTTAAATTCGGAATATGCGATGGATCAGTGAGGCCTCCCGCCATATAATCCGGTGCCGTCAAAATGGGGACCCGGACTTGGACACGACACTCGCGCATACGTTTCTGGTGATCTGCGACGTCGGCAGTTTTGTCAAGGCATCCGAACGTCTTTGCGTCACCCAGTCGACCGTCAGCACGCGCGTCAAGCAGCTGGAGGATCTGTTCGGTCAACCGTTGTTTGTCAGGACCAAGGCGGGCGCGTCGCTGACCCCGGCGGGAACCCAGTTCAAGCCTTACGCCGAGAAGTTCCTGCAGACGTGGGAGCAGGCGCATCACAACGTCGGCCTGCCGCAGCAGTTCAGTTCCATGCTGGCAATCGGCGTCGAATTCACGCTGCTGGAACGGCTGATGGCACGCTGGCTGGCGTGGTGCCGTGATGCGCTGCCCGATACGGCGATCCGGATCGATGTCGAATCCGCGTCCGCGCTTTCGTCGATGCTGCTGGATGGTGCCGTCGACTTGGCTGTGACATGCAGCCCGTTACAGCGCTCGGGAATGGTCGTGGAAAAGCTCATGGAAGATACCCTCGTCCTCGTGTCGTCCGACTCGGCGACATCGGGTCCGTGGGAGGACGGCTACCTGTTCGTGGATTGGGGCAGCCGCTTTCGCAGTGAACACAACGATGCTTTTCCGCGTGTCGAGGCACCGGCGATCACAGTTAACTACGGCCCGCTCGCTTATCAGCACATCAGGCGGAATGGCGGATCCGCCTATTTGCCGGTGCGATCGGTTCATGCCGATCTGGCCGAGGACGCGCTGCATGTCGTCAGCGGCGCGCCCTCGTTCTGCCGCCAGATTTACGTGGCGTACATCGAGGGCAGCGACAGCACGCGCTACCGCACCGCGATTACCGGCCTTCGCGATGTGTCGGAAACCGTCGAGACGACCGACCAGAAGATGATCCAGCCTGTTTAAGATCAACGCTGCGGGGGATGAAAAAAGTGAGGGGACAGTGCGTTGTGTCACATATTCCCCGATGGATACGGTATTATTCTGCAATGACTGAGGGTACCCTTTCATCAGGGTACCGGACATTTCGACTGATAGGTGTTCATGAGTACTGCGGCAGCGACCGATTGGGAAAAAGTCTTCGAGGATCCGAAGTCCGGGTTGATCGCGCGGATTGAGGGCGCGAAGAACAACGCCAACCTGCCCGATATCTGCTGCGCGGTGGTCGAAAAGCTCTACAAGCGCCGCGACGATGCCCGCCTGCGTGACCGCTACCGTGACAAGATCACGCAGATTTTCGATGCCGACCGGCCGACCGATGACAAGCTTGCGGAAACGGTGGCAATTCTGCGCGAGATCAAGCAGGACCGGATCATCAGGGCCGGCAAGAAACGCAAAGCCCGATCCCTGGAGCAGACGCTGCAGGAATACGACGACACGGCGGCGCAGCTGTTCGCCGACCTGGTGCTGGAAGAACTGCAGAACGTGCTCGACCTGCTCTCGGACGGGATCAAACCGGTCGCGAAGCGCCCATTGCCGTATTTCGTCTCGCCCGCTTTCGGCGATCATTTCAAGGAAATCGTGCGCACCGATTTCATGCCCGAACTGCAGATATTCAACAGGCGCGAGATCGCCGCGGCCGAGGATCTGCCCCCGAATGAACGCGCCGCCGCCCTGAAGCAGGCCTTCGAGGAACTGCAGTTCCGCGAAAAGTTCTTCAGTGCCTGGAAGCATGTCTGGTCAAACCTGACCGAGCAGCACGCCCCGCCGGATAAACCGGAGCGCAAGCGCCAGGGGTTCATGGAATCACTGAAGTCGCAACTGCTGGGAGATCCGGAATTCGACGACTCCATGACCATCGAGGAGTGGCAGGAGGCCGTCGCGCTCAACACCAAGCGCAACGAAAAGGCCAAGGCGATCTGGGCCAGGATCGCGGCGCCGTCGGACGACTATGTCGCCCCAACGGATGCGGAACGGGACTTCCTTGGCGGTCTGATCGTCCATCCCTATGAAGAGACGCAGCAAACGATCGAAAAACTGACACAGATGGCGACGGACAAGGCACCGGCCAGCGTGTTCACCAAGTTTCAGGATGGCAAGGATATCGATCTGGCGCTGCTGCTGGCGTCCATGCGTTACCCGAAGCTGTTCATTGCCGGCAACGGCGGCTACCTGAAGGAAATCATGCGTGGCTTCAAGCCCGGCGAGCGGCGCCTTCTGTTCCCGCGCGTCGATCAGTACCTGTTCGACGAGGCTGCGGATAAAGCGGCGGCCAAAAAAGAATCAGGTCCGACCAGCTTCCGGGTGTCCCTCAAATAAACTCCCGCTGGCGGCACGCCATCACTGCCCGACGGAAACCAGACAATAACTGCCTGACGGCCGGTTTGCACCGAGCGTCGCCGCGGTAAACGAGCGGATCCGGTACGCCTGCGTATGGCCGCGCGATATGGCCTGGCCGCTCTGGTTCACGACGGTGCGCCGCCCCATGCCGGACAGCACGCACGTACTGGCCTTGCCGTCATCCGTCACCAGAAAGGCGCGGTAACCCGGCACCAGATTATTGCCGGGTTTGGGCGGGACGTGTGTCGCATATGTCGGCTCACCCGTGTGCCGCTGTACGTGCACCAGGATGGAGCCGTAGGCCTCGCCGCCCTTGCCGCCCTGGCGGCCGGCGCCGGCCCGGTTGGGTATATGGTCGAAAATGCCGACATCGTCGTCGCTGCCGGTTTTCGCCATCAGTGCGTCGAGTTCTGGCGTGCGCGTCACATCGTCCGAGACGATGGCCGGTGCGCCGCTGTCGACGACCCCGCCGCTGGCGGCGTTTTCATCAGTTAGCTCAAAGACGAATGCGCGACCGGGCGCGCCGGTGGCACCGCCGGCGCAGGGTGCGCGTTGGTCTGTTACCGTGCAATCGCGGTCGGCGAACCGCGGTGCGCCGCGCTGCGGCTGTCCGGCGGGTGGCGTGACCGTCGCCGTGCTGTCCGTCGTGCCGGTGGCCGGCGGGATGACACCGATCGGCGGTCTGACCTGTTGCGGCGGCGGTATGGTGCCGATGGGCGGCGTTACGGGCTGTACGGGTGGCGGCACGATGCCGATGGGCGGCCTTACCTGAGCCGGCGGCAGCACCGGTACGGTCGGCGTGATCGGGATCGTGACGATCGGCGTCGGACGCGGGATCGGGATGATCGGAATGTGCGTATCGCCGCCGCCGGTGCAATTCGGATTGTTGACCTGGGCGCCGGGGTTTTTGCATCCCGGCGGATTGGGCTTTGCGAAGGGTGTGCCGGGTGCAAATGCGACGAGCGCCGCGATCAAGACGACAAGAGCCGGTACGGCGTATGCATTGGGTGCCTTGGTCACCATGAGTACTGTCCCTGCAGATAGAATTGTATGCCACGTTCGCGGCCGGGCTGTTCGCCGTCGTGCAGCGGCGAGGCGAGCTAGCCGACCAGCGAGAACCCGTTCGCGAAAGAAACCGTCGAGCCGACCCCGGCGCTGACGAGCCCGGTGTTGCCGGGCCTGTCCGCCGCCACGTTGCCGGACGTGTTGGCCAGGTAGCTGGCGTCGACGAACGCGAAGGGGGCGACGAGGGGCCCGTTCTCGGCCCACGGCGTAAATGTTTTCGCCACTTCGACGGTCACATCGGCGCCGTGATTGCCGGCGTATTCGTACGGTGCGAACCCGCGTTGCCGCGAGACCCCGTCAAAGCTGTGCAGTTCATAGGCGGGCGTCTTGCTGCTGGAAATCTGCCACGAATTTTCAATACGCATTTCGACGTCCTGCAGCGGCTCGGGCAGCCAGAGAAGGAACCCCAGCCCGCCCCGCGCGATGCCGAAGTTCACGTCGTTGTCGGTGGTTTCCGTGCCGGCACTCAGGCCGACGCCCCAGGTAAAATTGGCGCCGGCATCATACGTGTGCGTTTCAACGAACACCGTCCTTAACACCGCGTGTTCCGTGTTTTCAAAGGTGCTGCCACTGTCACGCCGGTAATTCAGCTCCGAATAAAGGTAGTTCGCGCTGTCGAGGTATCGGCTGAAGCTTTGCCCGAGGACCAGCGCGCCGCTCGTCGACTTTGAATCGGTCGTCTGGCCCGGCTCGTTCGGAAGATCGCTCGACGCATCGAAATGCGACAGGCGTGTTTCCGCGAACGTGCCGGTGTCATTGACCGGGAACTGATGGGAAATCTGACCCGCATAGGCCGTGCTGCCGGCACTGGTTTGCCCGCCGTTCAGGTCGATACGCAGCACATCGCCACTTGTCAGCAGCGAATAAAAAGATTGGTGAAGAGACACGTCGCGGGTGTCGAAATTCTGCGTCGGGGTATTCCTGACCGAAAGGACGCCCGACTGGCGCCTCATTTCTCCGGCGGCGACGGCGGTGTACTCGCCCGCCGCGGTCCCTGGCTGCAACAAGATCGAACCGGTAAACCCGGCGATATCATTGATCCGCGTGATGACCTGATCGAGCCGGTCGGTGGTCGGCGATGTGCCGACGAGCTGGCCGAGGTATCGGCCGATCAGCGGGCGGACAGCTTCGTCCAGGGCCGAAACGTCGATTGCCGTCACCGTCCCATAGGTGATGACCAGACGTTCCTCGACGAGGTCGACACGGGCGAGGGGATAGCCGAAATTCTCCAGCTTGTGTGCCAGGATGCGCCGGGCGGCATCCGGATTTGCCGGTAACTCGACCGTTTCCCGACCGTCGGCGTCGGCGGGCAGGCCGTCGACCACCCAGTTTCTCGTTTCGAAAGCATATGCGCCGTCGCTGCAGACGGCGACGGCCACCGCCATCAGGGCTGCGCGCCATAACCGCGTGAAACGGCCGGAATCTGGAGAACGATCAGCAGCCATCGCTATATGTACCTACCCATTCGTGCCCGCCGGGCTTGGCGTACCCGGCCGTGTTTCCCGGTGCCATGGTAGCGGTATGGCACATTTACGGACAGTATTCAGTACGTTTGCGGACGCCGACCGGTTCAGGCTGCCATGGCTTTTTCGCCGTGGGACTGGACATGGCCACGATGCCGACACATTTGTTCCTTAACTGGACGAATTGCCGTCCCATGTGCACAGTATTAAGACGACATTTCAGCAGAGGTACACCGAACGATGAATCAAGTCCGCGCCCGCGCCCGTCGAAACGCGATTGCCAAAGCCGAAGACCAATCCCAAGCCATGATCTGGCTGCTCCGCATCCTCGCGGTTTTTGCCGCGATGGCGATTGTCCTTCAGGCAACAGGCGCCTTCGCCAAGGCCGCGCCGGAGAGTTTCTCGGGCCTCGCCAAAAAGCTGCTGCCGACCGTCGTCAATATTTCCACCACGCAGACCGTCGAAGGGCGCGGCGGTCTCGACATTCCGCAACTGCCGCCGGGCTCGCCGTTCGAGGACTTCTTCAAGGACTTCTTCGAGCGTAACCAGCCGCAGCAGCGTTCGCGCAAGGCGACCTCGCTGGGATCCGGTTTCATCGTCGATCCCAAGGGGTATGTCGTCACCAACAACCACGTGATCGACGGTGCCGACGAGATTTCCGTGATCCTCCACGACGATACGCGCCTCAAGGCGGAACTGGTCGGGCGCGATCCGAAAACCGACATCGCGGTGCTGAAGGTCGAGTTCGACGGCGATCTGCCGATTGCCGAAATCGGCAATTCCGACGAGATTGAGGTCGGTGACTGGGTCATTGCCATCGGCAATCCGTTCGGCCTCGGCGGTACGGTGACGGCGGGCATCATCTCGGCGCGCGGCCGCGATATCAATTCGGGCCCTTACGACGACTATTTGCAAACCGACGCCTCGATCAACCGCGGTAACTCCGGCGGACCGATGTTCAACATGGACGGCGAGGTCATCGGCGTTAACACGGCGATCTTCTCGCCCACCGGCGGCAGCGTCGGGATCGGGTTCGCCGTGCCGACGTCGACCGCCAGCCCGGTCATTCGCCAGTTGATCAAGAACGGCGAGGTGCGGCGCGGCTGGCTGGGTGTGCATATTCAGTCGGTCACCCCCGAGATCGCCGAAAGCCTGGGTCTCAAGGAGGCCAAGGGGGCGATGGTCGCGAGCGTCGTCGAGGACGGACCTGCAGCGAACTCCGACATCAAGGCGGGTGACGTGATCCTCGAGTTCGGCGGCGTCGATGTGCCGGAAATGCGGCGCCTGCCGCGCATCGTCGCGGACGTGGAGCCGGACACCACCGTCGACGTCACCGTGTGGCGCGACGGCGGCGAGAAATCCGTCAAGGTGACCGTCGGCACGCTCAAGGAGCAGCCGACCGAGGTTGCCGCCGTGAACACCAAGGACACGGGGGCCGAGCGCTCCGTCGAGGGGCTGGGCCTCAAGGTCGCGGCGCTCGATCAGTCGATGCGCGAACGCTTCCAGCTCGATGAAAAGGCCAAGGGCGTCGTCGTCACCGAGGTCGATGCGACCGGTCCCGCGGCCGAGAAAGGCTTGCAGCCGGGTGATCGCATCATCCAGGTGAGCCAGTCGGACGTCACGGAACCCGAAGACGTCAACCGCAAGGTCGACGAAGCCAAGGCGCAGGGCCGCAAATCCGTGCTGCTCCGGGTCGAGAGCCAGCAGGGCCTGCGCTTCGTCGCCATCCGTATCGACAAGGGCTGACTGTTAAACACCCCCTCACCTAGCCTCTCCCCCTGTCAGGGGGAGAGAGATTAACTGCGGCCTCTCGTCGGGAGTCCCTCTCCACCACTTGCGTGGGGGGAGGACAGGTGAGGGGGCGATTAGCGCACGAATTCCTCGACCCGGTAGCCCTGCGCATAGAGAAGCCCGGTCAGATCGGCATGGTCGAGCTGCGCCGGCGCCTCGGCGCGGACTGCCGGTTTTCCCCGGTAAGCCACGCCCAGGCCCGCGGCCTTCAGCATCGGCAGGTCGTTGGCGCCGTCGCCGACGCTCAGCGTATGCGCCAGCGACAGGCCGTGCTCGGCCGCCCTGGCGATCAGGGTCTGCAGCTTGACGTCCTTGTCGAGGATCGGTTCCGTGACCTCGCCCGTGAGCTTGCCGTCCTCGATCACGAAGTCGTTCGACAGGTCCTCGTGAAAACCGCAGCGTTCGCGGATGCGCGACGTGAAATACTTGAAGCCGCCCGACACCAGCACGCAATGCGCACCGCCCGCGGCCATGGTGCGGACCAGCGTTTCCGCGCCCTTCGACAGTTCCACTTCCGCGTAGGCGTCCGCGAGCGCGTCCGCCGCGAGGCCCTTGAGCCGGCCGACGCGTTCCCTGAGGGCTTCCTTGAAATCGAGTTCGCCGTTCATGGCGCGCGCCGTGATCGCCGCGATCTCGTCCTTGATGCCGATATGTGCGGCGAGGTCGTCGAGCGTTTCCGAGGTGACGATGGTGCTGTCCATGTCGGCGAGCAGAAGCGCCTTCCTGCGCGTCGCCGCTTCCTGCGCGATGATGTCGATCGGCGCGTCGCCGGTAATGTCGCGCGCCACCGCTTGGGCCTGGTCGTCGGCGAGCATCTCGAACGCGATATCGGCGGCGATACCGTCGCACAGCCAGACCGGATAACCGGTTTCCGCACCGAGGGTGTTGAGGGCGGCGCGAACTTCGCCAACAATGCGCTCCGGAAGCGGTGCCGCTTCGGGTGCGATCAGGGTCAGGACGGATTGCATGCGGATCGGCTCCGGGACGTCGAGAGTTGTTATCGGGGGCACACGTTGGACGATTTGAAGCCGGTTGTCATCATTGCCGGACCCACCGCGAGCGGAAAAACCGAATTGGCCCTAAAAGCGGCTGAATTGGTTAACGGCGAGGTCGTGAACGCGGACAGCATGCAGGTTTATGCAGATCTGTGCATATTGACGGCGCGTCCCAGCGACGACGAGATGGCGCGCGTGCCGCACCACCTGTTCGGCTGCCTTTCCGCGTCCGAACGCTGCTCGGCCGGGCGCTGGCTCGAGATGGCGTCCGCCGTGCTGGCCGGCATCCATCAGCGCGGGCGCGTGCCGGTGATCGTCGGCGGCACCGGGCTTTATCTCAAGGCGCTGACGGATGGGCTGGCGGAAGTCCCTGAAATCGCACAGGAAATCGTGGCGCAGCTCTGCGGTCACTATGACGAGGCCGGGGGCGAGGCGTTCCGTTCCGAGCTCCGCGCCGTTGATCCGGAGGCCGCCGGACGCCTGCCCGCGACCGACCGCCAGCGCCTCATCCGCGCCGCTGCGGTGTTTGCTGCGACGGGGCGGACGCTTTCCGACTGGCAGGCCGATCAGCCCGCCGGACCGGGCTATCCGGCCGCCTATTCGACTATTCTTCTGATGCCGCCCAGGGACGAAATGTACGCCGCGATCGATGCCCGTTTCGACGCCATGATGGCCGCCGGTGCGCTCCAAGAAGCCAGGTCTTTCAAGGCGTTAGGGCTTCCGGGGGATCTGCCGGCGTCGCGGGCGGTCGGGGTCGCGGAGCTGCTCAGGCATCTCGACGGCGAATGGGACCTGGCGACGGCGATCAACAAGGCGAAAACGGCCTCCCGGCAACTTGCCAAACGGCAGATGACGTGGTTCAGACGCCAGATTCGTACAGATTTTATCATCGATGAGAAATATTCGGAAAGAGATGACGATAAAATCTTTTCATTTATTCGTAACTTTGTGTTGACCACCGGGGAATGAGCCTCTAGGTTGCCGCCGCTCCCGCTGGGCAGGAGCTTTATGACACGGTTTGGGACGGTCGGGGCCGCGGTTGCCGACCGTCAATTATTGTTTGCTGAACGCATAAGGAACGGTTCGATGAGTACGACGCAGATATCCGGAGCAGAGATCATCCTGAAGGCACTGGCCGATCAGGGGGTCGAGGTCGTATTCGGCTATCCGGGCGGCGCCGTCCTGCCGATCTATGATGCGATTTTCCAGCAGAACCAGATCCGCCACATCCTCGTCCGCCAGGAAGGCGGCGCGGTGCATGCGGCGGAAGGTTACGCGCGTTCGACCGGCAAGGTCGGCGTGGTGCTGGTGACGTCCGGTCCCGGCGCGACCAACGCGGTCACCGGCCTGACCGACGCGCTGATGGACAGCATTCCGATCGTCTGCCTGACCGGCCAGGTGCCGACGCACCTGATCGGCAACGACGCCTTCCAGGAATGCGACACCACGGGGATCACGCGCCCCTGCACCAAGCACAACTACCTGGTGAAGGACGTGAAGGACCTGTCGCACGTGATGCACGAGGCATTCCACGTCGCGCGTTCCGGCCGTCCCGGCCCGGTCGTGATCGACCTGCCGAAGGACGTGTGCCTGGCGAAGGAAGACTATACGCCGAAGGAAGAGATCCAGCTGACCAAGTATCAGCCGCGCATCAAGGCAGATAACGACAAGATCGAAGCGGCGGTGGACCTGATCGCGGGCGCCAAGAAGCCGGTGTTCTACTGCGGCGGCGGCGTCATCAACTCGGGCCCCGATGCGTCGAAGAAGCTGACCGAGTTCGTCCGCATGACCGGCTATCCGTGTACGCTGACGCTGATGGGTCTCGGCGCCTATCCGGCCAGCGACAAGCAGTTCCTCGGCATGCTCGGCATGCACGGCACCTATGAAGCCAACATGGCGATGCACGACTGCGATGTGATGGTCTGCGTCGGTGCGCGCTTCGACGACCGCATCACCGGCCGCCTCGACGCTTTCTCGCCGGGCTCCAAGAAGATCCACATCGACATCGACCCGTCGTCGATCAACAAGAACGTGAAGGTCGACATTCCGATCGTCGGCGATGTCGGCCATGTTCTGGACGACCTGATCGCGGTGTGGAAAAAGAAAAATCCGAAGACCGACGCCGGCGCGCTCGACAAGTGGTGGTCGCAGATCGCCGACTGGCGCGCGATCGAGTCGCTCAAGTTCACGCAGCCGGACGACATCATCAAGCCGCAGTACGTGCTGCAACGGCTGCAGGAACTGACCAAGGACAAGGACACCTACATCACGACCGAGGTCGGTCAGCACCAGATGTGGGCGGCGCAGTACATCGGCTTCGATGAGCCCAACCGCTGGATGACGTCGGGCGGCCTCGGCACCATGGGTTACGGCCTGCCGGCGGCGATGGGCGTGCAGATCGCGCACCCGGAAAGCCTGGTCATCGACATTTCCGGCGAGGCCTCGTTCCTCATGAACATGCAGGAGTTGTCGACCATCGCGCAGTACCGCCTGCCGGTGAAGTGCCTGGTGCTCAACAACTTCTACATGGGCATGGTGCGCCAGTGGCAGGAACTGCTGCACGGCGGCCGCTATGCCGAGAGCTACATGGACAGCCTGCCGGACTTCGTGAAGCTGGCGGATACCTTCGGTATGACCGGCCTGCGCACCACCAAGCCGGGCGAGGTCGACGATGTCCTGAAACAGATGATCGAAACGGACGGTCCCGTTATCGCCGACATTCAGATCGATCCCACCGAAAACTGCTTCCCGATGATCCCGTCGGGCGCGGCACACAACGAAATGCTTCTGGGCCCGGACGACAAGGCCGAAAAGCCGGTGTCGGAAGAAGGCATGGTCCTCGTCTGACCGGACGACGGCCAGCCCTCTCGAATTAAGGAATAGAAGCATGAAAATCGATCAGCAGATCAACTTCCACACCATTTCGGTTCTAGTGGACAACGAACCCGGCGTGCTGGCGCGCGTCATCGGCCTGTTCTCCGGGCGCGGCTACAACATCGAAAGCCTCACCGTTGCCGAGGTCGATATCGAAAAGTCGCTGTCGCGCATCACCATCGTGACGTCGGGCACCGAGATGATCATCGAACAGATCAAGGCGCAGCTCGGCCGCCTCGTGCCGGTGCACCGGGTCTCCGACCTGACGCTCGAAGGTCCGCACGTCGACCGCGAACTGGCGCTCGTCAAAGTCATCGGCACCGGTGACAAGCGGGTCGAAAGCCTGCGCATCGCCGATATCTTCCGCGCCCGCGTCGTCGATAGCACCAACGAGAGTTTTGTTTTCGAAATCGTCGGCGATACCGGCAAGCTGAACGCGTTCATCGATTTGATGCGTCCGCTGGGCCTGGCCGATATTTCACGAACCGGCGTCGCTGCCATTGCCCGGGGCACCTCATCGCTGTAAAACCCCTCCAGCAAATTCCAGCGACGCTCAGATTTAGCAAGAAACACCCAGATCTCAGGGGAGAGAAAAATGCGAGTTTATTACGACCGTGATGCGGACGTTAACCTGATCAAAGGCAAGAAGGTCGCCGTTATCGGTTACGGCAGCCAGGGCCACGCCCACGCCCTTAACCTCCGTGACAGCGGCGTCGCCGAAGTCGCCATCGGCCTGCGTGAAGGTTCCGGCAGCGCCAAGAAGGCCGAAGCCGAGGGCCTCAAGGTCATGAGCCCGGCCGATGCCGCCGCGTGGGCCGACGTCGTCATGGTCCTGACGCCTGACGAAGGCCAGGCCGCGCTCTACCGCGATCACCTCAAGGACAACCTCAAGGAAGGTGCCGCGCTGGCGTTCGCGCACGGCCTCAACGTGCACTTCCAGCTGATCGAACCGCGCCCCGACCTCGACGTCTTCATGATCGCGCCGAAGGGCCCGGGCCACACGGTCCGTTCCGAATACGTCCGTGGCGCCGGCGTGCCGTGCCTCGTCGCCGTGCACCAGGATGGTACCGGCAACGCCCTCGAAGTCGCGCTGTCCTATGCCTCCGGTATCGGTGGCGGCCGTTCGGGCATCATCGAAACCACCTTCAAGGAAGAGTGCGAAACCGACCTGTTCGGTGAGCAGGCCGTGCTTTGCGGTGGTCTCTCGCACCTCATCATGGCCGGTTATGAAACCCTCGTCGAAGCCGGTTACGCGCCGGAAATGGCGTACTTCGAGTGCTGCCACGAGGTGAAGCTGATCGTCGACCTGATCTACGAAGGCGGCATCGCCAACATGCGCTACTCGGTCTCCAACACCGCGGAATACGGCGATTACGTTTCCGGTCCGCGTGTCATCACGCCGGAAACCAAGCAGCGCATGAAGGACATCCTGACGGACATCCAGACCGGCCGCTTCGTGAAGGACTTCATGACCGAGAACATGACCGGTCAGGCCAGCTTCAAGGCGTCCCGCCGCATCGCCGCCGAACACGGCGTCGAAGTGGTCGGCGAAAAGCTCCGCGCCATGATGCCGTGGATCGCCGAGAACCAGCTCGTCGACAAGACGAAGAACTAAAAATACGCGTCATTCCCGCACAGGCGGGAATCCAAACCTAACGCCGTTTGGGCCCCCGCCTTCGCGGGGGTGACAATAAAAAGATACAGAAAGCGGCCCCGGGTAACCGGGGCCGCTTTTTGTCAGAAGCATGACGTCACCCTGAACTCGATTCAGGGTCCATAAATAGGCGAATGCTTCGGCTGCTGTCATCGTTATGGGTCCTGAACCAAGTTCAGGACGACGATGCTGGACGGACACGTAAAAATCGCGCCTTTTTCCTTGCGTTTTCGGGCGTTAAGCTTATGGAAACGCAATTCTGAGACTGTCCGGAATAGGATTCGTCCCGGTTCCGGACGATTGAGAGGTGCGCCATGGGCGGAAACACGGATAAAGACCGCGTCGTCATCTTCGATACGACGCTTCGAGACGGGGAACAGTCCCCCGGCTGCTCGATGAACCTGGAGGAAAAGCTCCGGGTTGCCGAGGTTTTGGCGGGCATGGGCGTCGATGTCATCGAGGCCGGGTTCCCGATTGCCTCCGAGGGTGATTTCGAGGCCGTCAACGAGATTGCCAAAACCATCAAGGGCGCCACGATCTGCGGGCTTTCCCGCGCCACCAAGGGCGACATCGACCGTGCCGCCGAGGCCCTGAAACCGGCCGAGCGCAAACGGATTCACACGTTCCTGTCGACCTCGCCGCTGCACATGAAATACAAGCTGCAGATGGAGCCCGATGCCGTGCATCAGGCGGTCATCGACAGCGTGACGCACGCGCGGCAATACACCGACGATGTCGAGTGGTCGCCAGAGGACGGATCGCGCACCGAGCATGATTTCCTCTGTCGCTGCGTGGAAAGCGCGATTGACGCCGGCGCGACGACGATCAACATCCCCGATACCGTCGGCTACGCCGTACCGGACGAATTCGGCGCGCTGATCGATATGCTCATGAACCGCGTGCCGAACATCGACAAGGCGGTCATTTCCGTCCATTGCCACAATGACTTAGGCCTCGCCGTCGCCAATAGTTTGGCCGCCGTCAAGGCTGGTGCACGCCAGGTCGAGTGTACCATCAACGGCATCGGCGAGCGCGCCGGCAACGCGTCGATGGAGGAAATCGTCATGGCGCTCAGGACGCGTCACGACGTCATGCCCTACACGACCAACATCGTCACCGAGCACATCATGAAAGCGTCGCGCCTGTTGTCGTCGATCACCGGTTTCCAGGTGCAGCCCAACAAGGCCATCGTCGGCGCCAACGCGTTCGCGCACGAAAGCGGCATTCATCAGGACGGCGTGCTCAAGAACGCTGAAACCTACGAGATCATGACGCCGGAATCGGTCGGCCTCACGAAATCCAATATCGTGCTGGGCAAGCATTCCGGCCGCCACGCCTTCAAGGACAAGGTCCGCGACCTGGGTTACGACCTGGGCGACAACGCGCTGCAGACCGCGTTCAAGCGTTTCAAGGACCTGGCCGACCTGAAGAAAGACATCTTCGACGAGGACATCATCGCGCTGATCGACGACCAGGGCACCGGTGCCGAGGAGGCGCTCCAACTGGTCTCGCTGGAGGTCAAATGCGGGACCGTGCACAATCCGCCGGTCGCCGCCATGACGATGAAGATCCAGGGTGAGGAGAAATCCTGCGACGCCACCGGGGACGGCCCGGTGGACGCGGCGTTCAACTGCATCAAGACGCTGTTCCCGCACGACGCGCGTCTGCAGCTCTATCAGGTGCATGCTGTGACCGAGGGCACAGACGCACAGGCCGAGGTGTCGGTACGTCTTGAGGAAGACGGCCGTACCGTCAACGGCATGGCCGCCGACACCGATACCCTCGTTGCGAGTTGCCGCGCCTACATCATGGCTTTGAACAAACTATTGGTAAAACGACAAAAAACCGCGCCGGAAGCGCTTTCGGCCTAGTAATTCCGGGCCGTGCTTTCTATAAACGCGGGGGTGCCGGATCAAATGAACTTTAGGGCTGTATTGGATATTTGAGCCTATGCTTTCGAGACTTTTCGGATTTCTCTCCGCCGACATGGCAATCGACCTTGGGACCGCGAACACGCTGGTCTACGTCAAGGGGCGCGGAATCGTCCTGAACGAGCCGTCGGTCGTCGCCATCGCAGAGGTCAAGGGCAAGAAGCAGGTCCTCGCCGTCGGCGAGGAAGCCAAGCAGATGCTGGGCCGCACGCCCGGTAATATCCGCGCCATCCGCCCGCTCCGCGACGGGGTCATCGCCGACTTCGAAGTCGCCGAGGAAATGATCAAGTATTTCATCCGCAAGGTGCACAACCGCCGCACCTTCGCGAGCCCGCTGGTTGTCGTCTGCGTACCCTCCGGCTCGACCGCCGTCGAACGCCGCGCCATTCAGGAATCGGCCGAAAGCGCGGGTGCGCGCAAGGTCTACCTGATCGAGGAACCGATGGCCGCCGCGATCGGTGCCGGCCTGCCGGTGACCGAGCCCACGGGCTCGATGGTCGTCGATATCGGCGGCGGCACGACCGAGGTCGCGGTCCTCTCTCTGGGCGGTATCGTTTACTCGCGTTCCGTCCGCGTCGGCGGCGACAAGATGGACGAAGCCATCATCGCCTATATCCGCCGCAACCATAACCTGCTGGTCGGTGAAGGTTCGGCGGCGCGCATCAAGGAAGAAATCGGTTCCGCCTGTCCGCCCGACGACGGCGACGGCCGCACCATGGAAATCAAGGGCCGCGACCTGATGAACGGGGTGCCGAAGGAACTCGTCATCTCGGAACGACAGATCGCGGAGAGCCTGGCCGAGCCGGTCGGCGCCATCATCGAGGCGGTGAAGGTCGCGCTCGAACACACGGCGCCGGAACTGGCCGCCGACATCGTCGATAAAGGTATTGTGCTGACGGGTGGCGGTGCGCTGCTCGGTAACATCGATTTCGTTTTGCGGCACTCCACCGGCCTGCCGGTGTCGATTGCCGACGATCCGCTGAGCTGCGTGGTCCTGGGAACCGGCCGCGCG
Organism: Rhodospirillales bacterium; assembly: GCA_017640505.1. GTDB lineage: Bacteria > Pseudomonadota > Alphaproteobacteria > Rhodospirillales > Casp-alpha2 > UBA4479. Next base: position 198,324 of record JAEPQO010000003.1, read on the forward strand.
CTCGAGGAAATGAAGCGTCTGAAAGACGTGCTGACCACCATGTACTGAGCCGGCCCGCGCGTGCGGGTGCTCGGGCATGATACTTCTTTTTGTGACCATGGTCGGACGACCTTCGCGGTCCGGCCATCGGAGCCTGGGCAGTAACGCGAAGACTGGGTGATACGGTTTGAACGACCGCGAACGTTCCATCAGCCGCATCGCCGCGCCGGTCAGGACCTTTGCGCAGCGTTTTGCGTATATCGGCCTGATCGTGACAGCGGCGGCGCTTATGCTCGTCGGAAAAATGGAGCCGGCGGCGTTCGAGCGCGCGCGTGCGCACGTTACTGATGCCGTCGCGCCGATCCTGGATGCCGTGTCCCGGCCGCTCGATGCGGTTCACGATATGGTCGGTGAGGGCAAGACGCTTCTGGCGCTGCGCGAGGAAAACGCCCGCCTGCGCGCCGGGCGCGACCGGCTTTTGCAGTGGCAGGCCATCGCCCGCAAGCTCGAAACCGAGAACAAGGCGTTGCGCGAACTGCTGGCTTTCGTACCCGCGCCGGGCACCAAGCATATCTCGGCGCGCGTCATCGGTGATTCCGGCGGTGCGTTTGCCCGCACCATGATCCTGAACGCAGGTTCCCGCGACGGCGTTCGCAAGGGACAGGCCGTGATCACCGGCGCCGGTCTGGTCGGCCGCGTGCAGGAAGTGGGGCTCCGGTCGTCCCGGCTTCTTTTGCTGGCGGATCTGAACTCGCGCGTGCCGGTCGTAATCGAAAGTTCCCGCGTGCGTGGTGTGGTCGCCGGCACCAACGGCGAGACGCTGCGCCTTGTGCACCTGCCGCCCGACGTCGTGGCGGCGCCGGGTGACCGCATCGTGACATCGGGTCACGGTGGTGCGCTGCCGCCGGGCCTGCCGGTCGGGATCGTCAGCGTCGTCGGTGAAGGCGGGATCGAGGTCGAGCCGTTTGTCGATCCTGCGCGGCTCGAGATCGTGCAGGTGCTGGATTACGGCCTCGACGGCATTATCGAATTCAAGGCCGGCCGCACCGAGAAGACGAGGTAGGGCACGGTCATGAAACCGACGTTCTGGCACCGCGTTGACAAATTCGCCCGTGACCTGACGCCGTTCGCGCTGACGTTCGTGCTGGTCGTCATCGGGGCTATCCCGTTTCATATCCCGGGTTTTGCGCAGGTCGCGCCGTTGCTGGCAATGATCGGTATCTATTTCTGGGCCGTTTATCGGCCGGACCTGATGCCGTCGGCGGCGGTGTTTTTGATCGGGATTCTGCATGATTTTCTATCCGGTCTTCCAGTCGGGATCAGTGCGCTGATCTTTCTGATGGTGCAGGGCGCGGCCTTGGCGCAACGGTCGTTCTTCTTCGGCAAATCGTTCGTGATCGTCTGGATCGGCTTCGTGTTCGTCGCCGCGGGGGCACTGGTGTTCGAGTGGCTTGTGCTTTCCGTCGTGGTCGGCGAGGTGATCCAGGCACGAACCGCGCTCTATCAGTTCGGCCTCACGGTTGCCTTGTTCCCGGTGCTGGCGTGGATGTTTACCCGCTGGCAACAGGCGTTTTTGCAGGTCGATTAGGATATGAACAGGGATCCGGACCGCCAGAAAATCTTCACGCGCCGCGCCGCCATGCTGGCCGGCGGTAAGGCGGTGCTGCTGACGGCGCTGGCCGGGCGGCTTTATTACCTGCAGGTCGTGGAAGCCGACCGCTACGCGACGCTCGCCGACGAGAACCGGATCAACCTCCGCCTTCTGGCGCCGCCGCGCGGACGTATCATCGACCGCTTCGGCCGGCCGCTTGCCGAGAACCAGCAGAACTACCGGCTGCAGCTCGTGCCCGAGGACGTCAAGGGCAGTGAGATTCAGGAAGTGCTGGACCACGTCCAGAAGATCGTCACGCTGACCGAGGGCGACAAGCGCCGCATCATCCGCGAGGTCCGGCGCAACCGCGCCTTCGTGCCGGTGACGCTGAAGGAAAACCTGAGCTGGTCCGAGGTCGCCCGGATCGAAATCAACGCTCCCGACCTGCCGGGGCTGATGATCGACGTCGGCCGCAGCCGCCGTTACCCGTTCGGCCCCGAGGCTGCGCACGTGCTGGGTTACGTCGCGTCCGTATCTGAGAACGACCTGGACGACGACCCGCTTCTCAAGCTGCCCGGGTTCCGGGTCGGCCGTGCCGGCATCGAAAAGGTGCACGATCTTGATCTGCGCGGCACCGGCGGCAGTTCGGAAGTGGAGGTCAACGCCTTTGGCCGCATGATCCGCGAACTCAGCCGCCGCGAGGGGCAGCCCGGCGCCGAGGTGATGCTGACCCTCGATATGGGGCTGCAGAAGTACATTGCCGAGCGCCTTGGTACGGAGAGCGCGTCGGTCGTCGTCATGGACGTGCGCAATGGTGATGTGCTGGCGATGGTGTCCAATCCCAGCTACGATTCAAACGATTTCAACCGCGGCCTCAGTACCGGCGAGTGGCAGGAACTCGTCAACAACGAGCGTGCGCCGCTGATCAACAAGTCGATCGCCGGTGTCTATCCGCCGGGATCGACCTTCAAGATGATGGTGCTGCTGGCGGCGCTGGAGAAGGGCGTTATCTCGCCCGACCACAAGATCCACTGCTCCGGCGAGTATGAACTGGGCGATGCCAAGTTCCACTGCTGGAAGCGTCACGGCCATGGTTTCGTCGACGCCCTGGAGGCGGTCACCGAGAGCTGCGACGTCTATTTCTACGAGATCGCCAAGCGCACCGGCATCGACCGCATCGCCGCGACGGCGCGCAAGTTCGGGCTCGATCTGCCGACCGGGATCGATCTGCCGGGCGAGCAGGGCGGGCTGATCCCCACGCGTGACTGGAAGCGCGCGACGCGGGACGAACCGTGGCACCAGGGTGAAACCGTGATTGCCGGGATCGGCCAGGGGTTCGTGCTGCTGACGCCCCTGCAGATGGCGTTGATGACGGCCCGCATCGCCAACGGCGGCCGTGCCGTGACGCCGCACCTGACCCGTGCCATCGGCGGCGTGCCCGCGGACCGCCGCGCGCCGGATGCCGCGCCGTCACTGAATATTCCGCCCGGGCACCTGGAACTCGTCATGGAAGCGATGAACCGTGTCGTGAACCATCCGACCGGGACCGCGCGGCGTTCCAATACGGGGATCGAAGACTTTCCGATGGCCGGCAAGACCGGGACCGTGCAGGTGCGCCGGATCTCAAAGGCGGAACGCGAGCAGGGCGTGCGCAAGAACGAGGAACTGCCCTGGAAGTACCGCGACCATGCGCTGTTCGTCGGTTTCGCCCCGGTGGAAAACCCGCGCTATGCCGTTTCCGTCGTCGTCGAGCACGGTGGCGGCGGATCGACGACCGCGGCACCGATCGCCAAGGACGTGCTGGTCGAGGCCTATAACCGCGGGTCCGCGGGCCCCGGCGTTGCCATCGCCGGCGCACAGCCGCAACCGCGCAAGCAGGACGCGGCCACCGAGACCGCGGAAAAGCCCGCCGAACTGGCGACGCGCAGCGACGGAGGGACATGATGCGGTCCGGTCTTTCCTCCCCCGAACTGACGCTCGGCCGCAAGCTGATCTCGATCAACTGGTTTCTGATCCTGCTGATCGGGCTGGTCGCCGGTGTCGGCTTCGCGATGCTCTATTCCGCGGCCGACGGCAACATGCAGCCCTGGGCCGAGCGCCAGATGCTGCGCTTCGGCGTTGCCGTGGCGGTGATGATCGTCGTCGCGACCATCAACATCCGCATCTGGCTCCGCTACGCGTACGTTCTTTATTTCGTTGCCCTGGCGCTGCTGGTCGCCGTTGAGGTGGCGGGGTACGTCGGCATGGGCGCGCAACGCTGGCTGTCGCTGGGGTTCGTCAACATCCAGCCGTCGGAACTGATGAAGATCTTCCTGGTGCTGGCGCTGGCACGTTACTTCAACGCCGGCGCCATCGAGGACATCGGATCGATCACGCGCCTGATTGTCCCGATCGCGCTGATCGCCGCGCCGACCGTGCTGATTTTGCGTCAGCCGGACCTCGGCACCGCGATCATGGTGGCGATGACCGGCGGCGCGGTGCTGTTCCTGGCCGGTGTCCGGCTGTGGAAATTCGCCGTCGTCGGCATCGGTGCGCTGGCGGCGGCGCCGATTGCGTGGCAGTTCCTGCACGAATACCAGAAAAAGCGCGTGCTCACGTTCCTCAATCCGGAAACCGATCCGCTCGGTGCCGGCTACCATATCATTCAGTCGAAGATCGCGCTCGGCTCCGGCGGCCTGATGGGCAAGGGCTTCATGCTCGGCCCGCAAAGCCACCTTCACTTCCTGCCCGAGATGCAGACCGACTTCATCTTCACCATGCTGGCCGAGGAGTTCGGGCTCGTCGGCGGCCTTGCGCTGATCGTGCTGTACGCGCTGATCGTGACGTACGGCATCGTCATCGCCATCAAGTCGCGTAACCAGTTCGGCCGACTGGTGGCCGGCGGGATCACGACCACCTTCTTCCTCTATGTGTTCATCAATATCGCCATGGTGACCGGCCTGATCCCGGTGGTCGGCGTGCCGCTGCCGCTGGTCAGTTACGGCGGCACCGTGATGCTGACCCTGATGATCGGCTTCGGCCTCGTGATCGGGGTCGGCGTGCACCGCGACGTGCCGGTCGGCCGCCGCGGCGAGGCGGAAGGGCTCTAGGGCGCCCGAACTCCCTGCCAGCGGGCGCCGGCCGGCAATCATCAAGTCATCTTGCGGGATCGGGCGGGGTTTGCTATATCCGCCGCTCCCTTAGGCGGGCGGGCGCGTTCGATGACCCGGCCCGGCATTGGGGGCGCATAGCTCAGTTGGTAGAGCAGCTGACTCTTAATCAGCGGGTCCAAGGTTCGAGTCCTTGTGCGCCCACCAATAAATTCAAAGGCTTAGAGATGATTTTGACAAATCCTCTAGGCCTTAATTTTTCCCGGGTAAGCATTAGGTAAGCATCGAGCGATGGATGCCCAATGTATTTCGACGGATGCGCCTATCCGAAAATGTGAGGGTTTTTTCGAAGCATATTCTCGTTAATATAGTGGAATGAAACGCGACAAAATTGATGAGATTGATTTATCGGATTGGCCTCTCCCAGATGAGTATCTTATAGAGCTCGGACGAATTAGTGCGCTCTGGGTCGCCTTAGAAAGTCTGTTAGAAGCCTCCATTGGCAAATTGGCGGGATACGAAGAGTCGGACTGGCGACCTTTTGCTCTTGTTCGGCACTCTAGCTTTCCTCAAAAGTTGGATATTTTCTGTACTCTTTGTGATGGCCTGAAAGGGGAATTTCCGAACTTAATGAAGTGCGGGAAAGTTGCTGAGCAAATCCGTCGAACAAACACCTTTATACCGATTGCGATGGCATGCCGGTTTCAACCGTTTTCCGCTATGACAAAAGTGACAAAACTGACAAAAAGCAATTTCGTCCTTTTTGTCACTATTGTCAGAGGTGGCACGCACCTGATCTTCGTCCGCTGTATTGCGCCAAACTGCTGAGTGACACCGATGGCCTTGTTGTGATCGTAGAGGGGGAGAAGTGTGCTGACGCCCTTAACGATCTCGGTATCCTTGCAACTACGGTATTCGGTAGTGCTGGTGGTGTCGGCAAGGCCGACTTTTCACCCTTAAGGGGCCGTGAAGTGATTATCTGGCCGGACAATGACGAGCCGGGTCGGAAGTTCGCGGATCAAGTTGCCGTAAGCTTAAGGGAGGCTGGTGCAGCAACCGTGCGAATTGTCCCACGCGAAGCCTTAAGGCTTAAGCCGATGGCATGGGATGCCGCCGATGCAATCAATGACGGGTGGGGGCGTGCTGACGTTCTGAAATTCATCAAAAACGCCGGACCCCTTAAGGCTTCGGAGGCCTTAAGGCCTCCGGGGCGCATCCGAAGCGTATGGAATGCTTTAAAGGGGGGTGATCCTTTAATGGATAGCGAAGCCATAAAGGATATCCCTTTAAAGGATACGGATGCCTTTAAAGAAAACGGTTCCTTTAAAGAACCGGCGAACGATTCCCTTAAGCTTAAGGAGCAGGGATGGGGAGAGCCGGATATGTCGGTCCTAAATCCTCGTCCGAAGCCGCCCGAATTCCCGACGCAACTCTTCGGGCCGTTCTGGGCGAAGTGGATTTCAAGTCAGGCGGAGAGCAAATCCGCACCTGTTGACTACGTAGGTGCAACGCTGCTGGTGAGCGCGTCCACCGCCATCGGCAACGCACGGTGGGTTAGCCCGTGGGAGGGGTGGACAGAACCGTCGCATCTCTGGGCGGCGCTCGTCGGGAATCCATCCAGCGGTAAAAGTCCGGCAATGGACCCGGTGATGGATTTGATCCGCAAAATCGAGGCGGACGAGGCCGAAGGTCACGCCGACTCCTTAAGGCAATACGAGGCGGACGTGATTGCTGCAAATTATGTTCGCGATCAATGGGAGAAGGATGTGAAGACAGCGGCAAAAGAAGGCTACCCGCCGCCTTTAAAACCGGAAGCCGCGATGGAGCCTTTAAAGCCGCAACGGCCCCGGTTGCGCGTTTCCGATGCAACGCCAGAGTCGCTAATGTCGCTATTGTCACAACTTCCCAAGGGCGTGCTGATGACGCGTGATGAGCTTGCCGGCTGGATTGGGAGCTTTAACCGTTACGCCGGCGGCGAGGGCGGCGACCGCGCATTCTGGTTGGAAGCATGGGGGGCACGTTCCTATACGGTTGATCGTGTAAAGAACGGAAAGGCGATCATAATCCCGCACCTATCCATTGGCGTTCTAGGCGGCATTCAGCCGGACAAGCTGGCGTCCGCACTCCTTAAGGGGGATGACGACGGTCTCAGGGCGCGCTTCATGTACTTCTGGCCCGATCCCGTGCCGTTGGAGAGGCCTAAGAACGTCCTGGGCAGCATGGAAGCCTTAAAGGCCTTCCGGGCGCTCCATGGACTCGAAATGGGGAATGATGAGCATGGCAACGCAAGGCCTGTCATCGTATCGCTCACGGAGGAAGCGGCAGACTTCTTTCAGGCATGGCGCGTTGCGAAAGCATCAACTGATATCTTCTATGGCTGCTTAGATGAGCGAGGCCGTACAGAAGCTATGGATTTCCTTCCTTCTCTTATTGTTCTCGGTTTTTTGGGCGTAGCGGGCTTTGCCTCACGGTCCTTCATAAAAGCGTGGATCGACTCAAGAGTACGAAGCGCGAGCCAGAAAGACCTTGAGCAGTTCCGGTCGGAGCTTGATGCTGAGAAAGCCAACCTCGCAGCGGTCCGCGATAGCGTCTTAAGCGGGCGAACGAGCAGGCAATCGATCGTTGATCAGCGAAGGTTTGATGCGATCGATCAACTATGGTTGGCGGTCCGCGATATTGACCGTTACGCCGCTGTCCCGCGTTTTCTTGAGTCGGTAAATTTGGAGGCTGTCTGCGAAAGCTTCGATGAAGAGCCGAAGATTCCCCAGCTTTTCGGGTTTATACTGAAAGCGACCCCAGGAGAATTCAAAGCTCCGATCACCACGTTTCTAGATCACTATGTTCCAGAGAAAATCCTGAACCTTTACGGGCTTTACACAGGCATTGTCGGGACATCGGTCTCTATAGCCGTAGCGGCAAGCAATGGGTTGAATCCAGGCCGGTTCGTTCGCGGTGACACGATGAACGATGAAGTGAAAAAACACCTACCCCATTTCTCTGACTATGTTGACGAGTTTGGCGTGTATTCCTGGGTATATCTCGCACAGGTCGCCCGGGACGCCCTGGCGTTGGAGATTAGAAGCTTTGTGGAGGGGACGGAAGCCGACTATGGGGCGTTGGAGAAATCGGCATTGGAACACCAAACTGTTCCGCCGGTCGTGGCCGAGGCGCTCGATAAGCTTCCTGAAAAACTTAAACATTAAATCGAAGCGAGTTAGAGAATCGGCATTCTAAAAGGCGTCAGACTCTACCCTGAAATCGCCCGGTTTCTACTGGGAACCCGTTGGACAAGGCATTGATTTAATTGAGCTTTAATCGCGCTCTTAATCAGCGGGTCCAAGGTTCGAGTCCTTGTGCGCCCACCACTCCGAAAAAATCTCACGTCGCTTACGCGAGGCCGTTTTCCGCCAGATAAAGATCGATGATCTGATCGAAGGTTTGTTCGGCGGCGAAGCCGAGTGCCGTCGCGCGCTCAGAGACGAAGTGCCGCGGCCAGCTCTCGACCACCCGCTGCATCGCCGGGTCTTCCTGCTAGGTCACGTGGCCGAGGGAGAGCGCGCCGGCCTTCCGCCCGACGGCGGCCTCGATATCGCCGAACGTCACGGATAGCGACGGCAGGTTCATGAACCGCTGGCCGCCGAGGCCGGCCGCGTCCAGGTCGTGCAGGTCGAGCAGTGAGCGGGCGACGGTATCGCCCGACGCCACCGGGATGACGGTGTCCCTGTTGAACGGACAGACGATGTCCCGGCCGTGCAGCGGGTCACGGGCGACCGCCGCGACCCGGTCGGAAATCGCCGGGCTGGGGGCGCCGGCGCGCAGCAGGACGATCGGCAGCCTGAGGCCGCGCCCGTCGATAAAGCCATGCCGGGAATAGTCATTGATCAGCAATTCGATGATCGATTTGTGCGTACCGTAAGATGTCTGCGGCGTCTGCGGAACGTGATCGCCGACCGTGTCGGGCAAGGTGCCGCCGAACACCGCCAGCGAACTCGGAAAGATAAATGTCGCCGGCCGCGCCTGCCGGCGGCACAGGTCCAAGAGCGCCATCGTGCCGCCGAGGTTGATCGCCATGCCCTGTTCGAAATGCGCTTCGCTTTCCAGCGCCAGCGCGGCGGCCATGTGAAACACGCTGTCGACGGGCCGGTCGAACAGTTTGCCGGTGTGCGACGGCTCGCTGATATCGCCCGGCACGTGTGCGACCGGGATGCTGCTGGCATCCCATGAATGGTCGACCCGGTCGGTGGTCACGATCTGCGCGATCGCGTGCTCTCGTCCGTCCGCACCCCGCAGGCTGCCGCGGTCGAGCAGTTTTTCCACCACCTTTTTGCCCAAGAACCCGGCGGCGCCGGTCACCAGTACGCGTATGATCATCCTCCGTTGCCCGTCATTTCTATCAGGTCCGCGCGCGCCGCGACGAGGAATATTCCTGCATGCGTCCGGTCATCGGGGCGGTGGTGCCGGTTGTAACCCGCCAAGGCACTGTGTTAGTGGATGAGGGCAGTCATATACTGGCCCCCCGCGGTTACGCGCCGGTTATCCGGCGCCCGGCGGGCCCCGCGCGGGCGGATCGTCCCCCGCCCGGTTTCAAGACATTCTGGTGAGCAATGACTTCTGATTTAAGCAATTTCGACCGGCGGTTTTCCGACCTGCTGGATGACATGGATTTATTGAAATCCGCGAGCTTCATCGACGGAACATGGACGGCGGGCGGTGCCGGTGCCACGTTCGATGTCACCGACCCGGCGGACGGGTCCTTCGTTGCGACGGTGGCGTCGCTTTCGGGGGATGAAAGCCGGAGCGCCGTCGATGCCGCCGCCCGGGCCTATCCGGACTGGGGTACGGCCCTGCCGCAGGTCCGCGCCGCCGTGCTCAAGCGCTGGTACGACCTGATCCTCGCCAACAAGGAAGATCTGGCGAAGATCATGTCGGTGGAGCAGGGCAAGCCGCTTTCCGAAGCCCGCGGCGAGATCGATTACGCGGCCTCGTTCGTCGAATTCTATGCCGAGGAAGCGAAACGGCCGAACATCGAATCCGTCACCTCCCATCTCGAGGACGCGGAGATGGAGGTGTGGCGCGAGCCCAAGGGCGTCGCCGCGCTGGTCACGCCCTGGAACTTCCCGTCCGCGATGCTGACCCGAAAGGCATCCGCCGCACTCGCCGCCGGGTGCACGGTCGTCGCGCATCCGTCGCACGAAACGCCGCTGTCGGCGCTGGCGCTCGCCGTGCTGGCCGAGCGGTCGGGCTTTCCGCCGGGCACGTTCAATGTCGTCGCCGGCGAGCCGAACACGATCGTGTCACCCTGGATCGACGATCCGCGCGTCCGCGTGCTGTCGTTCACCGGTTCGACACGCATCGGCAAGATGCTTTACCGCAACGCCGCCGAAACGCTGAAGCACGTGGTGCTCGAACTCGGCGGGCATGCCCCGTTCATCCTGTTCGACGATGCCGACTTCGACCTCGCCGTGCGCGAAGCGGTCAACGCCAAGTTCGCGACCAGCGGCCAGGACTGCCTGGCGGCGAACCGGTTTTTCGTGCACCGCGCCGTCTATGACGACTTCTGCAAGGCGTTCGCCGACAAGGTCGCGGCGCTGACGGTCGGGCGCGGGCTCGACGACTGCGACATCGGTCCGCTGATGAACGCCGCCGGGGTCGAAAAGCAGGTCGAACACGTCGAAGACGCCAAGGCCAAGGGCGCACGCGTGCTGGTCGGCGGCGGCCGTCACGAGGCGGGCGAAAACTTCTTCGAACCGACGCTGCTCGCCGACGTGCCGGACGATGCCGAGATCATGTCGGACGAAACGTTCGGTCCGGTGGCCGCGGTGACGCCGTTCGACGACGAGGCGGACGTGCTGGCCCGCGCCAACGCGACGAATTACGGCCTTGTTGCCTACCTGCACACCATGGACCCGCGCCGGATCTACAAGTTCAGCCGCGCGCTCCAGTTCGGCATGGTGGCGGTCAACCGCACCAAGCTGACCGGCCCGCCGATCCCGTTCGGCGGTGTGAAGGAATCCGGTCTCGGCCGCGAAGGGGCGCGCACCGGCATGGAAGAGTTCATGGACGTGAAATACGTCTGCCGGCAGTGGTAGCGCCGGGCGCTTCTTACCTCTGATTTTGAAAAGCTTGACTTGTTAGGACGGTTGTCCTATTTCCTGCGTCTAGGACAAACGTCCTAACGGACGTGGTGGGGCCCCCGCCAATCAATCAATCGGAGAAGAAGCAGATGACCGCAGAATTATTCGAACCGTTCCAGCTGGGCGATCTTACCCTGGCCAACCGCGCCGTGATGGCACCGATGACCCGTAACCGTGCCGCCCGCGACGGCAGCGTGCCGCAGATGATGCTGACGCATTACAAGCAGCGTGCTGGCGCCGGGCTGATCATCAGCGAGTCGGTCCCGGTGTCGGCCAACGCGGTCGGCTATCCGTTCACGCCGGGTCTTTATACGGAAGGCCAGGTCGCGAGTTGGCGGCGGTTGACGGATGCGTTGCACGACGCCGGCACGAAGATCTTCGCGCAGCTGCAATACGTCGGCCGGGTGTCGCATCCCAGCATGCTGCCAGGGGGCGCGACGCCGGTGGCGCCGTCGGCGATCAAGCCGGAAGGCCAGGCGGTGACCTATGACGGCATGCAGGATTTCGTGACGCCGCGGGCGCTCGAAACCGGCGAAATCCCGATAATCGTGGCCGAGTTCGCGCGCGCCGCGGAACATGCCCGCGACGCCGGCTTCGACGGCGTCGAAATCCATGGCGCCAACGGCTATATCATCGACCAGTTCCTGCGCGACGGGTCGAACCGCCGCGACGATCAGTACGGCAGCAGCCCGGAAAACCGGATGCGGCTGTTGAACGAAATTCTGGACGCCGTGTCGCACGTCTGGCCATCCGGCCGCATCGGCCTGCGCCTGTCGCCGGAAAACAGTTTCAACGGGATGTCGGATTCCGATCCCGAAACCCATTTCGAGTACTTCATCGAGCAACTGAACGGCCGGGAACTGGCTTACCTCCATATCCTTGAAGGCGACATGCTGGGTGGTTCGAGCGAAGTCGACTACCGCATTCTCCGCAACACCTTCGCGGGTCCCTATATCGCCAACAACGGTTACGACCTGGAAAGCGCCAATGCGGCGATCGCCGGCGGCGCCGCCGACCTAGTCGCGTTCGGCGTCCCGTTCCTGGCCAATCCGGATCTGATCGACCGGTTCAGGTACGGTTTGCCGCTGAACGAGGCCGACCGTGATACGTTTTACGGGGGCGACGAGACGGGCTACACCGACTATCCTTTCCACAAGGATGCGGCCGCCTGAGCATGATAGCGTTGGGCCGCCTTCGGAGGAGGTTATGCAAATGACTGAAAAGTCGACACGCGACAACATCGTCGAGGCGGCCCATCAGCTTTTCTACGAGAAAGGCTTCGATCACACGTCGTTTGCGGATATCGCGGATGCGGTCAACATCTCGCGCGGGAATTTCTATTACCACTTCAAGACCAAGGACGACATTCTCAAGGCCGTCATCGACCAGCGCATGGCGGCGACGCGGGATATGCTCGACGCGTGGGAAAAAGAAGGAAACACGCCGAAAGAACGGATCCGCTGCTTCATCGAGATCATGATCAACAACCGGGCCAAGATCAAAAAGCACGGCTGCCCGGTGGGGACGCTGACGTCCGAACTCGCGAAACTCGGGCATCCCGCGCTCGGCGAGGCCAACGAAATATTCACCGTGTTCCGCGACTGGCTTCGCCGCCAGTTCGAGCAGATGGGGCGGACCAAGGACGCCGACGAACTCGCGTTGCACGTCCTGGCCGGCAGCCAGGGGATCGCCACGCTGGCGAGCGCGTTCCGCGACGACAAGTTCATTAAACGGGAAGTCGAGGCCCTCGGCGACTGGCTGGATGCCGTTGCCAGCGAGACCGACGCATAAGGCATTTCGAAAGAGGATCAAACAGATGTTCATGGTGTCGTTGAAATTTTCCGATGGCAAATCCCGCGCCGCCGAGCTGATGGACGGCCACAAAGCCTGGATCAAGCAGGGTTTTGACGACGGCGTGTTCCTGATGACCGGCAGCCTCGTGCCCGGGCTTGGCGGGGCGGTGCTGGCGCACAACACGTCGCGCGAGGCGCTTGAGGATCGCGTGAATGCTGATCCGTTCGTCGCCGAAGACGTGGTGCGCGCCGAAATCGTCGAGATCGAGGCGTCGCAGACCGACGCCCGTCTGGACTTTCTTTGCGCCTGATCTGAACGAAGGACTTTATTAGTATGAGTAAGACAATCCCGGGTCCCGACGGCAAACCCCGCTGCGGCTGGTGCGCGCAGACCGATGACTTCTTTCCGTATCACGATAATGAATGGGGCTATCCTGTCGACGACGATATCCGCCTGTTCGAGAAGATCTGCCTGGAAGGGTTCCAGTCGGGACTGAGCTGGCGCACCATCCTCGCCAAGCGGGAGAACTTCCGGAAGGCCTTCAAAGGGTTCGACTTCAAAAAGGTTGCCAAGTTCACCGAGAAGGACGTCGAACGGCTTTTGCAGGACGAAGGCATCATCCGCCACCGCGGCAAGATCGAAGCGACCATCAATAATGCACAAAGGGCGATCGAGATGGTCAAGCAGGAGGGCTCCATTGCCGCCTATTTCTGGGCCCATGAGCCCGACCCCGCGGACCTGGGCGCGCCACAGTCCGTATCGACGTCCGCGGTATCGGATGCCGTTTCCAAGGACCTCAAGAAACGCGGCTGGAAATTCGTCGGGCCGACCACGGTCTATTCGTTCATGCAGGCGATGGGGCTGATCAACGACCATGTTGAGGGCTGCGTGATTCGTGCAAAGGTCGACGCCGCGCGAAAGAAGTTCAGCCGGCCCAGGCCCTAAGGGACTTTCGTTGCCGGTGGTCGCGCTTGTGCGACGGCAGGCTGGATCAAGTTTCTGAAGTCACCCGTTCAAATTGGAGATATAATCCCGGCATTCCGGCGTTGTCGGTCGTTCCTGTTCTTGGAGGGGTCTTGATGCTTCGTCGTTCACGAAAATTCCTGTTTGTCGTCGTTGCCGCCACGTTGATGCTGGCGGGCGGCGGGCACGCGTTGGCCGCCGACATCGGTGTGGTGGTCCTGCATGGAAAAGGCGGTATGCCCGGCGGGTTGGTGAAGTCGCTGGCACTTCACCTTTCGCGCTCCGGCATGGACGTTGCCAACCTGGAGATGCCGTGGTCGCGTGACCGTGAATACGGCGCCGCACCGGAGGCCGGAGTCGGCGAGATCGATGCCGCATTCGAGAAGATGCGTGCCGATGGGGCTAAGAAGGTTTTCGTCGTCGGGCACAGCCTCGGCGCGTTGTTTGCGGCGCATTATGCGGCCGAACGCGCGGTGTCCGGGCTGGTGCTCGTCGCGCCGGGCGGCAATGTCGCGTCCAGGTTCTGGCAGGACAAAGTGTCCGACAGCCTGGACAAGGCGGCGCGCCTGATCGACGAGGGCAAGGGCGAGGAAAAAACGGATTTCATCGATTTCGAGGGATCGAAGGGCAATTCGACGATCCACGTCACCCCCACCTTGTATCGGGCCTGGTTTTCGACGGACAGCCCGCTGAACCAGCGCCGGACGTACGGGCGGCTGCCCGCCGGTCTGCCGGTCCTGAACATCGTCCCGGTCAACGATTACAAGGCACTGGTGCGGGCGAAAGACGATCTCTTCCGGTTGTTGCCGGACACGCCCGACCGGGAAATGTACGAGCCCCACACCAATCACCAGAACGCGCCGGCGGAGTCCGCCGAGAAAATCACGGCGTGGATCGAACGCGTGGCGAAGAGCTGAGCGGCGGACTGCTCAGCGCCTGACGAGGCTGACCAAGTAGTGGGCGTTTTTATGCGCCGACGGATTGAAGAAGGCGCATTCCTTCGGTGTCGCGAGATCGAACACGAGGCAGTCACCGGGCTCCAGTTCGGTCTCCTCGCCACCCTCGTCGATCAGAAGACGACCCGAAATCACCCAGACACACTGCCCCTGCATGAACGTATAGGCCGATGCGGGGTAGGCGATCCGCGCCCCGGGGGGGAGGTCGCCCAGCACCAATTCGGGGACGGACCCCGCTGGCGTCAGGGCACGGCGTTGGAACCCCGTTTCGGGGTCGCGCCAGCGCGCCTGCTCGGCGGCGCGTGACACCCGCTCAACGGTGCCGTCGGCTTCGGCGCGGGCCAGCAGCGTCGACATGGTCAGGCCGAACGCACCGGACAGGCGGCCGAGCAAGGCCGCCGTCGGGCTCGCTTCGCCGCGTTCGATCCGCGAGATCATGGCGCGCGACACGCCCGATGCCGCCGCCAGTTCGGCAATGGACCAGTCACGTGCGCCCCGCTCCCGGCGGATGCGCGCGGCCAGCAGGGGGCCGAGCGGGTCTTCTTCGCCCGGGTCCTCAGTTTCCGCCGCCTTGTCCAATATAATAGACATAAGATCATTTTAATGGAATTATCCCCGTATGACCAGACCGTTTCCCGCGCCCGTTCACGCTCCGGATGCCTCCGGTACAGGCGGGATTTGTCCCGGTCTCGGCCACAACGGCGGGCCGCCGCTGGACTATGTAAAAGGCCGGAGCTGGCGCCGCTGGCGCTGGAAAAAAGTGCACGCCCAGGCATGGAAGACGCCGCCCCGGGAAATCGTGCTCAGGCGCATGCGCCGGGCCCGGGCGGCAGGCATGACCTACCGTGAATACACGCTCGAAATCATGGAACGTGGCCGTTATCTCTAAGCGTCTCAAAATTGCCGGTGCGGACATAAAAAATCATTGAACCTTCCGGCATCAGGGGCAACATAAGGGCAAGAATATAACGAGCTAAATGACCTCGGGGGGAGAATGTCGGAAAAACCGACCGTCCTAGTCGGCAGGAAACTGCCGGAGGCCGTGGAAGCGCGGCTTCAGCGCGACTACAACGCCATCCTGAATCCGAACGACAAACTCTATACTTCCGAAGAGCTGATCGAACTTTCCGCCAAGGCGGACGCGATCCTGCCGTGTCACTCGGAACATTTCACCGCGGACGTCATTTCGCGGCTGTCCGACCGCGTCAAGGCGATCGCCAATTTCTCCGTCGGTTACGACCATGTCGACACGGAAGCGGCGAAGAAAAAGGGGATCATCGTCACCAACACCCCGGATGTGCTGTCCGACGCGACGGCCGAGATCGCCATTCTGCTGATGCTTGCGGCGGCGCGCCGGGCATCCGAGGGCGAGCGGCTTGTCCGGTCCAAGGCCTGGAAGGACTGGAGCCCGTCGTTCATGGTCGGCACCCAGACCACCGGCAAGCGGTTCGGCGTCATCGGTATGGGGCGTGTCGGCCGGGTGGCGGCTCAGCGCGCGCGTGGCTTCGATATGGAGATCCATTACTATAACCGCTCGAAGCTGAGCCCGGATCTCGAGCAGGGGGCGACGTTCCATGCCGACGTGGACAGCCTGCTGGCACATTCGGACGTGCTTTCGATCCATTGCCCGGCGACGCCGGAAACCAAGGGCCTGCTGAATGCGGAAAAGATCGCAAAGATGCCCGATGGCGCCATCGTCGTGAACACCAGCCGCGGTGCCGTCGTCGATGACGATGCGCTCATCGACGCGCTGAAATCCGGTAAACTGGCGGCGGCGGGCCTGGACGTCTTCAATGGCGAGCCTGCGGACATTCATCCGGGGTACCGTGACCTGGATAACGTATTTCTATTGCCGCATATCGGCAGCGCGACCAAGGACACGCGCGACGCCATGGGTTTCCGGGCGCTGGATAATCTCGATGCAATCTTTTCAGGGAAGGAACCTGGTGACAGAGTCGCCTGAGATGGTCGGTGGTATACCATATCGTTGACGCTACTAGCCAAGCGACGTAACTTAAGGTTCAATAATGAGAATAACGTGCTGAATAACGGCACATGATAAGAAACAGGGTTGGGTCCCCGCCATTTGTCCGACATTCAGCGGATGCTTGTAAAAGGCCCGTAGCAGGGGGGTTCGAAAACTTTCGGCTCTCTTGATGAAAAAGGCTCCACGTATCTGTCGGCGCTGCCGGTGTGCGGGGGGCGAACGAAACTTTGGGAGAAACTTAATGTCCAAGAAAACCGAAACTGTATCGCGCCGGAAGTTCCTCAAGGGTTCCGCCCTTGCTGCGACCGGTGCAGCCGCGGCGACCGTCGCGGCCCCGCACATCGCCAAAGCTGCCACGACCCTCAAGGTCCAGGCTGCCTGGGGTGGCGGTATCTTCCTGGAATTTGCGCAGGATTACGTAAACCGCGTCAACAAGATGTCCGGTGGTGCGATGAAAATCGACCTGCTCGGCGTCGGTGCCGTTGTTAAAACCGCCGAAATGCAGACCGCCGTTCACAAAGGCGTTCTCGACGGTGCACACTTCGTGACGGCTTACTGGTACTCGAAGTCGCCGGTGGCATCCCTGTTCGGTACCGGTCCATGCTTCGGCTGGTCGGCAAACGAACTGATGGGCTGGATCCAGTATGGCGGTGGCCGCGAACTTTACTACGAACTCATGCACGACAAGCTGAAACTCGACCTCGTCGGTTTCTTCTCCGGCCCGATGCCGGCACAGCCGCTGGGTTGGTTCAAGGAACAGATCAAGGATTCGTCCCAGATGAAGGGCCTCAAGTACCGCACCGTCGGTCTTGCTGCCGACGTTCTGCAGGAAATGGGGATGTCCGTCGTTCAGCTGCCGGGTGGTGAAATCCAGCCGGCCATGAAGTCGGGCCTCATCGACGCGGCCGAGTTCAACAACCCGACGTCGGACAAAGACTTCGGTATGCAGGACGTTTCCAAGCACTACCACCTTGCGAGCTTCCACCAGTCGCAGGAGTGCTTCGAAATCATCTTCAACAAGACGCTTTACGACAATCTTGGCGAAGAACAGCGCGCGATCCTCGAGTATGCGTCCGAGTCCGCCTCTTCCGACATGGCTTGGAAGGCGATGGAACGCTACTCCGCGGACCTCGTGGTTCTCAAAGAGAAGTTCGGCGTCAACGTCTACCGTACGCCGACTTCGGTCATGAAAGACCAGCTCAAGGCATGGGATATCGTCGTCGACCGTATCAGCAAGGAAGATCCGTTCTTTGCCAAGGTCGTTGACTCGCAGAAAGCCTGGGCGAAACGTCATGGCGCCTACTCGCTTACCAACGCTCCGGATTACCAGGGCGCTTACGAGCATTACTTCGGTAAGGCTTTCTAAGCAGGGTAACTCGAGCGTATTCGGTTTGGGGCGGCGCCGTTTGCGGCGCCGCCCCTTGACCGTACAGTTTTCATTTTAATAACCCGAGGTTGGGGACATGACCCGGATCCTACATTTTATCGATAGCCTGAGTGCCTGGAGCGGCAAGACGTTCGCCTGGTGCATCATGATCCTGACGCTTTCGACCTGTTACGAGGTGTTCGTGCGTTACGTGCTGAACAACCCGACGGTCTGGGCTTTCGACATGAGCGTGCAGATGTACGGCGCACTGTTCATGATGGCCGGAGCTTATGCCTTGTCGCAGGATGCGCACGTCCGTGGCGACGTTGTCTATCGATTGATGCCGTTGAAATGGCAGGCGGGGATCGATTTTGTCCTCTACCTGACGTTCCTGATCCCGGGTGCGCTTTGCCTTGTTTACTACGGATATTCCTATGCCGCTGACGCCTGGTTTTATAAGGAAGTGAGCTGGTCGAGCCCGGCGCGTATCCAAATCTATTTCTTTAAAACTCTGATTCCGATATCCGGTCTTCTGATCCTTTTGCAGGGTGTCGCCGAAACCGTGCGTTGCATACAGTGCATGCGTGACGGCCGCTGGCCGCCCCGGCTGCATGACGTGCAGGAAACCGAAACCATGCTGCTGCATGAAAAAGAAGACCTCGTACAACGCGAGACGAACGTCGCTCACCCGGAGACCAAGCAATGACCGACCCTCAAATTGCCATCATGATGCTTGGCTTGTTCATCTTAGTGGTGCTGCTGGGCTTTCCGATTGCATTCACTCTGATTGCCATGGGCCTCGGCTTCGGCTACTACGCCTACTTCGATCCGCTGCGTATGAAAACGCTGTTCGACAATCGAATATTCGATCTTTTCGTGCAGAACACATTCTCGGTCATGTCGAATGACGTACTGGTGGCGGTCCCACTATTCCTATTTATGGGATACGTGGTTGAGCGGGCCAATATCGTGAACCGCCTGTTCTTCTCGTTCCAACTTGCCGCACGTCACCTGCCGGGCTCCATGGCCGTTGCCGCGCTTGCCACGTGTGCCGTGTTCGCAACGGCGACCGGCATCATCGGTGCCGTCGTGACGTTGATGGGCATGCTGGCGTTCCCGGCGATGCTCGAAGCCAAATATGACGTGAAGTTTGCGTCCGGCGTGATCTGTGCGGGTGGCTGCCTCGGTATTCTCATTCCGCCGTCGATCATGCTGATCGTCTATGCGGCTATCGCCGAGATCTCACCTTTGCGCCTTTACGCGGCTGCATTGTTCCCGGGGCTGATGCTGGCCGGCTTCTACATGATCTACGTGGTAACGCGGGCAACGATCAACCCGAAGCTGGCGCCTAAGCCGGAGGTGGTTGACGTGACCATCGGGCACGTTGCCTATGAACTGCTAACGTCGTTCATTCCGCTGGCCGTGCTGATCATGTCGGTGCTGGGCGCGATCCTGATGGGACTTGCAACGCCGGCGGAAGCAGCTGCGGTCGGTGCTGCCGGCGGTCTTGTCCTTGCCGTGCTTTACCGCTCCCTGACGTGGGAGCGACTGAAAGAAGCCGTCTACCTAACCGCAAAGACGTCGGCGATGGTGTGCTGGCTGTTCGTCGGTTCGTGGACGTTTGCGTCGGTGTTCTCGTATCTCGGTGGTCACGATATCATCAAGGACTGGTTCCTGCATCTGGACGTCGGCACTGTCGGCTTCCTGGTGCTGGCGCAGACCATCATCTTCCTGCTGGGCTGGCCGCTGGAATGGACCGAGATCATCATCATCTTTGTGCCGATCTTCCTGCCGCTGCTCGAGCACTTCCAGGTCGAGCCGGTGTTCTTCGGCATGCTGGTGGCGCTGAACCTGCAGACGTCGTTCCTGACACCGCCAATGGCGATGGCGGCCTATTACCTGAAGGGCGTGGCCCCACCGCACGTGCAGTTGATGCAGATCTTCTCAGGGATCATGCCGTACCTCGCGATCGTCATCTTCTCGATGGTGTTGCTGTACAACTTCCCGGGGATCGCGCTGTTCCTGCCCGAGTACTTCTTCGGACCGGGCTGATAAGGGGCGGCGGAGCGTCATCATGAAAGGTGCATATTCGCTGAGTGCGGCCGATGCCGCGCGCGCTATCCGAGACGGCGAACTGACGTCGGAGGAACTCGTCAAGTCGTGCCTGGCACGCATTGCCGAGTTCGAACCGGCCGTGCAGGCGTGGCAGCACCTTGATGAGGAACTGGCCTTGGAGCAGGCCCGGGCCTGTGACAAACGGCGTTATGAAGGTAAGGCAACCGGCCCATTGAACGGGGTGCCGGTCGGCATCAAGGACATCATCGACACGCATGATTATCCGACCGAGTACGGATCGCCGATCCATGCCGGACGCCGTACGATTGGCGATTCGCATGCGGTCGCCCGCCTGCGCGAAGCCGGCGCTGTCATCCTCGGTAAAACCGTTACCACCGAATTTGCCGTCTACGCACCCGGCAAGACTACCAATCCGCACGATGCATCGCGCACGCCGGGCGGTTCGTCGAGCGGCTCAGCAGCGGCCGTTGCATCGTTGATGGTGCCGGCAGCGCTGGGGACGCAGACCAACGGCTCGTGCATACGCCCGGCGTCGTTCTGCGGCGTGGTCGGCTACAAGCCATCGTTCGGGATGGTGTCCCGGTCGGGCATGCTGACGCAGTCGCCGCCGCTGGATCAGCCAGGCGTATTCACGCGCTCGGTTGCCGACGCCGCGCTGATGGCGGACGCAGTGATCGGCTATGACGTTGAAGACGGCTACATGCTGCCGGAGGCAAAACCCGGCCTGGCCGCGGCGGCCGTGTCGGAACCGCCGTTGGAACCCCGCGTCGCCTTCATGAAAACACCGGCATGGGATCAGGCCGAGGAAGGCACCAGGGCGGCCTTTGCCGAACTGACCGAGTTCCTCGGCGACCGGGTCGAAGAGGTGCCGCTCGACGAAGTCTATGACGAAGTATTCGAATGGCACCGTCGTGTTATGGAAGCCGACCTGGCCAAGAACTTCGCACGGGATTTTCAACGCGCCCCCGAACAGATCAGCCCGCAGTTGACCGAGATGATCGAGCGTGGCCAGAAAGTGCTCGCCGTCGATTACAATCTCGGGATCGAGCGCATGAGCCTGTTCGAACACGGTCTCGACCCCGTATTCGAGAATTTCGATGCGATCATCACGCCGGCGACCCCGGGCGAGGCGCCGGTTGGCCTGGATGCGACAGGCAGTCCGGTTTTCTGCACGCTCTGGACGTTTACCGGCCTGCCTGCGATTACGCTGCCGCTGATGAGCGGTGAGGCGGGCATGCCGCTCGGCGTGCAGTTGGTCGGCAAGAAGGGCGACGATGCGCGTTTGTTGCGCACCGCAACTTGGCTGACGAAGCGCATCGACGATGCGGCGGAATAGGAATTAACGGACTGGCGCGACATAACGCGCCGTCTATGGCATACTCGAACGAAGGATAAGGGTGTAACTCATGGATAGCATTATTTCCGGCGTTATCGGGACGGCGATATTCCTGCTCTTCGTCGGCGGTCTCGCACACTCCATCGGCACATTGCCGTTCACGATTATTGTGGTCATCATTTGCGCCGCTGCGATTTACGGCCTGTACGAAGATATTCGTGAGGATCAGGCGTCAAATCAGGATTGAGTGGCCATAAACGCCTGAAGTCCCGCTTCTGCGCATTCCACATCCTGCTCGGCGGCCCCGCCCGAAAGGCCGATGGCGCCGACGACTGCTCCATCCGCCAGCACCGGAATGCCGCCGCCGACCGTCGAAAACCTGCCACCTGCCGCGGTCTGAATGCCGTTGACGAGGCTGCCCGGCACCGCCACTTCATTATAGTCCGCTGTCGTTTTCTTGGAGATTGCCGCCGTGTACGCTTTGTCCTGAGCGAGCGTCGTCGACAGTTCCTTGGCATGGTCCATGCGCTTGAACGCGATGAGGTAGCCGCCGTTATCGACAACCGCGATGCACATGGGGACACCGATTTCCCGTGCTTTTTTCTCGGCGCCGCTTATAAGGATGGCCGCGTCGTCATAGGAAAGACTCTGAACAGTTAACAAGGGTCGTCTCCCTTTGTGGGCGTGCCGGACCGGATATACGAAGCCCGATCATGGATAAGAACAAAATCAAGAAATGGATTATCGCGTACCTGCGCCAGCCCATCCACATGATTGTGTGGGTGATGGAGACGTTTGCCAAGAACCGTAAGCGGTTAGCCAATTTCACGACGCGGGAAAAGGTCGCGGGTACGATCAAGACGCTGGTCGTCGCAACGTTCTTCATCTGGCTCGGCGTGTTTGCATTCCTGTCGACGCAGGAAGAAGGCGACCGTTTTACCTGTGCAGTGAAAAGCATGTGGCCGGATGCCGACATGTCGGGCTGCGATACGCAACCGTGGCAGAAGCCGGCCCAGTGACGTCCGTACCCGAGCAGGCTTGATTTCCCGGCCTGCATTCCGGAAGATGCCTGCCACTGGGAGGAATGTATACATGAAATTCTTTGTCGATACCGCCGATGTCGCGGAAATCCGCGCGCTTAACGATCTGGGCCTCGTTGACGGCGTCACCACGAACCCGTCGCTGATCGCCAAGTCGGGCCGTGATATGTCGGAAGCCATCAAGGAAATCTGCGACCTCGTCGACGGCCCCGTTTCCGCCGAGGTAACGGCAACCGATGTCGACGGCATGCTGGCCGAAGCCAAGAAACTGCGCGCCATCGCCGACAACGTCACCATCAAGGTGCCGCTGACCGAAGCCGGGATCCAGGCCTGCAAGGCGCTTTCGGATGACGGCGCGTCGGTCAACGTGACACTCTGTTTTTCGTCGGCACAGGCGATCCTCGCGGCCAAGGCGGGGGCGGCATTCATCTCGCCGTTCGTCGGCCGGCTCGACGACATCGGCCAGGACGGCATGGGCCTCATCGAGGAAATCTGCGAGATCTATGCGCAGTACGATTTCCCGACCGAAGTGCTTGTCGCATCTGTCCGCCATCCGATGCACGTCGTCGACGCGGCGCGCCTCGGCGCCGACGTGGCGACGGTGCCGCCCGGTGTTTTGAAGCAGATGTTCAAGCATCCGCTGACGGACAAGGGGCTGGCGGCGTTCCTCGCGGACTGGGAAAAGACGGGGCAGTCGATCCTCTGAGGATTACAAATGCTTAAGCTTGGCACTCCCCCCTTTTCTTTTTGGGTCAATGTGTTAAGTCCTCTTCGCGCGACAAAATTCAGGTCCCGCCCAGGGACTTGAAACGTCAAATCGGCGTTCTATTTTTTGTCCGAAAACAATACGCAGGGAGTTCGAAGGCATGGCGGAAATGATCGCCCTTTCGCGCTTAACAAAGCGGTTCGGACCTTTAACCGCGGTCGACGGCATCGACATGAAGGTCAGTCGCGGCGAGGTGCTGGGTTTTCTGGGGCCGAACGGCGCCGGCAAGTCGACGACCATGAAGATGGTGACCGGGTTCCTGGCACCGACCGGCGGCAGCGCGCTGGTAGACGGTATCGACGTCACGGTCGATCCTGTTAAAGCCAAGCAGCGGATCGGTTATCTGCCGGAAGGCGCGCCGTGTTATGGCGATATGACGCCGCGCGGGTTTCTGAACTTCATTGCCGATGTGCGTGCGCTTTCCGGCAAGGAACGCGACAAAGCGATCGACGAGACGATCGAGCGCGTCGAAATCGCCGGCGTTCTCGACCAGCCCATCGAGACCCTTTCAAAGGGTTTCAAGCGCCGCGTCGGCCTGGCCCAGGCGATCCTGCACAATCCACCGGTGCTGATCCTGGACGAGCCGACCGACGGTCTCGACCCGAACCAGAAGCACCAGGTCCGGACCCTCATTCAGGAAATGGCGGCGGACAAGGCGGTCGTCATTTCAACGCATATTCTCGAGGAGGTCGAAGCGGTCTGTACCCGGGCCGTGGTGATCGCACGGGGCAAGATCCTTGCCGATGGCACGCCGGAGGATCTGCTGAAACGATCGCCGCTGCACAACGCCGTGCATGTGCGCGTTGCCGCCGCAGCCGCCGCTGCGGTGGAGGGTGATCTTAAGGCGCTCTCCGTCGTCGGCGCGGTGATCCGCGAACAGGCCGGCAACGGGTACTGTGAATTCAGCGTGACGTCGAAGTCGGGTGCGCCGATCGCGCCGGACGTCGCCGCGCTTCTGAAGGACAAGGGTCATCCCGTCTCCGACCTGAAGACGGAAAAGGGCGCGCTCGACGCGGTCTTCCGTGAAATCACCCGCGGCCCCGACAAGAAACCGGCGGAGGCGCCCCATGCGTAACATCGCGATCATCGCCAAGCGCGAATTCAAGGGTTACTTCGCGACGCCCCTTGCGCTCGTGTTTATCGTCATTTTCCTGGCATTGACCGGGGCCTTCGCGTTTTATGTCGGCAACTTCTTTGGCCGCGGCTACGCCGACCTGTCGCCGTTCTTTGCCTATCATCCGTGGCTGTTCCTGTTGCTGGTGCCGGCCATCGGCATGCGGCTTTGGGCGGAAGAACGGAAATCCGGCACGATCGAGCTGCTGATGACGCTGCCGGTATCGACGCTCGATGCCGTGCTCGGCAAGTTTTTTGCCGCTTGGGCCTTTTGCGGTCTCGCTCTGGCGCTGACGTTCCCGATGTGGATCACGGTGAACATGCTGGGCGATCCGGACAACGGGATCATCGTGACCAGCTATATCGGCAGCTTCGTCATGGCGGGCGCGTTCCTCTCAATCAGCGCCTGCATCTCATCGCTGACCAAGAACCAGGTCATCGCCTTCATCATCGCGGCGACGGTCTGCTTCCTTTTCACGATGTCGGGTGCGCAACTGGTGCTCAACTTCTTCCAGGGATGGGCGCCCGATGTCCTGGTCGACGCGCTACGCTCGATGAGCTTCCTCACGCACTTCAGCGCCGTGACGCAGGGTGTGATCGACATGAAAGACGTCGTGTTCTTCGGATCGCTGATCGTGATGTGGCTGTTCCTGAACATCATAGCCGTTGAAATCAACAAGGGACGATGAGGCGTATCATGAAGTTTCTCGCCGCCATCGATCGTGGAAAACTGGCCGGGCTGTCCGCGGTCCTGGCCGTGATCATTTTTCTTGCCGTCAACATTTTCGCGAACACCACGTTCCGGGGCCTCGAGGTCGACCTGACCGAGGAGAACCTGTTCACGCTGAACGACGGCACCCGTGAAATTCTGCAGAACATCAACGAGCCGATCACGGTGCGTCTGTTCGTTTCCAAGCGGCTGACCGAGCTCAACCCCGGGCACGCCACATATGCCGACCGTGTGCGCGAACTGCTCGAACGTTACGTCGATATCTCGGGCGGCAAGATTCAGCTTGAGCTTTACAGCCCGGAACCGTTCACCGACGAGGTGGATCTGGCGGTCTCGTTCGGTCTGCAGGGCGTGCCGCTCGATAATGCGGGCGACCTGGGCTACTTCGGCATTGTCGCGACCAACAGCGTCGACAACCTGGAGCGGATTGCCTACCTGAGCCCGGAACGCGAGAGCTTCCTCGAATACGATCTCTCGAAGATGATTTTCAAACTGGCGCAGGACAAAAAACCGCTGGTTGGCCTGATAGCCGGTCTCCCGGTCGCTGGCGGCCCGCGCCAGCAGGGTGGCCAGGCCTGGGCGTTCCTTGAACAGGTTCGGGAATTCTTCGATATCACGACCATCGCCGTCAGCGACAAGGCCATCCCGAAAGACGTCGACGCGCTGCTGATCGTGCACCCCAAGGGGATCAACGATCAGCTGATGTACGCCATCGACCAGTTCGTGCTAAAGGGCGGCAAGGCCGTGGTGTTTGTCGACGAAAACTCGGAGATCGATGTCGCCATGGCGCGCGGCCGTGGTAACGCAGGCCCGTCCGATTTCGACAAGATCCTCAATGCCTGGGGTGTTGAACTGGTCGAGGGCAAGGTGCTGGGCGATGTCGCGTCGGCCCGGCGGGTGAACGTCAATCTGCGCGGTCAGACGTCGGTCACCGACTATGTCACGTGGCTCTCGATCCTGCCCAAGCACTTCAAGGCGGACGATGCCATCACCGCCGACCTTCAGCGCATCACGCTTGCCAACGCAGGCATCCTGAAACCGATCGCGGACAAGGGGACAACGCTCGAACCGCTGATCCAGTCGTCGCCGCAATCGATGGAAATCGACGTTGCCAAGGTGCGAACCAACCCGGACGTGGTCGGCATGTTCCGCGAGTTCAAGGCATCGGGTGAACAGAAGACCGTCGCCGCGCGTGTGCTCGGGAAGCCGTCGAGTGCGTTCCCGGACGGACGCCCCGCGCTCAATGAGAGTGAGGTGGAAACGCCGGACCTTCTGAAGCCCGAAGATCATGTCGCCAAGGCCGACAAGGACGTCAGCGTGGTCGTCGTGTCGGACGTCGACATGCTGCACGAACAGTTCTGGATGCAGTCCCGCCAGTTGTTCGGCCAGACCTTCAGCGTGCCGTTCGCCAACAATGCGGACTTCGTGGTCAATTCGCTGGAGAACCTGAGCGGCGGCACCGCGCTGATGAGCCTGCGTGCACGGTCCGAAGCCTTTCGCCCGTTCACCTACGTCGACGAGGTGCGCAAGAACGCAGAGCAGCAGTTCCGCACCAAGGAACAGCAACTGGCGGACCAGATCGAGAATATCAAGACCGAGCTCGCCAACCTGCTCAACCGCGAGCAGGCCGGTGGGGAGCTGGTGATCGGTCCCGAGGACAAGGCCAAGGCCGAGGAATACCGGCGCGAGATGGTGCGTCTCCGCAAGGAGCTGCGCGACGTGCAATACGAACTGCGCAAGGACATTGATGATCTGGATGCGCTGCTGAAGTTCATCAACATCGCGGCGATCCCGCTGCTGCTGGGTGTCATTGCGCTGGTCTGGCTGTTCGTCGGCCGGGCGCGCCGGGCACGCCGGTATCATCTGGCTAAGCACGAAGGATAGGGGGCGAACATGACACCCAGAACCGTCAGCATCCTTATCGTTGTCGCCATCGTCAGCGTCGCGGCGGCGGCAGTCGGCGTATCGACGCGGGTTGATTTCCGCTCCACCAATTTCGAGGGACAACGCCTGTTCCCGGGCCTGCTTGAGACGGCGAAGAACGTCGGTGAAGTGATCGTGCTGCAGAACGGCAACACCATGACGTTCGTCCGCGACGGCGACACATGGGGCCTGAAGGAAAGCGGCGGCTATCCGGTGCACGGCAACCTGGTCAGCAAGGTCATCTTCAGCCTGTCCAACATGGAGTTGCTGGACCGCAAGACGAGCCGCCCGGCGAAATTCGCCGACCTAAACCTCGGTGACCCGACGCAGAAGAAATCGGGTGCGCAGCGTATCACGCTGAAGAACGGGGCCGGCGAGGAGATGGCGGATCTTATCGTTGGCCGTGCCAACTTCTTTCTGCCCGAAACGACCACGGGCGGCATGTACGTGCGCCGTCCGGACGAGGAGCAGACCTGGCTCGTTCGGGGGCTTGTCGATATCGGCGTCGAACCGCGCGACTGGTTGCAACGTGATATCGTCGATATCAAGCCAGAGCGTATCCAGCGTGCCGAGGTGATCCATCCGGATGGCGAAAAACTGATTGTCGTGCCGCAGCAGGGCGTCACCGGCGATTTTGCGTTCGAGAACATGCCGGAAGGGATGAAGCTCTCGAGCGAGTTCGCGCCACGGAATATCGCGGCTGTCCTGAGCGGCTTTATCCTCAACGACGTGCGCAAAGTGGAGAATGTCGACCTAGATCCGGCCGAGGCATACGTAACCGAGTTCTTTACGGCTGACGCCATCCACGCGACCACCCGCATGTGGCAGAAGGACGGCACGCAGTACATGACGGTCGAGGCCGAATATATCGGTGGCGACACGTCTTCCGACGCAGCGAAGCAGGCCGAAGCCATCAAGACCCGGACCGAGGGCTGGGCCTATATTATTCCGGAGTACCAGTTCGAGCAGATCTCGAAGAAAATGGCCGATGTCACCGAAAAAGCGGAGCCGAAGTCCGGTTCCTGAGTTACTTCGCGTAAGCGAGCATCGAATCCAGCAGAACCTGCGTGCCGACGGCCAGATCCTCGGCACGCGCATCTTCAAGTTCGTTGTGGCTGATGCCGTCGATGCACGGCACGAATATCATCCCCGCCGGCGACACGGCGGCGATCTTGCAGGCGTCGTGGCCGGCACCCGAATGAATGTCCATGAACCGAATCTGTCGCTGGCGGCAAGCTTCGCGCACGGCGTCGACGCAGCCGGTGTTGAAGACGATTGGTTCGGCACGCGTCACGGTTTCGAACGCGACGCTTAATCCCGACGACTTCGCAATTTCGCCACAGATGCGGATCATGTCCGCCTCCATTCGTTCCAGTGTCTCGCTGTCCGGGTGACGGCTGTCGATGGTGAAGACGGTCTTGCCGGGAACCGTGTTACGCGAATTCGGCACGACCCGGACGTGGCCGATGGTAATCACGGCGGCGGGATTATAGGTCTCGGCGAGTTCGGTCAGGGCGACGGTCATCTTTGCCGTGCCGACAAACGAGTCCTGGCGTTTCGCCATGGGCAGCGTGCCGGCATGGCCGTCGACACCTTCAACCGTGACGACAAAGCAGCGCTGGCCCTGCGCACCCAACACGGCGCCGACGGTTAGACCCTCGGCCTCCAGAATGGGACCCTGTTCGATATGCGCTTCGAAATAAGCACCGAAACCCGGCTCGCCGAGGGGCGCCGGACCCGCGTAACCGATCCGTTCCAGGGCGGCACCGACGGTGACGCCTTCGGCATCCTCGAGCACCAGCGCCGCCGCGAGGTCACGGTGCCCCGAGTAGACCCCCGAACCGATGCAGCCGGCGGCAAAGCGTGCCCCTTCTTCGTCGGTCCAGTCCACGACTTCGATCGGGGCTTCCGTCTCGATGCCGGCGTCGTTCAGCGCACGGATAACCTCCAGTCCGGCCATCACGCCAAAAGCCCCGTCGAACTTGCCGCCGAGCGGTTGACTGTCGATATGGCTGCCGGTGGCAACCGGTAGCGCGTCGGGATTGCGGCCCGGGCGGCGCGCAAAAATATTGCCGATGGTGTCGACGCGAATATCGCACCCGGCGTCGCGGGCCCAGTCGCAGAACAGGTCGCGCGCCCGTTTGTCCTCGTCCGTCAATGCGATGCGGCGCACGCCGCCCCTGGGCGTCGCACCGATCTCGGCCAGGGTCATGAGCGAGTTCCAGAGCCGGTCCTTGTTCACGTCAGCAGTCAAAACTGTTCCTCGATCCAGCGGGCGTGACGCAGCATGTCGCCATCGTGGGCATACCGGCCGATCACCTGCAAGCCGATGGGCAGGCCATTAGGTCCTTTGAGCATGGGAAGAGTCACCGTCGGCACGCCAAGCAGCGTCCACATTTTCTGAAATGCCGCGTTGCCCGTGCTGCCGAGCCCTTCCGGTGCCTCGCCTGTGGCTCCGGCGGTGATCAGCACGTCGTAGCCGTCGAACATCCGGTCCAGCGCGGCCGCGATGGTGTCGCGGAATTCGATGGCCTTGATATAATCATCCGCCGCAATGCCTTCGCCGGATTTGGCACGGCGATGCGTTTCCTCGCGGACCTTGTCGGCGTGGTCCCGGCAGTAATCTCCGATGTTGGCGAGGACGTTGGCCATCATCACGGTTTCCTGGCACGCCAGCGCTCGGTCGAAAACACCTGTCATCTCGACTTCCTGCACGTGTTTGCCGAGCTGTACCAATGCGCCCTGCATCACGTCGTCCAGGTAATCTTCGCCCTGTTCCCACATGGGCCCGCGGACGAACGCGATTTTGGGCGGCTCGCCGGCCGGTGCGGAAAGCGCGTCCGCCAGCTTTCCACGGGGATGACCGCGCATGTCGAGATCGGCCGGGTCCTTCACCATCAGAACGTCGCCAATAAGTGCGATGTCGTCGATCGAGCGGGCATAGACGCCCGGATGGTCGAGTGGACGCGCCAGCGGGAACATCCCGGCGCGCGAAATCGACCCGAAGGTCGGCTTGAAACCGTGGATCCCGCAATAGGACGCGGGCCGGATCATGGACCCGCCGGTTTGCGTCCCGACGGAAAGCGGCACCTGATGGTCGGCGACGCCCGCCGCCGACCCGGACGAGGATCCACCCGGCGTATGCGCGGGGTCGTGCGGGTTCTTGGTCTTGCCCGGCGCGGAAAGCGCGAATTCCGTTGTCACGGTCTTGCCCATGATGACGGCACCGGCGGCCCTGAGCAGGCGCGCGATGGTGCTGTCGGCGACGGGACGCCGGCCTTCGAAGAGTGCGGAGCCGTTCTCGGTCGGCATGTCCGCCGTGTCGATAATGTCCTTGAGCCCTACAGGAACGCCGTGCAGCGGTCCCAGGTCGCGGCCTTCGGCCAGCGCCTGATCGCAGTTGTCCGCCTGTTCGCGGGCAAGGCAGGGGTTCAGATAAATCCAGGCACCGACATCATCGGCGCGTTCCTCCGCCCGCGCAATGCAGGCATCGATAAGGTCGCGCGATGTCAGATTGCCCGTACGGATCGCCTCGGCGGCTTCGGTAGCGGTCAGAAGATTGGGGGTCGTCATTTAAGGCGGCCGATTTCCTTGTAGTAGTTTTGTGCCCCCACGCATAGCGGGATCGGGACACCGTCGAACGAAGACGACAAGGTTATGGATTTGCCCTTGGGATGTCCACCGTCGAGGATCGTGCGCGCGTAGCGATTTTCCCAGAATGCCTTGGTTACCTTGTAGATGAAATTCTGGTCGAGGTCCGTCCTGGCGAGCCAGAGCGCGTTGACGGCCACGGTTTGAACCGGGCCGCTCTGACCGGGATAGACGTTGGCGGGAATTGTCGACTTTGCATAGAACGGAGATTTCTCGGTCAGAATGTCGGCGCCTTTGCCGTCGACCGGAACGAGCGTCGCGCCGTGCGATTTCATCATTTCCGCAATGGCACTCGACGGATGCCCGGCGACGGTGATGAAGCTGTCGATATTACCGGCTTTCATCGCGTCCTGTGCACCCAGAAAATTGACGAACGAGGCCGAGAAATCCACGCCTTCCTTGAAGCCGTAGGCCCGGACCAGGAGTTGCGCGCCGAGAAGAGCGCCGGAATTCCGCTCGCCGAGCGCGATTCGTCTCCCGGGGATGTCGCTCATGCTCTTGATGTTCGATCCCTTGGCCGCGACGAAGTGCACATCCTCGGGATAAAGGCTGGTGATAACGCAAAGCAGGGTGTTCGGTTTGCGGGTACGGAAGGGACCGGTGCCCGTATAGGACCAGTACGTTACATCGCTTTGTGCGATCGCAGACGGAAACTTCTTGGCCAGCAGGGCATCCACGTTGGCGACCGACCCGGCCGTGCTCTGCGCCGTCGCGGTTACGTCCGGGATACCGCAATTGCCACCGTTTGAGCAGGATTTCGAGCCGGGTGGATTGGAGATGACCTTGGCGAGCGAAGACGCAATCGGGAAGTAGGTGCCGCCACGGGAACCGGATGCGATCTTGAAGAATCTGAGGTCGTCGGCCTGCACCGGTGCCGGCGCAGTACCGCTGAAACACAGAAGAGCCAAAGCAAGACCCGTTGGAAGCCAGCGCTGCATGAGACCCTCCCTGATTGATTATGTCATCATAGGCAAAGTTGAATGTCGGCGGTATATAAAACTGGAACCTTGGTTGCCCGCCGCCGTGTGATACCTTTGACGCCGGTTTAGGTTCTTGATCCCGAAGGATGACCCACGTGACGACATCAACGTATGTGCCGCCGGCAAGCGGTGCCGGTGACTGGCAAACGCGCAATCCCGCCGAACTCGGCTTCGATCCGGCGAAAATCAACGACGCGATCGCGTTTGCCGAGGCAAGTGAGAGCCCGTGGCCGCGCGACCTTGAGGATGCCGGAAGCGTGCCCGGCCTGACGCAGATCGAACCGGCGCCATGGAACGAATTCCTGGGCGTACTCAAACCCCGCGGCGGCCCGTCGGGGCTGTTGCTGAGGGGTGGCGAGATTGCCGCGTCCTGGGGCGATCCGGGGCGGGTCGACATGACGTTTTCGATCGCCAAGAGCTACCTCGCCGTGTTGTGCGGGATTGCCGTCGGCGACGGCCTGATCAAGGATATAGATGCGCCGGTGTCGGGTGACATCGACATCCCGGAGTTCCAGGGCGAGCACAATGCCAAGATCACGTGGCGGCACCTTCTGACGCAGACCAGCGAATGGACCGGGACACTGTTCGACAAGCCCGATCAGGTCGATCACTTCCGCGAAGTCGGCGCCGGTTCGACCAACGAGCGCAAGGGGCAGAAACGCGACCTCCAGGCGCCGGGCACGTTCTGGGAATACAACGATGTCCGGGTCAATGTGTTCTCGCTCGCGCTGTTGCATCTGTTTCGCCGTCCGCTGCCGGAAGTCCTGAAGGAACGGATCATGGACCCCATCGGTGCCTCCGACGGCTGGACGTGGCACGGTTATGAAAACTCCGGCGTGCTGGTCGACGACGAGGTAATGATTTCCGTTCCCGGCGGGACTCACTGGGGCGGCGGTCTCTGGATCGACTCCTACGATCACGCGCGCTTCGGCCTTCTGATCGCGCGCGGCGGCGAGTGGAACGGCAAGCGCCTGCTCGCCGAAGAGTGGGTCACGGCAATGCACACCCCGATCGATATCTACAAGGTTTACGGGTTCCTCTGGTGGCTCAATACCGGCCGCGCGTATTATCCCGAGGCGCCCGAGACCAGTTTCTTTGCCCTCGGCGCCGGTTCGAACCTGATTTGGATCGATCAGGCGCTCGATATCGTCGGCGTTTTCCGCTGGATCGACCAGGCGAAGATCGACGGATTGCTGGGACATTTCATGGCGGCGCTCGACCGGTAACCACCCTTTCGTAAGGCGAATATCACACTTTGTAACATTCGCTAACCACGGCGACATACGCCTATTACATAGCGGGTCTATTTCTTGAGCCAACGACGGATTGAAAACGTCGGGAGGGCTACAGGAAATGACTGCTGTGTACAGAATTCTTGCCGTGATCGCGATCTTCGCCACCGTTGTCGGTGCCGTCGGCGCCGCTGCCGCTCAGCAGCGCAAGATCCCCGTACCGCTAAGTGAGCGCCAGGGCGTCGATATCAACTCTATCGACCTCGCCCAGGCCGCCGGCGGCAACGTTAACGTCGAGGTGATCAGCGCCTGCATCGACGGTGTCGCGTCGTTCAAGGTGGTGAACCAGGGCGAAAAGTGGCCGGAACTCGGCAAGCTCCGGGTTTACCAGATCAGCAACGGTCAGGCGCGTGAGTTGACGGCGCGGACGATGCGCTTTGCCGAAGGCCAGCAGGCATCTTTCCGCATGAAGAGCCAGGACAATTCCAGTATCGGTCTGTTCGTCGAGCCGTCCTGGTACGACCGTCCTTTCCAATACGACGCCGAAGTGTCCTGCGGACAATGACGATGCGCCGTTCCTATTACATTCCCGCCGCTATGCTGATGGTCGTTGCCGTTCTTGGCGCCACCGGTGCCGCTGCGGCCGAATGCCCGGCAATGCCCGAGAACCAAGTCTGGGGCAAGACCAGCAACCGTGCTGTCGCAAATTACGTCGCCCGGGCATACGGTGGCGACTGGGCTGCCTACATCGAGAAATGGGAGAAGCGTGCCAAGCAGGCCCGCGATCTCGTCAGACGTGACTCAATCCTGGTTTTCCACGACACGGACCAGTGGCTGCGCGGCGATGCGCTCGCAACCTACGCCAACGACGTGGAGCAACGTATCACGGCGACGCGGTGCCTCGCCCGTGCCAATGCCGACAAAGAGGTTTCGGGAGAGACCCTCGCCGGTTCTGCGCTCAACGGGGGTTCCTGATTTCCCCCAGGGCGTCGGAGTGAACCCGGCGTTCCCGAGGAAAGGCCCGGCCTTTGGCCGGGCCTTTCTGCGTCCGGGTTCCGGTGCCCGGGATCAGCCTTCGGCGAGGGCGTAGAGCTTCTGCATGCTCTCTTGCGTGAGATTTCCGCCGGTCAGTGCGGCGACGGTTTTGAGCGAGGTATCGACCTTATCGGCGAGAAAGGCCGCGCTGGCGACGACCCCGGCCGCTTCGCCCAGCAACTTGGCGCGCGTCAGCAGCGTCACGAATGCGCGCCCGATGTCGTTCTCGGAGACCAGCACGATGTCGTCCATGTATGCCTCAAGATGTGCAAACGGCCGTTCGCCGGGGCGGCGCGCGGAAAGCCCGTCGGCGATACTGTCCCAATAGTCGATGGCGGTCGGCTCGCCGTGCTGCCTGGACACATACGCCGCGTTGGCGCGTTCCGGCTGCACACCGATCACCTTGACGTCGGGGCGCATGTGCTTGACCGCAGCCGCGACGCCGCCGGCAACGCCGCCGGACGAAACCGGTACAAGCACCTGTTCCAGGTCGCCCGCATCCTCGCAGATCTCTATGCCGAGAGACGCATGGCCTGCCGTGATCCAGTATTCTTCCCAGGTATCGATGGCGGTCATGCCGCGTTCGTCCGCAACCTGTTCGACCATCGGCTGGCGCGCGAGCGCATCGTCGCAGAACACCACTTCGGCGCCGTGCCCCTCGGTGGCGCCGACCTTGTAGGCGCTGGTTTCACGAAGCATGACAACGGCGATCGGCACGTTCAGCAGACGGCCGGCGAAGGCAAACGCCTGCGCGAAGTTGCCGCTCGACGCCAGGATCACGCCCTTGGATTTCTGTTCGGCGCTCAGCCGGTCGAGCATCGTGAACGCGGCGCGGATCTTGTAAGCACCGGTAACCTGCAGGTTCTCGCATTTCACCGAAAGCAGCTCGGCGCCGATTTCACGGCTGTCACGGGCGACCGGAATGATCGGTGTGCGGCGGACGGCCGGGTGCAGCCGCGCACGGGCATCCTTGATGTCATCAAAGCTGACGAGGAGGGACATGTGCCGGCCCCTAGAAGCCGAGCGACAGGTTCTTGCTGTCCAGCCGGCCCATGGCGAGCAGAAGCTGATAGACGGCGAGGCGTTCGTCGTAAAAAGCGGACGTGTAGTTGATCTGGGCGTTGTTGACCTCGTTCTCGGCGTCGAGAACGTTGATCACGGTTTCCTTGCCCGCTTCACGCAGTTTCTTCCGGCTTTCGAACACTTCGGATGCGATGTTGACCGCATTCTCCAGCAGTTCGAGCCGTTCGCGAGCCGTCAACAGCGACTGCCAGGCCAGTTTCGACTGCTCGATGACCTTGCGGACCGTATATTCGTGCTGATCCTTGGACGCATGATAGTCGTATGCGGCCTGTGCCATCGACGCCCGCGTCGAGAAGCCGGAGAACAGTTCCCACGTGCTTGTCAGGACGAGCGAGTAATCACGCCGTGTGCCGAGCGTCGCATTGTTGTGCTTTTCGTAGTTGTACGTGCCTTCGAGGTCGACCGTCGGGAACAGTTCGGCGCGCACCGTCCTGCGGCGTTCGCGCGCGACTTCCACCGTGGTGCCGGAGTTGCCGACAGCGGGGTTCTCGATCACGGCGATATCGATGGATTTCGACAGCTCGCTCGGGACAAGGTCGATCGGCGGTTCCGGATCGAGCATCGCTTCGACGTCGGGGGAGTGGTCGAAGACCTGCGTATAGCGGCTGATGGCGTCTTCGAGCGCGCCCTCGAAATTGACGCGGCGTTCCTTGGCGATCTGCAGCCGCGACTTGGCCTGCAACACATCGACCGCAACGCCTGAGCCGCGCTGAACGCGTTCGTCTTCCAGGTTGAGCTGACGCTGGATGGTCGCTTCGTTTTCGCGTGCCAGTTCGATCAGGCGGCGCTGGCGCAATACGTCGATATAGACCTGGATGCCTTCGAAGATCGTATTCTGACGCGTGCCCTCGAACGAAATCTGCGCAAGTTCCCGGTTCAGGCGCGCCGTGCGTACTGCGGACGCCGTGGCGTATCCGTTGAAGATGTTCTGCGTGACCGACAGGGAGGCCGTGTTGCGCGTGCGGCCGAAGGCGTTCCCGCCGGGGGCGTTGTCACTTCGCGCCGACGGGCTGTCGATGTTCTCGTAACCGGCATCGCCGGTCACCGACACGGTCGGGTAAAAATCCGCTTTCGCCGCATCGACACCCTTGCGCGACGACTGCAGCGATTTTTCCGCAGCCTTGATCTGCGGATGGCGGTTCAGAAGTCCGGTGAGTTCGATCTCAAGCGGGTTGGCCGTGGCATCACCCGCCATGCCGACAATGGTGGCGGCAATGGTCAGACAGATTGTGAACCGTGATGTGGCCAAGCTGAGGCTCCTGATGCCCTGTCCCTCATTCGCTGCGCAATTGCATATGACGCGAGGCAACGACAAGCGATTCGGTTAAAAAATACCGGTTTGCCGTTTGGCATACAAGATTTAGCGTTAATATCCGCTGAATCCGCACAATTTTTTGCGCCCCCGGGACGCGCCGGATCAGTCCTCCGGCGCGCCGAATCCACCGCCACCCGGGGTACGAAGCTCGAACACATCGCCCGGATGCATCTCGGTTTCATCGTTGCCGCGAAGCCGGTCGACGCTGCCGTCGGCGCGGTAAACGGCGTTTTCGCCCCGTGCACCCGGCTTGCCGCCTTTCAGCCCCCACGGGTCGGTATGGCGATGGCTCGATAGTGTGGTCGCGGTCATCGTCTCCAGGAACCGCATGCGCCGGACAACGCCGTCGCCGCCATGATGTGCGCCGTCGCCACCGGAACCCCGGCGAATCGAGAATTCCTCGACCCGGACCGGGAAGCGGTTCTCCAGGACCTCGGTGTCGGTCATGCGCGTGTTGGTCATGTGCGAATGCACCGCGTCGCAGCCGTCGAACGTGGCGCCCGCACCGGTGCCGCCGCAGATGGTCTCGTAGTTCTGATAGACGTCGTTGCCGTAGACGAAGTTGTTCATCGTCCCTTGCGCCGACGCCATCACGCCGAGTGCACCGTATAGCGCATCGGTGATGCACTGCGAGACCTCGGTGTTCCCGGCGATCACCGCCGCCGGATACTCGGGGCTGATGATCGATTTCTCCGGCACCTTGATCTTGAGCGGCTTCAGGCAGCCTTCGTTGAGCGGGATCTCGTCGTCGACCAGGGTCCGGAACACGTAAAGCACCGCTGCCTTACAGACCGCGAGCGGGGCATTGTAGTTGTGGTTCCCCTGCGGTGACGTGCCGGTGAAGTCGATCTTCGCCTCACGCGCATCACGGTCGACCGTGATCTTCACCTGGATCTGGTCGCCGTTGTCCATCGGGTAGGTGAATTCGCCGTCGGCCAGCACGTCGAGAACGCGGCGGACCGATTCCTCGGCATTGTCCTGCACATGGCCCATGTACGCATGGACGACATCGAGCCCGAAGTGCTGGATCATCTTGCGCAGCTCGCGCACGCCGGTTTCGTTGGCGGCGATCTGCGCCGTCAGGTCGGCCATGTTCTGCATCGGGTTGCGGCACGGATACTTGCCGGACTTCAGCAGGTCATAGGTCTCCTTTTCGCGGAGACGGCCTTCCTCGACGAGCAGGAAGTTGTCGATCAGCACGCCTTCGTCCTCGATATGGGTCGAATCCGGCGGCGCCGAACCCGGCGTGCGGCCGCCGATGTCGGCCTGGTGGCCGCGCGAGCCGACATAGAACAGGATGTCCTTGCCGTTGTCGTTGAACACCGGCGTGATCACGGTGACGTCGGGCAGATGCGTGCCGCCGTTGTAGGGCGCGTTGAGGGCGTAGACATTGCCCGGTTTGATCTGCCCCGCGTTCTCGCGGATGACGGTCTTGATGCTCTCGCCCATGGAACCCAGGTGCACCGGCATGTGCGGCGCGTTGGCGACGAGATTGCCCTCGATATCGAAAATCGCGCAGCTGAAGTCGAGGCGCTCCTTGATGTTGACGGAATAAGCCGTGTTGGCGAGCGTCGCGCCCATCTGCTCGGCGATCGACATGAACAGGTTGTTGAAGATTTCCAGCATCACCGGATCGGCTTCGGTGCCGACGGCGAAGGTTTGCGGCCGTTCCTTGAAGCGCTTCAAGATCAGGTGGCCGCGCGAATTCAGGTACGCCTGCCAGCCCGGTTCGACGACGGTCGTCGCCGTATCCTCGGTGATGACGGCCGGGCCGTCGACCTTGTCGCCCGGCATGAACGATTCGCGTGCATATACCGGCGTATCGTGATGCTCGCCGCCGGAATACATGCTGACCGTATCGCGCGGCGGAATCGATTTGCCGTCCGACGTTTCTTTCATTTCCGGGTCGATCATCGACTCGGTGGCGCCCACGGCTTCGACCGCCAGGGCCTCCATGACCAGCTTGCGGCCTTCAGGTACGAAACCGAACCGCTGACGGTGCAACTCTTCGAACTCGGCGGCCATCGACGCGGCATCGCTAAGCGAAACCACCAGCGCGCTGTCCGTGCCTTCGTAGCGCAGGTGCACGCGGCGATGCTCGGTGACGTTCTTGGCGTCGATGCCTTGCGACGTGACCTCTTTGGCAGCGTCCGCAGCCATCTCGTCGAGCGTCGGGATCACGCGCTTGACCGCGTCGTCGTCGAGTGGCTCCTGCACCGAACGTTCCCTGAGGGCACGGATGTCGGCAAGCCCCATGCCGTACGCCGACAGCACGCCCGCGAACGGGTGCACAAAGACGGTCTTCATGCCGAGCGAGTCGGCGACGAGGCACGCGTGCTGGCCGCCCGCACCGCCGAAGCAGTTGAGGACGTAGTTGGTAATGTCGTAACCGCGCTGCACCGAGATCTGCTTGATGGCGTTGGCCATGTTCTCGACGGCGATGGTCAGGAACCCTTCGGCGATGTCTTCCGGCGAGCGGCGGGCTTCGCCGGTGTCTTTCGCGATGCGGTCGGCAAGCTCGTCGAACTTCTGGCGCACCACGTCGCCGTCGAGCGGCTGGTCGGCGTTTGGACCGAACACGCTCGGGAAGAACTGCGGCTGGATCTTGCCCAGCATGACGTTGCAGTCGGTGACCGCCAGCGGTCCGCCGCGGCGGTAGCATGCCGGCCCCGGGTTGGCACCGGCACTTTCCGGGCCGACGCGGAACCTGGCACCATCGAACGCCAGGATCGAGCCGCCGCCGGCGGCGACGGTGTGGATGTTCATCATCGGCGCGCGCATGCGCACGCCGGCGACCACGTTCTCGAGCGAGCGCTCGTATTCGCCGTCGAAGTGTGCGACGTCGGTCGACGTGCCACCCATGTCGAAACCGATGATGTTGTCGAAGCCGGCGATCTGTGCGGTGCGGACCATGCCGACGACACCGCCTGCGGGGCCGCTGAGGATGCTGTCCTTGCCCTGGAACAGCTTGGCGTCGGTCAACCCGCCGTTCGACTGCATGAACATCAGGCGCGGGCCGTTCTCGCCGCCCGCTTCGAGATCGGCGGCAACACGGTCGACGTAGCGTCTCAGGATCGGTGACAGGTAAGCGTCGACCACGGTGGTATCGCCACGCGAGACCAGCTTGATCAGCGGGCTGACCTGGTGCGAGACGGAAATCTGCGTGAAGCCGATTTCCTTCGCGATCTCGCCCGCCCGTTCTTCATGCCCGGTGTGCTTGTAGCCGTGCATGAAGGCGATGGCGACGGCGCGGATACCGTCGTCATAGATTTTCTGAAGCCCGTCACGCAGGGCGTCTTCGTTCAGCGGGGTGAGCACCTCGCCGTCGACGGCAACGCGTTCGTCGGCCTCGAGGACGGTTTCGTAAACGAGCTCCGGCAGCTTGATATGCATGTCGAACAGCCGCGGCCGGTTCTGGTAACCGATGCGGAGCGCATCGCCGAAGCCCTTGGTGATGACCAGCGCCGTGCGGTCGCCCTTGCGTTCCAAAAGCGCGTTGGTGGCGACCGTCGTGCCCATCTTGACCGCCTGCACCTTGCCGGGCGGGACCGCATCACCCTTGTCGATCCCCAAGAGATCGCGGATGCCCTGAAGGGCCGCGTCTTCATATTGCTCCGGGTTTTCCGAAAGCAGTTTGTGGGTGACCAGTTCACCGTTGGGTTTGCGGGCTACGAGGTCGGTAAAAGTGCCGCCCCGGTCGATCCAGATTTGCCACATGGCAAGCGTCTCCATTGCTTCGGGCACACGTCGAGCGTGAGAACCCTATTTCTCGAATAAAAGTCAGTAGAACTGTTGCGGCAGCCAGAGCGCGATTTGAGGGAAGGCCAGTAACAGGCCGACCATCGCGAACATGGCCAACACAAACGGGAACGTGCCGATCATCACGTCGTTCAGGCCGCCGCCTTTGCGGATGCCCTGGACGACATAAAGGTTGATGCCGATGGGGGGCGTGATCAGCGCCGCCTCAAGTAACACCATGAGCACAATCCCGAACCACACCGGGTCG
The DNA here is from genome assembly GCA_017640505.1 of Rhodospirillales bacterium. Classification (GTDB taxonomy): domain Bacteria; phylum Pseudomonadota; class Alphaproteobacteria; order Rhodospirillales; family Casp-alpha2; genus UBA4479. The sequence goes on from JAEPQO010000003.1 coordinate 238,469, forward strand.
AACCCGAGCTGTATCACCACCGGCGCAATCAGCGGTGCCGTTGTCAGCAGCATCGAAAGCGTTTCCATGAAGCACCCGAGGATGATGTAGAAGACGACGATCATCAGCATCGTTTCCATCGGGCTCAGGCCCAGGCTGGTGATGAAGTCGGCCAGCGCCTGCGTCAGGCCGACGGCGCCGAGGATGAAGTTCAGGAAGATCGCGGCCAGGATGATCAGCATGATCATCGCCGTGGTCCGCATGGTGCCCTCGATGGCGCGCTTCAGCATTTCGATGTTCAGCGTGCGGTTGGCGGCAGCAAGGCCCATCGATGCGATCACGCCGAGCGAGGCACCCTCGGTCGGGGTTGCGACACCAGCATAAATCGAACCGACGACGACGAGGAAAATGCCGAGCGGCGGCAGAAGCCCCGACAGCGAGCGGACCTTGGCGCCCCAGTCCTGCGGTACCGGATCGCCATCCCATTGCGGACGCAAAAGGCATGCAAGCGCGACGGTCGCCATGAATAGGAGCGCCAGCACGAGGCCGGGGATGAAGCCGGCGAGATAAAGTTCGGGGACCGACGTGTCGGTCAGCAGGCCGTAGATGATCAGATTGATCGACGGCGGGATGAGGATGCCGAGCGTCCCGCCGGCGGCAATGGTGCCGAGGAACAGGCGCTCGTTGTAGTTATGCTTCTCGACTTCCGGCAGCGCCACGGTGCCGATGGTGGCCGCCGTGGCGACACTGGAGCCGGACGTTGCGGCAAACAGCGCGCACGAGCCGATGTTCGAATGCATGAGGCCGCCCGGCAGCCAACCGAGCCACTGTACCATGCCCTCGTACATGCGTTCGGTGATACCGGAACGCAGCAGAATTTCGCCCATGAGCACGAACATCGGAATGGCGACAAGAAGGAACTCGACCGAGTTCTGCCAGAAGATATCGCCGATCGCGAGGTGCAGCGGCATGAACGAATGAACGTTCGACATGAACAGGCCGAGCCAGCCGAGCACGGCGGCAATCGGCACGCTGAGCGCGACCAGCACCATGAGAAAGACAATTGCTTGAATCAACATGGCGGCGGCTCAGCTTTCTTCTTCGATCTGTTCGTCGAGCGACTTGATGCCGACGGTTTGCTGGATGGCGGCCCAGTCGCGCTTGAACAGCGAGACCAGGACGGAAAGGGTCATCACGAAACCGGTCACGACGCACAGCAGAAGCCCTGCGAACCAGAGGGTCTGCGGGATCGCCAGCGGTGTCCGGAGCGGGGTGATGGAACGGGACTGGTTGGCGTACGTGTCGCCAAGTAGCAGCGACGCGCGCCACGTCACATACGTAAGAAACGAGATCAGCAAAACGTGACCGACAATATCGAGCGTGCCGCGCAGCCAGACCGGCAGATGCTGGTATAGCGCATCGACGCGGATGTTGGCGCGGTGCAGCAGCGCGTAGGTCAGGGAGCCTGCGGTGGCGATGCCGAACGCATAGCCCGAAAGTTCGTCCGATCCGCCCATGGAAATGTTGAACAGTTTCCTGAGGATCACATCGACGGTGACGATCAGTGCGGCCAGGATGAGGAGCGCACCGCCCAGCCAAACCAGGCGCAGAGCGATCCCGTCCAGGCCTTTCAAGGTCTTATCGAGGATATTCACGTGCGGGCTCCGAGGAAATGACCGGCCGGGCGCACGCCAGTGCGCCCGGCCGGACTGTGGTTGGCCTTACTTCTTGGCGGTGATGCCGACGATCGGGCCGACAACCTTGTTCCACGTTTCAACGCATTCGGCGCTGCAACGGTCCGCCCAGTTCTTGACGACGACATCCTGCGCAATGACTTTTTGCTTCTTGATGTCTTCGGCCGACGGTTCAACCAGCTTCATGCCGCCGACCGGACCGAGCGGGCATTCCTTGCCGGTCAGGCACTGGATGGCCAGCGCGTCTTCCTTGCCGGTTTCTTCCCACATGCGGTCGGTCAGCTTGTCGATTTCGCTCTGCAGCGTCTTCTGCTGGTCGGCAGACAGGCTGTTCCAGGTCTTCAGGCTGATCGCACCGAAGGCGATACCCCAGCCGACGCGCATCGTGTAGGCGTGCGTCGCGGCCTGGTACCACTTGGCGTTATAGGCTGGCATGGTGCCGGTGATGCCGCAGTCGACGACGCCTTTCTGCAGCGCCGGGATAACCTCGGCAAACGCCACGGTGACCGACGTGCCGCCGACACCCTGGACGAAGTCGGCCAGCGAGGCGGTGTAGGTACGGATCTTCTTGCCCTTGAGATCGTCGATCGAGTTGATCTCGGCATTGCACCACAGGTTCTGGCTCGGGAACGGATACAGCTGCATCAGCTTGGAATCGTAAATTTCCTCGAACTTCTTGGCCATGATCGGGAAGTAGGCATCGACGACCTTACGCTCGGTTTCGATGTCCTGCGCCAGCGACGACAGATCGACGCCGTCGAACATCGCGTTCTCCGCCGACACGTACCCCATGACGCCATGCGCGTAGTTGAACACGCCCTGTTTCAGGAGGCGCATGATTTCGAAGCCCTTCAGGCCGAGGTCGGTCTGCGGCTTGATTTCACCCTTGATGGAGCCGCCGGACGCTTTGCCGATGACGTCGCTCCAGAACGGGCCTTCGTGTTTTTGATAGTTGGTCAGGTTGCCCCACGTGCCGACGGCCTTGATGGTGACATCCGCTGCCGATGCCGGGGCCGTCGCCGACATGGCGGCGATGCCGAAGGCACAGGCAAGTCCAATGGTTTTTAGACGTCTCATTCGTAAATCTCCCTAATGGTTCATGAGGTTGGTTTTTTAGAGTCCGTGGCCCAGGCGGGAACATCTGTCACCAGCATCCTGCCAGGGGCGTGCGTGATGCAGATCGACGGACGCGCCGATCTGACGGCATTCTGCGGCGTTACACCGCAAGCCCAGAAGACGGGGATCTCGCCGTCCCTGAATTCGGTTTTGTCGCCCCAGTCGGGGGCGTCGATGTCGCTGATGCCGATCTCGGCCGGATCGCCGATGTGGACCGGCTGACCGTGCGCATGCGGAAACCGCGCGCAGATCGCACTGGCACGGATCGCATCCTTTTTGCTGAGCGGGCGCATGGAGACAACGGTTCCGCCGGAAAACGGACCGGCCGGTTCCGTCATGATGTTGGTGACGTACATGCCGACCGTCTTGTTCTCGTCGATATGGCGGAGCCGGATTCCGTCCGCCATCAGTGCATCCTCGAAGCTGAACGAGCAGCCGATGGCGAAAGCGACGAAATCGTCGCGCCAAAGCCGGGTGATGTCGGAAACCTCGTCGACCAGCTCGCCGTTCTCGTATACGCGGTAAAGCGGTACGTCGGAGCGGATGTCGATGTCATCGCCCAGGGTGTGCATCATCGGATTGCCGGTGTCCGAGACGCCGATCAGCGGACAAGGCTGTGGATTGCGCTGGCAGTAGCGCGCGAAGTCGAGTGCGTATTCGGCAGGAAGGATCGCGACGTTGCCCTGAAGCATGCCGGGTGCGATGCCCGCGGTATGGCCGACATAGTCGCCGCTGCGGAAATGCCGGCGCGCTTCGGCGGCGGTCATGCCGGCAAAATCTTCGTAAGCCATGTATGAAGCAGCCGTTTGGGCCTCGGCGGCGTTGCCCATGCTCTCCCCCCAAATTTTCTATATGCCAACCGATCTGGTGGCCTCTGTCGATAGAAATCTAAGCAAACCCGGGGACAAAAAGTCTAATTTATAATTTTTAGACTTTATCATAAATTTATTTTATAAGCATGCAGTGCGTGGATGGACGGTGAATAACCGATGAATCTCAAGCAGTTGGACGCCTTTCTCTGGGTGGCGCGGCTCGGCAGTTTTTCTAAAACGGCGGAAAAACTGTTCACGACACAACCTGCGATTTCCAGCCGCATCGCCAATCTCGAAGACGAACTGCAGGTCGACCTGTTCACCCGCGACGGTGGCGAGGTCCGGTTGACGGCGACCGGTCGCGACCTGCTGGGCCTTGCCGAAGAAACGCTCGCCAGTGTGCAGGCGATGAAGGATCGGGCCGGCGTGCAGGCAGATGTGTCGGGTCTGCTGCGGTTGGGCGCGGCGGAAACCATCGTGCAGACGTGGCTGCCGGATCTGCTGGCCGAGCTGCAGGCGACGTACCCGGCGCTCGAGGTCGAGATCTCCGTCGACGTGACGTCGAACCTCCGCAACGATCTGGTCGAACACGCCGTCGACGTTGCCTTTTTGATGGGGCCGGTGTCGGAATACACCGTCACCAACACACCGCTGGGGCATTACCCGCTCGTCTGGGTGATGCGGCCCGAGCCCGGCGTCAAAGGACCCGTGAAGATGACACTGCAGGACATGCGGGCTTTTCCGATCCTGTCGTTTCCGCGGAACACGCGGCCGTTCTTCGAGATCAACGAGGCGCTTCGTTCCAGGGGCACGAAGCCGTTCCGGCTTTTCCCGTCGTCGTCGCTGTCAGCGATCCAGCGCATGGCCGAACGCGGCCTCGGTATTGCCTCGATCCCGCGGGTCTTCGCGGCCAACGCGCTGGCCGACGGCCGCCTGATCGAGGTCGAATGCGACTGGCATCCGACACCGCTTCACTATACGGCAAGCTATATCGCCGATCCGTCCCGGCCGATCCTGGCGCGGGTCGTCGAAATGGCACGCGGCATCGCCCGTGAGCAGGCTGCATAGGCACGTACCCCGATCTTGACCATCCGGCGACGGCACAGCACCTTAAGGCCAACTTAGGGGAGAAAAACAAAGATGACATCCAATACCCGCCGCCTGGTGTACTTCGATACCTGGGCCCATCCCATCGCCGTGGAAATCCTTGAGAACGCGCCCGGCATCGAACTGATCCGCCTCGAACAGGATGAAGACGAGGCCAAGGTCTTTGAAATCATGAAGGATGCGCACGGCTACCAGATGCTGGCCAAGACCGAGATGCAGCCGCGCTGGCGCCCGGACCGGGCGTTCATGGAAAAATGCCCGAACCTTTTGGCGGTTGCGTCCCTGGGGGCGGGCTTTGACGCCTGCGACGACGCGGCGGCGACGGAGATGGGCATCATGGTGATGAACAATTCCGGTGCCAATTCGGACAGCGTCGCGCAGCACGCCATCGGCATGATCCTGGCGCTCGGCAAGAACATGATCCGGCACGACCGCATGATGCGCGAAGCCCCCGGTCTCGACCGCATGGCGTATCCGGGGCTCGAAACCACGGGCAAGACCCTCGGCATCGTCGGCCTCGGACAGATCGGGAGGCGCACGGCGAAGATCGCCAGACATGCGCTCGACATGAACGTGATTGCCTATGACCCGTATATCTCCGATCAGGACTTTATCGACCGTAATGCCGAAAAGACGGATTTCGAGACCCTGTTCCGGACGTCGGATTTCATTTCCGTGCATTGCCCGCTGACCAGCGAGACCCGCGGCATGATCGGCGCCGCCGCCTTCGCCATGATGAAGCCGTCGGCGTACTTCATCACCACCGCGCGCCATTTCGTGCATGACGAGGCCGCCCTGGTCGATGCCCTTGCCAAGGGGCTGATCGACGGTGCCGGCGTCGACGTGTTCGACGACGAGCCGCCGGGTCCCGGTCATCCGCTGATGCAGTTCCAGAACGTCCTGATGACGCCACATGCGGCGGGGATCACGGATGTCTGCAACTACAACATGGCGAAGTGGGGCGCGGAGCAGTGGATCGAGGTGTTGAACGGCAAACGCGCCCCCAGGCTCGTCAACCCGGGGTGCTGGGACGCCTACGTCGAGCGTCATACAAAGATCATCGGCCACGCGCCGGTAGGGTAAGCCAGTCGTTTGCGGATAGGGTTCGGTCCAGCACTGATCCGGTGTGGGAAACCCGGATATTCTGCATCGGCATCAAGGGTGGTATAGTTGCCTTGGTCGGAAGTTTCATGGACGGTGGTGGGACATGGGATATTTCATGAATGATAGCCGGGCGGCACCCAGATACGCCGCCGATGCACGGGTCCGGGGCAGCATCGACGGGCAGTCTTTCGAAGGGCACCTCAGGGATGTCTCGGAGACGGGCGCGGCGATCACCGGGATGTCGGACGCCGCGTTCGAGAACAATCAGTTCGTGCAGATGCACATGGAAGGGATCGGCCACCGGCAGGGTTATGTACGCCGTCAGATTCCGGACGGCTTTGCGCTCGAATTCGAAATGGACGACGAAGATATCGAACGGAAACGCGAGTTTCTGAAGTCTATTCGTGCTCTGGGCCCAGATGCACTGCGCGGCTAGTCGCGCACCTTCCCGCACCTGAAGTTCTTTTAACCGGCGCCGGTCTAGAACAGCGCTTCGAGGCTGCTCGTCACCAGGTTGAGGACGCCGTATCCGATCACGCAGATACCGACACTTGTACCAAGGGCGGCACCGAGAGTTTCGTTCATGATTTCTTTCATTCGTAACTTCATGTCTGCCTCCTGTTGTCTTGGAGAGGTGCTCGTTCTGAGCACGATCTCTGGTCTGGACGTTAACCATTAAACTCCAGGACAAGGGCGGTGTCTGTGATCGGTCGCACACTGCACCTATTTTTTTGTTAACCCTGTTAGTCGCAGATTTTACGAAGGTTTTCCCACTCATAGCCGCTCATGGCGCGGCCTACGCCCTGCGACAGGTCGCGGATGTCGCGGCTGCGGTCGCCGCTGCTGGGATGCGTATTCAGAAATGACGGCATGATATCGGCGAGGGGTGTTTCCCGTTCGATGCGTTCAAGGAAATCCGCCAGCGGCCGCGCCGTCAGGCCAAGCTGGTTGAGCGCGGTCACGGCAATGAAATCCGCGGCGGCTTCCGCATCCCGGCTGTAGCCGCTTTCGATCAGGCTCGATGCGACACCGCCCAGCGCCGCACCGCCGAACACGTCGCCGACGATCAGGCTGACCATCAGCGCCGCCCCGGTCTGCTTGATCGAGACCTGAAGCGGATCGCGCCGCGTGACATGCGCGATCTCGTGCGCAAGCACGCCGATCACCTCGTCACCGCTTTCCGCCTTGTCGATCAGCCCCGACAGGATCACGATCTCGCCGCCGGGCAAGGCGAGCGCGTTGGCAATCGGCAGCCGGACGACACTGACGCGGACGGGAAACGGCGTTTCCATCAGCGTTGCCAGTTCGTCGGCGCGTTTCTTCAGGATGCCGATGGCACGCGGGTTGGTGCATTCGACGTGACCGGCGCCTTTGCGGGCCTTCCCGATCAGGCTCAACAGTTGATTGCGCGCCTCGCGGCCGATGCTTTGTTCAAGCGCCGGCGGCACAAGCTGGACGATTGCGCTCGAAGCCGCCGGCAGCAGGAACACGAAAATACCGGCGATCGACACAACGGCGAGAATGCCGGCCGCGACCCATGTCGGCCAGCGGACGGCGCCGTGGCCGCGCTTCGTCAAATTTGGACACTTGTGCGTCAGCCAGCCGCCGTCATCGCCACCGTCGAGCGTGATGCGGGCGTCGCTTTCGGCGAGACGAAGGCGCAGCGGCGGGCGGCGGTGCGACGGGTCGACGTAACGGATGTCGGCGAGCGGCCAGCGTGCGACTTCCCTGAAGGCTTGATTGCTGAGCACGAGATCGTCGCCTGAGATCTCGGCCAGGACCTTGCGCCGGGCGGCCGTCTTGCCGTCGTTGTATGAAACGGACTTGGCCACTTCAGAACCCGCCGATGTCGAGGGCGTCGGCCAGGCCCTCGCCGGTGCGCGGGCCTTCGCTTTCGGATTGTGCGGCGTGCTCCAGCACATGCGGGTTATCGATGGCCGTGGTGATGGCGACCTGTTTGACCACTTCGTAGGTGTAGATCAGTGTCCATACGAACGGCGCCGCGAACACGAACAGGAAGATGAGGGCGAACGTAAATCCGATCAGGTCGCCGACCGTCGCGGGATCGAATGTGCCGTACCGCAACGCCGAGCCGTTACCGATAAGTGATGGCGAGAAGATTCCGAGCAGGACGGCGAGGGCGGCCAACAAAAGGACGAGCGCCAGAACGCCGAACAGGAAAAGGCGCAGAAACGGTAGTCCGGAATGAAACGCGGCGTCACCGAACCTGAGTCCGGAAATCTGAAACCGGGTTTGACAAACCCGGTAGTAGATAAAACCGAGGGCGCCCAGCGCATCGGCGAAGAGCACGATCCCGCCCATCATTGCCACGAGGTCGCGATGTTCGGTGTTGCGAGAGTTGAAGGCGAACTCGGAGCCAACTCCGAACGCCGTCGCGGCCCAGAGTGCGACACCGGCATTTACCAGCACCGCGGCAAACACCGGCAGCCAGGCAGGGAAAAGCCGGGCGGCATTGCCTTCGAAGTGGAACGACTGGTCGCCGAGCCGGGTGTGGCGGATCTGATAGCGCCAGAGGTCGATCTGCATCCATGGATAGGCTGCGCCGAGCGTGACGGCCGTGAGCACGGTCCATCCCGCCGCGAGCCGCAGATAGGTCCATGTCGAACCGTCGAGACCGAAGCGCACGCCGCGCCAGCGCGTCCGGCTCATGCGGTAGCGCCACGCACGGTAGAAGCCGATCTGCAGCAGCGCGAACAGAACGAGGTAATAAGTAACTTCGAGCGTGATGCTCAGGTAAAGCGCGTCCGGCGGCACCAGTGTCTGGATCGCGCCATAGATCATGCCCAGCGGAAACAGCACGGCGATGACGATCAGGAACCCGACGAAAAGCTCGCCGCCGGTGCCGGTGTATTCCAGCGGATCGTCGAGAAACGATACGTTGCGCCAGAAATAGCGGCGGATGCTGGTCTTGGCCCAGAAGCGATAGATGCCCAGTGTCAGAAGTGTCAGCAGGGAATTGACGAGCAGTAGTTTCGCGAATGACCGTCGTGTCGCATGAAACGCCAGCGGGTGACGTGTCGGAATTTCTTGTGCTTGATCCATCAGCCGTGACGGTCTCCACTTGCGGCGTTCCGTTGCCGGGTCCGTAATCGATGCACGAAACCGGCGTATACGGCAAGACGGGGAGCGGGTTTGGGTTTGATCAACGGGATATTGGCGTTTCTCAGCCGCTATGCGCCGCAGGCGATGGCGGGCGGCGTGTTCCTGGGTCTTGTCCTACCGGATCTCGCGGCGGTCCTGCGACCGCTGCTGGCGGTGGCGGTATGGGGACTGCTGTTTCTGGCGATGCTCAGGATCGAGTTTCGCGACCTGATCGAACGTATGCGCCGGCCGTTTCTAGTGATCGCGCTGGTGGTCTGGATGTTGATTGTCACACCGCTGCTGATGGCGCTGATCCTGACGGGTGTCGACCTCAGGCCCGGGCTTGAGGCGGCGCTGATTCTGACGGCGGCTTCGTCGTCGCTGTTCTCGACGCCGACGCTGGGTGTCATGTTCGGCCTCGATGGTGCGCTTTTGCTGATTGTGCTGGTCATTGTGACCTTGTTGGTGCCGATCACCATGCCGCTGGCGGCGCTGACGCTGCTGGGCTTCGACATGGGGGCGGATCCGCTTACGATGATGGGACGCATGGTGACGCTGGTCCTGTCCGCCGCGCTGGCGGCTGCCGCGGTTCGAAAGATCGTGGGTGGCGCGCGGGTCGAAAGGGCGGCTTACGTCTTCGACGGCGTTTCCGTCATCCTGTTGATCGGGTTCGCCGTCGGGGTCATGGACGGGATCACGGCCCGGCTGATCGGCGATCCGGGCTACATCGCCTTTGTTGCGGCACTTTCGTTCGCGGTTTACGTCGGCATGATGATCGTCAGTTACGTGGTCTTCATCGTCGCCGTACCGGGGGCGGGACGGCGTGCCGCGATCAGTGCCGGATTTATTTCAGGGACCCGCAATCTTGCCATAATTCTGGCCGTTTTGCCGGCAAGTGTGGATCCGGATCTGCCGCTCTTTTTTGCGGTCGGGCAGTTCCCCATATACATTATGCCGATTATCCTAAAGCCGGTGTTTCGGCGGTTGCTACGTTGACGTAGCACGAATGAACGAGTTCAAGTGAAGCGTTTTTGGTGCGCGCAAAGATGCGCGATGGACGGAGTAGAGGGATCTTGCGAACTTGGAAATTCTGGCGTCGGGGGGCACTGGTATTTGCGCTGGTCGTGGCAGGTTCTGCCCTGACCGCGCTGGACAGACATAGCGTGAAAGCGGACTGGCGGACGGCAAGCCGCGAGTCGGTGGGCATCGCACCCGACCCGGCGGAAGTACGCGAAGCCGTGATCCAGGTCTACGGCGCGCGGGCATATAATTGGCGTGGCTATTTCGGCATTCACACCTGGGTCGCGGTCAAGCGGACAGGCGCGGCGCGCTTTACCGTCTACGAGGTCATGGGCTGGCGGGCGTACCGCGGCGGTGACGCGGTCGCGATCTCGAGCCGCGCCCCCGACGGCCGCTGGTTCGGCGCGGCGCCGACCATCCTCGCCGACGTGCGCGGCGAAGGCGTCGATGCGCTGATCGACAAGGTGGACGCAGCGGCGCGGAGCTATCCATACAACGAATCCTATACCGTCTGGCCGGGACCGAATTCCAATACGTTCACGGCGCATGTGGCACGCGCGGTGCCGGAACTGCGTCTCGATCTGCCGCCGACCGCGATCGGCAAGGATTATATCCCCCACGGCAAGATGTTCGCCGAGGCGCCCAGCGGCACCGGTTATCAGGTTTCATTGTTTGGCCTGCTTGGTATTCTGGCGGCCAGGGAAGAGGGGGTCGAGATCAACGTTCTTGGACTCACCTTCGGCCTGGACCTGACGAGCCCGGCGCTCAAACTGCCGCTCGCGGGGCGAATCGGATCGGATAACGTAAGCGGGAGTTGAGCTGAGGGTTATGAGCGTTTGGGGTAAAGTCATCGGCGGCATCGCCGGTTTGGCGGTCGGGGGGCCGATCGGCGCGGTGATCGGCGCCGTTGCCGGGCATCATGTCGTCGACAAGAAAAAGGCCGGCGAACTCAATCAGGACGACAAACAGGTTGCATTCACGACGGCCGTCATCGTGCTTTCGGCGAAGATGGCCAAGGCCGACGGCCGCGTTACGCGCGACGAGGTCGACGCCTTCAAGCAACTGTTCCATATCGAGCCCGAGGACGTGCCGACGGTTGCCGCGATCTTCGACGAAGCCAAACAGAATGCCGAAGGGTTCGAGCCCTATGCCGAGCAGATCGGTGATATGTTCAAGGGCGACTGGCATCTGCTGGAAGAGATCATTGGCGCGCAGTTCCACATCGCCAAGGCGGACGGCGTTATTCATCCCGGCGAGGTCGAATATCTGCGCAAGGTCGCGCTGCTGTTCGGCTTTACGGAGCGTGACTTCGACCGGCTGCAGACGATCTATCTCGGTGGCTGGCAGGGCGAGGGGGGCCGTTCATTCCGTGCCGACGACGCCTATCAGGTGCTGGGGGTCTCCAAGGAGGCATCCGATGCCGACATCAAGAAGGCGTACCGGGATCTGGTTCGTGAAAACCACCCCGATACCCTGATGGCCAAGGGCATGCCCGAGGAATTCATCGAACTGGCCAACGAGAAGCTGGCCAAGATCAACGACGCCTACGACCGCATCAAGAAAGCCCGCGGGTTCTCGTGAGGCTGCCGGTGGCGACACCGGCTCAGCTTAAGGAACTGCCATGCCGCTGATCGGCGTTCTCGCCGCGCTTGCGACCGTGACCCTTTGGGGGTGCAACTTCGTTGCCGTGAAAGTCGCGGTGACGGAGGTGCCGCCGTATTTCGTCACGGCGATGCGGTTTGCGTTGCTGGCGATCCTGCTGTCGCCGTTCCTGCGTATTCCGAAAGCACGTACCCGCGATATCGCCGGTTACGCCCTGATCATGGGCGTCGGCCATTTCGCGATCATGTTCTATGCGATCCAGTTCCTAGACATATCGACGACGGGGATCGTTCTGCAGCTGGGCACACCGTTCGTCGTCCTGCTGGCGTGGCTGATGCTGAAGGAAACGTTCGGCCTCTGGCGTATGGCAGGGATGGCGCTGGCGTTCACCGGGATCGTCATTCTGATTGGCGTGCCCACCGTCGGCGTCGACGTGGCGGCGCTTCTGATCCTGGTCGTCGCCGCGTTCATGTGGGCGCTGGGCTCGATCCGCGCCAAGCAGATTCCGGACGTCTCCGCATTCAGCCTGATCGCCTGGATGGGCTTGATTGTCGCGCCGGTCGCGCTCGGGCTTTCCATGCTGTTCGAGGCCGATCAGCTTGCGCGCACCATGTCGGCGCCGCCGAAGTTCTGGTATGGACTCGTCTACATGACGCTGGCCAGTTCCATTGCCGGATATGGTCTCTGGTACTGGTTGCTCAACAGGTATGACGTGACCGCCGTTGCGCCGTACAATCTATTGGTGCCGCTGATCGCGGTCGCCAGCGGCGTGACGATCATGGGGGACGAATTGACGCTGACCAAGCTGATCGGGGGCGGGATGATCCTGGGCGGGGTATCGTTGATCACGGTCCGACAGATCGTGCTGGCCCGGCGTGCACGGCGCACGGCGACACTGCAGGGGCCGCCATCATGACCGGGGACGACGGCAAACCCTGGCGCTCACCAAATTTCAACAGCCGCGACGGCACGCCGGTCGACATGCTGGTGCTGCATTACACCGGGATGCAGACCTGCCGGGAAGCGCTCGACCGGCTGTGCGATCCTGCGGCCGAGGTCAGTGCGCATTACCTGATCGAAGAGGACGGCACGCTGCATCGTCTGGTCGACGAGGCCGAACGTGCGTGGCACGCGGGTGTGTCGTCGTGGCGCGGCAAGACTGACATCAACAGCCGTTCCATCGGCATCGAGCTGGTCAATCCGGGGCATGAATGGGGATATCGCAAATTCCCGGTTCCGCAGATGAAGGAACTGGTCCGGCTCGCCAAGCAGATCGTCGCCCGCCACGATATTCCGGCCCGCAACGTGGTCGGGCATTCCGATGTCGCGCCGGCGCGAAAGCTCGATCCCGGCGAGTTTTTCGACTGGCCGGCGTTGGCGCGAAACGGGCTCGGCATCTGGCCTGACGAAAACAACCTGCCCGAAGCCTGTGAAACCTATGACGTGACGCGCTACCTGGCCGATATCGGCTACGACATCGACAACGAACCCGCGGCCATTGCCGCCTTCCAGCGCCATTTCCGGCGCCGCTGGTTCGACGGCAAGGCGGACGAGGAAACGCGCCGCACTATTGCCGCGGTGCGCGCTCTTATATAATGTCCGCCGGCCAGACGGTTGGATGACCGCTCGCAGCTGTCCGAAAGGTGCTGCGGGAGGAAAGTCCGGGCTCCACGGGGATACGGTGCCGGGTAACGCCCGGCGGGGGCGACCCTAGGGAAAGTGCCACAGAAAGCAAACCGCCCCGGATTAATCCGGGGTAAGGGTGAAAGGGTGCGGTAAGAGCGCACCGCTCGTTCGGTAACGCGCGAGGCATGGTAAACCCCACCGGGAGCAAAACCGAATAGGGACGATGGCGCTTCGGCGCAGGCGCATCCCCGCGCTATCGTCCGGGTAGGTTGCGCGAGGCGTCCGGCAACGGGCGTCCCAGATGAATGGTCATCCATCGCCTTCGGGCGGGGACAGAACCCGGCTTACAGACCGTCTGGCTAATTTTTCCTATTCAGGAAAATTTCAGCGGGTGAGAGAGGTGCGGAATTCCGGCGGTCAACGACACTAATGTTTCCGCCGGAGATGGCGGATATCGTGCCGTCATCAGACGTTGCGGCTTCGGCCGTCTGTTTAAACATGAGGCAGATAACCAAATAAAAGGCGAAGATGCCGATCACGCCGCAATACGGTTTCGATTTATCCCAGCCCACGTCGAATGATCGCCGGGTCGTAAGGCGGGCAACAAGATACGTCGCACTCAGTTTGTAAACGATGTCACATACCAGAAGCCACTTGGGGCTCCGCGCGGCACCGGCAAAGAGATGGAGCACAGTGCCGACCATAAAGATGATGGCGATGTAGGCCACATACGGTTGCCTTGAGAGTCGGACGCCGGCTTTCTGGTGCCAGACGCCGAGCACCCAGGATGCACAACTTCTCAAAAGGCCTATGACTTGAAGTTCTGCTGCCGTCATTGCTTTGCGCTTGTCGTGCACTTCATAGCGCGTCTCAGTTTGTTCGGTCCTGAATTCTTCATGTCTCCGGATTTAGGTCCGGGCGCAGCGGCCCGGGCTCCGATCCCTTGAACAACAATACCAGCGAGATGAAAGTTCCAAGGTAGGGGACGGCGCAGGCATATGCGGCGCCCTTCGTCCAACCGGCATCCCGGCATCGGCGCACCAAAACCTGCGCGAAGGGATACGCCACCGCCATGGCGAACAATAGCGATGCGATATTGACCACGTACCCTGAATAGGCGCCGAAGACGAACCCGATCATGAATTGAATGATGAAGATGGCGGCGACCCACTTGAAGAAATCCATGCGCGTTGCGCGCAGTCGGCTGTTCTCGGACCTGACGCCGTATATATGGAGGGCCAAGGCGGCAGCCGCGATGACAAGAATAAAGATGAGTGCACCGTCCATATTTTGCTCCAACCCATGTCTGAGGTCACGTTGTGTATGTTTGTGATGCGGTTATTGAAGGCACAGGGGGATATTTTTACCAACACTACCTTAAGAAGTATATTTTTTTAGTTATATAGAAAAACAGGTAGAGCGACGGCGCAAGATTGCGAATGCTTGCCGGCCTGCATCCCGGGCGCCCCGGATGAATGGTCATCCATCGCCTTCGGGCGGGGACAGAATCCGGCTTACAGACCGTCTGGCTTTTCTTTTCCGTAGGCAGCTTGGGGATGGTCGGGTTGGCCGAGCTACCGCTTACAGCCTTTGGTGCAAGTTTCTGGGTCCCCGCTTTCGCGGGGATGACAATGGTGCTGGTGTCATCTTTCTTGTCATTCCCGCGAAAGCGGGAACCCAGTAATATCAGGCCACAAGTCGTGCCAGTTGGGATTATCCCGCTCGATCAGTTCCAGTTTCCATTTGCGATACCATTTTTTGATCGCCTTCTCGCGGCGGATCGCATCTTCGATGTTCGCAAATATCTCGAAGTGTACGAGCGTTGTAACGCCATACTGCTTGGTGAATCCGTCAGCCGTGCCATTCCGATGTTGCCAGATGCGCGCAACGAGGTCCGATGTGACGCCGGTGTAAAGCGTGCCGTTGCGCCGGCTGGTGAGGATATAGATGTAGCCCGGCTTCTCCATGCGAATGCATATGGAAGGTTTTTGAAACTTTTCTGGGTTCCCGCGTTCGCGGGGATGACCATCTTTGAGTTTCTGCCCCGCCCCGAAAAGACCCAAATCCGCCCATCGTTTTGACATGACCAGGTGCGAAAACCGGACGCTGCGACATGCGCTATGGCCCGGATTTCCTTGGCTTGGCGTTAACCATATGGGGACGGAACCCATTGACGCCCATAAAAACCCATGATATCCCAAAATATCCCATAAAGGGTACGTGCGCCAAATCCGGTCACGTGTTCGGGGGGAGGCGGCAGAAGCCGTTTGTAACGCGTTGGAATTAAGGAGCCCTAAATGGGCGTCTTTACGGGAACACATACGAACAAGGTCGATAAAAAAGGCCGCGTGTCCGTGCCGAAGACCTTCAGGGCGCTGTTTGAAAGCGAGAGCTTTCAGGGCGTCTACGTGTTTCCGTCTTTCCGCCAGTCCGCGCTCGAGGCGTGCGCCGAGAGTTTCATGGAGCGCATCGTCGACAGTCTGGAAGACCTGCCGATGTTCTCCGACGAGCAGGACGATCTTTCCATCATCGTCGAAAGCGCGCAGCGGCTGTCGTTCGACGGCGAAGGCCGCATCGTCGTTCCCGAAGATTTTCTGGGCAACGTCGGGATCAAGGACGAGATCACCTTCGTCGGCCGTGGCCGCACGTTCCAGATGTGGGCGCCGAAGACCTACACCGATGCCCGCAAGCCCGCATTCGAGCGGGCGCGCACGCGTGGCCTCACCCTCAAGCTCCGGCGTCCCAGTGACTCCCGTGGCGATGCCGGCGGGGAGGGCTGAGACGATGAGCGAAAAACATATCCCCGTGCTGCTGGATGATGTGGTGGATGTGCTGGCGCCCCGCGACGGGGCCGTCTACGTGGATGCGACCTTTGGTGCCGGCGGGTACTCGCGTGCCCTTCTCGAAGCCGCCGACTGCACCGTCTGGGGGATCGACCGCGATCCGGACGCCGCCGCCGCGGGCAATGAAATGGCCGCCGGGTACGGCAACCGCCTGACGGTCCTCAAGGGCCGCTTCGGCGACATGCGCGAACTGCTGGCCGGCGTCGGCGTGACCGAGGTCGACGGCATCGCGCTGGACCTGGGTGTTTCGTCGATGCAGATCGACGAGCCGTGCCGGGGGTTTTCGTTCCGTTTCGATGGCCCGCTCGACATGCGCATGGAACGCGACGGCATGAGCGCGGCGGACGCCGTCAACCGCCTCGCCGAAAAGGAACTGGCGGACATTATCTATCGCTACGGCGAAGAACGCGCGTCGCGCAAGATCGCGCGCGCCATCGTCGAGCTTCGCGAACAATCGCCGATCACCCGCACCGGTCAGCTGGCTGAACTGGTGCGCCGTGTGGTCCGGCGTTCAAAGGATGGCATCGATCCGGCGACGCGCACGTTTCAGGCGCTCCGGATCTACGTCAACGAGGAGCTGGCCGAGCTGGACCGCGGCCTGGCTGCCGCCACCGCGCTGCTGCGCGAGGGTGGCCGTCTGGCCGCGGTCTCGTTCCACTCGCTGGAGGATCGTCGCCTGAAGACGTTTTTCCAGGAGCGGAGCGGCGCAGGCCCGCAGCCGTCGCGTCACATGCCGATGACCGGTGACGCCGCTGCCCACATTTTCGAAGTGCCGGAACGCCGCGGCCGCGTGCCGTCGGACGAAGAGGTTCAACGCAACCCGCGTGCCCGTTCGGCGCGCCTGCGCTGGGGAATCCGCACTGCGGCCCCCCTGGCGGAAGCGGCGTGAGGAGAGACGCATGATCATCAAGCGCTCCACCCTGATGCTTCTGTTGATGGCTGCCGCGGTCAGCGTCGCGCTGTTCGTCGTCAAGTACCGGGTGCAGGACCTGGACGATCAGATGCGCGATCTTAGCCGCGAGATCGTCGAGACGCAGGAAAGCATTCACGTCCTGAAATCCGAATGGGCGCACCTGAACCAGCCGGCGCGCCTGCGCACGCTGGCGGGCAAGTACCTGGAAGTCGGGCCGCTCGACGCCGAACGGATCGGCGATGCAGGCCGCATGCTGGATCAGCTGCCGGCACGGCCCGAGGAAGCGGCCAAGGATTCCGAAACGGCCAAGGCGGAGGATGTGCAATGACCAGCCGTCAACTGCCGCCGCCGAGTGAACACCGCCGGATCGAGGGTTTCGGCAAGCAGGCGCTGGAGACCGGCCGAAATCGGCTTCTCGTCACGGCCGCCGTGATTGCCATCGCGTTTGCCGGAATCGGCGCGCGCCTTGTCGATCTCACCGTGATCGGCGGCACCGAACAGGATGACCGCGCGACGCTGACGACACAGCCCCCGGCGCTCGTAAGCCGCGCCGATATCGTCGACCGCAACGGTGTCGTGCTGGCATCGAGCCTGCCGACGGCATCGCTTTACGCCGATCCGTCCGAGGTGATCGACCCGGAGGACGCCGCAGAGAAGATCGCCGGTGTATTCCCGGAAATTGACGCCGAAAAGCTCGCGCGTCACTTGGGCGGCGACGGGCGCTTCATCTGGATCAAGCGCAACCTGACGCCGGAGCAGCAGCTCGAAGCGAACCGCCTGGGTCTGCCGGGTTTCGATTTTGTCGAGGAAGAGCGCCGTATTTATCCGCACGGGCCGCTGAATGCGCACGTGCTGGGGGCGACCGATATTGACGGCAACGGGATTTCCGGGGTCGAAGCCTATTTCGACCAGCGGCTGCGCCAGAGTGCCAAGCCGCTTGCGCTGTCGCTCGATGTGCGGGTGCAGTCGATCCTGCGTGCCGAACTTTCCGCCGCCGTCACCGAATTCAAGGCGCTGGGTGGTGCGGGTGTCGTCTACGACGTGCGCACGGGCGAAACGGTGGCCCTTGCCTCGCTGCCGGATTTCGATCCCAACGACCGCTCTTCCTATGTCGGCGAGGCGCGGTTCAACCGTGCCACCAAGGGCGTCTACGAGATGGGATCGACGTTCAAGCTGTTCACGGCGGCGATGGCGCTCGACAGCGGCACCGTCGACATGCAGGGCGGCTACGACGCCACGCAGCCGATCCATATCGCGCGCTTCACGATCTCGGATTACCACGCCAAGAAGCGTTGGCTGAGCGTGCCGGAGATCATCGTGCACTCGTCGAATATCGGCGCCGCGAAGATGGCGGTCGATGTCGGCGGCGCGGGCCAGCAGGCGTATCTCAGGAAATTCGGCCTGCTGCGCGATGCCGCGCTCGAACTGCCGGAAATCGGTCATCCGCTCACGCCGTCGACCTGGCGCGAGATCAACACCATGACTATTTCTTACGGGCACGGCATTGCGGTGACGCCGGTACAGCTGGCGGCGGCCATCGGCTCGCTGGTCAACGGCGGTGTGCTGCGTCCGGCGACGCTGATCAAACATGAAGACGGCGCGCCCGTTGCCGGCGAACAGATTCTTTCGAAGGAAACGTCGGACAAGATGCGCCAGCTGATGCGCCTTGTCGTCGCCAAGGGCACGGGGCGCAAGGCGGAAGCGCCGGGTTATTTTGTTGGCGGCAAGACCGGGACGGCGGAAAAGCAGTTCGGCGGGACGTACCGCAAGAAGGCGTTGATGTCCTCGTTTGTCGGCACGTTCCCGATCAACGATCCACGTTATGTCGTTTTCGTCATGGTGGACGAGCCCGTCGGCAACAAGCGCACGTTCAACTATGCGACAGGCGGCTGGGTCGCCGCACCCGTGGTCGGCCGGGTCATTTCGCAGATCGGGCCGCTGCTCGGGATCGTGCCGGGCAGGGCCGACGAAGAGCCGCTGACGTTACCGCTGATCGACGAGGAGCGGATGAAGGCGCCGAAGATCGCGACGAGCGGCATGGTCAAGAAGGCCTCCGTTTCCAGTGGCGTGGTGAGACCCGTAAGCAAGCCGAAACCGTCGACGACGATCGAGATCCGGACGCCGCCGCCACCGCCGGTACCGAAAAAGGCGGCCGCGCCGCCGGACGGCGGTCCGCCCGGCGAGACGCCGGACGAACGTATTGCACGCAAGACCCGCGAAGCGCTGGAGCAGGCCTTTGCGGCTCAATGATATTTGGGATGAAGACACTTTGAACGCCATGGACGACGCTCTCAGCCGTATCGAGATCACAGGGGTAACCTGCGACTCGCGGCGTGTCGAGCCAGGTTTCGTGTTCGCCGCATTGCCGGGCAGCAAGACGGATGGCAGCAAGTTCGTTGCCGACGCCGTTGCACGTGGCGCCTCGGCGATCATCGCGCCGAGCGACGGCATCGAGATCGGCGATATCGACATTCCCGTCGTTCGGGAACGCGATCCCAGACATCGCTACGCGGTGCTCTGCGCCGGATTCTACGGCGTGCAGCCCGCGCACACCGCGGCGGTGACCGGCACCAACGGCAAGACGTCGGTGGCATGGTTCGGGCGGCAGTTGCTGAATGCCGCTGGTCTGCCCGCGGCCAGTGCGGGCACGCTCGGCATGCTGGGCACGGCAGCCGACGGCAGCGTCCTGGCCGAGGTGCCGGGCGCGCTGACGACGCCGGACCCGGCCGATCTGCATCGCGATTTGAAAAGTCTCAGCGCGGCCGGAATCGATCATCTGGTCATCGAAGCGTCGAGCCACGGTCTTGATCAGCGCCGCCTCGACGGTGTGCGTGTCAGCGCATGTGCATTCACCAACCTGAGCCGCGATCATCTCGATTATCACGGCACCGAAGATGCCTACCTGACCGCCAAGCTGCGCCTGTTCGACACGCTCGCCGTCGACGGCGGACAGGCCGTGGTCAACATGGATGCCCGCTTCGCCGAGGCGTTCGCCGGCGCGGCACGTTGCCGGGCGCTGGAGGTCATTACCGTCGGCAGTGGCGACGGCTGCCGCTTCCGCATCATCGATGTCGTGCCGACACCGGCCGGTCTCGATCTCGGTGCCGAGATCGACGGCGCGTGGTATAATCTTCAGGTGCCGTTGATCGGCGCATTCCAGGCATCCAATGCAATGGTGGCGCTGGGTGTGGCGGCTGCGCTCGGCGTCGACCCCAGATCGTGTATCGAAAGCCTGCAAAACCTGTGCGCTGCGCCGGGCCGCATGCAGTTTTGCGGTGCGCATTCATCGGGCGCGGGCGTCTATGTCGATTATGCGCACACCCCGGATGCGCTCGAGACCGTCCTCAAGGCGGCCCGGCCGCATGCGGAAGGACGGGTGCACGTGGTGTTCGGGTGCGGCGGGGACCGCGATGCCGGCAAGCGTCCGGAAATGGGCCGTGCCGCCGCTGCCTATGCCGACGTGGTGATCGTCACCGACGACAATCCGCGCAGCGAGGACGCCGCCGAGATCAGAAAACAGGCATTGGCAGGCGCGCCCGACGCGGTCGAGATCGGCGGTCGCCACGATGCCATCCGCGCCGCCGTCGACGGCCTTGCCGCCGGCGACGTTCTGGTGATTGCCGGTAAGGGCCACGAACAGGGGCAGATTGTTGGTGACGAGGTCTTGCCGTTCGACGATGTGACCGAGGCCAGGAGAGCTCTTGGCCTGACAGGTGCGGAGGAATCTTCATGACGGAAATTGCTCGCGAACCGCTATGGACATCAGAGGATGCCGCCCGGGCGACGGGCGGCGAGGTTGCCGCCGACTGGACGGCGAGCGGCGTTTCGATCGATAGCCGAACCCTCGCACCGGGTGATCTTTTTGCTGCCCTCAAGGGGCCCAACCACGACGGGCACGACCATGTCGAAGCAGCGCTCGAAAGTGGTGCCGCCGCCGCCATGGTCGAGCGTATTGGCGGTATCGACGTGCCGCAGGATCGCCTGCTCATGGTTCGCGACACCGTACGGGGGCTGCGCGATCTCGCGTCATTCGCCCGCGCCCGTGGTTCGGCGAAGGTGTGTGCCATTACGGGCAGCGTCGGCAAGACCGGCACCAAGGAAATGCTGGCTGCGGCCCTCGGCGCGCAGGGCAAGGTCGCCGCGACCGCGGGCAACCTGAACAATCATCTAGGCCTGCCCCTGTCGCTGGCGCGCATGCCCGCCGATTGCGACTACGGCGTGTTCGAGATGGGCATGAACCACGCCGGCGAAATTTCGCCGCTGTCGGCACTGGCGCGCCCACACGTGGCGATCATCACCACGGTCGCACCGGTTCACATCGAATACTTCGACGACGAAGAAGGTATCGCCGACGCCAAGGGCGAGATTTTCGATGGCCTCGAAGAAGGCGGTACCGTTGTGTTGAACCGCGACAACGTGCATTTCGACCGCCTGGCCGAACGGGCACGCGCCGCGGGCGCCAAGATGGTCTGGGGCTTCGGCGTGCACTCGTTCGCGAACGCGCGGCTATTGGCATACGAGCCGGATGCGACCGGTGCGCGCGTCGAAGCGACCATCGGGTCGCAGCATTTGAAATACAGGATTTCCATGCGCGGCAAGCACTGGGCTTTGAATTCCATTGCCGTGCTCGCGGCGGCGGGCGCGATGGGCGCCGACCTCGACAAGGCAGCCGCCGCGCTCGCCGATGTGATGCCGACCAAGGGCCGGGGGGAGTATTTCTCGGTCGCGCTGGCCGACGGCAGCATCGGCGTCATCGACGAAACCTACAACGCAAGCCCGATTGCGATGCGTGCCGCGTTCGACGTGCTGGCGGCAACCAGACCCGGCCGGGGTGGACGCCGCGTCGTCGTGCTGGGCGACATGCTGGAACTGGGCAAGCATGCCCGCGACGAGCACGTCGGCCTCGCCGCCGACATCAAGAAGCACGACTTCGATCTCGTCTTCGCCTGCGGTCAGTACATGACCGACATTCTCGGCGAACTTCCGAACGACCTTCATGGCGGTAGCGCGGCGACGTCCGCGCAGCTCGCGGAAAAGGTGACGGCCAAGCTGCGCGCCGGTGACCTCGTTCTCGTCAAGGGATCGGCAGGGGCGCACATGTCGAAGATCATCGACGCGATCCGGGATATGGGCGATGTCGCCGAGAGCGGGGGGGACGCGTAACCGTGCTGTTTCACATCCTTTATCCGCTGGCGGACCAGTTCGGCGCCCTCAACGTCTTCCGCTACATCACCTTCCGCACCGGCGGTGCGATGATGACGGCGCTGATCGTCAGCTTCCTGTTCGGCCCCGTGATGATCGAACTGTTGCGCGCGCGCCAGGGCCAGGGGCAACCGATCCGCGATGACGGACCGGAAAGCCATCTGTTGACCAAGAAGGGCACGCCGACGATGGGCGGCGTGCTGATCCTGCTGGCCGTCTGTTCCTCGACGATCCTGTGGGCGGACCTGACCAACCCGTACATCTGGGCGGTGCTCGGCGTGACCGTCGGGTTCGGCATCATCGGCTTCCTTGACGATTTTCTGAAGGTCTCGAAGCGCAATACCAAGGGGCTGGCGGGCAAACTCAAACTGGCGATGCAGCTTTCCATTTCCGCGGTTGCCGCGTTTTGGGTCCTGAGCCATCTGCCCGAAAACCTGCAGACAACGCTGGCGGTGCCGTTCTTCAAGGATCTGCTGCTCAACCTGGGCTGGCTGTTCGTTGTCTTCGCCGTGTTCGTCATGGTGGGATCCTCCAACGCTGTCAACCTGACCGACGGGCTGGACGGTCTGGCCATCGTCCCGGTGATGATCGCCTCGGGCGTGTTCGGCATGATCGCGTATCTGGCGGGTAACACGATCTTTTCCAACTACCTGCAGATTCACTACGTGCCTGGCTCGGGCGAGCTTGCGGTGCTGTGCGGCGCGCTGGTCGGTAGCGCGCTCGGCTTCCTCTGGTTCAATGCCCCGCCGGCCAAGGTATTCATGGGCGACACTGGCTCGCTGGCGCTGGGCGGCGCACTCGGCGCCGTCAGTGTCGTCACCAAGCACGAACTGGTGCTGGCCATCGTCGGCGGGCTGTTCGTGCTGGAGACGGTTTCCGTCATCGTGCAGGTGGTGTCGTTCAAACTGACCGGCAAGCGCGTCTTCGCGATGGCGCCGCTGCATCACCATTTCGAGAAAAAGGGCTGGGCGGAATCGACCATCGTCATCCGCTTCTGGATCATTGCCATGATCCTGGCACTCGCCGGCCTCGCCACGTTGAAGCTGAGGTAGGCCAGGATGATCGAAGTTTTCCCATTCGATGGTTTGCCGGTGCCCGTCCTGGGACTTGGACGCAGCGGCCTGGCCGCGGCTAAGGCGCTTTACCGCGGCGGCGCCGAGGTGTGGGCGTGGGACGATGACGAGGAAAAGCGTGCCGCCGCTGCCGAAGAAGAAGGCATCGAGATCGTCGACCTGACCACCATCGACTGGCGTGAGGCGACGTCACTGATCCTGAGCCCCGGCATCCCGCACACGCATCCCAAGCCGCATCCGGTGGTGCGCATGGCGCGGGACGCGGGCTGCGAAATCATCGGCGACGTGGAACTGCTGGCGCGCACGCAACGCGATGCGGCCTACGTCGGCATCACCGGCACCAACGGCAAGTCGACGACGACGGCGCTGATCGGCCATATCTTCCAGACGTCGGGCCGCGAGGCCGAGATCGGCGGCAACCTGGGCATGCCGGCCTGCGCGCTGGAACCGCTCGGTCCCGACGGCACCTACATTCTCGAGATGTCGTCCTACCAGCTGGAATTGACGTTCTCGATTACCTTCGATGTCGGCGTGCTCTTGAACATCAGCGCCGATCACCTCGACCGGCACGGCGGCATGGACGGTTATATCGCCGCCAAGCGGCAGATTTTCCATCGCCAGACAAAGCCGCGCACGGCGGTCATCGGCGTTGACGACGATTTCTGCCGCGCCATCTACGAAGAGCTTTACGAGAAGGACGAGCAGCTCGTCGTCGGGATCTCGTCCAAGGAACGCGTGCACGGCGGCGTCTATGTCGTCGACGGCGTCCTTTATGACGATACCGAAGGCAAGGAAACGCCCGTCATGGATCTGAAGACGGTCGCCAGCCTGCAGGGCGTGCACAACTGGCAGAATGCGGCGGCGGCGTACGCGGCGTGCAAGATGACCGGGATTGCGCCGCACGCGGTGATGGCCTGCATCAACAGCTATCCGGGTCTCGTCCACCGTCAGGAACCGGTGGAGATTGTCGACGGCATCGGCTTCGTGAACGACTCGAAAGCCACCAACGGCGAGGCCGCGGCCCGCGCCCTGGCATGTTACGACGATATCTACTGGATCGCCGGCGGACGGCCCAAGGAAGGCGGGCTCGAAGCCTGCGCACCCTATTTTGACCGTATCCGCAAAGCCTATCTGATCGGCGAGGCGGCGATGCAGTTCTCGCAGGAGTTGGACGGCAAGATGCCGCTGACGATTTCCGGCGACCTGGAAGCCGCAACGAAGGCGGCGTTCGCCGATGCCAAGGCGGCCGGTCTGCCGGGCGCCGTGGTGCTGCTATCGCCGGCCTGCGCATCGTTTGATCAGTTCTCCAATTTCGAGGCGCGCGGCGATGCGTTCCGCGACATCGTCGAGGACCTGCCGGGCGAACATGTGGATCCGTTTGAAGAGCCGGGCGTGTTCCCGGGATCGGCGGGCGTCGGATGAGTGCACTGCACCGCACGGATACGAGCCTGCTGGGCCGCTGGTGGTGGACCGTCGACCGCTGGACATTGGCCGCGGTCGCCTTGTTGCTGGCGTTCGGTGGTGTGATGACGCTTGCCGCGTCGCCCGCGGTGGCCGAACGCATCGACGTCGGATCGTTTCATTTCATCAAGCGTCAGGCCGTTTTTTTAGGCCTTGGTGCATTAACCATCTTCGGTGTTTCGTTGATGTCGCTGAAGGGTGTCCGGCGGCTCGCGATCCTGACGACGCTGGCTTCGCTGTTCCTGATGCTGCTGACGTTAATGTTCGGCGCCGAGATCAAGGGGGCGACGCGCTGGCTTTCCGTTGGCGGGTTCTCGCTGCAGCCGTCCGAGTTCGTCAAGCCGGGCCTTGCCGTCGTTGCCGCGTGGCTGTTCGCCCGCCAGCGCATGGATGAGCGGTTCCCGGGTTTCCAGATGTCGATCGCCATTTACCTGGTCACGGTCGCGATCCTGCTGATGCAGCCCGATGTCGGCATGACCATCGTCGTATCCGTCGTCTGGGGGACGCAGTTCTTCGTTGCCGGTCTGCCGCTGGTGTTCGTCGGCCTGATCGCGGTGCTGTTCATCGGCGCCGGGGTCGCCGCGTACTTCACGTTCGATCACGTACAGCTTCGCGTCGACAGGTTCTTTGGACCGGAAGCGGATATCGGTTATCAGGCGTCGCGCGCCATCGAGGCGTTTCAGCGCGGCGGCATCGCCGGGCGCGGCCCGGGCGAAGGCCGGGTCAAGGAAGTGCTGCCGGATGCGCACGCGGACTTCATCTTTGCCGTGACCGGCGAAGAGTTCGGTTTGTTGGCCTGTCTCGTGCTGGTCGGCCTTTTTGCCTTTGTCGTACTTCGCGGTTTCGGCCGCGTGATGAAACGCGACGACCTGTTCGTGCTGCTGGCGGTGACGGGACTGCTGTCCCAGTTCGCCGTGCAGGCGCTCATCAACATGGCGTCCTCGGTCAGCCTGATCCCGCCCAAGGGTATGACGCTGCCGTTCATTTCCTACGGCGGTTCGTCGACGCTGGCGCTGGCCGTCGGCATGGGCATGGTGCTGGCGCTGACGCGCGAACGCCCGGACGAGGGGGGAGGCGGCTATGGCAGGTAAACGCCTCATCGTCCTTGCTGCCGGCGGCACCGGCGGGCACGTCTTTCCGGCAGAAGCATTGGCGCGTGAACTGATGCAGCGGGGCCATCGCCTCGCGCTCGTCACCGATCGCCGTGGCGATGCCTATGGCGGGGCGTTGGGTGAAATCGACACGCATCGCATCCGCGCCGGCGGGATTGCCGGCAAGGGGCCGCTGGCAAAGGTCAGGAGCGTCGCCGAGCTGGGACTCGGCACGTTGCAAGCCCGCGCACTCCTGAAGGATCTGAAACCCAGTGCCGTCGTCGGCTTCGGCGGCTATGCGTCGATCCCGACCATGATGGCGGCGGGCTTTGCCGGCATTTCGACGGTACTGCATGAACAGAACGCGATCCTCGGCCGCGCCAACCGGTTGCTCGCCGGCCGCGCCCGCGCCATCGCGGTCTCGTTCCCGGAGAGCCTCGGCATTCCCGCCAATGCGGAGTCCAAGGTCACGCATACCGGCATGCCGGTGCGGACGAACATCCTCGAGGTGCGCGACACGCCCTATCCGACCTTCACCGACGACAAACCGTTCAACGTGCTGGTGCTCGGCGGCTCGCAAGGTGCGCACGTCCTCAGCGAAGTAATCCCCGAAGCGATGGGCCGCCTTGCCGAGAAAACCCGGAAACGTCTCAGCATCACGCAGCAATGCCGCCCCGAAGACCTGGAAAACGTGCGCGGGACCTACAAGCGTCTCGGCATCGACGCCGAGCTGGCGAGCTTCTTCGACGATGTCCCGGCCCGCCTGGCGACGTCGCATCTGGTGATTTCACGCTCCGGCGCGTCGACGGTCGCGGAGCTGCTGGCGGTCGGCCGCCCGGCGCTTTTAGTGCCCTACCGGTACGCCATCGACGATCACCAGTCCCTGAATGCGCACGCGGTCGACGAGGTCGGCGCGGGTTGGCTGATTCCGGAAGTGGATTTCACCGCCGAAAGCCTGGCGTCCCGTCTGGAAAGCATGTTCGGCATGCCGATGATCCTGGAAAAGGCGGCCGAGGCGGCGCGCAAGGCCGGGCGCCCGGACGCGACGGAGCGGCTGGCGACGCTGGTCGAGGCGATGCTCGACGGCGAAAACGGCGCGGACGCGCGGGAGGCGGCATGAACTCCGGTATCAGGTCCATCCCGCTCAACATCGGCACGCTGCATTTCGTCGGCATCGGCGGCATCGGCATGAGCGGCATCGCCGAAATCCTGCACAACCTGGGTTACAGCGTGCAGGGCTCGGACATCGCGGAAAGCGCCAACGTCAAACGCCTGCGCGACATGGGCATCCATGTCGCCATCGGTCACGCCGCCGAGAACGTGGCCGACGCCACGGTTGTCGTTATTTCGTCGGCCGTCAAAAGCGACAATCCGGAAGTCCGCGCCGCGCGCGAAAAGCTGATCCCGGTTGTGCGGCGTGCCGAAATGCTGGGCGAGCTGATGCGTCTCAAGTGGTCGATTGCCATTGGCGGCACGCACGGCAAGACAACGACGACGTCACTGATTGCAG
Organism: Rhodospirillales bacterium; assembly: GCA_017640505.1. Lineage (GTDB taxonomy): Bacteria > Pseudomonadota > Alphaproteobacteria > Rhodospirillales > Casp-alpha2 > UBA4479. The sequence goes on from JAEPQO010000003.1 coordinate 265,724, forward strand.
CGGTGCTCGAAGCTGCTGAAATGGACCCGACCGTGATCAACGGCGGCATCATCAACGCCTGGGGGAGCAATGCGCGGCTGGGCGACGGCGACTGGATGGTCTGTGAAGCTGACGAATCCGACGGCACCTTCCTGAAGTTGCCCGCCGCCATTGCGGTCGTCACCAACATCGATCCGGAGCACCTGGATCACTACGGTGACTTCGACGCGCTCAGGAAAGCCTTCGACGCATTCGTCGAGAACGTGCCGTTTTACGGTTTCGCCGCGCTCTGCATCGATCATGCGGAAGTGCAGGCGATGATCCCGCGGGTTTCCGACCGGCGCATCGTCACCTACGGGTTCAGCCCGCAGGCCGACGTACGCGCGGAAAACGTCACGCCGGGGCCTGACGGCACCACGTTCGACGTCACGATTTCGAACCGGAAAACAGGTGAAAGCCGCGAGATCAAGGCGCTCAGGCTCGCCATGCACGGTCTTCACAACGTCCAGAATGCGCTGGCCGCGGTCGCCATCGCCTGCGAGATGGGATTGTCCGACGAGGTATTGAATAAGGCGCTTGGCGGTTTCAAAGGCGTTAAGCGCCGCTTTACGCACACCGGCACCGTCGACGGCATTACGATCATCGATGATTACGGCCACCACCCGGTCGAGATCGCCGCCGTGCTTAAGGCGGCACGTGACGTGGCACAGGGGCAGGTGATCGCCGTCGTGCAGCCGCACCGCTACTCGCGTCTTCGCGACCTGTTCGAAGATTTCTGCTCATGCTTTAACGCCGCCGACGCCGTCGTCGTCGCCGACGTGTATCCGGCCGGCGAGGACCCGATCCCCGGTATCGACCGCGATGCGCTTGTTGCGGGCCTGCGCGAGCGCGGGCACCGCACGGTGGTGGCGCTTGAAGGCGCCGAAGCCCTGGCGAAGACCATCGACGCCATGGCGGGCGAGGGCGATTTCGTCGTCTGCCTGGGCGCCGGCAACATCTCTGCCTGGGCCAACGCGCTGCCGGGCGAGCTTGAGACCCTAAGGGGCAAGACGCGGGAGGCTGCGAATGATGGCCGCTGAGCGTCACGCCCCGCACCTGATCGACCGCATGCCCCCGGTGCGCGGACGCCTGCGGGCCGACGAGCCGCTGGCGAAGTACACCTGGTTCCGGGTCGGCGGACCGGCCGAGGTCCTGTTCGAACCGGCGGACATGGATGATCTGACGTCGTTCATGGCGAACAGGCCGGGCGGCGTCGACGTCACGGTGATCGGCGGCACCTCGAATATCCTGGTGCGCGACGGCGGTGTGCCGGGCGTGGTGATCCGTCTCGGCAAACCTTTTGCCACGATCGAGACGGATGGCGTGAGTGTGCGCGCCGGTGCGGCGGCGGCCGATATCAACGTGGCGCGCCGCGCCGCGGAAGCCGGCATCGCCGGGCTTGAATTCATGGTCGGTATCCCCGGCACCCTTGGCGGTGCGCTGCGCATGAACGCCGGCGCGTATGGCACGGAAATCGCGGACGTGTTCGAAAGCGCCGAGGCGATCGACGGTCACGGACAGGTGCATACGCTTTCGGCTGCCGATATGGGGTTTGCCTACCGCCACACGGACGTGCCGGATGATTTCATTTTCACCGGCGCGGTCCTTAAAGGAACAGCGGGCGATGCCGACGCCATTCTGGACCGGATGAAGGACATTCAGGATCAGCGCGAGGCATCGCAGCCGGTTCGTGAGCGCACCGGCGGTTCGACCTTTGCCAACCCCGACGGCGCCAAGGCTTGGGAACTGATCGACAAGGCCGGGTGCCGCGGATTGACCATCGGCGGCGCGCAGGTGTCGCCGGCGCATACCAATTTTCTGATCAACACCGGCAACGCATCGGCGGGCGATCTTGAAAGCCTCGGCGAGGAAGTGCGGCGCCGTGTCATGGACAAGTTCGGGATCGAGCTTCGGTGGGAAATCCGCCGCCTCGGCAAAACAATAACAAACGGACCCGAGGAGGTGCAGCCATGACGAGACACGTCGCGGTATTGATGGGCGGCTGGTCGGCGGAGCGCGAGGTATCGCTGGCGTCCGGCGCGGCGTGTGCGAAGGCCCTCAAGGAAGCGGGCTTCGACGTCACCCCGATCGACGTGCAGCGCGACATGGGCGCGCTGATCACACGCCTTTATCCCAAACCCGACGTGGTGTTCAACGCGTTGCATGGCCGTTGGGGCGAAGACGGCTGCGTGCAGGGGTTGCTGAATATCCTCGGTATTCCCTACACCCACTCCGGGCTGATGGCCTCTGCATTGGCCATGGATAAGCCGACCGCAAAGCGCCTGTTTGTCGACGCCGGCCTGCCGGTAGCGCACCACGTGGTGACCAGCGAAGACGAAATCCGCGCCGGCGACCCGATGCCCAGACCCTATGTGATCAAGCCCTGCAACGAAGGCTCCAGCGTCGGCGTGCATATCGTGCGCGAAGGCGACAACGCGCTCAGCTTCGAAGGGACCGGTTGGCCGCACGGCGACCGGGTCATGGTCGAGGAGTTCATCGCCGGCCAGGAACTGACCGTCGTCGTGATGGGCGACAGGCCGCTGACCGTGACAGATATCTCAACGGAACGAAATTTTTACGATTACGAGGCTAAGTATGCTGATGGGGGATCGAAACACGTTCTTCCCGCCGACATAGACCAGGAGACGTTCGATGCCTGCTTGGACCTTGCCCTGCAGGCTCATCGGACTCTCGGATGCCGGGGCGTTTCCAGGGCCGATTTCCGATACGACGGCGAGCGGCTTTATCTCCTGGAGGTCAATACCCAGCCCGGCATGACGGCAACGTCGCTGGTGCCTGAACAGGCGGATTACGTGGGCATTTCCTTCCCCGAGCTGGTGACCTGGATGGTCGATAACGCGGAGTGCGACGAATGATGTTTGGGCGTAAGAAAAAGTCGCAAGACGGATCCGAACGCACGCGGGCGCAGCCAAGGCCGCGGGTTCGTCCGATGTGGCGCCGCGCCTGGTTCATTCCCGTTGCCGCTGCCGTGATCATGGGGACCGCATCGGGCGGTGGCTGGTGGGCGATTTCGTCCGGTGCCGCCGGGCAGGCCTACGACAGCGTGCGCTGGGCGGCGATTTCCGCGACGGCGTCGATGGGATTCCGGGTCCAGGAAGTCATGGTTTCGGGACGCCAGCAGACCGACCGGAATACGCTTATCAAGGCGCTGAACGTATCGCGCGGCGCGCCGATCCTTGCGTTCGACATCAACGCCGCGAAGGCGCGCCTCGAAGTGCTGCCATGGGTCCGCGCCTCGACGATCGAGCGCATGCTGCCCGATACGATCCTGATCAGCATCGTCGAACGTGAACCGCTCGCGCTGTGGCAGAAGGATAGCAAGCTGCATCTGATCGATGCCGAAGGCTCGGTGATCCTGTCGGACGGACTGGAACCCTATGCCGACCTGCTGGTCGTGGTCGGGGACGGCGCCGAGATGCAGGCGGGGGCGCTGCTTGCGCTGCTGGGAACCGAGCCGACGTTGATGCAGCAGGTCCGGGCCGCGACATGGGTCGGCAACCGCCGTTGGAACCTGCATCTGAAGGGCGGCATCGACGTACGCCTGCCCGAGGACGATGCACAGAACGCATGGGCCAGGCTCGCGACGTACCACCGCAATCACAAGGTGCTGGACAAGGACGTGACGGTCCTCGACCTGCGCATTCCGGATCGCCTGATCGTCAAGACCGGGCCCAAGGGAAGCGGCCAAGAGACGTAATAGGGAAACGCATAAGAGTTCGAGTTGGGGTTGAGAGAGACACGCGAATGAAAAGAAACGGTGCAACGCTGAAACCGAGATCGGGCTTCGTGGCCGCGCTGGATATCGGCACCACGAAGATTTGCTGCCTGATCGCAAAACCGAGTGTGGACCGCGGCCCGTACGGCGCCGGCGGGCCCAAGGTCGTCGGTATCGGTACGCATCAGGCGCACGGCATCCGTAACGGCGCCATCGTCGACATGGACGCCGCCGAACACGCGATCCGCGCCGCCGTCGAGCGCGCGGAACAGATGGCGGGTGACAACATCGAGCGGGTCGTCATCAACGTTTCCGGCGGCAAGCCGAAGTCAAAGCTGGTTTCCTGCGAAGTGTCGATCGGCGGACACGGCATCACCGAACACGACATGCGCCGCCTGATGGACCCGTCGGTGCTGCTCAGCGACATGCCTGACGACCGCGAGATCGTGCACAAGCTGCCGGTCGGGTTCACCGTCGACGGCAATCGCGGTGTCAGAGACCCCATCGGCATGTATGGCGAAACGCTGGGCGTAAACGTTCACGTGGTGACGGCGCAGACGGCGCCGCTCAGAAACCTGCACGCGGTCGTCGAACGCTGCCACCTGCACGTCGACAGCATGGTCGTATCGCCATTTGCCTCGGCGCTTGCCTGCCTGGTCGACGACGAAAAGAAGATGGGCGCGGCCTGCATCGACATTGGTGGCGGCACAACCGGCATCGCACTGTTCTTCGATGGTGAACTGGTGCACACCGATGTCATTCCCGTTGGCGGCAACCACATTACCAACGATATCGCCCGCGGTCTGTCGACGCCGTTCGGCCATGCCGAGCGCATGAAGAACCTTTACGGCACGTGCCTGCCGTCGGCATCCGATGACGCCGAGGTGATCCAGGTGCCGCTGGTCGGCGAGGACGACGAGACCGGCACCGTGCAGGTGCCGCGATCGATGCTGGTCGGCATCATCCGCCCCCGCGTCGAGGAGATCATCGATCTCGCCCACGAGCGGCTGGAAAAGGCCGGCTTCGCGCAGCTCGCCGGGCGTGTCGTGCTGACGGGCGGGACATCGCAGCTCACCGGCATTTCCGAGATGGCGTCGCAGGCGTTTTCGCACCATGTGCGGCTCGCCAGCCCCAAGCCGATCGAAGGGCTCGCCGAAGCCGTCGCCGGGCCGGCGTTCTCGGCCGCGTCGGGACTGCTGCAGTACGCCGTCGCCGCCGCCGAGGTGCCGATCGAGGCGGAAATGAATATCGCGCAACCGCCGAGCGGCTGGCTGGGCCGCATCGGGCACTGGTTGAGGGAGAATTTTTAACAATGGGCGAAACAACGGAATTCCGAACTCTCCGCACGCAAAAGCGGGGGGAAGAGGTCAAGAGGTCACATCAAACCGATAGGAGCGGAGATTGACATGAGTATCAACATTAGCGTCCCCGAGGGTGCCGATACCCCGGAACTGAAGCCGCGCATCACCGTACTCGGTGTCGGCGGGGCTGGCGGCAATGCCGTCAACAACATGATCTCGAAAGAATTGCAGGGTGTCGACTTCGTCGTCGCCAACACCGACGCGCAGGCGCTGGTGCGGGCCAAGACGGACCGGCGCGTGCAGCTTGGTCAGGATGTCACGGAAGGCCTGGGCGCCGGTTCGCGCCCCGATGTCGGCCGCATCTCGGCCGAGGAGAGCCTCGAAAAAGTCATGGCCGAACTTGACGGCGCACACATGTGCTTCGTCGCCGCCGGCATGGGTGGCGGTACCGGTACCGGTGCAGCACCCGTCATCGCCAAGGCGGCCAAGGAGCGCGGTATCCTGACCGTCGCCGTGGTCACCAAGCCGTTCCAGTTCGAAGGATCGCACCGCATGCGCATCGCCGAGGCGGGCATCCAGGATCTGGAAAGTTATGTCGACACGCTGATCATCATTCCGAACCAGAACCTGTTCCGGATCGCGAACGAGAACACCACCTTCGCCGACGCCTTCGCGATGGCGGATGAGGTGCTGTATTCGGGCGTGCGCGGCGTCACCGATCTGATGACGATGCCGGGCCTGATCAACCTCGACTTCGCGGACATCCGCTCGGTCATGGGCGAGATGGGCAAGGCGATGATGGGCACCGGCGAAGCGCAGGGCGAACGCCGCGCGCTGGAAGCCGCCGAAGCGGCCATCAACAACCCGCTGCTGGACGATTCCTCGATGAAGGGCGCCAAGGGCGTGCTCATCAACATCACCGGCGGCATGGACATCACGCTGTTCGAAGTCGACGAAGCCGCGAACCGTATCCGCGACGAGGTCGATAACGATGCGCATATCATCATCGGTTCCGCGTTCGATCAGGAACTTGATGGCCTGATGCGTGTGTCCGTGGTTGCCACCGGCATCGATGCGATTGCGTCCGAACAGCCGCGTCCGCAGGTCCTGACCGTTTCCGAACGGGTTGAGCCGCGCACCGTCAAGCCGGAAGCGCCGAAAGCGCAAACACCCGAACCGGCCCGCCGGGTCCCGGCCGCACAGCCGGCACCGGCTGCCGCCGAGGGAACGCCGAAGCCGGCCGCCGCTGCGGGAGATACCGCCGTGGATAAGGCCGAAGCCGAGGATGATGCGCAGATCGATCTGGAAGACGCCCCCGCGTTCGAGATCAAGGACGCACCGCGTCCGGCCGCGGCAGCTGCCGAGGTTGAAGAAGAAGCCGAGTCCGATCTCAAGGCCGTCGCCGACGAAGCCGCGGAAGAAACCGAAGACGACCTGACCGCCGAACTGGAAGAGGCACCGAAGCCCGCCGCGGCAGCCGCCGCCGAGGAAGAGGCGCCGAAACCCGCTGCGGCCGCAGAAGAGCCGGAAACGCCGGTTGCCGCCACGCCGAAAGTCGGCGCGACGGACGCCTTCATTCCGAAGCCGGCGGCCGGCGTCGACGAGGACAAGCGCGAGGTCGCCGAGAAGGCCGATCCGATGGCGGAAGCCGATCTGATCAACGGCGGCAAGGAACCGGAAGAGAAGAAACCGGCCGCGAAGTCCAAGTCGAGCCTGTTCGAATTGGTCACCGGGACCGGCAAGGCGGCGATCGACCGCGTCACCGGCAGCGGCCAGCGCACGGAAACGCCGCAGCCCGCCGCCAGCAACGGCGAGCCCAAGGCGGAACGGATCATGACCCCAAGTGGTGGTGGTGGAAGCCGCGCCGCGGTCGGTCAGGCCGGGCCGCAGGCAATGCCGCAGCCGACACTGGGCGGTCTCGATCCGGAAGACCGCATTCAGGAATCCGCGGATGAGGATGACGATATGCTCGACATCCCCGCATTCCTCCGCCGCCAGGCCAATTGACCGGGCCTGACGGGTCTCTGAGCTCCTATCGGCGGAAGGGGTGCCTCCGGGCACCCCTTTCGTTTGTTCTGGATGCGAATCGAAAGTGTTTCATGTGCTCTAGTAAGTAACTGTTTTTAAATACAAAAAACGTAACATTACGAAACAATTGTTGATTTGAGTAGATGCGGGCCGCTTGTTACACCGATATTCAACAAACGTACCAAAATTTAGGGGCGCGAAGCGCTCGGGGGTTTAAGAGAACATGTTCGATCAGAATGACCAAGCCGCGATGACGGACCTCGACCAGAACGAACCGGTAGTTCGTCAGCGCACGCTGAAGTCTTCGATCAACTGCACCGGGGTCGGCCTCCACTCCGGCGAAAAGATTTCCATGACCATGAAACCGGCGCCGGTGAATACGGGCGTGGTTTTTCATCGCACCGACATCAATGGCAAGGGTGCGGTCATTCCGGCACGTTTCGACCGTGTCGTCGACACGCGGCTGTGCTCGGTTCTCGGGAACGAGGATGGGGTCACCGTCGGGACCGTCGAACACGTGATGGCCGCGCTGGCCGGTTGCGGCATCGATAATGTCGAAATCGAATTGAACGGCGCCGAAGTGCCGATCATGGACGGCAGCTCCGAGCCGTTCGTGTTCCTCATCGAATGCGCGGGTATCGTCGAGCAGGACGCACCGCGCCGTGTGATCCGCGTTCTCAAGCGGGTCGAAGTCTCTTACGGCTCCGGCCATGTCGCGATCTCGCCGGCCGATACGCAGATCATCGATATTGAAATCGACTTCGACAGCCAGGTGGTCAACCGCCAGGAAATGAGCCTGAAGGTCGTCAACGGTGCCTTCCGCAAGGAACTGGCCAAGGCGCGCACGTTCGGTTTCCTGCACGAAGTCGAAGCGCTTTGGGAAGCGGGTCTCGCCAAGGGCGGCTCGCTCGACAACGCGATCGTCGTCGGCCACGAGGGCGTCATGAACGAAGACGGTCTTCGTTTCGACGACGAGTTCGTTCGTCACAAGGCGCTGGACGCGATTGGCGATCTGTACCTCGCGGGCGCACCGCTTATCGGTCGCTTCGAAGGGGTCTGCTCCGGCCATGCCGCCAACAACAAGCTTGTGCGTGCGTTGCTCGCCGACGAATCCGCTTGGGAGTGGGGCGTGCTCCGCGGTGACGCGGTTAACGATGCCGTCGACGGCGGGCTTGAAGCCGAGCGTGTCGCGGCCGCCGTCTGACTTCCCAAGGCGTTCCCGGACGCCGTTTTCCGCAAATTCGACGTAAAATCACTGCCATCCGGCGTGTCTCAGCCCTTGCGGTTTCTTGGGGGCTGCATGATATACTCCAGGACGTTTAAAGCCCTTGTTCATGACGGGAACGGCACTCCGATGGTACGCGTTAACCGCACCCTGAAGGTTCTTACCGCGACAATACTGCTGGCGGTTTCGACGGCTGCCTGCACATCCGACGAAGAACCGGAGTACGTCGAGCGCCCGGTCTCGGAAATCTACAATTCCGCCATGAACCGGATGCAGGACGAGTATTACCGGGACGCGGCCAAAGAGTTCGACGAGGTCGAGCGCCAGCATCCGTATTCGATCTGGGCGACCAAGGCGCAGCTCATGGCGGCCTATTCCTACTACCAGTCCAACCGCTACGACGACGCCATCATCGCGCTCGACCGGTTCACGCAGCTGCACCCGGCGAACCGGGACGTCGCTTATGCCTACTATCTGAAGGCGCTCTGCTACTACGAACAGATTTCCGACGTCGCCCGGGATCAGAAGATGACCGAGCTGGCTCTCAATTCACTGAACGAAGTCATCAAGCGTTTTCCGGATTCCGAATACGCACGGGACGCCAAGATCAAGGTCGATCTGACGTATGACCACCTCGCTGGCAAGGAAATGGAAATCGGGCGGTATTACCTGACCCAGAAGCACTATCTGGCGGCGATCAACCGGTTCCGCACGGTGGTCGAAAAATTCGAGACCACGACGCACGTGCCGGAAGCGCTGCACCGGCTGACGGAGGCCTACCTCGCGCTCGGCGTGACCAGTGAAGCCCGTAAGACTGCGTCCGTGCTCGGTCACAATTTCCCGGGCAGCGAATGGTATTCGGATTCGTACCAACTGTTTGAGGGCAAGCCCGTATCCGAAACCGAAGAGACGCCCTGGTACAAGATTTGGTGAGAGAGTTGACGCCGATCCGTCCGGGAGGCCGACAACCATGCTGACCCGGCTTTCGATCCGAAATGTGGTGCTCATCGACAAACTCGACCTCGAGTTCGCGCCGGGACTTGCCGTCCTGACCGGGGAAACCGGTGCCGGCAAGTCCATCGTCCTCGACGCGCTCGGCCTCGCGCTGGGTTACCGTGCCGAGGCGCGCCTGCTGCGGAAGGGGGCCGACCAGGCGTCCGTCAGCGCCGTTTTCGACGTGCCGGCTAATCATCCGCTCCGTACCGAACTTGAAGAGGGGGGGATCGATGCATCGGACGACGTGTTGATCCTGCGCCGCGTGCTGGGGCAGGACGGCCGTACGAAATCCTTCGTCAACGATCAGCCCGTGAGCGTCGGCCTGCTGAAACGGGTGGGCGAATACCTGGTGGAAATCCACGGTCAGTTCGAAACGCAGCGCCTGCTGGATCCGGCGGGGCACCGTGCTTTGCTTGATGCCTATGGCGGCTACGACGACCTGCTGTCGGACGTGGCCCGCGCGTACGCGAGTTTCCGGGACATGCAGGCGTCTTTGTCCGCCGCCGAGGAAGCGGCCCGGCTGGCGCGCGAAAACGAGGATTTCCTGCGCCATGCGGTCGCCGAGCTGGAAAAGATCGCCCCCGTTGCCGGCGAGGAAACGGCACTCTCCGAACAGCGCCGCATGCTTCAGCACGGCGAGCAGATTTCCGATGCCATAACCCACGCCGCCGAGGCGATCGGTGGCGATGGCGGGGCGGAGGAGACCCTGGCGCGCGCGCTGGCTGAGATCGAGCGGGTGGCTGAAAAAGCAGGCGGGCTGCTGGACGATACCCTGGGGGCGCTGCAGCGCGCCGTCAGCGAGGCTGCCGATGCGGGCGGCTTTCTTGAACGTGCGCAGGCGGACCTCGATATCGATCCCAAGGCACTGGAAGAGGCCGAGGAGCGGCTGTTTGCGCTGCGCGCGCTGGCCCGCAAGCACGGGTGCGAGGTGGACGCGCTGGCCGGCGTCCAGGCGAAGCTGGCGGCGGACCTCGCCGATGTGGATGCCGGCGGCGAGACCGTCAAGCGCCTGACCGCGGAGCTGGCGAAAGCAAGGAAAGGCTACGAGGATGCGGCCGCGAAACTGACTGCCGCCCGTACCAAGGCCGCGAAGACACTGGATGCGGCGATGGCCGAGGAACTTGCGCCGCTGAAACTCGGCCAGGCACGTTTCGAAACCGGCGTGACGCCGGCCGGCGAGGACAAGTGGTCGGCGCATGGTGTGGACCGGGTGGCGTTCAGCGTCGCGACGAACCCCGGCAGCGAGCCCGGACCGTTGAACAAGATTGCGTCGGGCGGCGAGCTGGCGCGGTTCATGCTGGCGCTTAAGGTCGTTCTGGCCGAGGCCGATCCGGTTCCGGTGCTGGTGTTCGACGAGGTCGATGCCGGTATCGGTGGCGCCGTCGCGGCGGCGGTCGGCGAACGTTTGCAGCGTTTGGGCACGGCCGCGCAGATTTTCGTCGTGACCCATTCGCCCCAGGTCGCGGCCAAGGGAAGCCGCCATCTTTACGTGCGCAAGGGTGCCGAAGGTGACGGCATGCGGACCGAGGTGGTGCCGCTTGACGGCGAAGACCGGCGCGAGGAGATCGCGCGGATGCTGTCCGGCGAGACGGTCACCAGCGAAGCACGCGCGGCCGCCGACAGCCTGTTGAAAGGGGCCGCTGCGTGAGCGAGGACAGGAATGCGCTGCGGGATATCCCGGTCGACAAGCTTCTGAAACACGATGCCTACGATGAGCTTGCCGCGCTGGCCGCCGAAATCGCCGCGCATGATGCTGCCTATTACCAGGAAGACGCGCCGAGCGTCTCCGATGCTGATTACGATGCGCTCCGCAAACGCAATGAAGCGATCGAGGCCCGGTTCCCGGATCTGGTGCGCGATGACAGTCCGTCGAAACGGGTCGGCGCGGCGGTCGCGGCAGGTTTCGGCAAGGTGCAGCACAACCCGCCGATGCTGTCCCTCGGCAATGCCTTTTCATCGGAGGATGTGGCCGAGTTCTACGACCGAATCCGGCGCTTCCTGAGCCTCGGTGCGGATGAGCCGGTCGAGATTGTCGCAGAGCCCAAAATCGACGGCCTATCCGTGTCGTTGCGCTATGAAAACGGCAAGTTCGTGCGTGGTGCGACCCGTGGCGACGGACGGGAAGGCGAGGATGTGACGGCGAATCTGCGCACCCTGCCGGAAATCCCGGACACCATCGAAGGGGCGCCTGCCGAGATCGAGGTGCGCGGCGAAGTCTACATGTCCAAAGCTGATTTCCTCGCCCTCAACGAGCGTCAGGATGAAGCCGGCGGCAAGGTCTTTGCCAACCCGCGCAACGCGGCTGCGGGATCGCTGCGCCAGAAGGATGCAGGCGTCACCGCGTCCCGGCCGCTGAAGGTATTTCTCTATGCTTGGGGCTACGTCAGCGGCGTCAACGGGCAGGGATACGGCGGCGACATCGACTGGCCCGATCAGTGGACGTTCTATGAACGGCTCAAAACCTGGGATTTTCCGGTCAACCCGTATGCAACGGTGTGCAAGTCCTTCGATGAGACGATGGCGCTCTACGAAAAACTCGGTGTGGATCGGGCGTCGCTGGACTACGACATCGACGGCGTCGTCTATAAGGTCAATCGGCTCGATTGGCAGCAGCGCCTTGGCTTCGTCAGCCGCGCGCCGCGCTGGGCGACGGCCCATAAGTTCCCGGCCGAAAAGGCGACGACGCTGGTTCAGGATATCGGCATTCAGGTCGGCCGTACCGGGACGCTGACCCCCGTCGCTCATCTGGAGCCGATCACCGTCGGCGGTGTCGTCGTTCAGCGGGCGACGCTGCACAACGAGGACTATATCCGGGAGAAGGACATCCGGCCCGGCGACCGGGTGCTGATCCAGCGCGCGGGCGACGTTATCCCACAGGTGCTGGAGGTTGATCTTTCTGCGCGGCCGTCGCCCCCGCCGCCGCCATTTGAGATGCCCGATACCTGCCCGGAATGTGGCAGCCTCGCCGTCCGCGAAGAGGGCCAGGCGGCGTGGCGGTGTACCGGCGGGCTGATCTGTCCGGCGCAGGCGGTCGAGCGGCTGAAACATTTCGTTTCCAGGGACGCGTTCGACATCGAGGGGTTCGGGGGCAAACACATCGAAGCCTTCTGGCAGGACAAGATCATCGAGCAACCGGCCGATATTTTCCGGCTCCGCGACAAACGGGACGAGATCGCGGGGCGCGAGGGCTGGGGTGAAAAGTCGGCGGAGAACCTGCTGGCCGCGATCGAGGACCGGCGTGCCATAGAATTGGCACGATTTATCTATGCACTGGGTATTCGCCAGGTCGGGCAGGCGACGGCGCGCCTGCTCGCGAGCCGTTACGGCAGCCTGGAAAACTGGCGTCAGGCGATGATTGCCGCCGGCGACGACACGTCGGAGGCGTACGCGGAGCTTGTCGATATCGACGGGATCGGTCCGTCAATGGCGGACGACCTTCGCGGCTTCTTCCAGGAGGACCATAACCTGACGGTTCTGCAGGAGCTCGAGGCCGAGCTGGACATAGAGGACTATGAAGCTGCGGTAATTACTGATTCCACGATTAGCGGTAAAATCCTAGTCTTTACCGGTAACTTGGAGTCCATGAGTCGCAGCGAAGCGAAGGCCCGTGCCGAGGCACTGGGCGCTAAGGTCGCCGGTTCCGTCTCCAAGAAAACGGACCTCGTTATTGCGGGGCCCGGCGCCGGCTCGAAACGCAAGAAAGCCGAGGAACTAAAAGTCACGGTCATCACCGAAGAGGAATGGATGCAAATCCTTGATGGCGGCGGCCCGCAAATGCAACTTTTATAGCACTTGTGCTTTCAGAATAGCCGGTTATAAGGAATTGTGCGTGCCGTCACATTCCTGAATTTGTTATAACGGTATGGTAAATCAGGACGACGATCTCCTTAGGAGGAATAAAAAAATGCCCCATCCCACTGACGTTCATGTCGGTCATAGACTAAGAGAGGTGCGCATCATGCGTGGCCTCACGCAAACCCAACTAGGCGAACGTCTCGGTATCAGCTTCCAGCAGGTTCAGAAGTACGAGAAAGGCACCAACCGTATCGGTTCGAGCCGCCTATGGGATATGTGTGGAATACTGGACGTGCCGGTAAGCTTCTTCTTCGAAGGGCTTGGTGACGAGAAAGCGGACGACGAAAAAATCTCGCGTCGCGCGCTTCAGCTCGCGAAAGAACTCGACCGCATTGCGGACGACGACGTTAAGACGAACTTCCTTCAGCTTCTGAAGGTCTACAACACCAACTGATCCCGCCAACCGGGCCCTTTGGGGGCGGAGGACCCGGGAAAACGGACAGTTCCTTAATTCCAAGCAACATACGGGCTGGCTGCAATCTTTTGCAGGCGGTCCCGTGTGTGCGGTTTCAGGCGAACGTGCCGGTGATGGCGTCGGTTTCCTCCGGCGCCGCATGCACGGTCCAGTCGACACGCTCGGCATGGATGCGGAATACCGCCGTCACCAGCGTACAGCCGTAATCGTCGCCACCGTCGCCGGGGCGGCGCAGGACGCTTTCGCCACCGTCGTCGCCACGCTGGAAGAGAATCCGTTCCGCGTGTTTCGGGTCGCCGCCCGCCGCAAGGTATTCGTCGACGGCGTGCTGGCGGAAGTCCGATGACGCCGTCACCGTCTGCGCCATGGAGGCGAAGTGATCGTCGAGCAGATGATTGGCATGTCCGGCTGCCGTGTCCACGGTGCGGATCACGCTGGCGGATGCCGGTGCCTCGATCGACATCGGTTGTTCTACTCCCATCATCCCGATGGCATGGTGAAAACCGGATGCCCGGTCCGGCCGGCGCAGATGTCCAATGACGTCCGGAATGTTCTCGGCTTCAAGAACGGCCCGGCAGATGAAATGGCGCGGAATGCCCGGCTTAAGGTCATCGGCGCGGATATTGTTGATCGTCTGTACGAGGCCGGCGTCGGTGACGGCGACGCTGTGCCCCGCAAGCATCCCGGGATAGAGATAGCTCTCGAACGCAGGGGCGTCATCGGGCCGTGCCCTGAGCCAATAGCGGTGCATCATGAAATCGCCGGAACCGTCTTCGTTGTGGGCGATAACGGCGGGTACACCTGCCTCGAAGTCGCCGGCTGAAATGACGGTCGTACAGGCATCGTGCATGGCGTCCAGACGTGCCTGTGCGGTTTCGGGCGGAAACCGGAGGTCGCCCCGGCAATTCCATAGAAACAGCGTTTCCGCGTCGGTGCCGATGCTTTCCGCCATGCCTTCCAGTTCGGCCATGTGGCGCGGATAATGGGCCGCGGCGGCATCTCGGAGCGCCTTCAGGTAGTCGCTGCCGGCGAACAGTTTCTGCGTTTGCCGGAACTCATGGTTGAGCATGACCGCCTCGTTGAAGGAGGCGGCGACGGCGGCGCCGATCTGGCGGCCCATATCCGCGGGCGCACCGGTTGCTTCGATGATCTTGATACTGTCTGACATGACCGTCCTAGAGAAACTGTTCGATGTAGCGGTAGAACGCGCCGACGCGGCTCGGATGCTGGCGGAAGGTGCGCAGCACTTCACCGCAGGATTCCTTGCTCTTGGCATCCTGGGCTTTCATGCCCTTGTCGCGCGCGGTGGCGAATGCGCGCACGGCCTTGGACGAATCCTGATCGTTCGAGGTCACGTGCGCGAACATGCGCTCGATCTTGCTCGTCAGGGGCTCCACATCCTCCCCGCAGGCTTCGGCACGGCCGGTGAGATCGCCCAGTTTGCGGCCGACTTTGAGGGCGTCCGCCGCCGATACGACGGGTTTTGCCGAAACGGGCAGGGCGCGCATCGTTTTGAACCGCGGGTCGGCATGGACGATTTCGGCCTGAGCCGGATCGCAGGGACTGGTCAGCGTATTGCAGACCGAAATGCGCGAAAAGTATACGGCCCACTGCTCGCCGGTACGCGGCGAG
The DNA here is from genome assembly GCA_017640505.1 of Rhodospirillales bacterium. GTDB lineage: Bacteria > Pseudomonadota > Alphaproteobacteria > Rhodospirillales > Casp-alpha2 > UBA4479. Next base: position 280,930 of record JAEPQO010000003.1, read on the forward strand.
TTTGACGGGCTGCCGGGATCGTCCTTGCGACCGAGCCAGATACGCCGCACGGAGAAGGTATAAAAATCCCCGATGTACACCTTGCCCATGGCGAACAGGGCGGTATCTGCAGGCGTGTCCTTAACGGACCTGCATTGCGCGGTGAACGACGCGGTGGTGCCGATCTGTGCCTTGTCGCGTTTGATTTCGGACACCGTCGGTTTGGCGCAGCCGGCGGTCATCGCCTTGGCAAGGTCGCGGGCCGCCAACTGCGCCACGCGGTCCTTCGCGTTCTCGCTGCGCGTGATGACGACGCGTTCAACGACGCCGTTCTCGGTGGCGAAGCCGCGCCGCCATTCGCGGCGAATGCCTGTGTCGGTTTTCTCGGGTGTGCCGCCGGTCCAGTTCGGTGGTGCAGGTGCGACCAGGACCTCGCCATTGAACGGAGACTGCGCCCATGCTTCGCCGGAAGCCGAAGCCGCCGCGATCAGGATTGCCGTGCCAAGGATGCGAAGAAAATCCATAGCTACTTATACGCGGCGTGAAACCCGAAGAGAAGGGCCGACGTCGCGTTCGGGAAAGGCGGCATAAAAAAAGGGAGGCCGAAGGGCCTCCCTTTTCATAACCGTATCGGATTCGCTTTAATGCAGGCGGCCCGGCAGTTGATTGATTGCATCGTCGATCAGCGCATCGGCCTTGTCGGCGCTCAGGCTGTCGGCCAGCATCTGGCCGGTGGCGGCGATAGCGACGTCCACGGCGCGGGCGCGGACCCGTTCGATGGCGTGCTGCTCGGCCATCTGGATCCGGTCCATGGCAAGCTTTTCACGGCGTTCCAGCGAAGCCTTGAGCCGTTCGCGACCTTCACGGTCCATGCGTTCGGCTTCTTCCTTGGCGTGCTGGATGATGGCTTCCGCCTCGTTAGCGGCGTCACGCTGTTTGCGCTGGTACTGGGCCAGAAGGTCCTGTGCTTCGTTGCGCAGGCGCTCGGCTTCGTCCAGCTCCGCCTTGATCTTGTCGGCACGTTCGTCGAGCGCCTTGGTCGCCATTTTTGAGACCGGCTTGGCGATCAGGATGACGAAGAGGACGACGGCGACGGCGGTCCAGAAAGTCGGATCGTTAAACATATCGTCCTCCCTCAGGATTTGAGAACGCTGTCGACAGCGCCCTCAACCTTGCCGCCCGCAGGCGCTTCGCCGGTCAGTTTCTCGATCGCGTCGGCGGCGACATCGACGGCGACGTCACGGACGCTCTCCATCGCTTTCTCCACCTCGGCGGCGATGGCCTTCTCGCTTTCGGCGATACGGGCATCGAGTTTGTCCGAGAGTTCGGCTTCTTCCTTGGCGGCGGCTTCCTGGAGCTGCTGCTGGATCTTCTGAATGTCGTCGTGCGCCTGGGCACGTGCGTCGGCGAGGGCCTTTTCATACGAAGCAAGAGTTGCTTCCGCTTCGCGTTGCAGGTCCTCGGCCTTCTTCAGATTGTCTTCCAGCCGCATCTGCCGGGTTTCCAGCGCGTCGGAGATCTTCGGCACCGCGATTTTCCACATGATGATGAACATCGCGGCGAACGTGATCGCGAGCCAGACCAGCTGCGGTGCAAATGTGGTGACGTCTAGTTGAGGCATGACATCCCCGCTTCAAGCGGCGGATTCCGCGGGGGACGTGAACGTCCCCCGGAAATCAACCGAACAGAATGACCAGTGCGATAACCAGCGCGAAGAGCGCGATGGCTTCGACGAGCGCGAAGCCCAGCATCGTCATCGGGAACACCGCGCCCTGAGCGGACGGGTTGCGGCCAACGGCCTGGATGAACGAAGCAAAGATGTTACCGATACCGATACCGGAACCGATGACGCCGATAACGGCGAGGCCGGCACCGAGGAGCTTTGCAGCTTCAAGTTCCATGGGTCAGATCCTTTCTAGGTTTAGTTCAACAGTTAATCAGGAATATCTGCGTGGCTCAGTGCAGATGCAGCGCATCGTTGAGATAGAGACACGTCAGAATGGTGAACACGAACGCCTGCAGGAAGGCGATCACGAATTCGAGGCCCGTCAGCGCGACGACAAACACGAACGGCAGCCAGCCCGCGGCAATGCCGAGCGAGATGATGAAGCCGGCGAACACCTTCAGCAGCGTGTGACCGGCCAGCATGTTGGCGAACAGCCGGACGCTCAGGCTAATCGGGCGCGACAGGTAGGAAATGATTTCGATCGGGACCAGCAGCGGCGCCATGTACATCGGCACACCCGGCGGCATGAAGAAGGCCAGGAAGTGCAGCTTGTGCTTGGCAATGGCGATCAGGGTCACGCCGACGAAAATGAAGAATGCCATCGCAAAGGTGACGGCGATGTGGCTCGTGAAGGTGAACGAGTAGGGCATCATGCCCCACATGTTGCCGACCAGCACGAACATGAAAATCGTGAAGACGAACGGGAAGTACGGGCGGCCTTCGCTACCCACCGTGTCTTTCAGCATGTTGGCAATGAAGACGTAACTGAGCTCCGCCATCGATTGCCAGCGCCCCGGTATCAGCGCGCTTTTACGCATGCCGCCGACCAGGAACAGGGTGACGGTCGCAACCGTCAGCACCATGAACAGCGATGAATTGGTAAAGGATGCGTCGATGCCCGCGACATTGATGTCCACGAGCGTCTTAATCTCGAACTGTGCGAGCGGGGATTGTCCCTCAGCCACCTCGATCTTTCCCTTCCTCGGGCGTCCCGGACGCTTCAGATCCGGACGCGTCGTCTTTTTCTCTATAGCCCATGGTATTCGTCATACCAGAGGCCATGCGATAAACGTTCATGACACCGGCGGCGAACCCCAAAACGATGAACGCCACCATGACCCAAGGACGCGTACCCAGCCACTCGTCGAGGGCCCAGCCAATAGCCAGCCCCACGGCCACGGCGGAAACTAACTCGACAGACACCCGAAAAGCAAGCCCTAGAGCCGTCTTCGGCGGCCTATTTAGCTGCTTTTTCCACAGGCGCCTGGATTCCTCGGTTTCCCGGGCTTTTTTAAGCCTTTGCCCGAAACTGTCGAGGTCTCCCTCACGGTCTCCATGGGGCCCGCGGCCGGTGTTATCGTCGGATGCCATCTGGTGTCCCCCGAGGCAGCCTGCCGCCTCAAAAAATGGACTATGCCACCCCGTTTCCCGTCCTTAAGTCCGGGGGTGTTGTAGCAAAATAACCCGGCCCCGCAAGCCCTGTTTTCGCGGGTGCGAGATTCGCCACTTCACCCCCTCACCTAACCTCTCCCCCTTGGAGGGGGGGAGGGATAAGAGAATCCCGGTTTTCATGCGTGGGTCCCTCTCCCCTACGAAAGTGGGGGAGAGGACAGGTGAGGGGGCATTTAAGCCGACTCGCGGATTTCCTCGGCCTGCTGCAGGTCGACGGAGACCAGCTGCGACACGCCGCGCTCCGACATGGTGACACCATAAAGACGGTCCATGCGGGCCATCGTCATGCGGTGGTGCGTGATGACGAGGAAGCGCGTGCTTTCCTGCTTCGACATGTGCTCCAGCATGGCGCAGAAGCGGTCGACGTTGGCGTCATCGAGCGGCGCGTCGACCTCGTCGAGCACGCAGATCGGCGACGGGTTCGTCAGGAACACCGCGAACAGCAGCGAGAGCGCGGTCAGTGCCTGCTCCCCGCCCGACAGCAGGGTCAGGTTCTGCAGTTTTTTACCCGGCGGCGACGCCATGATTTCGAGGCCCGCATCCAGCGGATCGTCGGCCTCGGTCAGTTCAAGGTGCGCATGACCGCCGCCGAACAGCTTCTGGAACAGTTCCTGGAAGTGGGTGTTCACTTCCTCGAACGACTGCAGCAGGCGCTGACGGCCTTCTCGGTTCAGTTCCGAGATGCCGCGGCGCAGCTTGTCGATGGCCTTGATCAGGTCTTCGCGCTCGACGTTGAGGGTTTCGATCTGTTCTTCCAGCTCGCGCATTTCCTGTTCGGCGCGCAGGTTCACAGGCCCCATGGTCTCGCGTTCGCGCTGCAGGCGTTCGACCTTGCGCTCGGTCGCTTCCAGCTCCGGCAGCGGTTTTTCCGGGTCGAGCCCGGCGATCTCGAACAACTGGTCGGGCCGGCATTCGAGCCGGTCGTCGACCCGTTCGGCGATGGCGTGGCAGGTCTGCAAGGCCTGTTCGACGCTGCCCTCGGCACGGACGCGGTTTTCGCGGGCGCGGGCCATGTCGGCTTCGACGGTGCGCAGCCGCTTGTCGGCCTCGGCGAGACGGGTCTCCGCGATCTGCAGCTTATCGGCGGCATCACGGCGGTTCTGTTCGGCGGTCTCGATCTCGCTCAGCAGCGCCTGGCGCTTTTCGTTGAGCGCCGCCGGCTTCTGCGCCAGTTCTTCGCGCACCGTTTCAAGTTCGGCGCGCCGCGCGGTCAACTCCTCGAGCCGGGCTGCGGACGCCTCCTTGCGGTCGCCCCAGCTCTGCGTTTCGCGGGCAATGGCGTCGAGCCGCTGCGCGCGCTCGCGCGCCATGCGTTCGATCTCGTCATGCCGCGCGCGGCATTCCATCAGGTGCGAGCGGCGTTCGTTCAGTTCTTCACGGAGCGTTTCGATCCGGGCGCGGTCGTCATCGACGCTGGGCAGGGCGGTCAACTCGCGCTTCCCTTCCTCGACCTGGCCGTTCACTTCGCCGAGGTCGCTTTCGACGCTCGTGATCTGATCGCCGATGGCCGCCAGCTTGGAGCCGTGCGCGGCCATCTTTTCCTTGATCGCGGCGAGCACGTCGCGGGATTCGGAAAGCGCGCTTTCGGCGTGGCGCAGCCCGTCACGCGCGGCCTGTACGGCCTGATTGCGGGCCTCGACCGCTTCCCGGGCACGCTCAAACGCGGCGTCGGCCGCGGCAAGACGCTGGTTGGCGCCGGTTGCCTGTTCCTCGACCTCGCGCAGCCGGTTGCGCTGTTCCAGCCGGCGCGCGGCGGACGTGGTGGCGCCGGTGCCGACGGTGTAGCCGTCCCAGCGCACCAGCGCGCCGTCGCGGGTGACGAGCCGCTGGCCGGGGCGAAGCTGATGGATCAGATTGCGAGCCGCATCGACGGAATCGACAACGCCGATTTGTGCGAGACGGCGGGCCAGCGCGGGCGGCGCCTGTACCCACTGGCTGAGCGGCGTGGCTCCGGCAGGCAGCGCCGGGGCATCGGCAATCGGCGGCAGGGCGCGCCAGTGAATGGCGGCGGCCTCGTCGATCGGCGCCTCGATTTCGTCGCCGAGCGCGGTGCCGAGCGCGACCTCGAACCCGGGTTCGACGGAAACCGCGTCGATCAGTGGCGGGAACATGTCCGGATCGCCGGTATCCAGCAGCTTGGTGAGGGCCTCGCGTTCTGCCTGCAACTTGGTCGCCGCATCGCGCGCCTCGTTCAGGCTCGCGCGCAGCTGTTCGCGTTCGGCTTCCGCCTGCTGATGGGCTTCCTCGGCGCTTTCAAGCACGGCCTGCGCATCGGCGACCGCACCCTGCGTCCTCGCAACGTCGCTTTCCGCGTCGGCCATGGCTTCCGCCTCGGGGGCATCTGCCTCGAGCCGGGCGCGCTCGGCGCCCAGTTCCTCGAGCCGCCCGGTCAGACGGGTCTGGCGGTTGGTCAGTTCTTCCAGCCGGCGTTCCAGCGATCCGCGCCGCGCTTCGGTATCGGCGACGCGCTGGGTCAGACCGGAAAGCTCGCCCTCATGCGCTTCGACGGCGGCACCGGCGGCCGACAGGTCTTCCTGCGCCTTGGCGCGGTTTTCCTCCTCGCCTTCGCGCGCCGCGACGATACCGGCCTGTTCTTCGGCAAGGCGCGTGTGCGCGGCCTCGGCATCGGAGATCAGCGACTGTTCGCGCGTGGTGTCGGCAATCGTTTCCTCGATCCGGCTGCGCGTGTCGTTGGCCTGGGCCTCGATCCGCTGTTCTTCCTCGTCGAGCCCGTCGCGCGCGATCATGAGCCGCTGCAGGGCAGCCGCCGCGGCGGCTTCGGTATCGCGAAGCGCCGGGATATCGGCCGCGGCCTCGGCCTGTTCCGTGCCGGCTTCACCGACGATGACGCCGAGCCGGTTGACCTCGGCTTCGACCTCGGAAAGGCGCATGCGGTACTGCTCGAGATCACTTTCCGCCGTGGTCCAGCGCAAATAGAACAGCGTCGCTTCGGCGGTGCGGATCAGATCCGACAGATTGCGGTAACGGGTCGCCTGGCGGGCCTGTTTCTTGAGGCCGTTCATCTGCGTTTCCAGCGTCACAAGAATGTCGTCGAGGCGCTCCAGGTTGGTTTCCGCGCCCTTAAGCCGCAGTTCGGCCTCGTGCCGGCGCGAATGCAGGCCGCGGATGCCGGCGGCTTCTTCCAGAAGAAGGCGGCGTTCCGTCGGCTTGGCGGCGATAACGGCGCCGATCTTGCCCTGGCTGACCAGCGCGGTGGAGCGCGACCCGGTGGCCTGATCGGCGAACAGCAGCTGCACGTCGCGCGCACGCACGTCGGCGCCATTGATCTTGTAAAGGGAGCCTTTCTCGCGCTCGATCCGGCGCGCGATCTCGAGGTCGTCGCCTTCGCCGAACTGGACCGGCGCGCCCTTCATGGCGTTATCGAGGGTCAGCACCACTTCGGCCACGTTTCTGGGCGGGCGGCGATCGGTGCCGGAGAAGATGACGTCGTCCATTTCGCCGCCGCGCATCTGCTTGGCCGACGTTTCGCCCATCACCCACTTCAGCGCCTCGACAAGGTTCGACTTGCCGCAGCCGTTGGGGCCTACAACCCCTGTCAGGCCGGCGTCAATCTCCAGCGTCGTCGGTTCGACGAAGGATTTGAAACCGCTCAGGCGCAACTTCTTAAAGTGCAGCACGCTCGTTATAGCTCCCAAAACCTGGCCGGCGGGGCCTCAAGTGTTCAGCCTAAGACCCTGACTATACCCCATTTTATGTAAATATGGCGTCTTTTTGTCATATTTACACAATATATGGTGGGACTATAAGAGCGGTCCGGCGCCCGAGTCGAATCAAATCGGCAGCAATTCTGGGGATAAGTTAACGGCCTGAGGCCCCTCTCCCCGCGGAAGAGGGGCTCGGGTCATGGCGATCAGGTGCCCTTAAGCGCCTTCTCGATGGCTTTCTTCATGACGCCGGGTTCCAGCGCGTTTTCGACCTCTTCGCCGTTGACGAACAGCGTCGGCGTCGCCTTGACGCCCTTTTCTTCGTTCGCCTTCTGGGCCTGCGTGTTGATGCCGTTCATCAGGTCCGAATTCTTGAGGCACTGATCGACATCATTGGGGCCAAGGCCGGCCATTCGGGCGACCATGGTCAGAGCCTGCAGCGGGTTCTCGGCGCGGCCCCACTGGCTCTGCGTGTCGAAAAAGATGTCGACCATGCCTTCGTGGCGGCTCGGTCCCGCGCAGCGCGCGATCATGGCGGCGGCGAGCGCCGGCGTGTTGGTCGGGAAGTCGCGGTAGATGAACTTCACCTTGCCGGTGTCGATGAACTCCGTCTTGAGTTCCGGATAGATGTTTTCATGGAAATGCAGGCACGCCGGGCAGGCGAGAGATGCATACTCGATCACTTCGACGGGCGCGTCCGCCTTGCCGATGACAAGCTCGGTCAGGGCCGCTTCGGTGTCGACGATCTTGGCGGTGGCCGTCAACGGGAATGCAAGGGCTGCGGCGGCGGCGAGGCCGAGAACCGAGAACAAACGGCGGGAAATCAGCATGAGGGGGTCTCCATTCTTAGGACTAATCTGGTATCGGCCATTACGTGTCGCTTTGGCGGCGGCGGGCGACGTGTTCGCCCAGGCGCGTCAACGCGTCCCGGAGTTCCTCGTCGCCGACACTGGCAAGGCTCTGTTCAATTTCCTGGCGCCGTTCCGGGCGGATCGCCGGCAGCGGCGGGCGCTTCTGAGTGCCGCGCTTGGGCAGCGGACCGTGGATGATCTTGATATCGCCGACGGCACGGAACCCGAAGAACCGGTTGATACGCTCCAGCAGGATCGGCTGGAAGTGAATCACCTCCGTCGCCAGTGCGCCGTTTTCAAGCACGAGATAAAGCGTGCCCGGCTGCGAGCGGTCGCGCGGAAAGCGGATGCGGTCGGGCAGGCTGTGCGCACCGATCAGCTCGCCGGCGATGGATTGCCATTCGTTGACGATGGCGGCATCCACGAAGCCGCGTTTGTCCAGCGCCTTGCGGGTCAGGCCGGACACCACGCGGCTGAGCGGCTGGCTGCGTGCGCGCCGCGCCGTCTCGTAACCTGAATTCGTCGGGGAATATGCCATGCCGGGTCCGATGTCCTGATGTCAGTGGCGCCGCTGGACGCTCATGACGTATATGGGGCGGATGGTACGGTCGTGTACCCTGCGGGGCAAGAGATTGCGGCCGGCCTCGCGATCTTGTGTACTCTGCCGGCACGCATCCGGGGTGCACACAACCGACATGTAATTAAGTGGCATGACTGACACCGATCATATCCGCACGGCACTCCTCGACTGGTACGACGCGCACCGCCGCGACCTGCCGTGGCGCGCTGGGCCAGGCGAAACGCCCGATCCTTACAAGGTCTGGCTATCGGAAATCATGCTGCAGCAGACCACCGTGGCAACGGTCGGCGGCTATTTTGGCGAATTTATGGCGCGCTGGCCCGATGTGGCGGCGCTGGCGGCGGCGGACCTGGACGAGGTGCTGGTGGCGTGGCAGGGGCTTGGCTATTACGCGCGGGCGCGGAACCTGCACAAGTGTGCGCGCGCCGTTGCCGAGGATTACGGCGGCCGGTTCCCGGACACCGTCGACGGTCTCAAGGCGCTGCCGGGAATCGGGCCCTATACTGCCAATGCGATTGCCGCCATCGCTTTCGAGCGTGCCGCGATGCCGGTCGACGGCAATATCGAGCGGGTGACGGCCAGGCTTTTCAACATCGAAACGCCGTTACCCGCGGGCAAGGCCGAGATCGCCGAGAAGGCATCCACATTTGCCAGCGATCACCGGCCCGGCGACTTCGCGCAGGCGATGATGGATCTCGGCGCCACCGTATGTACGCCCAAGTCACCGAAGTGCCTGCTGTGTCCGCTGGCCGACTTTTGCGATGCCCGGGCGGCGGGTGCCCCGGAACGGTTGCCGGCGCGGGCCGAGAAGAAAGCGCGCCCCGAGCGCACGTGCGTGATGTTTTGGGTGGAGAACCCGAAGGGCGAGGTGCTGCTCCGGAAGCGGCCGGAACAGGGTCTGCTGGGCGGCATGACGGAACTGCCGTCGACACCGTGGCGCGAGGGGGACTGGCCGGATGCGTCGGAAATTTCGGCGCATCAGCCGCTCGACCTCGACTGGCAGCCGGCCGACGGCGAAGCCGTGCACGTGTTCACCCATTTCCGCCTGACGATCCGGCTGCTTGTCGGCAAGTCCCGGTCCCGCGCCAATGCCGACGGGTTCTGGGCGCGGCCGGCCGATTTTACGGGTCACGCGCTGCCGACGGTGATCAAGAAAGCGATGAAGCTGGTGACCGACGCCTGACATTCAGCCGGACGTCACGGCGCGTTTGAAAGCCTTGATATCGTCATCGAGCGTGCGCTCGATCATGCGGGTTAGCGCCTGCGCCTGCAGGATCGCCTGACCGCGCGCCGGCAATGCCAGGACGCGGTCGAGTTCGACCAGCATATTGCCCAGCCGCTTGAGGCCGTGTTTTTCCGCCCATGTCTGAAAGGCGTGGGTTTCCGCCTTGAGGCCGGAAACGTCGCCCGCAACGGCCAGCGCGGCCATCTGCCGGGCCCTGTCCTCGGGTGACGGCGTGTCGCTCATCAGCGCGCCCAGAACGCGCTCGGCGCCGCCGTCACCGACAAGGTCGTCGATGGCGCGGCGGTCGAGAACATCCCAGGTTGCTGTGTCAGGCATATCTATCAGTCATCGTATTGAATAAGCGCGTCGAACGGCACGCCGATCTTATCGCGTCCGCCGAGAAACGTCAGTTCAATGATGCACGCCGCGCCGACGACCTTGGCACCGACCTTGTCGAACAGTGCCAGCGACGCACCGAGCGTACCGCCCGTCGCCAGCAGGTCGTCCAGCACGACGACGCGCTGGCCCGGCGCCACGGCGTCGGACTGAATCTGGATCGAGTCGGAACCGTATTCGAGCTCGTATTCGTGGCTGATCACGTCGCCCGGCAGCTTGCCCGGTTTTCTGACCATGCAGAACCCGAGGCCGAGCTTGGCGGCGAGCGGCGCCGCGACCAGGAACCCGCGGGATTCGATGCCGGCCAGAATGTCCGGTTGATGCTTGGAAACGATCCGCGCCAAGCGGCCGAGTGCGACCTGCCATGCATCCGGATGCGCCAACAATGTGGAAATATCGTAAAAAAGAATGCCCGGTTTCGGGAAATCGGGGACGCCCCGGATGTGCTCTTTAAGGTCCATTCATGCCTCCAGTGATGTTGCGGCATCCTAGCACGGGGTGGTCGGTCTGCAATCGCCGAGTGTCGGATGTGGAGTTGCAAGGCCCTGTCAAACATGGTGAGCTTCAGAATGCGTACGCCGGGTTGGGAGGCCCTGTCTATGTCATCCGAAACTCATGTATTTCACCGGGCGCCGAAATCGGCGTTGCCGAAAGCGGTTAAAGGTGACGGCATTTATGTCGTCGACAGCGATGGAAAACGCTATCTGGACGGATCCGGCGGCGCGGCGGTGTCGTGTCTCGGCCATTCCGATCCGGACGTTATCGCGGCCATAAAGGGACAACTGGACGAAATCGCGTTCGCGCATACGGGCTTCTTTACGTCGGGCCCGGCCGAGGAACTGGCGGATTTTCTGGTCGAGCGCGGCCCGAAAGACGAAAACGCCGGTATGCGGGCGGTCTATTTCGTTTCCGGCGGCTCGGAAGCCGTTGAAGCGGCGCTCAAGATGGCGCGGCAATACCACCTGGAGCGCGGCGAGCCCAAGCGCGCACGCTACATCGCCCGGCGCCAGAGCTATCACGGCAACACGCTGGGCGCGCTTGCCGTCGGCGGCAACGTGTGGCGGCGCGAGCCGTATGCGCCGTTGCTGGTGGAAACATCGCTGATCGCGCCGTGCTATGCCTACCGGGACAAGCAGGACGACGAAAGCGACGAGGAATACGGGCTGCGCGTGGCGAACGAACTGGAAGCCGAGATCGAACGCCTTGGCGCCGCGAACGTGTCGGCGTTCATTGCCGAAACGGTGGGCGGGGCGACGGCCGGCGTGATCCCGCCGGTGAAGGGCTATTACAAACGCATCCGCGAAATCTGCGACAAGCACGGCGTTGTCATGATTCTCGACGAGGTGATGAGCGGCATGGGCCGGACCGGGACGCTGTTCGCGTGCGAGCAGGACGGCGTCGTGCCGGACATTGTCTGTATCGCCAAGGGACTGGGCGCCGGGTATCAGCCGATCGGCGCGACCATGGTCACCGACAAGATCTATGATGCCTTCATCCAGGGCTCGGGCGCGTTCCAACACGGGCATACTTATATGGGCCATCCGACGGCCTGTGCCGGCGCGCTGGCGGTGCAGAAAAAGATCGAAAGCCACAACCTGCTGGAAGCCGTCAGGAACCAGGGGAACGCGCTGGTCAACAAGCTGCATGAGCGCTTCGGCAATCACGCGCACGTCGGCGATATCCGCGGACGTGGCCTGTTTCAGGGCGTCGAACTGGTCAAGGACCGGGCGACCAAAGAGACGTTCGATCCGGCGCACAAGCTGCACGCGAGGATCAAGAAACATGCGTTCGAGGCCGGCCTGATCTGCTATCCGGGCGGGGCGACGGCGGACGGCGTGCGCGGCGATCACATCCTGATCGCGCCGCCGTTCATTATCACGGATGCACAACTGGACGAGCTCGTGGACAAGCTGGGGCACGCGGTAGAGACCTCGCTTGCCGAGATAGGGCATTGATTAAAAAAGGTAATTCTTGCCGGGAACCCCTGTCTTGCACCGGAACGGTGCTATGCTACACTTTTTCTCAATAATGACGGACGGGAACAAAATGACCGCGTCAGGGAGACTAAACACAGAGGTAGATGCGACGTCCGGCCATGCGCCCGGCCTGTTTTTGCGTCCCTTCGACAATACTGGTTTTCATGGAATTCGCTCGTTGGCCAATCCTCTTGCTGGGACAAGCGACGAACGGATGGCCGGGGATTTCGCCCGGCTGTTTCAAGGTCGGTCTATTGGGCCGTCCGTCATTTGGCATTGACGGCAAGGGAGGGATTTCTGCCGACGGTGCCTTAAGTGATTTGGAGAGCTTAACTAGATCAAAATCTCAAGGAGGAGTCATATGCACTTCAAGAAAACTCTGGCGGTGAGCGCTGCCGTTATCGGCCTTACGTTCGCTGTCGGCACAGCCGAAGCGGCGCAGAAGTTCATCACCATCGGTACCGGTGGTGTGACGGGCGTGTACTACCCGACGGGTCAGTCGATCTGCCGTCTCGTGAACAAGACGCGCAAGGAACACGGCATCCGCTGTTCGGCGGAATCGACCGGTGGTTCGGTGTACAACATCAACACCATTCGCGCTGGCGAGCTGGACATGGGCGTCGCCCAGTCCGACTGGCAGTATCACGCCTATAACGGGACCTCCAAGTTCGAAGACCAGGGCCCGTTCAAGGAACTCCGCGCGGTGTTCTCGGTTCACGCCGAGCCGGTTTCGATCGTTGCCCGCAAGGACAGCGGCATCAAGACCGTCGACGATTTGGTCGGCAAGCGCGTCAACATCGGTAACCCGGGTTCCGGTACGGAAGCGACCTGGAACGTCATGTGGGGCGCCATGGGTAAAACCAATGACGACCTGAAACTGGCGGCGCAGATGAAGTCGTCGGAAACCCCGTCGGCGCTGTGCGACAACAAGATCGACGCGTTCTTCTGGCTCGTCGGTAACCCGTCGGCGCTGAACAAGGAAGCGGCGACCACGTGTGACGTCGTTTTCGCGCATACCGACAACGCGGCCATCGCCAAGCTCGTCGCCGACAACCCGTTCTATCGCTATGCGACCATTCCGGGCGGGATGTACAACGGCAACCCGGACGACATTACGACGTTCGGTGTCGGTGCCACCTTCGTCAGCTCGACGAAGGCTGCCGACGACACGGTCTACTACGTCGTGAAAGCGGTCTTCGACAACTTCGATCAGTTCAAGAAGCTGCACCCGGCGTTCGGTCACCTCAAAGAATCCGAGATGATCAAGGACGCGCTTTCCGCACCGATTCACGGTGGTGCGATGAAGTACTACAAAGAACGCGGCTGGATGTAAGCCGACGGGAGCCGGGGGAGATATTTTCTCCCCCGGTTTTTCGTTTTCCGTATTGGTTTATCGATTTATCGACGAGGTCATTCGAAGACCTGGTATTTGCATCAATAATAAGGTCGTTAAGCGCAGGGGGACCGAATGAGCGAGCAAAGTAAGGATTTCACGCCGGACCAGGACAAGCTCCAGGAAATGATCGCCGACTCGGATACCGGTGGGCGTAGTCCTGAGGGTATCCCGGCAAAGGTTCTTTGGGGCGTGCCGTTGGCGTGGTCCTTGTTCCAGCTCTGGTACGCGTCGCCGCTGCCCTACATCTTCAACATCGGCCTGTTCAATTCGACCGAGGCGCGTTCGATCCACCTGGCGTTCGCGGTGTTTCTTGCCTTCACCGCGTATCCGACGTTCAAAAGCTCGCCCCGCAATTACATCCCGATCCAGGACTGGATCGCGTCGCTGGTCGGCGCTTTCGCCGCCGGTTACCTGTTCCTGTTTTATAACCAGCTGGCCGAGCGGCCGGGCCTGCCGACGACGACCGACCTGGTGGTCTCATGGGTCGGCCTGATCCTCGTTCTCGAAGCGACGCGGCGTGCCCTCGGGCCCCCGCTCATGATCGTTGCCGCGGTGTTCCTGCTCTACACCTTCTTCGGCGACATGGCGCCCGACATGATCAGTTGGAAGGGCGCATCGACCGCCAAGGCGATGTCGCACTATTACCTGACGACAGAAGGCATGTTCGGTGTCGCGCTGGGCGTGTCGACCGGGCTCGTGTTCCTGTTCGTGTTGTTTGGCTCGCTGCTCGAAAAAGCGGGCGCGGGGAACTACTTCATCCGCGTCGCGTTCGCCTTGATGGGCCACATGCGCGGCGGCCCGGCCAAGGCGGCCGTCGTCTCGTCGGCGCTGACCGGTCTTGTTTCCGGGTCCGCCATTGCCAACGTGGTGACGACAGGGACGTTTACGATCCCGCTGATGAAAAAGGTCGGCTTCACGGCCGAGAAGGCGGGCGCCGTCGAAGTGGCGTCTTCCACCAACGGTCAGCTGACGCCGCCGGTCATGGGCGCGGTTGCGTTCCTGATGGTCGAATACGTCGGGATTTCGTATGTCGAGGTCATCAAGCACGCCTTCCTGCCGGCGATGATTTCCTATATCGCGCTGGTCTATATCGTTCACCTCGAAGCGCTCAAGGCCAACCTCAAGGGGTTGCCGCGCCGCCACGTGCCGACGTTCGTCGGTCAGATCATGGGCTTCGGCGGGACCTTCGTGGGCCTCGCGGCGCTGAGCGCAGGCCTTTACTACGGTCTCGGCTGGACCAAGGACGTCTTCGGTGACGCGACCCTTTATGCCGTCTGCGTCATGATCGCGATCGCTTACGTCGGGCTCGTCTGGTACGCGACCAAGGTGCCGGAACTGGAGACGACGTTCGAGATCAACGAACTGCCGGACCCGAAACCGACGATCCGCGCCGGGCTTTATTACCTGCTGCCGGTGGTCGTGCTGATCTGGTGTCTCGTGGTTGAGCGCCTGTCGCCGAGCCTGTCCGCATTCTGGGCGTCGATCCTGATGCTGGTCATCCTGGTGACGCAGAACTGGCTGAAATCGATCTTCCGTGCCGAGGGCGGCGCGATGATGGATTACATGCGCCAGGGTGTCATCGACGGGCTCGAAGGGCTTGTCGCCGGTGCCCGCAACATGATCGGCATCGGTGTCGCGACCGCGGTCGCCGGGATCGTCGTCGGTACGCTGACGCTGACCGGTGTCGGCGCGCTGTTCGCCGAAGTGGTCGAGTACCTGTCCGGCGGTTACGTGCTGCTGATGCTGATCCTGACCGCGATCCTCAGCCTGATCCTTGGCATGGGGCTGCCGACAACGGCCAACTACATTGTCGTGTCGTCGCTGATGGCACCGGTGATCGTCACCGTCGGTGCGGAGCAGGGGCTGATCGTGCCGCTGGTCGCGGTGCATATGTTCGTGTTCTACTTCGGCATCCTTGCCGACGATACGCCGCCCGTCGCCATGGCCGCGTTTGCCGCCTCGGCGATTTCAGGCGGCGATCCGATCAGGACTGGCGTACAGGGGTTCCTCTACGACATCCGGACCGCGATCCTGCCGTTCCTGTTTATCTTCAACACGGAACTGCTGATGATCGGGATCGAAAGCTGGGTGCACCTCGTCATCACCATCGTCACGGCGATAATAGCGATGCTTTTATTCGCCGCGGCGACACAGGGCTTCTTTATCGTCAGAAGCCGGATCTGGGAAACGGTCGCGCTGTTGCTGATCGCGTTCACCCTGTTCCGGCCCGGCTACTGGATGGACCAGATCTATCCGCCGCTGGTCTCGACGCCGGCGACGCAGATCTACGACGTCGCGTCCGAACTGCCTGAAAACGGTCAGCTCCGCATCCGCGTGAAGGGCGAAACCCTCGAAGGCGCCGCCGTCGACAAGACGGTGATGCTCAACATGGGTGAAACAGGTTCCGGCGAGGACCGCCTGATGAAGGCCGGCCTCGAGCTGCGCGAGGACGAGGGCAAGATGATCATCGACAACGTGCAGTTCGGCAGCCCGGCGGAACGCCAGAAGCTCGATTTCGACTGGGAGGTCGTCAGCGTCGAGCAGGAAGCCGACCGCCCCGACAAGCAGTGGTTCTATATTCCGGCCCTGCTGTTGTTGTTCGTCGTCGTGACGCTGCAGCGCCGCCGCCTGAAAGCGGCTGGGGGCGATCCCGCCCACGCCTGATCAGGTACATTGACCAACAAAAAACGAGCCCGGCAGGTCCGGGCTCGTTTTCGTTTGGATCCAGCTTGATCCGCCCGGCACTCAGGCCCTGGGCGGCGCGAACTTGGTCAGGTTGATGCCGTTCACCGCGGTCTTGTACTCCTCGATGCTCGGCGTGCGGCCAAGGATGGTCGAGAGCACGACAACGGGTGTCGACGCCAGCAGGGACTCGCCCTTCTTCTCGTCCGAATCGGCCACGACCCGTCCCTGGAACAGGCGGGTCGATGTCGCCATGACGGTATCGCCTTTCTCCGCTTTTTCCTGGTTACCCATGCAGAGGTTGCAGCCCGGGCGTTCCAGATAAAGGGTGTTCTCGTACTTCGTCCGCGCCTCGGTCTTGGGATGGGAATCGTCGAACTCGAAGCCCGCGTATTTCTGTAGGATCTCCCAGTCGCCTTCGGCCTTCAGCTCGTCGACGATGTTGTAGGTCGGCGGTGCAACGACCAGCGGCGCGTGGAACTCGATCTTGCCGTTCGCCTTTTCAAGGTTGCGGAACATCTGCGCGACGATGTTCAGGTCGCCCTTGTGCACCATGCACGACCCGACGAAGCCGAGGTCGACTTTCTTGTCGCCGCCGTAATACGAAATCGGGCGGATGGTATCGTGCGTGTAGCGTTTCGCGACGTCGATGTTGTTGACGTCGGGGTCGGCGATCATCGGCTCGTTGATCTGGTCGAGATCGACGACGACTTCGGCGAAGTACTTGGCGTTGTCGTCCGGCTTGAGGGCCGGGGCCTCGCCGGATTTAATTTCGGCGATGCGCTTGTCGGCCTTGTCGATCAGCCCCTGCAGCATCCCGGATTCGATTTCCATACCCTTGTCGATCATGACCTGGATACGGGACTTCGCGATTTCGAGGGATTCGATCAGCGTTTCATCGTTGGAAATGCAGATCGACGCCTTGGCCTTCATTTCCGCCGTCCAGTCGGTGAAGGTGAAGGCCTGGTCGGCCAGCAGCGTGCCGATGTGCACTTCGATGATGCGGCCCTGGAAGACGTTCTCACCATCAAATTGCGCCAGCATCTGCGCCTGGGTGGCGTGGACAACGTCGCGGAAATCCATGTGATCGGCCATATGGCCCTTGAAGGTGACCTTCACGGATTCAGGGACCGAGATGCTCGCCTGGCCCGTGGCCAGCGCCAGCGCGACGGTGCCCGAGTCGGCGCCGAAGGCAACGCCCTTGGACATCCGCGTGTGCGAGTCGCCGCCGATAATGATGGCCCGGTCGTCGACGGTGATGTCGTTCAGGACTTTGTGGATGACGTCCGTCATCGGCGGATAGACGCCCTTCGGATCGCGCCCGGTGACGCAGCCGAACTTGTTCATGAAGGCCATCAGCTTCGGCGTGTTGGCCTGCGCCTTCTTGTCCCACACGGACGCCGTGTGGCAACCGGACTGGTATGCGCCGTCCAGCACCGGGGAAATGACGGTGGCCGCCATGGCTTCCAGTTCCTGCACGGTCATCGGGCCGGTCGTATCCTGCGAGCCGACGATGTTGACCTTCACCAGCGCGTCGGAACCGGCGTGCAGCACGGTGCCTTCCGGCACGCCCACGGCATTTCTGTTGAAGATTTTCTCGACCGCGGTCAGGCCCTGACCCGGGTGGCTGACCACCTTGGCGGGGGCGAAGACCTGTTTCGGCTCCACGCCGAGTGTTTCGGCGGCGAAGATCTGCAGTTTCTTGCCGAAGTCGATGGCATAGGAGCCACCGGCTTTCATGTATTCCATCGATTGCGGCGAGAAGGCTTTCGAGACGTCGGCCAGTTCTTCGGTGCCGTCTTCGTTGCAGAGTTTCTTGGTCTTCGTATTGATGCTCAGCGGGGTGCCGGTCGCGACGGAGTATTTTTCTTCCAACACCGGGCTGCCATCGTTGTTGATGATGGTCTTGCCGTCTGCGTCGACTTTCTTGACCCAGTTCTTGAGGTCGACGCCGATACCGCCGGTAACGCCCACGGTGGTCTGGAAGATCGGCGAAATGCCGTTGGTGCCTGCGACGATCGGCGCCATGTTGACGAACGGCACGTAAGGGCTGGCCTGTTCACCCATCCAGAGCGCGACGTTGTTGATCCCGGACATGCGCGACGACCCGACGCCCATGGTGCCTTTCTCGGCGACCATCATCAGGCGCTTGCCGGGGTGCTGGAGTTTAAGGGCCTCGATTTCCTTCTGGGCCTTTTCCGAGATGAAGCTCTTGCCGTGCAGTTCCCGGTCGGCGCGGGAATGCGCTTCAGCGCCCGGGGACATCAGGTCGGTGGAGATATCGCCTTCCGCTGCGACGTACGTCACGACATCGATTTTTTCCGGAACGTCCGGCAGCTTGGTAAAGAATTCGGCGTCGGCATAGCTCTGCAGGATATCCTTGGCGATGGCGTTGCCGGCCTTGTATGCCGCTTCCAGCCGGTCGGTATCCGCTTCGTACAGGAAGACCTGCGTTTTCAGGACGTCGGCGGCCTCCGCGGCGATACCGGCATCGTCGCCCAGTGCCAGGTCGATCAGCACTTTAACGGACGGGCCGCCTTTCATGTGCGACAGAAGCTCGAACGCGAATTCCGGCGTGATCTCCTTGACGTCGGCCTGGCCGAGGATGATTTCCTTCAGGAACGCCGCTTTCACGCCTGCCGCACTCGTGGTGCCCGGCAGGGTGTTGTAAATGAAGAACTTCAGTGAATCTTCCCGGTGCTCGTTGCCGGTGTCCTTGATCTGGGCGATCAGTTCCTCGACGAGCGCCCCGTCTTCGATCGGTTTGGGGTGCAGATCCTGTTTTTTGCGTTCTTCGATCTCGGCCAAATATTCCGTGTACAAGCTCATGATTGCTCCGTGATTCTGGGTGTTCTCGAAATTAAACGGCGGATCGCCCCAAACGATCACGTCAAAAACGGCGTCGATGTTGATGTAATTTAGCCCGGTACGGCTTGCAAGACGAATCTAGTTACCGGGTATGACCGGGATTCACCGGGTTTCCAGCGGAATCAGGGGCTTCACTGAGGGCGCGCCAGCTCTTCCCAGATCGACTGACCCTTGATGAACTGCCGCCAGGATTTCTGGATGCGCGAATAGGGGCGGCTCGATTTCTGCTTTTCCGCCGCCATCTCGTCCCACGTCCTGCGCATTGCCTCGGTTACCTCGGTCGGCCAGGGGCTGACGTCGGCGCCGGCCTTGATGATGTCCTTCAGCGCATTGAACTGTAGCGCCTCGCCCTCGGCGATGGCGTGGCGGATGTTGTCGCCGCAGGCCGTGGAAAGCTGCGAGCGGCGTACTTCGCTCAGGCCCGCCCACTTGTCCTTGTGCATCACCAGTACGAACACCCGGGCCGGCGTGCGCCAGCCGGGCACGTAATAGGTCCAGCCCTCACGTGCCGCACCGAGCGCCAGGTCGACATGCGGCGCCGACAGCTGGGCACCGTCCAAGAGGCCGGATTCCATCGCGATCAGGGTTTCCGCGTACGAGAAATCAACCACGTCGGCGCCGAGCGTGCGGTACAGATCGGCCTGGATGCCGGTGGCGCGGATGCGCTTGCCCTTCAGGTCTTCCGCGGTTTTGAGGGGCGTTTTGAACCAGCCGCCCGCCGCATGCGGGATGATCCCGCAGACCACGCCGCCCAGCTTCATTTCCTCCAGACGCTCAAGCATGCGCTCGCGTCCGCCGCCCGACGACATCCAGCCGAGATAACCGGCGACCGAAGCGCCGAACGGCGGGCCCGCCAGCAGTGTCATCGCCGGGTCGCGCGCCGCCAGCACGTCCATGTCGGTGAAAAAGGCGTCGATCGCGCCGGATGTTACGGCATCGAGTGCTTCCGCGTCCTTTACCAGCGCACCCGGCGGGTGGAACCGGACTTCAAGCGCGCCGTCGGAAATGCGCCAAACGTTGCGTTCCAGCCGCTTGGCGAGGCTGCCGTGCCCGACAAGCCCCTCGGCAAAGCCGCTTGCCATGTTGATGCGGTCCGGCGCGGGGCCGTCGGGCGCTTTTTCGGGAACCGGCTGCGATGTGCTTGTCTCGGAATCGTCGGAAACGGGGGGCTCGGCGACGGTTAGGCCGATTTCCTTTTTCACGTTCTGCGCCAGGCGCGGTGCTATGACCGTGGTGCCGAGCACGATCCCGGCGACGATCCCGATGATCAGGCCGATGACGGCGTTGCGCATTGGTCCTCCGCTGTCGCTTTCGGCGCGGTCTCAGCCGCACCGGATTGGCCCATCGATAGCACGGGCCGGGTCCGGCTTCCAGCATTGGCGGTGTGCGCTACAGCAGATCGAGCGGCAGCTTCAGATATCGCGTCCCGTTGTCTTCGGGCTCGGGCAGCTTGCCGGCCCGGATGTTGACCTGAACGGACGGCAGGATCAGCACCGGCATGGAAAGCGTCGCGTCCTTGTCGGCGCGCATTTTCGCGTAGGCCGCCGCATCCTTGCATGTCGTCAGGTGCACGTTCTGCTGGCGCTGCTCGGCGACGGTATTGCTGATCATCAGCTCACGCCCGCCCGGCTGGTAATCGTGGCACAGGAACAGCCGCGTCGCATCCGGCAGGGCGAGGATCTTCTGGATCGAGTTGTAAAGAACCTCGCCGTCGCCGCCCGGGAAATCGCAGCGCGCACTGCCGTAATCGGGGGCGAACAGGGTATCGCCGATGAACGCCGCATCGCCGAACACGTAGGTCGCGCAGGCCGGCGTGTGCCCCGGCGTATACATCGCGTATCCCGTCAGCCCGCCGATGGAAATTGCCTCGCCATCGGCAAACAGGTGGTCGAACTGGCTGCCGTCGGTGGCGACGCCGGGCAGGTTGAAGACGCCGGTGAAGACGTCCTGAACGGTGCGGACATTGGCGCCGATGCCGATCGGCGCACCTGTCTTTTCGCGGATGTAGCTGCCGGCGGTCAGGTGATCGGCATGGACGTGGGTTTCCAATACCCATTCGAGCGTCAGCCCGCGCGCGTCAATTCGTGCCAGCGCCTTGTCGGCGGATTTCGTCGAGGTGCGGCCGGACTTCGGATCGAAATCGAGCACCGAGTCGATCAGCGCGCACTTCCCGCTCGCGGGATCGGTGACGAGGTGGGTCAGAGTGAAGGTGTCCGGGTCGAAAAAACTCTCGACGTCGGTTTTGATATCACTGTGTGTATCCATGCCGGGAGTGTAACAGGCATGAACCGGTATCACATTCAAAAAATGTATAATGAAGAGTTTTAAATGTGATCGCTGACGAAGGCGGTCATGTCGCGGACGACCTCGCCCCGGACCATGGGCATGCAGTCGTCGGGGAAGTCCTGGCGGTACTCGACGCCGATGCCGTCCAGTTCGTCCAGGAACCGGGCGAGGTGCGCCATCGCGCCGGTGTCCATGCCGTGGATCACGATCACCGACCAGTCCTGATCGGCGAGGGTTTCAAGCGCCGTTTCGACCCAGCCGTCAGGGTCTTTCCAGTCGCCGGGAACATTGTTCCAAAGCACGCACGAATAGCCGTCGTCCTTGAGATAGTCGAAGCACCGCTTGTTCAGCAGCCGTTCCGAGATCGCGCCGCCGCCACCGAACGGGCGGAACAGCTTGTCGGCGTGCGCGCAGGCGCCGATCGCCTCCTGGGTGCGGCCGATCTCGTTCTCGGCGATGGCCGGGTCGCCGAAGATCTCGCCCAGGGGCGTCGTGTGCGACCAGGTGTGATTGCCGATGATGTGGCCCTCGGCGTGGGCCCGGCTGGCGGCCTCGAGGCCGGCCTCGGTGTCCAGCTTGCGGCCGATGACGAAGAACACCGCCCCGATGCCGCGCGCGCCCAGTTCGTCCAGCACCCCGTGGGTGATGTCCGGTTCCGGCCCGTTGTCGAAGGTCAGCGTCACGCGCTTCATCGTTCACTCCCTGTCCGGCGTCACCAGCGCCGGTTACCGGGCAGGGTATATGAGATTGCGGGGGAGGGGAAATTTTTCGGCTGGAAACAAAAAACCCCCGGCTTGCGCCGAGGGTTTTTATTGGTCGGAGTGAGTGGATTCGAACCACCGGCCCCTGCCTCCCGAATTTTGCGGAACACCTAATTTCTGTTGTATTCCAAAGCATTGTAATGCTGTCTGACGCAAGTGTTCGCGGTTTGTCGCATGGGAAGCATAACCAAAACGACACCTGATGGTTGATGGCCTTGGTTAAGCAAACTTTTATACTTCGAGTGCACGTTTGACCCTGACGTAATGTCTTTTATCTGACCTGGGCTCGAAGCATATCGAATATTGCAAAGTATCGCTTCGATCAGATGAGGGAAGCATGAGTACTAGCCAAATTGAATGGACGGATGCGACGTGGAATCCTGTATCTGGATGTAGCATCGTTACCGCGGGGTGCAGCAATTGTTATGCGATGCAGTTAGCACGCCGCCTTGAGGCGATGGGGGTTGCGAAATACTCTGGATTAACCCGCAAAAGCGGCAAGCGTACGGTGTGGAACGGGGAGGTTCGAGAGAGCAAAGAGGCGCTTGAAGTCCCGCTGTCGTGGAAGAAGCCGCGGAAAATTTTTGTCAATTCGATGAGTGACCTCTTTCATGAAGGGGTTAGTGATGAATTCATTGGTAAGGTCTGGGACGTAATGCGGGCAACGCCGCATCACAATTATCAAATATTGACCAAGCGCCCGGAACGTATGGCAGAGTTTGTTTCCAATAACGTTACTGATGTTCTGAAGAACATCTGGCTAGGTACCAGCATTGAAGACAAGGAAGTTTCGCATCGAGCAGAGGCATTGAGGTCAACTCCTGCTGCCGTCCGGTTTATCTCATTCGAACCCTTGATCGGTTCCGTTGGGTCCATTGATTTAAATGGGGTCCATTGGGCAATCGTCGGCGGTGAGAGTGGACACAATGCTCGACCGATTTGTGAGGAATGGATTGACGAAATCCATAAGCTTTGTAAGCGGCATGGGACGGCATTCTTCTTCAAGCAGTGGGGTACTTGGGGAGCGGATAACAAGCGGCGGTCAAAGAAGGCGAATGGGCGCAAATATCGTGGCCGAACATGGGATGAGATGCCGCACGGCACGACTTTGGCAATGTGATTGAGATAGAAATTGGTACAGAAAGCCTACGATTGGAAAAACGGCGCTGTATTAGAAGATCATTCACGCAGAAAGCATAAGATCATTGGAGAGTACTTCTATGACTACCTTTTGGTGCGTTGTAGAAGGCCGCAGCAGTCCCTGTTCCGTCTCGCTATCATTGACGGTTTTGCAGGTGGTGGTCGGTATCAATGTGGGTCTCCTGGATCGCCGCTAATTTTCATCGAAGAACTTGTTCGAGCGAATTCCACTGTGAATCTTTCGCGGATCGATCAAGGTTTACCCCCTGTCAGCTTCCAATGTTTGTTGATCGTAAACGACTTCGATCCGGAGGTTATCAACATTCTCAGGGAGAATGTTTCCCCGCTCGTCGCCCGGATCAAAGAAACGAACCAAAATATAAACCTCCAAGTCAAATTTCTGACCAGCCCGTTTGAGAAAGCGTTCATAGAGATAGAGAAAATTCTGAACTCTGAAAAATATACGAATGTCGTTTTCAATTTAGACCAATGTGGGCACAGCTTGGTTGAGGTTGATACGGTGAAGAAGATCGTGTCTTCGTATCCGTCAGCAGAAATTTTCTTCACTTTTGCGATTCAGTCATTGATCGCATTTCTACAAAAATCGGACCCAAGTAAGTTGATCCGTTATGGCGTCGGCAAGGAAGAATTGGCGGTGTTAAACGGACCATTGAATCGGGAGGAATGGCTGGGACTGGCCGAACGAATTGTATTTGAGACGTTCAGCAAGTTCGCCGGCTTTGTAAGCCCGTTTTCAATTCACAATCCAAATGGATGGCGATATTGGCTTTTGCATATGGCCAACAGGTCATTTCGAGCTCGTCAGGTTTTCAATGACGTTCTGCACCGAAACAAAAATATGCAGGCGCACTTTGGGCGCTCCGGATTGAATATGCTTGCTTACAA
This sequence comes from Rhodospirillales bacterium, assembly GCA_017640505.1. Taxonomy (GTDB): domain Bacteria; phylum Pseudomonadota; class Alphaproteobacteria; order Rhodospirillales; family Casp-alpha2; genus UBA4479. Next base: position 304,819 of record JAEPQO010000003.1, read on the forward strand.
CCCAGACAATGATGCGAATGCGCTTTATCTCTTCGGAGAGGAAGATCGAAAGGCTGCGACCGAAGAGCTCATCTACGATATACCGCGGTTTGTAACTGATAGCGGGAGTGAGATGCCGCTCTCTGATTTCTATCGGCAAGTTTACAACGGCACGCCAGCTCACTCAGACGATATACATGCAGCAATAATTGAAAGCTCTGAGGTTCAAGCAGTGACGCGGCATGGCGGAGTCCGTAGGAAAGGGACATCAATACGTGCCGAGGATGTGTTGAAGCTCAAACCGCAACGATCCTTTTTCCCGATGCTTGCGAAGAAAAACAAGAAACCTTGAACTGATTCGGGTGTGAGGCGCCGTTGCGATGTGATGCGGCCGGGCACTGTTCTACACGGGACAGCGTCCGGAGACGAAAAAACACTTTTGTATCAATATGTTGTGTGTGGTGCAGTAAAACTGTGGTTTTTACTACACCAAAACGAAACAAGGGCTTAGGCGAGATCGCCTAAGCCCTTGATTTTTGGTCGGAGTGAGAGGATTCGAACCTCCGGCCCCTGCCTCCCGAAGACAGTGCTCTACCAGGCTGAGCTACACTCCGTCCGGGTCGGCGCGCTTTATAGACCCGCACTTGCCCAAGAGCAAGAACCCGCTTCCCCGGAAACGCAAAAAATATCAGGTGGGTACTGGGCGGGTATTGGGCGGCTGCCGGTGCCCCCGGAATGCTTCAGGACGCTTGAGTAAACGCACTTCGTGCGTAAAATGGCCCTGCCCGGCATATTTCAGTTATGTTACGGCATGAATCGTGGCGGGCGAAATCAGGGGGAGTGACCTGGGCATGACTGGGACGTTCCGGAGGCTCTCTGGGGAGCGAGCGGAGATGAACGGCAAGAAATTCAGAAAGTGGCGCAAGGAGCGCAAGCTGTCGCAGAAGAAGGTCGCGGAGATGCTCGGCCTCAAGCCGCGCATGATCCAGTACTACGAAAAGGGCGAACGCGACGGCAAAAGCGTGCAGATCCCGAAATCCGTGCGCCTCGCGTGCTATGCGATCGACGCCGGGATCGCCGATTACGACGGCGAGGACGTGAAGAAGGCCTGATCCTTCGGGGCGTGCCTCAGTGGGCGCGCTGGATGCAGTCGCGCCACGACGGCGCGCAAACCAGAGCCGTGCCCTAGTGGGCGCGCTGGATGCAAAAGTCGATCAGGTTGATCAGGGCGCGTTTTTCCGGGCAATCCTCGAAAATTCCCAATGCATCGCGGGCGATGGCGCCGTAATGCCGCGCGCGGTCGACGCTGTCGGTCAGCGCCTTGTGCTTTTCCATCAGTTCGATGCCGCGTTCGAGATCGCCGTCCTGCTGGTCGAGGTCTTCGAGGCAGCGGCGCCAGAATGTGCGTTCTTCCTCGGTGCCGCGGCGGAACGCGAGGATCACCGGTAGCGTGATCTTGCCTTCACGGAAGTCATCGCCGACGGTCTTGCCGAGCTTGGTCTGGTCGGCCCGGTAATCGAGCACGTCGTCGATCAGCTGGAACACGATGCCGAGGTTCATGCCGAACGCTTCGAGCGCGTCTTCCTCCACGTTCGGGCGGTCGGCGACGACCGCGCCGATGCGGCAGGCGGCGGCAAACAGTTGCGCCGTCTTGGACTTGATGACTTCCAGGTACTGGGTTTCGCCGGTTTCCGTGTCGTTGGTGGTCATCAGCTGGAGGACTTCGCCCTCGGCGATGACCGACGAGGCGCGGCTGAGGATCTTGAGTACCTTGAGCGAGCCGTCCTCGACCATCAGTTCGAACGAGCGCGAGAACAGGAAGTCGCCGACCAGCACGCTTGCCTTGTTGCCGAACAGGGCATTGGCGGACTGCATGCCGCGCCGCAGTTCGCTCTCGTCGACGACATCGTCGTGCAGCAGGGTCGCGGTGTGGATGAACTCGACACAGGTCGCCAGCGTCACATGGCGGTTGCCGCCCTCGTAACCGCAGAGCTGCGCGGACGCCAGTGTCAGCATCGGCCGGAGCCGCTTGCCGCCGGCCGCGACGATGTGCGATGCCAGCTGCGGGATCAGCCCGACGGGACTGTGCATGCGGTTGACGATTTCCTCGTTCACCGCCCGCAAATCGTCGGCGATCAGCGTATGGAGTTCATCGAGTGACGGCCGCTTGTCGCGTTCACCGTCCAGGCTTACGACTACACCCACGTATCTATCCTCTCCCGGTTGACCCGTTCGGCCTGTTGGCCGCTTCCCTTGATACGGCGCTGGGCCGTTCTTGGTTCCAAAGCATAAGGACCGCTATTAAGGTGGGCAAGAACTGAGAACGACGGGATTTTTATGCGCGAAATCACCCGCTCTAACGACCCGGTTTTCCTGTCCTACCTGCAGGCGGAGCTTGCTGCCGACGGGATCGAGGCACTGGTGCTCGATGCCTTTGCATCATCCGTGCTGGAACCGATGAACGTGACCGCGCAGCAGCGCGTTATGGTCGGCGACGACGATTACTGGCGCGCCTGGGCAGTCGTCGAAGAAGCCGAGGAGCGGGTCACGGAGGACGCCATCCTGGGCGGGCGCGTCACGCTGTTGCAGCCGAAAACGGGCTTCCGCGCCGCCATCGATCCGATCCTGCTGGCCGCCGTGGTGCCGGCACGGCCCAAGGATCAGGTGCTGGACTGCGGGACCGGTACGGGCGCGGCGGCACTGGCGCTGGCGGCCCGTGTTGCCGATGTCACGGTGACGGGGATCGACGTGCAGCCGAACCTGATCGCGCTTGCCGGGCGGGCGGCGCACAAGAACGGGATGGAGAACCGGGTGGATTTCCTGACGGTCGACATCGGGGCGCCGGAAAAGACGATGCAGGCTCGGATGTTCGATCACGTCATGTCCAATCCACCGTTTCTGGATGCGGCCCACGGCCAGTTGCCGAAAGACCCTGCACGTGCGCTGGCCAGTGTTGAAAGTACGGCGGATCTGAAAACATGGGTCCGGTTCATGGCGGACCGGCTCAGGGACGGCGGCACGCTCAGCCTCATTCACCGCCATGATCGCGTGGCCGAGATCATCGGCCTGTTGGGGGATGCGTTCGGGAACATCCGGCAGCTCGACCTGCAACCGGTCGATGACGGCCGGCCGGTCAAGCGGTCGATCGTGCAGGCGACCAAGGGCGCCCCGCTTGGCGAGGTAACGGCGGGCCGGATCGTGATCCACGATGCGGACGGCGGCTTCACGCCCGAAGCCGATGCCGTGTTGCGCAATGCCGAGGCCCTGCCCATTTCTTGATAAGACAATGAGGGGGCAGATCGAAGGAGCAGAACGATGGGATTCATTTCCGATACCGTGACCCCGAAAATTCGAGAGATCGTCACCGGCGACCGGCCCCCCGTGGTACCGGTGGTGCCGCTCAGGGGCGTGATCGGGCAAATGGGGCCGATGCGAAAAGGCCTGACGCTGGAAAGCCTCGCCGAGATCCTCGACAGCGCCTTCAAGGTCAAGAAAGCAAGCGCGGTGGCGCTGGTCGTCAATTCGCCCGGCGGCTCGCCGGTGCAGTCGGCGCTGATCGCCAGGCGTATCCGCCAGCTGGCGGACGAAAACGACGTCAAGGTCATCGCCTTTTGCGAGGATGTGGCGGCGTCGGGCGGTTACTGGCTCGCCTGTGCGGCGGACGAAATCATCGTCGACGATAATTCCATCGTCGGCTCCATCGGCGTCATTTCGTCGAGCCTGGGGTTCTCGGAAGCGATCAAGAAGATCGGCGTCACGCGCCGTCTGCACACGGCCGGCGACAAGAAATCCTTCATGGACCCGTTCCAGCCGGAAAAGAAAGCCGACGTGGCACGGCTCAAGGAAATTCAGGGCGACATGCACGAAAGCTTTCAGGATTACGTGCGGTCCCGGCGCGGAGCGGCGCTCAAGGACGATCCGGACCTGTTTTCGGGCGCGTTCTGGACCGGCCGGCGTGCGGTCGAACTGGGGCTGGCGGATGCGACCGGTGATCTTCGCGAGGAACTGCGCCAGCGTTTCGGCGAACGGGTCCGGATGCCGGTGTTCAAGAAGCGCAAGGGCTGGCTGTCGCGCCGTTTCGGGGCGAATGCGGGCGCCGATGTGTCGATCTGGGCCGACGGCCTGATCGCCGCGGTCGAGGAGCGCATGATCTGGGACCGATACCGGTTATAGGATCTGGCCATGCCTTCACCGGAAATCCGCCGTGCCCGCGTCGACGAGGCAAACCTGCTGACGGACCTTTCCATGCGCTCGAAACAGTCGAACGGCTACGACGATGCGTTCATGGCGGCCTGCCTTGAAGAACTGACGGTCACGCCCGATCAGATGGCAGCGAACGAATACTGGGTCGCCGATGCGGACGGTATTTGCGGCTGCGCATCCCTGACCGTCGACGGCGCAACGCGTTCGGGCGAGGTGCACTCGTTCTTCGTCGAACCGGAACTGCGTGGTCACGGTATCGGCAAACTGTTGTGGCGGAAGCTGCGTGAACGCGCCGCGGCGCATGGGCTCGATTACCTCGTGCTCGATGCCGATCCGAACGCCGTGCCGTTTTATCAACGCCTTGGGTTCGAAGAAGTCGGCTGCTCACCCTCCGGGTCGATTCCGGGGCGGTTCATCCCGCAGATGAGGTTGGAGCTTTGAACAAATCATCGTCATCCCGGCCGAAGCCGCGGCGTTGCCGGGGCGGAGAGCCGGGACCCATTGAGATACTGCGCCAAGCCGCAGGAATGGGTCCCGGATCGTAAGCCTCGCCAACGAAAACCGGTGGTTTCCGGGCTCGTCTAACGTCCGGGATGACGTGTTCGTTATTTTGAAAACCTTGACCGCGAATCCCCCGGCCCCGTAAAACAACGCATGTTCGGATTTTCACTCCCCAAGCTGATAATCCTCGCGCTGATCATCGTCGGCGTCTGGAAGGGCTTCAAATACCTGCAGCGCCGCCAGGAAGTGCAGGACCGCGACCGTCACGAAAAGGTCCGCAAGGCGCGTGAAGAAACGCAGGGTTCGGCCGATCCGGTCGAGGATATGCAGCGTTGCCCGGTGTGCGGCACGTACTTCTCCGGCAAGCCGGGCGAAACCTGCGGCCAGCCCGACTGCAAGGGCAGAGCCTGAGCCGCTGCGGCCACCCCTTAACCTGAGCCCCAATAAAGCCAAAAACCGCCGCGTTCCGCCTTGATTGCCGTGGCCTCGGCCCGTATGTTGCGTCGCACCGAAACGGAGCCGAACACCCCATCGATGGCGAACGCACCGGATAAAGAGACCTGCTTCCAGAATCTGATCCTGAAGCTGCAAGGCTACTGGGCGGATCAGGGCTGCGTGATCCTGCAGCCGTTCGACATGGAAGTGGGCGCGGGCACCTTCCACCCGGCGACCACGCTCAGGGCCCTGGGCCGTGCCGACGATGTCTGGAACTGCGCCTACGTGCAGCCGTCACGCCGTCCGACCGACGGGCGCTACGGCGAGAACCCGAACCGGCTGCAGCACTATTACCAGTACCAGGTGCTGATGAAGCCGTCGCCGGCCGATCCGCAAAAGCTTTACCTCGATAGTCTTCGCGTGCTCGGCATCGATCCGGACATGCACGATATCCGCTTTGTCGAGGACGACTGGGAAAGCCCGACGCTGGGCGCCTGGGGCCTCGGCTGGGAAGTCTGGTGCGACGGCATGGAAGTGACCCAGTTCACGTACTTCCAGCAGGTCGGCGGTTATGACTGCAACCCGGTCCCGGTGGAACTGACCTACGGCCTCGAGCGCCTGGCGATGTACGTGCAGGGCGTCGAGAACGTTTACGACCTTGACTGGGACGGCATCGACAAGTCGAAGGGCGGCAAAACATATGGCGACGTGTTCCACCGCGCCGAGGTCGAATACTCCGGCTACAACTTCGAACATGCCAATACCGAAATGGTGCGCAAGCACTTCGAGGACGCAGAAGCCGAATGCATGGCGGTGCTGGGCGCCGGCGGCAACAAGGACCTCGTGCTGCCGGCCTATGACCAGTGTCTTAAGGCATCGCACCTCTTCAACCTGCTGGATGCGCGCGGCGTCATTTCCGTGACCGAACGCCAGGCCTACATCGGCCGCGTCCGGGCGCTGGCCAAGGGCTGCGCGGAAGCCTGGATGCGCCAGCACGGCGCACTGCCGGAGGACGGGTGATGCCCGAACTCCTGCTCGAAATTCTGTCCGAGGAAATCCCCGCCCGCATGCAGGCCCGCGCCGCCGCCGACCTGAAGCGGCTGGTGACGGACGGCCTCAAGGCCGCCGGTCTCGAATTCTCGTCGGCAAACGCGTACGTGACGCCGCGCCGCCTCGCCCTCGTCGTCGACGGTCTGCCGGAAAAGCAGCCGGACGTGTCGGAAGAGCGCCGCGGCCCCAAGGTCGACGCGCCCGAACAGGCGGTCAACGGCTTCAAGGGTTCGCTCCCGGATGGTGCCGTGATCGAGGAACGGGAAACCCCCAAGGGCACGTTCTTCTTCGCGCTGGTCGATACCAAGGGTGCGGCGACGGCGGACGTGCTGCCGGACCTGCTGTCGAAGGCGATGGCTGATCTGCCGTGGCCCAAGTCCATGCGCTGGGCAACGTACCCCGGCCGCTGGGTGCGTCCGGTCCATTCGATGATCTGTGTATTCGGTGGCGCCGTGGTTGCCGCCAAGCTGGGCGAAGTGACGGCGGCGGATACGACTGTCGGCCACCGGTTCCTGGCGCCCGATGCGATCACGGTCACGGACTTCGCGGATTACAAAAAGAAACTCGAAGCCGCCAAGGTGATGCTCGACCCGGCGGAGCGCCGCGCCAAGATCGAGGCGGACGCCAAGGCGCTTTGCGAGAAAGAGGGCCTGAGCCTCAAGGACGATCAGGGGCTGCTGGACGAGGTCACGGGCCTCGTCGAATGGCCGGTTACCCTGATGGGGACCATCGACGATCAGTTCATGGACCTGCCGGACGAGGTGCTCTCGACCTCCATGCGCGCGCACCAGAAGTATTTCTCGACGCTGGGCAAGGGCGGCAAGCTCGCCAACCGCTTCATCGTCGTCGCCAACACGGAAACCGGCGACGGCGGCAAGCAGGTCGTGGCCGGGAACGAACGCGTGCTGCGCGCGCGGCTGTCGGACGCCAAGTTCTTCTGGGATCAGGACCGCGCCGCGAGCCTCGCGTCCCGCGCCCCGGCGCTGAAGGACCGGGTGTTCCACGCCAAGCTTGGCACGCTGGACGAAAAGGTCGACCGCATGCAGGCGCTGGCGGCACTGCTGACGACATTCGTCCCGGAAGCGGACAAGGACCGCGTCCGTTCCGCGGCACGTCTTGCCAAGGCCGATCTCTCGACCGGCATGGTCGGCGAGTTCCCCGAGCTTCAGGGCATCATGGGCCGCTATTACGCGCAGCACGACGGCGAGGATGCGTCCGTCGCCGACGCGATTGCCGAGCACTATTCGCCGCTCGGTCCCAACGATACCTGTCCGACGCAGCCGGTCAGCGTCTGCGTCGCGCTCGCCGACAAGATCGATACGCTGGTCGGTTTCTTCGCCATCGACGAAAAGCCGACGGGCTCGAAAGACCCCTATGCGCTGCGCCGTGCCGCGTTGGGGATTATTCGCCTGGTGCTTGAAAATGGTCTGCGTCTGCCGCTCGCCAAGGTCTTCGCCGATGCGCACGGCACGCTGGGCACCGGCGACAACCCGGCCGACGACCTGATGGCCTTCTTCGCCGACCGCCTCAAGGTGCACCTGCGCGAGCAGGGCGTGCGCCACGACCTGATCGACGCGGTGTTCGCGCTCGGGGGTGAGGACGACCTCGTGCGCCTGATCAAACGGGTCGAGGCGCTGCAGCAGTTCCTCGCGACCGAAGACGGCGAGAACCTGCTGACGGCCTACAAGCGCGCCGCCAACATCCTGCGCGCCGAGGAAAAGAAGGACGCCACCGAATACCGCGACGCGCCCGATCCGGATCTACTGTCGGATGACGCCGAGAAAGCATTGGCCGATGCGCTCGATCACGCCAAACCGGCGATCGACAACGCTCTCGTGGCCGAGGACTTCGTCGCCGCGATGCAGGCGCTGGCCGGGCTGCGCAAGCCGGTCGACACGTTTTTTGACGACGTGACGGTCAACGCCGATGACGCGGCGTTGCGCGTCAACCGGCTCAAGCTGTTGAACGGAATTCGCTCCGCCCTTGATGGCGTTGCGGACTTTTCGAAGATCGAAGGTAAATAGAACAGATCGTCACCCCGGCGCAGGCCGGGCTCCATGACGGCGCAAACCGGGACGGATACGAGGATTATGGGTCCTGAACCGAGTTCAGGACGACGGGTTTATTGATTAACGAGGACACGCGATGACCAAGTGGGTATACGCATTCGGGGACGGTTCTGCCGACGGCAGCGCCGATATGAAGAACCTGTTGGGCGGCAAGGGCGCCAACCTCGCCGAGATGTCCAACCTCGGCCTGCCGGTGCCGCCGGGCTTCACCATCTCGACCGAGGTCTGCACCCACTATTACGACAACAGTAAATCGTACCCGGGCGATCTCGAGACCCAGGTCGGTGACGCGCTGGGCAAGATCGAGAGTGCGCTCGGCCGCACCTTCGGGTCCGTCGACAAGCCGCTGCTGGTGTCCGTCCGATCGGGCGGCAGGGCGTCGATGCCGGGCATGATGGATACCGTCCTCAACCTCGGCCTCAATGACGAGACGGTCGAATCGCTGGCCACTGAATCCGGCGATGCGCGCTTTGCCTACGACAGCTACCGCCGCTTCATCACCATGTATTCCGACGTGGTGCTTGGCGTCGATCACGGCGAGTTCGAGGAAATTCTCGACAACTACAAGGTGGACCGCGGTTATCGCCTCGATACCGAACTATCGGCGGACGACTGGAAACAGTTGGTGCCGATGTACAAGGAACGCGTAAAGGACGTCCTCGGCGAGGACTTTCCGCAGGACTGCCAGGCGCAGCTCTGGGGCGCCATCGGGGCCGTGTTCAATTCGTGGATGAACCCGCGCGCCGAGACGTATCGGCGCCTGCACGACATCCCGGCGAGCTGGGGCACGGCGGTCAACGTCCAGGCCATGGTCTTCGGCAACATGGGCGACGACTGCGCGACGGGTGTCTGTTTCTCGCGCAACCCGGCGACGGGCGAGAACGCGTTTTACGGCGAGTACCTGATCAATGCCCAGGGCGAGGACGTGGTTGCCGGGATCCGGACGCCGCAGAACCTGACTAAGGCCGAGCGTGAAGCCGCCAAGGGCGAGTTGCCGTCCATGGAAGAAGCCATGCCGGAAACGTTCGCCGAGCTGTGCGATATCCGCGAGAAGCTGGAACGGCATTACAAGGACATGCAGGACATGGAGTTCACCATCCAGCAGAACCGCCTGTGGATGCTGCAGACCCGGTCCGGCAAACGTACCGCGCGCGCGGCGCTCAAGATCGCCTGCGATATGGTCGATGAAGGCCTGATTGCCCAGGCCGAAGGCGTGATGCGCGTCGACCCGATGCAGATCGACCAGCTGCTGCACCCGATGCTGGACCCGGACGCCGACAAGGAAGTCGTCGGCCGTGGCCTACCCGCCTCGCCGGGTGCGGCGACGGGCGCCGTCGTGTTCACCGCCGAGGACGCGGAAGCATGGAAAGCCGACGGCAAGGCGGTCATCCTCGTTCGAACCGAAACGTCGCCGGAAGACATCGGTGGCATGCACGCCGCCGAGGGTATCCTGACGACCCGGGGCGGCATGACCAGCCACGCCGCCGTCGTCGCACGCGGCATGGGCCGGCCCTGTGTATCCGGTGCCGGCGAGCTTCGCGTCGATGCGATTTCCAAGACGCTGTCGTGCATGGAGCGCACCTACAAGGAAGGCGACATCATCACGCTGGACGGCACCACCGGCCAGATCATGCACGGCGCGGTCGACATGATCCTGCCTGAACTGACCGGCGACTTCGGCAAGCTGATGGAATGGGTCGACACCTTCCGCACCATGGGCGTGCGGGCCAATGCGGAAACGCCGCTGGACGCGGAAACGGCCAAGAAGTTCGGTGCCGAAGGCATCGGCCTTTCCCGGACCGAGCACATGTTCTTCGATCCCGAACGCATCGTGCACATGCGTGAGATGATCATGTCGTCGACCGAGGAGCAACGCCGCAAGGCGGTCGACAAGCTGCTGCCCTATCAGCGCGAAGACTTCGAGACCCTGTTCCGCATCATGGAGGGCCGGCCGATCACGATCCGCCTGCTCGACCCGCCGCTGAACGAGTTCCTGCCACATTCCGAAGAAGAGCTGCAGGAAGTGGCCGATGCCGCCGGTGTGACGCTGAAGGACATCAAGATCCGCAAGAACCAGCTCGACGAAGCCAACCCGATGCTGGGGCACCGCGGCTGCCGTCTCGGTATCACGTATCCGGAAGTCTATGAGATGCAGGCCCGCGCGATCTTCGAGGCCGCGGTCAACGTCGGCAAGGACGGCGTCAAGGCGGTCCCGGAAGTGATGATCCCGCTGGTCGGCATGAAGTCCGAACTCGACATGATGGCCGACGTGGTGAACACCACCGCCGACGCGGTCAAGAAGGAAACCGGCGCAGATTTCGAATACATGGTCGGCACCATGATCGAACTGCCGCGCGCCTGCCTGATGGCTGAGGAAATCGCCGAGACGGCGGAATTCTTCTCGTTCGGCACCAATGATCTGACGCAGACGACCTACGGTTTCTCGCGCGACGACGCGGCACCGTTCCTCGACGTCTACCACCGCAAGGGCGTGATGGAAGGTGATCCGTTCATGACCATCGATGTCGACGGTGTCGGCGAACTGGTGAAGATCGGGATCGAACGCGGCAAAAAGGCGCGTCCGGACATCAAGCTGGGGATTTGCGGCGAACACGGCGGCGATCCGGCGTCGGTGCACTTCTGCCATCAGATCGGGCTGACGTACGTGTCGTGCTCGCCGTACCGTGTGCCGATCGCGCGACTCGCGGCGGCACAGGCGGCACTGGCTGAGAAGGGTTAAGCAATGGCGCTCGTCGACGAATGCATCTTCTGCAAAATCATCCGGGGTGAAATTCCCAGCTTCAAGGTGTGGGAAGACGACAAGACCTTCGCATTCATGGACATCAATCCGGTCGCAAAGGGCCACGCGCTGATCGTGCCCAAGTTCCATACGCCGAATATCTATGAAGCGCCGCAGGAATGGCTCGGCCCGACGCTGGGCGCCGTCGGGCGTGTCGCGCGCGCGGTGCGTGACGAGGTGCAGCCGGACGGTATGAACATCCTGCAGGCCAACGACAAGGGCGCCGCGCAGTCTGTGTTTCACATCCATTTCCACGTCATTCCGCGGATCGTTGATGACGGCCTGACCATGAACTGGGACATGGTGCCCGGCGACATGGACGAGATCGACAAGCTGGCCGAGAAGATCGCGGCGCACACGGCATCTGAATAGCCCGATATTAGTATATTAGACCTTTCTAATGAATATTGCATTGTAATATTCAGGTCAGGCTCGCGGTTCATATTCCGGTCTGGATGAAGATCGGAGAAGCCGATGAAGACCGTTGGAAATCAAACAGGAACGAAGAGCGTGCTGTTCGTTTGTACGGACAATGCGCGTCATTCGCTGATAGCAGAAGCGCTATTGCGTGCTCAGCTCGTGCCGGGCGTGCGCGCTTTCAGCGCCGGGCTGGATCCCGCCGACAAGGCGGATTCGTTCGCGCTTTCGGCCCTGACGCTGGCCGGCCTGGGCAACGAGGGATTGTGGCCCAAACACTGGGACGGGTTCGCGGATCCCAAACGCCCGATCGTCGACGTCGTCGTCATGATCGGCGAGGACGCTGTGGCGAACCTGCCGCGCACGTTTCCGGGCGAGCCGGAATACGTGGAATGGTCGTTCACCAGCAACGAAGACCTCAGGTTTCACCGCGGGGTCTGGCGCGATATCCAGATGCTGAAACCCTACGTCGATGAACTGGTCGACAGCCTCTGCGGGACGTTCGGCATCCAGCCCCCTAAAGTGACCGCCGACGCCGCCGAGTAGCCGCGCCCGCGCTTACCGCCTGACGAAGAACGTGACGTCCGGCATCGGCCGCTCGTCGAACATCTCGACGTCTTCCGACAGGTATTTGCGGCAGAAACGCAGCACCTTCTCGGGGTCGACGTAGTAAAGCCCCTCGAACTGTTCGTCCTCGTCGATGCGCAGCATGTTGAACGCAAGTGCCTTGCCGGTGCGATGCCAGAGCTGGCGCAGGCTGGCTTCGACGTATTCCCACCACTGATCGTCGTCGGCCTTGCCGTGCAGATTGTACGTACCCGATGCAAAACCGTACTCGGCGGGCTTGCTCGCCCACATCTTGCGGTGAAACGACGCCCGCGGGTCGACGATGCGGTCGCGGCAGGCGGCGATCATGGCCTGCGAAATATCGTAGCCGTAATACCGGCTGCCGTTCAGGACGGGATAGTCCCGGAGGTATTCGAAAAACGCGCCGTACCCGCAGCCGAGATCGTTGATGGTAATGCCGCCCGTCGCCATGTCGTCCGGTTCGAAAATTTCGATCAGGCGTTCGAAGCGGCGGCGTTGCCAGACCTCGCCTTTCCAGAACACGCCCTTCGCGGTCGCGCCGCACTGATCCAGCCGGTGACCGTAAATCCGGGCGACCGGGGCCAGTAGTTTCGGTGCGCGTCTGAGTATCTGAATGATCACCGGGCAAGGCTAGCCCGGCGGACGGCATTTGCCCATTGAAATCAGGCTTCCGCGTCGTCGCCCTCGGGGAGTTCCATCCATTCGGGCACGGCGGGAAACACGCCGATGTCACCCGCTTTCAAGTCATCGCCGCCGAGCGCCTTCAGGCGCAACATGGCGATGCCGCGGTCGTCCATGACGGAGCGCAGTTCGCCCACCACCTTGCCGTCCTGCATGATGTCCGAGCCCGGTTCGGCGCCGGCCTTCGACAGCGTGACGGGAAACAGGCGTTTCTTGACCAGGCCGCGGTACTTGGTCCGGGCCGTCAGTTCCTGGCCCATGTAGCAGCCCTTTTTCCAGTCGACACCGGCAAGCTCGTCGAAGCCGCTTTCCAGCAGGACCGATTTTTCCTTTTCGAGGTCGAACGGCGCTTCCGGCAGGCCAAGGGCGATGCGGTGCGCCTGATAGTCGCCTTCCGAACCGTTGTCGCCGCCGAGCGAGGCCGCGTTCATGTCACTGGGCGCGATGGCCCGTACCCCGGCTTGCGCCAAGCGCGGGTCGGCATAAAGGATCGCGCCGCCTTCCGTCCTCGTCTGCGCGCCGTCGGCGAGCATGTCCGCCGCGTCCTTGCCGATCAGGGCATAGACGGCGTGGTCTGCGCTGATGTCTTCCAGCGACGCCTTGGAACGCAGCTTGAACATGGTGAGCTTCTTGATCAGCGTGTCGGCGTCGCTCTTCGGGCAATCCATCAAAAGATCGGCGCCATCTGCGACGATGAAGAAATCGGACAGGTACTTGCCCTGCGGCGTCAACAGGGCGGCATAAATCCCCTGTGTGCCGTCGGCCTTGTTGATGTCGTTGGAAATCAGGCCCTGCAGAAAAGTACGGCTGTCTTCGCCGGTGATCCGGATGATACAGCGATCGGTCAATTGTATGCGTTTCATGACACTCGATTTTCCTCTACTCGGTGTAAGATGGGGGTTGGCCCCCCGGCCTTGCAAGGGCCGGGGTTTGCATTGCCGCCGGGCACCCTTATAAGAGGTCGAAATCGGGGAAAGGGACGCATGCACGCGCTTTTCGTAACATCCACGCGGGTCGGGGACGCAATCCTGTCCACGGGCATTCTGTCCCGGATTCTCGAAGAGAATCCAGGCGTGAAGGTGACGGTGGCCTGTGGTCCGGCGGCGTCGTCCCTTTTCGAGGCGGTGCCCGGCCTGGAACGCGTCATCGTGCTGGACAAGATGCTGGGCTCGCTGCATTGGGCCTACATGTGGTCGCAGACCGTCGGCCGGTACTGGGACATCCTCGTCGATCTCAGAAATGCGCCGGTCACGTACCTGCTTGCTGCCAAGAAGCGCTATCGCATGATCCGTTCACGCGACGGCGGACATCGTATCCGCACGCTTTCGCGCGTTATCAGTGCTGAAGACAATCCGCCGGCGCCGAAGCTCTGGGTGGACGATGCCCGGCGTGCCGCGGCGCGCCGGCTTATTCCGGAAGGGGGGCCCGTGCTTGCCATCGGTCCCACGGCCAACTGGCGCGGCAAGCAGTGGCGGGGCGAATCGTTCGCCGAGTTGATCGCACGCCTGACGTCGCCGGGCGGCATCCTGCCCGGGGCCCGCGTCGCCGTGTTCGGCCGTGATGACGAGCGGCCGATGGCGCTGCCGGTGATCGAGTCAGTGCCGTCGGATCGGCTGATCGATCTTGTCGGACGCATCGACCTGCTGACGGTGAGTGCATGCCTGGAACGGGCCGCGCTCTATATCGGCAACGATTCCGGCCTGATGCACCTCTCGGCGGCAAGCGGCATTCCGACGCTTGGCCTGTTCGGTCCGTCCCCCGCGGATCAGTACGCGCCCTGGGGGCCGTTGTGCGATCATGTGCAGGCGTCCAAGGGGTTCGAGGAAATTTTCCCCGAGAATTTCGACCACCGGAACACGGATACGCTGATGGACAGCCTGAGCGTCGATGACGCCGAGGAAGCCGCAAACAAGTTGTGGTCCCGCGCCCGGGAAGAAGTCGCGTGAACAAAACGGTCATCCTTTCTGCGGTGATCAGCGTGCACAACGAGGAACACCAGCTTCGAGACTGCCTCGCCACGCTCGGTTTTGCCGACGAAATCGTCGTGCTGCTCGACAAGTGCACCGACGGCTCGAAGGAAATTGCCGCCGAGTTCACGGACCGGATCGTCGACGGCGCGTGGACAATCGAAGGCGAACGCCGTAACGCCGGGATCGAGGCGTGCCGGGGCGCATGGATTTTCGAGATCGACGCGGACGAGCGCGTGCCGGATGCGCTGGCCCGGGAAATCCGTACCACCATCGAAAACACCCGGGATGACTGGCACGAGATTCCCGTCGATAATTACATCGGCAAGCGCCTGGTGCGCTACGGCTGGGGCGCATCGTTCGGCAAGGCGGCCTACCCGGGGCTGTTCAGAAAAGGCGTGAAGAAATGGGGCATGCAGCGTGTGCATCCGTCGCTCGACTGGTCCGGGAAAAAGGGTGCGATGCTCCACAATCGCCTTGTGCATCACGTCGACCGCGACATATCCGATATGATCCGCCGTCTCGACAGTTATTCGACGGCGCGCGCCAAGGATCTGGTCGATAGCGGCGACATCGGTTCGATGGCGAATAACGTCAGGCGCTTTTTCTCGCGTTCCTTCAAGTGTTTCATTTCGCGCAAGGGCTACAAGGAAGGGGGAATGGGCCTCCTGATCGCGATCTGTGCCGGGCTGTTTCCCTTGATCTCGCACATCAAGGCCGCCGAAATGCGAAAGGATCACTGAGATGGCGACGATTGTCCTTGCCGACGACGGGATCGTGTTCGACGGCCAGACGCCCGAAAAAGGGCCGCTCGGCGGCGCCGAGAGTTCGGTTATCCTGCTCGTCGAGACGCTGGCGGCACGCGGCCACGACGTGACGGTCTATAACAAGTGCGAGGCACCACTCGACTACAAGGGCGTGAAGTGGCGCCCGATCTCGGCCGGTGTGCCGGAGACGGCGGATCTCTATATCGCCAACCGCGGCGACAAGTTACTGAAACTGTGTGAAAGCGCGAAGAGTACCGTCTTCTGGACGCACAATCCGTGTTCCTACATGTTGAAGGCCCGGTATATCTGGCAGTTCTGGCGCCGCCGTCCGGTGATCGTTTTTATCGGCGAGTACCATGCGAAGACACTGCCCGGCTGGGTGCCCGAAGGTGGACGCCGGACGATTCCTTATGGACTGCCCGATCTGTTCTGCAATGCCGAACCCGCCTCGGGCGTGCCGGGACCGCGCGCGATCTTCACGTCCAACCCGCTTCGTGGGCTGGACTGGCTGCTGGACCGCTGGTCGAACGAGATCGAGCCGGACGTTCCGGGGGCCGAGCTGCACATTTTCTCGGGCGCGGCAACGTACGGTGCCGCCGGTGCGCGCAAGGGCGACGCGATGTCCGAAGTGCTGGACAAGGCACGCGCGCTTGAAAGCCAGGGCGTCAGGCTGCGCGAACCCGTCGGCAAGGCGCAACTGATCGATGAGTTGAGGCTGGCGCGCGTGATGCTTTACAAGGGCGACATCAACGAGACGTTCTGCCTTGCCATTGCCGAGGCGCAGTGTCTGGGCGTGCCGTGTGTCGTGCAGCCGATCGGCTCGATGGTGGAGCGGGTGCGTGACGGCGAGACCGGCTTTATTGCCCCTGACGACGCGGCCTTCGCACTTGCCGCAAGGCGGTTGCTCACAGATGATGCGTTGTGGCGTGCCCAGCACGAGCAAGCGCTGGCGGTGCAGCGTTCCTGGCGCTGGCCCGACGCGGCCGCGGCATTCGAGGAGTTGATCAAGTCCCCATGAAGGTTTTGCAAGCAATGGCCGGTGCGGAATTCGGCGGCGCCGAGGCGTTTTTCGTGCGCCTCGTGATCGCGCTGCATCGTGCCGGTCTCGACCAGAAGGTCATCATTCGCGAGAACCCGGCACGTGCCAAAATCCTCAGGGATGCCGGGATCGAGCCGGTTGAACTGCCGTTCGGCGGCCGTTTCGATTTCGCGACGCCGCGCGCTTTCAAGCGCGAAGTAAACGCCTATCAGCCCGACGTCGTCCTGACGTGGATGAACCGCGCGACGCTGATGTGCCCGAAAGGGGACTTCGTGCACGCCGCCCGGCTCGGCGGGTATTACGACCTCAAGTACTACGCGAACTGCGACCACCTGATCGGCAATACCGAGGACATCGTCGAATACCTGATCGAGCACGACTGGCCCGGCGACAAGGCGCATTACCTGCCGAATTTTGTTTCCGCGGAAATGGGCGAACCGCTTGACCGCACCAAGTTCTATACGCCGAAGGGCGTGCCGCTGATCGTGTCGCTCGGCCGCCTGCACGAAAACAAGGCGTTCGATACGCTGCTCCGTGCGCTGGCGCGGGTGCCGAACGCGTACCTCTGGCTTGCGGGCGAAGGGCCGCTCAAGGCGGACCTGATGAAGCTCGCCGAAGAACTGGCGATCAAACCGCGCGTCCGGTTCCTGGGATGGCGCGACGATACGGCGAACGTGCTTTGTTCCGGCGACCTGTTCGTCTGTCCGTCCAGGCACGAACCGCTCGGCAACGTGGTGATCGAAGCGTGGGCGCAGGGCTTGCCCGTGGTCGCGGCCAATTCCATGGGGCCGGGGACGCTTATCGAAAACGGCGAAACCGGCATCCTGGTGCCGGTGGACGACGAAATCCTGATGGCCCGCGCGATCCGCGGCGTGTTGGAGGACGAGAATCTCGCCGACCGCCTGGCCCGGCAGGGACACGCTGCCTATCAGGACAACTTCACCGAGGCACAGGTGGTCGAGCAGTATCTTGAATTCTTCGACAAGGTGGTTGGCTGAGCCATGTGCGGGATCGCGGGGCTGATGACGGCAGACGGCACCGCCCCGGTAACCGCGGTGCTCGACAAGATGGCGGTGGCGATCGGTCACCGCGGGCCGGACGGGCGCGGCGACTATGCCGAGGACGACGTCGCGATGATGCAGGTGCGCCTTGCGATCATCGATCTCGCGACCGGCGATCAGCCGCTTTACGCGCCCGGCGATGATGAACACGGCAAGCTTGCGCTGGTCGCCAACGGCGAGATCTACAACTACGTCGAACTTCGCCAGCAGATGTCGAACATCGATTACGCGACGGCGTCGGACTGCGAATCGATACTCTATCTCTATCGCGAGCACGGCCTCGATTTTGCGGAACACCTGCGCGGCATGTACACGCTTGCGATTCACGATCCGGCGGACGGGGCGCTCGTGCTGGCGCGCGACCCGTTCGGGATCAAGCCGCTTTATTACGGGCTGGCGGAAGACGGGTTCGTCTTTGCCTCCGAGCCGCAGGCGCTGTTGGCGGCGGGACTGGTGACGCCCGCCGTTGAGCCCGCCAAGCGCGACGAATTGCTGGCGTTGCAGTTCACCACCGGCACCGAGACCGTGTTTCCGGGTATTTACCGTGTTTTGCCCGGCGAAACCCTGATCGTGCGTGGTGGGCGGATCGCCGAACGGGTGCAGCTGGCGAGCCTGCCGCCCGGCGGGCCGAAGAAGATTTCGTCCGCCGAAGCACTCTATGAATTCGACCGGATCATCACGGAAGCGGTCAACGTGCATCAACGCTCCGACGTGCCGTACGGTATGTTTCTCTCGGGCGGGATCGATTCTTCCGTGATCCTCGCGGTCATGCGGCGGCTGAATTCGACGCCGGTGCATGCGTTGACGGCGGGCTTTCCCGGCACGGGTGTGCATGACGAACGCGAACATGCGCGTGACGTCGCCCGCGCCTGCGGCGCCGAACACGAGGAAATCACGGTCACGGAAGATGATTTCTGGCGCGAACTGCCGCGGATCGCCGCCTGCATGGACGATCCGTCCGCCGATTACGCCATCGTGCCGAGCTACATGCTGGCGAGAAAAGCGAAGGAGAGCGGCCTGAAAGTCGTGCTGTCGGGCGAGGGTGGCGACGAACTGTTTGCGGGCTATGGCCGGTATCGCCGCCAAAAACGCCTTGCCATCTTCGGCGGACGGCGCATGCGTCATTCCTATATTCTGGCCGGTACCGGGGTGCTGCGCGACGAGCCGATGGGCTGGCGCAACGGGATTGCGGCGGCCGAGGCGGAAGCCGGTGAATACGGCCGGTCGCGCCTGCAGGCGGCACAGGTCGTGGATATCGCCGACTGGTTGCCGAATGATCTGCTGACCAAGCTCGATCGCTGCCTGATGGCGCACGGCGTCGAAGGGCGCGTACCGTTCCTCGATCCGTTCGTGGCCGATTTCGCGTTCCGGCTTCCGGATAACCTGAAAGTACGCCAGGGCACCGGCAAGTGGTTGCTCAGGAAGTGGCTTCAGACAGCGCTCCCGGAATCGAAACCGTTCACCAAGAAACGCGGCTTCACGGTGCCGGTCGGGGACTGGATCGCAAACGGCGATGCACGCCTGGGCGGTCTCGTTGCCGCAAATCCGGGGATCGCCGAGGTGTGCGATCCGGATGCGGTCAAACGCCTGTTCGCCGCCGGTGCGGAAAAGGGACAGGCGCAGTGGACGCTGCTGTTCTACGCGCTCTGGCACAAGCGCCATATCGAAGGCGCGGACGCGTCGGGCAGTGTGTTCGAGGTTCTGGGTTCATGATTATCGTCGTCCTGAACTTGGTTCAGGACCCATGAATCCCGGCACGATGGTCATGTGTCATTATGGATCCTGAACCAAGTTCAGGATGACGTGAGTGTTGCAGGAATAAACGTTAGAAGATCAAATCCCCTTCGCGGTGATCCGCTTGACGATAAAGTCGCCAGTCGTATTGGACAGCCGTATGCCGTCGAACGGATCGGAAAAGGCGCGGTCGCTGGTGGCGATCATTTCCGTGCCGTCGACCGTGACCCGCATCGTGCCGTCCGTGCCGCGCGTCCATGAGACGGCGTGGAATTTCTTGTCTTCAAGCGTCAGCGGTTCGGACGTGGCGATGACGCTGGACCCCGAACTGCCGATGCGGTGGATCTGCACGCCCTTGCCCGACGCATAGAGCAATCGATAGCCGATGTTCGCGTCCTGGCCCTGGAACACACCGATATCGAACATGCCGTCCGGCTCCCATGACGACAGTTCGAAGTCCAGTGCGAACGCGTTGGAGACGGGCACCCGGGTCAGGATGATGTTGCTGGTCGGCTGCTGTGTCGTCGGTGTTTTCGTGGCGCGTTTGAGGATGGTGCCGAGGATCGCCTTCGCCAGTTCGTCGCCGGAGTTACCGGATTGCTGCTGCTGGTTCTCCTGCACCGCCGTGATCAGACGGTTCCTGAGCCCCCAGCCGGTCTCGATGAAATATTCGCCGGACTTGACCTCCCACACCGGGTTGGCCGTGAAGTTGCCGTCGGCAAAGCTGTCGTCGAGAACCACCGTGTTCCAGGGCGTCTTGGCCCCGTTGGCTAGATTGCGAAGGTCCTGCAGGAACACCGGGTCGGCGGCTTTCGCCTTTTCGGCGTCGTCGATCAGCTTGTTCAGTTTCTCGATGAATGCGTCGAGGGTCTGTCCGCCGGCACCCGCCCCACTGGGATCGGACCACGTCGAATAGCGTGAATTCTGCGCGTCTGCGCTGGCGGGGACGAGGCAGGCAATTACGAAAAGGGCGGCAATCAGGCGCATATCGGTATCCTCCCGGCTGTTCCGGATATGCTAGCACAATGACCGCCACGGCAAAGCGCTTGTCGCTGGACAGGGCGGCGGAAACATGCGAGCTAAAAACCATGGCCCAAAACGACCGCATCACGATCAAACGCCCCGACGACTGGCACGTGCATTTCCGCGACGAGGCGATGATGCGGGCCGTGGTCCCGGCGACCGCCGCGCAGTTCGGCCGCGCCATCGTCATGCCGAACCTGGTGCCGCCGGTGACCGATACCGCGGCCGCCGAGGCGTACCGGGACCGCATCCTGACCGCGATCCCCGATGCGGCCGATTTCACCCCGCTGATGGCGGCGTATCTGACCGACGAGACGGATCCGGAAATGCTGCGCGACGGCGCAGAGAAGGGCGTTTTCAGCGCCGTGAAGCTTTATCCCGCCGGTGCCACGACAAATTCCGCGTCGGGTGTCACCGATATCGCCAATGTCATGCCGGTCCTGGACGTCATGCAGGAGATCGGCCTGCCGCTATTGATCCACGGCGAGGTCACGGACCCGGACATCGATATCTTCGACAGGGAAGCGGTCTTCATCGACCGCATCCTGCAGCCGCTGACCGACAAGCTGCCCGCCCTCAAGGTCGTGTTCGAACACGTGACCACCAAGGAAGCCGTCGATTTCGTCGCCGCCGGGGACGCATCGCGGCTGGGCGCGACGATCACCGCGCACCACCTGGTGATCAACCGTACCGATATCTTCAAGGGCGGCATCCGGCCGCATCTCTATTGCCTGCCCATCGCCAAGCGCGAAGCGCACCGCCAGGCGCTCCGCAAGGCGGCGACGTCGGGCGATCCGCGTTATTTCCTGGGTACCGACACCGCGCCGCATGCGCGTCACCTGAAAGAGGCGGCCTGCGGCTGCGCCGGTATCTATTCCGCGCCGGTGGCGCTAGAGGTCTATGCGACGGTCTTCGAGGAAGAAGACGCGCTCGATAAACTCGAAGCCTTTGCGTCCCTCAACGGTCCCGCGTTTTACGGCCTGCCTGTGAACGAGACCACGGTGACCCTGAAACGCGAAAGCTGGCAGGTGCCGCAAAGCATCGACACCGGCAGCGGCGACGCGCTGATCCCGTTCATGGCCGGCGAGACCCTCGGCTGGAAGTTGGAAGGCTAGGCGCCCCTGCTTCGAGACGCCGCGGGCTGACGCCGGGGCTCCTCAGCATGAGGCTTACCATAACGCATCCCTCATCCTGAGGAGCGAGCTATGGCGAGCGTCTCGAAGGATGGATTATTGATTAACCCAGCGTTTTCTTGGCGGTGGCGCCGCCCTCGACGCGGAGCCGGCGCAGCAGCGTGTGCATCATCGCGACGACGATCGGATTGCTTTTCTTGAGCACCCTGGCGAAGACCTTCTTCGGCACGACAATAAGCGTGGTCTTGCCCATGGCGCGCGCCGTCGCCATCCGTTCCTCGGCATCGACGAGCGCCATCTCGCCCAGCAGCTCGCCCTTGCCGACGACGCCCAACACGGTTTCCGCGGTGCCGTCGCCGCGTGCGATCTCGACCTTGCCGGTGTCGACGAAATAGGCTTCGTTGCCCATGTCACCCTGTTTGAAGATGATCTGACCGGACGAATAAGACCGGTATTCAAGCTCGATCTCTTCGTTGTCGTCGTCCTGGGGTGTCTGTTCGACCTGGGATTCGCTCACTCGACCTCTCCTGCTCGGCTCAGAATAGGCGCTGGGACACCAGTGGACAACGGCGTATTGGTGCGGGGATTGACCTAAGCGCCGCCGTGCGTAAGGTCTGGGGAAACAACCTCCGGGGAGAGATCTGATGAGCGATACGGAATTTAACGCGCTGCTGCTGACGGCGGACGACGACGGCAAGGTGTCATCGAGCTTCGAGACCCTGCCCAACGACCGCCTGCCCGAGGGCGATGTCACGGTGGCGGTGAAATACACCACGCTGAACTACAAGGACGGCATGATCCTGAACGGCCTCGGCAAGCTGGTGCGCGACTATCCGCACGTGCCGGGGATCGATTTTTCCGGCGTCGTCGAGGACTCGTCGCACCCCGACTTCAAGCCGGGCGACGAGGTGATCCTGACCGGCTGGCGCGTCGGCGAGGTGCACTGGGGCGGCATGGCGACGCGCGCCCGGGTCAAGGGCGACTGGCTGGTGCCGCTGCCCAAGGGGATTTCGCTGGAACAGGCGATGGCCATCGGCACCGCCGGGTTCACCGCCATGCTGGCGATCATGACGCTGGAAGAACACAAGCTTTCCAAGGACACCGACAAGGAAGTGCTGGTCACCGGCGGCGCAGGGGGGGTCGGCTCCATCGCCACCTCCGTGCTCGCCAACATCGGCTACAAGGTCGCGGCGTCGACCGGCCGTGCCGAACAGCACGATTACCTGAAGGGCCTGGGCGCGACCACGATCGTCGAGCGCGACGAGCTGCTGGAGCCGCCGAAAGGCCCGCTCGGCCGCGAACGCTGGGCCGGGGTCATCGACAACGTCGGCGGGCCGACGCTGCACCACGCGCTGGCGACGCTGGCCTACTGGGGCGCGTGTGCATCGGTCGGCAACGCCGGCTCGTTCAAGCTGGAAACGACGGTGCTGCCGTTCCTGCTCCGCGGTATCAATCTCTGCGGTATCGACAGCGCGACGTGCCCCAAGGACCGCCGCTTGGTGGCCTGGGACCGGCTGTCCAAGGAACTGCCGCTGGATAAGCTCGATGCCGCCACCAACCGGGCAGGCTTTGCCGAGTTGCCCGACCTCGCCGGGCAGATTCTGAAGGGCCAGATCCGGGGCCGCATGGTCATCGACGTCAACGGCTAAAAGTTAACGCGTCTTAACACATTGATTCTTATGCGATAAGCCGTCCCGGAGTGTGCCGGGGCGGCTTTTTCGCGTTTGCCCCCGTATTTGGCACCCATCGTGCATTTATGACCTCGGAGCATGGGTTGAACATGGGTTCAGGAGGTCAAAATGTTCAGGAAACTCGGCATTACGCTGGTCTTCACGGCAACGCTCTCGGCGTGCAGCTACGTCGACAAGTACGAGGAACAGGTCCACGACTGGGAGCCGACGTACTGCTACAAGTCGCTGGCCGCCGTGCAGTGCCACCGGGAACCGAAACACTCGGACAGCCTCAGGCTGGTAAACTACTACGGGCCGCATCCGAGCCGCTACGACGCGCCTGAACCGTTGAAGGAGCCGAACTTCAAGGCGCCGGAAATGGTCAATTACTGGGTCAAGGATGCGGAACCGGTGCCGCGGCCGATGCCGCACGGCGATCTGACCGACCGGCCGTGGCTGACCGTCGAGGGCGGTAACGAGCGCCAGACCATCGGCGACCTCAGGATGCTGAATGCGTCCGGTGCCGGCACCCGTGCGTTCCTGCGCCGCATCGAAACCGGCGAGGACGCCACCGCGCGCGACGACGACGGCACATCAACGCAGTACATCCTGCCGGACCCGGACCTGACGGTGAATTGAATTACCCCCTCACCTGTCCTCTCCCCCATTTGTGGGGGAGAGGGACCCTGACGCGATATTCCCTTTAGTCCCTCTCCCCCTTTCAGGGGGAGAGGTCAGGTGAGGGGGTATTCCATGTTGAGGGGGGTACTCGCGCTTCACCGCCTCGGCGATCTCCAGGATCATTTTCTTGAGGATCGCGGGGGCGAACTGGTCGCGGCCCTCGGCAACGTGCGCGAACGCACCCCGCCCGCCGATGACGTCGTTCCGGTAGTGATCGATCAGCGGCTCGCCGTAAGGCCCGGTGCGCACGCCGCCCGGTTTATAGACCACCAAAGCGTTGATGGTGATGTTCGCGAGCATCGCCATCGCCTTCGCTTCCGGCAGGGGGCGGCCGTTCATCTGCGGGCCGTCGCCCGAGATATCGATGATCTTGCGCCGGCCGTCGTAGGCATTGGTCTCGATCAGGTTGACCGAGTAGGCGATCGCTTCCGAGATCGAGTTGTAGCTTTCCGCCATGCGGGGCGCGGCGACCAGCCGGGCGGCGAACTGCGCGGCGCTCGCGGGGCCGTCGATCACGGTCCAGTCGGCGATGGTGTGCTGCGACCAGGGCGCACCCCATTCCACGTAGGCGATGGCGATTTTCTGGTGAAAGCCGCCGCGGATCGCGTCCAGGATCTTCGGGTGCGTGATGGCGGCGGCATAGCCCTCGCGCTGCAGGCGCAGTTCGTCGTCGTCGATGGAGCCGGACCCGTCGGCGGCCAGCACGAGCTCCAGGTCGACCTTCTCGGCGCGTGCCTGCGGCGGCTGGGCGAGGGCGGTCAGACACAGGGCGACAAGGGCGAAAAACAGCGGTGAACGGCGCATCGGCGGGCTCCTCAAGCTGAATTCCCATCATGCTACGCGGGAACCGGCCGCCGGTGGTATCAAAAATGCGTCAGGCCGGTCAGAGGCCTCCTCATCCTGTCCTTCTCCCGAGGGGAGAAGGGACTCTCGGCGCACTATCCCTCTCCCTCGGGAGAGGGTGTCGCGCAGCGACGGGTGAGGGGGTAAATCTATTCCCGCCGGTGCCTTGACAGGGGGGCGCGAACGCCGTAAATCCCCGGTCTCCAACACAGCGGCGGAGTAGCTCAGTTGGTTAGAGCAGTGGAATCATAATCCATGTGTCGGGGGTTCAAATCCCTCCTCCGCTACCAATTAAGCCCTGCACCCGGAACGGGTTGCGGGGCTTTTTCGTGCGCTGGCGCTACGGAATCACGACCCACTTCCATGCGCCGGAACCCTCATGCTAGGTTGAAGCAGTTTAAACCGATACGGATGGGTCCGCGCCCATGTCCCGCCGCTATTACAACCTGCCGCCGCTGACGACCCTGGCCGCCTTCGAGGCGGCCGCCCGGCACCTCAGTTTCAAGAACGCGGCGCAGGAACTCTCCGTCACGCCGGGTGCCGTGAGCCATCAGATCAAGGCGCTCGAGACCGAGCTCGGCGCACCCCTGTTCCGCCGCAAGCACCGTGGCGTCGAGCTGACAGAGGAGGGCGAAAGCCTGTTCGAGGCGCTGGCGTCCAGTTTCGCCAAGGTCTCGCAGTGCCTGAAAAGCATCCAGCACAAGAGCGCGGACAACCGTGTCACGGTCGGCTCGACCTCGGCGGTCGCCACGCTCTGGCTGTCGCCGACGGTGATTCGTTTCTGGCGTGCGCATCCCGAGGTCGATGTCGACCAGCGCATTCAGGACGAGCAGTTCCTCAGCGCGCCGGAGATCGACCTTTATATCCGCTACGGCCGGGACCCGGACCCGCGCATGCAGCAGACCGAACTGTTCCGCGACCGGCTTGGCCCGGTCGGCGACCGGGACATGGCAAAGCGACTGGTCGGCTGCGGCCTTGAAGACCTCGCGCGTGAACGCCTGATCCACACCGAGTCCGAGAACAACGCCTGGACGACGTGGCAGGACTGGTTCCGGGAACTGGGCTACGACGGGCCGGTCGCATCGGGCATCCGGGTCAACAACTATTCCGTCGCGCTGCAGGCGGCGCAGGACGGTGCCGGCCTGGCGCTTGGCTGGCAGCATCTGCTGCGGCCGATGCTGAAAGGCGGTCAGCTGGCGGCGATCGGCGGCTTCACGATGCCGGCGCCGAACCGCTTTCACCTCGTCGGCTATCCCGATGACGAGCTTTCCGAAGCGGCCCTGCTTTTGAAGGCGTGGATCATCGGCGAAGTCTCGGCCCTTTCAGATGAGCTGAAGTAAACCCAGGATTAAATTTTGTGCTATTGAGAGACGCCGCCGTCCTGCCTCACTGTCGCCCAAGACAGCCAACCACGAGGCAGCCAACCAGGAGGCCGGCCGGTGAATACGCATCGATCATCTCTCAGTGCCGTGATGGCGCCCATCAACATCGCGTGCGGCCTGCCGAACGCGCACTATGTCGACCCGGCGGTGTTTCAGGACGAAAAGAGGAAGGTGCTGTTCGCCAACTGGTCGGGGATCGGTTTCGGCAAGGACATCCCCGACGAGGGCGATGCGAAGCCGGTCGATTTCCTCGGCATGCCGCTGTTGATGGTGCGCGGCAAGGACGGGCAGATCCGCGTGTTCCAGAATACCTGCCGCCATCGCGGCATGATCCTCGTCGAGACACCGCAGAAGATCCGCGCCACCATCCGCTGTCCCTATCACAGCTGGTGCTATGACCTTGAAGGCGCGCTACGGACGACGCCGTTCGTCGGCGGACCGGGCAAGAACACGCACAAGGACATCAAGCGCGACGAGCTCGGCCTTGTCACGATCCGCTCGTTCGTCTGGCGCGACGTGGTGTTCGTCAACGTCGACGGTACCGCCGCCCCGTTCGAAGAGGTGCATGGCGACCTGATGGCGCGCTGGCAGGAATTCGACCAGCCGCTCTATCACGGCGGCGAGGGCTCCTCGATGCAGATCGACGTCGCGTCGAACTGGAAGCTGGCGGTCGAGAATTACTGCGAGAGCTACCATCTGCCGTGGGTGCATCCCGGCCTGAACAGCTATTCCCGGCTCGAGGATCACTACAACATTCTCGAACCCGGCAGGTATTCCGGCCAGGGCACCTACGTCTACCGGCAACTGAAGGACGAGAACGGCCACACCCTGCCCGATTTCGCCGGTCTCGGCGACAAGTGGGACGAGGGGGCGGAGTATGTCGCGCTCTATCCCAACGTGTTGCTGGGCGTGCAGCGCGACATGGCGTTTGCCATTCTGCTCGATCCGGTGGCGCTGGAACGGACGGTCGAATACATCGAAATCTATTATGCCGCGCCGACGGAAACGACGCCCGAACTTGACAGCCTGCGTGCATCGAATGCACAGCTTTGGAAGACCGTGTTCGAGGAGGACATCTCCGTTGTCGAAGGCATGCAGAAGGGGCGCCATGGTGAACTGTTCGACGGCGGGCGTTTTTCGCCGGTCATGGACGGTCCGACCCACAACTTCCACCAGTGGGTGGCGGCGCAATTGTCCGCCGGCCATGCCGGATGAGCCGTTCGAAAACGGCATCCCGGGCCAGACACATCACGCCAGACATCACGAAAGAGCGAAATAGTGCGTAACGAAGCTCAAGCGGTCGTTATCGGTGGCGGCGTCATCGGTTGCTCGATCCTCTACCACCTGGCCAAGCTGGGCTGGCCGGATGTCGTCCTGCTGGAACGCGACGAACTGACAAGCGGCAGCACCTGGCATGCGGCGGCCAACATCCACGGTCTGCACGACAGTACCAACATCAGCCGCATCCAGCATTACACGATGAATCTCTACAAAGAGCTGGAGGCCGAAACCGGGCAGAGCTGCGGTGTGTTCCAGCCGGGCTCGCTTTATCTGGCACAGACCGAGGCGCGCGAGCACCAGCTGCGGCTGCAGGCCGCCAAGGCGAAACTCTACGGCATGAACTTCTACGAGATCAGTATCGACGAAGCGAAGGAGCTCAACCCGCTGGTCGATTTCGACGGTATTCGCTGCGTCATGTACGAACCGGAGGGCGGCAACGTCGACCCGTCCGGCGTCACCAACGCCTATGCCGTGGGGGCGCGTCAGCGGGGTGCCGAGATCAACCGTTTTACGCCGGTGACGGCGACCGAACCGCAGGCCGACGGCACCTGGGTCGTGCGCACGCCGAACGGCGACATTCGCACACCCTGGGTGGTGAACGTTGCCGGGCTTTGGGGGCGCGAGGTGGCGGCGCTGGCCGGGATCGAGTTGCCGCTGCAGCCGACCGAGCACCAGTACTTCGTCACCGAAACCATCGCCGAGGTCGCGGCCATGGACCGCCGCCTGCCGTCGGTGTCGGACCGCGACGGCGAATATTACCTGCGCCAGGAAGGCCAGGGTCTGCTGGTCGGCGCCTACGAACGCGACATGAAATTCTGGGCCGAGGACGGCACGCCCGCCGATTTCGGCCACGACCTGTTCCCGGACGACCTGGAACGGATCGAGGAGAACATCATGAACGCCATCGAGCGTGTGCCCGTCGTCGGCGACGCCGGGATCAAGCGGGTCATCAACGGGCCGATGATCTGGTCGCCGGACGCCAACGTGCTGATGGGGCCGGTGCCGGAACTCGAAGGTTATTTCTGCTGCAACGGCATCATCCCCGGCTTCTCGCAGTCCGGCGGCATGGGGCTGATGGCGGCACAGTGGATGATCGAGGGTGAAACCCAGTACGACATGTTCGCGTGGGACATGGCGCGCTTCGACGGCTGGGTGACAAAGCCGTTCACCAAGGCGCGGGTCGAGGACCAGTACGCGCACCGCTTCGCCATCCACTTCCCGAACGAGGAACGCGCCGCCGGCCGTCCGGCCAGGACGCGGCCCGTCTATGAAACGCAGAAGGAAATGGGCGCGGTGTTCGGCCTCAATGCCGGGTGGGAACATCCGCTCTGGTACGCCGACACCCCCGGTGCCGAGGACACCAACGGTTTCACGCGCCAGAACTGGTGGGCCCCGGTCGGCGCGGAATGCCGCATGCTGCGCGAGCGCGCGGGGATCATCGATATCTCGAACTTCGCCAAGTACGCCTGCGAAGGCCCGGGCGCCGAAGCGTGGCTGAACGCGGTCTTTGCCAACAACATGCCGAAGGCCGTGGGGCGGTCCTGCCTGACGCCGCTGATCGGCAAGCGCGGCGGTATCGCCGGCGACTTCACGGTGACCCGCCTCGCCGAGGACGCCTTCCGCATCGTCGGCTCGGGCATGGCGGAGCGCTATCACAAGCGGTTCTTCAAGCAGGTGCCGCTGCCTGAAGGGACGACGTTCACGTCGATAACCGAGGCCATGTGCGGCTTCAACGTCGCCGGGCCGCTGTCACGCGACCTGTTGCAGCCCCTGACCGAGATCTCGCTCGCGACCGGGGACTTTCCCTTCATGCGCTCGCAATCGATCGCCGTCGCCGGTGTCGAGGTGCTGGCGCTCAGGGTGTCGTTCACCGGCGATCTCGGCTGGGAGTTGCATTGCCGGACCGAGGATCAGTTGCGCCTGTTTGACGCCTTGATCGCCGCCGGCAAGCCGCTCGGCGCCGGTCCGGTCGGCAGCCGCGCGCTGATGTCGCTGCGCCTCGAGAAGGGCTACGGCAGCTGGTCCAGGGAATACAGCCCGGAATACTGGCCGCAAGAGTCGGGCCTTGAGCGGCTCTGCAAGATGGACAAGGACTTCCTCA
This sequence comes from Rhodospirillales bacterium, assembly GCA_017640505.1. Lineage (GTDB taxonomy): Bacteria > Pseudomonadota > Alphaproteobacteria > Rhodospirillales > Casp-alpha2 > UBA4479. Next base: position 334,224 of record JAEPQO010000003.1, read on the forward strand.
ACAAGCAGGCCGTCGCAGAGACACTTGCCCGGCCCGCGCGCGAACGGCTGGTGATCCTGCATCTCGACGAAGAGGACGTGAACGCATCCAACGCCGATGCCACCGGCGGCGAGCCGATCTTCAAGGACGGCGAGGGCATTGGCCGCGTCAGCTCCGGCGCGTATGGCTACGGTGTCGGCATGTCGCTGGCGCTCGGTTACGTCAAGAATGCCGCGCCCGGCGACCGCGTCGAGGTCATGGTGCTGGGCCGCCCGCACGGCGCGACGATCCTTGCCGAGCCGCCGTTCGACCCGGAAGGCGCCAGACTCCGCGCATGACGCCAGGCATCGGCGGCTGGTTTTTCCCGGTCGTATGGGTAAGCCGCCCGACTTATTTCCGGTTGCATTGGTAATCGCGGTCCGGCGTTCTTACGTTCTATGGGTGTCCGGTTTGCAACCGGCGGGCTGCGCCGGCAGTCCGGCGTGCGGCACCGGATTGGAACCACGGAACAGGCCGCCCGAAGTGTCACGATACGTTACTCTGGAAGCCGGTGCGATCCGGAAGGCCGCTTTTGGCGCGGCGCTGGCCTTGTGGGAGAGCCGCCGCGGGGACCGTATCGCGCCGCGATGGAAGCATGACGTTGATTTTCTCGATTTCGAACCCCGGGTGATCCCGCGCATGATGCTGGTCGAGGTCGACGGCCGGCCCGGCGTCGGTGTCTACCGCTTCTGGGGAACGGGGATCAAAACCTACGACGGCAGCGACCAGACCGGCGGGCGCGTCAGCACCCAGGAAACACCCGACATGCAGGAAGACTTCGTCGCCCAGTACGAACAGGTCGTGGCGACGGGCACGCCCCGTGTCTTTGCCACGCGGATCCGCCTGTTGGACCCGACCGAACGGTTCAAGTACGAGGCCAGCCTGCGGCTCCCGTTCAGCAGCGATAACGAGACCGTCGACTGGGTCTTGAGCATCGATTACTACGCCAACGCCTGGGCCGAGCTGCTCGACGAACTGGGCGTGTCGGGCATCCTGAAGCCCGGTTGAGGCGGCGCCGGGTGGCGCGCTTACCCCGCCGGATCGACCGGGTTCGCGACCGGCCGGGCGCGTTCGATCACTTCCGCCGCATCCAGGATCACGTCTTCGCGGTAGCGTGGGCCGACCATCTGCACACCGAGCGCCGCGCCGTCGTCCATGGCGAGCGTGACGTTGAGCGCGGGCAGCCCGGTGACGGGCAGGGCCACCTGCGTCAGCTGCGCCTCGATCACGCGGTCGAACGCGTCTTCCGAAGAGACATCGAGTTGGTCGGGGAACGGCGGTTCCGCCGAGATCGGCAGCAGCACCACCGGATATTCGGCCAGAAACGTCTGCCATTGGCGGACAAGGCTGGAGCGTTCGCGGAGCGCCCAGAGCACGGCGTCGATGGGGTCGCGGTCATCCTTGGCGGCATGGCGGCAGAGCTGCGCATAGACGAAATTGGCGTCGGGATCGTCCTCTTTCCTGAGCGCTTCCTCGCCGGCGCCCCGGAACTCCGCCATCCATAAAATGAGCTGCATGGTGACGGCGGGACGGAGTGGCGGCGTCTCGACCGCGTCGACGGTCCAGCCCGCGGCGCGCAGGGCTTCGGCCGCGGCCTCCAGCGCGGCGGCAACCTTCGGGTCGGTGTTCATCCCATCAGGCCGCGTGCAGATCGCGGCGCGTTTCGGCAAGGCGGGCATGTCGGCAGGCGCGGGCACGTACCAGCTGTCGCGGATGTCGGGCGCGCTCATCGCGGCGAAGGCGATCCGCAGGTCCTCGATGGTGCGGGCGAGGGGGCCGGAGACGGCCATCAACTGCCCGCCGATATTACGCTCGGCGCCCGAGAAATTGACCGCGGGTACGCGCCCGAACGTCGGACGAATGCCGTGCACGCCGCAGGCATAGGCGGGATAGCGGATCGAACCGGCGATATCGGTGCCGTGCGCGACGGCGCACATGCCGGACGCCACCGCCGATGCCGCACCGCCCGACGAGCCGCCGGGGGTGAGCGAAAAATCGCGCGGATTCTTCGTCGTCCCCCACAGGCTGTTGCGGGTGAACCAGCGCAGCGAGAACGCCGGCGTGTTGGTCCGCCCGACGATCACCGCGCCCGCGTCCCGCATGCTGGCGACGAAGGGACTGTCGATCTCGGCGATCAGGTCCTTTTGCAGGCGAAGCCCGTTCGACGTCGCATGACCGGCCTGGTCGACGTTAGTCTTGATCGTGACCGGCACGCCGGCCAGCAGGCCCGGGTCCTCGCCCGCCGCCAACTTGCGGTCGACCTCCGCCGCCGCGGCGAGCGCTTCGTCGGCCGTGGAAACGACGACGGCGTTGAGCGCCGGGTTGACGGCCTCCATCCGCCCGAGCGCGCTTTCCGCCGCCTGGACGGCGGTGATCTTTCCAGCCTTCACGGCGTCGGCAACCGCGTGCGCCGGCCAGCGCCAGATGTCGTTGGTGTCGGTCATGTCCGGGTCCCTGTCGTTCGTTGTCTTCGGTTGCGTGAAGTCTAACGACAGGGCCGCGGGCGGGCCAAGGAAAACCCCGGGGTCTATTTGCCTGCCAAGAGGCTCGCGTTGCCGCCGGCCGCCGTGGTGTCGACGCAGAGATGCCGCTCCAGCAGCACATGCGCCGGGTCGGGCCGGCCGGTGATCAGCGGCACGATGGGGCCGTCCAGTCCGGCAAGCGCCTCGGCGTATGTGCGCGCCGTGTCTGCGTCGCCCCACCAGATGACGCCGCCGAATGCGGGGAGCCCGGCGAGGCTTTCCGGCGCCAGCCTGCCGCCAACGATGACGGCGCGGCCGCCCAGCGCCTCGACCGCGTGCGCCTGCTGGATGGCGGCGGCACTGCCCGGTCCCAGGCACAGCACCGGCGGGCGCGGCAGGGTCGAGAGCCGGTTCAGTTCGCCGGTCGGGCCCGGCATAAGCTGCGACGTCCGTGTCGCCCCGCTTGCCGTGCGTTTGACGAGCGACGCCGAGACGGCTGCCGCGTCGGCATCGTCTTCAAAGGCGTCGTCGACGATGTGGGCCGGACGGCGGGTGAAACGGTGCAGGTAGTGCGGGCCGCCCGCCTTGGGGCCGGTGCCGGAAAGGCCTTCGCCGCCGAACGGCTGCGAGCCGACCACGGCACCGATCTGGTTGCGGTTGGCATAGATGTTCCCGGCATGAATGGCATCGGCGATTCTTTGCACCCGATCGTCGATCCGGGTGTGCAGGCCGAACGTCAGGCCGTAACCGGTCGCGTTCACGGCGTCAGTCACCTTGTCCATGTCACGCGCCTTGAACGTCGCCATGTGCAGCACCGGCCCGAACACCTCGCGCTCGAGATCGGCGATGCCGTTCACGGAAATAAGGGTCGGCGGCACGAAGTGCCCTTCCTCGGGCGCGTCCAGCGTGTGCAGCACGCGGCCGTCCTTCTCGGCGGCGGCAATGTAGGCTTTCATGTCGGTCTGGGCGTCGCTTGTGATCACCGGTCCGACGTCGGTCGAGAGCCGCCACGGATCGCCTAGTTCGAGTTCGTCCATGGCGCCGATCAGCATGTCGCGGATCAGCGGCGCGATGTCCTCCTGCACGTAAAGGCAGCGCAGCGCCGAGCAGCGTTGGCCCGCCGACTGGAACGACGACGCGACGATGTCGCGCACCGCCTGTTCCGGCAGTGCCGTGCTGTCGACGATCATGGCGTTCAGGCCGCCGGTTTCCGCGATCAGCGGCGTGCCCGGCTCGAGGTTCTCGGCCATGGCGCGCTGAATGTGGCGTGCGGTCGCGGTGGAGCCGGTGAAGGCGACGCCGCCCACGCGCGGATCCGACGTCAGCGCGTGACCGACGGTGCGGCCAAGGCCCGGCAGCAGTTGCAGGCATTCGCGCGGCACACCCGCCTCGTGCATCAGGCGGACGCCCCAGGCCGCAATGGCGGGAGTCGTCTCGGCGGGTTTGGCGAGCACGCCGTTCCCGGCCGCGAGCGCCGCCGAAATCTGCCCGGTGAAGATCGCCAGCGGGAAGTTCCACGGGCTGATGCAGGTGAACACGCCGCGCGCATCTTCCTCCAGGCCCTTGGCGTTGGCGGCGTAGTAATGCAGGAAGTCGACGGCTTCGCGCAGTTCGCCGACGGCATCGGGCAGTACCTTGCCCGCCTCGGTCGCCAGCAGCGCGAAAAGGGAACCGAAGTTTTCCTCGTAAAGTTCGGCGACACGGTTGAGCACGCGGGCGCGCTCGTCGGCCGGAACGTCCCAGGCCCTGGCGGCGGAAAGCGCGGTTTCGATGTCGCGTGCCGAGGCGTGCACGACCTCGCCGATGACCGCGCCCGTGGCTGGGTTATGGGCGGGCTCGGGCTTTTCGCCTTCGACGTCGCCGGCAATGATCGGTTCGACTTTCCAGGGCGCCGGCGCCGTGCGCGCCTGATCGATCTCGCTCAGCGTGACCACGTCGGAAAGATCGAAGCCTTTCGAATTCGGACGTTCGGGCTGGAAGAGCGCCGGCCCGGCCTGCAGCGTTGGCTCGCCCGGCTTCGGCGGCTGGGCCAAAGCCTCGAACGGGCAGGCGGCGACGGTTTCCGGCGGCACATTCTCGTCGACGATCTGGTTGACGAACGACGAGTTGGCACCGTTTTCGAGCAGGCGCCGCACTAGGTAGGCGAGCAGATCGCGGTGCGCGCCGACGGGCGCATAAATGCGGCAGCGCGTACCTTCGTTCTTGTGGACGATGTCATGCAGCACCTCGCCCATGCCGTGCAGGCGCTGGAACTCGTACTTGCCCTTGTCGATGCCGTCCGCCATTTCCAGGATCGCGGCGACGGTGTGCGCGTTGTGCGTCGCGAACTGCGGATAGATACGGTCGGTGCAGGAAAGAAGTTTGCGCGCGTTGGCGATGTAGCTGACGTCGCTTGCCGCCTTGCGGGTAAAGACCGGGAAGTCCTCCAGTCCCTCGACCTGCGCAAGCTTGACCTCGGTGTCCCAGTACGCGCCCTTGACGAGGCGCACCATGATACGCCGGTCGTGGCGTTCGGCCATTTCATAAAGGCCGTCGATGACGTCGCCCGCGCGCCGGCCGTACGCCTGTACGACGATGCCGAAACCGTCCCAGTCTTTCAGTGCCGGATCGGCCAGCACCTCTTCGATGATCTCGAGCGAGATGGCGAGGCGGTCGGCTTCCTCGGCGTCGATATTGAGGCCCATGCCCGCGTCGGCGGCCTGTTTGGCGAGTTCCTTCAGGGTCGGCACTAGTTCGGCCATGACGCGCTCGGTCTTGGCGACCTCGTAGCGGGGGTGCAGCGCCGACAGCTTGACCGAGATCCCCGGGTTGGAGGCGATCTCGTCGGCATGGCAGGCCGCCGCGATGGCCTTGATGGCGGCGGCGTAAGATTGCTTGTAGCGTTTCGCGTCGGCGGCGGTCATCGCCGCTTCGCCGAGCATGTCGTAGGAATAGGTGAAGCCCTGTTCTTCCTTGCCGCGTGCGCGCTTCATCGCATTTTCGATGGTTTCACCCAGCACGAACTGGCGGCCCATCTCGCGCATGGCGCCGCCGACGGCGGTGCGGATCACCGGCTCGCCCAGACGGCGCACCATGGAGCGCAGCGTGCCCGCGACGTTGGGGTCGGAATCTTCGAGCACCTTGCCGGTCAGCAGCAGACCCCAGGTCGACGCGTTGACCAACGGCGAGGTTGAATGACCGATGTGCTTGCTCCAGTCCGACGGCGCGATCTTGTCCTCGATCAGCGCGTCGATGGTCGCCGCGTCCGGCACGCGAAGCAGCGCCTCGGCGAGGCACATCAGGGCCACGCCCTCGTCGGTCGACAGCCCGTATTCGGCAAGAAACACATCCATCAGGCCGGGGCGTGCATCGTTGCGGATGCTCTTCACCAGCGTCGCCGCACGGGCGACGATCTGCGCACGGGCGGTGTCGTCCAGCGCCGCCATTTGCTCAAGTGCGGTAACAAGCTCGGCCTCGTTCCGGTGCTTGTTGCGGTCCCATTTCGGATCGATATCGATCATGACTGCCTTTCCCTCGAAATTGTTAAGGCCAGCATATGCGAAATAATCTGTTCTTTTCGTCTGAATATGCCAGACTTAAAGGAAATTCGTCTTATTTTGAGACTAAAGATAGGAATTTAGATGAGTGAGAAAAAAGAAGTCCCGAAGCTCGACCGTATCGACCGGGCGATCCTCAACGAACTGCTCAAGAACGGCCGCATTTCGATGATCGAGCTCGGCAAGAAGGTCAACCTGTCGAAGACGCCCGTCACCGCCAGGATCAAGCGGCTCGAGGCAGAGGGCGTCATCACCGGTTACCGGGCCGAGCTTTCGGCGAGCCGGCTGGAACTGGATCATGTGGTGTTCCTGGAGGTGCGCCTGTCCGATACGCGCGAAAAGGCGCTGACGGAATTCAACAGGGCCGTGCGCGAGGTGCCCGAGGTCGAGGAATGTCACATGATCGCGGGCGGCTTCGACTACCTGATCAAGGTGCGGACGCGCGACATCGTCGCTTACCGCCGTGTGCTCGGCGAGACCATCTCGCGCCTGCCGCACGTGGCGTCGACGTCGACGTACGTGTCGATGGAAAGTGTCCGGGACCGTGGCGTCGGCCAGTTCTGATGCGGCGGTTCTGACGCGGCCCGCGTGTTGGGTCTTTACAGGACGCAGGTCCCGGCGCCTAAAATGACGCGATGACCGAACCGATCCTTTCCGATGCCGATCTGGCGACATACCGCGACAAGGGCTGGATTGTGCCCGACTGGGAACTGCCCGCCGATGTGGTTGCCGAGATGCGTGCCGAGTACGCGCGATTCCTGGAAGCCAACGCGGGCGTCGCGCCCGACATTATCCTTGCGCCGCATCAGACCAACGGCGGCTCGATGGGCGTGGTGGGCTCGGAAAAGTGGTTCGAGTTTGCAACCCATCCCGGCCTGATCTCGATCGCCCGGCAGTTGATCGGCGACGACATCATCCTGTGGGGCACGACGATCTTCGGCAAGCCGGCCCACAACGGCAAGGAAACGCCCTGGCATCAGGACGGTGAGTACTATCCGATCCGCCCGCTCGAGGTGCTGACGATCTGGATTCCGCTCGACGACGTGACCCCGGAAAACGGGCCGATGAAATTCATCCCGGGCTCGCACAAGCGCCATGAACTGTTCAGCCATTCCTGGGTCGGTGGCGACAACAAAACCATCAACCTGGTCTGCGACAGCGAGCATTACGACGAACGGACGGCCGAGCCGCTTTTGCTGCGCGCGGGCCAGGTTTCGTTTCACGACGTCTACATGATCCACGGATCTGACGCGAACCATACCGATCAGCGGCGCGCCGCCTTCATCGTGCGGCTGATGCCGGCGAGCAGCTTTTACGACCATGCGCTGGGCGCCGAGATCGGCAAACAGCACCCGGCGCAGGGCTACGGCATCCGCCCGCTCTATCTGGTCAGCGGCGAGGACCGGGCCGGCAACAACTTCAAGATCGGGCACTGACGACCTGCACTTTCAATACAGATCTGGGCCTTGAAATATTCGATTGCGCGGAAACGCGAACAGGCATAATGCTTGTGCGTTAGGGCCTCGTTCGAAGCGGCCCTTAACTTACCCATGAGAAAATGAATGGCTGCTGATTTCAGTGTTGCCGCGCCGCCGCCGGTCATGCCGGCGCACGGCAAAAACGTTGCCGGTGCCATCGTCGCCGCGGTTGCGGTTTCGGTGTTGGCGTTTTGTTCGTTTGGCCTCGTTCTCGACCTGATGGTCGTGGTCGTGGCGCGGATGGCGGGTCTTCCGGAAAGCATGACGTGGGCGGCGGCCGTGTTCGGCACGGCCGGTGCGCTGGCGTTCGCCGCGTGGTGCGGCCGGATGGCATGGCTTCAGGAACTGACGCAGGAACAAGACCGCCCCTGACGGCTGTTCCGGCGGCGCTTCAGCTTTGTCCGCGCGCCGGCGCTGCCGGCGGCGCGCCATCGTTCGCGGCCGAGGCGGGGGTGCTATTCGCCACCGGCAGCTCGATCCAGAACGTGCTGCCGTCGCCGGCCTTCGACGAAAATCCGACACGGCCGCCCATCCGTTCCACCAACGCCTTGGTCACGTGCAGCCCGACGCCGGTGCCGTCACGGGCAAGGGCGGCGCTGTGCTTGACCTGATTGAACATCTGGAAAATCCAGGGCTGTGCGTCTTCGGGGATACCGTGCCCCGTATCGACGACCTTGATGCGGATGAAGTCGTCCTGGGCGGGCGCACACCTGACGCGCACGCTGCCGCCTTCCTTGTTGTACTTCACCGCGTTTGACATGAGATTGATCAGCGACTGCTTTAAACGCCGTTCGTCGGCGAGAATCGCCGGCATTGGATCCGCAGGCAATTCTTCCAGGACGACGTTGTAGTTTTCCGCCAGGGGCGAAATCAGGCCCTGGCATTCCGACAGCAGGCCGGTCAGATCCACGGGCCGGATATCGAACTCCACCTTATCGGCCTCGATCCGTGCCAGGTCGAGCAGATCGTTGACCAGCGTCAGCAAGTGATTGGCTGCGGTCAGTACGCTTTCAATGGAGTCCTGCTGCTTTTCGGTGAGCGGGTTGCGGGTGTCATACTTGAGCATCTCGGTAAAGCCGATGACCGCGTTCAGCGGGGTTCTCAACTCGTGGCTCATGCTGGCGAGGAACTCGGATTTCGTCCGGCTCGCTTCCTCTGCCTGCGTCTTGGCATGTTGCAGGCCTGATTCCGAGCGTTTGCGGTCGGTGATGTCGATGACGGTGCCGCGGACATTGCCCCCGTCTTTCTGGCCGTGCGTGAAACGCTGACCGGCGACCGCCAGCCATCGCTCGGCACCGTCGGGCAGGGTGATCTTGAAGTCGAGATTGTCTATTTCCCTGGCGTTGTGCTCGGACGATCCGGTGAGAACCGCTCTGAGGTTGGCCCGGAACTTCCGGTCGGCGCAGGCGATGATCTTTTCGATGGTGCAGTCGTCCGGGCTCGTGAACCCGAACTGATGGCGCAGGGTGTCGGTGGCGATCAGCCGGCCGCGGGCGGGGATGTATTCCCAGACGGCGATGTTCGCCGTTTCCGTCGCCAGCCGAAGTCGCTCGCCGGATTGCCGGATGTCGCGTTCGCGCTTGTACGCCAGCAGTACGAACACGACCCCCGTCAGCAGCGACATGAACAGCAGGCCGAGCACCAGCGTGAAGTTCTTGTCGATGGAGGAAAGAAACTGGTGAATGCGCTTTCTGTTCAATAGTTGCGCCGAGACGATCAGGCTGTGGACCTCCGGCAACTGGGCCTTGAGCGATTTGCGGACGTGTTCCAGCGGTGCGATATTGTCGGGCGTCACAGCCCGGATCTGCGCGTCCGAGGTCTTGAGCGTCTGCTTGAGTTGCGAGATCACCTGTTGCGAGCGTTCGTTTTCCAAGATCATCAGCGCCCTGGCTTCGATGCCGGCGTTCAGGATATCGACACGGCTCCACAGGATATCGAACCGCGTTTTTATTTCACGGATCTTGTTTTCGATCTCGACGGTGTCCGCGCTGCCATCCATGTGGTGCCGGACCGTGTCGACCTGGTCGATAAGGTGATACATCTCGCGTTCGACCTGGGTAGACACCCAGATCTCATTTTGCGAGGCGACATCGTCGCGAATGTCGTTGTGCGCGATGACATAGGCAGCAAGAACGGCCACCAGCAGATAGAAAATGAACGCGGTGATGATGAGGGCATAGTGCCCCCGGCTCGTGAAGACAAAACGAACCGGTTCAGCGAACATCGATATTCCGCAGTTGCCAGACCATGTAGTGCGTGAACGGCGGCTTCTTGTAGTCCGGATAGTCGTCGGTCTGCGGATAGAGAATCCAGACCGGCCCCTTTTCCCTGACCGAGATCGTCTCGCCGTCGATCCGCGTGACCAGGAGCGCCGGCTTGCCTTTCACGGCACTCATCGGGATTTCAGCCTCATATTCATTGAGCGCAACGACCATGAGCGAGGTGCCCGCGGCGCCGACGGTCTCAAGAAACTTCTGGAACGGCACGCCTTCGAACTTGTGCGTCCCTTCCATCCAGTTGTTCGGGGAAACGAACGACGTCATGCCGATCTTTTCCAGGTCTTCGAGCGTGAAGTCCCGCTTGCCGCCGCCGGCGATCTTGCCGCTGACGGTGAGGATGACCCCGTCGTCGGCAATTGCCGGCCGGGTTATGAAGAAAGCCGAAATGATCAATAGGGTGGCCGCCGCGAACCAGATGAAGTTGCGTGTCATTAACGTCGTCATGGCCTGTGGCGTCTCCAAATTCGAATATCGCGGGGTGGTCCGGGCGTCAAAACAAACGGTCCAGCCACCCAACCAGAGTTACCCGATTGCAGCGGAATTTCTATACGCAATAGCCGCAATTGCGCTGAAATCGGGTCCTGCGGGCATCCTATTTTGTGCGGATTCAGCGGTTGCCGAACAGATACGTCACGTTGATACGGCGCGCCTCGTACCTGTCCGCGAAATGCAGCTCGTCGGTCTCGTGAAAGTAGGCGGAATTGAACAGCACGGCGCGGTTGCATTTGTACGGAACCATAACTGCATTGCCGCCGTTTTCGTCGATGAAACGGTAAATGTCGTCCTTGCTTTCGTTATAGGCGCGGAAATGCCAGTTGGCCGGCGACGGTACGTCATAGACCTTCAATCCGCCACTGCCGGGACGGAGATTGTAGACATCAGGCGTGATCCAGAAGTTCAGGTTCAGTTTGGCGAAGTCGGCGTGAACATTGATCCCCTTGCCGAGCGTCGCATCGTACTTGAAGCCCCAGAAGCGCCTGAGCGGATGCGGGCCGAAAAGCGCCGGCAGCTTCTCCCTGAGTTCGCGGCCGAGCTTCAGGTGCGCGTCACTGATAAACCCCTGGTCGGAAAACGCGCCCAGGTACTTGTTCGCGTACTCCTTGGTCCAGACCCGGGCTTCCAGGCAATAGGCCTGAAACCACGCCAGCGCCGCCGGGGACAGGAAATCGTCGATGTAAATGATCTCGTTCTCGCTGGCGCGGTAACGTTCTTCCTCGGCGCGCCAGTCGATCTCGGGGTTGAGGATGAATTCGGGCATGCCCGCCGAGATATGAAAGTGCCCGGTCTGCAGGAACGGCAGCATCGCCGCAGCCTCGTCCCGACTCAGGCGCAACGGGGCCTCGGCATCGGGTCCGGCGCCGGCGGCGCGGGCGAGGATACCGTTCCCGGCGTCGACGAACTCGGCGAGGCCGTCGATGCGGATGCCCCGGTCCGCCAGATAGGCGGCCTGCTCGAGGTCGTGCTTGAGGCGAAACGGCGCCATGCCGCCGCCCGTGAAGCGTGCCGCGGCGGCGTGGCCGTACTGGCCCGCCAGCAACAGCGTCAGGCTTTTCCGGCTCTCGCCGATGGCCCGGTCCGGGTCGACGTTGCTGGCGATATAAAGACCGGTCAGGTTGGCCTGCGCGATGGCGTCGCCGGGGTTGAGGCGCAGCGCCGCTTCGTAGCTGGCAATCGCGTCGTCGGTGTCGCCCATCGCCGCCAGTGCGCTGGCCAGCCGCGCGTGCGCCTCGGCGTAATCGGGCCGGAGCCGCAGCGCGTCCCGGTAGAACGTCACCGCATCCCCGACGTGACCGAGTTCCTGATGCGCGGCGCCGTTGTTGCAGTACGCCTCGGCGAAATCGGGCCGGAGCGCGATGGCGATCTCGTAGCGTTCGATGGCCTCAGAGAACCGGCCCGCGTGCTGCAATGCCAGGCCGAGGTTGTTGTGCGTCTCGGCAAGCGCGGGCTCCAGCACCGTCGCCATGGTGAAGTGCGTCAGCGCCTCGGCGTGCCGCCCCAGCGCCGTCAGCACGTGGCCCATGTTGCCGTGTGCGTCGGCATAGTCGGGATCGAGCGCGAGGGCGCGGGAAATCAGTTTCTCCGCGCGTTCGTTGTCGCCTTTCTGGTGATGCACGACGCCCAGCAGGTGCGTCGCCTGCGCATCGACCGGGTTGCGCGCGAGGATGCGCTTATAGGCCGCCGCCGCCGCGTCGAGCCGTCCCGCGCCGTGGCGCTGCACGGCCTCGGCCAGCGCCTTGTTGCCTTGCGGTTTCGCTTTCCGTGCTGCCTTCGCCATCGCATTCATTCCACGAGCCGCGCAGGCGCGCCAGTCCGGGTTGCCCGGGGGCGCGCACAAGTGCGCAGGTTCGGTTTCAAAAAAGAACGGCCCGGCCGGAACATGGCCGAAACCGGAAACACATCGGCTATTTGATACGGTCCGGGGTTTTAATCAAGTGGATAGCGTCGCACGCTCCCATTGATTTAAGCCCGACTTTCCCGCATCGTTTCCGGCAACGATAAAAAACGACCAGTGGAGGATCCTTTCATGACCATTCAGGTGGGCGACCGCGTGCCCAGCGTGAACGTCGGCATCATGACCGACGACGGGCCGGGCGTGACCGGCACCGACGATATCTTTTCCGGCAAGACGGTGGCGCTGTTCGGCCTGCCGGGCGCGTTCACCAAGACCTGCTCGGCGCTGCACCTGCCGGGCTATATCGACCTCGCCGACGACCTGAAGGCCAAGGGCGTCGACGAGATCGTCTGCATTTCCGTCAACGACCCGTGGGTCATGGACGCCTGGGGCAAGGCGCACGCGGCCGACGGCCACGTCACCATGATTGGCGACGGCGCGCTCAACTTCACGCGCGCCGCCGGGCTCGAGGTCGATCTGTCCGACAAGTGCTATGGACCACGCTGCAAGCGGTTCTCGGCGCTGGTCGTCGACGGCGAGGTCAAGACGCTGCATTTCGAGGACGGCGGCTTCGGCGAAACCGCGGCCGAGAAGATGCTGGAAGATCTCGGCTGATCGAAAAGGGGAGGGCACCCGCATGGCCAACACGCTGATCGTCACGTTCATTGCCGAGGACCGTCCCGGCGTTGTCGAACAACTGTCCGAGATCGTCGACGCGCACGGCGGCAACTGGCTGGAAAGCCGGATGGCGCACCTCGCCGAAACGTTCGCCGGCGTTGCCCGGGTCGAAATCGCCAAGGACAAATCCGACGCGCTGCGTGGCGCGCTGACGGCGCTGGGTGACGAGGGGTTCCACGTCATGGTGCGCGACGCGGGCACGGACGGTGCCGCGCCGGCGGGTGCCGTCATCGATTTCGAGATCGTCGGCCCCGACCATCCCGGCATCGTGCACGAACTGACCCGCACCATCGCCGGGCTCAAGGCCAGCGTCGAGGAAATGGAGACCTGGACCGAGGGCGCACCGCACGGCGGCGGTACCCTGTTCCACGCGCGGACCAGCGTGCGCCTGCCGGACGGCCTTTCCGAGGAAGATTTCCGGGACGCCCTTGAAGACAGCGCCAACGCCCTGGTGGTCGATATCGTCATCGGCGACGAGTGAGCCGCGCAATGCGCCTTAGCGACGAAGAGCAGGCGATGCTGGCCGGCGAAATGGGTGCGCCGAAGCGCTGGGCGATCGAACACATGATGCAGGTCGGGCGCATGTTCGATGCCGAGGACCTGGTGCCCGTCTCGCAGGCGCACATGATGGCGGATCCGGAATCGGTCGGCGAGGCCGGCACCGCGTTCATGGAAGAAATGGCGTCGCATCCGGAAAGCGAGCGCCGTGTCGCCATCCCGATGATTACCGATCCGCGGGGTGTCGACCTCAACTACTATCGCCCGCTCGGCCAGACCGAAGAGATGGCCGATCTTGAACGCCGCTTCATCGCCGCCTGCGAGAAACTCGGCATCCTGATGACCAATACCTGCATCAATTACCAGACGATCATGCCGCCGGTGCGGGGCGATCACGTCGCGTACGGCGACACAGGCGTGGTCATTTACTGCAACAGCGCGTGCGGGGCGCGGTCGAATTTCGAGGGCGGGCCGTCGGCGCTCGCCGCCGGCCTGACCGGACGCACGCCGCGATACGGTCTGCATCTGGACAGGCACCGGGTGGCGACGAAGCGCTATGTCGTTCGTGAACAGCCGCGTGGCCTGACCGACTGGGGCGTGCTGGGCGCGGTCGTCGGGCGGCTGGCGGGATCGTATTGGGAGGTGCCGGCGATCGAAGGGCTCGATGCCGTGCCGACGTCGGACGAGATGAAGCACCTTGGCGCGGCGATGGCGAGCTACGGCTCGACGCCGCTGTTTCACCTGATCGGAATTACGCCGGAAGCGCCCGATGCCAAATCCATCGGCGCCGACAAGCTGGATGGCGAAGACATCACGCCGGAGATGATGAACGCGTTCCGGTCAGACTTCGGTGCCAAGGGCGACAAGGTCGACGTGGTAGTATTCGCCGCCCCCCAGCTGTCGCTTGTCGAGATGCAGCAGGTGGCCGACCTGGTCGGCGGCCGGAACATCCATGCCGAGACGGCGATGATGGTCTGCACGTCGCCGAGTGTGTACGCCGACGCGACGCGCATGGGCCTCGTTGCCCGGATCGAGGCCTCGGGCGCCAAGGTCCTCGAGGGGACATGTTTCTATCAGCAGTACGCGCGTGAGATCGGCGAGGCGAACGGCTGGAAGCGATTGCTGTCGAACTCCACCAAGATCGTCAACATCCTGGGCGGATACGGCTACGCGCCCGCGCTCGCCGACATGGAGGCCTGCATCGACGCCGCCGTTGCCGGGGTGGTGCAATGAGCATCGAACTGAAATGCCACATCGGGATCGGCCCCGACGTCGAGGGCGAGGCGCTCGTCGCCGACGACAACTTCTCGGCGCGCTACGACCTCGACCGGATCAAGGGCATCTTCTCCCGCCCGCAGCACAAGCTCGCGGGGCAGTCCTACGACGGCAAGATCCTCGTCCTCAATACCGCGAAGGGTGGCGTCGCATCGGCGTGGATGCTGCACGAGATGAAATCCCGCGGCATCTATCCCAAGGCGATCCTGTTCAACACCGCGAACACGATCCTTGCGCAGGGTGCCGCGCTCGCCGATATGGCCATGTGCGACCGCTTCGAGGCGGGTGACGTGACGGCGCTTATCAACAGCGGCGAGCGCGTGAAAGTCTATCCGCAGAAGGGCCTTGTCATCGTCAAACGGGAATAGGGCCGGCGTCGAACCGGACAGGGCTTTTCAAGCGGATCAATAGCGAAGTATTCTCCCCAAGTTTTTTAGGGTTATTAGTGTGTCGCCCGGACATCCCGTGACGCAGCGCGGCCAGGTTCAGAAAGAAGAAGACCTAGAACACCATGACTGCCAGTACGCCTATGCAGCGGTACGATCGGGACGAGACGCTCCAGATCGAGGATGATCCGCGATTCTCCGAATCAAGAACGGAGTTCCTCCTGCGGGAAACGCAGCGCCGGTTGCGCGAAACGCAGCGAATTGCCAACCTCGGCAGCTGGGACTGGGACATCATTACCGACGATCTTTGGTGGTCGCAGCAGATCTATACGATCTTCGGCACCGATCCGTTGTCCGGACCGCTGACCTACGAGGATTTTCTGAACTTCGTTCATCCCGAGGACCGGGCGCACGTCGAAGATGCGGTCGAGAACGCACTGGACAGCGGGCAGCAGTACGACATCGTGCACCGGATCGTGCGTCCCGACGGTGAGGCCCGTCACGTCCGGGAGCTTGGCGAGATTTTCCGGGACGGCCGCGGCAATGCACTTCGCATGTCGGGCACGGTACAGGACGTGACCGAGCAGCGGCTTTCCGAGGATCGTATCCGCCAGCACGAGGAAAACCTCCGCGATCTCGGCAAACAACTTTCCGTTCTCGAGCGGACAAGTTCGATGGGCACGATGCTGGCCGCGATTGCCCACGAGCTCAACCAGCCGATCGCGGCGTTGAGCCTTTATACCAACCGGTTGCTACGTCAGGCGCAGGCGTGGCGCGGCGCACCCGCGGACATCGTCGAGACGCTGGCGGAGGTGACACGGCTGGCGCGGGTGGCGAACAAGGTGGTGCAACGTGCACGACGCGCGATACAGCCGTCGCAGACGCCGTCAGCGCCCCTGGTGTGCGCCGAGGCGATGCGGGTGGTGCTGTCGCTAATGGAAGGCGAACTGAAGGCGCAAGGCATCAACGTCGTGGTGACGGGCATTGCCCTCAAACACCGGGTGATGGCGGACCCGTTCGAGTTCGAGCTTGTTGTCCTCAATCTCATCCGCAATGCCATCGACGCGCTGATCACGAGCGACGTCGACGTGCCGCGGATCGATATCGATATCGAACGTACCGACGACGGCATGATTTCGGTGTCCGTCGCCGATAACGGTGCTGCGGTCTCGCCGGATGTTCAGGAACAGATGTTCGAACCCTTCTTCACCACCAAGGAAGGGGGCTGGGGTATGGGGCTTGCGATCTGCCGTCAATTCGCGGAGGAGCAGGGCGGCATGCTGTCGGCCGCAGCGAATGCGCCGCAGGGCATGTCCATTAACCTCAAGCTGCCGGTTTACGACGGGGACGAGGCGCATGCCTGAACAGCCCATCGTATATCTCGTCGACGATGACGAGAATTTCCGCCGCGCCGTCGTCTGGCTGCTGAATTCCGTCGGCCACAAGGTGCGGGTCTTCGATTCCGCCGAGGGATTCCTCGAAATATTCGATCCCAGCTTCTACGGCTGCCTCATCACGGACATGCGCATGCAGCAGAAGAGCGGCCTGGACATTCTGGCCGCCATCGGCACTGATTGCGAACGGTTCCCGGTGATCGTGATGACGGCGTTCGGTACCGTCCGGTCAGGTGTCAGGGCGATGAAGATGGGCGCGTTCGACTTCATCGAGAAACCGTTCGACGACCAGCATCTGCTGGACCTCGTCAACCGCGCCCTCGAGACAGCGCAAAAGGGACGCGACTCGAATCTGCGCCGCCTGTCCCTGCTCAAGGGCATCGACAGCCTGTCGGGCCGGGAGAAGGAGGTGCTTTCCGCGATCATGGCGGGCCAGACGAACGAGGAAATCGCGAACCGCCTGAACATCGGCGCCAAGACGGTGGAGACATACCGGTCCAGGATACTGATGAAAGTCGGCTACCAGCGGACCAGCGATTTGCGCGCGCATATGGAGAGACACCGTATTTTTCCCGCAATGAATGACACCGGGGCCGTGTAGGGTTTTCCTTACAAAAATTAGGGTTATTCTGATAGGCAGCCGGTTTGCCCTATGCCATCCTCCGCGCGCATTTAGCAAAGGGGGGCGGATGTAATAATAGACCGGGCTACCACGGTTATCGATCCCTCGCTGGATGCATGTGCTTGTGGCGAACAGGTTCGCCACTCATCTGGGAGGGGCGAAATTGCTGCAGAAGCCGGACGAATCAGAACTCGAACGCGGGACATTCACGAGCGACCTTGATGTGGTGCCGAGCGCCATCATGTGCTGTGACCTGCCCGATTTTACCATCACCTATATGAACCCGGCCTCGATGGCGATGCTTCGTCAGATCGAGGATCAGCTGCCCGTGCCGGTCGACCGGATCCTCGGCAGCAGCATCGATATTTTCCACGAGTCCCCGGACTATCAGCGTGGCATTCTGCTGGACCCGAAAAATCTGCCGCACGCGGCGACGATCGAGGTCGGCCCGCATACGCTCCATCTTGAAATCGTCGCGCGCTACGATGCCGAGGGCACCTACATCGGGCAGTTGCTGCAATGGCAGGTCGTCACCGAGAAGGTCGCCGCGGAGCGCGAGGCAGCCCGGCTTCGGCAGATGATCGACCAGATGCCGATCAACACCATGCTGATGAACAAGGATACGTTCTGCATCGAATACATGAACGACACGAGCCTGCAGACGCTGAAAGGTCTGGAGGCGCTGCTGCCGTGCCGGGCCGACGAGGTCGTCGGCCAGTGTGTCGACATCTTCCACAAGCATCCGGAACACCAGCGCAAAATGCTGGCGGATCCGTCCTACCTGCCGCATCGGGCCAAGATCAAGCTCGGTGAGGAAACGCTCGATCTGCGTGTCAACGCGGTCAATAACCGGCGCGGGCACTACATCGGCGCAATGGTGACCTGGGCCGTGGTGACGTCAGAGCTGGGCCTTGCGGAGGAAATCAACGCCGTCGTCAACGAAGTGACCGCGGCCGCGAGCCAGATGCAGGGATCCGCCGAGATGATGGCGGCGAATGCGGAAGAGACGGATTCCAAATCGGGCGCGGTGGCCGCTGCGACCGAACAGCTCACGGCATCGATCAATGAAATTTCCGATCAGGTCTCGCGCTCGGCGGAAACGGCAAAACTCGCCGCCGACGAGGCGGAAGAATCGAACCAGGTCGTCTCCGGGCTGGCCGATAGCGCCGAAAGCATCGGCGAGGTCGTCGAACTGATCAATAACATCGCCTCGCAGACCAATTTGCTGGCACTGAACGCCACCATCGAGGCCGCGCGCGCGGGTGACGCCGGCAAGGGCTTCGCCGTCGTCGCATCGGAAGTGAAGAACCTCGCGAACCAGACCGGCAAGGCGACGGAGCAGATCGCGCAGCAGATCACGTCGATCCAGGCGGCGGCACAGACGTCCGCCGAAGCGACCCGGCGTATCGTTGACCGGGTCAACGAACTCAAGGAGATCTCCGTCGGGATATCCGCGGCCGTCGAAGAACAGGCGGCGGCGACACGCGAAGTGTCGTCGAATACCAGCGCCGTAAGCGAGGCCGCCGCGCAGGCCGGGCTGCTGGCAGCCGATATTCTGCAGGCGGTGAGCACGCTGAACCAGCAGTCGCAGCACCTGCACGCCGAAGTGGACGGCTTCATCCAGGCGATGGACAAGTAATCGCCGGCGGCTGTCGCGCCGACGCTTAGGGATCGAACGCAAGCAAACAGACCGGAACGAAGATGGCCAAAAAATGCCACGGGCAGCGTATTGAGAACCTGGAACTCGGCGACGAGAAGGGATGCCAGCATTGCCGCGAAACGCGTTCGGAATACATGCTGCGGGAAACGCAGCGCCGGCTTCGTGAAGCGCAACGGATCGCCAAACTGGGGAGCTGGGACTGGGATGTCGTCACCGGCGACGTGTGGTGGTCGCAGCAGATCTACACGATTTTCGGGGTCGATCCCGCCAGGCCGCATGTCACGTATGACGTCTTTTTGGGGTTCGTGCACGCCGATGACCGGGCGCGCGTCGAGCAGGCTGTCGACGATGCGGTGAACAATGGCGCGCCTTACGACATCACTCATCGCATCGTCCAGCCCGACGATACCATCCGCTATGTGCGCGAACGCGCCGAGGTCACGCGCGACGACGCGGGAAAGCCCGTACGCATGTCGGGAACCGTGCAGGATGTGACCGAGCAGTATCTTGCGGACAAGGCGCGAAAGATGTCGGAGAGCCGCCTCGCGACAATCATCGATATTGCGCCCGAAGCCGTCGTTGCGACGGACGCGGACGGCAATATCCAGATTTTCAATCGCGGCGCCGAAGAGATTTTTGGCTACCGGGCCGACGAAGTGCGGGGGCGCTCACTGGATATACTGATCCCGCCGCGGTTGCGCCGCGTCCACCGTATTCACATGCGGCATTTCGAGGGCTCCGGAGATTTGCGGCGGCTGATGAACGCGCGGCGCGAAATTTCCGGACTGCGCAAGGACGGCACCGAGTTCCCGGCCTTCGCGTCCGTTTCAAAGGTCGAACTCGACGAAGAGACGATCTTCATCGCCATCATGCGGGACACGACGGAGTTGCACCGCGCCGAGGAAGAACTCCGCAACGCCCTTGAGGAGGCACGCACCGCAAACAAGGCGAAGTCGCAGTTCCTGGCGACCATCAGCCACGAATTGCGTACGCCGCTGAACGCGATCCTCGGGTTCTCGGAAATCCTCAGCCGCGAGTTTCTCGGGCCGCTCGGCAACAACAAGTACACCGAGTATGCCGACGACATCATCAAGAGCGGGGAATTGCTGCTGAGCCTGGTCAACGACCTGCTGGATTTTTCGGCGGTCGAACAGGGCAGCCGGGTATTCGATCCGGGCCTGGTCAATCTTGAAAAGATTGCCATGGAAAGCGTACGCGCCGTCGGCGAGAAGGCAAAGCAACAGGGGGTCCGGCTTGTCGTGACAGCGGTGATCGGTGCGCGCGAGATTTACGCCGACGAACGCGCGCTCAGGCAAATTCTGCTCAATGTGCTGTCGAACGCCGTCAAGTTCACGCCGGACGGCGGGCAGGTGTCGGTCGGCTGCGAAACCGCCGAAGGCAAGGCGACGATAACGGTTGTCGATACCGGCGTCGGCATTCCCGAAGAGGAGATTCCATCGCTGACGCAGCCGTTTCTCCAGGTCGACAAAGACCCATACCACAGCAGCAAAGGCTGGGGGCTCGGACTGGCCATCACCAAGTCGCTGGTCGATCTGCACGGCGGCGAGTTGAACATCGAGAGTGTGGTCGACGAAGGCACCACCGTGACGATCGAGCTGCCCGCGGGCAGCCGCGAAGCTTAGATTTTTCGGGGCTGTGCCCGGGCGGCGAGTGCGCTAGTCTCGGCGCATGAACGCCGCCGAATACAATGAATTCTGTCATTCCCTGCCGCATACGACCCACGTCAATCAGTGGGGCGGCGCGGACGTGTGGAAAATCGGCGGCAAGGTGTTCGCGATCGGCTGGTTTGCCGAGGACGCGCATCCGGCGATCACCTTCAAGGTGTCGGACATCGGCTACGAAATCCTGCGCGATGCGCCGGGGCTTCGGCCCGCGCCCTACCTGGCGTCTCGCGGCATGAAGTGGATACAGAACTTTGACGAACCCGGCCTTGATGACGACGAACTGAAGGCCCAGCTGCGAGAATCCTACCGCATCGTCTCGCTCGGCCTGACCAAAAAGCTGCAAAAGGAACTGGGTCTCAATCAGGCGCCGTAACCCGCCGCCTGCCCATAAAAGGTATCTTAAGGCTTGGCCGCGATGATGCCCCCATCATTCACGTTTGGGGCGCGACGATGCGGGATTACAGCCGGCTGGATGCATTTCTGAACGAACGTCTGAACGACATCTATCCGGAACCGTTCGGCGAACCGCATCCCGGCATCATCGATCAGATGGTGCCCAGGATCATCGCCGACTATCAGCTTCCCAAGGGGGCGAAGGTCATCGATGTCGGCTGCGGGCACGGTTACGCGCTTCGGGCGTTCCGGGACCATGGTATGGACGTGACCGGCATCGGCTTCGGCGAGGAAGCGGAAAAGGCGCGTGCCGAAGGCTTCGAGATCATCGAACAGGACATGTCGTTTCTCGATGTCGCCGACGGTATTTACGATCTCGCCTGGTGCCGCCACGTCATCGAACACAGCATCTTTCCGTATTTCACACTGTCGGAGATGTACCGGATCATCAAACCCGGTGGCGCCATTTATGTGGAGGTCCCCGCGCCGGACACCGCCTGCATGCACGAAGCGAATGCCAATCACTACAGCGTGTTGACGGAAACGTCGTGGCTGCAACTGCTGCACCGTTGCGGGTTCGAGGATATCAAGCGCGCGAGCATTTCGTTCACCCTGCCGGTCGGTGACGATTGCTATTACGTTTTTGATGCGCGGAAGCCGTAACATCCGGCGCGCGGAACGTACCGTCAGTCCGCCGCGGGCAGCCAGAGCCGGAACGTCGAGCCTTGCTCCTCGATGCTGTCGAAGTCGATCCTGCCGGACATGTGCCCGATGACCCGCTGCGTGATCGTCAGGCCGATGCCGCTGCCGTCGATGCTGCCGGCCTCGCGGCCGAGGCGGTTGAACGGCTCGAACACGCCCTCGAACTGTTCGACCGGGATGCCGTGACCGGTATCGCTGATCGAAATGCAGATGAAGCCGTCATCGCTTTCAGCCGTCACATCCACTTCGCCGCCCGGTTTGTTGTATTTGACCGCGTTCGACAGCACGTGGAACAGCGCCTTCCTGAGCTTGAAGATATCGGCGCGGAGAGCGCCCACCCGGGCGACGTTCTTATCGATGCTGACAGTGACATGGCGTGATTCCGCGAGCGGTGCCACCAGCGACACCGTTTCCTCGATCACGCCCTGTGTGTCGAGCGTCTCCAGGTGCAACTCGTCGTCGGCGCTTTCGAGCTGCGAGAACTCCATGATTTGATCGAGCAGCGACATCAGGCTTTGCGCGCTCTCATCGATCTTGTCGAGACGGTCCTTGATGCGTGGATTGTCGGCGATCTCCGGCGACATCATGAGGACCTGCGTGAACCCGAGAATGGCATTCATCGGGGTCCGGAATTCGTGGCTCATGGATGACAGGAACTTCGACTTCACGCGGTTCGCTTCGACGGCGTTTTCGCGCGCCTGCTCCAGGTCGTGGGTGCGCTGCTCGACGCGCTGCTCGAGCTGCTCGTGTGAGGCACGGAGTTCGTGCTCGTAGCGTTCGAGGCGTTCCTGCATGTCGTTATAGGAGCGGATCAGGCGGCCGATTTCGTCGTCGGACTGCCAGTCGACCTTCTCGAGGGCGTTGCCGCGGCTTTCGTTGATCGCGGAAAGCAGCTTGCCGAGCGGTTTCACGACGGTCCGGCGGTGCGCGAACACCGACGCCCCCAATGCCGTGACAAGCAGGGCGATGCCGAGAAAGGTGTGCTCGATCAGGCGGTTGTGAATGTCGTTCCGCAGGTGCCGGTCGGTCATGATGAGCTTCATCCTGCCGACAAGACGGGTCTCGGCGCCGTTGCCGTAGTTGACGTCGACCGCTGTCATGAGATCGGGATCGTCGCTTTCCTTGGCGCCGAACGAGCCGAGGACGACATCCTTGTCGTCGCAGATGACGATGCCGATCAGGTTCGGTTCGGTAATGATGCTGGCAAGCATCAGCTGCAGCTGCTCGGTGTTCCGTTCGGCGATGGGTTCGGCGAGGATACTCGCCTGGTTCGCGGCAACCGTTTCCAGCCGGTCAATGATCTTGGCGCGTGCCGTCTCGTAACTGTGGATGGTCTCGATGACGATGCATATCAGGAACACGGCGAGGAAAATCGGCGCGACGGTGGCAATGAATTTAACACTCAGCGACCGCGACCGGAGCCCGGCATGGGTGGCCGGGGCCGCGTCTGCACGGGATGTGCCGTCACGCGCCAAGACGACGCACCGTCGTGAAGGCAAGGAACATGGACGTATTGGACAGCAGTAGTGCCAGCGACGCCAAGTGCGCGCTGCCGATTGGGAACATCGACATTCAGACCCCTCAAAGTGTCGATACCTGATTTATGACACTTTTAGTAAAATTTGATCTAATTGGCCAGTCGCCGCCGAAACAAATTTTCCAGTTTCAAGGGGCGCCCGGTACGTTCCGGAAATGCGGGACTTATTTCAGGCATTTCCAATTCCCATCTAACGTCTGTAACTTTAGAAGACGATGCTGAAGAGAAGCTGAACCGATAAAGACGGACCTGGGTGTATGTCGCTGATTGCCGAAGCCGCGATTTTCCTGGGCGCTGCCGTTGTGGCGGTGCCCCTGTCGAAGCGGCTGGGCCTGGGCTCGGTGCTGGGTTATCTGCTGGCCGGTGCGGCGATCGGGCCCTGGGGCCTCAGACTCGTCTCGGACGTCGAGAGTATTCTGCATTTCGGCGAGTTCGGCGTCGTCCTCCTGCTGTTCTTGATCGGCCTCGAACTGCAGCCGGAACGCCTCTGGACCATGCGCCGCCCGGTGTTCGGGCTCGGCGGTGCCCAGGTGACCATCAGCGCCGTCATCCTCGCCGCCGCAAGCTATGGCTTCGGCGTGCCGTGGCAGGGGGCGGTCGCGATCGGCGTCGCCCTGTCGCTGTCGTCGACCGCGTTCGCGCTGCAGATCATGGCCGAAAAAGGACACCTGACGACGCGCTACGGACGTTCCGCGTTCTCGATCCTGCTGTTCCAGGATATCGCCGCGATCCCGATCATTGCGCTGGTGCCCCTGCTGGGCGGCGGCAAGGAAATGACGGGTGCGGATATCTGGATCGACGGGCTGACCATCGCCGGCGTCATCGCCGCCGTGATCGTCGTCGGGCGGTATTTGCTGAAGTTCGTGCTGTCCAACATCGCCGAGACGGGGCTGCGCGAGATTTTCACCGCCTGCGGGCTGCTGACGGTGGTCGGTACCGCGCTTCTGATGCAGTCGGTCGGCCTTTCGATGGCGCTGGGCGCGTTCCTCGCCGGCGTGCTGTTGGCGGACAGCGAGTACCGTCACGCGCTGGAAGCCGACATCGAGCCGTTCAAGGGCCTGTTGCTGGGTCTGTTCTTCATCGCCGTCGGCATGTCGGTGAACTTCGGCCTGCTGATCACCGAATTCCTCGTCGTCATCGGCTGCGTCGTCGGCCTCGTCGCCGCCAAGGCCCTGGTGCTGTGGGGGCTCGGCGTCGTGAGCGGCCTCAAGGGCATGGCGCGGCGTAATCTCGCCATCGCGATCTCGCAGGGCGGGGAATTCGCCTTCGTCATCCTCGGCATCGCCGTCGGCGCCAGCGTGCTGAGCCGCGGCCACGCCGACATGGCGATCCTCGTTGTCACGCTGTCGATGGCGGTGACGCCGCTGCTGTACCTGATCTCGGACCGCTTCAACAGCCAGCCGCAGGCCGAGGTTCCGGACGACGCCATGCCCGAGGAACTGGAGCATCCCGTCATCATCGCCGGCTTCGGCCGCTTCGGGCAGATCATCGGCCGCATGCTGCGCGCCAAGCGCATCGGCTTCACCGCGCTGGAACTGGACCCGAACCAAATCAACTTCGTCGCCAAGTACGGCAACAAGATCTACTACGGCGACTCGACCCGCTTCGACGTCATGCTGGCCGCCGGCGCGCGGGAGGCAAAAGTGCTTTTGCTCGCCGTCGACGATCCGGACCAGTCGGTGCGGACGGCGGAACTGGTCAAGGAACGCTTTCCCAACCTGACGGTCATCGCGCGCGCCAAGGACCGTCAGCATGCCTACCGGCTGATGGAGCAGGGCGTCGCCCACGTCATCCGCGAGACGTTCCATTCCGGGATCGAGGCCGGGCGCATCACGCTCGAAAACATCGGCTATGCGTCAAAGGACGCCAAGCACATCGCCGAACTGTTCCGCGACCACGACGAACGCCGGCTCAAGAACCAGTACGGCCAGCACAACGACGAAAAGGCGTTTCAGGAATCGGCCCGCGCCTGGGCCGACGAGCTTGAGGAAATCTTCGCCCAGGATGCGCTCGACGATAAGCCGGAAGAGGACGAGGCGAAGTAGGGGGCCTTACTATAACGCCACCCCCGCGAAGGCGGGGGCCCAAGCCAACCGATGATTGGATTCCCGCCTTCGCGGGAATGACGATGATGGTCATATGGCTGGACTGCCCCTCTCGTTGGGGAAAGCGAGTAGGTGTACAGGACGTAATAATGCAACACGTGTGTTACTGAGTCAGCTCGAGATTCCGATTTTTCCACACCACCTCATCATCGATTGAGTAAAGAGCACAAAAGCGTGCAAGGCCCACGTCGCGTGCTGCTTTTTCGCACTTCTCGACCACGCGAATAGATGCACTCAACGATGTCTCGGTTTCAGAGACGCCGTATGAACCGACAATAATCCACGGATGTCTGATATCCTCCGGAGGCAGTGCGATGACAGCAAACGCTTTAGGTTCCTGCATCAGCGTATAGGTGTTGAATGCAGTCAATAGCTTGGGTGCCACGAACTGAATCTCGTAACCCGGGTAGCCAATTGTCAGGCGACGCCATCTAAGCGCATCGTGAAACGATACCGCTGACACTCGAACGTAATCAGGTTCGCCACATTCTGTTTGATCATCGCCGACGTAAAATAGGGGATAGCTCAGGAATGCACGTGGATTATGAAGGCAGTAAACATACGGAAACGTTAGCTCTGTGTCTCCTGTGGCCAGGTCGTTGATGCTGCGGGTGTTGGTATGCTGGCAGGCCGCCAAAGAGACAATCAGAAAAAGCGGTACGGTCCAAAGTTTCATATAGCTAGTGTATGCCCGGAACTTTCCAGTATCTACCGGGATATTTCGCGCAGCGCGAGCAACGGGAAAGTTACGTCATTCTGCAGCAACTAAGCGATTGAAACCTACTCGATCCGGTGCACGAGGCGTGCGCGGATGGTGCCGTCGAGCGCGCGGATGTCGGCGAGAATATCCTCCGGCTGGCTGTCGGCACCGTCGGCATCGAGCACCACGTAACCGATGTCGCCCTCGGTCTGGTAATACTGGCCGGCGATGTTGGTGCCGTGACGCGCGAACACTTCGTTCAAATGACCGAGCTCGCCCGGCAGGTTCTTCTGCACCTGAAGGAAGCGCGTGCCGGCCGGGCGCGGCGGCAGCAGGACCTGCGGGAAGTTCACGGCCCCGACGGTGGTGCCGATGTCGGAATAATCCGCCAGCTTGCGCGCCACTTCCTCGCCGATGCGTTCCTGCGCTTCCTCGGTCGAGCCGCCGACGTGCGGCGTCAGGATGACGTTGTCGAGGCCCTGCAGCGGCGAGGTGAACGTTTCCTTGTTCGATCCCGGTTCGCTCGGAAACACATCGATGGCGGCGCCTGCCAGGTGACCGGAAGTCAGCGCACCCGCCAGGGCGTCGATGTCGACCACTTTGCCGCGCGCGTTGTTGATGAGATACGCGCCGGTTTTCATCAGTTTGATTTCGTCGGCGCCGATCATGCCACGGGTCGCCTCGGTGTCGGGCACGTGCAGCGAAACGACATCGGCCTCGGCCAGCAGCTCGGCCAGCGATGCCGTCGGTTCGACATTGCCGTGGCGCAGCTTGTCGGTGTGATCGTAGTAGATCACGTTCATGCCCATGGCTTCCGCCAGCATGGAAAGTTGCGTGCCGATGTTGCCGTAGCCGACGATGCCCAGCGTCTTGCCGCGTACTTCGCGGGATCCGGCGGCGGATTTTTCCCAGCCGCCGGCGTGCGCCGCGACGGAACGCGGGAAGGTGCGGCGGAACAGCATGACGATCTCGGCGATGGTCAGCTCGGCGACCGAGCGCGTGTTGGAAAACGGCGCGTTGAACACCGGTACGCCGCGGCGCTGCGCGGCGTTCAGGTCGATCTGGTTGGTGCCGACCGAGAAACAGCCGACGGCGACGAGGCGGTCGGTGGCGTCCAGGACGTCCCGGGTAATCTGGGTGCGCGACCGGATGCCGAGAATGCGCGTGTCCTGCAGCGCCTCGATGAGTGCGTCACCGTCGAGCGCGGTGCTCACGCGCTCGATGTTGTCGTAGCCCGCTTTGCGGAACGTCTCGACGGCGCTGTCGCTGATACCTTCGAGCAGCAATACCTTGATCTTGTCCTTGGAAAGGGACGGGTTCTGGATAGCGGTCATCGGGATATCTCTGCAGCGGTTGGGCCGATGGCGATGTTCATAGGCCGTTCGCAGGTGCAATACAATGGTTGTCGATGTTCGAAACTCAATCGTCACCCTGAACTTGGTTCAGGGTTCATAAGCTCTGCCGTAAACACTGTCGGTTTGAAGGTATGGGTCCTGAACCAAGTTCAGGACGACGGCTATGCAATATGGCCTACAGCGCTTTCAGCCAGAATTTGAGCGGTTTTTCCGTCTCGGCGTCCTGATCGATGTCTTTCCAGGCGAAATGACAGACCAGATCCTCTCGCGGGGCATAGCCGAAGTGCCGCCAGACGTCGTCGAGCGGCTTGGCATCGGCGGGTTTCAGCGGATGGTCGTCGGGCCGGATCACGCCGCAGAACGCCATCCTGTCGAACCCGCCCAACTGCCGGGCATGGGCCTCGCGGCCGTCCATGAATTTCCGATAGAGCCCGCCGCCCCGGTGATCGGGCAGCAGCACCGACTCGGCGCCATAGAAGATATTGTCGATGGGAATGCCGGCCTCGATGAAGGGACGTTTGATCTCGTCGTGCTCGTCGGTGAGCGGCAGGCCGGTCGAGGCGCCGACCATGTCCCCGCCGTCGAAAGCGGCAATGCAGACCGCACCCGTCGAGCGTGCGAAGGCGGAGAGGTACTTGCGCTCTTCTTCTGCGTCACCGTCGTACAGATACGGCCAGTCGTGAAACACCCGCATGCGCAGCCGGGCGAGGTCGCCCAAATGATCGGCAAGCCCCGTCGCGGGGGTCAGGGTGCGAACGTCAAGCGGCACGGATCAGCCGGCCTTGCGTTCGGGCGCGGCAAAGCGGCGTGTGACCTGGTCGCGGATCTGCTGCGCCAGCTCCTGCACGACCTCGTTGGTCTGGCTGGTGCGGACGTACAGGTTGACGTGGAACGGCGTCAGTGCCGGCAGGCCCGAGTCGGGGCCGAGGATTTCCAGATGCGGCGGGACCGAACTTTGCAGCAGTGCGGTCACGGCGAGGTCGGCCTCGATCTTCGCCAGCATCACCTCGTGGCCGGACGGGCCGACGATGCGCCAGTCGCGGCCCTGTTTTTCGAGGCCGTGCAGCATCGCGGCGCGGAAGGTGCAGCTTGGATTGGCATTGCCGACGGGCAGCGGGTCTTCGTGCCAGATGCGGCCGCCCGGACAGCCGAGCCAGACGAGATCCTCGGTCAGCAGCCGTTCCGCGCCCTGCGGGGTGTCGGATTCCGTGGTCAGGGTCAGGTCGATGTCGCCGGCGGAAAGCGCCTTCTTGAGGGCGACCGAGGACTCGCAGTTCAGTTCGATCTTGACCTTGGGCCAGGCATTCTTGAAGGCACGCAGGATCGGCGGCAGGAACGGGCGGATGATGTCGCCCGGCACGCCGAGGCGCACCGTGCCTTCGAACCCGGGCGCGCTCATCAGCCCCCAGATTTCGTCGTTGAGCGCGATCAGACGCCGGGCGTGCAGCAGCAGGCGCTCGCCCTCGGCGGTCAGGGTCAACTGTCGGTGCTCGCGGTCGAACAGTTCTTTCTGCAAAAGGTCCTCGAGCCGCTTGATCTGCTGGCTGACCGCCCCCTGCGTGAGATTGAGCAGGCGCCCTGCCGCCGTCATGCCGCCGGTTTCGGCGGTCGCCACGAAGGCGCGGGCAAGCGCCACGTCGATGTTCCGGAGAGGAACGGATAAATCATTAGTTTTCATAATAGAAGGTATCATACTAATTTCATTCCCTAATGCAATGAATTCCGCCATGGTCCGCGACAACAGCCGGAGAGAAACGCGTGTATCGGGTGGGTTTGCCGCCCGAACCGGTGTTTCCTCAAGGCACCCAAATTGGAGAACAAGACCATGTCACAGTATGTTTCAGCCCTGAACGCGTCCGAGCGTTTTCTCGAAGCCCGCCCGGGCGTTCTTTCCAACGCGCTGCGCCTGGTGGTGCTTGCCCTCAGGATCCGGACCGAGCGCCGCCAGCTGGCGCGGCTTAGCGACGCGGCCCTTGCCGACATCGGCATTACCCGTGCGCAGGCGATGCGTGAAGCGTCGCGGCCGCTGACGGATATCCCCGCGCACCGCAGGGGCGGGCTCTATCTGTAAGGCGCCAACCCGACACTCGGCGTCGGCTGTTGTCATGCCCCCGGTTGCGCTCGTGCTACGGTTGATCCAGGTAAGGCACGGAAAAACCGGGGGAGGACAGCATGATCGACCACGTATCGGTGGCCGTCAGCGATCTGACGGCAAGCGCCGGTTTCTATGAGGAAATCCTCGAGCCGCTCGGCATGACGCGCATGGTCGACCGGGAACGGACCGTCGGTTTCGGCAAAAGGTATCCGGAATTCTGGCTCAATGCGCGCCCCGACATGATGCCGGTCGACCACGATGCCGGACATCATGTGTGCCTGCGTGCCCCGTCGGAAGCGGCGGTCAAATCGTTTTACGAACGTGCCATCGATCATGGCGGATGGGGCGACGGCGCCCCGGGCATTCGCAAGGCGTCCATGACCAGCTATTTCGGCGCGTTTATCCGCGACCCGGACGGCAACAGGATCGAGGCCGTGAATTTTCCGCGCGATTGACGGCGAGGACCTGATCGATACTATTGTGGATTGTACGCAGTTCGGCCTGGGCGGTGGAGGTATACTGTATCCACTATGATTGCGAGCAACGAGAACACTCCCGACGATCATGAACCGGCACCGATCCGTTTCCGGTCACTGGTGGTGCCGGCGACGCGCGAGATTCTCAAGGGCGACCTCAAGGAACTTTTCGAGTACTGGAGCGAACTGCGCGGCTCGCGCTTCGCGCCGTCGCTTTCCAAGCTTGACTGGGCGCGGGTACCGCATCGGCTGCTGCCGCAGATCGCCGTTGTCGAGGTGCGCCGCAATCCGTTCGATTTCGTCTACACCCATTGGGGTGTCGGCCGCGCCATCATGCAGGGCAGGGATTACACCGGGAAATCGGTCCGTGAATTCGAGCCCGAAGGCATCGCCGAGAAAGCGATCCGCGAATACAGCGAAGTGGTCAAACACAGGATGCCGATCTGCGTGCAGACCGAACAGCTCGAGAAGGACGGGACGGCACCGTTCGATTACCAGTTCCTGCGCCTGCCGTTCAGCAGCCGGGGTGTCGATGTAGACCAGATTATCGGTGTCGGTCTCTACGATGAGTCGGTGATGAAGCGCGCGATGGAGTTCTACGGCACCAACCCGAGCACGAAAGTCGATCTCGACCGGCTGATCCGGCTGCTCGATCCGGACGCCAAGAAATCCGGGTAAACCTTCCTCTCAATCCGGGCGGCCTGCGCGCCGCTTGTTTTTATGGGCGGCCTGCGAGCCGCCACGCCACCCGCTTCCTGATGTAATCGAGCCCGAAAATCAGCGGTACGCCCAGCCACGCCACCATGTAGACCTCGGTCGCGACCGGGCCCGTGCCGAGGATGGTCCCGACCCACGGCGCGTAAAGGATCGCCCACGAGAAGACGATCTCGAACAGGACGCCGAACACGATCAGGCGGTTCTTGAAGGCATCGAGGTCAAGGCCCGAACCGTATCGCGACCGGCGGCCGAACAGGTTGCCGATCTGCATCAGCAGGATCGACGACAGCGCGATACCGGTGGCGGAATGATATAGCGGGTCTTTCGCATCCAGCGGCGCACCCCACGTCCAGCCGCCGTCGAACAAGACCCAGAAGAACAGCGAGATCGAGAACGCCGCTTCGATCAGGCCGAGGAAGCCGTAACTGTGCGCGATCACGGACCACGTGAGGAGCCCCTGGCGGCGCGAGCGCGGTTTCTCCTTCATCACCTGAGCGTCGGGCTTTTCCTGGCCGAGTGCCATCGACGGCACGATATCCGTGCCGAGATCGATCGACAGGATCTGGATCACCGTCAGCGCGAGCGGCACCGGGAACAGCATGTAAAGCAGGTAGGGAATGATCTCCGGGCCGTTCGACACCAGCACGTAATTGGTGAACTTGCGGATATTGGCGAAGATCGTCCGGCCTTCCTCGATCCCCGCGACGATGGATGCGAAGTTGTCGTCGAGCAGGATCACCTGCGCCGCCTCGCGCGCGACGTCGGTCCCGTCCTTGCCCATCGCGACCCCGACGTCCGCGGATTTCAGCGCCGGCGCGTCGTTGACGCCGTCGCCGGTCATGGCGATCACCAGGTCGCGGCGATGCAGGGCGCTGACGATCTTCATCTTCTGTTCGGGCGTGGTGCGCGCGAACACGGCGGCGCCCTGTTCGAAGCGATCGGCGACATCTTCCTCGCGCATCTTTTTCAGCTCGTCGCCGGTGACGACGGTCGTGCCGGGCTCGGCGTCCGCCGCGATCATGCCGGCGCGCCGGGCGATGGCCTCGGCGGTCTGCGGATGGTCACCGGTAATCATGACGGTGCGGATCCCCGCGCTCTGGCATTTGGCGACCGCGTCCGGCACTTCGGGCCGCAGCGGATCTTCAAGACAGATGAACCCGAGCAGTGTCAGGCCGTCCTCGATATCCGGCAGCGCCGCCTTGGCATCGGGCACGGTCTCGAGGGGGCGGGCCGCGACGGCGATGACGCGGAAGCCCTGCCGGGCCAGGTCCGACACGGTATCGTCGCAGGCGGCCAGTGCCTTGGCATCCGCCGGTGCCGCCCCCTCGGGCGCGCCGGTGGCGCAGGCCGCCACGTGTGGGCGCAGTGCTTCCCACGCGCCCTTCACCACAAGACGGTGCTGGTTCCCCTTGGCGAGGATGCTGCCCGCCTGGCGCGCCGCCGCGTCGAACGCGAAGTGGCGCACCTGCGTCGCCAGCATGTCTGTGGGCGTGCCGCCGATGGTCTTGATCCGCGTGGCGATCGCGACGTCGAGCGGATCGCCGCTGAAACCGATCTCGGTCTGCGTCAGGTCGCTGGCGCCGATGGCGGCGTCGAGGATGCCGGTTTCCATCTTGTCGGCGGCCTGGTCCGGCGACATCGGTGCGGTGACGCGGACGACTTCAAGCCGGTTGAGCGTCAGCGTCCCCGTCTTGTCGGTGCAGATGACATGCACCGAACCCAGCGTCTCGACCGCATTCAGGCTTTTGACCAGTACGTTCCGTTTCGCCATGCGCAGGCTGCCCATGGCGAGCGAAAGGGTGAACGTCGGCAACAGGCCTTCCGGTACGTTGGCGACGATGATCCCCATCATGAACACGAGGTTGACCCACAGCGACTTGTCCGTGACGACGCCGTAGGCAAAGAACGTCAGGCCCATGGCGACGGCGATCACGGTCAGTACCCGCACCATCTGTCCCGTTGCGCGCTCCAGGGGTGATGGCTTGCGGCGGATGCCCTGCGACAGCATGGCGATGCGGCCGAACTGGCTCCTAAACCCGGTCGCGAAGACGACGGCACGGCCCGACCCGCGAAGCACCGTGCACCCCGCGAACAGCAGGTTTTCGGCTTCGGTCAGGGGTTTCCTCGACGCATCGTGCGTCAGCGTGATGGGGTTCGATTCACCGGTCAGCGGCGCGTTGGAGACACTCAGGTCGTGGCATTCGACGATGCGCGCATCGGCCGGGATGCGGTCGCCCTCGCGTACCTGAATGACGTCGCCGGGCACGAGTTCCTCGGCATCCACCTCGGTTTCCCTGCCGTCACGGCGGATGCTGACCCGGTGCGGCAGGTACTTGCGCAACTCCTCCATCGCGCGTTCGGCGCGGAACTCTTGGAAAAAGCTGAACAGGGCGTTGAGGATCGACACGCCCAACAGCGCCCAGCCCAGCAGCGCCATGCCCTCGCCGGGCTGGATGTACTCGGCGAAGAAGCAGATCGCCGCCGAGATATCGAGCAGGATGGTGAAAAAGTTGGTGAACTGTCGGCCAAGGCTTCTGAGCCACCACAGATTATCCGTCACCTCGATGGAGTTGCGGCCAAGCGTTTCGGCGCGGCTCGCGGCTTCGGCGGCGCTCAGTCCGTCCGGACCGGTGCCGAGCGTATCGAAAACCTCGTCCGTGGCCAGGTTCTGGATCTGGCCGAGTTCGGTGGCGGGTTCGTTATCGGGCGTCACGTCGAGCGGCATCAGGCCTCGGCCTCCCGGTAGACGGCGACGTCCGAGGGCGCGATGCGCATCAGCTGCTCGATGGGATGGCCGAACGACAGGCCGGTCGATTTGAGGGACGGCATCTCCGCCATCGTCAGGCCCGCGCGGTAGCGCCCGGCCTCGACGGCTGTCTGCTTGGCCCAGTCGTCGGAAACACGGACGTGGCTGTCGATCCGGTCCGTGCTCAGCGGTATGCTGGCGGCAATCTCGTTTGCCGCGCTTTCGGCAACACTCTGCGCAGCGTGATACAGGCGTGCCGCGTCGGCTGCCGAGAGGTTACTGAAGCGGAATCTGGACACCATCGCGAGGTGCAGGATATCGAGATGTTCAATCGCCGGCGCGAGCGGTAAGAGAAACGGCATCGCCCGCAGCGCCGAACCGGGGTCGGAAAGTGTCAGCAATACCCGGCGCGGATCACCCAGCAATCCCGGCTGCAACACATGAATGGCGAGGACGTTGTAGTGACCGAAACGGAGCAGCCGTTCCGAAATGGTCCCCGACAGCAGGCCGCGCCGCCCGCCGCTGACCCGTGCGCCCGAGACCAGTAGCGTTTCCGGCCCCTTCGGCAAATAGTCGTCGAGACCGCCGAACACGCCACCGTGCATCGGCAGGATCTCTGTTTCGACCGTGACCCCGATGCGTTCGCCGAGTCCGCTCACCCGTTCCAGCCGCTGGTGCAGCGGTTCGCCGGAGATATTGGCATCCTCGACATGCAGAACGGTCAGCCGCCGGTCGACCGATCCGGCGGCAAGGTGAAGCGCGTAATGGGCGATCCAGTCTCCGTTCAGGGAGCCGTCATGGGCAAGAAATACGGGCACGTTCGCGGGTCTCTGCTGTCGTTATTGGGGACACTCTACGTGGCCCCGGCGCCGCGTGTAATTGATTTAGATTAATTTCATGTGACGCTTTGCCGCCGGGGAATTGGTGCCCGCAGGCGTGCCGGTGCCGTGATTCGGAAAATACGTAGACCTGTCATGGCGCTGGATTGATGTAGGTCAAAGAGCGCGGGGTTCGCGCTTTGATATGGTCGTTTTCGGTCGGGGGGCCGGTTCACTGAAGCATTGAAGGTTAATGGCAATGAATGCAGTCTCCTCCGACATCGACAACGCAGACAAGGGTTTCAATCTGCGGACGCAGTCCGAGCCGGCGAACGCGGGAAATCTCTCGGACGATTTCAAGGAACTCCACGCATACTGGGATAGCCTTCGCGACGGGGCCTTCGCGCCGTCCTGGGCGCGGTTCGACTGGTCGTGCGTGTCGCCGCAGATCATTCCCCGTTGCGCCGTCGTCGATGTGCGGCGTCATCCGCTGGATTTCGTCTACCGGTTCTGGGGAACGCGGCGGACGTCGGTGCAGGGGGCGGACTATACGGGCAAAACCCTGCGCGATTTACGGCCAAAGGCCATCGCCGAAAAATCGTTCCGTGAATACTGCAACGTCATCGCTGAAAGAAGCCCGCTGCTGATCCGGACGCACTCACCGGCGATAAAATGGGCGCCCGCCTTCGATTACGAGTTCCTGCGACTGCCGTTCAGCGACAGCGGCGAGGAAGTGAACCAGATTCTCTCGATCGGGCAGTACGATCCCACCGTGATGAAGCTCGTGATGGATCTTTATGATGCGCGGCCGGCGAAAGAAAGCATGCTCGACAAGCTGCTGGAACGCCTTCAAATCGTCGAGGTTGCCGCTCAGGGAAATTGAGCGGGCGGGGCGTCAGTAGGTTCCCGCCGGTGCCGGCAGGCCCGCGAGGACGGCAGCCGTTTCGTTTTCTTCGGGTTCTTCGCCGCTTTCGATAATCGTCTGCATCGCGTCGCAATATTGACGTGCGCCGTCGCGCGACAGGGCGTCCGCCTCGATGGCCGCGGCCAGATAATCCTCGAACGCCTCCGCGATCCGTGTCACAGACATGAACCCGAAACTGCCGGCCATACCCTTCAGTGAATGCGCGGTTTTCTTGATCTCCAACGCACGCGCGGTGTCGGCGTTGCCGTCGATGTCACGGATTGCCTGATCGATAACGTCGAGCTTGTCACGCGCGGTATCGACGAAGCGCGCGCGCAGCGTGCTGACGATCGGGTTGAGTTCCGTATTCTTCGCCATTTCTTTCACGGCCAAGCCTAATCCGTTGCAATCCAGAGGTGATGGGGATTTTCGCGGCAGAGCATCGCCGATTTCGGCCGGTTTGTGAATACGTAGTTTCCGCCCGGGGGGCGCACTCGGTATAGTAACGGCTTCGAACAGGCAACTTCCCCGGAGTTTTCATGCGGTTGCGGCGCGACGAAGTCGTCATTCTGGTTTTGTGGGCCGCGGCGCTCGCGGTTTCCGCCATCGGCCCCAAGGACACGCTGACGTGGCTGCTGGAAGTCTCGCCCGTGATGGTCGCGGCGCCGTTGATCTGGTTCACGCGGGCATCGTTTCCGCTGACCCGCGTGTTGCTCTGGTGTGCGTTCGGGCACGGCCTGATCCTGATCATGGGCGGGCACTACACGTATGCCGAGGTGCCCATGGGTTTCTGGTTGCAGGATACGTTCGGGTTCGAGCGCAATCACTATGACCGGATCGGCCACCTGGCGCAGGGGTTCGTACCGGCACTGCTGACGCGCGAGATATTGATCCGCAAGACGCCGCTGGAAACGGGCAGGATGATGTTCTTCCTCTGTTGCTGCGTGCCGCTGGCGTTCAGCGCGTTTTACGAACTTGTCGAGTGGTGGGCGGCGCTGGCGCTCGGGCAGGGCGCGGACGAATTTCTCGGCACGCAGGGCGACCCCTGGGACACGCAGGCCGACATGTTCATGGCGCTGATCGGTGCCGCCACCGCGCAGGTGTTGCTGGCGCGCGCCCAGGATAGGCAGATCACGCGGGCTAAGGCATGACGAGGCGCCTTTGCATCGCCGGGACGGGGTTCTTCAGCCAGTTCCACTATGAGGCATGGTCGCGCCTCGACGTCGAGGTGGTCGGCATCTGTTCGCTCGACCGCGAAGCCGCCGAGCGGATCGCCGCCGATTTTACCGCCGCCGCCGTGTTCGAGGACTTCCGCCAGATGCTCGAGGTCGAAACGCCGGATCTCGTCGATATCGTGACGCCGCCGCCGACGCACCTGGATTTTGTGACCGCGTGCGTCGAGCGGGGCATTCCGGCGATCTGCCAGAAACCGTTCTGCGGCGGGCTCGACGATGCGGCGAAGGCGGCAAAGCTGGCATCCGACGCCGGTGTGCCGGTGGTCGTGCACGAGAACTTCCGCTTTCAGCCGTGGTTCGAAGAAGCCGCAACGCTGTTACGGGACGGTACGCTCGGCGACGTATACCAGGGGACGTTCCGGCTGCGGCCCGGCGACGGGCAGGGGCCGGACGCGTATCTCGCCCGCCAGCCGTATTTCCAGCAGATGCCGCGCCTGTTGGTGCACGAAACGCTGGTGCACCTGATCGACGTGTTCCGCTACCTGTTCGGCGAGGTCGCCGAGGCGTCGGCGGATCTCCGCAAACTTAATCCGGTGATCGCGGGCGAAGACGCGGGCATCGTTATTCTGACGTTCGAAAACGGCAGACGGGCGGTGATCGACGGCAACCGCCTGGTCGATCACACGGCCAAGAACCGCCGCCTTGTCATGGGCGAGATGCTGGTGGAGGGATCAGCGGGCGTGCTCAGGATCGACGGCGATGCGCATCTCTACCGCCGGCCGTTCGGTTCGAACGACGAAGAAGAGGTCGCATACGACTGGTTCGACAACGGCTATGCCGGTGACTGCGTCTATCGCCTGAACCGGCATGTACTGGAATGTCTGGACAGCGGCGCGGCGCCGATGAACACGGCGGCCGATTACATCGCCAATCTGAAGATCGTCGAGGCGGTCTATCGTTCCGCCGCCGAGGGACGGCGTGTCGCCGTTTAGCGGACGGCGGCGAGATCGCGAGCGACTTCGAGCAGCGCCTTGATGGTGCGGCGTCCGGCGTTCCGTTTCAGACAGACGAGGGTGTCCAGGTTGGTTTCCCGCAGGTCGCGGATGCCGAGGCCGACAACGCGGGTGTCGCCCACGGTTTCGCGTTCCTGCATGAAACCGATGCCCATGCCGTGCGCCGCCGCTTCCTTGACCGCTTCGCGGCTGCCCAGTTCCATCACCGGGCTGGTACGGATCTTTTTCTTCTCAAGGGCGCGTTCGAGCGTGCGCCGCGTCATCGAGCCGCTTTCGCGCAGGATCACCGGCTCGCCGGTAAGATCGGCAAGCTCGATGTCCTTCTTCGCAGCCCAGGGATGATCGCGCGCGACGACGGCGACCATGCTCTGGCGCAAAACCGGCACGCGGGCGAGGCGGTCGCTTTTCGGCGGATTGGCCAACAGCGCGGCGTCGACACGGCCGGTCATGACGTCGTCCAGCGTTTCGTCGGCATTGCCGAGCGTCATCGATACCTCGATCCCCGGATGCCGCGTGCGGTATTCCGAAACGAGATCCAGTGCCACGTGGGGGCCGTCCGCCGAGATCGACAGATGGCCGCGTTCGAGCGCCACTGTGCCTTGCAGGAACGCCTGGATGTCGGCTTCCTCGGCGAACATGCGCCCGGTCAACGCGTAAAGATCGCGCCCGTCCCGGGTGAGGATGACGCCGTTTTTCGTGCGGTTGAAGAGGGTCACGCCGTAGGTGTCTTCCAGCGCCTGCAGGTGGAGCGTGACCGCGGGTTGGGTGACGTTCAAGGCATCGGCGGCGCGGCTCACGCTCTGTTCGCGGGCAACGGTATGAAAGGCGCGGAGCTGGATGTATTTCACCGGCGGTCTCCTTGCCCAAGTTATAAGTTTTTATGACAAATATTTCTATAAATATTAATTAGACTGTCACACGGCCGGCGTGACACTGTGCGACCATCATCATCCGCACCAAGGAAACCAGATGTCCAACGCGCCTGTTGAAAATCCCGAGACCATCGGCGTTATCGATATCCCGATTGTCCGCGCCACACCCGAGAACCTGGAAGGTCTCGGCGTGATGATTTCCGATCCCGACGAGATCGCGGTCGAGATCGTCTGTTGGCCGCAGCCCGGTTGGCGCACCATCGATCCCGGCACGGGGGACGAGGGCGGCACCACCGAAGGGCTGTTCGAATTCTGGTGGGAACACAACGTGCTGCACGCCCGCAATAATGCGGTCGACGACCAGTACGTGATGGCCGCCGATGCGCGCTACCCGCAGGCCTTCGATCCGGACATCGCGAAAGCCCTCGCCGACGCGGATGAATACCGTGGCGCCGCGCTGCTGTTTCACGCCAATTACCACCCGGACGGCGGGCAGCTTTTCTTCCCGCAGGATACCGCGCCCTTTGTCGTGCCGCTGGCGCCGCCCGTCGGCGACGACGTGAAGCCGGAAGATTTCACCGCCTACTGGTTCGACGGCACGCAAGGGCTCTATATCCATCCCAACGTCTGGCACGAGACCATGTTGCCAACCCTGAAGCGCACCACGTTCTTCGACCGCCAGGGCAAGGTGCATGCCCGCATCAGCGTCGATTTTCCGGGCGAGTTCGGCGCCTATCTGCGCTGCCCCATGAAACTGGAGGACTGACAGCATGACGGACGTCACCGTCGATACGATCTTCGAGGCGCTCGAAACCGCGGGCCACGTGCGTTACGGCACCGAAGCGATTTCGGAACTGGAGCACGCGCTGCAGATCGCCGATCTGGCCGACGAAATGAGTGGTGATCCGGAACTGATCGCCGGCGCGCTGTTGCACGACATCGGCCGCGTTGCCGTGCGTCAGGAAGACGTGTCCGATACGCTGGTGCCCGACCACATGGGCAAAACCAACGACGGTGCCAAGGGGCACGACACCGTGGGCGCCGACCTGCTGGCCGAGATTTTTCCGGACCGGGTGCTGGCGGGGATCCGCCTGCATGTCGCGGCGAAACGTTACCTTTGCACGGTGGAACCCGAATACCGGGACAGGATTTCCGACGGCTCCGAACTGACGCTGAAAATGCAGGGCGGGCTGATGGACGATGGTGAACTCGAAGCCTTCCGCGCCATGCCCTATGCCGACGATGCGGTGCAAATCCGCCGCTGGGACGATCTCGCCAAGGTGCCGGGCAAGCCATCCCGCCCGCTGGAACACTGGCGCCCGCTGCTGGAATCGCTGATGCGTTGACCGCGCCGCCGGGCGCGGGGACACTCGCGCCATGGTCTCGACACTTGTCATTCAATCCGATGCACCCGCCGTGCCGGGCATCGTGCAGCGCGCCACGGAAAGCGTGCGCGGGTGGGCGGCGGCAAACGGTTTCGATTACGCGCTCAAACACGACGACCTGTTCGACCTGATCCCGCGGGCCTGCCTGGACGCCGCCGGCCCGCGCAAGCAGATGGCCGCCGACATCGCGCGGCTGGCATGGATACAGGATGAGCTGGACCGGGGCCGCGGCCGTATCGTGTGGCTGGATGCGGATGTGCTCGTGTTTCGTCCCGGTACCCTCGATATCGAGGTGCCGGACGGCTACGCCTTCGGGCGCGAACACTGGGTGCAGCCGGACAAATCGGGCAAGCTCAAGGTCTTCAACAACGTGCACAACGCGTTGCTGGTGTTCACGCCCGAAGGCCGCGCGACGTTGGACTTTTACCGCGAACAGGCGCAGCGGATATTGCTGAGCGCCGGGCCGGACGTGCCTGCGCAGCTCGTTGGACCGAAGCTGCTGACGGCGCTTCATAACGTGGTGCGCTTTCCGCTGACCGCCGTTGTCGGCATGGCGAGCCCGCTGGTCCTCCATGATCTGGCGTCCGGCGGCGGCGGGGCCTGGGACAGGCTGCGCGCCGCACATGGCGACGGTCTCGCGGCCCTCAATCTCTCGACCTCGCTCCTGGGCACCACGACGGACGGCGTCGCGGTGACGGAAGAACTGCTGGAGACGGCGGTGCGGCGGTTGCAACAGGATCCCGCGTAGGAGAACCTCCTCACCTGTCCTCTCCTCCACGGGTGGAGGAGAGGGGCTCTCGTATTCACGGCGGTCTGCAACAATCCCTCTCCCCTGACAGGGGGAGAGGTTAGGTGAGGGGGCTAACGTCTCAGGCCTGTTTCCACTTCCCGATAAGTACTTTAGCATCGCTCTATGCTCGATCCCGTCCTCCTCGCCATCGTTTTCGCCACGTTCCTGCTGGCCGGCACCGTCAAAGGCATTATTGGCCTCGGCCTGCCGACGATCTCGCTGGCGCTGCTGACCGTGACCACGGACCTGACGACGGCGATGGCGCTGCTGCTGGTGCCGTCGTTCCTCACCAACCTCTGGCAGGCGATGGTCGGCGGTAACGGGGCGGTCATCGTCCGGCGCATCTGGCCCTTTCTGTTCATGGCGACGACAAGTGTCTGGGTCGGTGCGACGGCGCTGACGCGGGTCGACCTCGCGCTGCTGTCGGCGTTGCTGGGTCTGTTGCTGATGGCCTATGCGGGCCTCGGTCTCGGCGGCGTCAGTCTCACCATCAAGCCTGCACGCGAGGCCTGGGCGGGGACGCTGATCGGTGCCACCAACGGCGTGCTGACCGGCATGACCGGGTCGTTCGTGGTGCCGGGTGTGATGTTCCTGCAGGCGATCGGTCTGCCGCGCGACATGCTGATCCAGGCGATGGGCATGCTGTTCACGATGTCCACGCTGGCGCTTGGTGTCGCGCTTTC
This sequence comes from Rhodospirillales bacterium, assembly GCA_017640505.1. Taxonomy (GTDB): domain Bacteria; phylum Pseudomonadota; class Alphaproteobacteria; order Rhodospirillales; family Casp-alpha2; genus UBA4479. Next base: position 375,053 of record JAEPQO010000003.1, read on the forward strand.
CGGCAACGGCCTGCTGACGATGGATCAGGGGCTACACTCGGCGTCGGGTGTGCTGCCCGCGTTCGCCGGCATGATGGTCGGCCAGCATCTGCGCAAGAAACTTTCCGAGGACGCCTTCAAACGGGTTTTCTTCTGGGCCCTGCTGGCACTCGGCGCCTATATCGCCGCAAGCGCGCTGGCCGGGAGGCTCTGAGATGGAAGGCGCCAACGCCGATGTCCTGAGCGCGATGGCGCTCGCGCTGGGCGCGGCGTGGGCGAGCGGCATCAATCTCTATCTTGCCGTGTTGATGATCGGCGGGCTGGGCGTGACCGGTGCCGTCGACCTGCCGCCTGACCTGGACGTGATCCAGTCGCCGCCGGTGCTGGCGACGGCGGGCGTGCTTTATGCGCTGGAATTTCTCGCCGACAAGGTGCCGGGAATCGACAGCCTCAACGACGCGCTGCACACCTTCATTCGCATTCCGGCCGGTGCGCTCCTTGCGATGGGCAGCGTGTCGGGCATTGCGGAGCCGTGGCAGGCCGCCGCCGCGCTGGTGCTGGGCGGTGTCGTCACGGCGGGCTCGCACGCCGCCAAGACCGGCAGCCGGGCGATCATCAATACCTCGCCGGAGCCGTTCTCCAACTGGTTCGCCTCGATTTTCGAGGATGTGATCGTCGTCATCGGGCTGCTGCTGGCACTGTTCAAACCGGCGATTTTCCTGATCTGGCTGGCGGTCTTTGTGCTGCTGCTGGTCTGGCTGTTGCCCAAGCTGTGGCGCGGCCTCAAGGCGATCTGGGCCAGGGTGCAGGGTTTGCGCGACGGCAATCGCCCCGCCGGGACCGGCCTCGCCGCGACGTTCCGCGGGCCGCCGGAAACATCGCCGGATTCCCCGGAGGCGGGCGGGCCGCCCGCGCCGAAACCGTGACCGCGCGCCGCTTTTGTATCGCGCTCGTCGTCCTGACGCTTGCCGCGCCAGGGCACGCCGCCGCGCAGGGCGCCGACGAGATCGTGCTGCTGCCGTACCCCGACCGGATCGAGGCGCTGAAGGCGCCCGTCAACGTCGCCATGCGGTATCGGCAAGCGGCGCCGCGCAGCTTCGTCACCGACATCATCTGGGGGCCGGAAAAGGCACCCGGTCTTTATCGCCTCAACGCACAGGGCACGGTCGAGATCAACGCGGGCAAAGACGGCCCGGTCGTCACGCTGAAACGCGACGCGACGCAGTTCACCTTCGGTCCCAAGGTACAGGCGAAGCGAGACGCCGGCACCATCAAGGCAGAGATCACGCCGAGCGGCGGCTTCCGGCGGATCGAGCTGGACCTCCCGGAACTCGACACCAAGGCGCACCGAGCGCAGTTCGCATTGCTCGGCACCGGGCTGATCGACACGGGCCGGGTGCCGCCGTTCGAGCGCCTGCAGACCCGTGCCGGGCCGGACGACTCGGGTGGCGGCACGCAGCTCAAGCGTGAAAAGGATGCGCGCATCGAAATCCTCGAAGCGATGCAGCCTCTTTTGGGTTTCGTGCTCGATAACGGCGAGGGCGGTGTGCACACGGGATCGCGCATGACGGTGCTGCGGCGCGACCTAGGCGATCTTTTCCGCGACGCAGGCCCGATCCCGCTCCGCGTCGAAGGCCGCGTGATGGGGCTCAGTGAGTATGACGACCGGCGGTTCCTGGTGCTTAAACTGGACCGGGCCGAGATGGCGCCGCCGATGCGCGCCATCGTCGACGGCTACGCGCTGATCGACATCGACACCGCGCTTCCGGAAACCGTGGTCGCGACCATCGAGCTGGTCATCCTGCAGGGCACCGACACCACGGTCTTCCGCTTCGTCGAGCGGCGTGCACTTATTCCCGATCCGGAAAAGACACAGTAACTTACGCAATAACCGTCATTCCCGCGCAGGCGGGAATCCAACGCATCAGCCGGTTTGGGCCCCCGCCTGCGCGGGGGTGACAGTGGAGCGCGCATCAGACCTTTCCCAACGCCCGAGCAGTCGCTACCTTTCATGCATTATGAAGTTTGAGCGGATTGCTTTCGTCGCGGCGCCGACGCCGGAGGCCGCGGAGGCCCGGGTCCGTCTGGCGCGGCTTTACGGCAACGTCGGCGTCGACGAGGCCGATGTCATCGTCGCGCTGGGCGGTGACGGCATGATGCTGCATACGCTGCACGACCTGATGGATCGCGACGTGCCGATTTACGGCATGAACCGGGGGTCGGTCGGGTTCCTGATGAACGAGTATGCCGAGGAAGCGCTGCCGGACCGCCTCGAACGGGCCGAGCTGATTTCGCTGCACCCGCTGCACATGGATGCGACCGATACCGACGGCAACGTGCACAGCCACCTTGCGATCAACGAGGTCTCGTTGCTGCGCGAAACCCGCCAGGCGGCGAAGATCCGCATCATCGTCGACGGTGTCGCCCGGCTCGACGAGATGATGTGCGACGGTGTGATGGTAGCGACGCCCGCGGGCTCGACCGCGTATAACCTGTCGGCATCGGGGCCGATCATTCCGCTCGGTGTCGAGTTGCTGGCGCTGACCCCGATCAGCGCGTTCCGGCCCCGGCGCTGGCGCGGTGCGTTGCTGCCGGCGAAAGCCAAGATCACGTTCGAAGTCCTGGATCCGGCCGACCGCCGGGTCAGCGCGACAGCCGACTTCCACGAGGTCCGCAACGTCGCCCGAGTCGACATCATGCAGGCGGCCAACCATACGCCCAAGCTGCTGTTCGATCCGGAACACAACCTCGAGGAACGGGTTCTCCGGGAGCAGTTCAGCGCGTGAGTGCCTACGAGGAAGCCGAAGACCGCCCGGATAAACCGGACCCCCGAAACTGGAAACAGAGCCTGCCGATCCAACTGGCGACGCTGGCGTGGGGCTGCGCCGGCGGCTGGGTATTCTCGCTCGCTGGTATTCCGCTGGCGTGGATGATCGGATCGATGCTGTTCACGGCGACGCTTGCCGTCGCCGGTGTGCGCCTCAAGGGACCCGGCAAGAGCCGCGCCATCATGATCACCGTGCTCGGCGTCATGCTGGGCAGCGCCTTCACCCCCGACATCATGGGGCAGGCCGGCAGCTGGATCGTTTCCATCGTGATCCTGCTGATCTTCGTTGTCGTGGTGACCGCACTGCTGACGTGGGGCTTCCAGCGCTTTGCCGCCATGCCGAAACGGGAAGCGCTTCTGGCGGCGACGCCCGGCGGCTTCGGCGAGATGATCCTGATCGCCGAAAGCTATGGCATCGACGTGCGTTCGATCTCGCTGATCCACGCCACGCGGGTCATGTTCACGGTCATGCTGATCCCGCTCTATTTCCGCATCTTCGAGGGCTACACGCCGCCTGACATTTCGCCGATGGGCTCGGTCGCCGACATGGGGCTCGAGGACAGCGTGATCCTGGTCGCCTGTGCGGCGACCGGTTACCTCGGCGCGAAGCGGCTGGGCATTCCGGCGGCGGCGCTGATGGGGCCGATGTTCATCAGCGCCATCGTGCACTTCATGGGCTGGACCCAGGCCAAGCCGCCCGGCGAACTGGTCAACCTGGCGCAGATCGTCATCGGCACCAACGTCGGTTGCCGCTTTGTCGGCGTCGAGCGTCGCCAGCTCATCAACCCGGTCGGGATCGGTATCATCGGCGCGGCGATCACGCTGGGCCTCGCCATGGGGGCGGCGGAGATGCTGCACCAGCTGACGCAGCTCGACTATCACGCGCTCTGGATTTCGTTCGCGCCGGGCGGCCTCGCCGAGATGACGCTGATCAGCCTGGCGATGAACATCGACACGGCCTTCGTTTCCACGCACCACATCGTGCGCATCCTGTTCATCGTCATGGCGATCTCGGTGGTGACCCGGATTCTGTTCGGCAAGCCCGAACACGACGAACAGTAAAAATTCGTCATCCCGGACACGGCTTTCCTCCGAGCGTAGCGAGGTCAGGAAAGGCAGTGATCCGGGACCCATGGCGCGGTGAGGGACAGCATTTGAAATGGGTCCCGGGTCGTAACCCTCGCACCGACGTCCTCCGGACGGTCGGCGCGGCTAACGCCCGGGATGACGATTGGTGTTTATCCGCAGCAGCCGGCGTCGCCTTCCTGGATGGGCGGGCAGGGGACGTTTCCGTAGGAACAGTAAACGCAGCAGTCGCCGGGCTTCGGTTTCAGCACCTTGCCGCAGCCCTTGCAGTCATAAAAATACTGGCAGGCGTCGGTCGGCATGGTTTCGGTTTCAACGTGACCGCATTCCGGGCACGTGATCGTCGATTGAAGGATGACGGCCATTTTCCGTCCTCTATTTATTTGTGGTCTGCACCGACAGCGCCATCTGCCGACGCTTCAACAATACCGCGTACGCGACCGTCTGCTGTAAACACAGCAAGTGAAAACGTGATGAGGACGAATGCCATGCCGATGAAGTTCATTTCGCCATTCTCGAAAAGAAATAACCCGCCGGGTCGGTTATCGATCATCGCCAAGATTGCGGCAACAGCGGTCACAGAGACAAAAATGGCCAGCATCATTACGGCAATTGTTATTAGCCCTCGAATTATTCCACTGCGAAATTTAAATGCGGTGCCGCAGCTTCGGCATTGGATAAATCGCAACTTTGCCGGATTGAAATAAACGGGGACTGTTCTTCTCAGCTGAAAATACGATGTCGGTGTTTTGCAGTTCGGGCACCTTGCGCCACTTACCGCGGAAATGGTTTGTCCGAGAACAAGGGACGGCGGTTCTGAAATCATGAAGCTCAAGGCCGTTCATCAATCTCAAAAAGTCAGATAGGCTTCGATTGTACGTGAGAAGCCATACTCTAACAAATGTCCACATCCGTCATCCCGGCGCAAGCCGGAATCCAGCGTGGTAGATTGGCTGGACCCCGGCCTTCGCCGGGGTGACAAGTTGAGTCTGTATTAAGTTCTCAAACTACAAAGCTTTTAGCTGCTCATTCTACTTAGTGATCGGCACCCACCGCATCCGCGACATGCTTGAAGCCGTCGCGCTTCAGTAGTCCGGCGAGCGACCGGCAGATGCGGCCCGGCAGCGACGGCCCTTCGAACACCATGCCGGAATAGACCTGCACCAGCGAGGCGCCGGCCCGGATCTTGGCATAGGCATCGGCGCCCGAGGCGACACCGCCGACACCGACGATCGGCACCGTGCCCTTGGTCGCGGTGTAGAAGTCGGCGATCACGCGGGTCGACAGGTCCTTCAACGGCTTGCCGGAAAGACCGCCGGTTTCGGCGCGTGCCGGGTTCTTGAGCGTGTCGGGCCGCGTGATGGTGGTGTTGGTGGCGATCAGGCCGTCGACCGCGTCGCTCATGGCGACGGCGGCGATGTAGGCGATGTCGGCATCCGTCAGGTCGGGCGCGACCTTGACCAACAAGGGCGGGCGGTTTTCCGGGATGGTGCGGTCGAGCGCCTCGCGCACCCGGCCGATCAGGCCTTCCAGTTCGGCAGGGTCCTGCAGCGCCCGCAATCCCGGCGTGTTGGGGCTGGAGACGTTGACGACGATGTAGTCCGCGAAGCGTGCCAGCATTTCGATGCCGATCACATAGTCCGCGGCCGCGTCCGCGGTCTCCTTGTTCTTGCCGAGGTTGACGCCGATTACGCCCAGTTGGCGGCTGGTCGGCAGCTGTTCGAGGTTGCCGGCCGCGTTCTCCGCGCCCTTCGAGTTGAAGCCCATGCGGTTGATCACGCCTTCGTCCTCGTCCAGGCGGAACAGGCGCGGCTTGGGGTTCCCCGGCTGCGGGCGCGGCGTGACCGAGCCGATCTCGACGAAGCCGAAGCCGAGTGCCAGCGCCTGCATCGGCACGTCGGCATCCTTGTCGAACCCGGCGGCAAGGCCGACCGGATTGCGGAAGCGCAGGCCCCAGAGCGTGGTTTCGAGCACCGGATCGTCGTACGGGACGCCGGAAATAAGCCTGTATTCAAGCGCCTTGAGGGCGAGGTGATGCGCCGTTTCGGGCTGCAGCGGCCGGATCAGCGGCCTGAACAGGCTATAGGCGTCCACCCGTCAATTCTCCCCGACGGACGGCGGTGGAAAGCCGGACGGGAAGACATGCACGTCGTCGTCGCCGAGGGGCAGGGGCACGGTCTCGATCACCGCGTCGGGGTCGAGCGGTCCGTAAAGATGCGGGAACAGCTGGCCGCCGCGGCTCGGTTCCCACTTGAGGGCGTCGCCCAGTTTCTTCGTCTTGACCGCCAGCAACAGGATGCCCGGCTGGCCCTTGCGGTGCTTGGCCGCGGACGTCCAGACCTGGTCCCTGGTCGAGAAATGAATGAAGCCGTCGGCCTGGTCCTGGCTGGAGCCGGGGTAGCTGCCTTCGGCCAGCGCAAGCGCCCACTCTTCGGCACGGCACATGTGGTAGATGACATCGTCGTTCATGGCGGGCAAAGTACCGAACACTTGCCAGCCTGACAACGCGCAACGGGAGAATTTCATGAGCACCCATTCCATCAACGTCGATGAACGCCTGCGCGATTACATGCTGGATGTTTCCTTGCGCGAGCATCCGGTCATGCGCGCGCTCCGCGACGAAACGGCGGATCATGCGCACGCCGGCATGCAGATTTCGCCGGAGCAGGGGCAGTTCATGCAAATGCTGGTGCGCATGCTGGGCGCAAAGACGTGTATCGAGGTCGGCACGTTTACCGGTTATTCCGCGCTCGCCGTCGCATTGGCGCTGCCGGACGGCGGCCGGCTGGTGGCGTGCGATATCTCCGAGGAATTCACGAAGATCGGCAAACCGTTCTGGGAAAAAGCGGGTGTCGCCGACAAGATCGACCTGCGCATCGCGCCGGCCACCGAGAGCCTCGATGCAATGATCGCGGCGGGCGAGACGGGCAGCTACGACTTCGCCTTCATCGACGCCGACAAACCCGGCTATCCGGATTACTTCGAACGCTGTCTGAAACTGCTTCGACCCGGCGGGGTGATCGCCGTCGACAACATCTTCATGGGCGGCAGCGCCGCCGATCCGGAGACGGAGTCCGCAAACGCGCAAGCCATGCGCAAATTCAACGCCGCCCTGAAGGACGACACGCGCGTCGAGATTTCACTGATCCCCATCGGCGACGGGCTGACACTGGCGAGGAAGGTTTAAGTCAAAAAAACACCCACCTTGTCACCCCCGCGGAAGCGGGGGCCCAGTCGGCGGGTGTTCTGGGTTCCCGCTTTCGCGGGAATGACAATGTTGTAAGCGACGCGGCTTACTTGTCCTGCCAGTCGGCCTTGCGCTTCTCGGCGAAGGCGGCCATGCCTTCCTTCTGGTCTTCGGTCGCGAAGGCGGCGTGGAACACGCGGCGTTCGAACAGGATACCCTCGGCCAGCGTCGTTTCGTAAGACCGGTTGACCGATTCCTTGACCATCATGCATGTCGTCTTGGACATGCCGGCGATCGCGGCGGCGGTCTTGAGCGCGTCTTCCAGCAGATCGGCGGCCGGGACGACGCGGCTGGCGAGGCCGGAACGTTCGGCTTCGTCGGCGTCCATCATGCGGCCGGTCAGGCACATTTCCATCGCCTTCGACTTGCCGACGAAACGGGTCAGGCGCTGCGAGCCGCCGGCACCCGGGAGGATGCCCAGTTTCACTTCCGGCTGGCCGAACTTGGCGCCGTCACCGGCAAGGATGAAGTCGCACATCATGGCCAGCTCACAGCCGCCACCGAGCGCGAAACCGTTGACGGCCGCGATCACCGGCTTGCGGCACTTGGCGACCCGTTCCCAGCGCGAGATGAAGTTGGACTTATAGACGTCCATGTAGGACCTGGACTGCATTTCCTTGATGTCGGCGCCGGCGGCAAAGGCCTTTTCCGAGCCGGTAATGACGATGCAGCCGATGTCGTCGTCGGCCTCGAAGCCGTCGATGGCCTGCCCAAGTTCGTCGATCAGCGCGCTGTTCAGCGCATTCAGCGCGTCGGGACGGTTAAGCGTGATCAGCGCAACGCCGTCGTCTTTCTTCTCGGCGATGATGTTTTCGTAACTCATGGAAAGCTCCTCGGATTGGCGGATATCGGTGCGCGACATGGGCCGCGCGGCACACGGTTTTGGCATACCGGCGCCGGAAGGGAAAGCATTTGTTCGCAGGTGCGAAACGCTTTGAGGGCTCAGGAACCGCCGCTTTCTGCGTATTTTACGCAGTCCCGGTACGCGATTGCCGCATTGCCGAGGAACATTTCCTCCATGTGCCAGGCCTGCTCGATCTGGTGATTGAGCGCGGCGGCATGTTCGTCGTCGGAGGTGAAACGAAGCTCCCGGTTCAGCTCGGTGAGCGAGCTTTCCCGGTTGCGTTCGATCTCCGCGACCATGGCGGCATAATCGGCCTCGCACTCGGCGACGGAGATTCTTGCCGACGACGGAAAGGCGGTCAGAAGGGCGGCCAGCGCCACTGCGGGTAAGATTATCTTTCTCATGGCCGACAGGGAAACCGACCGGCGCTGGATCGTCAATTCATTTCGTGGGGGAATGACGCTAAGGTAACGCATGGTGCGTCCTTTGCTGATACTTTCCGTCCTCGGCCTTGCCGGCCTGTCCGGTCCCGCCGTTGCCGGCGATACGGTGGCCGACTGCGGGCGGTTCTTTCTCAAATACAACCCCGACACGCGGCAGATGGAATGCGTCGGCGGCAAACGCAAACGTGCCGGGCGCGGGCGGTCCGAGGCGACGATCGTGCGCGACCTGCAGCGCAGCCTGCGCGGTCTGCAAAGCGCCGTCGGCCAGGCCGAGCAGCTGTTGCAGCGCGATACCCTGTCGCAGGATGCGGAGTCCCGCGTGAAGTCTCTGCTGAGCGAGGCCGAAGCGCGCGCCCGTGAGGTGCGCCAGCGGACCCGCGAACTGGCAACGGCGCAGAAATCCCGTTCGCAGGAACTGGCGCAGCAACAGCGCCAGGCCGTGCAGGCACAGGAACAGCTGGCGCGCGAGCTTGAACAGAAACAGCGCGCGCTGACACAGCAATTGCTTTCGGCGCAACGCTCGCGGACGCAGGATATTCTTCGATAATCTGGGCGTGCCACTTGCAAGCAAGGGGCGGCATATCGCCGTGAGTCCCTCTCCTCCACATGTGGAGGAGAGGACAGGTGAGGAGGCCTGCGGGGTAGAGGACTGAGGCTGGTGCGCCACGCTTACCCCCTCACCTGACCTCTCCCCCTAAAAAGGGGGAGAGGGGCGGAGGCAAATAACAGGCGCGTGACGACCGGCTAGGCTGCCGGCTTCAGGCGGCCGCCCGTTCCGAGCCGCCGGCGTTCTTGATGTTGTCGACGAAGCGCTGGATCTCCTGGGCGAGACGTTCGGCTTCTTCCGACAGGTTGCCCGACGCCTCGAGGATCACGCCCGCCGCCTGGCCGGTTTCGCCGGCCGCCTGCGTGACAGCGATGATGTTCTCGCTGACTTCCTGCGTGCCGCTCGCCGCCTGCGCGATGTTCTGGGCGATTTCCTGGGTTGCGGCGCTCTGTTCCTCGACGGCCGCCGAAATCGCGCCGGCGATCCCTTCCAGTTCGGAGATGATCTCGCCGACGCCGCCGACGGCACTGACCGACGACTGCGTCGATGCCTGGATGGCGCTGATCTTGGCGGCAATCTGATCGGTCGCTTTCGATGTCTGGCTGGCCAGATTGCCGACCTCGCTGGCGACGACGGCGAACCCCTTGCCGGCTTCGCCGGCGCGCGCCGCCTCGATCGTCGCGTTGAGCGCCAGCAGGTTGGTCTGCTCGGCGATGTCCGTGATCAGCGAGACGATGTCGCCGATCTCGTTGGCGTCCAGCGCGAGCTGATTGATGCTGTTGCTGGTTTCCTTGATCTCCTGCACCGCCTTGCCGGAGATGGTCGCCGACTGGCTGACCTGACCGCTGATTTCGGTGATCGAGGACGAGAGTTCCTCCGACGCGGTGGCGACCGTCTGCGCGTTCGACGACGCCTGATCCGAGGCCGCCGAGACGGCGGTCGACTGGGCGTTGGTTTCCTCGGCGAGCGAAGACAGGTTCTGCGCCGATTCACGCATCCGCACGGCGGCGGATTTGACGGCCTCGACGATGCCGCCGACACTGGTCGAGAGCTCGTCGGCGATCTTGTTCATCGCCGTACGCTTTTCGGCCTCGGCCTGCTCGCGTTGGATACGCTCCTGTTCGGCGCGCTCCTCGCGCTGGCGCTCTTCCTGTTCCTCGCGGTCCTTGCGCGACTGCTCGACTTCTTCCGCCAGCCGCTTGGCTTCAACGGAGTTCTGCTTGAGCACGTCGACGGCGCGGGCCATTTCGCCCAGTTCGTCGCCGCGCTCGGTCCCGGTGACCTCAACGTCGAGGTTGTCGTTGGCAAGCTCGCCCATGACGCCGGTCAGTTCGGCGACCGGGCGGGTGATGGAGCGCACCATGACGACGCTCATCAGCGCGATCACGACGGCGCCGATTGCGAGCGCGACTATAAGCGTGATCATGTGCGTGAATGCGCCCGATTCGATGGCTTCGATGTCGTGCACGAGGTCGTTCGCCACCTTGTCCTCGACCTTTTTCAGAAGGTCGATCTTGCCTGTGATCGTTTTGAACCAGGTGCCGGCGTCGATGCCTTGCAGCGGACCCTGGCCGAGGGTGTCGGTGGCGACCTTCCGCATGCGGTCGACATCGGCGATGGTCGGGCCTTTGACGGTTTCATTCAAATAATCGACCTGGTCCTTGGACGCGTAGTTTTCGAACAGGGACTGGTACGTGTCCTGCTGACCGATCAATTTCACGAAGCGGTTATAGACGGGTCCCGAGAACTGACCCGCACCGAAGCCGGCCGCGCCCATGGCGCGTTCGATGCCGGCGCGTTCCTTGCCCTGCAGAATCGCCGTGTAGCCGGTGACGGCCTTGGTCATGCTGGCTTCGCCGCTGACCAGGGCCATCTGTTCGACGATCGACAGCATGTGCTGGATGGTGCCGCTGTAATACTTCGCCATGTCGCCGATGCTGGCCTTGAATGTATCGACGTCCTCGCGCTTGCCGGCCAGATGTTCCAGATCACCTTCCGCCTTGTCCAGTTTGGCTTTCAGCTCTTCACCGAACGCGGAATGATCGAACTCGGCGAACTTCGCCTTAAGCTCGCCGATCCGGGTATCGGTTTCCTTGCGCTGCCCGGGCAGGGCGTCCTTGAACTTTTCGCCCTTGGAGCCGATGAAGCCGGCGGACATGCCGCGCTCGACCTGCATTTCGTGGACGACGGCGCTGATGGATGGCGCAACGTGAATGAGCTTGGACAGCTTTGCCGCACCGCTGACGCGTTCAAACTCCTGTACGATCGCCATGCCACCGAGAATCATCACGGCGACGACGGGAACGGCGAGCAGGATGGTGATGCGGCCGCCAACGCGGATATCTTGAAGTTTCATGTTCTCGGCTCCTTTAGTTCACCGGACACGGTATCGTGCACGAACGTAATTGTTCGGTTCCGGTAACTGCCATCCCCACTTGGGGACGACTATTCATCTTTATCCCGGATGATGTCGTCGTATATTGGTATTATCCGAGGTCCTATTGTTTACGTCCTTATTCTCTTTTTACTGCGTTCATCGGGCGTCGACTTGGCGGTTTCATGTGCTCAACAAAGTTAACCCCTGATTTTCAAACGTTATTTGCGTTCTACCCGCGGCGAGCGTTTTTACAGTGGCGATCCATTCGTTGTGTAGAATTTACATAAAATTGTGACAAACCAATGAATATCTGGTTAATCGTTGCACCTATCTGGTGTCCCACAGATGCGTCACCCAGCGAGGTTCCGTTAGCCGTTTGATAAATATCAATTTATTTAGGGGCAGGGCATTGATCGGTGGCATCCCAGCACCGATTGCGGATTGTACGTATGTGTTGAAAAAAGAGGATTTTGCGCCTTCGGCTATTCGGCCGCGTCGTCGGTCTGTGTCTGCTTTTTCAGAATGTCGATCGCTTCCTCGAGCTCCCGGATCGAGGCAAGCCGCTGCTCCTCGGTCATGCGCATGAGGTCGACCCAGAGGCGCAAACCGCGCACGTCGTCGCGGCGGATATAGCGCTCGGTTTCGTCCCAATCGTCGAAGATTCCGCTGACGGCATAGGGCGTCACCGGGTCTCGGATGCCCTTGACCTCGATCGGCGCCTGCTCATCCGCCTCGATCTCGTCGCGCACCAGGGCATAGGTCTCATGCGACAGCATCACGCCGTCCGGTTCGCAGATGCCTTCCAGTCGCGCCGCAAGGTTCACCTGGCCGCCGATGATGGTGTAGTCGATGCGCTGGTCGGAGCCGAAGTTACCGACGTTGCAGTATCCCGTGTTGACGCCGCAGCGGATGTGGAACGGAGAGCGGAAGCCCATGTCCGACCATTTCGCGCGCAGGTCGACCATGCGGCGCTGCATGGCGACCGCCATCTTCACGGCGGCGAGCGCATCCTGCTTGACGCCCTTGGTTTCCGGATCGCCGAAGAACACCATGATCGCGTCGCCGATGTACTTGTCGATGGTGCCGCCGTATTCCAGTGCGACCTCGGTCATCTTGGTCAGGTAGTCGTTGAGGATATAGGTCATATCCTCGGGTTCCATCTCCTCGGTCGTCGCGGTGAAGTTCTTGATGTCCGAGAAGAACACGGTGAGCTTTTTGCGCTCGGTGGTCACGTTGGCGTCGGACGCGCCCGAGAAGATCGCTTCGTAGATCTGCGGCGACAGGTAGCGCGACAGCTTCTGCGACAGGTCGGTCATTTTCTGCGTCTGTTCGGCGAGTGCCTGTTCCGCCTGCTTGCGGTCGGTGATGTCGTTGAAGACGCAGACCATACCACCGTCTTCGGTCGGCTGGCGGTAGCCCTCCATGATGCGGCCGTCCGGGACGACATCCTCGGTGCGGGCCGCTTCCATCGTCCGGTACATGGCGATGCGCTCCTCGACGAGCTGTTCCACATCGCCTTCGCCGTAGTCGCCGCGGCTCGCCCGGATCAAAATCAGGTCGCGCAAGGGCGTGCCGGGCGTGAGGTTGGGGATGTGGTACTGGTCCTGGAACTTCCTGTTGAAGACCTCAACGCGTAGCTCCTTGTCGAGCATGAACATGCCGCCCGACATGTTCTCGAGCGCGCTGGTCAGCTGGATGTCCTTTTCATGCAGGATCTGCTCCTGGCGGCGGCGCTCCGACACGTCGCGCACCGATGCCGCGATCAGCGTGCCGTCCGCGGTTTCAATCGGGCTCAGGCTGATCTCGACCGGGAACAGCTTGCCGTCGAAACGCTTGGCATGAAGGTTCATATTGGCGCCCATCTCGCGCGGCGCCGACGAGGTGATGAAGCCATCGCGATAGGCCTTGTGCTTTCGCGTGATGTCATCGGGCACCAGTAACTCGATCGGCTGTCCGACCAGGTTTGTCCGGTCGGTGCCGAACAGTTTCTCCGCCTGACGGTTGACGCGCACGATCTTTCCGTCCGGGTCGACGATCAGCGTTGCGTCGGGGGCGGATTCCAGAAGAGAGCGGAACCGGCTTTCCCTTTCCTGGAGGCGTTCCTCGGCCTTTTTACGTTCGGCGATCTCGCCGGCCATCTTGCGGTTGGCATAGATGAATACACCGATGATGACGATGACCACGACGATGACCGGGATCGCATAGCGGAGCACTTCCGTGTAGTTGACCCCGTATTCAAAGCGGACCGAAAGCGCCGAAGCCCGAAGGGCGGCGTGTTCCTCTTCCGTCATCCGGTCCAGAACCTTTTCCATCAGGTTGACCAGTTCCGGCCAGTCCCGGCGGACGCCGATCGCTTGTCTGTCGTCGGCATAGCGCGTCGGTGCCGCGACCTTGATGTTGGATAGACCATGCCGCTCGATATGAAACGTCCCGGCGGCAAGGTTACCGACATAGGCATCCGCTTTCCCGTTGGAAACGGCTGTCAGGGCCTGGTGCGTGTCATCGACGTGCAGCAGCCTGATATTCGGAAAATCGCGCTGCAACCGCGCATCCATGATGAAGCTTTTTTCGACGGCAACGACTTTGCCGGCAAGATCGCCAAGATTGCTGATCAGCGAGCTTTCCACCCGTGCGAAGATGACCATCGGAAACGAAAGATAGGTCCGGGTCATGGCGACATTCTTCGCGCGCTCCGGGCTCGGCGCAATGGTCGGCAGGATATCGAACGTCTTTAGGGCGCTGATGCCTTCGTACGCCTCTTTCCACGTGCTTTCCGAAAACTCGTACTTGAGCTCCAGCGTATCCAAAATATGGCGGATGTATTCGAGCGCGAGGCCACGATGCTCGCCGTCGCGTGAGTAATGGAACGGCGGCCAGTCGCCGGCGAATATGCGGATGGTCTTGTCGGCGTGATCGCTAAGCCAGCGTTGCTCGTCGGCGTTGATATCGATGGATCCGCCGATGGTACCTTCGAGCCATGGGTCGGTGATCTTCTTCATCTGCGCGGGGGAGATGCTCATCAGCGCCTTATTCAGGATGCCGCGCAGGATCGGCCAGTCGTGGCGCGTGCCGATGGCCTGCGTGGAAACGCGTCCGGGCAGCGGTGCGCCGATTTTTAACTTGCCGAGCGTTTTCTTGTTTTCGGAGATCAGATAGCGGACGGCGGCGACATTGCCGACATACACATCCGCGTCGCCGTTCACGACGGCGGTAAGTGCTTCTACCGACGAGTCGAATTCGATGACGTTCGCATCGGGAAAATCCTCCCGCACATACCTGCCGGAGGCGTAGTTGTGCTCGACCGCCACGCGGATACCCGGCTGACGCAGGGGATTTATGATGCCGAAGTCCTCGCGAGTAACCACCGAGAACGGTATCTCCAGATAAGGGAAGGTGAATTTATAGAACGGGATGCGCGATTCGAGCGGAGTCATGTCGAACAACGCATCCAGCCGGTTTGCTTTCAAGTCTTCGAGCAGGTCCTTCCATTTGCCGGGGGCGAACGTGATGATGCCGCCAAGCCGTTCGTTGATCAGCTCCGCGACCTGGGCGCTCATGCCGACGGGCTTGCCCTCCGCGTTGACGCTGTTCATGGGGGGCCAGTTGTCGATCATGCCGACGCGGATAATTTTGTTTTCGCGTAGAAACTCTTCCTCGACCTCGTTAAAGGCGACAATCGTTCCCTGCGGCCGGAAAAGGCGGTTGTCCTTATCGTCGATCCAGCGGTTTTCAATCTCGGCGTACTCGGCGCGGCTGATCTGGGTGAATCCCCAATGGATCAGGTTGCGGAGTGCCGGCCGGTTCTGCTTGAAGCCGCTGAAGATGCCGTTGCGCAATACTTCGCCGGGCAGGCGGACGACGGTTCCCTTTACGCCCGAACTGTGCAGCAGCGATTCAATCGCCTCGTCCTCGTGCAGGACGGCGTCGATCTCGCCGTTGATAAGGGCACGCAGCATTTCCGGTGAGCGGCTGTATGTGACGATGCGGAAACCATGGCCGCCGTACCGGAGAAAACTCTCCTGGTGGGTCTGGCGGACAACGCCGATCCGCTTGCCGTCCAGAGCAGCCGACGAGGGAATGTCATGGCGGTCATAACGAATGTAATAGCCGCTGGTGGCTTCATGGAACGGGCGCGTGAAATCCAGCCATGACTCGCGCGTTTCGTTGCGGAACAGGGTCGCATGAACGTCGATCGCATCGTGGCGCAGCATGCTGAGCGTCTCGCCGAACGACGCGACGACGAATTTGACCGGCACGTTTGTTTTTTCGGACCACAGCCGCCAGTAATCCGGCAGCAGGCCCGCCGGTTCGCCGAGCAGATTGACGCCGGCGATCGGCAAATAGTTACCGGGGATGCCGACAACGACTTCCTTGGGCCGCTCCGGCTGCTGCGCGGATGTCGAGATCGGCACGAGCAAGCCCGCCAACAGCAGGGCGCTGCCGATGAAACAGGCTTGAATCAATTTGCACCATACCCGCATGGGTGGTCCCCGCAGATCTCACCTCGCACATTGTACGCAGAAAAGGACGTTACAGTTCAATGATTTGTGTGAGGCTTGGGTACCCGCCCGACCGGTGCACATTCACGGAAATGTGTAGCACGTCGCGCGCCGGTATCTTGACCTTCCAGTAACTGGAAAGATTATGCTTGGAACATTGGTCGACGGTGGTAGCCCGGCCCGTGACGGTGCCCGCACCGCCGACCGCAAACAATGCCACCCCCAGACAGGAGATATCCAGATGCAGGCACGAAAAATCGTCAAAACCGTCGTATTGGCCGCCGCCGTCGCGGTGTTCTCTTCGGCCGCAACGTACGCCCATGGCCAAGGGTCCGGCATGATGGGCGGACAGGGCCCCGGCAGCGGCGCGATGGGCCCGGGCATGATGGGCCAGGGACAGGGTTATGGCCCCGGTCCCGGCCGCGGATATGGCCAGGGATACGGGCAGGGCTACGGGCCGGGTTATGGCATGGGGTACGGCATGGGCCCCGGCATGATGGGTCAAGGTTATGGCTACGGCCCGGGGATGATGGGCCCCGGTATGATGGGGCAAGGTTACGGCTATGGCATGGGCCCCGGCATGATGATGGGCCCCGGCATGATGGGCCCCGGCATGATGGGTCAAGGCTACGGCTACGGCATGATGGGCCCTGGCATGATGGGCCCCGGTTACGGTTATGGTCCCGGCATGATGGGGCAGGGCTATGGCTACGGCCCGGGTATGATGGCGCCGCAGAACGGCCGCGACATCACCGAGGATGACGTGCGCGGCTTCCTCGACCGTCAGCTTGAAATGCGCGGGCTCGAACGCCTCAAGGTTGGCAAGGTCGATACGTCCGACGAACGGGTCTTCAAGGCGGACATCGTCACCAAGGAGGACTCGCTGGTCGTGCGTGTGGTCGTCGACCGCCGCACCGGTTTCCCGGTGGCGTTCGAATAAGGAAGATCAGCCCCCCGTCATCGACATGTGGCGGCCGACGGCGGGCGCGGCCTCGCGGCGGTCGATGACGAAATCGTGGCCCTTGGGCTTGCGGCCGATGGCCTCGTCGATGGCGGCGTCCAGCAAGGCGTCGTCGTCGCTGGCACGCAGCGGCTTCCTCAGGTCGGCGGCGTCTTCCTGGCCCAGGCACATGTAAAGCGTGCCGGTACAGGTCAGGCGCACCCGGTTGCAGCTTTCGCAGAAATTGTGCGTCAGCGGCGTGATGAAGCCGAGGCGCTTGCCGGTCTCGCCGATCTCGGTATAGCGCGCGGGGCCGCCGGTCTTGTAGGGGATGTCCGTCAACGTCCAGCGCTTTTCCAAATCCTGGCGCACCTGCGACAGGGGCAGGTACTGATCGACCCGGTCCTCGCCGATCTCGCCCAGCGGCATGGTTTCGATCAGCGTCAGGTCGAAGCCGTTTTCGCCGCACCAGCGGATCATGTCGTCGAACTCGTTCGCGTTCAGGTGCTTCAGCGCGACGGCGTTGATCTTGATTTCGAGGCCCGCCTTCTTGGCGGCGGCGAGGCCGGCCATCACCTTTTCAAGGCTGCCCCAGCGCGTCGCCTGCTGGAACTTTTCCGGGTCAAGCGTATCGACGGACACGTTGATGCGCCTGACGCCCGCGGCGACCAGGTCGTCGGCGTAGCGGGTCAACTGGCTGCCGTTGGTGGTCAGCGTCAGCTCGTCGAGGTCGCCTTTATCGATCAGTTTCCCGAGATTGTTGATCAGCGTCATGATGTCGCGGCGCACCAGCGGCTCGCCGCCCGTGAGGCGCAGCTTGCGGACACCCTTGCGGACGAACGCGGTGCAGAGACGCTCCAGTTCCTCGAGGCTCAGGACATCCTTTTTGGGCAGGAACGTCATGTCCTCGGCCATGCAATAGACGCAGCGGAAATCGCACCGGTCGGTGACCGAGACACGCAGATAGCTGACGTGCCGGCCGAACGGGTCGATCATCGGGGTGTCGTTCGTCTTGCTGGTCGTGTTGCCGTCCAAGGGGGTCCAGTCCTTTCCTTCTTACTCTCTATATAAGCGTCTTACCCGGCGCCGTCATCCCCAACCGGACATATCGGGGCGGTTATGTCGGATCCACCTCGTCATTCCCGCGAAAGCGGGAACCTGTCAAACCCGATTGCGGGAGGAACCACAGAGGCGCCGAGGGCACAGAGGGTCTGCAACTCGTATTTTTCTCTGTGTCTCTGTGTCTCTGTGGTTAACATCCTCTTCAGGCCTCTCCCTCTGTCAGGCCCTTCTTGATCATATCTTCCTTCGCTTTTTCGCGCATCTCGTCGCGTTCGCGCAGGTAATCGTCCGTGGTGCGCGGGATCGGCACGGTGCCGTGGGCGAGGGGATTGTCGTCATGGGTCGTCATCTCGACGACACGGCAGTCCTCGCACATGCGGAGCCGGTCGAGCTTGCCCTCGCCCTGGAACATCACGTGCCCCTTGAGCTTGCTTTCAAGGTGATCGAGCGAGGCCCTGGTCGCGAACGGCTTGCCGCAGCGGATACAGAGGCACGGCTGCTCTTCCTTGACCACGTGCGCAGTCTTGGCTTCGTCGCGGAAGCTCAGGCGCGGTTGCAGCGAGATGACCTTCTCCGGGCAGGTGTTCTTGCAGAGCCCGCACTGCACGCAGGCGTCCTCGACGAAGCTGAGCTGCGGCATGTTCTCGTTGTCGCGGAGCGCACCCGTCGGGCATGCGCCGACGCACGCGAGACAGAGCGTGCAGCCCGCGGTATCGATGTTCACCGTGCCGAACGGCGCACCGGCGGGCAACGCGATCTCGTCGACTTTGTTGGGGGCTTTCTTGTGGAGTGCGTCCAGCGAAAGCCTGAGCACGGACCGCTTGCGCCCGGCACCGACCACGTCGCCGGCGGGAATTGCGTCGGCGGTCTCATGATCGTAAAGCGCGGCTTCTAGCTGGTCCGGGTCGTCCGGTTCGATCAGGCGCACCCGGTCCTTGCCGTAACCGAGGCCGTCGGTGATGGCGTCGACCAGTTCGAAAGTGGCCAAGAGCGTATCCCGGTCTTCGCGCTTTTTCGGCGGCAGCAGGTAACAGATTTCCGAACAGCCGAGCGCGAGCGCCTGCGTCACGGTCTCAAGCCCGACCTGCGTCACCTGGTTGACGGCGAACGGGATCACGTTGCCGGGCAGGCCGCGGCCGTGCCGGGCGGAAAGGGAGATCACGTCGCGCCCGAAGGTGCCGTCGTGGATCAGCAGGCGCGGCTGGGTGCCGCCGGCCTTGGTGTAGGTGCCGATCAGCGCGCGCAGACGGTCCGACACGCCGTCGCCGGCGGGCAGGTTGTACTTCGCCGCGCCCGTTGGGCACACCACGGCGCAGAGTCCGCAACCGGCGCAGATATACGGGTCGTATTTGACCGTGTCGCCGTTTGGCTCGATCGCGCCGGTCGGGCAGATGTCGAGGCATTTCGAGCACCCGGTGATGCGGCTCCGGGAATGCGCGCAGATGCCGGGGTCGTAATCGACGTAGCGCGGCTTTTCGAATTCGCCGATCATGTCGGTCATGGTGAACAGCGCTTCCATGACCGCGGCCGGACTGTTCGGATCGATGTGGAAATAGCCGTCGCGCTTGTCGGCGGCACTGAACAGCGGGTCCTTGCCGCGCATGTCCAGTATCAGATCGCAGGTCGACGACCCGGTCTCGCCGACGCCGGTGAATTCCAGTTTGTCTTTCGACGACGGCACGGTGGGGCGGAAGTTCTCGACCGTGATCTCGAACGCCCCCAGATGGCCCTTGGCGGACGTGATGCGGCCCGAGAAGATCGGCATGTCCATGACGTCGGGCGGGCTCGCCTCGGCGCCGCCCTCCAGTACCAAGGTCACGTCCATGCGCTCGGACAGTTTGCGTGCCGCCTCGACCGCTTCGTCGCTCGCGCCCAGCACCAGCACGATCCCGGTCGAGATCATGCTGACCGAGGATGCGTCCTTCAGCTCCAGCGAGGCTTCCTTGATCAGTGCCGCCATCTTGGCGGTGACGTTCTTTTCGCCGTTGCGGCCCGCATCGGACCAGCCGGCCAGCTCGCGGATGTTCAGGAACCCGGCTTCCGGTGCGCTCTCGCCCAGTTCCTCGAGCGCATCCAGGAACAGCGGCGCTTCCTGCGTGCAGGCGACGAGAATCTCGTCGGCCTTGCCCGCTTCGTCGGTGAAGCGGTCGAGCTCGACGCGGCACAGGTGGCGCGCCGGGCGCATCTGGCCGTCGCCGCCCAGCGCCTTGGCGAGCGCGTCTGCATCGATGCTCATGGTGTCTTCGCACGAACAGACGAAGACGTCCTTGCCGTTCAGCTTCATGGCAATCTTTTCCCTCCCGGACGGCCCTGACGTTTATATGTGTTATGCGCCTGCGGATTTAAACCGCGGCTATTCCACGTCGGGTCTGTCGTTTCGGCATTAGATAACGCATATTGTCTGGAAATAAAGACATATCAATTTTAAGGGTTTAGGGAATGTCGGCGAGACACCGGGGGGCGGCCTCGTGAAAGACCTGATGACGACCAAGGAAGTGGCGGAGTATCTGCGCCTTAAGGAACGCAAGGTCTACGATCTGGTGGCGGCGGGCGACATTCCGTGCACGCGCGTCACCGGCAAATACCTGTTCCCGAAACACCTGATCGATATCTGGCTGGCGCGTTCGTCGACGTTCCCGAACATTGCCGCCGCACACGCGACCCCGCCGCCGCCGGTGATCGTCGGCTCGCACGACCCGCTTCTTGAATTCGCGGTGCGGGCGTCGGGCTGCGAGCTGGCGCTGATGCCGGGCGGCAGCCTCGACGGGGTGCAGCGTTTCTCGCGCGGCGAGGCGGTGGCCTGCGGCATGCACGTGCTCGACCTGACCGACGGTGGCTACAACGTGGCGCCGGCCGCCGAGGCGTCGGTCGGCCTCGATTGCGTGCTGATCGAATGGGCGTGGCGCGAACAGGGCCTGATCGTCGCCAAGGGGAACCCGATCCGTATCGCCGGCATCGCCGATGCGGTTGCGGGCGGTGCCAAGTTCGTTGTGCGCGAGGCCCAGGCCGGCTCGCGCGTGCTGTTCCAGTACCTGGTGTCCGAATCCGGCCACGACTTCGACGACCTCGACATTGCCGATGTCGAAGCCAGGACGGAAACCGACGTCGGGCTGGCCATCGTCGAGGGGCGGGCCGATGCGGGGCTCGGGATTCGCGCCGCGGCGCATCAGTACGGCCTAGATTTCGTGCCGCTGCACCGCGAACGGTTCGACCTGATGATCCGGCGGCGCGATTATTTTCAGCCGCCGATGCAGCGTCTGCTGAGCTATTGCGACTCGCCGGAATTCAAGGCCCGCGCCGACGAAATGGCGGGCTACGATATCGCCGGCCGCGGCACGATCCACTTCAACGCGCCCTGATCGGCGACTTTACGGCTTGACGATGACGCCTCCGCGCACGAACTCTTGGGTGCCGGGAGGAACCTTATGACGACGACCAAAATGACCGAGCAGGAATTCATGGATGCCGCCGCCAACGGCGACGCCGACGCCGTAAAGGCGGGACTGGAACAGGGGCTCAAACCCGACACGTCGGACCAGTACGGCAATACGGCGCTGATGATGGCCTGTGCCCGTGCCCAGGTCGACGTCTGCCGCACGCTGCTCGAAGCGGGCGCCGATCCCGAGCACAAGAACCGGTTCGGCCTCGGCCCGCGCAACTGGGCAGGCTGGGCCGACAACGACGCCGCCATCCGGACGTTGCTGGGTTAATTCAACACACCTCGAAACAGTAGACCCTTGAGGGCAGGTGATCGCCGAGCGGGGCCGAGTTGTAGATCCCCGTTTCGTCGACGTGGCGCCAGAGACCGGCGTCTTCGAGTTCCCGGCGCTTGGGATCGAACAGGCCTTCCAGGTAGGTGCGCGCGACCGAGAAGCAGAGCCGTCCGCCGGGTTTCGTGACGCGGATCAGTTCGTCGAGACCGTCCAGCGGCGCATGACCCTGCGTGAACACACCCGAACTGACGACGCCCGCGAAGGCGTCGGTGTCGAAATCCAGCGGCTCGCCCAGGTACAGGTGATGAAGCGCCTTGTAGTGCGCTTTCTCGGCGGCGACCTTCAGCATGCCGGGCGACGCGTCGAGGCCGACGATGTGCTCGTGGCCGAGCGCCTGCATGATCTCGCTCATGATACCGGTGCCGCAGCCGGCGTCGAGGATCGGCCCCGAACCGGCGGCAATGTGCCTGGACGCCATTGATGTCACCATCGCCGGGTGGGTGTAGCCGATGCTTTTCATGTGATCTTCGTATTCGTCGGCCCAGTCGTCGTAGGCCTCGGCCAGTTCGTCGGTGTTTGTCGCCGCGTAGGCCTTGTGCAGTTTGGCGGTTTCCTTGCCGGGTTTGTCGTCGGGCATGATCTCTCTCTGCTGTTGGTGTTGCCTTCACCCTAGCACACCAATCCGGGATGACGAGGTCAGGGGCGTCACGGAACAATCCCTTGCCATTCTGGGGCCAAGCACAGATGTATAGGCGGGAAGATAAGCAAGAATATCGAGGAGGAGACGATGACGGCGTACATGATCGCCCAGGTCGATGTGACCGATCCGGAAAAATTCGAGGCCTACCGCGCGCTGGTGCCGGCGACACTTGAAAAATACGGCGGCGAGTACATCGTCCGTGGCGGTGACATGGCGGTGCTGGAAGGCGAGATGCCGTTTCCCCGCGTCGTCGTCATTCAATTCCCCGATCTCGATTCCATTAAGCGCTGGCATGCATCCGAGGAATACGCGATGCCGCTGAAGATGCGCCAGGCGTCCGCCGATAGCGTGCTGATCGGGGTGGAGGGTGTCGATGCCTGATATCGAAAAAATCGGCGCCCAGATATGGGCCGCCCGCGCCGAGGGCCGCCTGCTGCCGCGTGAGCTTGTCGCCGAGGTCGCGGAACGTAACATGAGCTACAAGGTGCAGGCCGCCGCCGCCAAGGCCGCCGGTCTGACACGCGCCGGCTGGAAGATCGCCGCCACCAGCGAGATGGCGCAGGAGCTGTTGGGCATGGACGGGCCGTCGATCGGCCCGGTGTTCAAGGAGCATCTCTACCAGCCCGGTGATACGCTGCCGGTGCACACCGCCCATGGTGCGGCCATCGAATGCGAGATCGCGTTCCGCATGGGTGACGACCTGCCGGATGATCATATCGTCTCGTTCGAGGACCTGATGGACGCGACGGCGGACGCGTTTATCGCCGTCGAGCTGGTCGGCTGCCGCTTCGAGGGCGGCTTCAAGGACGCCGGCATTTCGGTGTGCATATCGGATTTCTCGTTCAATGGCGGTCTTGTCGTCGGGCCGGACATCCCAGGCTGGATGGACATGTACCTTGCCACCGTCAGTGCCGAGGTTACCGTCAACGGCGAGAAGGGCAATGCCGGCACCGGCGAGGCCGTGCTCGGCAACCCCGCGTTCGCGCTGCAATGGGCGGCGACGGAGGCCTACACCATCGGCATGCCGCTCAAGAAGGGCGACGTTATCTCCACCGGCACCATGACCGGCGTCACACCCGTCAAACCGGGCGACGAGCTGATCTGCGACTTCGGCGAGCTGGGCCAGATTCCGCTGACGTTCGAAACGGCGTAATTTTTCGACACCCCCTCACCTAACCTCTCCCCCTATGAGGGGGAGAGGGATTAGTCTGCCGTGCGCTGAAACGAAAGTCCCTCTCCACCACGGTAGTGGGGGAGAGGACAGGTGAGGGGGCGAGCGTTTCACGCTGGAAGCCTTGCTGGGATTACCGCAAAATATACTGGACGAACGAACCGGTCGAGGGCAGATCATGACCATCCTGAACGAAGAACAGATTGCCGCTTTTGCGCGCGATGGCGTGCTGGTTGTCGAGGACGCGGTCGATGCCGATCTGCTGGCACGGCTGCGTGCCGATTTCGACGGCTGGGTCACGGAAAGTGCGGGGCACGACAGGCCCTATGGCGAGACCGTGGACGGCCGCCCGCGGTTCGACCTGGAGCCGGGCGACGGCGAAAAGCCCGCGGCGCTGCGTCGGGTGCAGGCGCCGACCGAGGTGTCGGAGGCCTATTACGAGGCGATGGCGAACAGCCGCATGACCGACATGGTCGCCGACCTGATCGGGCCCGACGTCAAGCTGCATCACACCAAGATCAATTCCAAGCTGCCGGGGGCCGCGACCGCGGTGAAGTGGCACCAGGACTTTCCCTATACGCCGCACTCCAACTCGGACCTCGTCACGGCCCTTCTGATGATCGACGACGTGACCGAAGAAAACGGCCCGCTTGCGGTCGCGCCGGGTTCGCACCTGGGGCCGATTTTCAGCCTCTGGCACGACGGCGTCTTCACCGGCGCGGTGGCACCCGACGCCGAGGCGGAAATGAAAGCCGCGGCCAGGCTCTGCACCGGCAAGGCCGGGTCGGTCTGCCTGATGCATACCCGGCTTTGCCACGGCTCGGAGCCGAACCTGTCCACAATGCCGCGCACGCTGTTCATTTCGGTCTATTCGGCGGGCGATGCGATGCCGTGTTCGCCGAACCCGGTACCGACCAAGCACATGGGGCTGTTCGTCCGCGGCAGCGATCCGCATCGCGTGCGCGGCGAGGCCTTCGATATCGCGACGCCCGAGTACCCCAAGACCTCGTTCTTCGCGCAGCAGTCTGAAAGAGAGCGCAGCGCGTGAAGATTCCACCCCCTCACCTAACCTCTCCCCCTTTCAAGGGGGAGAGGGATTAGTATTCTGTGCTTTGCGGCGTGAGTGCCTCTCCACCACGAAGGTGGGGGAGAGGACAGGTGAGGGGGCGTCGTGTCTTGAGTGGTAGGAAGTGCCTGGAATGACAATTGAAAAGATCGAAACGCTGGTGATCGGCGCCGGGCAGGCGGGGATCGCGGCGAGCGAGCATCTGAGCAACGCGGGCGTGCCGCATCTGGTGTTGGAACGCGACCGCATCGCCGAACGCTGGCGCACCGCGCGCTGGGACTCGCTGGTCGCCAACGGCCCGGCCTGGCATGACCGGTTCCCGAACTTGGAGTTCAACGACATCGACCCGGACGGCTTCGCGCCCAAGGACATGGTGGCGGATTACTTCGAGGCCTATGCGGCCATGATCAAGGCGCCGGTGCGCTGCGGCGTCGAGGTGACGTTGGTCGAGCGCCTTTCGGGCCGACCGGGTTTTCGCGTCGAGACGTCGGCGGGCGGGATCGAGGCACGCTACGTCATCGTCGCCACCGGACCGTTCCAGACCCCGGTCATCCCGCCGGTCGTTCCGGACGATGCGGGCATCCATCAGATTCATTCCAACGATTACAAGAACCCGGACCAGTTGCCGGCGGGCGCCGTACTAGTGGTCGGCGCCGGGTCGTCCGGCACGCAGATCGCCGACGAGCTGTTGCGCGCGGGCCGGGACGTCTATCTGTCGGTCGGGCCGCACGACCGGCCGCCGCGCAGCTACCGGGGCCGCGACTTCGTCTGGTGGCTGGGCGTGCTCGGCAAGTGGGACATGGAAACGCCGAAGGCCGGGACCGAGCACGTGACCATCGCCGTCAGTGGTGCGCATGGCGGCGAGACGGTCGATTTCAGACAGCTCGCGGATGCCGGCATGAACCTCGTCGGCCGGACGGAGGCCTTCAAGGACGGTGTGATGACGTTTGCCCCCGACCTCAGGGCGAACATCACGGCGGGGGATGCGAATTACCTGTCGGTGCTGGACGAGGCCGATGCCTTCATTGCGCGCAACGACCTCGATCTGCCGGAAGAACCCGAAGCCCGCGACATCGCGCCGGACCCCGACTGCGTGGCGAACCCGGTCCTTGAACTGAACCTCGCCGACGCAGGCGTCACGTCGATCATCTGGGCGACGGGCTTTGCCGTCGATTTCAGCTGGCTCAAGGTCGATGCCTTTGACGACGCGGGCCGCCCCAAACACCAGCGCGGCGTCAGTGCCGAACGCGGGGTTTATTTCCTCGGCCTGCCGTGGTTGTCGCAGCGCGGCTCGTCGTTCATCTGGGGCGTGTGGCACGACGCCAAGCACGTCGCTGATCACATCGCCATCCAGCGCAGTTATCTGGCTTACGATGACGAGGCACGGGATCGATCAACTTAATATGGATCGTCATCCCGGACGTTAGCCGAACCCGAGGCTGAAAGCCGAGGTGGTGAGGTTTGCGATCCGGGACCCATGGCGCGGCCAGGGACGTGCAGATGAATGGGTCCCGGGTCTCACCCGGCATGGCCGGGCTCGCCCGGGATGACGATGAAATGCTACAATCCCCGCATGGCAAAAAAGAAAACGCCACCGACCCCCGATAAGATCGTCGATGCCGCGCTGGCGATGGCGGCGGAGACGGGCTGGGATGCGCTGGCGATGCGCGATCTGGCGGCGCACCTGAAGATGTCGCCCGCCGACCTGCATGCCGTCTTTGCCGACAAGAACGCCATTGCCGACGCGTGGTTCGGCCGTGCGCTCGCCGCCATGCTCGAACCGCTGCCAAGGGGCCTCGAGGACGCAGACGCCCGCGTGCGGCTGGAGATTCTGATGCTGCGCTGGTTCGATGCGCTCGCACCGTATCGCGATGTCACTCGGCAGATGCTGGGCGAAAAGATGTGGGTCTTTCATCCGCATCATTGGGTGCCGATGATCTTCGATCTTTCACGGCTGGTGCAGTGGTGGCGCGACGCCGCGGGCATGACCGCCATGGGCCGCCGCCGCCAGATCGAGGAGGTGGCGTTGACCGCGATCTTTCTCGCCACGCTCAGGTGCTGGTGCCGCGACGATAGCGACGATCAGGACCGCACCCGCGCCTTTCTCGCGCGGCGCCTCCGCAACCCGCTGTTCGGGTAGGGGCACGGAAACCCCCTCACCCAGCCTCTCCCCCTTTGAGGGGAAGAGGGGTTCATTCAGGAACTGTTTATACGAGAGTCCCTCTCCCCCGGCACGGGGGAGAGGACAGGTGAGGGGGAAATCCTCGTAGGACCTTCCATAAGGCGTGGCATGGAAACACCATTCACCCGTGCCCGTCGTCTTCGCCTTGAGATGTCTCCACCAGAACGAAAAGTCTGGGCGGTGCTGCGAGCGCGCGGTCTTAAGGGCTGGAAATTCAGACGCCAGGTGCCCGTCGGTCCGTTCATCGTCGATTTTCTTTGCGCAGAAAAACGGCTTGTGCTTGAGATCGACGGTGAGAGTCACAGCGCGCGGCTGGCCTACGACAAGCGCCGGGATGCGTATTTGCATGCCGCTGGTTATCGCGTGCTTCGCTTGACGAACGAGCAGGTGACGCATGAGCTGGAAGCGTCCATGCACTTGGTAATCCGAGTGCTGGAAACTCTCTGATGTGGCTTGCTTGCCCCCTCACCCAGCCTCTCCCCCACATGTGGGGGAGAGGGGTTCGTTCGGGAACTGTTTGTACGAGAGTCCCTCTTCCCTGCAACGCGGGGGAGAGGACAGGTGAGGGGGAAATCCTCGCGCAAAAGAAAACCCGCCGCCGTTGCCGGCAGCGGGCGAGGTGGGTGGGGGGAGCCTCCCCCAATGAAACAGGGATAGCCTACCCGTTTCGGGTTCGGTTCATGATCCCGGCTGGGCGTTGGCGAAGAACGCCTGGTTGCCGAGGATCTTGTATTCGTTGATCAGGCCCTGGCCCTCCTTGCCGATGGTCCAGTCGATGAACGCCTGGCCGAGGTCCTTCTTCACGTGCTTATGCTTTTCCGGGTTCACCAGGATGATGCCGTACTGGTTGAACAGCACCGGGTCGCCTTCGAGCACGATTTCCAGGTCGCCCTTGTTCTTGAACTTGAGCCATGTCGCGCGGTCGGTCAGCGAATAGGCGTTCATGCCCGACGCCACGTTCAGCGTCGCGCCCATACCCGACCCGGTGGCGCTGTACCATTTGTTTTCCGCACCCGTCGGATCGATGCCGGCACCCTTCCAGAGTTCGAGTTCCTTCTTGTTGGTGCCAGAGTTGTCGCCGCGCGATGCGAACGGGGCCTTGGCGACGGCGATCTTCTTGAGACCGTCACCCGCCATCTTGGCGCCCTTGACGCCGGCCGGATCGGCCTTCGGGCCGACCATGACGAAGTCGTTGTACATCACGTCGGACCGCTTCACGCCGAAGCCTTCCTTGACGAACTTCAGTTCGGACGGCTTGTGGTGCACGAACAGCACGTCGGCGTCGCCGTTCATGGCGAGCTTGATCGCTTTGCCGGTGCCGACCGCGACGACGCGGACCTCGATGCCGGTCTTCTCGGTGAACTTGGGCAGCAGAAAGTCGAACAGGCCGGAGTTCGCCGTCGATGTCGTCGACGCGACGGTGATGTACTTATCCGCGGCGTGCGCATTCGGTGCAGCGAGGGGGCCGAGCGTCATCGCCATCAGCGCGGCGATCGCGAGTGTTCTTAGTTTCAGCATTTATATTCTCCCTTGGATTTTGTTGAGCATCACCATCTGAGTTCGCCCTTGAGGAACGCGGCGGCCTCGCCGCTCCGGGGCGCGTCGAAAAATTCGTCGGCGGGGGTCTTTTCCATCAGGTGTCCCTTGTGCAGGAACATGATCTCGTCGGCGAGGCGCCGGGCCTGCGCGAGGTCGTGGGTCGTCATGACGATGCGCGTGCCTTCGCCGTGCATGGTCTGGATGATGTTCTCGACGGCATGTGTGGCGGCGGGATCGAGGCTCGCCGTCGGCTCGTCGAGGAACAGCACTTCGGGTTTCGTCGCCCAGGCACGGGCCAGGGCGAGCTTCTGCTGCTCGCCGCCCGAGAGGTGCCGGGCCGGCGACTTGGCGAAGCGCGCAAGGCCGGTGCGGTTCAGCACGTCTTCGATCAGGGCAGGGCGGTCGCGGCGCGCGACATCGTGCAGCTTCAGCGCATAGTCGATGTTCTGCGCGACGGTGCGGCGCAGCAGCACCGGGCGCTGGAACACCATCGCCTGGTGTTTCAGGGGGTCTGCGCCCGGCGCCGCGCCTTCCCATGCGACATGTCCGCCGACGGGTGTCAGCAGGCCGTGACAGAGCCGGAGCGTGAGTGACTTGCCGGCGCCGTTGGGGCCGAGAATGATCGTGCGCGGGCCGGCGTCGAGCGTGAACGTCAGATCGTGGATCAGACGTTTGCCGCGGGCGTCGAAGCAGACACCTTCCAGGCTGAGCGGCAGGATCGATGGTGTCGTCCGGCGCCGCGCCACGGGGGGCGCTTCGGTGCTGGGTTGGGTGATGGGATCGCTCATGCCCATGCTGCCTCGGCGCGCTGCTTGACGGTGTAGGTGGCGGCGTTGATGGCGAGCGAAATGCCGATCAAGACGATGCCGAGGCCGAGCGCGAGGGCGAGGTCGCCCTTCGACACCTCGAGGGCGATCGCCGTCGTCATGGTGCGGGTCACGTGATCGATGTTGCCGCCGACGATCATCACCGCGCCGACTTCCGCGGACGCCCGGCCGAAGCCGGCGAGCACCGCAGTGACGAGGGTGAAGCGCGCATCATAGAGAAGTGCCGGGATGGCACTCAGCGGCCCGGCGCCCATGGAGCGCATCTGCTCCGAATACTCGACCCACAGATCGGCGACGACCTGACGCGTCAGTGCGGCGACGATCGGGGTCACCAGGATCGCCTGGGCGATGATCATGGCGGTCGGCGTGAACAGCAGGCCGAGCACGCCGAGCGGTCCCGCGCGCGACAGCAGGAGGTAGACCACGAGACCGACGACAACCGGCGGCAGCCCCATCAGCGCGTTCAGGAAAACGATCAGACCGTTGCGGCCCGGAAACTTGAACAGCGCCAGCGCGGCGCCGACCGGCAGGCCGATGACGACGGCAAGCGCGACGGCCGAAAGCGAGACACGCAACGAAAGGCCGACGATCTCGACCAGGTTCTGGTCGAACGTCACGAGCAGATGAAGCGCCGTCACGAATGCTGCCGAAATGTCGTTCATGTCACCCTGCCCGAGGCGTTCGGAATCGATATTTCGCTGCCGAACGCAAAACGGCGCTTTTTGCGCCTGAATTTATTAACGATGCAGTCTAATTCGGGAAAATATGCATATCAATGCATAAATATGCAGGATTTAAGGCCGGGGTCACGCAACCGTGTCCCTGTAACGATATTCATCTCTTGAAATCCAACCTCTTGCCCAAGATGATCGCCACACCAAATAAAAAGCGGATGGTGGTGTTTGGCATCCCAATCCGAGCGCAAGGGAGGAGAGATTTCGGTGACCCGTCCGAGTGACGCGACCCCCGTTGTGGACGACTATCTGATCCGCCCCGACCCGGCCGATCCGAAGCTGACCGAACGTGTCTCGGGCATCGATCAGGACGGCAATCCGGCGGAAACGTCGGTGACCGTCGAACGTCCGCTGACGCTGTTCCTCAACGGCCGCGAGATCGTCACCATGATGACCATCTGCGATCACCCGGACTATCTCGCCGTCGGCTACCTTTTGAACCAGAACATGCTGCACCCGGATGACGAGGTGACCGGCATCGACTACGACGAAGAGATCGAGACCGTCGTTGTGCGTACCGCGCGCGAGACCGACTACGAAGAAAAACTGAAGAAGAAAACGCTGACGTCGGGCTGCGCGCAGGGCACCGTCTTCGGCGACGTGATGGAAAAATTCGAGACCGCGAAACTGAACCCGGACGCGGTTTTGAAGACGTCCTGGCTCTATCATCTGACGAAGAAAATCAACACCACGCCAAGCCTTTACCTGGAGGCCGGCGCGATCCATGGCTGCGTGCTGTGCCATGAAGACAAGCCTTTGATCTACATGGAGGATGTCGGCCGCCACAATGCCGTCGACAAGATCGCCGGATACATGTTCCTGAACGGTATTTCGGGCGAGGACAAGATCTTCTACACCACCGGGCGGCTGACCTCCGAGATGGTCATCAAGACGGTGCAGATGGGCATCCCGATCCTGTGTTCGCGTTCGGGTTTCACGGCCTGGGGCGTTGAACTCGCACGTCAGGTCGGCCTCACGCTGATCGGCCGCGCGCGCGGCAAACGCTTCATCGCGCTTGCCGGCGAAGACCGCATCGAGTTCGACATCGACGCGAGCCAGCTGGAAGACGAACCCAGGGGGATGAACCGCAAGGGGGCGGCCGCGGAATGACGGACGTGAACCCGTCGCCCAAGCCGATTGTCGGTGTGCTGCTTGCCGGCGGTTTGGCCCGGCGCATGGGCGGCGGCGACAAGCCGCTGAAGGAACTCGGCGGCAAGGCGATCCTCGAGCACGTCATCGACCGGGCAAAACCGCAGGTGCATCACCTCATCCTCAATGCCAACGGCGACCCGGCGCGCTTTGCCAAGTACAGCCTGCCGGTCGTCGCCGATGTCCTCGACGGTCATCAGGGCCCGCTCGCCGGGATTCTGACGGCGCTCGACTGGACCGCGGAGAACGTGCCGGAGGCCGAATATGTCGTGAGCTTCGCGACCGACGCGCCGTTCCTGCCGCGCGACCTGGTGGCCCGGCTCCTGACGGCGGTTTCGGCTGGTGAGGAGCCGCTTGCCTGCGCCATCACCGGAGACCGTACGCATCCGGTCTTCGGCATCTGGCCCGTCGCGCTCCGGGAAGAACTGCGGCGCGCCATGGTCGAGGAAGACATGCGCAAGATCGACAAATGGACCGACCGCATCGGCATCGTCCATGTGCCGTTCGAAACCGAACCCGTCGATCCGTTCTTCAACGTCAATCGTCCCGAGAACCTCGAGGAAGCCGAGGCGCTTCTCGAAAAAGAGCAGGCCAGTGCGCCCGGCATTCACGAGAAGATCGACCTCGGCATCGTCATCGAGCGGCGCGACAGCGACAGCCGCTGGGCCGATCATACCTTTCAGCCGGTGGCCGTGTTCCAGGGCGCGCCGGACAAGGACCCGCACGACGAATGGATCATGCTGCGGGAGGGCGAGGGCTGGGCGCATTTCCATGCTGCAACCATGCCGCTTGAACTGTTCCGGGGCGAAACCGCCGGGTATCGCGTGAACCTGTCGAACGACCCGCCGCACGTCTATATCGTCCTCTCGCCGGGCGAGGAGGCGGATGATCCCGAAATGCTGGTGCACATGGTGACGGCGTGCCCGTACGAAGCGGAGAGTTACACCGAGGACAGCGATCAGATGGTCGAGGGCGTCGTCATGCCGCCGGAGATCGCGGCGTGGATCAAAACCTTCTGCGACACGCACCACAAGGACGTGCCGTTCAAGAAGCGCAAGCGCAAGTCTTACGACCCGCGCAAGGGGGATTTCCAGCAGGGCCGCCGCCGTGGAGGCAACTATGGCTGAAGGCCGCCTCAGCCGCTGGTCGCGCCTGAAAAGCAAGGGCGGCGCCGACGCCCGTGAAGAAGCGCAGGTAGCGGAAGACAACGTACGGACGGAAGCCGCCCGTGCCACGCCGCCGAATGAGTTCGCGACCTTGCCGGGCGGTATGCGGGTGCGCAACTTTGTGCCCGCGATGGCGCCCCTGGCGCCGGATGCGGAGGACGACGACGACCGGTTCACGCGCGGCATCGGGCATGCTGAACCGGACGACACGGTGGACGGTGAGAGCGATGCGGCCGCGGCGCAGGCGGCACTCGAAGCCGAATTCGCGGCGTTGCCGCCCGACGAGGAAGACCTGTTTGCAGGCATCGATGAAGAGGAACTCACGGACGAGCAGCGCGAAGTCGTCGAGGGGCTGCCGCCGCTCGATACGCTCGACAAGGATTCGGATTTTACGCCCTTCATGCGCGACGGCGTGCCTGAATTCCTCAAACGTCGCGCCCTTCGGGTGCTCTGGCGGGTCAATCCGTTTTTCAATTTCCGCGACGGCCTGAACGATTATGATCAGGACTTCAACATCATCCACAAGGTAATCGACGAACTGACCGGAAATTATCAGGTCGGCCGCGGTTTCCTGAGCGATAAGGAATTGCGCGACATGACGCCGGAAAGCACCCGGCGCGCCTTTGGCGATCCGGAAACGGAAGAGGACGAAGAGACGCAGGATGCAGCGCCGGACGAACAAACGGAAGCGGCTGATATTGAAGAGAAAACCGCGAAAAACGAGCAGCCGGAACCCGTTGCCGACGGTGACGAAACCGGGGGCGGCGAAGACGATCCGGACTTATAACCCTAGGAAAGTTATGGCAATAACCATCTGAAATTACATTATTTTTTCGCACCTGCACAATGGCAAAATGCCAAAATCCATTTGACACAAACTGGCATGCCACGGGATAATAATTGCATCCGGAGTGCGCCTCGTTCGGGTGAGATTTTGTGAGGTTCGAGGGTTCTTTGGAATAATTAAAAAAAGCGTCGAATTTTCGTTTTAGATTTTAACGTCGCTGATTGCTGATATGCGCCAAGGGAGAGAACGTGGCCGAGTCCACACCCGTTAATAGTTCCGCTACATCCGCCGAGGGTCAGGGCGCCGCTGGTGCTGCCGAGGACGATCTCATGCGGGCGAATTTCTATGGCCTGCTGGCACGTGTTCTGGCCAAGCCGATGGACGAGGAAACCCTCGCGACGATGCGCGGCCTCGCGGATCATGACGACGGCACGCCGCTTGGCGAGGCGATCGCATCATTTGGAAAGCTCTGCGTGCGCACACCGCGGGGCAAGGCCGAGGAAGAATTCACCGAACTGTTTTACGGCGTTGGCGCCGGTGGCGAGATCTCGCCGTATGCGTCGCTTTATCTGACGGGGCTCGTCTACGACAAGCCGCTGGCGGCGCTGCGCACTGATATGGCGCGCCTTGGAATTGCCGCGATGGAGAACACGGGCGAGCCCGAGGACCACATCGCGAGTCTTTGCGAAATCATGCATGGCCTGCTGACCGGCGGCCTTGGCGGCGATGCCGGTCGCGCCGAAGCGAAAGCGTTTTTCGATAAGCACCTGGCCCCCTGGGCCGGGCAAATGTTCAAGGACCTCGAAGGCGCGCAGTCCGCTGCGCTCTACATGCCGGTGGGAACCATCGGCCGCTTGTTCATGGAGATCGAGCGCGAGGCCTACGAGATGGCGGCCTGAGCCGCCTGCGAAGACGGAACGGCATCGCACTTGCCGATCGGGAGTGTACGCCGGGTCCAGAATAAAATGGCCATGGTGGCCGAAAACGAAGTGACCAGAAATGGTCAACACGTACGTGTCAACTATTGGGAGACAGCAATGAAAAGGACCGAAAAATCGGACACGCTGGCCCGCCGCGATTTTCTGAAGGGAGCGGGTGTTGCCGGTGCCGCCGGTGTCGCCACTGCCGCTCTTTCAGCGAAGCAGGCGCAAGCCGCGTTGCCTGAAGACCGCAAGGTGGGCGGTTACCAGGAAACCGAACATGTCATGAAGTACTACGAGCTCAGCCGCTTCTAGGCTGCGCCGGTACTGATGTTCAAACTTAAGGTCAACTTTGGGAGATAATTAAATGCTCACCAAGAAGAGCAACGGGGTTGCGGGACGCCCCCGTTTGACGAAGGCATTAGCCGGCGTCATTGGCGGATCAATGGACCGCCGGACCTTCCTGAAACGTTCAGGTGTCACTGCTGGCGGTATCGCGCTGGCGTCGGCCCTGCCGGCAGGTATGGTCAAAAAAGCCGAAGCGGCATCCGCCGCCGGCGACATCAAACAGATCAAGTCTGTCTGTACGCACTGCTCCGTCGGCTGCACGGTTATCGCCGAGGTATCCAACGGTGCGTGGGTCGGCCAGGAGCCTGGTTTCGACAGCCCGTTCAACCTGGGTGCGCACTGCGCCAAGGGTGCTTCGGTGCGTCACCATGCGCATGGCGACCGCCGCCTCAAATATCCGATGAAGCTCACGGGCGGCAAATGGCAGAAGATCAGCTGGGACGATGCCATCAACGAGATCGGCGACAAGATGATGGAGATCCGCAAGACCTCCGGTCCCGACTCGGTGTACTGGCTTGGTTCGGCCAAGTTCAACAACGAGCAGTCGTATCTGTTCCGTAAGTTCTACGCGTTCTGGGGCACCAACAACGGTGACCATCAGGCCCGTATCTGTCACTCGACCACGGTCGCCGGTGTTGCGAACACCTGGGGCTACGGTGCGATGACGAACAGCTACAACGACATGCACAACTCCAAGGCCATGTTCCTCATCGGGTCCAACCCGGCCGAGGCACACCCGGTCGCCGTTCAGCACATTCTGAAAGCGAAAGAGCAGAACAATGCCGCGCTGATCGTGTGCGACCCGCGCTTCTCGCGGACGGCAGCCCACGCCGACGAGTTCGTCCGGTTCCGTCCGGGCACCGATGTCGCGCTGATCTGGGGTATCCTTTACCACATCTTCGAAAACGGATGGGAAGACAAGGAATACATCAAGCAGCGTGTCTGGGGCATGGATCAGATCCGCGCCGAGGTGAAGAAGTGGACGCCGGAAGAGACCGAGCGTGTGACCGGTGTTCCGGGTTCGCAGCTCCGTCGCGTCGCGCGGACGCTGGCCAACAACCGTCCGGGTACCATCGTCTGGTGCATGGGCGGCACGCAGCACACCAACGGTAACAACAACACACGTGCGTACTGCGTCCTGATGCTTGCGCTCGGTAACATCGGCACGCAGGGTGGCGGCGCGAACATCTTCCGCGGTCACGACAACGTGCAGGGTGCGACCGACTTCTGCATCCTGTCGCACTCGCTGCCGGGGTACTACGGTCTCGCCAAGGGGTCGTGGAAGCACTGGGCGCGTGTTTGGGACGTGGACTATGAGTTCCTTGCTGGTCAGTTCCAGGAAGAGAAGTTCATGAACTCCGCCGGTATCCCGGTGTCGCGCTGGGTCGACGGTGTCCTCGAAGACAAGGACAAGATCGATCAGCCGGATAACCTCCGCGCCATGGTCTACTGGGGTCACGCCGTGAACTCCCAGACCCGTCTGCCGGAAATGAAGAAGGCGATGGAGAAACTGGATCTGATGGTCATCATCGATCCGGTGCCGACGTTCGCTGCCGTCATTCCGGACCGCCAGGACGGCATCTATGTCCTGCCGGCGGCGACGCAGTTCGAGACCCGCGGCTCCGTGACGGCGTCGAACCGCTCTCTGCAGTGGCGCGACAAGGTCGTGGATCCGGTGTTCGAATCGCGTACCGACCACGAAATCATGGCGATGTTCGCGAAGAAGTTCGGCTGGGCCGACAAGTTCTTCAAGAACATCAAAATGGACAAGGTCGCCGAGGGCCGTGAAGAGCCGAACATCGAAGACGTGACCCGCGAGTTCAACAAGGGCATGTGGACGATCGGTTACACCGGTCAGTCGCCGGAGCGTCTCAAGGCGCACATGGCGAACCAGTCGACCTTCGATAAGACCACGCTTCTCGCGAAGGGCGGTCCTGTCAGCGGCGACTACTACGGTCTGCCGTGGCCGTGCTGGGGCACCGCCGATCTGAACCACCCGGGGACGCCGGTTCTTTACGATCCGTCGAAGCCGGTTGCTGAAGGCGGCCTCAACTTCCGCGCCCGTTTCGGTGTGGAACGCAATGGCTCCAACCTGCTTGCCGAAGGCTCCTACCCGGTGGGGAACGAGCTGAAGGACGGTCACCCCGAGTTCACCATGGCCATGCTCAAGAAGCTTGGCTGGGATTCGGACCTGACCGACGCAGAGCGCAAGGCCATCGATGCCGTCGCCGGCGACAAGACGAACTGGAAGACCGACCTTTCGGGCGGTATCCAGCGCGTCGCAATCAAGCATGGTTGTGCGCCGTTCGGTAACGCCAAGGCGCGTACCGTGGTGTGGACGTTCCCGGATCCGGTGCCGCTGCACCGCGAACCGCTGTACACGCCGCGTCGCGACCTCCTGCCGAAGTACGAAACGTATTCGGACCGTCAGATGTACCGTCTGCCGACCAAGTACGCGTCGATCCAGAAGCAGGACTTCTCCAAGGACTTCCCGACCATTCTCACGTCGGGCCGTCTTGTGGAATACGAAGGTGGTGGTGACGAGTCGCGGTCCAACCCGTGGCTGGCCGAACTCCAGCAGGACATGTTCGCCGAGGTCAATCCGATCGATGCCAACAACAACGGCATCAAGGATGGCGCCATGATGTGGGTCGAAAGCCCCGAAGGTGGCCGGGCCTTGGTGAAGGCGCTCGTAACCGAGCGTGTTGCGCCTGGTGTGGTGTTCATGCCGTTCCACTTCGGTGGGCACTGG
This sequence comes from Rhodospirillales bacterium, assembly GCA_017640505.1. GTDB lineage: Bacteria > Pseudomonadota > Alphaproteobacteria > Rhodospirillales > Casp-alpha2 > UBA4479. The sequence goes on from JAEPQO010000003.1 coordinate 411,958, forward strand.
ATGGGTGAGTCGCTCCGGAACAAGTATCCGGAAGGCGCCGATCCGTATGTGTTGGGTGAAGCGTCCAACATGTGCGGCACCTATGGGTATGACTCGGTGACCAACATGCAGGAAACCAAAGTCACGCTCTGCAGAATCAAAACGGCGTGAAATAGGGAGACACAGAAATGGCTAGAATGAAGTTCCTGTGTGACGCAGAACGCTGCATCGAGTGCAACGCCTGTGTCACCGCGTGCAAAAACGAGCACGAGGTTCCCTGGGGTATCAACCGCCGGCGCGTCGTCACGATCAATGACGGCAAGCCGGGTGAGCGCTCCATCTCGGTGGCGTGCATGCATTGCTCGGATGCGCCGTGTATCGCGGTGTGCCCGGTCGACTGCATCTACGAAACCGAAGAAGGTGTGGTGCTTCACTCCAAGGACCTGTGCATCGGCTGTGGTTATTGCTTCTATGCGTGCCCGTTCGGCGCGCCGCAGTATCCGCAGGCCGGTAACTTCGGTTCCCGCGGCAAGATGGACAAATGTACCTTCTGTGCCGGTGGTCCCGAAGAAGACAACTCCTCGGCCGAATTCCAGAAATACGGCCGCAACCGTCTCGCGGAGGGCAAGCTGCCGATCTGCGCCGAAATGTGCTCGACCAAGGCACTGCTCGGTGGGGATGGCAACATGATCTCCAATATCTATCGCGAGCGGATCGTGTCCCGTGGCTTCGGCTCGGGTGCATGGGGTTGGGGTACGGCCTACGATCTGAAGGCCGGCTCCTGACCTATCGGTCTGATTAAAGGTAAGGCGGCGGCATCTCTTAAACGGGGTGCCGCCCCTCCTTTAACGTCCGATAGATTCCGGCATTGTGACGCCGGAGTTGGAAGAACAAGGAACCACAATGTTCGACAAAAGATTTCTGAAAACCTTTGGGGTCGTTTGCTTCGCGCTGGTCATGCTTGCCGGGTGCCGCCCGGAAGAGCAGGGCAGGGTGTTGAACCACGAGCCGGGGACCTACCCGGTCCAAAAACCGACCTCTCCCCTTGGTGAGGATGAGCTGGCGCAACTGCGCCAACGCGCAACGATGCAGGGCGGCGTTCCGGCGGGAGGAAGCTTGTCCGGCGGTGGAACGACCACGGGTGACGATGTGCGTCCGCCGCGTGTCGAATCCGAGGCCGACAGGCAACTTCAGGAACGCGGCAAACTGCAAGGTGGCAACTGACCCGGCTCATGCACGGGCGGAAATCGGAGTTATCAAGATGACGAAGATGATGCAATTTATCCGATCCGGGGGACTTGCGCTGGCATTTGCTGCGTTGGTCGGTCTCGGGTCCATGACCATGAATGCGGGCGTCACGCTGATCGCGGGCAGCCCGGTTCAGGCTCAGGAACAGGGGGGCGCGGTTCCGGGGAATGTTCAGGGCATTCGGTCCGATGCCGACCTGTGGCGGGCGATCGGCCAGCAGGAGATCGTCGGTCAGGTCTCGATCCCTGACAAATCCGCTGGGCGCCTGGTGCAGCGAGGCGGTGAAAATTGGCGTTCTTTCAAGAACGGGCCGCTGAGCACCTATGGCGCTTGGAGCCTGCTGGGGATCATCGTGATCCTCGTCGTGTTCTTCGCCGTGCGTGGCCGGATCAAGATCGACCACGGGCCCGACCCGCAGGGCCGCACGATCGAGCGTTTCAACGCGCTTGAGCGCGCCGTGCACTGGGTGACGGCGACCAGCTTTATCGTGCTGGCGCTGACCGGTCTCAACGTGCTTTACGGTCGTTATTTCCTGAAACCCGTGATTGGCGCCGATGCGTTCGCATCGATCACTTATTACGGCAAGCTCGCCCACAACTATATCGCCTTTGCCTTCATGCTGGGCGTTGCGCTGATGTTCATTCTCTGGGTGCGCTACAACATCCCCAAGGTCAGCGACCTGAAGTGGCTGGCGATTGGCGGCGGTCTGTTCTCCAAGGGCGTGCATCCGGAAGCCGAGCGTTTCAACGCCGGTCAGAAGTTGATTTTCTGGTCGGTGATCCTCGGCGGCTTCTCGCTGTCGCTTTCGGGCGTCGCCCTGATGTGGCCGTTCGAAGTGCAGCCTTGGGCCGGCACGTTCGCCATCATCAATACCTTCGGCACGGATCTGCCGACGCAGCTCTCGCCGCTCGAGGAAACGCAACTCTCGGTGCTATGGCACTCGGCGGTGGCGCTGGTGATGATCGTGATAGTCATCGCGCACATCTACATCGGCTCGGTCGGCATGGAAGGCGCATTCGACGCCGTCGGTTCCGGTCAGGTCGATATGAACTGGGCCAAGGAGCACCACTCGCTCTGGGTCGAAGAAGAAATGCAGAAAGGTTCAGGGCAACAGCAGCCCGCCGAATAATCCTCGGTTCCTCAAAGCGAAAGGGCGGCGCTGCAGCGCCGCCCTTTTTCGTGAAAGTATCAGCTGAGGCCGTCTTGGGCTCAGTTGAGGCGCGTGCTCGACGTCGAGTACTTCTGTCCCGCCGTCGGGTTCATGCTGTTGAGGACGGCGCCGGCCGCAATCGCGATAACGATGGCGGCGATGCCGCCGATAAGTACTGACTTCATGAAAATCACCATTTCCTGTTCACGGCACTCCCCATGCCGGTCACCCATAATGTAAACATAATTTGTGCGATATCAAGGACTTGCTTCGATTTCGGGGGCCGGCATGCGGGCATGCAGGGCTGGCAACGCCGCCTATGGCGCGCTAGGGTTGCGTTTCGATGACATCGCCGGTACCGCGAGGGGTAAGGATGAACGATAAAACCGCGAATGGAGACGCCGCTGCCGAGCTGATCGACGCCCTCGGGATCGACGGATTCGTGCGTCACATGGCCGATCTGCAGACGTCACTCGAGAAGGTCGCCGACGGCATAGAAATTCTCGGCACCAATGCACAACGGCAAAGTGCGGATACGGAAAACCTGGCGGCGCATGTGCTTGCGATCGAAGCGGTGCTGACCGTGATCCTCAGACAGATCCCCGTGAATATCGCCGACGTTCGTGCCGAGGCAGAGCGCCGTGCGCGCAACGCCGGTGCTAACGAAACGGGTAATCGGCACCTGGTTTCCTCGCTGGCCGAGGACATCGTGAAACGCGCCGACGACTGAAGCCGGCGCGCGGATTTTGCAGTCTTGGCCTCATTCCTATCCATGCTATCGTGGCGCCGGGAAACGGGTACGGCAGACGGTAAAACACGCGGAGTGACTATCGATGAATGAACGGTTACGTCTGAGCCAGCTCGTTTGCTCCCGGCTCTGCCACGATCTGGTCGGTGCCGCGGGTGCGGTGAACGCCGGGCTCGAGATTCTTGCCGAGATGGGCGCGCTGGACGACAGCGCCATGGCCTTGGCGACGAAGAGCGGGCAGGAGCTGACACGCCGCCTCGCGTTTTACCGCGTTGCTTTCGGCGCCGGGGGGGCAGGCAAGGGCGGTGCCGAGGTGCAGGTGCTGCGCAACCTGGCGGCAGAATTCCTCGAAGGGTCGAATGCCACGCTGGATTGGCCGGACTTCGGCGACGGCGTCCGCGATATCGATCCGGTGATGGGGAAGCTCCTGCTGAACCTGATCCTGATCGCGACCGAATGTCTGCCGCGCGGCGGGACGGTCAGCGTCCAGGTGGCAGAGGTGGAGGGCGGCGTCGGCCTGGCCGTTGCCGCCGCCGGCGACGACGCCGGACTGCGCGAGGATCTGGCCAACGGCCTGACGCCCGGAAAGGCACTCTCGACGATGGACAGCCGCTCGATCCACAGCTACCTGACCCAGCTGCTGGTGCTGGAAGCCGGATGCGAACTGGAAGTGGCGGCGGATGACGATCAGGTCCGTTTCGCCGCCCTGTCGGCCCAGAGTTGAACACCTACCGCCGGCACGCGCGTGAACCCAGGCGATGCCTGATCGTCGATGATTCACAGCTTATCCGGACTGTGGCCCGCAAGATCATCCAGGAAATCGGTCTCGATGCGGAAGAAGCGCCGGACGGTTACGCTGCGCTCGACGCGTGCAGCGTGTCCATGCCGGAAGCGATCCTGCTCGACTGGAGCATGCCGCACATGAACGGCATTGCGTTTCTGAAGACGCTGCGGGCGCAGCCGGACGGCGCCCGGCCGGTCGTGATTTTCTGTACGACGGAGGAAGATGCAGGTCATATCGAAGAGGCGCTGACCGCCGGCGCCAACGACTACCTGATGAAGCCGTACGACGGCGAAAGCCTGCTCGCCAAATTTACCCAGATGGGACTCGTCTGAAGGCGCCCTGGCGCAAAAGAAAAGGGCCGGTCGAACCGGCCTCTGATCTTTGATGCTCGATGTGGGTTCAGGCGGATGCCGTCTGTGCTTCCGGCATCGTCTCCGGGTCGCGCAGGACATAACCCCGGCCCCACACGGTTTCGATGTAATGCTCGCCACCCGTCGCATCCGCCAGCTTCTTGCGCAGCTTGCAGATGAAGACGTCGATGATTTTCAGTTCCGGCTCGTCCATGCCGCCGTAAAGATGATTCAGGAACATTTCCTTGGTCAGGGTCGTGCCTTTACGCAGGCTGAGGAGTTCCAGAATACCATACTCCTTGCCGGTCAGATGGACCGGCTGCCCATCGACTTCGACCATGTGCGTATCGAGATTGACCGAGAGCTGCCCGGTATGAATGATCGAGTGCGAATGACCCGCGGAACGGCGTACGATCGCCTGCACGCGTGCCATGAGTTCCGACTTGTCGAACGGTTTGGTCAGGTAGTCGTCGGCACCGATGCCGAGACCTTTGACCTTCATTTCCGACTCGGTCAGGCCCGAAAGGATCAGGACCGGCGTCTGCACCCGGGAATCGCGTAACCGCCGCAGCACTTCCAGACCGTCCATATCCGGCAACATCAGGTCGAGAATGATGATGTCGTATTCATAAAGTTTGCCGATCTCCAGGCCGTCTTCACCGAGATCGGTTGCATCGACGACCATGCCGGCGGTCTCAAGCATCAACTTGACCGTTGCCTGGGTTGTCGGATCGTCTTCAACTAACAGTACGCGCATTTTTTCCCCTCCGGGCCGCCCAAAACGCTGCGAATCGATATCTGTTAACCATATTACCATTTGAGGAGTCCGGGCCAAACCCTTTACGGGTCTTTTTGTTAACCTTTATGAATCAACGACGGAAATCCGCGGAATTCCGCCATTCTCGACGGGTATCCCGCCAATGCGCATGGGAATCCCGTAAACCGCCGGAAGGTTATCTGCGTTCAAAACCTGATCATTTGACGCAAATGGGATCGGTGCGTCATGCACGCCCGGGGGCCCGGACGGGATTCCAAAGCCCTGAAAAATATGTATATAATCCTGCCCCTGGGAACCAAAGGGTGCAGTAATGTCTGAGAAAAGCAGCAGCGGTATCGGTAAATCGATCCTGAGCGCGGTGATCGTTGCGGCAATCGTTTTGCCGCTCGGCTATGTCGGCTTCGACTTCATGCGCAAGGAAATGCGCGAACACCACACTGAAACTCGCTCCGTGGTGATGGACCTGAAGTCCGTGGCCGTGGAGGAAATCCGCTCCAGCACGACGAAGACCGCCGAGGCGCTACAGAACGTCCAGCCCGGCGGCGGTGGCAACAGTCAGGCGCTCGCCGCCGAGATGACGTCACTCAAGCAGGTGACGGAACAGATCCTCGCCGAGCAGAAGACCATCAGCGAAAGCCTTTCCAAGGTGCTCAAGATGGAAACCGAGATCGCCAAGGCCAAACCTGCGCCGGAAGGTCCTGTCGCCGATTTCAGCGAGACGGTCTATTTCGGTATCGGCAAGGCGTCGGGCGCGGACGTCGACAAGCGGATCGCTGCCCTTGTGCCGAAGATGAAGACGATGCTTGCCGCATCGGGACCGTGCCAGATCGACGTGACCGGGTTCGCGGATACGTTGGGGGGCGACCTTTCGAACCTCAAGTTGTCGCGTGCCCGGGCCGATTATGTGGCGGGCAAGCTGCGCAAGGCGGAGCTTGATGTTTACAGCGTCGAGGCATGGGGCGAACGCCGCCTCAAGGTGCATACCTACGACGGCGTGAAGAACGAGAACAACCGCCGCGCCGACATCGAAATGCACTGCGGCAAGAAGCCGAAAAAAGCCACTGCGGGCACCTGATCCCGGGTAAAAAAACCAGTTGTATACTGGGATACCAATCCCCTTATAAAGACGGATAAACCGGCACGCGGGCAGGGCCCCAGAAGACCGGGAATTCTGTCAATCGACGATTATAGGGAGGTGTCATGTCTACCACGATCAAGACGACTGTTCTGGCGGCGTTGGCATGTGTTGCCGCGACGGCCGTTTCCGCCGATGTGAAAGTTACGCCGCTCGGCGCCATCGACGGCGAGTTCTGCCCGTTCGACCGGGCGTTGATCTTCGAAGATCCCGACGGTCCGCGTCATCTGTGTCATGTCGGTCCGGAGCCGATTTGCGAGATCGGGCCGCATTCGGTCGAGAATGCGCATCGGGCCGTCGCCCAGCCAGTTCTTGATGTCGCCGCCGCGAAGCGCCGACAGGAAAAAAAGCACGTTCGTGGCAAGCTGGGCGTCGGCACGTGGCAGCGCCGCCTGAAGAAGATGCTGGTGCGCGCCGGGCGCGGCATCACGGAGGGCTGAAAGCGCATCTTCGAATGCGAACCACTCGCCCTCCAGCAGCGGTGCGGCGGTCATGTGCAGCGGTCCGTGCTGGGCCGAGCCCGTCGTCGGCGCCTGAAGCTGCACCACTTCCAGGCGCACCTCGGTGCCGATTGGCATCGGCTGTGCCGTCGGCAAGGTGACCGGTCCGGCATGCGTTTGCACCAGCGTTTGTCCGACGCCATGGGTGCCGGCGACCACGCCTGTCAACTGTGCGCCCGGTGCGAGGGAAATCTGGCCCTGAAGCGGCGGCGGCACGAGGCTCTGCGGCGCTGTCGCCGGCACGTTTACGGACACGATGCGGAATTCGATACTGCTGCCGGCGGCAAATGTGGTGACGGTGCCGGCAGGTGTGGTACTTGCAGCCGGGACCGTCGACCCGCCACCGGCAACGGCGGGCGCCGGCGCGCCGACAGCCTGCGTTGCAGCCTGGGTGCCCGCTTGCGGACCACTGAGACCGGGGCCGGCGGCTGCGGTCTGCAACGTGGAGGTGGCGGCTGCGGCAGTTTGCGTCGCTGTTTGTACGATCAGGGCGCCGTCCACGCTGACGGGCCGCAGCAGTGTCGCTGTCACGATGGCGCCGGGAACGACTTTCACGACGCCCGGCACTGCAATCTGCGTGGTTGCGGCGGCGGTCTGCCCCGTTGCCGGCGAACCGGCCGATGCGGGAAAGCTCAGCGCCTTCCCGTCGGGGAGCGCCAGTTGAACTTTCGGCGCGGCGCCCTTGCTCAGAAGCTGCAGGATCAGCGCATCGCCCGTCTTCAGCACCGGTTGCGCATCGGCCGGCAGTTTGACCGTGATCTCACCCAGCCGGCTCGACACCTTGAGCTCGGCCGCTTCCGAGATGGCGGCAACGATCACGTCGAGCTTTGCGCCCAGCGGCAGCTCAGCAAGCTGCGCCTGGGTGAGGGTAACGGCGAGTCGCTGCGGTGCCGCCTGTCCGGCAGGGGGGGGCGTCGGTGACGGGGGCGCGACTTCGCTCATGCCATGCTCATTGATCCGCGTTGCGGCCCCGGCGGATGATGCGTGCGATGTGTTTCACGTCGTCCGCCGCGGCGCTGTCGGGGGCGCGGTTGAGGATGGACTGCTGAGCCCGGATTGCGGCCCGGACCTTCTCGTCACGGCGCACGATGCCGAGGTGCTCGGGCGAATACTTGAGGAAGCCCTGGCACGCCTTGTTGAGAGTGTTGTAGGTGCGTTCTCCCTCGGTCGTCGAGTTGACCATATTGGTGACCACCTTGATTTCGGTTTCGGGGCGTTCGTTGTGGGCGATCTTGATGAAAGCATAACCGTCGGTCAGCGATGTCGGCTCGTCCGTGACGACGACGATGATCTGGTCGGCGGCATAGGCGAGGCGGCGCACGGTGCTTTCCACCCCGGCACCGAGGTCGAGGATGACGTAGTCGTAGTTGGCGGCGAGCAGGGCCAACTCGTCCAGCAGCGACTGCAAGCGGTTGGAGGCGAGGTTCGCCAGTGCGCCCGATCCGGAGCGGCCGGCGATCACGTCGAAGCCGCCTTCCTCGCAGTAGTCCATCGCCTGCGCGAGGCTGGCGCGGCCTGCGAGCACCGCACCCAGGTCGTTCTTGGTCGAAAGGCCCAACTGAATATCCAGGTTGGCCAGCCCGAGGTCGCCGTCGAACAGCAGCACGCGGCGGTCGACCATGGCGAGCGCGTGCGCCAGCGTGATCGAGAACCATGTCTTGCCGACGCCGCCCTTGCCGGAGGCAATGGCGATGACGTTGCCCTTGGTGCGGGCGGGGCGGTCGGGAGTGGCGGGAGTCGTTTCGCTCATTGCGCGGCCTTTTTCTGGATCGGCTCTTCCGGGTCGTCGTCGGGGACGATCAGTTGAGCCAGTGAAACGGGATTGATACGGCTGAGGCCGTCTGCGACCTGCGGGTTGATGCTGACGTTGGCGACGGCGATGCGGCCGGCCAGTGCGGCGGCGAGGATACCGCCGAGCCTGCGTGTCATATCGAGGCGGCTGATGACCATGCGCTCGGCGCCGATCTCCGAGAATGCGCGGGCGGTATCGGCGGATTCCATGGCATCGGCCCCGGCAGCAAGCACGAGGATGATTTCCGCGCCCGCAGCTCCGGCAAGGGCGCGCAGCGACTGCATGTCGTCATCGTCGAAGGGGTTGACGCCGGCGGTATCGATAATCGCCGCGTCGGCCGCTTGAATGGTCTCTTTGCAGGCCGCCAGCGCATCCACGTCGGGGGCGGTGACGAGATCCATCTCGAGGATTTTGGTGAATGCCTGCAATTGTTCAATGCCGCCTGCGCGTTTGGTGTCGGTGGTGGCGATGAAGACCTGTTTGCCGGCGAACCGTGCGTGCGCGGCCAGTTTCGCCGCCGTGATCGTCTTGCCGGCACCCGGCGGCCCCACCAGCATCAGCGGCCGTTGCTGCACGTCGAAATCGATGGGCTTGAACGCCGCCCCCATGTCGATGGCGGCGGCCAGCGTCATCGCCGGATCGGATGCTTCGTCGACCAGGTCGCAGTCTCTCAGGACTTTTTCGGTCAGGTGCGCCGGCAGGCCGTGCGCGGTCAGGACCTGGGACAGGAAATCGCGCCGTGTGGCGGCGTCCATCGGCGCGGTATCGGCCTGCTCCTCGACCTCGACCGGGATATCGATATCGTCCTCGATCGCGGCGGTCACCCAGCACAGGCCGTCCGTCTCGTCCATCTCGGTGGAGACGATGATGGCGTCGAGGCGGAGTTGCATGACCCGGTCCTGCGGCACCAGGATCTGCGTGCCGTTGTGCTTGAGTTCGTACGGGATATTGCGGCTTTCCAGTTCCTGAACGATGCCGGCGGCATCGGACTGCTCCAGTTCGCCGTAAAGTGTCGTCAGGCTCGGTGTCGAAAGCTTGGTGGCGAAGAACACCAGGAAGCCGAGTAGGCCCAGGATGACGCCGCCCATGATGGCCAGCCGCATCGGACCGAGATTTCTTATCGCCTGAACAAAGGTTTCCACGTGCGTCCCCACTTCATCCCTGGCGGTTTTGCGCGCGTGCGCATTTCCACCGTTAACCCTGATTGGATGCTAGGGGCGGTTTAGTGAATAAGAAGTTAATGACCGGCAAAAATTGCCTAGCTCCGGCGCCGGTTCCATATGAAACCGGTGGCCGGAAGAAGGTGAATCATGAGATTCAGGCGTTGCGGTAGCTTTTGATACGTGTGGTGCGAAGCCCGCGCACCCCGTGCCGTTCAAGAAGCCGCTCCCAGGAGCGGAATTCGTCGATCGACAGCTGGTACATACGGCACGCTTCTTCAAGCGTGATCAGGCCGCATCTGACACCGGCGACGACATCGGCCTTGCGTCTCGGCACCCAGCGTGTGGTGTCGGTCGGCGGCAAATCGGCCATGGTCATCGGCGGGCCGCTCGGGCTCAGAGCTTCCGAACGGTACGGCCGGTTTCCCTCGCGATGGTGTTTCAGTTCGGTCATTGCGTTCTGCTTTCCGATATTTGCTTCGTTTTCTGTCCCTGAGAATCTTGGGAGGTATAGAAAAGCAGAAGGGCCTTAAAAAAGGCCTAAACCCTAAGGTAAATTCCCGTTAACGCTTTGCTTTTGCCGAGGTAAAGCTATCCAGGCGGGTATTGGCATCGGCGATCACGGACGCCCAGTCGCCGGGCGCGGGCTGGCGCAGCAGCGTGGCGGACGGGTACCAGGGACTGTCGTCCCGGCCGAGGAAATAACGGCTGTCGGGATCGAACGCCAGCAACACCCAAAGCGGCCGGCCGAGTGCCCCGGCCAGGTGCGCGGGTGCGCTGTCGACGCTGATCACGAGGTCGAGCGCCTGCATCAGGGCCGCCGTCGCCGCGAAGTCCGTCAACCGGTCCCGCACGTCGGCGGCGCGATCATGCCCGAGCGTGTTGCCGCGCGGCCCGACCAGCAGGTTGAAAAAACAAACGTCATCCCGCGCCAGCAGGGGCGAGAGCATGTCCGGGGCGATCGAACGGCTGTAATCATGCGCCTGTCCCGGGTTGCCGGCCCAGACGATGCCGGCCGTGGGGCGTCCGCCAGCGATATCCGCGACGTCGTCCTGCCATCGCTGTACGTCGGCCGGGCGCGCCCGAAGGTAGGGAACCGTCGCCGGGATCGTTTCCATCACCGTGCCCATCAGGAACGGTAGGCTCATCAGCGAGGCATGAACGTCCGCTTCCGGCAGCGGACCGTCGAGCGCATGGACGGCGACGGTGTCGTCGAAGCTTTCGCGAAACAGCCCGGTCAGCGGCGGCTCGCACATCAGCGCGACGCGGGCGCCCCGTTGCTGCAGGACCGGGATATAGCGCGCGTACATCAACGCGTCGCCGTAGCCCTGCTCGTTCCACAGCAGCAGTGTTTTTCCCGAAATATCGTCGCCCTGCCATGCCGGCATCGGGAGCTTTTCGGGCAGCGCGTGCCACCCCGGGATGTCCCAGCGAACCTCGTAGTCACGGAACCCGGCGGCAAGATCGCCGGTCTGGATCAGAAGGGACGCCTTTTTGAGCCGTGCCTCGACATAATCCGGGTCGGCGGCAATGGCCCGATCCGCCCAGGATAGGGCGTCGGCGTGGTATCCGGCCGCCGCCAGGTATGAGGCTTTGTTGAGGCGGTAAACGGGATGATCCGGGTTCGCCTGCAGCGCTGCATCGATGGCCTGCGCGGCATCCTCCATCCGGCCGAGCCGCTGCAAGGCGTTACCGCGATTGGTCAATGCATCAGCGAAGTCAGGTTTGACGGCCAGCGCGGCATCGTAATGTCTGAGCGCCTCGTCGACGTTACCCATGTCATAGAGCTGGACGCCGAGGTTGTTCAGGATCTCGGCCGTGCCCGGCTGGAGCGCGTCGGCCTTTCGATAGGCTGCGAGCGCCTCATCACGCCGTCCGAGATCGCGCAGCAGATTGGCGAGATTGAACCATGCCAGGGCACTTTTTGGCGACTTGTCGATGGCGCTGCGATAGGTCTCCTCGGCTTCGGCGAGTTGGCCGTCGGCACGCAGCGCGGCGCCCAGATTGACATAGAGCTCACCCACGTCCGGGTGCAGGTCGATGACAGCTTTGAACCCGGCTGCGGCCTCGGCGAAGTTACCGGCGGCGAAGTCTGAAGCCGCTTGTTCGAGAATGCGCTGGGCGTCCCGGCCGCTCATGCCGCCTTGCCGTGGCAGTGCTTGAATTTCTTGCCCGACCCGCACGGGCACGGGCTGTTACGGGCCGGTGCGGGCGGTTCGGGGAAGCGGACATCGGCGGTTCGAAAAATGGTATCAAGCGGCGGCGGCGCTTTGGGGTCGGTGCCGCCGAACCGCTCCAACGCGTCTTTTTCCAGTGTTTCGAGCCCGTGCAGCAGCGCGTCGACCCCGATCTTGCCGAACCTCTGCACATCCTCTTCACGGGCGACCCGCGCGAGGTAGCGCTCGAAGAACAGCAGCATGGCGAAAAAAGAGCCGCGCATCAGGATGTTGACGCAGTGATTGACTCCCTTCGGCGGCGGCAGAAAATAACTGATCCGGGGCTGGAATAGATCCATCAAGCGGATCAGGTAATCCTTGCGGGTGATGTCGTCGATATCATTCAGGCGCTCACGGACGAGATCGCAATAGCCTCTGACGGTTTCGGTGAATGTTCTCCCCATCCAGGTAAAGTCCTGTTCCGCGCTCAGGTAACGCGGCATAGCGTCAATGATCTCGCGGACCGCGCGATGCTTGTCATGGTGCTTCTTTTCAAGGGCCAGATCTTCTGGCCGGAGCGGCAAAGCTCCTGCGATCAGCGCACCGTCGCTGCAATTTTGGATGGATCTGTCCTGGCCGAACACCTTGAGCAGTTCGACAAGATTATTGATCGAGGAAAACAGTCCGTAGTTCGTTCGTGACGTTCCGCCGAAATTGGCGGGGACTTCTATGCCATAATCGATTCTGATTTCACCGGCGTCTGCCGTGTAGTGATAGGCATCCTTCGAATGATGGAGTGCGTCAGAGCGCGAACCGCAATCCATTCCAAACATGTACACATCGGTAAACCCGAGTTCCAGCGCCAGACATAGGCCGGCGTTCCCGACGGTCGGGTCCGGCATGAAAAGGGTGCATTCATAGGATGGAGCGAAAAGCGGGAAGGCGCAAAGTGATGAACGGAAGAAAAAGATGATGTCGCGAAACTGATCAAGCACGTCGGGATCGATGCTTGTCGAGGCGATGAGGGTGACAGCGGAAAGATCGTGCTGTTCGGCCATCTGCCGGGTTAACGGCGAGACGCTGGCGTTTTCAGTTTCAATTTGGAAATCAGGCGTAATCCCGTTCACGAGCAGGGGTCGAAGTGCAGACCCGCAAGATATGATCACGGCGCCGGGGCTGTGTTCTTTGATCTTGGCAATCGACTCATCAAGAGACGGGCCACTGGCGACAACGAACACGGGCGTGTCGATCGGACGGTCGAGTTGACGTTTGAATACATGCGCATCGCGCTGCGTCAGATTTCTGTACGTGTTCCAGACCGTTCGGATTGGTGAAGTCGTAGAGCGGAATCTTGTAAATCGTCCGTTCCGTGCCGTCGCTGAACGTGCCAACGACGTTGCCGGCGTTATCGAACGAGATATCCGCCAGATCGGCAATGCCAATCCCGTTCTGCGACGTGCGGTTTGGCGTAAAGGCACCGGCGAACTGGGTCATGGAACTGACGTCGATCGTGATATCCGATGTTTCCGCATTGTCCCATGTCATGGAGAGGGTCAACGTGCCGTTCGACGACAACTGCCCAAGTGAAGAGAAGGTCATCGGATCCGAGAGGGCACCGGCGGAGGTGGCCGTAACGGTCGCGGTGCCGGTTGATTCGTTAGCGACGGCCTCTTCGACAGTTATGGTCGCGCCGTCGGCGCTGATAGCGGAGATCGTGAAGGTCGAGTTGTTATTGTTCGTGCTCGAAAACGTAATCTGGTCCCCAACCACGAACGAATTGAAAGCGCCGGTTGCGCCGATGTTGGCCGTGGTGTTCTGGAGTGTTACCGTCTTCGCAGCCGCGTCGAATCTCAGTTCGGAGTCGTAGGCAAATCCCGTATTGGCGGCAGATCCGGCGGACCTGGAGAATGCCGTCGACGGTCCAAGCGTATAGGACGTGAGGTTGTCGGCACGGACGTTCACGCGCCACTCGTTGTCTGCGAGCATGGGGACGAAATCGAAGGAAATCTGTCGTGCCGCGGCGGCCGAGTCATATGTCGTCAGCGTGTAGGTCTCGGTATCGTCCCCAAATTCCGAGGTCGATGGCAGGTTGAAGTCCAGCAGCGCCGTCGACGTCGGCTGGCCCTGGTCTACGAACGCATACTGATCGACGCGCATCGGCGCGGCAGCGGAGGACGTGAACGTTCCGTCCTGGTTCATCGGCGAGCCGAGAACGAAATAGCCGTTCTTGTCGACGAGATAGCCATTGGCAACAGTGATTGTACTGTTGTCGTCTGAAGTCACGGTGCTGGTCTGGCCATCAACGGTATTGATGCTGAACGACCCATCGCGCGTGTAGAAAATCTGATTGCTGGCGGTGAGTTCGGGCTGAAGCGCAAAGAACCCCTTGCCGACAATCGCAAGGTCCAATTCGTTGTTGGTCGGTGTCACCAGGCCCTGGATGTCGTTGGTCGCGCGCGAATAGGGCTTAACGCCGCCGGTGTCGCTTTGCGCGAAGAAGTTCTTGCTCAGGACCGTTTCGAACTGGGTATCGGTGCGCTTGAACCCGCCGGTGTTCACGTTGGCGATGTTGTACCCGATCGTGTTCAAACGGTGCGACTGGGACTTCATGCCCAGGGTCGATGGCTGAAATAGACCGTATCCGCTCATGGAACGTGCTCTCTTTGGTTATGCCTGGCACGCCGGTACGGGCGCGCACTTGTCCTTGCACGTTATTAAGCAAACTCAGTGCCAATTCTCAGGTGGCGCTAAGTTTCTATAAAATAAGAGTTTTTAATTGAGAGAGGTGCATAAGGCACAGGCTGCGCCGGGCAAAAAAATGCCGTGCCCGGCAATCTTTACCGGGCCGATGGCACGGTAAAAACGTGCGCAAGCCGGGGATTGACCCCAACCAGGACCTTCGAACCGGCGCCGGGAAGGAACGTGCCGGGGACGCGGGTGTCGATCGTCCGGCCGTCATTGAGCTTGAGCTGCACGAACGAGGAACGGCCGAGCGGACGCGCCGTGACAACCTCGAGCGGCGCCGGCGCGATGACGAGGTTCTCCGGGTCGCCGGGCATCGGTTGCGGCCGGCTGCCCTCGACGGCAAGCCGGAATGCTTCGGGCCGTATCATGACCTCGGCGGCACTGCCACCCGCGAGTTCTCCCGCCGAGAACGTGCCCAGCGGCGTTTCAATCTCGTCGTGTCGCACGGTGCCGGTAAAGCGGCTCACCGGGCCGAACAACTCGGCGACGAAGGCGCTCGCAGGCTGGAAATAGAGATCGACCGGCGAGCCGTCCTGCACCACGACGCCTTCGTTCATGACGAAAATCCGGTCCGCCATGAACATGGCTTCTTCCGGATCGTGCGTGACCATCAACGTGGCGACGCCGGTTTTCTTGACGAATTCGAGGGTGTCGGTGCGGATCTGGGCGCGGCGCGTCACATCGAGGCCGGAAAACGGTTCGTCCAGCAGCAGAATATTCGGACCAGGCGCGAGGGCGCGAATGAGCGCCACGCGCTGCTGCTGCCCACCGGAAAGGGTATGCGGATAAGCATCGGCAAACCTGGTCAGGCCCATCGCGGCAAGCGCATCGTCGATCCATGCCGAGCGTCGCCCGCCCTTCGACTTGTCGATCCCAAAGGCGATGTTGTCGCGCACGTTGCGGTGTGGAAACAGGGCATAGTCCTGAAACATCAAGCCAATCCCGCGGCGTTCCGGCGGCAGCGCGCCGGGCTTGCCGCCTTCGGCGATCGGGATGCCGTCGACCGCAATGCGACCCTGTTGCAGCGGTTCGAGGCCGGCGGCAATCCGGAGTAACGTGGTCTTGCCGCAACCGCTCGGGCCCAACAGGCAGACCAGTTCACCCGGGGCCACGTCCACACTGACGTCGTTGAGTACCCGGTGCTCGCCGAAGGCGTGCGAGATGCCGCTCATGCTGAGCCCGGCCGAGGCGTCGCCTCTCATCGGATGCGGCCTCCAGCCGGATGCCGGGTATCGGATCGTGTCTGGACTGGCATGATCATCTGCGTAGCGTCGCGTTCATCAGAACTACGGGCACGATCCCGACGATGACGATAAATAGTGCCGGCATCGCCGCTTGCTCCAACAACTCGTCCTTGGCGAACTGATAGACGTAAGTGGCCAAAGTTTCATAGTTGAAGGGGCGAAGCAACAACGTCATCGGCAGTTCCTTCATCACGTCGACGAACACAAGCAACCCGCCGGTGATCAGCGACAGGCGCATCAGCGGCAGGATCGTCTCGATCAGGCTGCCTGCGAACGTTCGGCCAAGGACCCGGCTCGCGTTCATCATATTGGGCGGCAGCCGGCCGAGCCCGGTCGTCACCGCCCCGTAACCGATTGCCTGGAAGCGGATCGCACAGGCAACGGCGACAAGTCCGACGCCGCTGGTCAGCCAGCCGTGGTAGGTGATCCCGAATACCCCGTCCATGATCGCGGCAATACCGTCGTCCAGTGTTCCGGCGGCCGTGATCACGCCGATCGCCAGAATTGTCCCGGGGAAGGCATAACCCATAGATGCGACAGCGGTGATGCGTTTCAGCCATTTCCCGCCCTGGTAATGCGCGACAAAACCGAGGAACGATGCCGATGCGACGATCAGCAGTGCGACGCTCGCGGCGAGGGAAATCGAATGCCACGCCGCGGATAACTGGGCGTTGCTGAACTCGAGGGAATAACCTTTGAGGACGAAATTCAGGAGCACGCCCACCGGGATGACGAACCCGATCACGATGGGTGCAAGGCAGGCGGCAAGGCAGAGCAGGGCTTTGCCGCCGGACAGTTTTTGAAGCGGCAAGGATGCCGATTTGCGGCTTGTGTTGATGAACCGCCGCCTCGACCGTGCGAGGATTTCCATCGCGAGCAGTGCGATGATGAACAGGAAACACACCGACGCGATCTTCGCGGCGGCGGGCAGGCTGTTCATGCCGAGCCAGACGTTGAAGATGCCGAGCGTGATGGTCTCGATGGCGAAGTACTCGACGACACCGAATTCGGAGACGGTTTCCATCATCACAAGGGCCAGGCCGGCGACGATGGCCGGCCGGGCGAGGGGGAGTCCGACCGACCAGAACTCGCTGCGTTTCGCCAGCATCCCGACCTCGAAAAGCGATGCCGGTGTCAGCATGAAGGCGGCGCGCGCCATCATGTAGACATAGGGATAAAGCACCGCGCCCAGGACGAGTGTCGCACCGCCCATCGAGCGGATCTCCGGGAACCAGTAGTCGCGTGCGCTTTGCCAGCCGAAGACGTCGCGCAAAATCTGTTGGACCGGTCCCGCATATTCAAGGAAGTCCGTGTAGGTATAGGCAATCAGGTAGGTCGGCACGGCCGCGGGCAGCAAGAGCATCCATTCCAGCACGCGTCGGCCCGGAAAGGCATAACGCGTCACGAGCCATGCCGTGCTGACGCCGAACAACAGGCTGATACAGGCGACGCCCGCCATCAGCACGAGCGTGTTGCCGATATAACGGGGCAGAACGGTCCGGAACAGGTGTGGCCACAGGTCGCCGGTATCACCGGCGGCGGCGATGAAAACGGACAGGATCGGGGCCAGAAAAACGAGCGTCAGCCCCAGCGAGGCGACGCCCCAGGACGTGAGGCGCAGGTGGACCTTACCGGTGCCGGGCGTCGTGGCCGCGCGGGTTACCATCCAACACGGTCGATGACCCGCTGGGCTTCGGGTGCCAACTCGGCAATGCGTGCGATCGGCATGTCGTCCTCTTTAAACTCGCCCCAGGATTTCAACGTTTCGGACGGTTCCACGGCCGGATTTACCGGGTACTCGAAATTGATCGCCCCATATAAGTCCTGCGCGGTCTTGGAGGTCAAGAACTCCAGGAAACGGACGGCTTCTTCTTTGTGCTTGGAATGCTTCGCGACACCGCCGCCGGATATGTTCACGTGCGTGCCACGGCCGTCCTTGTTCGGAAAGATCAATTGCACGGACGCCGCCCATTCGCGCTGGATCGGATTGTCGGAATCGAGAAGCTTACCGTAATAGTAGTTGTTGATGATCGCGATATCGCAGACGCCCTCGAAGATCGCCTTCACCTGGGCGCGGTCGTTGGCCTGCGGGCGGCGCGCGAGATTGTCGACAAGACCTTGTGCCCATTTTTCCGTGGCTTCCATGCCGTCGGCGTTGATCATGGACGCGACAAGCGCACGGTTATAGACGTGGCTGCCGGGGCGCACGCAGATGCGGCCCTTCCATTTCGGGTCGGCGAGGTCCTCGTAGGTCTTGATGGCGTGCACGTCCTTCACTTCACGGGCGACGGCGATCACGCGGGCGCGCTTGGAGAGCGCGAACCATGTGTCGTTCGGCGCGCGCATATGCGGCGGAATGTTTTTCTTCAATACCTCGGACTGAACCGGTGCCAGGAGATCTTTGTCCGCATAGACATGCAGCCTAGCGATGTCGACGGTCAGGATAACGTCGGCAGGGCTGCGTTCGCCTTCGGCCATCAGCCGCTGGGCGAGGCCTTTCGAGGCGTAAACGATATTCACCTCGGTGCCGGTTTCCTTCTTATAGGCGTTGATGAACGGCTCGATCAGGAACGGCTGGCGGTGGGAATAGATGTTGAGCACCTTTTCCTGAGCGCCGGCGGCGGATACACCAAGCGCGAGGACCACCATCGCGCCGCCAATTATGGCGGCAAGGCTTGCGGTTTTGGCTTTGGCGGGGAATTGCATGGTTTTAGGTCTCCAGTGGAAAATCCGTCCGACGCAACCGGCCGCTTCGACAAGAGGACGGGCGTAAACGGCAAGAAGGCTATGATGGTCGGCGGTACCGTCCGTGATGCCGAAACGGATGGTCTGCCGGTGTCCGGCTAGGCACAGGCTGCCGCCGATCCAGTCCCAGACGGCGAGGACCACGCCGAAGTTCCGGTCGTGATGTTCGGCGGCCAGGGAATGGTGGATCTGGTGCTGCGCCGGCGAGATGAAAATGTGCTCGAGCGTCCGGCCGTAGGAAATCCATACGTGGGAGTGCCTGAGATTGGACCCGGCAACGTTGAAGGCGAACAGAATGACGTTGGCGCCGAAAACGCTGACGAGATCGACCCGGTCGCCGAGGAAAAAGAAAAAGACGGCCAAGACGGCAGCTTGGGTGAAGACCGAGCGCAACGCGAAAAGCACGCCGTCCACGGGGTGCGTGCGGAAGACCGTGAACGGCGTCAGGGTTTCGGCCGAGTGGTGCACCTTGTGAAAACACCATAGCACCGGCCAGCGGTGTAGCAGGCGGTGCAGAAGGTACTTGGTCAGGTCATCGGCCAGAAACAGGGCAACGGTGAACCCTGCAGCCACCGTCCATGCCGGCGCGCCCGTCCAGATCATGGGCCGGCCGTCGAATGCAATGTGCAGCCAATCGAACAGGAGCGTCGCGATGGTCAGTTTGCCGAGCAGGCGGGGCGCGACGCCCATCATGAAAAGCTGATTGAGGGCGGTGATGAGATAATCGGTGCGCGCAGACCGCGACCACCAGATTTTGCCGCTCAGGATTGTTTTGGTGGCGGGTAAAAGGCGTTGACCGCTGAAGAAGATCTGTACCAACAGCGCGATCAGGAACGCGCTGGCAAGGTACCCGGCAAAAACGCGCTTTTCCGGATCGAAAAGCGGTCCGATCAGTTGGTCAAGATATGCGCCGATTGAGACGTCCATGTGGTGCTTGGCCGGAATGTTGCCGCTGCGGGAGCCGAGGCGCCATACCTAGGCTCCCGCTTAGGCCAGATCAATCGTTTTCGGCAGATGCTTTGCCGCCAAGCTTTCCGGCGAGGTCTTTCATGTCGCCGGTGACATCGCTCGCACGCGCTTTGACGCCGAACTCGTCGATCAGCAGCTTCTGCACTTTGGCCATGTGCAGCATGTACTCGCCCCAAGACACGCCCTGATCGCGGAGATAGTTGCCGTCCTTGTCGACGTCGACGACCTGGCTCCTGTTCGGCAGCAGCGGGCCGAACCCGATCATGCGGTTCAGTCTGGTGGCCGTTTCACCCAGATTGTCCTTGCCGGTCTGCAGCGCCAGTGCGAAGCCTTTCAACTCACCCCAGTGCTTGATGTACGTCTTGAGCGCCTTGTCGGTATCGCCGTTGGCTTCCATGATCGTCTGCAGTTTGGCCAGGTCTTTGTAGACCGAACCGGCGTACTTAAACGTAGCTTCAGCGAGCACGAGTTGCCAGTTGTCAGCAACGACCTTGGCATAACCTTTCAGTTCGGCGCGCTGGGCATCGGAGAGCTTTTCACCCTTGGCGTTCGCCAAGAGCTTGCGGCCGTCGAGGAATGCCTTGGTGATGGTGTGCAGGTAGTTGGTCTTTCCGCCCTTGTCAGCGCCGGCTGCATAGTACGCCGGGCCAAAAACCATCTCCGATTTAAGGTCGACCACGCCGTCCTTGTTGAAATCGGCCTTGGCGAGGGCATCATCCTTGCGCTTGGCGATATCGTAGACATCCGCCGGGCTTAGTTTCAGCGTGTGAGCCGGGGCGCCGAAATAACCGAAACCCTCGTCCCAGGAGTGCTCTTTTCCGGTGTAGGCAGCACCCTCGCCGTACGGCTTGTCGTTCGGCTTTTTATCGGCTTCAAGGTTCTCGTCGAGATAGCCGTCGACAACCTGGTTGTAGAACACGGCACCCATGACAAATTTCGAGATCAACTGCGGATAGTCATACCCATTCGCGGTATCCTGTCCGCCATCCGCTGCGGATGCCTTGTCGATCCAGAAACTGACCAGTTCAGCGCCCGTCATGGCGTTCGGCATGCCGGTGATGGCACCGCCGAAGGTCTTACCGGCAAGGTTCTTTTTCTTACTGATGTCATCGACCTTGGTCTGCTTGATCTTGAAACTGCCCTTGGAGGTCGGTGCGAGGATATCGCGGCCAGCATCCTTCCCTTCAAAGTAGGACATCATCTGAGCCTTGAGGTCGGCATTCGGCTTGCCGTTGCCTTTGCCGGCCAGGACCTTGAGGGAGTCATGCAGCGTGTGCCGAGCGACCTGACCTGTATAGGAAACGGAATTGGTCTTGCTGCCGTCATAGCCTTTCACCGTGATCGGGAAGGGGCCGTACACCATCTCGTCGGCGAGCGCGGGGCCGGAAAGCATCGCCACGGAGAGGGCGGCAGCGGTTGCATGGAGAATCTTGGAACTAAACATGGTGTTTCCTCACATGGGATGTTGGATTGTTCATAACCTGCAAGTGAAACTCATACTCATTCTCAACAGCAGATACAAGACATGATAATGATTTTCATTCGCGCAACCGACAGCGGTGCCAAATAGGTGTGTGCTTCTGTGCCGGATTGGCAAAAAACCTAGAGATTTGTGACAGTTGTTTACGGGTGCATGCGGCTGCTGGTATGTTTCGCTTCGCGGACGCGGCACGGCGGTGACGTGCTTGGATCGCGACGCTTCAGGGACATGACCGATGAAAGTCAGCAAAACAGGTTCGGCGAAAGGCCCCGACGCCACGAAGAAGGCCAAGAAATCTTCGGCGGAGGACGGTGCGTTTGCTGACACGCTACGCGGTGTTTCCGGCGCCGATGCGGCGGAGCAGGCTCAGGCGACGGGTGGTGTCGGTGCGGTGAATTCAATCCTTGCCGTGCAGCAAACGGCGGACGCGACGGACCATCGTTCGCGTGGGCTGATGCTGGAATACGGCAACGATCTCCTGGATCGGCTCGAGCAGATCCGCGTTGCGGTGCTCACAGGCACGATTTCCAAGGACAGATTGCAGGAACTCGCGCGTAAACTGCGGGAGCGAAAAAGCGCCAGCGACGACCCGAAGCTGAATGACCTGATCGCCGAGGTCGAGTTGCGAGTCGAAGTGGAAATCGCCAAATTCACCCGGTAGCTTTCTGTCCCCGTTAACCATACCTTTCGATCCAGCAGTTAAATCAATACTTTACCGGTTTTCATGCGGGCAAAATACGTGCTTGCAGGCGGTGCGCGACGCAACTATATTCCGCGCGCTTAGCCACCTTTGTTTCAGGAGCTATTCGCCCGATGAGTGTTACGCTTTCTCCCGACTACAAGCCGACGGCCAAAGAGCCGTTCATGAACCCGCGGATGCGGGAGTATTTCCGGCAAAAGCTTCTGAGTTGGCGCGCGGAGCTGGTCAAGGAATCCAACGAGACCCTGCAAACCCTCCAGGAAGGTGGGATTGTCGAGCCCGATATCGCGGATCGCGCCGCGATTGAGACGGATCGCTCGTTAGAACTTCGGACCCGTGACCGGGCGCGCAAGCTGATCAGCAAGATCGACCAGGCCCTGGAACGTATCGAGGATGGCTCCTACGGCTACTGCGAGGAGACCGACGAGCCGATTACGTTGGCACGCCTGGAAGCGCGACCGATTGCCACTCTTTCGCTCGAGGCTCAGGAGCGACACGAGCGGATGGAGCGGACCCACCGCGACGACTAGGCCGAGCGCCGGGTTTTAGCCGGCCAGCCCGTTTCTCATCGAATTGAATGTAAATGCCGGCACACGGGGCCGGCTGTGCGCGTTTGTGCGAAACCCGCGATGTAGAATCGCGGGTTTCGGATTTTATGTGATTCATGGATAATTTTTTGGTTCGACGTGCGACCTATGCGCGTGTGCCCGTCCTGTTTTTGCCCGTTGATTCAAGGGGATAGGGGCTTGAAACAATTTTTAACATTTGCACGATTTTTTAGTTGCGCCGGGTGTGCGAAATTGTGTATCATGATTACGTAGAGGAGTAATTTAGAACAAATTTTACTCCGGAAGGATTGATAGCAGAATGCGTACCGATAGTACACAAGCATCTCCAATAGCCGCTCCAAGCGCGGCCACTGCTGCTTTTCAGGTTGCTCACGTGCAACAGAAGCAGTTCGAGGAGACGCTTGAGCGCGTTAGCGAGAAACAATCCGAAGCTGCCAGAGAAGAACTCCGCAAAGCAGAGCGGAAGGACGATGTCGTCGAGATCAACAACGACATCGAAAAGGTTCTCGAATCCAACGAATCCGAAAGCACCGAGCCCCGGCCCGCTCCGGAGCCTGATGCGGTGGGCGCGAAGGTGAACGTTTCCGTTTAAACTCCAACGGTGGATATGCAGATCGCTGGGCGCCGTTGGCGTCTTTTTTTGTGTCCGCATGCTGGCCTAATCATCAAAGAAAAAGCCGGCGCATTCTGCGCCGGCCGAAAGTTGCCAGGTTCCTAGATGAACCCAGAACGGGAACTGTGTGAACTCAGAATGGGAAGATGATATCCCAGACCTGCGTGCCCCAGCGCGGCTGCTGCAAGCTGCTCAGTGTGCCGCGGCCGCCGTAGGCAACGCGCATTTCTGCAATTTTTTCATGACTGATCGTGTTGTCGCTCTCGATATCCTCGGGGCGGACGACACCGGTAACCATCAGTTCGCGAAGTTCCGCGTTGACGAGAATTTCCTGGCGCCCCATCACGACCAGCGAGCCGTTCGGCAGGATCTGCGTGACCACGGCCGCGAAGGTGAGGTCGATCGTTTCCGACCGTTCGATATCGCCTTCGCCGTTGGTGGCGTGAACGTTGTTGAAGCTCATCAACGATTCCGGATTCACCGCAGCGGCGGCGCCGGGAATGATATTGGCGAATTTGGTCTCCAGGCCGAGAATGTTGGTGACGTTCGTGTCTTCGCTGTCGTTGCGGTCGCGCTCCGTCGAATTCTCGAGTGTGGCACTGTCGGACAGATCCAGTTTCACGGTCACGATGTCCCCGATTTCCTTGGCGCGGTGGTCCTTGAAGAAGGCCCGCGCCCCGTTACGCCATAACGAGCTCGGGTTCTCCTCCGCGACCTGCGGGGCCGGCATCGGCAGGCTGACCGGCCGGTAGTCCGGTTTCGCCGTCGGGTTCTCGATCGTCGTCAGGTTCGGACCGGTGCCGACATCGGACAGGCGCGTTGCCAGATTGCACCCGCTCAGGCTCGTGACGGCGACAACAGCGGCAATAATCGGAAGGCTGCGCTTTTTGCTGTTTGCGGTAATCATTTCTTGGTTTCCTTACAGGGGCGGCTTTTGGCCGGCCCGCTTCTTTCCCTAGTTGAGGCTCATCGAGAGCTGTTGCGACAAGGACTTCACGGCAACTCGGCCGGGACCGATCACTTCGGCTTCGACGATCTGGTTCGAACGGCCGTTCTTGATCTGCACGATGTCGCCGTCCGCACCATCCTGCATTGCCTTGCCCTGTGCCGTCAGGATCATGTTCGGCACCTGGTGAATGATCGTGACGAGGCTGTTCTTCTCTACCAGCACGGGGCGTGTGACGTCGTTGTTGCGGATCGGATAGCCAGCGCGGATACCGGCAATGCTGTCCGTGTTCAAGGCAGAGGAGTGGGATAACTATGGTCTGATAACGGTCGACAGTTCGCTGATTTACTCAATCGTCGACGTTCTGCTGGGCGGGCGCCGGGGCACTGCGGCGATGCGTATCGAGGGCCGTCCCTATACGACGATCGAGCGCTCGCTTGTCGAACGCATGGTGCACGTCATGCTGGGCGACCTGTCGGCTGCTTTCGAGCCGCTGAGCCCGGTCACGTTCCGCTTCGACCGGTTGGAAACCAACCCGCGTTTCGCGACGATCTCCAGACCGTCGAACGCGGCCATCGTGGCGCGTCTCAGGATCGACATGGAAGACCGCGGCGGCCGCCTCGAGCTGCTGTTGCCGTATGCAACGCTGGAGCCGGTTCGTGAACTTCTGCTGCAGATGTTCATGGGTGAAAAGTTCGGTCGCGACACCATCTGGGAAACGCACCTTGCCGAGGAACTCTGGGTGACGGACGTCGATCTCGAAGCCGTCATCGATACGCAGATCATGAAGCTGCGTGATGTGTTCGACCTCAAGGTCGGATCGCAGATTATGCTGAGCGCGACACAGGACAGCCCGGTGCAACTCGTCTGCGGCGATGTGCCGATGTACACGGGCCGAATGGGCCGCAAAGGAAGCCGGATCGCCGTCAAGATCGGCGACCGGATCGACAAGACGCCGCGCGGATAGCATCGCACGGGAAACGGACGAAGGATAAAAGCCGATGCCTTATACCCTGATCGTTGATATCGCCGTCGCCGTGCTGCTGGTGGTGACCATCGGTTACGCCGTGACGCTCAACAAGCGTCTTAACCGGTTGCGCAAGGACAAGAAGGATCTGGAAAGTCTCGCCCGGACGTTCGGCGAGTCGACGCAGCGCGCGGAAGAGAACCTCAATCAGCTGCGTACCGTGGCGCAGGCGCTCGACATCCAGATGGAGCGTGCGCAGACGCTGCGCGACGATATCGCGTTTCTCGCCGACCGCGGCGGTTCGACGGCGGACCGGCTGGAAGAACTGGTGCGCGAGGCGCGGGACGGTCTCGGTGTGGTGCCGAAGCCGGCGTCGGCGAACATCGCACAGTCACAACCGCGCAAGGCCCCCAAGGTCGAGCCGCGTGACGAACCGGCAGACGTTGCCCAGAAGGATGGTGACGGTGGCATCGAGCCGCGCTCCGAAGCCGAACGCGAACTGTTGCGCGCGCTGCGCGACGCCGGCTGATACTGAGATGCGAGAGAACGCATGAAAAAGCTCTTTTCGAAAATTCGTTTCCTGCCGCTGACGATCTTCGCCGCGACGCTGATGCTGACGATCAGGGTCGGCGACATCTGGGAAGGGATCGACTCCCTGATGGAAGGCACGATCAATATTTCCGAAGCCCGTGCGCAGACGGAACAGCCTGACGCGGCGCCGACTGCAGGCCCGGCGACCGAAGAGGCATCCAGCATGCCGGCGGTCGAACCGGTGCCGGGCGAACCTGTCGAAGGCGCGACGACGGTGCGCCAGGATCCGACCAAACTGATTACCGATGATCCGACCCTGCTGACGCCGGCGGAGATCGAAATCCTGATGAGGCTGGCCGAGCGCCGTGACGAGCTCGCTGCCAAGTCGCGCGAACTGGAAGCCCGGGAAGGTCTGCTGCGTGCCGCGGAAATCCGGATCGAACGCCGCGTTGCCGAGCTTGAAGACCTGCGCGGTGTTATCGAGGAACGCATCAAGGTGTTTGATGAGCAGCAGGAGAAGAAACTCGGCAGCCTGGTCAAGATCTACGAGAACATGAAGCCGAAGGATGCCGCGCGCATCTTCGAGGAACTGGAGATGAATACCCTGCTCGAGGTCGCTGAACGCATGAAAGAACGTAAGCTCGCGCCGGTGATGGCGCAGATGAATCCGGAGCGTGCGCGCGAGGTGACGGTCGAATTGCGGGTGCTGCGTGAACTGCCGCGGGCCGTGGGCACGCTGCAGTAGGGACAAAGGGACATGCCGGGCAGCAAGGTGTTGCCCGGAATGATCGGATTTTCAGGCG
Organism: Rhodospirillales bacterium; assembly: GCA_017640505.1. Taxonomy (GTDB): domain Bacteria; phylum Pseudomonadota; class Alphaproteobacteria; order Rhodospirillales; family Casp-alpha2; genus UBA4479. The sequence goes on from JAEPQO010000003.1 coordinate 438,050, forward strand.
AAAATCCGATTGGGACACCGGGAAAATGGGGTTTCGGGATGTACGTTCCGAAGCGGACATATCTGGATTTTGGGAGTGGAAATGGCCGTGGACGTGGGCATGAAAGTCCTGATCGTGGACGACTACCCGACCATGCTCAAGGTCCTGAAGTCCCTGCTCAGACAACTGAAGTTCACCAATATCTCCGAGGCGAGCAACGCCAAGGATGCGCTTTCCATGCTACGGGAAGGCGGTTTCGGGCTGGTCATCTCGGATTGGAACATGGAGCCGATGAGCGGCTACGAGTTGTTGCAGGAAGTGCGCGCGGACGATGCCTTGAAGGACCTGCCGTTCATCCTTGTCACGGCGGAAAGCACGACCGAAAAAGTGATCGCGGCCAAACAGGCCGGTGTGTCGAATTACATCATCAAGCCATACACGGCGGGAACGCTGAAGACCAAGCTGGTCAGCGTCCTGGGCGAATTCTGAGCGGGGCACGGTAATGACGATACGTGATCTCGATCTTGAGTTGCCGCCACAGGAGCCTGAGCAGGCGCCGGATATCGTGCCGGTATTCCTCGGTCTGTTTTTGCTGGTGCTCGCATTTTTTATCATGCTGGTGTCAATATCGACGTTCGAGCAGGTCAAGTCGACGGCGGTCATGGACAGTCTGTCGTCGACCTTTACGACGGTGCTGCCGCCGACCTCGGACCCCACCGAATTCAATGCCAAGGACGGCGATATCATTGCCGGCGAAGCGTTCCAGGAACAGGTGACCACCATTTTCACCACGGCGGTGCAGGTCGAGAAGATCGAGGTCGTGCAGCCGGGCCGATTGATGCGGCTGCATATGCCGGCAAGTGCGCTGTTCAAGGCAGAGGAAGCGACTGTCCGCGACGATCAGCTGCCGTTGCTGGATCGCGTGGTGGCGGCACTGTCGAACAGGCCGCCGGGATTGCGCCAGGACATGGAAATCGTGATCGGTGCGCCGCCCACCGGGAATGAATACCTGCCGTTGCAGCAAACGATCGAAACCGCCCGCATGGGTGAGATCGCGCGTGTTCTGACAGGTCGGGGCGCACCGCCGGACAGCGTGTCGGTGGGCGTCAAAAGCGGTGATGTTGGTAATATCTCCATCTGGTTCTGGGTCAGGGGCATCGAGGAAACGGAGGTTCGTTTCGAAGAAGCGCTGGAGGAGATGCGCAAGCGCACCGCGCCCGAAGCATCGGGAGGCCAGCCGTGAGGCGGGATGCGACATTGGATCTCGACCATGTCGAGGAACCGGAACACCGCAACACCAAGATGTGGATGCTGACATTCACCGACCTGGTGTCGCTGCTGCTCACGTTCTTCGTCATGCTGTTCGCAATGTCGAACGTGAAGATCGACGAATGGGACAAGGTTATCGACTCGCTGTCGCAGACCCTTAATCCCTCTCCGGAGGAAACCGTCCGTAAACCCACCGCGCAGTTGAACATCGGCACGCTTTTCTATCGCCGTGCCGTCAACCTGGATTACCTCGCTTCCGTGATCGAGGAAAACCTCTCCAATGACCCGTTGCTGCGTGACGTGCTGATCGTTCGTCTCGAGGACAGGCTGCTGGTCGCATTACCGGGCGACCTGCTCTTTGATCCCGGCGCCGCGGTTATCAGCGAACGCGCGCAGGGCGCTATGCTGACGCTTGGTGCGATGTTCGACAATGTCGGCAATACGATTGCTGTTACCGGACACACGGACCCGGCGCCGCCGGACGGCACGTCCTATGCGTCCAACTGGGAACTGTCGATTGCGCGGGCCGCTTCCGTTGCGAATGCCATCCGCCGAGGCGGTTACGACGAGAAGATCGTGGCTTTCGGTTACGCGGATACCCAGTACAACCTGCTGCCGAACCTGGATGACGCCGACCGGCGCAGACTGGCCCGGCGTGTCGATATCATTGTCATGCCGACGGCGAGGGCCTTCTGATGCGGTGGAGCGGCTACAGACCGTTGCTGGCGGCATGCCTCGCCGTTGCGTGCCTCGGTGCCGTTGGCGACGCGAACGCGGAGCGGGTGTCGGTCAGGGTCGAGCAGTCGGGCAAGTCTTCGCTGATTACCTTTGCCTGGCAGGTCCCGGTTGCACACAAGCACAGTGTCGAGGACGGCCGCGTGACGGTTCGTTTCTCCCGTCCGATCGAAGGCGATTTCGCCCGGCTTGCCGCCGAACTGCCGGACCTGATTGCGGACCCGGCCGCCGGCGCGGATGGACGTTCAGTCAGTTTCACGCTTCGCAAACCGGTCGAGGTGTTTGCGTTCTATACCGGTACCGGTGTGACGGTCGAACTCTTCGACGACATTAAGACCGGCGCTCAATCCGCGAGCACGAACGCCGACGGGCCGGTCGAGGTGCCGGTTGAACCGGTCACGGCGAGCCGGGTAAAAGCGTCTGCCCAGGCGACGCCTGCTGATGCGCCGGAGATTCGCGTGCGCACCGGTGAACATCCGGATTACACCCGTGTCGTTTTCGATTTCGAACAGGACGTTCCCTACCAGGTGAGCAATGACGGCGGCGTGGTGACGTTGCGCTTCCAGCAGCCGGCACGGATTTCGCTGGGCGCTCTGTCGGATGGCGGCGTGCGACTGATTGGCGGCGCGCGGACGGCCGTGAGCGGCAATGCGACGACGGTGACGTTGGCCGTGCCAGCGACATCGACGGTGCGGGATTTCCTGTCCGGCCCGAAAGTGGTGCTTGATGTGCGCGAGCCGAGCGGGGCTGCGGATCCGGTTGCGCTGCCGGCAGCGACGGCCGCCGTGGAACAGCCTGCGGCGCCGGCGCCTGAAACGGCGACGGAAGATGCGCCGCCGGCGCAAACTGTTCAACCCGTAGAGACCGTCGAACCGGCGCCGCCCGCCGCCCCGGAACCGGCCGCTGCGGCTGAGCCGGAAACGTCGGGTGCGCCGACACGACTGGAGGCCGCGCCCACTCAGGACACGGCAGAGACCGGCCAGCCGCGCGCTCTGACGCCGGATGGCACCCGACCTGCAGCGGCGGAAACGGCTGCGGCGCCGGAGACACCGGCAGCACCGTCGGCCGATGACGATCAATTCTCGCAGGAGCTTTCACCGCGTGCGCAGGCCTCGGCCGGCGCGGGCGAGCCGACGGCGGCCAAAGTGTCCGCGACCCCCGGCCAGGATCAGCTTGCGTTCCGCTTCGATTTCGACGAGCCGGTGGCGGCGGCAACGTTCCGCCGCGGCGGTGCAATCTGGATCGTCTTCGACAAGCCGATGACCGTTGATACGGCGGCGCTGCAGCTCGAAGCAGGCGAAGCCGCGTTCGAGATTCTCCAGCTGCCCAATGAAAACGCGACGGTGCTTCGGATCCGTACCTCGGCGCGCTACAATCCGGCGGTGAAACGGGACGGCCTGGCCTGGGAGATTGATTTCGCGCCAAGGCAGATGGCGCCGCAGGCAGGTCTCGAAGTGAACGCACAGCCCAATTCCCCGGTCGGTGCGCGGGTCTTTGTTCCCGTGCCCGAACCGGGCCGTCCGATTGCCGTTGCCGACCCGAACATCGGCGACAATTTCGTTGTCGTTCCAGTCATTCCGCTGGGCCACGCGGTGGGGCGGCCGTTCAGGTTCCCGCAGTTCAGCATCCAGATTGCGGCACAAGGCGTGGTCATTAATCCGATTATCGACGATCTTCGTGTCCGCGCCCTTCGGCAGGGGATCGAGATCGGCAGTTCCGGTGTGCGCCTGGCCGTTACCAACGTGTCCGAAGACGCCGCCGCGCATGCGCAGCTCGCGGCAACCCGTACGATGGTGAAGGCCATCGAGGACCTTGAGCGCTACGCCGCCACCACGGAACAATTCCGCGTTCGCCGTCGTCAGCTGGAGGCCGCCATTGCGGATGCGCCGAAACGTGGCAAGGCCGCGGCGCGACTGGAACTCGCCAAGTTCTTCTTTGCCAATGCCTACGCGCCAGAAACGCTCGGTGTGCTACGTGTCGCGATTGAGGATGTGCCGCCGCTGGCAAACGACCCGTCCGTTCTCGTCATGCGTGGCGGTGCGCAGTTCCTGCTTGGCCGATACGACCTGGCGCTGGCGGATTTCAATCACGAAAGTCTGGCCGAGAACGACGAGGGGCGCCTTTGGGCGGCGGCGACGCGCGCCACGTTGGGCGACCGTATCGGCTCGGCCCGCGACCTTCGCTTTACCGGCTCTATCGCTCGCGACTATCCGCGGGCACTGAAGATGCCGCTCGGCATTCTCATCGCCGAGGTCGCGGCGGAAACCGGTGACGGACAGGGCGCGAAACTGTTCCTGGATGCGCTGAACCTCGAAAACCCGACCAAGGGTGAGCAGGCCATGCTCCAGTTCGCCGAGGGCAAGCTCCGGGAACTCGACGGCGATTTCGACGGTGCCATTGGGTTGTGGGAAGACGTGCTTGAGAGCGATCATCGGCCGTCGCGGGCGCGGGCCCGTGTCGCCCGCACCGAGATGCTGTTGAAGCTGCGCCGGATCGACCTGCGCGACGCGATCGAGGAATACGAGAAACTGCGCTTTGCGTGGCGTGGCGATAAGCTGGAGTTCGACAACCTGCGGCGCCTGGGCTCGCTCTACCTCGACGAGGGTTTCTTCCGGGAAGGGCTTTCCACGCTGAAAGAAGCGGCAACGCATTTTCGGGATTTCGAAGATGCACCGGAAATTACCAAGCAGATGAGCGACACGTTCAACACGCTTTTCCTTGGCAACGAGGCCGATGTCCTCGATCCGGTCAAGGCAATCGCGATCTACAACGAATTCAAGGAACTGACCCCGGCCGGTGCGAGAGGGGACGAAATGATCCGCAATCTCGCCGACAAGCTGGTCGAGGTCGACCTGCTCGACCGTGCCGCCGAACTTCTGAAAGCACAGGTTCAGTTCCGGCTGGTCGGCGAGCAGAAGGCACGGGTCGGTGCGCGCCTTGCACTTATATATGTGTTGGCCGAGAAGTATCAGCCCGCGCTCGAGGTGTTGCAGGGAACCGACGAGCCCAACATCCCGGCGGAACTGGCAGCGCAGCGGCGGCACCTGCGGGCGCAGGTTCTGACGGGGCTGAAACGTTCGGGCGATGCGCTGGCGCTTCTTGAAGACGACGAAAGCGAGAATGCCGAATTGCTGCGCATGGAAGTGTTCTGGAAGAACGCGAATTGGCGCGATGCTGCGAAATCACTCAGGCTGTTGGTTAAACTGTCCGGTGCCAAGCCGGATGAACCGGTCGACGATGTTCAGGCGACACGTATCATCAACTACGTGATTGCGCTGACGAATGCCGGTGGTGAACGCGCCGTCAGCCAGATCCGGCGCGAGTACGGCCCGGCCATGGCGGGCACCAAGTTTGCGGAAGCCTTCGACCTGGTAACGGCACCGGCCGCAATCGGCACGTTGCCGCCCGAAGGGGTGCCGGCAAAAGTTCAGGAAGCGGAGACGTTCCTGACGGCGTATCGGGACAAACTCAAGGACGGGGTGCCGCTGTCGTCGCTGAACTGACGTGCACCGGCGACGCTAGCCGCCGAAGCTTTGTACCAGCGATCCGACGATGATGTACCAGCCGTCGACCAGCACGAAAAAGATGATCTTGAACGGCAACGCGATGATGATCGGCGGCAGCATCATCATGCCCATGGCCATCAGCACGGACGCCACGACCATGTCGATAATCAGAAACGGCACGAAGATCAGGAAGCCGATCTCAAAGGCGCGTCTGAGTTCGGAAATCATGAACGCCGGTATAAGCACCCGCATCGGCATCTGATCGCGTGCTTCCTCGACGCTTGTACCGCTGATATCGACGAACAATTCCAGATCCTGTTCCCGGACATGGCGCAACATGAAGGCGCGGAACGGCTGAACCGAACGCTCAAAGGCATCGAACTCGTCGATCTGCCCGGCGATCAACGGTTCGATGCCGTTGTCGTACACCTGTTCGAACGTCGGCATCATGATGAAGAACGTGACGAACATGGCGAGGCTGACCAGCACCTGGTTCGGCGGCGTCTGCTGCGTGCCCATGGCGGTTCTGAGGAACGACAGGACGACAATGATGCGCACGAACGACGTCACCATGATCAGGATCGACGGCGCCAGCGACAGGATCGTGATCAGGGCAACGAGCTGGACGATCCGTGCTGTTGCATCGCCGCCACCGGGGCCAAGGTCGAGGCTGAATGTCTGCGCAACCGCATCCCCGGCGCCGAACAGCACGGCGATTGTAAGGGCGGCGGCACTGATGCCGTACGTGAGTATGAACGTCCTCAGCTTCATTGGTCCTCAGCTCCGGTCCCGGATGTTTCGTCACGGGCGGCCGTTTCGTCGAGGACCTGCCTGAAGTCGACACCGTCGCGGATGTTGCTTTCGACGACGAGTTCGGTGGTCGGACTGATTACAAGGAGGTGTTCGACATCGTCTCGGCGGACCAGGACGAGTTTGCGGCGCGAATCCAGCGGCGCGACCTCGACAACACCGATCCTGCGCTCACCTGAGGGCCGGATCGCATTGACCGGAAAGCCGAAACCGAGGCGGCGAAAGATGACGGCGAATACGCCGATCAACGCGATCACGAAGATCAGCGCCAGAACGAAGCGAAGGTAACCGTCCATACCCATTGATTTGACCGGCCTTGATTATTGTTCCGTGCGTGCCTGCGCCTGTATCGCTTCGCTGAGCGCGCCGAGCCGCTGTACCAAATGCTGGATCGCGATCGTCACGGCCTGCGGGTCCTCGGGCGGAGTCTCCGCGAGACGGCGGCAAAGATCGGCAATCGGTTCTTCCAGATTCGTAAGGTCGATCTGATTGCCTTCCCGGATCAATTCGTGGCCGCTTTCGACGAGCTTGGTGAGGTCCTCGATCTCGGCCATGTAGTCGGGAGTCGCGCCGTTTTCCGGGGTGTCGCTCATAGTTTCGTTCCTTTGTAACCAGTCGCAACCCTAGCGGTTGCGCTTCGCCCAATCCTGCGTCGGTGGCGCATCGTTGCTGCCCGCCTCGGTATTGGCAAGATATACGTACCTTAATATTTCAGCGACGGCCGTGAACGCTTCGACCGGAATTTCACTGTCGATGTCGATCGCCGAGAGCAGTTCCGCCAGATCCGCGTCCTCGCGCACCTTGATTCCGTGCGCGAAAGCGAGAGCGAGAATTTGCTCAGCCACCGTGCCGCGACCAGCGGCGACGACCTTCGGTGCGCGTCCGTCATCTTGTTCCTTGAGCGCGACGGACACCGCGCGTTCCGTCGGTGGCGGCGGTTTCATGTTGTTTTGCGTCAGATCGTCGGTGCGTCCCAACCGCGCCTCCCCAATCCGCGACAGACATGACCTCATTCCGCGCGGCCAAGCCTTTCGCAAGGCTAACCTTCGCCGGTCCGGTTTAACAAACCATAAATCCCGGGGCGGAGCCGGGAAAAGCGGCAGCGGCATATATCGTTAACAAAGATTCACCACTTGTTAACGAAACCCGGCAGATAATGCCCATCAGGAAATCGGCGGGAAATTCCGCCGGAAAACCCCGATGGGGTTCGGGAACGGGACGCGGTTGAAGGGACGCCGGGTATGGATCTGAACAAAACGGCCCTGTTTGGAGCGATCAAGGGACGCCTCAGCTGGCTTTCGCAGCGGCAGGAAGTGCTTGCCCAGAACATCGCCAACGCGGATACGCCGCGCTATCGTGCATCGGACCTTAAGCCCTTTGAATTCAAAGAAATTCTGCGCCAGGAAAAGATTCAACTGAACATGAACGTGACCGATGCGTCGCATCAGCCCGGTCGTCGCAAACGTATTCGGGACTTTGCGGAGCAGACGGAACGCCAGCCTTTCGAAACCTCGCCGACCGGGAACTCGGTCGTGCTCGAGGAGCAGATGGCAAAAGTCAACGAGACGCACACCAAGCACAAACTGGTGACGCAGTTGTACAGGAAACACCTGTCGATGATCTCCGCGGCCGTCAGGTCGCGCTGAGCTGGACGAGGTTTGATATGGACGATCTTCTTAAAACATTTGCGATCTCTGGCGCCGGTATGCGGGTTCAGGGAGCACGCCTTCGGGTGATCTCGCAGAACATCGCCAACGCGGATTCCCTGCCGCAGGACCCGAACGGAAAGCCTTACCGCCGCAAAACCATCACGTTCCGCAATGAGCTGGACCGTGCGGTCGGCCTCGACACCGTGCGTGTCAACAAGGTTCGCCCCGATATGTCCGAGTTCGGCCGCCGCTATGAGCCGAGCCACCCCGCCGCAGACGCCGACGGCTACGTGCTGACGCCGAACGTCAACCGGCTGGTGGAAATGACCGATATGCGCGAAGCGCAGCGGTCCTACGAAGCAAACCTTAACGTGATCAAATCGTCGCGCTCTATGCTGATGAGCACGATCGAAGTGCTGAAATAACGAATAAGGCCGGAGAAAACGGTCTCCAGAACAAGGCGCCGGCCGAGAAGCTGTCAGGCGAACCTGGAACGGGAACTGAGAAATGAGTAATCCATCTATGGGTTTCGCCAACGCGGTCCGGGCTTATGCCGACGTTGCCAACAACAACGCATTCGGCGGCAAACCGGCCAAGTCGGTCCCCGAAGCGGGCAATGACGATTTCGGTGCCCTGGTCCGGAGCGCAATCGACGAGGCGATCAAGATCGGCGAGAAGAGTGAAAAACTCTCGATCCAGGGCGTTAACGACCGCGCCGACCTGAACCAGGTCGTGACCGCTGTTGCGGAAGCCGAAGTCACGTTGCAGACTGTGGTGGCGGTGCGCGACAAGGTCATCGAAGCGTACAAAGACATCCTTCGTATGCCGATCTGACGTTTTCTCCGGCCGCATCGATGTAACTGCGACCGGAGCCGCCGGCCGCCGGCAACGAACAGGCGGGGATCGATCATGAACGAAACCGCAGTCATGGAAATCGGGCGCGAGGCACTTTGGGTGGTGCTGATTACCGCGGGGCCGATCATGCTTGCTGGACTGCTCATCGGTCTTGCCATTGCGCTCTTCCAGGCGCTGACGACCATTCAGGAAATGACTCTCACATTCGTGCCGAAGATCATCGTGATCTTTGTCGCGATCATGGTGTTCCTTCCATTCATGATGACCGAGGTCGTCGAGTTCTCGCGCACATTGTTCGACAGGATAATTGCGCTAGGCGTGAACTAGGCGAGGACCCGCCGTGCTCCAGCAGTTTCTCGAAGTCAACATCTGGGTGCTGATTGTGATCATGGCCCGTGTCGGCACCGTGTTCTCGCTCATGCCGGGGTTCAGCGCAGGCTACATCTCGACCCGTTTTCGCCTCAGTATGGCGCTCGCCGTGACCTTTATGCTGCTGCCGGTGCTTGCTGCCTATGTGCCGCCATTGCCGGTGAATGCTGTTGCGATGTTTCTCATCCTGGCAGGTGAAGTCATTATCGGCGCGTTTCTGGCATCGATCGGCATCTTCGTTATCTCGGCGCTACAGGCTGCGGGGACATTCATCGCTTATTTCTCGTCCATGGCCAATGCCCTGATCCAGGATCCGGTCGCCAACCAGCAGAGTTCCGTTATTTCGGGGTTCCTGAGTACAGCGGCGCTGGTCGCCATCTTTGCCGCCGACCTGCACCATGTTGCGCTTCGTGCGGTAATCGACAGCTTTTCGCTTTTTCAGCCGGGCCAGCCAATTGCGTTCGGCGACATGTCGCAGACGCTGGCGATCACGCTTTCCGACTCGTTTGCGTTGGGGCTCAAGATCGCGTCGCCGATGCTGCTGTCGGCGTTGGTCTATTATATCTCGCTCGGTATTCTCGGCCGCCTGATGCCGACCTTGCAGGTATTCTTCTTCGGGCTGCCGTTGCAGATCAGCATGCAGTTGTGGGTGCTGATGATTTGTTTCTCCGGTATGATGATGGTGTTCCTACAGGCGTATTCGGATGCATACACACCGTTTTTGGCGCCCTGAACAGTTGGTGAAAGCGCGATATGGCCGAAGAAGACGACGCACAAAAAACTGAGGACCCGACAGACAAAAAACTGTCGCGCGCCCGGGAAAAGGGACAGGTCGCGTCCTCGCAGGAGGTCAAGAGCTGGGTCGTGCTGTTGGCCGGTGCGGCCGGCATCGTTTTCATGTCGCCGATCATCGCCGACGATATCCGTGTGATCAGCATTCCCTACCTGGAGAATGTGCACGCCATCCCCTCCGATTTCGAGGGCATGCGCCACAATCTTATCGGTTCCGCGATCGAGGTCGGCCTGGCGGTGGCGCCGCTTTTCCTGCTGATCGTTCTTTTTGCATTGGCCGGCAACATCATGCAGTTCGGGCTTTTGTTCGCGCCTGAGAAGGTCAAGCCGGACTTCGAAAAGGTCTCGCCGATGAAGGGCCTGAAGCGAATGTTCTCGATGCGCTCGGTGGTCGAGTTCGGCAAGGGCATCCTGAAGCTCGTCATCGTCTCTGCGGTGGCACTCGGCATCACGTTGCCGCTGATGCAGGACATTACGTTGATGCCGGGGTTCTCGATGGCGGCGATCATGGACCGGATCCTGAACATCGCCATCCTGCTGGCGGCGGGGACCATCGCCGTCATGACCGCAATCGCGGCGCTCGACTTCATGTTCCAGAAGTATCAGTTCACGAAGTCGATGCGGATGTCGAAGCAAGAGGTGAAAGACGAGCACAAGCAGTCGGAAGGCGACCCGCAGGTCAAAGCACGTATCCGTTCCCTGCGCCAGCAACGCGCCCGCGAACGCATGATGGCGGCGGTGCCGGAAGCCGACGTCGTGATCACCAACCCGACCCACTATGCCGTCGCGCTGCAATACGAGATCGACGAGATGTCGGCGCCGCGTCTGGTCGCCAAAGGCGTCGACACGCTTGCCTTCAGAATTCGTGAAGTCGCCGAGGAGCACGACATACCGATCGTCGAGAACCCGCCGCTTGCGCGGGCGCTTCATGCCAGCGTCGAAATCGACGAGGAAATTCCGCCAGAACACTTTGTCGCCGTGGCCGAAGTTATCGGTTACGTTATGCGTCTAAAGGGGAAAACTATCCATTAGGGGCGGAGCAAGGGTGACGGCTCAGGACGGCGGTTCAGACATGGTCCACAAGGACGCAGCGGGCACCAACGGTGCGCCGCGGGGCATGCTGTTCGTCGTATTCGCGGCGGCGGCGCTCGGTGCTGCCGCCTATCTCTGGTTCGAGGTGCCGGAACAGCGCGATGTCGCGGCGCCGCTGCTGGCGGGGGCCGCGGGGCTGTTCGCGCTGATTGCGGCCTGGTGTTTCGGCCGTCGTGGCCGTGCCGTCGAAAATGGCGCCGACCCGCGCGCCTGGGGATTCGAACAGACATCCGCCGCGATCCTGATGACGGACGAAGACGGCCGCGTCACAAACATGAACCGGGGCGCTGCGCAGGTCTGCAAGGATTTCCAGATTTCCACCAGTGCGGGCCGGGTGCTCGACGCCCTGGGGCTGTCCGCGAACCCGGACGAGGATGCCGGTTTCGCCAAGCTTTCCGGCCGGGTCCTGCGTTGGCGCACGCGGAAGCTGACGCCGATGCCCGGGCGCGTCTGGCAGCTCGACGACGTCACCGAGATCATCAAGGGGCACGCCGAACTGCAGCGCGAAATGGTGCAACTGGAGGATATCTTCAACCTGATGCCGCTGGGATTCCTGTCGGCGGACAGCGAGGGCATGATCGACCGATGCAACGTGACGCTGGCGACATGGCTGGGCGAGACACCGGCGACGCTGATCGGCCGCTCGCTCGGCGAGTTCGTGACCGACGCACAGGATTCCGGCGAGCTTGGCGGTATCAGTATGGGGGTCCTGACGCTGCAGCCGTCGGGCGACGGCGATCCGTTCGTCGCAACCCTGATGCAGACGGCGAAGATGAACAAGGACGGCACGCGCCCGCTCTATACCCGTTCGCTGTTGATCAGGGATGTCGCGCTCGACCTCGCGGGGGCGGACGCCGATGAATATGAGGACGACGCGTTCACGGCCGACGAAGCCGGCATACAGGACGCCGGCGGCGAGACGGACATGCTGATCGACCGCTTGCGCTGGCTGTATCACGAGGCCCCGGTCGGTATTGCGTTCGTCGACATGGACGGCAATGTCAGCGGTTGTAACAGCGCATTCCGTCGCCTGCTGGGTTTGAAGGCCGATGATGACATCGCGCGGCCGTTTGCCGACATGATCGCCCGCGAGGACCGGGATGAAGTGCAGGGCGCACTATCCAAGGCGGTGATGGGCGTGGGCCACGGCGCACAGATGGAGGCGCGGCTCGACAGGACCGACGGCAGGGATCTCTCGGTCAACCTTTCCATCTCCCGGGTCACGGACGGGAGCGGGGAAACGGCAGGGCTGGTGCTGCATTTCGTCGATACGACCGAACATCGCAACCTCGAGGTGCAGTTCACGCAGTCGCAGAAGATGCAGGCGGTGGGGCAGCTCGCCGGGGGCGTGGCACACGATTTCAACAACCTGCTGACGGCGATGATCGGCTTTTCGGATCTGCTGCTGACGCGCCACGGGCCGGACGATCCGGACTTCGCGGACATCATGCAGATCAAGCAGAACGCCAACCGCGCCACCAATCTGGTGCGCCAGCTGCTGGCGTTTTCCAGGAAGCAGAAGCTGGAGCCGGAGGTCATGGACGTGACCGAGGCGCTCGGTGATCTATCCAACCTGCTCGGCCGCCTGATCGGTGAACGGGTCGAGCTCAACATGAGCCACGGCCGTAATCTCGGGCCCGTGCTTTTCGACAAGGGGCAGTTCGATCAGGTTATCATCAACCTCTGCGTCAATGCGCGTGATGCGATGCCGGGCGGCGGCACCATCACGATCTCGACGACAGCCGAAAGTCTCGATCAGCCGACGCCGAAGGGACACGAAATCCTGCAGGCCGGCGACTACGTGACGATTACCGTTGCCGACAGCGGCACCGGCATCGCCAAGGAAAACCTCGAACGCATCTTCGAGCCGTTCTTTTCGACCAAGGACGTCGGCGCCGGGACCGGTCTTGGGCTCTCGACCGTCTACGGCATCGTGCACCAGGCGGAAGGGTTTATCTTCGTCGACAGCGCGGTCGGCAAGGGCACGGCCTTCACGATCTATCTGCCGGTGCACAAGAAGGAGGGCGAGGGCAAGGTCAAGGTGCAGCAGGTCGCGAAAGCCGAAATGGAAGGCGACTTGACGGGGCAGGGCGTGATCCTGCTGGTCGAGGACGAAGATGCTGTCCGCCTGTTCGGCGCCCGCGCACTCCGCAACAAGGGCTACGAAGTGCTGGAAGCGACGGACGGCGAAACCGCGCTCGACGTCATCGCCAACACCGACAAGAAAATCGACCTCATCATCTCCGATGTGGTGATGCCCGGCATGGACGGGCATACGCTGGTCAATTTGGCGCGCCAGGAACTGGAAGGCGTCAAGACGATCCTCATGTCGGGCTACTCCGAGGATGTGTTCCGCAACGGCCCCGACATGGACCCCTCCATTGCCTTCCTCGGCAAGCCGTTCACGCTGAAGGGCCTTGCCGCGAAGGTGAAGGAAGTGCTCGAGGGGTAGGATTTTCCCCCCGTTCCGAAAAAATCGCGTTCGCCCTTGCATAGGCTTCTTTCGAACTATTTGTGCACGTTTGTGTCACATGTGACCGAATCTGTCACATGTGCCGTCTAACTTCATTGTTACGGACGGCGTGCCCGAGTCCCTGATTAGGCATCGAATCGCCGCCGAGGACACCCCGGGCGATTTGCCCGAAAAACAGGAACACAGTTGGAACGATATTCAGAAATAACGTTGTTAATCAGTGCTTTAAAATATTTCTGGACAATGAGAACAGAACAAGTACAAATGACGACGTTGAATCACTCAACCCAGTATGCAAAGAACGGAGACGAGAGATGAGCAACCCAGCCTTACGTGTCGTGGACAAGGATAGCGACGTGGACAAAAACAAAGCTCTGGACGCCGCTGTCAGCCAGATCGAGCGGGCGTTCGGCAAAGGCTCGATCATGCGTCTCGGTCAGCGCGAGGTGCAGCAGGTCGCGAGCATTTCGACCGGCTCCATCGGCCTCGATATCGCCCTCGGCATCGGCGGTATGCCGAAAGGCCGCATCGTCGAAGTGTACGGCCCGGAAAGCTCCGGTAAGACCACGCTTGCACTGCATGTCGTCGCCGAAGCCCAGAAGACCGGCGGCACGTGCGCCTTCATCGATGCAGAGCACGCACTCGATCCGGTTTACGCCAAAAAGCTTGGCGTCAACGTTGACGATCTCCTGATTTCACAGCCGGACGCCGGCGAGCAGGCCCTCGAAATCGCCGATACGCTGGTCCGCTCCGGCGCCATCGACGTTTTGGTGGTGGACAGTGTCGCCGCCCTCGTGCCGCGGGCGGAACTCGAAGGCGAAATGGGTGACGCCCATGTCGGTCTGCAGGCCCGGCTTATGAGCCAGGCGCTCCGCAAGCTGACGGCGTCCGTCGCGCGCTCCAACACGATGATCATCTTCATCAACCAGATCCGTATGAAAATCGGCGTCATGTTCGGCAGCCCGGAAACCACGACCGGTGGCAACGCGCTCAAGTTCTATTCGTCGGTACGCCTCGATATTCGCCGCATTGGTGCCATCAAGGACCGCGACGAGGTGGTCGGCAACCAGACCCGCGTCAAGGTGGTGAAGAACAAGGTCGCGCCGCCGTTCAAGCAGGTCGAATTCGACATCATGTACGGTGAAGGCATTTCCAAGATGGGCGAACTGCTCGATCTCGGCGTCACCGCCGGTATTGTCGAGAAATCCGGCGCCTGGTTCTCGTTCGAGAGCGAGCGTCTGGGCCAGGGCCGTGAAAACTCGAAGACCTTCCTGCGCGAAAACCCCGAATATGCGCAGAAGATCGAGAACATGATCCGTCAGAACGCCGGTCTGCTCGGCGAGGAAATGATGACCGGACCGGAAAACCCCGACGAAGCGGATGCCGCCGAAGAAGGCGGTGAGGAAGCCGCACTCGACTGATCTCCAACCACCCCCGGTTGACCCCTCGCCTCGAATCCGCTCCCTGCCGCCCTGGGGAGCGGAGCGCGCCCCGCCCGGTCTCGTCCGGCCGGGCGCCGGGTGAGGGGTTTTTCTTTCCGGTGACGATCCCTCGACATGGGCTTCCCCAGCCGCTAAAACCTTGCGTCCGCCCCGGAAATCACCATTTCTGGGGATGAATACATCGTCCGGAACCTGGTTTTAAGAACATGCAGACAGTCAACGATATCCGCCGCGCTTTTCTCGATTATTTCGCCGCCAACGGTCACGAGATCGTGGCGTCGTCGCCGCTTGTGCCGCGCAACGACCCGACGCTCATGTTCACGAACGCCGGGATGGTGCAATTCAAGAACGTCTTCACGGGCAACGAGACCCGGCCTTATAACCGCGCGGTAACTTCGCAGAAGTGCGTTCGCGCCGGCGGCAAGCACAATGACCTCGAAAACGTCGGGCACACCGCCCGCCACCACACGTTCTTCGAGATGCTCGGCAACTTCTCGTTCGGCGACTATTTCAAGGAACTGGCGATCGAATTGGCGTGGAACCTTGTGACCAAGGAATTCGGCCTGCCGGCGGACAAGCTTCTCGTCACCGTGCATTCATCCGACGAGGATGCGGCCGATCTGTGGAAAAAGATCGCCGGTCTGCCGGACAGCAAGGTGATCCGTATCCCGACGTCGGACAACTTCTGGGCGATGGGCGATACGGGGCCGTGCGGCCCGTGTTCCGAGATTTTTTACGATCACGGCGACCATATTCCCGGTGGCCCCCCGGGCTCGCCTGATGAGGACGGTGACCGTTTCATCGAGATCTGGAACCTGGTGTTCATGCAGTTCGAACAGGTGACGCTGGACGAACGCGTCGACCTGCCGAAACCCTCCATCGATACAGGTATGGGGCTCGAGCGGATTTCTGCGGTTATGCAGGGTACGCACGACAACTACGAAACGGATATGTTCAAGACGCTGATCGCAGCGTCGGCGGATGCGTCCGGCACCGATCCCAAAAGCGTCTCGCACCGGGTCATCGCCGATCACCTGCGGGCCAGTTCGTTCCTGATCACGGATGGTGTTCTGCCGTCGAACGAAGGCCGCGGTTATGTGCTGCGCCGGATCATGCGCCGGGCCATGCGCCACGCGCACATGCTGGGCTGCACCGATCCGCTGATGTACCGGCTGGTGCCGGCCCTGGTTCGCGAGATGGGCGATGCGTACCCGGACCTCAAGCGGTCCGAACCGCTGGTGACGGAAACCCTCAAGCTCGAAGAAACCCGCTTCAAGCAGCTGCTCGACCGGGGCCTCAAGCTTCTGGACGAAGCGACGGATGGTATGAAAAACGGCGCGACGCTCGACGGCGAGACCGCGTTCCGCCTATACGACACCTACGGATTCCCGCTCGATCTCACGCAGGACGCGCTCAAGGCGCGGGAGATCGCGGTCGATGAAGACGGCTTCAACGCCGCCATGCAGCGTCAGAAGGAAGAGGCCCGCAAAGCCTGGGCCGGGTCCGGCGACGCGGCGACCGATGCGGTCTGGTTCGGTGTCCGCGACGACGTCGGCGCGACCGACTTCCTCGGCTACGATACGGAGAGCGCGGAAGGCCGGGTGGCCGCCATTGTTGTCGACGGCAAGACCGCGACCGACGCGGGCGCCGGGACGAACGTTTCCGTCGTTCTAAATCAGACGCCGTTCTACGGTGAAAGTGGTGGCCAGATGGGCGATGTCGGTACCATCACCACGGAAGATGCGGTCATCACCATCACCGACACGCAAAAGCGCGTCGACGACCTGCATGTGCACATCGGCACGGTCGAAAGCGGCACTTTGAAAGTCGGTGACGAGGCGCGCCTCGATGTCGATCACGAGCGCCGCTCGCGCCTCCGCGCCAATCACTCGGCGACCCACCTGCTGCACGAAGCCCTGCGCCGTCATCTGGGCGATCACGTGACGCAGAAAGGCTCGTTGGTGGCGCCGGATCGTCTGCGGTTCGACATTTCGCATCCCAAGGCGGTGAATGACGACGAACTCGTCGGCGTCGAAACCGACGTGAATGCGCAGATCGCCGCCAACGCCGAGGTCACGACCCGGTTGATGGACCCGGAAGCGGCCGTCGAAGCGGGCGCCATGGCGCTGTTCGGCGAGAAATACGGCGAGGAAGTGCGCGTCGTCTCCATGGGCGCGGACACGGACAAGGATTTCTTCTCGACCGAGCTTTGCGGCGGGACGCACGTCAAGCGGACGGGTGATATCGGTGTCTTCAAAATTCTATCCGAGGCAGCCGTCGGTTCCGGCGTCCGGCGTATCGAAGCCGTGACCGGGGCGGGTGCGCGGGCCTACTTCGCGGAAACGGAAAAGGCGCTGAACGAAGCCGCGAAAGAGCTCAAGTCCCAACCGGGTGATGTGCCGGCGCGGGTGAAATCGCTGCTGGAAGAACGCCGCAAGCTGGAACGGGAACTGGCGGACGCCCGCAAGAAACTCGCCATGGGCGGCGGTGCTGCGTCCAATGATGGGGCGAGCACCGTCGAAGAGGTCAACGGCATCAAGTTTTCGGGCCGCGTGCTCGACGGCGTGCCGGCCAAAGAACTCAAGGGCCTCGTCGATGACATCAAGCAACAGATCGGTTCCGGCGTTGTCGCCGTCGTCTCGAATACCGACGGTAAGGCCTCATTGGTGGTCGGCGTGACCGAAGACCTGACTGAAAAGATGGACGCGGTGGCGCTGGTGCGTGCCGGTTCCGAAGCAGTCGGCGGCAAGGGCGGCGGCGGCCGTCCCGATATGGCGCAGGCCGGCGGTCCCGACGGCAGCAAGGCCGCGGAAGCCCTGGCGGCCATCAAGGCGGCCGTGCAGTAATCAAGCTGCCGGGAAACTATTCCGAAAAATAACGCCCGGGTGTACGGCCCAGAGCGCGACGGAACATGGCAATGAACGCGCTTTGCGACGCGTAGCCGAGATCGAGCGCGACCGTCGTGACGCTCTCGCCGCGGGCGAGCCGGGCAAGGGCGGCGAGCAGGATCGCCTGTTGTCGCCACTGACCAAATGTCATCCCGGTTTCGCGGCCGAAGATACGCGCCAGCGTCCGTTCGCTGGCACCGAGTTCTTTCGACCAGTCCTGTAATGTCCTCGTATCGGCCGGGTTCTCCATCAGAGCATCGGTAATGCGCCGGGCGCGCGTGTCGCTCACCATCGGCAGGTACAGGGGCGCAACGGGCAGACCTTCGATCCGGTCCAGCAGGACACGGATAAGCCGGCCGTCGGCACTGTCCGGGATCGGATCGTCGGAAAGGTCCATCGCTTCAATGATAAGCTCGCGCAGCAGCGGGGAGACGGTAACGACGCAGCAGATGTCGGGCAGACCGTCGAGCGCATCTTCACGGATATAGAGCGACCGAAGCGAAAGCGGCGTGCCCTGCGCCTGAACGTGATGCGATATCCCGGGCGGGATCCAGACGGCACGTTGCGGTGGGACGACCCAGACACCGTTTTCGGTCGTGACCCGCATGACGCCGCGGACGGCGTACAGAAGTTGCGCCCGATCGTGGGTGTGCCAGTCGATGATATGATCCGCCGGGCATTCCCGGGCTCGGGCGAGCACGATGCCATGCCCTTTGTCGATACCGCTGATCGGTGGCAGGATGCGCTCGTTTGGCGACATGAACTTGTCCGTTTCCCATTATTTATTGTCTTTATAGCCCATATAAGCCGTAACGCGCCGCTGGTAAAGTGTGTCCGCATCACCGATATGCTCCGATACGCATAAGGAAGACACCGATGACCGAAGGCGGTTTGTTCAAGGACGGCTGGCGCAGCCGCGAGGTTTTTCTCGTGCTGACGGCGATTGCCATGCCGATATCGTTTTCCACCTGGCAGGCGCTGTTCAACAATTTCGCGCACGATGTCGCCGGGCTGAAGGGTGACGGCGTCGGCTTTATCCAGTCGTTTCGCGAGGTGCCGGGGTTCCTCAGCTTTACTGTCATCATGTTGCTGGTGTGGTTTCGGGAGCAGCGTTTCGCGCTGGCGTCGCTCGTTCTGCTCGGCATCGGCACCATGGTCACTGGCTTCTATCCGTCGTTCTGGGGCCTGATGATGACGACGTTCGTGATGTCGGTCGGCTTTCATTACTTCGAAAGCCTGCACCAGTCCCTGACCCTGCAATGGATCGACAAAAAGTCCGCGCCCGAGGTGATGGGTAAGATCGTCAGTGCGCGCTCGTTTGCGGCACTGATTTCGTTCGGGATTATCTGGCTGATGCTGGATACGGCGGGGTTCGATCTCAAATGGGTCTACCTGATCGGTGGCGGCGTCACGGTGGCGATCGGTTTTTTCGCATGGTTCGGCTTCCCCGAGTTCAAGGCGACGATCGAACAATCCAAGAAAATCGTGATCCGCAAGCGTTATTGGCTTTGGTACGCACTGGTCTTCATGTCGGGCGCGCGGCGGCAGATTTTCGTCGTCTTCGCCGGCTTTTTGATGGTGCAGAAATTCGGTTTCTCCGCCGGTGAGATGAGCCTGATGTTCCTCGCCAACATGGCGATGACGATCTATCTCGCGCCCAAGATCGGCCGCCTGATCGGACGGATCGGCGAACGCCGCATGCTGATCATCGAGTACACCGGCCTGGTCGCGGTCTTCACCGGTTATGCCTTTGCCTCTGAGGCCTGGATGGGCGTCGCGCTTTACATCATCGACCACGTGTTTTTCGCCATGGCCATCGCCATCAAGACCTATTTCCAGAAGATCGCCGATCCGGCTGATATCGCGTCTTCCAGCGGGGTCAGCTTCACGATCTCGCATATCGTCGCGATCGTTATTCCGGCCGCTTTCGGGTTCCTCTGGCTAACCTCGCCTGCGTATGTTTTCCTGTCGGGAACGGCGATGGCGGCGGTCTCGCTCGTGCTGGCGTTCATGGTGCCCCGTGACCCGGAACCCGGCAACGAGTCCCTGATCTTCCGTATCATGCCGAAACCACAACCGGCGGAATGACGCCAGCGGCACGACGGAAGGCACATGACGAAACGTTTCGAAGGCACAAAAACATACGTTGCGACGGATGATCTGAAGGTCGCGGTCAATGCGGCGGTCGGGTTGCAGCGCCCGCTTTTGGTCAAGGGAGAGCCCGGCACCGGTAAGACCGTGCTGGCGGAGGAGATCGCCGCCGCGCTGGATGCGCCGCTGATCCCGTGGCACATCAAATCCACCACCAAGGCACAGCAGGGGCTCTACGAGTACGACGCCGTGGCGCGGCTGCGCGACAGCCAACTGGGTGACGAACGCGTCCACGATATCGCCAACTACATCGTGCAGGGGAAGCTGTGGGAAGCGTTCGAAAGCGCCGAGCGTCCGGTCCTGCTGATCGACGAAATCGACAAGGCGGATATCGAATTCCCGAACGATCTTCTGCTCGAACTCGATCGCATGGAGTTCCACGTCTACGAGACCAAGGAAACGATCAAGGCGAGAAACCGCCCCATCGTCGTGATCACGTCGAACAACGAAAAGGACCTGCCGGACGCGTTTCTGCGCCGGTGTTTCTTCCACTACATCAAGTTCCCGGACGAGGACACGATGCGCGCCATCATCGACGTGCACTTTCCGGACGTCCAGAAACGCCTCGTGCAGCAGGCGCTGGCAGTGTTCTACGAGCTCCGCGACGTGCCGGGCCTCAAGAAACGGCCGTCGACCTCTGAACTGCTGGACTGGATCAAGCTTCTGATGATCGAGGATATTCCCCCGGAGGCGTTGCGGTCCGGTGATCAGAAGGACCTGATCCCGCCGCTGTATGGTGCGCTCCTCAAAAACGAACAGGATGTGCATATGCTGGAACGCCTCGCGTTCCTCAACCGCCGCGAAGGACGCTAGGGCGTGGAACTACGCATCCCGAAGATGACCTGTCCCTGCTGCGGACACGAGTTCGCGCGTTATTCGTCTTTGCGACTGTCGCCGTTTACCGTCATCCAGTGCCGCAACTGCGGCGCGGCTCTGAAACGCACGAACAAGCTGATGCCGCTGTTGCTGGCGCTTGGGGGCGTGTTCGCCTTCGGTCTGGCACAGACGCAGTTCAGCCTGACCACGGGGGGCAAGATGGTTGTCCTCGGGCTGGTCATCTGGGTCGCGCTTTTGGTCGACGAGGCAACGGCCAAGCTTGCGCCGGTTGACCCCAAGTAGACCTCGGCGTCACCTCGTCGCGCCCAGGGGTTGCGAGGGGGTGCATTGCGGCTGGTGACGGCACGCGGGTTTCATGATTTCATGGTGAGGCATGGAAAAGTACCTCGACCCCGCTGAACTGGAACGCCTCGCGCATGCCGCGTGGGAGTCGCTGCTGACGCACGTCTTTATCTGGCAGACGGCCGTGCAGGCGGCGATCGTTGTCGGCGCGCTTCTGCTGGCAAAGGTCCTGGCACCGCATCTGGCGAAATTGATCGAACGTGCGGCGGATCATCCGCGCTGTCCGGCCTGGCTTAAAGGCAAGGTCCGCGCCCAGGCCGCACTCAGCTTCGCGTTCGTCTGGCTGGTGATCCAGTGGTTCACCGTCTTCGCGGCGATCGGTGCCGAGTGGCCGCATCGATTGATGGAGAGCGTTGTCTCGCTCCTGACAGCATGGGTCGTCATTCGCTTTGCCTCGAGCTTCATTCGCGATCCCGGCTGGGCACGGACGCTGGCCGTCGTCGCTTGGTCTTTGGCGGCGCTCAATCTCGTTGGGCTCCTCGACCCGACAATCCGCACGCTGGACAGCATGGGGCTCAACCTTGGCGATATCCGTCTGTCGGTGCTTGGGATCATCAAGGCGGCCCTCGTCCTTATGGTGCTGTTGTGGATCGCCGGCGCGGTGAGCCGTCTGATCGAACATCGTCTTGAAAGTTCGGCGAGTCTGTCGCCTTCGGCGCGGGTGCTGCTGGGCAAGTTCATCAAGGTCATTCTGATCGTTGTTGCCGTTCTCGCGGCGCTCGAGAGCATCGGTATCGACCTCACCGCGCTTGCCGTATTCGGCGGTGCCATCGGTCTCGGGATCGGCTTCGGTTTGCAGAAGGTGATCTCGAACCTGATCTCGGGCGTGATCCTGCTGATGGACAAGTCCGTGAAGCCGGGCGACGTGATCGCCATCGACAATACGTTCGGCTGGATCAACCGGTTGAGCGCACGCTACGTCTCGCTGATCACACGCGACGGTACCGAACACCTGATCCCGAACGAGGACCTGATCAGCCAGCGCGTCGAGAACTGGTCGTATTCCGATAGCCTGATCCGGCTCAAGCTGCCGATTGGGGTTGCCTACGAGTCCGACGTGCCGAAGGCCATGGAACTGGCCGTGAAGGCAGCTGAGGGCGTCAATCGCGTGCTTGAGAGCCCAGCGCCCGTTTGCCGCCTGATGGAATTCGGCAGCGATTCTGTGAACCTGGAATTGCGGATCTGGATCGCCGACCCGCAAAAAGGCGTCGCCAACGTGCAGTCCGACGTGCTTCTGAACGTCTGGAATCTTTATCATGAAAACGGGGTTGAATTTCCGTTCTCGCAGCGTGACCTGCATATCAAGTCGGCCGTACCGCTCAGGGTGCAGATGGTCGACAAGAACAACCCGGACGCCGACGAAAGCTGATGTTTATCGATTTCTTTCTCAAGCTGCGTGATACCGGCGTGCCATGTTCGCTCAGGGAATACCTGACGCTGATCGAGGCCGTCGAAGGCGGCTACGCCGAGTTCGATATCGAGGGGTTCTACTACCTGAGCCGTTCCGCCATGGTGAAGGACGAACGGAACCTCGACAAATTCGATCGCGTGTTCGGCGAGGTGTTCAAGGGGCTTGAACCGGTCGAAGGCGAGGACGCGAACGCACACCAGATCCCCGAGGAGTGGCTGCGCAAGCTGGCGGAGAAGCTACTCACCGACGAGGAAAAGAAGCAGGTTGAGGCACTCGGCGGCTGGGACACGCTGATGGAAACGCTGAAAAAGCGGCTCGAGGAACAGAAGAAACGCCACCAGGGCGGCTCGAAATGGATCGGCACCGCCGGCACGTCTCCGTTCGGTGCTTACGGCTATAACCCGGAAGGGGTGCGCATCGGTCAAGACGGCAACCGTAACTTCCGTGCCGTTAAGGTCTGGGACAAGCGTGAATTCAAGAACCTGGACGATACGCTGGAACTCGGCACCCGGAACATCAAGGTGGCGCTCAGGCGGTTACGGAAGTTCGCCCGCGAGGGCGCACCGAGCGAGCTTGACCTCGACGGTACGATCCGCGGGACGGCGAAGAAAGGGTATCTGGACCTGCACATGCGCCCGGAGCGCCACAATGCGGTAAAGGTTCTGCTGTTTTTCGACGTCGGCGGATCGATGAACCCCCATATCCGGGTGATGGAGGAGCTGTTCTCGGCGGCGCGTGGCGAGTTCAAGCACATGGAGTACTTCTACTTCCACAATTTCCTCTACGAGCGGGTCTGGCGCGACAACCGCCGCCGCCACTCGAACACCATACCGACCTGGGACGTCCTCAGGACCTATCCGCACGACTACAAGGTAATCGTCGTCGGCGATGCGTCGATGAGTCCTTACGAAATCGCGATGCCCGGCGGCAGTGTCGAGCACTGGAACGAGGAGGCGGGTGCGGTCTGGATGCAGCGGTTGCTGCGTGTCTACCCGAAGACCGTGTGGCTCAACCCGGTGCGCCGCGAATGGTGGGACCATACGCAGTCGGTCGGCATGGTCCGTCAGTTGATGGAAGACCGGATGTTCCCGCTCAGCCTCGAAGGTCTCGAGGATGCGATGCGGGAACTCTCGCGGTAATTATTCGACGTCTGCGGCGACCCGCATGGTGATGATCTTATCGGGATCGTCGACCGTGCCGTTGCGGGTTTCGTCGCCAAGCTTGATGGCGTCCACGTGCTCCATGCCGTCGATGACCTCACCCCAGATCGTGTACTGACCGTCCAGGAACGGTGCCTTGTCGAACATGATGAAGAACTGGCTGTCGGCGCTGTTCGGATGCCGCGCCCGCGCCATTCCGACGGTGCCGCGATAGAACTTCTCGAGATCGGTGAATTCCGCGGCGATGTTCTGTCCGGAACCGCCCGTGCCGTTGCCGTCGGGGTCGCCGGTCTGCGCCATGAAGCCCTCGATGACGCGGTGGAACAGCAACCCGTCATAAAACTTCTCTCGGACCAGTTCCTTGATGCGGGTGACATGGTTGGGGGCGATGTCCGGACGCATCTCGATGACCACGCGGCCGGTCTTGAGCTCCAGGTAGAGCGTATTTTCGGGATCGGTGGCGGCAGCGTTGTTTGTCATGGCAAATATGGTGAAGAGCGCAAGAACGGCAGTGCCCAGAAGGCGGCGCATTTCAGTCTCCTGATCTCGTTGTGGGCGGGGCCCGTTTCAAATTCCATGGGTTTTCTGCCCGACACGGTGGGAGCCGTCAAGGTCGCGGCGGATTACAAATCCTTCAGGTCGAATTGCTCGAGGATCTCCCGTGCGGCGTCGGCCGGCGTCCGTTTACCGGAACGGACTTCCGCTTCCATTTTTTCGCCGAGACCGCCTTTCTTGCGGACCTCGGCGAGCAGCGTCGACGTGACCTCGTCCCACATCCAGCTCGCTGCCTGCTCGGCGCGGCGCTCCTCGATCAGACCGGCGCCTTGCATGGCATCCCGGAAGGCTTCCATCTTTTCCCAGACCTCCGGAATGCCGCTCCCGGTATGCGCCGAGCACCGAAGGACCTCCGGTTTCCAGATGGCGTTGCCGCCGCCAAGCATGCGGATTGCTGCCCAGTAGTCCTGATAAGCGCGGTTGGCGGCTTGTTGCAGGTCGCCGTCGTTCTTGGTGACGACAAGCAGGTCCGCCATTTCGACGATGCCTTTCTTGATGCCCTGAAGATCGTCCCCGCCGCCCGGTGCGACCAGCAGCACGAACATGTCGACGAGGTCGGCGACGGCATACTCCGACTGGCCGACGCCGACGGTTTCCACCAGCACCACGTCGAAACCCGCGGCCTCAACCGCCATGATGGTTTCTCGCGTGCGCCGCGCAACACCGCCGAGCGAGCCGCCGGAGGGCGAGGGGCGGACATACGCACCCGGGTGCCGGGCAAGCTTCTCCATGCGGGTCTTATCGCCGAGAATCGAACCGCCGTGCTTGGGGCTGGACGGGTCGACCGCCAGTACCGCGACCTTGTGACCCTGCTCGACAACATGCAGGCCGAACGTTTCGATAAACGACGACTTGCCGACCCCGGGCACGCCGGAGATGCCGATGCGGATCGACTTCCCGCTTTGCGGCAGCAATCTGGCGATGGCGTCGGAGGCTTCGGCGCGGTGATCGGGCCGGGTTGATTCGATCCGGGTAATCAGGCGGGCCAGCGCCCGGCGATTGCCTTCCAGCACGCCGCTGACGAGTTGATTGCTATCGCTCACGTCTTCTTTCGCTTTTTCTTCTTGGCTTGCGCCGCATCCGCGGATTTCTTCTCGTCGAACGAGGATCCGAAGGTATGCATGGCCATGACGATCAGTTTCTCGCGCTGCTCTTCGGGCAGGTCGTTCAGAAGCTTCGACTTGTCGTCGTGGATCGCCAGCGCCTGCTCGATCAGTGCGGCACGGCTAGGTGGAAGGTTCTTCTTGCGTTCAAGTTCGGCGGACGCGCTGTCTATGGCCTGGCGGACAAGGGTTTCCGGCAGCACATCGTCATCTTCTTGCGACGGTTTTGCGGGCACGGGATCCGGCTTCGGCACCTGTGCACCGCGCTTGACGGCTTCGATCGCGTCCAGCTTTTCACGCGCGCTTTTGTCGATGAAAATCGACAGTAATGCGCGTTTGAGGAATTTGCCGGCCATGCCGTTCGACCCCGATACCTTGATGGGTGCGCCATATTAGGTGCTTGCGCCCACGAATCATTTAAGTAACGGTAAGACTGTGAAATTTCCTTGTAAACGCTGATCTCCGCTAGCCAGTACTGCTGGCCTGCGCATAGAGTATGAGCCATGAGAAGAAAAAGAGACGCCAAGATCGTAGCGACCCTGGGCCCGGCCAGCAGCACGGAAGCCCAGATATCGGCCCTGTTCGAAGCCGGAGTGGACGTGTTCCGGATGAACTTTTCGCACGGCGAACACGCGGGGCACAGAGAGCGGTACAACATTGTCCGGGGTCTTGAGGAGAAGTACGGCCGCGCGGTTGGTATTCTGCTCGATCTTCAGGGACCGAAACTCCGCGTCGGCGACTTCGAAGGCGGCAGCGTCGAGCTCAAAAGCGGTCAGAAGTATCGTCTTGAAGCCAAGGAGCAGGTCGGCAACACCGAAGTCGCGTGTCTGCCGCATCCGGAAGTCTTTGATGCGCTGGAGCCGGGTACCGACCTTTTGCTGGACGATGGCAGGCTTCGCCTCAAGGTGCTCGAGCACGGGCATGACTGGGCGGAAACCGAGGTGGTCATCGGCGGCGAGCTGTCGAACCACAAGGGCCTGAACGTCCCCAGCGTTATTCTCGACGTCAGTCCGTTGACCCCCAAGGATATTGAGGACATGCGTTTCGGCCTCGACCTGGGCGTCGACTTCGTGGGCCTGAGCTTCGTGCAGCGGCCGGAAGATATCGCCGAGGCGAAAAAGATGATCGCCGGACGCGCGCACGTCATTTCCAAGCTGGAAAAACCGCAGGCGCTGAGCCGGCTGGACGAAATCGTCGATCTTTCTGATGCCATCATGGTGGCGCGCGGTGATCTTGGGGTGGAAGTCCCGCCTGAAGACGTGCCGCTTTTGCAGAAGCGCATCCTGCGGGCTTGCCGTCGTGCTGGTAAGCCCGTCATCGTGGCCACGCAGATGCTGGACAGCATGATCCACGCGCCGACGCCGACGCGGGCTGAGGCTTCGGACGTTGCAACCGCCATCTATGACGGTGCGGATGCCGTCATGCTGTCGGCTGAAACGGCTGTTGGCGAATTCGCGAAAGATAGTGTCGCGATGATGGACCGGATCATCATGCGGGTCGAAAAGGACGCCGTTTACCGGGAGATGCGCGAGAACGAGCGCCGTGCCCCTGAGGCGACGGCGGCGGATGCCATCACGGCTGCGGCTCGCCAGGTCGCCGACACCATTTCCGCGGCAGCTGTGGTGACGTTCAGTACGACCGGCTCGACCACGATGCGTGCCGCGCGCGAGCGGCCCGTGGTGCCGATCTTGGGTCTGACGCCGCGTATCGATACGGCTCGCCGAAGCGCACTGATCTGGGGCGTGCATTCAGTACAGACGCAGGACTGTCATACCTTCCGGGAGATGGTGACCAAGGCAATCCATGCCGCCAAGTCCGAGGGGTTCGCCGAGCCCGGCGACCCCATCGTGATTACCGCAGGTGTGCCTTTTGGCACCCCGGGCGCAACCAACATCCTGCGTATCGCCTGGGTCGAATAGGGCTTCTCATGTCTTATCCTGGAACGGGGCGGGCGACGGAATGATCGCCGATCTCGCCCGTATTCTGCTCGACGTCGTCACCCCGGTCGCGGTCTGTGCCGGGATCGGTTTCATCTGGGCGAAGATGAAGCAGCCCTTCGACAGCGTGATGGTGACGCGGCTTGTCTCCAACGTCGGTGTGCCGTCGCTGGTATTCGCGACGCTGGTCAAGATGGAACTCGGCGGCGGGCTGTTTCTGGAGATGGCGCTCGCTGCATTTGTAACGAGCGTGTTCTTTTTCGTGATCGGCTGGGCGGCCCTCAAGATAACCGGATTGTCGATCCGGACCTACCTCAACCCGGTCGCCTTTGCGAACACGGGGAACATGGGACTGCCGCTCTGTTTGCTGGCGTTCGGCGAGGACGGGCTCGCGCTCGGGATTGCCTATTTCGTGGTGAATGTGGTGTTGCTTTTGACCGTCGGCATCGCCGTGGCGTCGAACCAATATAATCTGTTCGATGTGGTCAAGCGGCCCTTCATCTATGCCGTTCTTGCCGCGTCGATATTTCATTTCACCGACGTCGAGGTGCCGAACGCGTTGCTCTCGACCACCACGCTCCTGGGCAACTTCTCGATCCCGCTAATGCTGATCACGCTTGGCGTGTCGCTGGCGACGCTGCAGATCGTTAGCATCAAACGCGCCGCGTTCATCTCGTTCCTGCGTCTGGGTATCGGTATTCCGGTCGGGTTCGCGTCGGCAGCGATGTTCGGTTTCACGGGAGCGGCCCACGGCACGCTGGTGCTGATGTGTTCGATGCCGGTCGCGGTGATCACGTTTCTTTTCGCCGAGAATTACGGCGCCGACGGCCGCGCCGTGGCCGGCGCCGTGATTATCTCGACCTTGGCGTCGTTCGCCATCATGCCGGTGCTACTGTGGTTCCTGATGGGGTAGGGGTTATTCGGCGGCCTGCGGAGCACGTCCCGGGTTGCGGAACGTATCCAGCAAATCCGCTTCGCACGCCTTCGCCGCCTTCACGTTCGCTTCCTTGACGTGGCCAAAGCCGCGCATGCGCTTCGGCAGGTCCGCCAGGTGCAGGGCGGCGGCATGATTGTCGGTGTTCAGATTGCCCGCGATCTCGTCGAGGCGGGCTTCGTAATCCGTGATGAGCTGCCGTTCCATTTTCCGTTCCGCGGTGTATCCGAACGGATCGAGGGCCGTGCCGCGAAGCCCCTTGAGGCCCGCCAGGAAACGGAAAACCGGCAGGATCCAGGCGCCATATTCCTTTTTCTTCAGATGCCCGGTTTCCGGATCGCGATCTGCCAGCAGCGGCGGCGCGAGGTGGAACTTGATGCGTCCGCCGGCGGCAAACGTGTCGTGGATCGCCTGTTCGAAGCGACCGTCGGTGTAGAGCCGCGCCACTTCGTATTCGTCCTTGTAGGCCATCAGCTTGAAGAGCCCGCGTGCAACCGCCTCGGTCAGTGCGGTGGACCCCGGCATGGCAGCCGTTTCGGCGGCTCCGATGCGTTCGATCCAGGCGGTGTAGCGGTCGGCATACGCCTTGTTCTGGTATGCCGTCAGGTCGGCGATGCGGCGCTCGATGAACCCTTCGAGCTCGAACGGCTGCGGCTTCTCGTCATAACGGCCGACGATGGCCTCGACCGCCTTCAGGTCATGCGCGGCGCGGCGGCCCCAGAGGAAGGCCTGTTTGTTGAACTCGATCGCGACGCCGTTCAGTTCGATCGCGCGTTCGATGGCTTCCTGCGAGACCGGCAGAAGCCCTTTCTGATAGGCGAAGCCGACCACCATCATGTTGGCGGCGATGGTGTCGCCCAGAAGCTTGCGTGCCAGCGCCGTCGCTTCGACGAAATTGACGGCATCGTCGCCCGCTTCCTCGCGCAGCGTACGTTTGAAGCCTTCTTCCGGGAACATCATGTCCGGGTGCCGGGTAAAATCAGCCGTCATGGTCTGGTGCTCGTTGACGACAGCCTTCGAGTTGCCGGCGCGCAGCTTGCCAAGCGTTTCCGGATCCGATGCCGATACCATGTCGCAGCCGATCAACAGGTCTGCACCACCGGCGGAAATCCTGACGGCGTGAATGTCGTGCGGCTCGGCGGCGAAGCGGAGATGCGAATACACCATGCCGTTCTTCTGTGCGAGGCCGGCGACATCGAGTACCGAAACGCCTTTCTGTTCCAGATGTGCGGCCATGCCCAGGATCGCGCCGATCGTGACGACACCTGTGCCGCCGATACCGGTCACGACCACGTTGTAGGGATCACTGAGGTCGACGGTGCCAGGTTCCGGCAGGGCCGGGAAGGGGACGTCGCCGACGGCCTTGGGTTTCCTGACCTGGGTGTCTTCCACGGTCACGAAGCTGGGGCAGAAGCCGTCGAGACAGGAATAGTCCTTGTTGCATGCCGACTGATCGATGGCGCGCTTGCGGCCAAGCTCTGTCTCTTTCGGTGTCACGGCGACGCAGTTGGATGCAATGCCGCAGTCGCCGCAGCCTTCGCAGACGAACTCGTTGATAAACACGCGCTTCGCCGGGTCGGGGTAAAGGCCGCGCTTCCGGCGACGGCGTTTCTCGGCGGCGCATGTCTGATCGTAGATTAGCGCCGAGACACCCTTAACGGTGCGAAGATCCCGCTGCACCTGATCGAGATCGTCGCGATGATAGATGTCGACGTCGGACGGGAAGCCGTAATTGATCGGATACTTGTCGGGCTCGTCGGTGACGACGACGATCCGCTCCACGCCTTCGGCCCTGATCTGCTGTGCAATGACGGCGGGATTGAGCGTGCCGTCGTGAGTCTGCCCGCCGGTCATGGCGACGGCATCGTTATAAAGGATCTTGTAGGTGATGTTGATGCCCGACGACACGGCGGCGCGGATCGCCAGCAGCCCCGAGTGGAAATACGTCCCGTCACCCAGGTTGGTGAAGATGTGCTGCGTTTCCGTGAACGGCGCCTGGCCGATCCAGTTGGCGCCTTCGCCGCCCATGTGGGTGAACGTCGAGGTGTCCCGGTCCATCCAGATCGCCATGTAGTGACAGCCGATCCCGGCCGCGGCGCGGGATCCTTCGGGAACCTTGGTCGACGTGTTGTGCGGGCACCCGGCGCAGAAATAGGGGATGCGCTTCATATCCGGTTTGCCGGATGCGAGTGAGCGTTCCTTGTTGGTGAGGAATTCGAGCCGGTCCTTGATCCGCTCCGAGGTGTGGAACTTCTCGATCCGCTTGGCGATGGCACGTGCGATCATGGCCGGCGTCAATTCGCCGGCGGAGGGCAGTATCCATTCGCCGTTTTCGTCGAACTTACCGACGACACGCGGACGAACGTCCTCGCGCCAGTTATAGAGCTGTTCCTTGAGCTGGTTCTCGATCACGGCACGCTTTTCCTCGACGACGAGGATTTCTTCTAGCCCTTCGGCGAAGTGACGTGCCGATTCCCGTTCCAGCGGCCAGGGCATGGTGATCTTGAAAAGGCGGATGCCGATCTCGGCGGCATGTTCTTCGTCAATGCCGAGGTCTTCAAGCGCCTGCAGTACATCCATGTAGGACTTGCCCGTCGCACAGATGCCGAGGCGCGCTTTCGGGTTGTCGATGGTGACCCGGTTCAGCTTGTTGGCGCGGGCGAACGCGAGTGCGGCATAGATCTTATGGCGATGCAGGCGGCGTTCCTGATCGAGCGGCTGATCGGGCCAGCGGATGTGCAAGCCGCCTTCCGGCATCTGGAAATCTTCCGGCATCGCAAAGTCGTACAGATGCGGTCCGATATCGACGGACGCGGACGTGTCGATATTGTCGGTGATGCACTTGAGCCCAACCCAGAGACCGGAATAACGCGACATCTGAATGCCGATCAGTCCGAGCTGCAGAAACTCTTCCACGTTCGCTGGATGCAGGAACGGGATCATGACGTCCATGAAGGCGTATTCGCTCTGGCTCGGGACGGTCGACGATTTGCATGCGGGGTCGTCGCCGGCGAGCGCAAGTACGCCGCCATGCGGCGCGGTGCCGGCCATGTTCGCGTGCCGGAACACGTCGCCGGTCCGGTCGACGCCGGGCCCTTTGCCGTACCAGATACCGAACACGCCGTCGAACTTGGCGCCTTCGAACATATTGACCTGCTGCGAACCCCAAAGCGCGGTGGCGGCAAGATCTTCGTTGACGGCGGGCTGAAACTTGATGTCGCTGGCGGTCAGCAGGTGCCGGGCCTGACCGAACTCCTGATCGAGTGCGCCGAGCGGCGAGCCGCGATAACCGGTAACGAAACCGGCCGTGTTGCGGCCGTGCGCGCGGTCCAACGCCTTTTGCATCAGCGTCAGGCGGACCAGCGCCTGGGTTCCCGTCAGAAAGACGCGCCCGGTTTCGAGTGTGTACTTATCCTCAAGGGTCGCACGCAATAGTGACATGTCAGTACCCTACCTCCCTTGATGAAAAGGTAGTGCGCCTCCGCGTCCAGAACAATAGGTCATATGTGCTGACCTATAAAACGCAACTTTTTTGCTGTGACCGCGTACGCTTCGTTTTCTTATGTTCGTATTTCTCGATTGTTCATGGAACATAATTCCGGGTGATTTCGCCAGCGCCAGCCGTTATACCGGTCCTCACTTGAAATGAACGAAGAGTAGATTCTGTATGCCTGTCCTCGTTACCGGTACGGCTGGTTTCATTGGATTTCACACGGTGCGCGCGCTGGCAGCGCGCGGTGAAAGGGTCATTGGCGTCGACAACATCAATGACTATTACGATCCGTCCCTGAAACGTGCGCGCCTTGCCGAACTTGAGAAACTCGATGGATTTACGTTCGTCGAAGGCGATATCGCCGACCTCGACGCGATGCAGGCGGTTGCCAAGGCGCATCCCGACATTACGCGAATCGTCAATCTGGCGGCACAGGCCGGCGTGCGGTATTCGCTCGAAAATCCATTCGCCTACACCCGGTCCAATGTCGAGGGCCATCTGGTGATGCTGGAGATGGCCCGGCACCTGAAGAACTGCGAGCATTTCGTCTACGCCTCGTCTTCGTCTGTGTACGGCGCCAACACGGAACTGCCGTTTTCCGTCGACGATCGCGTCGATCAACCGGTGTCGCTATATGCCGCGACCAAGCGAGCCGGTGAACTGATGTCGCACTGCTATTCCAGGCTTTACGGCATTCCGGCCACGGGTCTCCGGTTCTTCACCGTTTACGGCCCGTGGGGGCGGCCGGACATGGCGGCATGGATCTTCACCCGGAAGATCCTTGCGGGCGAGCCCATCGAAGTCTTCAACGAAGGTGACATGTTCCGGGACTTCACCTTTATCGATGACATCATTCAGGGCGTGATGGCAGTGCTTGACCACGTGCCCGATGCGGATGTGCCGGAACGCGTTTATAACCTCGGCAATCATCAGGCCGAGAAGTTGACGGATTTTATCGCCGTTCTCGAGGATGCCCTCGGCAAGAAGGCCGACGTCATCCTGAAACCGATGCAGCCCGGCGACGTGAAGGCCACATTTGCCGACATTGAGGCCAGTCGTCGCGACCTCGGGTTCGAACCGGTAACTTCGATCCGGGAGGGCATTCCCCAGTTCGTCGAGTGGTACCGGCGTTACCACGGCAACCAAAGTGGCTGACGCGAAGCCGGGGTCGTTCGGCCCTATACTGCCACGCCACGTTGCCCTGCTGATCTCGCTTGCGATGATCTGGGGCACGTCGTTTCTGGTGATGAAAATCGGTGTCCAGCATGTACCGGCGTTGCCGCTGACAGCAATCCGGCTGGTTGCGGCAGCGCTTGCCATGGTTCTGGCTGTCATCGTTGTGCGCGGGCGATATCCGGCGGGTACGAAAGCATGGGTGTACTGCTTCGTGCTGGCCTTCTTCGGCAACAGCCTGCCGTTCTTCCTGATCAGTTGGGGGATCGAGGGGATTGCCAGCGGCCGTGCCGCGATCCTGATGGCGGTCATGCCGTTGGCGACGCTGGTCCTCGCGCATTTCTTTTCCGCCGGTGACCGGCTCCGCGTTCACAAGCTGGTCGGCATTCTGCTCGGATTTGGCGGTGTGGTCGTTCTTGTCGGCCCCGCCGCGCTAAAGGGGTTGGGGGGCAGTCTGCTTCATCAGCTTTCCGTGGCATCGGGCGCAATCTGTTATGCGATCTCGGTCATTATCGTGCAGCGGATGCCGCCCGCGCCGTTGATGGGACGGGCCGCGCTGACGCTGGTGTTCGCAGCACTGCAACTGGCACCCGTGGCGTTCTGGCTTGGTGGTTGGCAGTTGCCGTCCCTGACCTTTGACGGCCTGTGGCCACCACTCTATCTGGGTTTGATCCCGACGGCACTGGCGACGCTGATCCTTTTCAAACTGCTAAGCGAACGGGAAGCGTCGTTCGTCGCCTTCCAGAACTATATGGTGCCGGTTTTCGGGGTTTTCTGGGGGGCGCTTTTGCTTGGCGAGGAGGTCAGCCTGCAGGCGATTGCGGCACTCGCACTGATCCTTTGCGGCATATTCGTCGCCAATCGCCGACGCGGATAACGAGACAATCCCGGAAATGCGCCTGACATTGCCCCGCTTTGTCGGTTATGAATGCTGCCGGACATTTGGGGGAGGGGGACAATGTTCGAGGGATTTGAGCAAAGCCGGATAAGCGTCGACGGTGTCGGCCTCAATGTACGCTACGCGGGTGAAGGGCCGGGCGTGGTTCTGCTACACGGCTATCCGCAGACGCATATCATCTGGCGGCATATCGCGCCCTCGCTGGCGGCCACGCATACGGTCGTTGTGCCGGACACGCGCGGCTACGGGGACAGCGACTGCCCGCCGTCGGACCCCGGACACCTGAATTATTCCAAGCGTACGATGGCGAACGATGTCGTCGCGGTAATGCATGCCCTCGGTCACGATACCTTTTCAGTGATCAGCCATGACCGCGGCGCGCGTGTCGGCTATCGCCTCGCGCTCGATCATCCCGATCGGGTCATGCACTACATGTCGCTTGATGTGGTGCCGACGCATGAGATGTGGGTGGCGACGGACAAGAACGCGGCGATGGGAAGTTTTCACTGGATGTTCCTGGCACAGGCCGCGCCACAGCCGGAGACCATGATCGGTCACGACCCCGATGGCTGGGTCGAATGGCTGCACAGATCCTGGGCAGCGCCCGATTTCGAATTCGAAGAGCATGCCATGGCGGCGTACAAACGCGCCTTTCGCAATCCGGATGTGATCCGCGGCACTTGCGAGGATTACCGCGCCGGGGCGACCTGCGACGACGAGGACGATGCCACCGATTTCAACGCAGGGCGCAAGATACAATGCCCGATTACCTGCCTTTGGGGTGCGGCACGTGCCAAGGGCGGGCCGAAGGAAAAGAGCCCGCTCGACATCTGGCGCAACTGGGGCGCAGCCGGCGTGGATGGTGAGGCGATCGCCCGCAGCGGACATTTCATCCCCGAAGAGGCGCCCGACGATGTCATCCGTTGGGCCAAGACATTCCTCGACGGAAACGCCTAGTGCCGACAGCCACGCACGAGCAGAATCTCCTGAAGGGAGCGGCTTTCCTCGTCGCCGGTTTCGCCGTCATTCCGCTGATGGATGTCGGCGCGAAGGACCTGGGCGGACAGGGGTATGCGCCGGTGCTGGTCGCCTGGGCACGCTTCACCTTGTCGGCGCTGGTGCTGTCGCCTGTATTGCTGCGGCGGGGTGCGATGCGACAAATGACCGGACCGGGTGCGAAAATGCAGATTTTCCGTGCCGTGATGCTGGCATCCGCGACCGTTCTGTTCTTTTCGGCTCTGGTCAGTATGCCGATCGCCGATGCGCTCGCGGTCTACTTCGTTTACCCGTTCCTGATCACGCTGCTGGCGCCCTGGGTGCTGGGAGAACAAGTGGGCATTCGCCGTTTCATGGCGGTGTTGATCGGCTTTTCCGGATCTTTGCTGATTATCCGTCCCGGTTTTCAGGAGGTGCCGACGGGCGTCTACTATGTGCTCGCGGCGGCGGTTTGTTTTGCGCTCTTCAACCTGCTGACCCGGCGACTGACCGGAATGAGCGATCCCTGGCTGACCGTTTTTTACCAGTCCATCGTTGGATCCGCCGTGCTGACGCCCTTCATCATTCCGTATTTCCAACTGCCGGATGCCCGCTCAATGGGTCTGATATGCATGATGATCTTTGCCGCCGTGATCGGGCACTGGCTGTTGATCAAGGCGTATGAACAGGCGCCGGCGTCGCTTCTTGCGCCGTTCGGCTATTTCGAAATGGTGTCGGCCGTGATCTTCGGTTTTCTCTGGTTCGGTGATTTTCCCGACACCTTCACGTGGCTCGGCATTGCCGTGATTGTTTCAACCGGGATCTATATCTCGCTGCGCGAACACAAGCGCAACCAGATGCTGCGCGCGCGACCCGACCCGCAAATCTGACAGGTGTCGGCTCAGGCCTTGTAGAGTGCTTCGAGCCTGTCGCCGTAAATGCCGCGGACGATGTGCCGGCGCACCTTCATGGTCGGTGTCATCTGCTCGTTCTCGACCGTGAACGGTTCGGACGCGATAATAAACCTGCGCACCTTCTCGATGTTGCTGAGCGCTTTGTTAATGCGCCCGAACGCCGGTGCCAGCGCGGTATGCAGGTCCTTGTCGCCCGCTAGGTCGGAGAGCTCGCCTTGCTTCTTGTTGGCGCGTTTCCACGTTGTCAGCCAGTCGGCATCCGGCACCACAACAGCCACCAGGTGCGGCCGCTTGTCGCCATACACCATGGCTTGCGAGAATTCGGGCTCCGCAATGATGATCCCTTCGATCCGTTGCGGCGCGATGTTGTCGCCGCCGGAATTGACGATGATGTCCTTCTTCCTGTCGGTAATCATCAGGTGGCCGTTCTCGTCGAACTTGCCGACGTCGCCGGTGTGAAGCCAGCCGTCCCTGATCGTGTCGCGCGTTGCCTCGTCGTTGTTCCAGTAGCCCTGCATGACCAGTTCGCCACGCACCAGGATTTCCCCGTCGTCGGCGATCTTGACCTCTGTATCGGGGATAGGCCGGCCAACAGTGTGCAGGCGCGCGTCGGGTGCGCGGTTGACGGAAATGACGGGCGCCGATTCCGTCTGGCCGTATCCCTGCAGGATGCGAAGGCCGAGGGCGGTGAAAAACATGCCGATGTCCGGATTAAGTGGTGCGCCGCCGGATACCAACGCCTTCAGCCGACCGCCAAACCGGGCGCGGACCTTATCGCGTACGAGCTTGTCGAGGATGACGTCCTGAACGCATTCGACGAGGCCAAGACGGCCGGTATCGTATCGCTTGCAGCCCAGTGTCAGGGTGCGGTCGAACATGGCTTTCTTCAACCCACCCGCCTTGACGACACCGGTGGTAATCTTCTGATGCAGCACCTCGTACAGGCGCGGCACCGCCGTCATGATCGTCGGATGCGCTTCCAGCATGTTGGCCGACAGGCTCTCGACGCCCTCGGCGTAGTAAATTTCCGCGCCGATATAGATCGGGAAGAAAAGACCGGCGGTGTGTTCGTAGGAATGGCTGAGCGGCAGAAACGAAAGAAATACTTCGCGTTCGAGTTTCAGGTCCTTGAGCGCGTCGACCGCGCCGGCGCAATTATGCAGGATCGCGCCATGCGACAGCATGACGCCTTTCGGCGTGCCGCCCGTGCCGGATGTATAGATGATGCAGGCCGTTTCCTCGCGGCCGATCTCTTCAGCCATCTGCGATATGTTTTCGTGGCGCGCTTGCCCCGTCTCGAGCACGTCGGCCATACTAAGAACCTTCAGGCCCGCTGTTTCTTGCGGGAGGTCTTCCATGACGATGACGAATTCGACGTGTTCCAGCCCACGTGCGCCGGCGATGACTTTCTCTGCCAGTTTGGTCGTTGAGACAATCACGCCGCGCGCGCCGCTGTCTGACAGGATGTGGTGATTGTCGGCGGCTGTATTGGTTGTGTAGGCAGGCGTGGTAATGCCACCGGCAGCCATGATGGCTATGTCGGCGATGGCCCAGGCCGGGCGGTTTTCGGACACCAGGACGATGCGGTCGCCTTTTTCGATACCCAGTGAAAGCAGTCCGCGTGCCAGGGCCGTCACCCGTGCATTCGCATCGGACCAGGTCTGGCTTTCGTAGACGCCGTCCCGTTTTCGCCACAGGAACGGTTGTTCGCGAAACTTCGCGGCCTGCTCGAAAAACATGGTGGCAAGATTGGGCCACTCTTCATCGTACATTTTTTCTTGTCCTCCCTTGCGGTCGTCCCGACATCCGTGTTTCGTGATGTTGACGGAACAGAACCGTCAGGCTTTATAAAATTTTTGAGGCGGGTATCCAATCAAGATGACGAATGTGCGTGAATCCGACCAAACTCCGGAATCCATGAACTGGAACCTAAATGACCTCTTCCAGGGGCCGGAAGACCCCGCTGTTGAGGCTGATTTAACTGCCGCCGAGAAAGACGCACGGGCCTTCCAGAAGGCCTTTTCCGGCCGCCTCGAGGGCCTCAGCGGGGCTGAGCTCGGCGCCGCCGTTCAACAGTATGAGGCGATTTTGGAGCGTGCTTTCAAGGTCATCAGCTACGCGCAGCTTCTGCATGCCGCCGATACCGCCGACCCCGATATTGCCCGGTTTTACCAGTCTTGCCAGGAACGCGTGACCGACATCACCGGGGCGACCCTGTTCTTTACGCTGGAATTGAACCGTATCGGCGACGAGGACATGGCGGAAAAGCTCGAGGACACCACGCTTGGCCGATACAGCGCGTGGATCGAGGCCGAACGCCAGATGCGGCCGTATCAGCTGCCCGACGATCTGGAACAGCTCTTGCACGACAAATCGATCACGGGCCGGTCGGCTTGGGCACGCCTGTTCGACGAAACGATGGCCGATTTGCGCTTCGATTTCGACGATGAAGAGCTGACATTGGGCGAAGTCCTGAACCGCCTGACGGATAGCGCCCCGGCCGAACGAGAAAAAGCGGGCCGCAGCCTGTCGGCGGGTCTTGCCTCGCGTATCCGGCTCTTTTCGCTGGTCACCAACACCATAGCCAAGGACAAGGAAATCGAGGACACGAAGCGCGATTTTCCGCGTCCCGTTTCCAGCCGCAACCTCGCCAATCAGGTCGAGGACGAGGTGGTCGATGCGCTGGCCGGGGCGGTGACGTCGAATTACAGCCGTCTCAGTCACCGGTATTATGCGCTCAAGGCGCGCTGGTTCGGCGTCGACAAGCTGAACTGGTGGGACCGGAACGCGCCGTTCCCGAAGACGGAGGAGCGGCACTTTACCTGGAACCAGGCCCGGGAGACGGTGCTCGGTGCTTATGCCGGGTTTGCGCCCAGAATGGCCGAAACGGCATCCACGTTCTTCGATCGTGATTGGATCGATGCGGAACCCAGGCCGGGCAAGAACTCCGGTGCGTTCGCGCACCCGGTCGTGCCGTCCGCGCATCCTTACGTGCTGATGAATTTCTACGGTAAGCCGCGCGACGTGATGACGCTGGCGCACGAACTCGGACACGGCGTGCACCAGGTGTTGGCGGCCCCTCAGGGGACGTTATTGTCGAATACGCCGTTGACGCTGGCGGAGACCGCATCGGTGTTCGGCGAAATGCTGACCTTCCGTGCGATTCTGGATGCCGAGACCGATCCCGCGAAAAGGCGCGTGCTGCTGGCCGGCAAGGTGGAGGATATGCTGAACACGGTCGTCCGCCAGATTGCCTTCCATTGCTTCGAAACACGGGTGCATGACGGACGCAAGTCGGGCGAACTGACGGCCAGTCAGCTCGGTGACATCTGGATGGAAACGCAAGCCGAAAGCCTGGGCGACGCAATCGCGCTGGATGACGACTACCGTACACTGTGGGCGTATATTCCGCATTTCGTGCACACGCCGTTCTATGTATATGCCTATGCGTTCGGCGACAGCCTCGTGAACGCGCTATACGGGCTCTATCAGGACGGCCACCCGAAGTTCCAGGAGAAGTATTTCGAAATGCTGGCCGCCGGCGGCACACTTCGTCACAAGGAGCTTCTGGCGCCGTTCGGTCTCGATGCGTCGGATCCGTCGTTCTGGAACCTCGGTCTCGACGTCATTTCCGGTTTCATCGACGAGCTGGAAAAGGACATCCCTGCATGAACGAGGGCGGTATGGACGTTCATATCGTCTCCAGAGAACCTAAAAATCACAACGGCGCGCCGCCGCTCCTGTTCATTCACGGCGCATTTGCCGGCGCATGGTGCTGGGACGAATTCTTCCTGCCGTGGTTCGCCGACGCGGGCTTCGACGCGTCGGCCATCGACCTGCCGGGTCGGCGCGGCCGCCCGGACTATGAGCAACTGCAGGACTTTACGCTCGGCGATTATCTGGACGCGGTTCTCGCCGCCGTCGACGCATTCGATGTGCCGCCTGTCGTCGTCGGCCATTCCATGGGCGGCTACCTTGCGTGGCGCGTGGCCGAGGCGCGGGATATTTCGGCACTGCTGCTGATGGCGCCCGTGCCGCCGACCGGTTTGGCGGCGCCGGCGATGCAGCTTCTGCTGTCGAACCCGTCGCTGGCGATGGATGTCGCTGCGGTCCACGCGGGCAATATTGCCAGTGCCGACACGTTGCACGCGGCGCTTTTCTCGGATGCGGTGCCGATGTCCGTGGCGGAGCGCTATATCGGCCGGTTCCAGTCGGAGAGCCGGCTCGCTGTCGCCGGTTTGTACGCGCCGTATCTGCCGAACGTGATGGCGGTCTGGGGGACGCCGGTCAAGGTTATCGGCGCCGGTAACGACCCGCTGATCCCGCCCGCGCATGTACACTGGACGGGTTCCATTTGCGGCCAGAGCGCCCATATATATCAGGGTATGGGGCACGGGATGATGCTGGAAACCGGCTGGAAGCGGGTGGCCGAGGATATCGCCGCCTGGCTGGCCGATGAGGGGCTCGGCAGCAAGAGTTGAGCACTGGGAAACGGAGCGCAGCGCGCCCTATGAGCGAAGACAACAGTTTTGGCGGCCGGGTCCGCCGCTATGCGCGGGTTGGTGGCGCCGTCAGCGGTGTCGCGGCAAAGGCCGTCGGCGGCCGCGTGTTCGGGATCAAGCTGGACAAGGCGGAACACGCCCGGGAGATCCAGATGGCGCTCGGCGGCCTCAAGGGGCCGCTGATGAAGGTCGCGCAGATCCTCTCGACGGTGCCGGATGTCCTGCCAGAGGAATACACCAAGGAACTGATCAAGCTACAGACCAACGCGCCGCCGATGGGCTGGGCGTTCGTCAAGCGGCGGATGACGGCGGAACTGGGGGCCGGCTGGCAGAAACGCTTCGAAAAATTCGAGCACGAGGCGTGCAAGGCGGCGTCGCTGGGCCAAGTGCACCGTGCGGTGTCGCTCGACGGCCGGGACCTCGCCTGCAAGATTCAGTATCCGGATATGTCTTCGGCGGTCGAAGCGGACCTCAAGCAGCTGAAGTTCGTGTTCTCGCTCTATCGCCGCTACGACAAGTCGATCGATCCGAGCGAAATCCATCTCGAGCTTTCCGAACGCCTGCGCGAAGAACTGGATTACGAGCGCGAGGCGATGAATATGCAGCTCTACCGCCATATGCTGGCCGGCGAAGACTGCGTGCATGTGCCTGAACCGTTGCCTGACATTTCCACCAAGCGCCTGCTGTCCATGACGTGGCTTGACGGTGAACCGCTACTCGACAGCCGCGAAGCGCCGCTTGAGATGCGCAATAAACTGGCGCTCAGCATGTTCCGTGCCTGGTATGTGCCGTTCTACAAGTACGGGGTCATCCATGGCGATCCGCACCTCGGCAACTACAGTTCCTGCAACGACGGTTCGATCAATCTGCTGGATTACGGCTGCATCCGGATCTTCCCGGCGGCTTTCGTCGGTGCGGTCATCGATCTTTATTTCGCACTGCTGAACGACGACGAGGACCTGGCCGTGCACGCCTATGAAACATGGGGGTTCC
This sequence comes from Rhodospirillales bacterium, assembly GCA_017640505.1. GTDB lineage: Bacteria > Pseudomonadota > Alphaproteobacteria > Rhodospirillales > Casp-alpha2 > UBA4479. The sequence goes on from JAEPQO010000003.1 coordinate 479,287, forward strand.
GGAATCTCGACAAGAAGGTCATCGGCATCCTCAATCAATGGGCCGAGTTCCTGTATGCTCCGCTTCTGGAAGACAAGGTGCAGACGATCCAGGAAAAAAGCGGCGTACAGTACGGTGCAGGTGTCGCCGCCAAGGTGCACGGGCAGCTCAAGGAGGTCGGCGGTGTCACGCCGCCGCGCGAGTTCGTGCTGATGGACCGGGCCGCGATCGGGCTCGGCAGTGTGTTTACGCACCTTGCCGCGGAGATCAACTGGCACCGTACATTCCACGAACTGATTGAAGGGTTCGATGTCGGAGAGCTGGCGAAACGGCAGTCGAACGCGTTGGCGGAAGCGGGCATCCCCGATCCCGTGTGACGGGTCTGCTTGTGGCGGGCGAAGGCTTTGATTAGATTAAATTTTAGTGCTTCTTGAGGAATAACCGATGTTCGTCGAAGGTGGCGGTTCAAAGAAAAAGTTTCTCCCCGAGGGGGATGTTCTGTTTCGCGATGGCGATCCCGGCGATGCCGCGTTCATTGTGGAAAGCGGGCAGATCGGCATTTACAAGATGGTCGAAGGTGAACAGGTCGAACTTGCGGTGCTGAACCCGGGCGAACTGTTCGGCGAGATGGCGATCATCGACGGGTCCAAGCGCATGGCTTTCGCGGTCGCCAAGGAAGAGACCGTCGTCGTCGAGATTCCGGCGAAAACGCTGGAACAGAAACTTGCGAAATCGGATCCCTTCCTGCGCGCGATCATGAAAATTCTCGTCAATAGTCTGCGTAGCGTGCATCAGGCGTACATGCGCCGCGCCCGGTCGGTGACCGATTATCTCAATGCGGTTCAATATCATACCCAGGGATTCCGGCTTTATCTGACGCAGTTGGACGAGAACGAACTGACAAAGGCGGGGCTTGGCAAGATCGAGCAGATCGACAAGCTGGTCGACGAGCTGAGGAACGATTTCAAATCCCATTCGGACAAGCGCTCGAGCGTGCTTCGTGAAGACGACGTCGAGCGCAAGAGCTAGTCCGGCGGAATCCGTTTAAAACGTCGAGGGGGACAATATGGCGGGACCGATCTTTCACAACTTCGCTGCGGCGCCGACGCACGTCGCGCCGTTTTCGCATGCCGTCGAATGCGACGGCTGGGTCCAGCTCACCGGTCAGATGCCGACGGATCCTGACGATGACAGCGCACCGCTGCCCGGCGGCGTTGCGGCACAGACGCGCCGGGTGATGGACAACCTCGTTATCGTGCTTGGCGAACTCGGTCTCGGACTCGAGCACGTGTTGTCTGCCCGTGTCTTCATCACGCACTTCGAGCGCGACTACGAAGACATGAACGACGTCTACAAAAGCTATTTCCCGGCGGATCGCCTGCCGGCGCGAACCTGTGTCGGTGTCACCGGTCTCGCCAGGAATGCACTCGTCGAAATCGATATGATCGCCAAGCGGCCGGACTGATCTTCAGGCCTTGATGATGTTGTGCTCCGGGCCGTACGGGAAGCCGGTGATGTTCTCTGCACCGCTCTCCGTCACGACCAGGATATCGTGCTCGCGGTAGCCGCCGGCGCCTGGCTCACCTTCCGGGATCATGATCATCGGTTCCATCGAAACCACCATGTTGGGCTCCAGCACGGTTTCGATGTCCTCGCGCAGTTCCAGTCCCGCTTCACGGCCGTAATAGTGCGACAGGACGCCGAACGAATGCCCGTAGCCGAAGGTGCGCCGGTTCAAAACGCCGTATGATTTGTAGATCTCGTTCAGTTCATTGGCGATGTCGCAGCAGCGCGCGCCGGGCTTGATCAGGTCGAGACCACGCTCGTGCACCTCGACGTTGATCTGCCAGTATTTCAAGTGCGCGTCCGACACCTCTTCGCAGAACAGCGTGCGTTCCAGCGCCGTGTAATACCCAGCGATCATGGGGAAGCAGTTGAGCGACAGGATGTCGCCGCGTTCGATCTTGCGTGTGGTGACCGGGTTATGTGCGCCGTCGGTATTGATGCCGCTCTGGAACCAGGTCCAGGTGTCGCGAATTTCCGAATGCGGGAACCGTTTCGCGATCTCCCGGACCATCGCGTCCGTCGACGCGATCATGACCTCGTGCTCCGGCACCCCGGGGGCGACGGCTTCAACGCACGCTGCACCGCCGATGTCGGCAACATTGGCGCCATGCTTGATCAGGTCGATTTCGGCGGCTGACTTGACCATGCGCATGCGCATGCAGGCGCCTGCGATGTCGACGAATTCGGTCTTCGGGAAGGCAGCCTTCAACTTTTCCATGTTCTGGAGTGTCATGTTGTCGAATTCGATGCCGACACGGCCGCCATCCTTGATCAGCTTCTGCAGCGCCCGAAAGTAGTTGTCCCTGGTCCAGTCGGTATAGATCAGGTTGTCGCCGACCGTGCGGCGCCATGGCTGGCCGCCGTCGATATTGGCGCTGACGGATGTCTGGTTTTCCTGGTCGACGACGAGGGCATAGAAGCGCCCGAAATGGCAGAACAGGAAATCGCAGTAGTAGTTGATGTTCTGGTAGGACGAGAATAGCGCCACATCGATGTTTTCCGCGGCCATATGCGCGCGTAAAAGTGCGAGGCGGCGTTCGAATTCTTCCGCCGGGAAGGTGTTTTCGACCCGCTCGCCGTTTCGAATCGTGATGATGTTCACTAAGCCGTCCATGCGAGCCTCCTGCTGTCACCGCTATTTCTAGGGCCGGGATCGTTCGCTGGCAACGCCGCTGAACGAGCGGGAATGCGGATTGATTCATCGGCGAATCATCTGGTATACCAGATTAGGTATACCAGATAGGTGTACATATGCGATTTATTGAATATAATGATCGCAGCCGCAGAAATTTGCGGTATATGTCTTGATAAGGTCGGTTCGGAGTGCCACTTGCGCATATATCCCGCAACCGTCATAACTGCTTATGACCGTCGCCGCCTCGACGCGGTGCTTGGTTGCGAAAAGAAAAAGTTCGTTTCGGAGAGAGGATGCCATGAAAATTGCGATACCCAAGGAACGCGCACCCGGTGAAGACCGTGTTGCAGCGTCCATCGAGGTGATCGGAAAGCTGACCGGGCTCGGGTGCGAGGTCGTGGTCGAATCCGGTGCAGGCGAGGGTGCGTCGATTTCGGATGACGCCTTCAAGGACGCAGGTGCGTCGATCGCCAAGGACTTCGCCGCGACCGTCAAGGACGCCGGGATGGTCTGGAAAATCACCCCGCCGAACAAGACCGAAAGCGGTAAGCTCTCCAAAGGGCAGGTCGTATGCGCTCACCTCTCGGCGCTGACCGAACCCGAAGGGATTGATGTTCTTGCCAAGTCCGGCGCGACCGGTTTCGCAATGGAGTTGATGCCGCGCATCTCCCGCGCGCAGTCGATGGATATTTTGTCCTCGCAGGCCAACCTGGCGGGCTACAAAGCGGTTCTGAACGCCGCCGAGCTTTACGGCCGGGCCATGCCGATGATGATGACGGCGGCGGGTACCGTGCCGCCGGCACGTGCGTTCATCATGGGTGTCGGCGTTGCCGGTCTTCAGGCCATCGCCACGGCGAAGCGTCTGGGCGCCGCCGTTTCCGCGACTGACGTCCGGCCCGCGACCAAGGAACAGGTGGCCTCGCTGGGCGGCAAGTTCCTGGAAGTCGATCCGGAAATGGAGAAAGAGGCGGAAACCGAGGGCGGTTATGCCAAGGAAATGCCGCCGGAGTATTTCGAGAAACAGAAACAGAAGGTGCGCGAACATTTGCCGAAGCAGGACATCGTCGTCACCACGGCGCTGATCCCCGGCCGTCCGGCACCGAAGCTGATCAGCAAGGATATGGTCGAGGCCATGAAGTCGGGCGCCGTCATCGTCGACATGGCGGCCGAAGCCGGCGGCAACTGCGAGCTGACCAAGCCGGGAGAGGTCACGACGACCAAGAACGGCGTGATCATCGACGGCCGGCTCAATCTGCCGAGCCGCCTTGCGGAAACCGCATCGGCGCTGTTCGCCAAGAACTTGTTCAATTTCGTCTCGCCGCACTTCGACAAGGAGAAGGGCACCTTCGAATTCGACGAGGAAGACGACACCGTCAAGGGCACCATGGTGTGCAAGGACGGCAAGATCGTCTCCGATCGGGTGTCTGAAGCGCTTGGTGCCAAGAAACCGGCAGCCAAGCCGAAAGCGGCGAAAAAAGACGAAGACGCTAAAACCGAAGACGAGAAAGGGGCCTGATCATGGATAAAGCGACCCTTGCAGATAAGGCGGCCGAACTGGCCACGGGCCTTGAGAAACTCGCCCAACAGGCGGGCGATCTCGCGCATTCGGCGACACAGGTCGTCGTCGCCACCGGCGATACGGCGGCGGCAACGGGCGGCAGTGACTTCCTGTCGTTGTTCACCATCTTCGTGATGGCGTGTTTCGTCGGCTACCACGTGGTCTGGAACGTGACGCCGGCGCTGCACTCGCCCCTGATGGGCGTCACCAACGCGATTTCGTCGGTGATCATCGTCGGCGGCCTGCTGGCCGTCGGGCCGGCGCTCGTCGACTTTTCCAAGGTCATGGGGTTCTTCGCGGTGCTGCTGGCGTCGGTCAATATCTTCGGCGGCTTCATCGTGACCCAGCGCATGCTCGCCATGTTCAAAAAGAAGCAGAAGTAAGGGAGAGGGAACATGAGCGGAGCAACTGTCGGGTATCTTTACCTTATCTCAGCGATCCTCTTCATTCTTGCACTGAAGGGGCTGTCGCATCCTGAAACCTCACGCCGGGGCAATCTGTTCGGCATCATCGGCATGGTCATCGCCATCGTGACGACCATCGCCCATCCGGACGTGGAATCCTACGGCTGGATTGCCGTTGCGATCCTGATCGGCGGTGGTGTCGGTACCGTGGTCGCTAAGAAGATCGAGATGACGGCGCTGCCGGAACTGGTCGCGGCGTTCCACTCGCTGGTCGGTATGGCGGCGGTGTTCGTGGCGCTGGCCGCGCTTTACCACCCGGAAGCCTACGGCATCGGGTCCGCCGGATCGCTGCCCGCGGGCAGCCTGATCGAAATGGGTCTCGGCATGGCCATCGGCGCCATCACGTTCTCGGGCTCGGTGATCGCTTTCGCCAAGCTGCGTGGGATCATGTCGGGCAATCCGATCACGTTCCCGGGCCAGCATCTGCTGAACCTGGTGGTGGCGCTGACGATGCTGGCGCTGCTGGTCTACTTCTGCCGCACGGAAAGCTACGCCGCGTTCTGGGCGCTGTTGATCCTGTCGTTCGCCATCGGCTTCCTGATCATCATTCCAATCGGCGGTGCGGACATGCCGGTCGTGGTGTCGATGCTGAACTCGTACTCGGGCTGGGCGGCGGCCGGTATCGGCTTCACGCTGGCCAACCCGGCGCTGATCATCACCGGCGCGCTGGTGGGCTCATCGGGTGCGATCCTCAGCTACATCATGTGCAAAGGCATGAACCGGTCGATCTTCAACGTGCTGCTGGGCGGCTTCGGCGGCGACAGCGGTGGCGGACCGGGTGTCACGGACGACCCGAACAAGCAGGCCAAGGCCGGCGCCGCGGCGGATGCCGCCTTCATCATGGGCAACGCATCCAAGGTGATTATCGTGCCGGGCTACGGCATGGCCGTCGGCCAGGCACAGCACGCAGTCCGCGAAATGGCCGACAAGCTCAAGGAAGAGGGGATCGAGGTCAAATACGCCATCCACCCGGTGGCGGGCCGTATGCCGGGGCACATGAACGTGCTGCTGGCCGAAGCCAATGTCCCCTATGACGAGGTGTTCGAGCTGGAAGAGATCAACCACGAGTTCTCGACCTGCGACGTCGCCTATGTCATCGGCGCCAACGACGTGACGAACCCGGTCGCCAAGACCGACCCGTCGTCGCCCATCGCCGGTATGCCGATCCTGGATGTCGAGAAAGCGGGAACCGTGCTGTTCGTGAAGCGCTCGCTGAGCCCAGGCTATGCCGGGGTCGACAACCCGCTGTTCTATGCGGACAACACGATCATGCTGTTCGGTGATGCCAAGGAGATGACGGAAGACATCGTCGGTTCGCTGGAATAGGCGGCCGACAGATCGAACCAAAAACCGCCCGGTTTCGCCGGGCGGTTTTTTTATGCGGGCCTCGTGGCGGCCTTCCGCTCGGTCCAGGTCATCATCAGAAGCGACATGGCACCCAGCAGCGCAAAGCCGCCGACCAGCGGCAGCACGGTGCCGTCATAGAAGTTGCCGACGGCCCAGCCGAGCGGGATCGAGATGAACGACTGCAGGGCGCCGACTAGTGCCGCGCCCAGGCCGGCCATCTGTCCCAACGGCTCCATCGCCAGCGCGTTGAAATTGCCGAACAGGATGCCGACACAGAAGAACGTCGGCAGCAGCCATGCCATGAACATCCAAAGCGGGGGCACGCCCTGCCATTGCACGGCTGCCGGGATCAGCAATGCCGCGCCGAGGAACGTCACACCAATCAGCCCGCGATGGCTCAGGTATCGCATGCCGAGCCTCATCACGAGTTTCGAGTTGGTGACCGACGCCGCGCCGATGGCCAGCGCGGCGATGCCGAAGTAGATCGGGAACATCTCGCCGAGGTCATATGTCGTCTGGAAAATCTGCTGGGCGGAGCTGAGATAGCCGATGAACGCGCCGAACACGATGCCGGCGCTCACGGTATAGCCGACGGCCGCCCGATAGCCGAAAAAGACACGGATGCCGCTCAGGATAGCGGTAACCGAGAAAGGCCGGCGATGTTCGGGCAGAAGCGTCTCGGCCTGCCTGAGCCCGAACCAGACAAAACAGAGAACGGCGTTTAGCGCCAGAAAGATGAACGTCGACTGCCATGGAAAGGCGAGAATGAGCCCCTGACCGATGCTGGGCGCAATGGCAGGCACCAGGATGAACACCGCCATGACGATGGACATGACGCGCGCCATGGGGCGGCCTTCGTAACTGTCGCGCACGATGGCGACCGTGATGACACGCGCCGGTGCCGCGCCTAGCCCCTGCAGGACGCGTCCGGCCAGCATGGTTTCCAGGTTGCCCGCCATGACCGACAGAACGCAGCCGATCACGAAGACCACGTAACCGGCATAAATCGTCGGCTTGCGGCCGATGCTGTCGGACAGGGGGCCGGCAAAAAGCTGCCCGACGGCGAAACCGACAAACAGGGACGAAATGATGAGCTGTGCGTCATTCGGATCGGCAACGCGCAATTCATCGCCAATGACGCCCAGCGCCGGCAGCATGATGTCCGTCGCCATCGCCACGATCGAGATCATCATCGCGATCATCATCGTGAATTCGGCAAGCGAGAGGGGCTTTTGGGCGCGCTTCATGAGTTCTTTTATCCGAGGCGCCGCGTGGCGTCGATATCGGGCTGTTATGCAGGGACGTCGAAATCATGTCCCCAAACACGACAAAAACCGCCCGGGGAAAGTCTCGGGCGGTTCGTCATGTCCGGCATCCCCGAAGGGACGGTCGAAGGGTCGTGCTTAGAAACCCTCGCGCTCGATGCGCTTGCGCTCGAGCTTGCGGGCGCGGCGGACGGCTTCGGCCTTTTCGCGCGCACGGCGTTCGGACGGCTTTTCGTACGAACGGCGCAGTTTCATTTCACGGAAGATGCCCTCGCGCTGCATTTTCTTCTTGAGCGCCTTCAGGGCCTGATCGACATTGTTATCACGAACGGTGACTTGCACGGGTGTCTGTCTCTTTCCAACTAACTACACATTAGGGCACAAAGGCCTTGTTCGCGAGGCCATCCCCGCGAGTGACGGGCCTTATATCAAAGCTTTTCGGCCCTGTGAAGGGCGAAATGCGTTATTTTTTCAGCAATTCAGGATTCGTGATGCGCTTGAAAAGGAAGGAAAAATGGCGGTTCTGAAGATCGCGCGCATGGGGCATCCGGCCCTGATGGGCATTGCCGAGCCGGTTTCCGACCCCCGCGACCCGGAAATCCGGCGTCTGGTGGCCGATATGGTCGATACCATGCGCGATGCACCGGGGATCGGGCTTGCCGCGCCGCAGGTCCATGTGCCCCTGAGACTGGTGATCTACATGGTGCCGGAGGGGCGTACAGACGACGGTGAGGGGCATCCGCTGACGGCGCTGATCAACCCCGAAATCACGGTGCAGGACGATGCGCTGGAAGAGGGTGTCGAAGGTTGCCTGTCGCTGCCCGGCATGGCCGGACGGGTGGCCCGGCCCCGGCATATTCGCATAAACGCGCTTGATCTGGATGGAAACGCGCTGGAATACGAGGCCGAGGGCTACCACGCCCGTGTCGTCCAGCATGAATGCGATCATCTGGACGGCATTCTCTATCCGATGCGGATGACCGATCTCGCCAGCTTCGGATACGTTGAGGAAATGACGAAAGCACCGGAATAAGCTAGGATTCGCGCTTCAGGAGGCAACGATGGCCAAAGCAAGCAAAGACAGCGTACACGAACGCGCCCGGAGCGGGCAGACCGAACTGCGTGACACGATGCTGGAAGCAACCCTGCCGCATGTGGCGTTCGATGGCTGGACCGAAACAGCGTTACAAGCGGGTGAGGCGGACGCCAACCTAGGCGAGGGTGCCGCCTACCGCGCATTTCCGGACGGCATGGCCGACATGGCCGCGCATGCGTCGGATTATTTTGACCGCAAGATGCTTGGGGCTCTCGAAAAGCAGGATCTTGCGAACATGAAGATCCGCGAGCGCGTGACCGCGGGGGTGCGGGCAAGGATCGAGGCCTGTGCGCCCTACAAGGAAGCGCATCGCCGCCTTCTGGCCTATCTGGCGCTGCCGACGCACAAGGCACTGGCGGCCCGGCTGGCGTGGGAGACCTGCAACCGCATCTGGTATGCCGCAGGCGATGACGCGACCGATTTCAATTACTACACCAAGCGCGGTCTGTTGTTCCCGGTCTATACGACAACGGCGCTGTATTGGCATGCCGACAATTCAGAAGGCAGCGTCGACACGTGGGGTTACCTCGATCGGCGTATCTCCGACGTGCTTAAGATCCCGGGCTATCAGGCGCGCTTCAAGAAAAGCCTGGGCCGCCTGCCGAATCCGTTCCGTATTCTCAAACGCACGGCTTGATCCGAAAAGAAAACGGGGCACGGCCGTTTGGACCGTGCCCCGCAATCAGGGGTGAGATCGCGCTATGAGTATGCGCGAGGCCGGAAAGGGGGGATTCCGGCCGCGAGGTTTATCCCATCGCTACACGTAATATGGGTCTGTTCGTGGCCGAGTGCGAGTCACGCGCGAACACGGTTTTGTGAGCGTTCGGGTGCGTCGATGCGCCCTCGAGAGAATCGCCCCGAATCGATTCCGGGCCCGCATAAAACCCCGGATTTCCGCTTTTTGAGGCGGATTAAGAGATTCCGCACGAGGACTCGCATCCCCCGGGCGCCTCGGCTATGATTTCCCCGGTTTTTCGGAGATGCCCATGGCGCTCGCGCAGTCGCAACGTACACCGGTTCAGCCTGACCTGGCGGATCATTTTCTGGCCTGTTCCAAACTCGGGCGGTATCTGACCGTGCATGACGGCAGCCGGTTCGTGATTACCGACGATTTCCGCGAAAACGACATGGGGAATGCGGCGGCCGCGGCGGTCGCGACGATCTTCTCGAGAGACCCCCTGGTGGCGCAGGCGGCGCTCCTGCCGCTCGGCCGCTCCGGTGGGATCAGCCGTAAGCAGCGGCGCTCGTACGAACGTCTGTTCCAGCTGATCGAAGCGCAGGCGCTTGACCCGGTCGTCACCAAGTCGGCCAAGCACATTCTGGAGAATTCCTTCCGTGAAGCCGAGATCAAGGCGATCGAGGCCGAACTGGGTGACAAGCTCTCGCCGGCCCGGCTCCGTTACCGGGCGTTCCTCGGTGTGGTGCGCCAGATGCTCGAAAATAAGATTTCGGCGCCGGCATTTCTGGATGAATTCAACGAGTTTACCAAAGCCGTTGCCGGCAAGCTCGATTTCGGGATTTACAGCTTCTGTCTCGATCGCATCTTCGGCAATCCGCGCATTCCGATGAAGGTCAAGAAGCTGCTGGCGGTCGAGGTCATCAAGTTCCCGCCGCTGATCCGTCGAGAGCTGATCACCAACCTGTTCGTCTATCCGGGCCAGTCGCAGGAGCTGATCAGCTTCGTTCGCGGCCTCATCATGGCCGAGCTCGAACCCTCCGTCGTGGTCGAGATCGAACTGCTCGAGACCTTCAAGCAGAACCGGCTTTCCATGAGCGATATCGAGGAAGGGCTGCGTCAGAGCGTGATGTGACGCTTGCTGGAAGACCGCCGCCCTGAACTTGATTCAGGGCCCATGAAATTTCAGCGAATATGGATCCTGAACCGAGTTCAGGATGACGTTTTCGACGTCACTTCCAGTGCCCGCGCGGATAGATCCGGTTGACGTGGCCCATCTTGCGGCCTTCGCGGATTTCCTTCTTGCCGTAAAGATGCAGGCGCGCGCCGGCGTCGGCCATCAGGTCCGCCCAGCCCCGCACAGCAGAACCGATCAGGTTCTTCATTTCTGCGTCGTGGTGCGGCGTCACGTCACCCAGCGGCAGGCCGCAGACGGCGCGCACGAACTGTTCAAACTGGCTGGTCGGGCAGGCATCCATGGTCCAGTGACCTGAATTGTGTGGCCGGGGCGCGATCTCGTTGACGAGCACCTTGCCGGCGCGGGTGATGAACATCTCAACAGCCAAAAGCCCGACGAGGTCGAGCCCGTCGGCGATGGCATGGGCGATATCGACGGCTTCTTTGGCCATCTCAGGCGACATCACGGCGGGCGCGATAGTGGTGTCCAGAATGTGGTTCACATGACGGTTTTCGACCGGCGGGTAGGTCGCCCAGCCACCGCCCGGCGAGCGCGCGACAATGACCGAGATTTCCCGTGCGAGGTCCACAAAAGCTTCGAGGATGCCGATATCGGCACCCATTTCCGCCCACGCGGCCTCGAAATCGCAATCGGGAGCAATGAATACCTGACCCTTGCCGTCGTAGCCCATGCGTGCGGTCTTGAGCACGGCGGGGCGGCCGATTTCGTTGGCGGCGGCTTCCAGTTCGGCGGGCGAGGTCACACGCCGGAACGGTGTCGTCGGGGAGATCTTGTTGATGAATTCCTTTTCGACCAGCCGGTCCTGGGCTGTCGCGAGGCTTTTCCAGCCGGGCCGGACGACCGCATGCTCGGCCAGAAGCTGCACGCTCTCGTGTGGAATGTTCTCGAACTCGAACGTCACCACGTCGACTTTCTCGGCAAAGGACTTGAGCGCGTCGACGTCGTGATAGGCCGCGACTGTGGTCGCGGCAGAGACCTGCGAAGCGGGGCTGTCCTCGTCCGGGCAGAAGATATGGCACTTGTAGCCGAGCTGACCGGCAGCAAGCGCCGTCATGCGGCCAAGCTGGCCGCCGCCCATGATGCCGATGGTGCTGCCGGGTGCCAGCGGGTGGGTGTTCTTCATCTGGTTATCAGGCATCGTCTTTCGGTGCTTCCGCCACGGCGTCGGTTTGTGCCTGACGCCATTGCTGCAGGGCCTGGTCCACGTCGGCATCGCCGAGGGCAACGACCGATGCCGCAAGCAGTGCCGCATTGATGGCACCGGCGCGGCCGATGGCGAGCGTGCCGACCGGTACGCCGCCCGGCATCTGGACGATGGAGAGCAGGCTGTCCATGCCCTTGAGGGACTTGCTTTCGACGGGCACACCGAACACCGGCAGCGTGGTCATGGCGGCGGCCATGCCGGGCAGGTGCGCAGCTCCGCCGGCGCCCGCGATGATGACCTTGAGGCCGCGTTCCTTGGCGGTCTCGGCATACTCGTAAAGCCGTTTCGGAGTACGGTGCGCGGAGACGATTCGGGTTTCATATGCGACGCCGAGGGCGTCCAGCGTGTCCGCTGCGTTCTTCATGGTTTCCCAGTCGGACTGGCTTCCCATGATGATCCCGACGTCTGGATTCTGTTGCGCCGCCATCTGATACTCTCCCTCGTGGCTGGGGCGGGAAAGCGCGGCATTATAGGTCCGGCGGCGGCCAGCGCAAGGGGATCGTCAACACTCCGTTAACCATGTGTGCTATACTCTGGCGTATGTAAAAGTGGGGGTTAAGTCTATGGACGTTAACCGTGCCCAGGGGATTGCGCCCGTTCAAAACCAGTCAGGCAGCAATGCCGGGCGGGAGCACCATGAAGAACACCAGCACGAAGGCGCAGAGGACGAGCGCCCAAGAGAGCAGGACGCGTTCGAAGTAAACGGCCTAGCGGCCGAGATCACGCCTGCGGCGCAAAAGGTGTTGGACAGCCTCGCGGCCGAGATCGAGCCATTGCGCCGCCAGCTTGAGATGGCGCACGAGCGTGAGCAGAACCTGCGGGAAGATCTGGCCCGGCATTCGTTCCTGCCAGTACCCGGCCGTCGCGAATTCGTTCGCGAACTCAATCATGTTCTTAACCACTTAGGGGATCTGGCGGCGATGCCGTCGATTGCGCTGCTGCATGTCGCCAACGCAGAGGATGTGCGTCGTCGATACGGGCGAGATGCACTTGACCGTTATCTGGTTCATGTCGCCAATGGCATTTCCCGGACGCTCCAGCCGACGGATGTTCTCGGCAGTCTGGGCGGCAGCGATTTCGCCGTCATTCTGCTCGGCGCCGGTGCCCAGATGGCACGCGAACGCGCGGCGGGGATCGTCAACTCCGTGGCGGCGCATCCGTTCAATGAGGCGGGTGAGACCATATCGCCGAAAATCTCCACCGGCGTCGCGGAATTGAGCGTCGGAAGCTCCTCCGAGGCGTCGATTCGCACCGCGGATCGGGATTTGCTCAAAAACGCCTGAAATCTAGGCGATGATATCCGGTAAAAGCTGACTTTCCAGCTGTCTGATTTGGTCCTTGAGCGACAGCTTGCGCTTTTTCAGGCGCTGAATCTGCAGCTGATCGAACGGCCGCGTTTCAATCAGATGGTCGATGACGTCATCCAAATCGCGGTGCTCCAGTTGAAGGTCGTCTAACTGTTTTCTAAGTGAATCTATATCGGTGTCGTTCATGGTACTCAGAGGACTAATATGATCTCATAATGGATACCATAATCTACCCGCCCGCAATAGGAGGTTCGGCTGACGCAGTATAACATGAAACGGGTCGGTGTGCTGACGAGTGGCGGCGATTGTTCCGGCCTCAACGCCGCGATCCGTGCCGTCGTGAAACGGTCCGTCCACGGCTATGGTGCCGAAGTGGTCGGTATCCTCGACAGTACTGAAGGACTGCTGGCACGGCCGCCCCGTACGTTGAACCTCGGCCTCGACCTATTTTCCGGGTCTGTGCTCAGGAGCGGCGGCACCATGTTGGGCACCGTGAACAAGGGGAATCCGTTCGATTACCCGCTGGGGGACGGATCATCGCGGGATCGCTCCGGCGAGGTCGTCGAGGCGATCCACACCCTTGGCATCGATGGCCTGATCGGAATCGGTGGCGACGGGTCGATGCGTATCCTACACGGTCTGATGGAGCTGGCGGAGGTGCCGTTTATCGGTATTCCTAAAACCATCGATAACGATGTGCCGATGACGGAATTCGCGATTGGATTTCACACCGCCGTCGGTGTCGTCACCGAGGCGATGGACCGCCTGCAGCCGACGGCCGCAAGCCACCACCGGGTGATGATCATGGAAACCATGGGGCGCCAGGCTGGGCATATTGCTTTGAGCGCGGGTATTGCCGGCGGTACCGACGTGATCCTGATTCCGGAAATTCCTTATGACATCGGTGCCATCGCGACGAAGCTTCGCGATATCCTGCTGCACGAACGGCGTAATCATGCCCTGATCGTCTGTGCGGAAGCGGCCAAACCGATCGGCGGCGAGGCACATTTCATCGAACAGTCCGGCAGCAAGGTATATGGCGGTGTCGGTCATCGCTTGGGCGAGGAAATCCACGAGGCGACGGGGGCGGATACCCGGGTCACGGTGCTGGGGCATGTGCAGCGCGGCGGCACGCCTTCAAGCTTCGATAGGGCGCTGGCATCGTCGTTCGGGGTGCATGCGGTTGATCTTCTGGCCCAAGGCGCGAGCGGGCGGATGGTGTCTTTCTGGGACGGCGGAATCCGCGATGTGGCGCTGGACGAGGTCGTTGGAAAGGCTAAGCCCGTGAATTTGAACGGTTCTCGGATGCGGACCGCCCGTGGCCTCGATATCTGCATGGGTAACAATGGTTGAAAAGGGGGCAGAAGTGAACCGGTTACATGTGGCAATTCGGGCATGTTTACGGTAACATTACACTCGACTGGGAGTGATAATTGGAGTTGGGAACGTAATTCAAAATCAGAAAAGGAGGACGTTACGATGGGAAAATCGGAGCGGGTTGATGCATTGATGACGAAGCATCATGACCTGGAGGACCTGATCGAAGAAGAAGAAAAGAAATCCCTTCCTGACGATATTGCCATTCACGAACTCAAAAAGCAGAAGTTGAAGATCAAAGACGAATTATTGAGTATGGGCGCCGCTTGAGGCCCCCGATGAAAATCTGAAAACAAACAAGGCCGCGACCCGCGAGGGGCGGCCTTGTTGTTTTTTTGAGTGAAGGCGTTCTCGACGCCCCTCATCGTTGGTGCGGGGCAGCCGCGTCGTTCAATCTCAGATATCCTTGGCCTGCTCTCGCAGCTTGAATTTCTGAATCTTGCCGGTGGACGTTTTCGGAAGCTCCGTGAAGACCACGTTCTTCGGGCACTTGTAGTGCGCAAGGTTGTCGCGGCAGAACTGAATGATGTCTTCGGGCGTGGCCGACGAACCAGTCTTCATTTCCAGAAAAGCACACGGTGTTTCTCCCCACTTGTCGTCGGGTTTGGCGACGACGGCCGCCGAGATCACATCGGGATGTTTGAACAGCACGCTCTCGACCTCGATCGACGAGATGTTTTCCCCGCCCGAGATAATGATGTCCTTCGACCGGTCCTTGAGCTGGATATAGCCGTCCGGCTGCAGAACGCCGAGGTCGCCGGAGTGGAACCAGCCGCCTGCAAGCGACGAATCGGTCGTCTTTTTGTTCTTCAAATAGCCCTTCATGACGATGTTGCCCTTGAACATGACCTCGCCCATGGTTTCGCCGTCGGCGGGGACGGGCTGCATGGTCTCAGGGTCCATCACGCAGAGGTCTTCCAGCATGTGGTATTTCACGCCCTGGCGCGCCTTGAGGTATGCCTGCTTTTCAATCGGCTCGTCGTTCCATTCTTCCTTCCAGGCGCACATCACGGCGGGGCCGTAGGTTTCGGTCAGCCCGTACGCATGGGTCACGCTGAAACCCTGTTCCTGAATGCGTGAAAGCGTCGTCGCCGGCGGCGGTGCGGCGGCGGTCATGATGTCGACCTTGTGTTCGAACGGGCGACGTTCCTCGTCCGTCGCGTTGATCACGAAGTTAAGCACGATCGGTGCGCCGCAGAAGTGCGTAACGCCATGATCCGCGATCGCGGCGAAGATCTCCTTGGCGTTGACCCGCCTCAGGCAGACGTTGGTGCCGGCCAGCGCGGCAATGGTCCACGGGAAACACCAGCCATTGCAGTGAAACATCGGCAGCGTCCACAGGTAGACCGGATGGTGCGTCATGTTCCAGCCGAGCACGTTGCAAGTCGCGTTCAGATAAGCGCCCCGGTGATGATAGACCACGCCCTTCGGATCGCCGGTGGTGCCGGAGGTGTAGTTGAGGCTGATCGCCTCCCACTCGTTTTCCGGCAGGTCCCAATCCAGGTCCTCGTCACCGGTCGCGAGAAATGCCTCGTAGTCCATTTCGCCGAGTTTCTCGCCCTCGCCGTCGTATTCCGGATCGTCGATGTCGATGACCAGGATGTCGCGGCCGATTTGTTCCAGTGCTACCTTGATGGTGGGCGAGAATTCGGTGTCCGTGATCAGGACGTCTGCTTCGCCGTGATTGAGAGAAAAGGCAATGATATCGCCATCGAGGCGAACATTGAGCGTGTTGACAACCGCGCCGATCATCGCCGGGCCGAACGCGCACTCATACATCTCCGGCGTGTTGGACGCCATGACGGCAACCGTATCGCCTTTTTTCACGCCGCGCTTGGCAAGCGCGGACCCCAGCCGTTTACAGCGGGCATAGGTCTCAGCCCACGTATAGCGTCGTTTACCGTGGATCAGGGACGTCACGTTCGGGTACACGGCCGCCGTCCGGCGGATGAAGCTCAGCGGTGACAGGGGCGTGTAATTCGCCGGGGTTTGATCCAGGTCAATGTCATAGATGTTGACGTCGCTCATGCTGCTGCTCCCAGACAAACGCGTGTTTGTTGCGTGCACGCGAATATGTTTTTTTGCATAATGCCGAAGACATTCGACAAGTTAAAGAGCGCGGTGACAAGCCGAATGCGCCGTACCGGGAGAGACATAGATGACCAACGCTTTCGAAGAAGCCTACGCCCGTTCCATCGCGGACCCGGAAGGGTTCTGGGGTGATGCCGCCGAAGCGATCACCTGGACGAAAAAGTGGGACAAAGTCCTCGATGACAGCAATGCGCCTTTCTACCGCTGGTTCGCCGGCGGCGAGCTGAACACCTGCTACAACTGTCTCGACCGTCATGTCGAGGGCGGCCGCGGCGATCAGACGGCGTTGATTTACGACAGCCCGGTCACAGGTGGCACCGTCAGGAAATACACCTACACCGAACTTTTGCATGAGGTCGCAAGCGTCGCCGATGTGCTCAAGTCGGAAGGCATCGAAAAGGGCGACAGGGTCGTCATTTACATGCCGATGATCCCGGAAGCGGCGATCGCGATGCTCGCCTGCGCACGCCTAGGCGCTATTCATTCGGTGGTATTCGGCGGCTTCGCATCGAACGAGCTGGCGGTCCGGATCGACGACGCCAAACCGAAAGCGATCATGTCGGCGACATGCGGCATCGAGGTCAATCGTGTCATCGAGTACATGCCGCTTCTGAACGAGGCGATCGAGATCGCCAAGCACAAGCCCGACGTCTGCATCATCAAGCAGCGCCCGGAATGCGACGCCAGCGTGACGGCGACGCGCCATGTGGATTGGGAAGAGGCCAAGGCGGCAGCGGCTCATGCCGACTGCGTCCCGGTGGAATCAAACCATCCGCTCTATATCCTCTACACCTCCGGTACGACGGGTCAGCCGAAGGGCGTGGTTCGGGACAACGGCGGCCACGCGGTGGCGCTGAAGTGGTCGATGAAAAATATTTACGGCGCCGATCCCGGGGATGTGTACTGGGCGGCATCCGATGTCGGCTGGGTCGTCGGCCATTCGTATATCGTCTATGCGCCGCTGATGCATGGCTGCACGTCGATCCTCTATGAAGGCAAGCCGGTCGGTACGCCTGACGCGGGCGCGTTCTGGCGGGTGATTTCCGACCACAAGGTGAAGACGCTGTTCACGGCACCGACGGCATTCCGTGCGATCCGCAAGGAAGACCCGAACGCCGAATTGCTCGGCAAATATGACATGAGCAACTTCAAGGCCCTGTTCCTGGCGGGTGAGCGGACGGACCCCGATACCCTCAATTGGGCCATTGATACGCTTAAAGTGCCGGTCGTCGACCACTGGTGGCAGACCGAAACCGGCTGGCCCATCGCGTCGAACTGCCTGGGGCTGCACGAATACCCGGTCAAGCCGGGCTCGCCGACGAAACCGGTGCCGGGCTGGAATGTTCAGGTCCTGCACGAGGAAACGCACGAACCCGTACCGACGGGCGATATCGGTGCCATCTGCGTCAAGCTGCCGATGCCGCCGTCGAGCCTGTTGACGCTCTGGAACGCGGACCAGCGTTTCAAGGATGCGTACCTGGCGGAGTTCCCGGGGTATTACAAGACGGCGGATGCCGGCATGTTCGACGAAGACGGCTACGTCTACATCATGGCCCGGACCGATGACATCATTAACGTTGCCGGTCACCGCCTGTCGACGGGCGGCATGGAGGAAGTACTGGCATCGCATCCGGACGTGGCCGAGTGCGCCGTTATCGGTGTCGACGACCAGATGAAGGGACAGTTGCCGCTCGGCTTCCTCGTGCTCAAGGCCGGGGTGACCAAGGAACCGGAAGAAATCGTCGCCGACGTGGTGCAGCTTGTCCGCCAGAAGATCGGCCCGGTGGCCGCCTTCAAGCAGGCAACCGTGGTGCAACGCCTGCCGAAGACCCGTTCCGGCAAGATCCTGCGCGGCACCATGCAGGCCATCGCCGACAACAAGGAATGGAAGATGCCGGCGACCATCGACGACCCGGTGATTCTGGACGAGATCACCGCGGCGCTCAATGATGTGGGCTACGGTGCGTCACGCAAGTAAAGCCAGTATCAATTTGACATGGACGCCCCGGTCAGATGGCCGGGGCGTTTCGCATTCTGCCCGGTGTTCATGTCTGATGTGCGCATTTTTCACGGCTAGTACGCTGTTAGGCTTTTTCCTTACCGCGAGAGGGATGTTATACACGATCCGTAATTGAGAACGTCCCGGTATACGGGGCGACGAACCCGACATAGCGGAGGAATGGGCATGCGCTTGAAGGACAAGGTTTGCGTCGTCACCGGTGCGGCACAGGGGATTGGTGAGGCGTGCGCAAGACGGTTTGCACGCGAAGGCGCCAAGATCGTCGTTTCCGACATTCAGGATGGCAAGGGTGAGGGCGTTGCCGCTGCGATCCGGAACGAGGGCGGCGAAGCCATGTATTTTGCCTGCGATGTCTCGAAGAAGTCCGATTGTGATGACCTGGTACAGGCTGCGGTCGACGCCTACGGGCAGGTCGACGTCATGCTGGCCAATGCGGCGATCCTGGTGGCCAAGGATTTCTTGGACCTGACGGAAGACGACTGGACCAACACGCTCGATGTTAACCTGTCGGGGTTCTTTTATGCTGGCCAGGCGGCGGGGCGCCAGATGGTCAAGCAGGGTTCCGGCGCGATCATCAACATGTCGTCGATCAACGCGGTGGTCGCGATCCCGTCGGCGTTGCCTTACACGGTCTGCAAGGGCGGTGTGCTGCAGTTGACCAAGGCCATGGCGCTGTCGCTGGCACCGCACGGCATTCGCGTCAACGCGGTCGGCCCGGGCACCATCGCGACCGAGATGGGCAAGACCATGATGGCCAACGACGCCGCGCGCCGTCGCGTGCTGTCGCGGACGCCGCTGGGCCGTCCCGGCGAACCCGATGAAATTGCCTCCGTATGCGTGTTCCTGGCGTCCGAGGATGCCAGCTATGTGACCGGCGAGACGGTGTACTGCGACGGCGGCCGCCTGCCGCAGAACTACCCGCTCGACGTGGAATGACGAACCAGGAAGGACGAGAAGAATGGACCTGACCCAAGCCGACAAGGATGCAGTAAGCACACGTCACAAGGACGCCGCCGGACGCATGGAGCAGCTCCGCGGCCGCAACCTGAGCCTCGATATGACCCGCGGCAAACCGTCGCCGGAGCAGCTCGATCTGGCTGACGAACTTCTGAACATCGTTAAGGCCGGTGAAACGACGGGTGAAGACGGCACCGATCTTCGCAACTACGGCGGGCTCGCCGGTATTCCGGAAGCACGCCGTCTGTTCGCCGAGTTCCTCGGCACCGAACCGGACCGCGTGATCGTCGGCGGCAACTCGAGCCTGACGATGATGTGGGACGTGCTGTCCAACGCCATGATGTTCGGCATGCCGGGAGGCGAGGGCAGCTGGCGTGAACAGGCGCCCAAGTTCATCTGCCCGGTGCCGGGCTACGATCGGCACTTCGCAATCTGTGAACGGCTCGGGATTGAGATGATCACGGTCGAAATGACGCCGGACGGCCCGGACCTGGACGCAATCCGCGCGCTGGTGGCGGAAGATGCCTCGGTCAAGGGCATCTGGTGCGTGCCCAAGTATTCCAATCCGTCGGGCGAGACCTATTCCGACGAAACGGTCGAGGCGCTGGCGTCGATGCCGGTCGCTGCTGCCGATTTCCGTATCATGTGGGATAACGCGTATGCCGTGCACCATCTCGGCAACGGCCCGGCAAGCCTCAGCGATATCCTGACGGCCTGCGAAAAAGCGGGGAACCCGAACCGTGCCATCGTGTTCGGCTCCACGTCCAAGATTACCCATGCCGGCGCGGGTGTCGCCGTGATGGCATCCAGTCCCGACAACGTGAAGGATCACCTGGACAAGATTTTCTTTTCCATGATCGGTCCCGACAAGATCAATCAGCTTCGCCACGTGCGGTTTTTCAAGGACATGGACGGCATTCTGGCGCACATGCAGAAACACGCCGAGATTGTGGCGCCGAAATTCGCCGCGGTCGACGAGGCGCTCGAAAAGAACCTCGGCGGGACCGGACTTGCATCCTGGACCAAGCCGGAAGGCGGCTATTTTGTCAGCGTCGATGTGCTGGACGGCTGTGCGTCCAAGGTCATTGCCCGCTGTGCCGACGCGGGCGTGAAGATCACGCCGGCGGGGGCGACCTATCCCTATGGCAAGGACCCGCACGATCGGAACATCCGGATCGCGCCGACGTTGCCCAGTGTCGACGAAATCAAGGTGGCGATGACCGTGCTCACGGCGGCCATCGAGGAAGTCTGCACCGAAAAACTGTTAAAGGGTTGAGAGAACCACACGGATTCCTGTGTGAATCCTTTTCATCGCTGGGGTGAAAGGGTAGGGTTTGCGCCGGATCTGAGGGGGCTGGGTTGGTCCTGTTTTGAGTAAACAAGGGTTTGATATCATGAAGATGAAGAATGTTGTTTTTGGTTGTTTAACGTCCTGCGCGCTGGCGTTCACGGTTGTGCCGGGAACGGCATCGGCCGCGGACGGCGAGTCCGTATTCAAGAAGTGCAAAGCGTGCCACACGCTGGAAGCCGGCAAACACCGCGTCGGCCCGTCGCTGGCGGGTGTGGTCGGCCGTCAGGCCGGTACGGCGGACGGATACAACCGCTACAAGGGCCTCAAGGGCGCTGACTGGACCTGGACCGAGGCCGAATTGATGGCGTATCTCGAAGATCCGAGCAAGTACACCAAGGATAAGACCGGCCAGCGTTCCACCATGGCGCTGAAGCTCAAGGACGAAGAAGATCGCAAGGCGGTCATTGAATACTTGAAAGCGCACTAAGGCGTTTTCAGTCCTTCAAAGGAAAACGGCCGATCTAGGATCGGCCGTTTTTTCGTTCGTATACCGGTGTCTCAGCTTTCGCCGGGCGTTTCTTCCGGCAGGTCCATCGGCGGCGGGGCCGCGATCGGCACGTCGCTTGCCGGTGCGGGCGCTTCGGCCTTCGGTCCATGAACGGTACCGGCACGGGCGCGCGCAACGGCAACGGCCTTTTCCAGATCGGTGGCGGCACACAGGCCGAGACCGACCGGGTTTTCCGCCTTGATGTTGGCCGAGTTCCAGTGCGAGCGGTCGCGGACCGACGTAATGGTCGGCTTGGTGGTGCCGATCAGCTTGGAAATCTGCGCATCGGAAAGTTCCGGATAGTTCTTCACCAGCCAGGAAATGGCATTCGGGCGGTCGCCGCGCTTGGAAACCGGCGTGTAACGTGCGCCTTTCTGACGGGCCTTCGGCTGCGGGATATTGGGTTTCACCATCTGCAGCACCGCATTGGTGTCCGCCTCGCAGCGCTCGATCTCCTCGGCCGTCAGCGCGCCGGCTTTGACAGGGTCCAGGCCCTGCATACCGACCGCGACGTCGCCATCGGCGATCGCCTGAACTTCAAGCTCGTGCAGGCCGCAGAATTCGGAAATCTGCTTGAACGTGAGCGTCGTATTATCGACAAGCCAAACGGCAGTACCCTTTGGCATCAATGGATGCGCCATAACACTTTCCTCTCGAACATCAGGGATTGACCGGATGGCACTCCGGTTAAAACTCGGCGCCTTTATAAACGTAGGCTCGGCCCCGGGTCAAAGCTTCATCGTGACTTTTTTCGCGGGCCTAGGCGCCGATATTCAGCATGATCTTGCCGATATGTGCGCTTGATTCCATCAGTTCGTGCGCTGCGCGGGCTTCGTTCAGCGGGAAAACCTTGTGAATCACGGGTTTGACGCGCCCGGCCTCGATCAGCGGCCACACGGTTTTTCGCAATTGCCGGGCAATTTCGCCTTTGCGTTCAATAGATTGTGATCTGAGCGTCGAGCCTGTCAGGGTGAGGCGCTTGAGCATCAGCGGCATGAAATTCACCTCCGCCTTGGCGCCGCGCAGGAACGCGATATTGACGATCCGCGCATCCGGCGCGCAGGCTTTGATGTTCTTTTCGATGTAATCGCCGCCGACCATATCGAGGATGACGTCGACGCCCTTGCCGCCAAATTCCTTGGCGGCGGCAACAAAGTCCTCGTCGCGGTAGTTGACCGCGCGCTCGGCGCCCAGCTCCAGGCACGCCTGGCACTTTTCCGCGCTACCTGCCGTCACCATCACGCGCGAGCCCAGTTGCGAGGCGATTTGGATCGCGGTCGTGCCGATGCCACTGGAGCCGCCGTGTACCAGAAGCGTCTCGTCGGGGCTGAGGTGCGCGCGCTCGAACACGTTGGTCCAGACGGTCATGCATGTTTCCGGCAATGCGGCCGCCTCGATCATCGACAGGCCGTCCGGCACCGCTAGGACTTGTGGCACCGGCGCCGTCACGTATTCCGCATATCCGCCCCCGGCGACCAGTGCGCACACCTTGTCGCCGACGTTCAGGCCGGTAACGCCGTCACCGAGCTGAACGATCTCGCCCGAAACCTCAAGGCCAGGAATGTCCGTGACGCCGGGCGGTGGCGCGTAGTTGCCCTCGCGCTGGATGCAGTCCGGCCGGTTCACGCCCGCGGCCTCGACCCGGATCAGCACTTCGCCTGCCGCCGGCGCCGGTACGGGCCGGGTCGTCGATTGCAGGACCTCGGGGCCGCCGGGTTCGGTGATTTCGATGCAGTTCATGTCGGTCGGAATACTCATGGGTTCGCTTCTCTGTCAGTAATGGTCGCGAGCGGGGCTTGTTTCCAAGGCGCGGTCTCTTTTAACATTCCGCCTCGGCGTTGGGGAGGGGCATATGGATATCGACGATCTGGAACCGAAGAAGCAAAAGCCGCCTAAGGTCGACCTCGAGGTTATGTCGATCGAGGCGCTTGGCGAATATATCGAGGAACTGGAGACGGAGATCGCACGCGTCCGCGATGCTATCAAGCTCAAGGAAGCCGCCCGGGCGGGCGCCGAATCCGTTTTTAAGCGCTAGGCTTTCCTGCCGCGCCGGGTCATGAACATGATCCAGCCGATGGGGCCCAGGAACAGCACGATCACGAGCCAGCCGATGCGTGGGCTGAATGGGCAGCGCGTGCCCTTGGGCATGCGCCAGGGGCCCGCGGACGGGCTCAGGGCGACGTGAATCATGGGGAGCAGAAAACCGACGATCAGAATCGTCCAGGCAGTCCAAACCGGTAACAAATCGTCTCCTGACACGGCCAAAAAGCCGAGAATCGCTGTTGCCTATGCGAGCAGATGTTAAATCAAAATTAACGCCTCGGGGATACGTTTTAGGTGTGCTATCGGGCCACCCGATACACACTTTGACGCCTCCCTGTAAAACTCGCCGCCCCTTCGGGGGCGGTCTTTTTCGTTCACATGTATGAGAAAATTTCAAGAAAAAGACCCGCTTGACGTAACGCATAGCCGGCGCTTTAATTCTGTCACAATAAAAATTGCTGGCGAGTTTTACAGGGTTGAGGCAATTAACACAGGGGGCTACCGGACATCCGGTGGCCCCCAAACTTATGTTGGAACGGCAAGGTGAGGGGAGCGATGGCGGCGCAGAAGATGGAAACGAGGCAGGACTATAAATATTTCCTGCCCCTGCAATCCCGCTGGATGGACAACGATCTTTACGGCCACGTGAACAACGTCACGTACTATTCCTACTTCGATACGGTCGTGAACTATTTCCTGATCGAAAAGGGCGGGCTCGATATCCACAAGGCGCCGGTTATCGGTGTCGTCGTTGAAAGCCACTGCAATTACATGAGCTCGGTTGCCTACCCGGATCTGGTCCAGTGCGGGCTACGCGTCGGACATCTGGGGAACTCATCCGTCCGCTACGAGATCGGCATCTTCAAAAACGATGACGCCGAGGCGAGTGCCGCCGGTCATTTCATCCATGTGTTCGTCGAACGCGAGTCCAACAAGCCGGTGGCTATTCCGAAACCGATCCGCGACGCCTTCGAGACGATCCTCGCGGAGAGCGGCGAATGAGCGAGTACCTGAGCTGGCGCCGGGCCGATTTCCCGTTCCTGACCGAGATTCCCACCCGTTGGGGCGACAACGACATGCTCGGGCATCTCAACAATGTCGTCTACAACCGGATGATCGAAACGGTCGTGGTGCGCTTTACCATGGGGCCGCTTGAAATCGAATGGCAGACGGCGCCGTGCTACCCGATCGTCGTCGAATCGCTCTGCCGATTCCACCGCTCACTGTCGTTTCCGGAAACGGTGACGGCGGGTTTGCGCGCCGGGCGGCTCGGCGGGACCAGCGTTACGTATGAGATCGCGCTTTTTGGGGAAGACGACGAGGCACCGGCATCGACGGGGCACTTCGTCCATGTCTTTGTCGACCGGGACGAGCACCGTTCAATGCAAATTCCGCCGGACATCCGGGAGCGGATCGAACGGTTGGGCATGAAGGCCTGACCCCCAAGTAAAAGGCGCGCCCGCTTTCACGGACGCGCCCCTTCTCTCTCAGCAAATCGCCTTTATCAGGCGGCCTTTTGCTCGATGGCCTTGGCGCCCGAGCCTGCAGCAATCTCGATCTTGCGCGGCTTCTCGCTTTCCGGCACGACGCGTTCAAGCGCGACATGCAGGAGGCCGTTTTCAAGCTTCGCACCTTGCACCTGGATGTGGTCGGCCAGTTCGAACCGGCGCTCGAAAGCGCGGCCGGCGATGCCACGGTGCAGGTATTTCCGCTCTTCGTCGCCGTCGTTCATCTTGCCGGACACGACCAGGGTGCGGTCGGTCAGCGTGATGTCAATGTCATCGTCGGAAAAACCGGCAACAGCCAGGGTGATCTGATACCCGTTGTCGCCAAGCTGTTCGATGTTGTACGGCGGATAGGCGGTGTTCTGTTCGGTCTGCGCCGCAGAGTCGAGAAGACGCTGCATGCGGTCAAAGCCGACGGAATGACGGAAAAGGGGAGAAAAATCGATCGTTCGCATAGCAAATCCTCCTTTGAGCGATTTGATCCATGAGCCCGCCCAGGAATTTGCCTGAGCTGCATATCACGGCCCCTAGCCGGGCTCCGTTAACGGGGATGGACCCAATTGGCATCCACCCTCTTCAAACATGAAATAGGCAGGCCGATGTGCCGTGCAAGGGGGGCGGATGAAATTTTTGCAGGTTGTTTCCCGGACGCGAAGCGGTCCGGGATCTATGGCTGGCATGGCTCTTTTATTCGAAATGGGTCCCGGGTCTCACCCGGCGTGCGCGTCTAGCCCGGGAAACAGATATGCATATATAAGTGGCTTGCGCGCTCGTTATTTGGCGGCTTGCGCGCTCGTTATTCCGCAGCTTGCGCTCGACGCCAGTCGACTTCCCAGAGTGTCACGGGGCCGTCGAAGCCCTTCATCTCGTAACCGCCCCGGTTGACGAAACGATACGATTTGCCGGCGCAGATGCCCTTGACCACGTCGGTCACGAAGATCTCGCCTTTCTGCGCCTTGTCGACGACGCGCGCCGACATCTGCACGGTAGAACCGAACAAATCGTTGTCTTCCTGGATCGGCTCGCCGGCGTTGATGCCGATTTTCAGGAAAAGCGGCAGATTGGGGTTTGCCTGGGTGTGCGAGTTGGCACCCTGCTGCATCATGATCGCCGCCTCGACGCTGTCAGAGGCCTGTTCGAACGATGCCATGATGCCGTCGCCAGTATGTTTGACCTCGCGGCCGCGGAACTGTGTCAGCGCCTCGCGGACGACCCTGTTATGGGCGCGGACGACTTCCTGGGCACCGGCATCGCCCAGTTCCTGGGTCATTGCCGTGGAACCCGCGATATCGGTGAACAGCACCGTGATGACACGCGGCTGTTCTTCCTTCTGCTTCGGCTTGTTCCATTCCTCAAGCGCCTTGTCCATGTGCCGCGAGATTTGGCCCTCGTCGGACATGTACGTGTTCATGGCATTGCGCCCGGCCTGGAACATCTGCATGTAGCGGCTGTCCTGAAGCAGGTATTCCTCGTACTTTCCGGCGAAGTTTTCGGCGTGAGACTTCTTGTAACCCAGCACCTGAACGCTGTCGGCGAGGATCCGGTTCGCTGCATTCTGGTCGATGCCCCGGCTCTGCATCAGGGCTTCTGTCGCGCCTGCGACCCAGAGGTTGACGCCGAATTTGTTGAAGTTGTCGAGCTTCTCTTTGTTGAAATTGGACCCTTCGAGCGCGTTGCCGAGGGCCTTCATCATGTAGGCCTTCTGCTTTTCTTCCTTGGGCGACAGGCCCGGCGTGCCTTTCGCCTCGGCGCCCGGCGGTGCAGTGCCGCCGCCGTCGTCCGGCTTGTCGCCGCCCATTTCCTTGCGCATACGTTCGTTGGACGCACTGTCGTCGTCTGCCGTGCTCGACGGGCTTGGCCGGCCATCCTTGGCGGCAGGGTCACGCCCGGGCTGCGGCCGTTTCTTTTTCTTCTTCTTGACCTTTTTGACTTTGCGCGGCGCCTGGGCGGCTTTCGGCTGGAACAGGGGCTTGCCCTTGTTTTCCTTGATTTGTGTCTTCTTGAGCAGGCTGGAAGCCATCATTAGCGCCGAGAGCAGGAAGGTGCCGACGAAGACAACGAACAGCACGTTGGATTCCGCATTGCCCTTCATCGTCGTGCCGAACAAGACCTTGCCGCTGATAAGGCTCGACGCCATGAACGTGAAGAAACCGGCGATCGTCAGGCTGATCAACGCCACCATCAGCAGCTTGACGATCACCAGCGTCAGCGTGCTTTCCTTGGGCTTTCCGGCGGCCTTCTTGCGGCGCTTGTGCGCGTCTTCATCGGTCAGGGACGAAAATGTGTTGGAAAGTTCTTCGTCCGACGCATCGTCGTCGGCCCAACTGGACTTGCCTTTAGATTTCGCGCCGCCAGCGCCTGTGGCATCGGTCTCGTGGGCATCGGCTTTAACGCCGGCACTCTTGTAGATCACGAATTCCTGAGAGGTGCCGCGGTCGGGGTCGTATACCTCGCGAACGACTTTTACCGCGGTAATGCCGGGGATGCGCTCAAGGCCCTGGGCTTCCTCGATCGCCGCTTCCTTCTGAAAGGAACCGAACTGAGCGTGAATACTCCACCGCTGACCTTGCTGGACCTGGACCTCGAATTGAGTAATCCCGGGCACGCTAAAACCTCCAGACGATCACAGCCTGGACTGTAATCGCTCTCCACACACATCAACCGGCCACATCCCCCGTTTGGCGGCGCGGTCGTTCCCGAATTTCAGAATACCAAAATCGGATTCTGATAACAATTTGATTTTGCAACGCAATATTAGAGCAATAGGGCGAGTGGGCGACCTAATTACAGTAAAATAAAAAACGCTCCCGCGGCGTCCGAAGGAGCGTTTTTGAATAGCCTGTTATGCGGCGTTAGCTTTTCAGGCCGATACCCGAGAAGCGTTTGTTGAACTTCGCCAGCTGGCCGCCGCTGTCGAGCAGGCGGTGCACACCGGTCCACGCCGGGTGCGACGAAGGATCGACGTCGAGTTTCAGCGTATCGCCGGGGTTGCCCCAGGTCGAACGCGTCGTGAAGGTCGTCCCGTCGGTCATCTGGACCGTGATCTCGTGGTATTCCGGGTGCGTGTCTTTTTTCATGGCTTTCGCTCCGCTTGAAACAGGCGGGCCTTATACATAGTCGCCGGGACGGTTTCAAGCCTCCAGTTTAAACTTCTGTATCTCAGGGTGATTGGGGCTTTGCCAGCAGGGTCCTGAAGGCAATGACGGCGACGATCAGCATAATCACTGCGCCGGCGTAATAGGGCGTGTGTAAGCCGATGAAACCGAACGCCGCGCCGGCCATGGCAGGGCCCGTCATACGCGAAAGCGTCGTAGCCGAGCGCGTGACGCCCATCAGCCCGCCCTGCACGTCGGACTCGCCGCGGACGGATATGGCGGTGTTGAGGGCAGGCGTTGTGACGCTGAATCCCAGCGCGGCGATCGTCATCGCAGCCACCAGCTCGGGGACGGAGCCGACGAACGGTATCCATGCCAAGCCGATGGTCAGGCCCAGCGCCCCGCCAAGAATGAGTCGTTCGACGCCAAACTTCGTTGCCAGCCGTCCGATCAGGCCACCCTGAACCATGGCTGCCAGAACGCCGATAAACGCGAACAGATAGCCGTTTTGCTCCGGCCCCCAGCCGAACTGGCGACGCGACCACATGGCAAAGGTGGATTCGAGCCCCGCGAAAACGAATGTGGCGAGAAACGACAGGACAAGAAGTATGCCGATCCCGGGCGTTCTGAGCGCGTCGCCCAGAGCCTTCATGCGGGCGACCCGCGTCTGCCCGGCGATTTTGGCTCGTGCTTCCGCCGACAGGCTTTCCTTCAGGATGACAAGGCCCAGAAGAAAAGCGACCGCGGAAAGGCCGGCAGCGGCAAAGCTGGGGGTGCGGTAATCGGCATTGGTCGGATCCGACCCCGCGAGGATGCCGCCGATGGCCGGACCCAGAATGAAGCCGATGGAAAATGCGGCGCCGATCATGCCCATGCCCTTGGCCCGGTTTTCCTTTGTGGTGACGTCGGCTGCATAGGCAAAGGCCGTTGAGATATTGCCGGCCATCAGGCCGCCGACGGCGCGTGCGGCAAACAGCATCGGCAAGGTGTCGGCGAGACCCAGCCACACGTACGAGAGTGCGGCGGCGAAGATCGTGCCGAGAAGAACCGGTCGTCGGCCGATCCGGTCGCTCAACCGGCCCCAAAACGGTGCCGATATAAACTGCGCGGCGGAATAGATTGCCATTAACAGCCCCACCTGCGCCGGCGAAGCCTGAAAGTACTCGGCATAAAAGGGCAGCAGCGGGATGATGATCCCGAACCCGATCAGGTCGACGACGACAATGAGAAACAGGACTGGCATCGGCTAGCGCTGCGTGAACTTAAGCTCGATCCGGCGGTTTTTCGCCTTGGCGGCTTCGCTGTTTCCGGTCTCGATCGGGTAATGTTCGCCGAACCCGGTGGCGGCGAGGCGCTTGGCCGGTATCCCCTCGCTGATCAGGTAATGCACCACCGAAAGCGCACGCGCGGTCGACAACTCCCAGTTGGACGGGAACTGTGCGGTCGCGATCGGGTCGCTGTCCGTATGGCCGTCGATGCGCAGAATCCAGTCGATATCTTCCGGCATCTTGAGGGCGATTTCCAATAGCGTCGTTGCGAGTTTCGCCAGTTCGTTCCTGCCGCCCTCGCCGAGATCGGCCGAGCCCTTGGCAAACAGAAGCTCGGACTGCAGAACGAAGCGGTCGCCGACGATGCGTACATCGCCACGGTTGCCGATGACCTCCCGGAGCCGCCCAAAGAATTCTGAACGATAGCGGGATAGCTCCTGCACTTTCGACGCCAGCGCCGCGTTCAACCGCTGGCCCAGGGACTTGATCTGGACGTCTTTTTTCTCGGCTTCGGCCTCGGCGGCGTCGAGCGCTGCGTTTAGCGCGTTCAGCTGTTGGCGCAGTGCCGCCATCTGCTTGTTCATCAACGCGAGCTGAGCACGGGCGCTGTCCGCGATCTCCTCTTTTTCGGCGAGGCCGACTTTCAACTCGTCGCGCTCGCTCTCGATCCGGGCGAGGTTGCTCGTCGTCTCTGCGAGGGACTGTTCCAGTTCGTCGCGCTGCTTTTCCGCCTCGGCGGCGCGGAACGAAAGCGCGGAGACCTCTTTTTCCAGTTCTTCCTTGAGCGCCCTGAGAGCGGCGACGTCACCGCTCAGATCGGCGATCTCGGCCAGCTGCCGGTCGATCGCCTCCTTGTCGGCGGCCGAGCGGGCGCGCATCGACGAGAGTTCCGCCTGTGCAGACGCATAATCGGCGCGTAGGCCGGCGAGCTGCGATTCAAGATTGGCACGCGCTTCCAGCGAGGCGGAGAGCTGGTCGCGCAGGCTGTCGACACCCAGTTGCAACTGCTCGTTTTCAGATTTGGTCAGCGCCAGGACGCGCGACAGTTCGCTAAGGTCGTTTTCGAGTTCCCGGAGCGCCTTGTCCCGCCCGGACAGCGCCTGGCCCAGGAAAAACTGCGCCAGGACGAAGATCAGCAGCAGGAAAATGATCACCATCAACAGCGTCGCCAGGGCGTCGACGAAGCCCGGCCAGATGACGGTGGATCGGTGTTCGCGGCGGCTGATGGCGGCCATATGCCGGGCCCTTAGCTGCCGTCGCCGGTCGCGGCGATGGTTCGGGCGAGAAGGCGGATCTCACGGCGCAGCGCATCCGTGATTTCGTTGCGCGACAGTGCGCTCTCGTCGACCAGCCGCTGCATGTTCTTGTCGACATTGCGAAGGTGCGCCTGCACTGCTTCGTCGGCCGCGCTGTCGCCGCCGGCCTGTGCCAGCCGTTCCAGGATCGGTTTCATTTCCACCTGGGTTTCGGCAAGGCGGCGCATGACCTGCTGTTCGGTACGCATGTGATCGGTCAGCGTTTCGACCTTGTTCGCCAGTTCGCTGAGCGAATGGTTCACCGCGTGCTTGCCTTCTTCACTGCGGGAAATGATGACCTGCAGATTTTCGAGGCTCTCGGCGGTCTGCTCCAGCAGCGCCTGGACATATGCGGGCACGCCCTGTTCGCCGTCGGCGCCGAGCGCGCCGCTCGATAGCCTTGTCACGCTGGAGAGCCATTCCTCGAGTTCGTTGTAAAAGCGGTTCTGGGCCTGGCTTGCCTGCAGATCCAGGAAGCCGAGAACCAGTGATCCGGCGAGGCCGAACAGGGACGAGGAAAAGGCCGTGCCCATGCCGTCGATTGGCGTTGCCAGGCCTTCCTTGAGGCGTTCGAAGATTGCTGCCGTCTCGCCGCCGTTCACGCTGAGCCCGCCGATCACATCGCCGATGGAACTGACCGTTTCAAGTAGCCCCCAGAACGTGCCGAGCAGACCGAGAAAGATCAGCAGCCCGATATTGTAACGCGACAGGTCGCGGCTTTCGTCGAGCCGGGCGGCGATGCCGTCCAGGATCGAGCGCATGCTGAGTGCAGACAGACTGAAGCGGCTGCCGCGCCGGTCGGACAGCATCGTTGCCATTGGTGACAGAAGCTTCGGGCTGTCACCACTTTCCGGCAGTCTGATTTGTAAGCCCGCGTCGGTTTCCGCGAGCGTGTCTTGAAACCGCTCCAGCCAGGACACTTCAGGATAAAGCAGACCGACCTGGCGGAAATTATAAATGATCCCCAGTACCAGAACGCCGACGATCAGGCCGTTCAGCGCGGCATTGGCAAGAAAGGCCTCGCGCAGGGGATCGAACACGAAAAAGCAGGCACCGGCGACGGCGCCCAGAAATACGATCATGCGGATCAGGAACGTGGTCGGGCGGGTCATGCGTGTCCATCCTTGGGCCGGTTCTGGTCGGCGAAACCGGCCAGGGCGAGTGGAAGACCGTGCATCAGGCCTCAGCGATTGTCGACGTTGACGTCAACGCGGTTCCGCGGCTCACCTTCGCTCTTGTCGCCAAGGGCGCGCACATCGATGCGTGTTGAGCGGACACCTTTTTCGATCAGGAACGAGCGCACGGAAAGGGCTCGTGACAGGGAAATACGTCGTGCCTTACTGGAGGTCAGGTCTTCGCCGGCTGCATACGCCATAAGTTGAACCCGGGCATTTTCGTTCTGCGAGAGCTTGTCGAGAACACTCTGCAGGGCCTGCTGGCCGTCGGCGGAGAGTTTCGTATCGTCGCCGTTGAACACCACCTTGACGGGGCCGTCAGCCGGCGTTGCCGTCGACGTTGCTGCCTGTTCGGTGGGTTTCGGTGCCTCTGGCGCGCTGCTTTCCTGTTCGACTGTTGGTGCTGCGGGCGGCTCGGACGCGGCTGGCATGGGCGGCGGTGGCGGTGCGGAAGCGGTTTCCGGTGCTGGCGGCGGCGGCGGCGCGGCTGCGGCCTCAGGCTGTTTCTCCGGCTCGGCAGCCGGGGGAGGCGGCGGAGCCTTTTTCTCGGCCAGTTGCGTCGGCGCGGCGGCAGCCGGTTTCGGCATTTCCGCAGCCTTCGGCATGGGGGCCGGGGCAGGTGCCGCCGGTGCCGGTTTCGCGGCCATCTTCGGCGCTGAACCCGGTTTCTTGAGCATGACGCCAGCGCTACCCGAAGGGGCGGCAACGTGCAACTGCGAGCGCGGCATGGTCGGCCCCGGCATCAGCAGCCCGCCCTGGGCGCTGGGCGCATACGAGTACGATTGCGCCGGTTGTTGCTGTGGCATCGCCGGCGCGGCGCCACCGTTCAGCGCACCCCAGTTGATGTAAACGTTGTCCGTGGCCGGCTGATAGGACGAAGTCTGTGACATGGCCGTGGAGGAAGTCATGATGAGTGCGATTGCGGCTGCGCAACCGAACGTTCCCAAAACGGATGTACGGGGTCGTTTCAAATCCTGTCGGCGGATCATAATGCCTCCACTGCCCTGTAAGAGCTGCATGCTTGTGCACACTGAATTATCGCCGGAGAAGGTACCGAAGCCAAGGCCCGGTCTCAACCGCTTTACGCGTTTTTCACGGCGTTCTTCAATAATTGCCTGAAATCGCGGTCAAGGGAAGCATTGGTCGCAATGATTTCACCGCTTTCGAGCATTTGGTCGCGGCCGGCGAAATCGGTGACCAAACCACCTGCTTCACGGACCAGCAGAATGCCCGCGGCCATATCCCAGCTCGAAAGGCCGCGCTCCCAAAAACCGTCGTAACGCCCGGCGGCGACGAATGCGAGATCGAGCGCCGCGGCGCCGAAGCGGCGAATACCGGACGACGCGCCCATGACGGCCTGAAGCTCGGTAATGAATGTCTCGTGTCCGGCGCGGCCAAGGAAAGGGATGCCGGTCGCGAACAGCGAGTCCTGGATGCTGGTGCGGCCGGATACCCGGAGTCGGGAATCGCGCAAGAAAGCACCCTTGCCGCGTTCTGCGTAGTAGAGGTCGTCGGTGATCGGGTTGTAGACCACGCCTGCTTCGATGCGGCGGTCGCGCTCCAAAGCGACGGAGACGGCAAAGTGCGGAATGCCGTGCAAAAAATTCGTCGTCCCGTCCAACGGATCGATAATCCATTTGTTGGAAATATCGGATCCCTCGATGATGCCGCTTTCCTCGACCTCGAAGCTGTAGGCGGGGCGGGCTTTCTGGAGTTCCTCGATGAGAATCTTCTCGGCCTTGGTATCGGCTTTCGAGACGAAGTCGGCCGGGCCTTTCCGCGTCACCTGCAGGTTTTCGATCTCGCCGAAGTCACGGCGAAGGGCGCGCCCCGCTTTTTGCGTGGCGTTCACCATGATGGTCAGAAGCGGGGAAAGGCGGCCGTTCATGATTTGATTTGGATACCTGTCAGTCTTTGGCGCGTTCGACGTACGTGCCCTCGCGAGTATCGACGACGATGCGGGTGCCGGCTTCGATGTGCGGCGGCACCAGCACCTTGACGCCGTTTTCCAGCACGGCCGGCTTGTACGACGATGACGCCGTCTGTCCTTTGACGACCGCGTCGGCCTCGGTAACCTCGAGCGTCACATGCTGCGGCAACTCGACACCGATCGGCTCGCCTTCGAACGTTTCGATCATCACGTTCATGCCGTCCTGAAGATAGGGAACAGCTTCGTCGCCGACGGCGTCGGTGGAAAGCGCGAGCTGCTCGTAGTTCTCGGCATTCATGAAGGTGTGCATGTCGCCGTCCGAGAACAGGTACTGGAACTCGGTCTGCTCCAGGCGTGCACGCTCGACTTTTTCGGAAGACCGGAACCGCTCGTTGAGCTTGGTGCCGTCACGGATATCCTTCAGTTCGACCTGAAGGTATGCGCCGCTTTTGCCCGTCGACGTGGCTTGGGTCTTGACGGCCCGCCAGAGGCGGTCCTGATGTTCGATGATCATCCCGGGACGAATGGCGTTACCGTTAATCTTCATGTCGGTCTCGTTTAGATAATTGCTGCGCGGATTGAACTCGGCGCGGTTTCTATCAGGTCGCACCGGGGCTTGCCACCGAAAACTTGGTTCAGCGCTGAGCTTAGCCTTGGGGCAGTACCCCGGCAAAGGCGAGGATACCTGCTTCCGGTCCGTCCGGATGGTTCCAGACGCTGCCGATGACGGCCAGGTAATTGGCACCGGCATCGATCAGTGGGCCGCAGTTATCGGCCGTGATGCCTCCGATCGCGACACAAGGCACGATCGTCATCTGCGACCAGAATTCAAGGATATCCGTGGTCGCGTGATGCTTGGTCTCTTTGCTGTCCGACGGGAAGAAGGCACCGAAAGCGACGTAGTCCGCGCCCGCGTCACCGGCTTCGATAGCCAAGTCGCGGCTGGCGTGGCAGGTGACACCGATAATGGCGTCATCGCCGAGCATCTTGCGGGCCTCGTCGTATGCCGCATCCTGCTGGCCGATATGAACGCCGTCGGCCCCGCAGTCGCGGGCGATATCCGGCCGGTCGTTGATGATCAGCGGCACGTCAAACTCGTGGCAGACGGGCATAAGCACATCGGCAGCATGCTTGAACGCGCTGTCGTCGACATCCTTGAGACGGAGTTGCACGGCGCCGACGATCTCCGGCTTTGCCGCGATGGCGCTCTTCAGAACCTCCGCGAATGCGTCCGCGTCGATACGCGGCGGCGTCAGCAGGTAAAGCTTGCAGGGATCATCAGTGAATTGTTCGTTCATGTTTCCGCCTGTCCTTGCAGCCACGCCGCGAGATTGCCGCTGCCTTGCGACATGTCATAGGCGGCCAGCGGCGTTCCGTCCAGAACCTCGCCGGTCGTCATGTCGCGCAGCTTGCGCAAAACGTCCTCGTCGGCATCAAGTCGGATGTTGCGGCAGCCGAGCCGGATCGCCTGCATCGCCTGTCCGGGATCGTCAGCGCAGTCGATAACGGCCGAAATGCCGGTGGCACTGCTTTCCGAGAGGGCGGCCTCGACCATGCGCCGATAGACATCCGGCCCCAACGAAGCAGCGGCGCCCGGCGCGCTGATCAGCGTCACCGGGCGTCCGAGTTCTTTTGCGGTGGTGACGGCGTCGCGCACGTGACCGATGTTGTGGACGATCAGGTAAGGTCCTGAAAGGCCGCTCATCCCATCCGCGGCATCAAAGGCCCGCCATCACCTTGGCGGTGTCCGGCATGCGGTTCGAGAAGCCCCATTCGTTGTCGTACCAGCTCAGTACGCGGACGAGGTTCCCCTCGATAACCTGGGTCTGCGTCGCGTCGAAGGTCGAGCTGTTCGGGTTGTGGTTGAAGTCGATCGAGACCAGCGGCTCGACATTATAGCCGAGGACACCCTTGAGCGGGCCTTCGGCAGCCGCCTTCATCGCTTCGTTGACTTCTTCGGCGGTGGTGTTGCGGCCGGCGACGATCTTGAGGTCGATCAGCGAGACGTTCTGCGTCGGCACGCGGACCGATGTGCCGTCGAGCTTGCCCTTCAGTTCCGGCAGCACCAGGCCGACGGCCTTGGCGGCGCCGGTCGACGTCGGGATCAGCGACGCCGATGCGGTACGTGCCCGGCGCGGATCGGAGTGCAGCGTATCGAGCGTGCGCTGGTCACCGGTAAAGGCGTGGATCGTCGTCATGAAGCCTTTTTCGAGGCCGACCAGGTTGTGCAGCACGTGGGCGACAGGCGCCAGGCAGTTGGTGGTGCACGATGCGTTCGAGACGACCGTGTCGTCGGCGGTCAGCGTGTCGTGGTTGACGCCATAGACGATGGTCTTGTCGACATCCTTGCCCGGTGCAGAGATCAGAACTTTCTTGGCACCCGCTTCGATATGTTTGCCGGCGCTTTCGCGGTCGACAAACAGGCCGGTGCATTCCATCGCGATGTCGACACCAAGTTCGCCCCAGGGCAGGTCGGCCGGGTTGCGTTCGGCGGTGACTTTGATCGGGCCTGCGCCGACGTCGATGCTATCGCCGTCAACCTTCACGTCGCCCGGAAACGGGCCATGCGTCGAGTCGTAACGGAACAGGTGCGCATTCATGTCCACCGAACCAAGATCGTTGATTGCCACGACCTCGATGTCATTGCGCCGGCTTTCCATGATGCCGCGCAGCACCAGACGACCAATCCGACCAAAACCGTTAATGGCAACGCGTACCGCCATCGTTTCCTCCTGAGCTGGCCGCAGCCGGGAAGTCGGTGCGGCAAAGTGGTTAACGAAGATGTTTCGCGCGCAAAAAAACGGGTTTCCCGGGAAAGGTCAACGACTGTTTGCGGGACACTGGCATGCGGCAATGTCGGGAACGCAAAAAATCGACGTAATCTCAGATTTTTACGCGGAATATCTGAGGTATCAATTGACCTTATATCCCGGATGGGATTACGGTCTCGTCTGTTTGTTCAGGGCTAGTGCAATTTGGGGGCATTTCAGCGTTGTCGACTTCGACCATCGCAAAGGCATCGCGTGTCGAGCGGGCCTTCGAAAGACTGGAAGCCGCGGTAGACCGGCTTGACGTCGCGATCGCATCACGTGGCGAGAGCGCCGGTACCGTTGGCGACACCGAAGCGCTGGACCGGCTACGCGGTGAAAACGCCGAACTGAAGGAGCTGAACCGCGTCGCCGCCGACCGCTTGGCCAGCACGATCCAGCGCCTCGATTCTCTCATCGACAAGTCCGCGGATTCCTGAAATGGCACAGGTCACCGTCACCATCAACGACCGCCGCTACAACGTTGCCTGCGACGACGGACAGGAAGCGCACCTGACCCGTCTCGGTGCTTACATAGACCGCCGCGTCAGCGAACTGGTTGCAGCCGTCGGCCAGATTGGCGATGCCAAACTTCTGGTGATGGTGTCGCTGCTGGTCGCCGACGAACTGTCCGATGCTTATGCCGAAATGGAAACGATGAAATCCGGCGGCAAAGGGGCCGCGGCTGCGGCTGCAGCCGAGTTGCGGCTGGGCGAAAGCCTGGAAAAACTCTCCGAGCGCATCGAAAGCATTGCCGAGAGCCTGGAACATACCTAACTTGGGGGTGACGGGCTGCGGGGTGCGTCAGACCATCGTTATCCCTGGGGCCTTAAATCCACCGTAAGGGAGCTGTCCCTGCCGGTCCCCTGGGATCGGTATTCACGGCGCCCACCTGCTGATGCAGGCCACGGAGGATCACACGGTCAACGGCTCAGGCGGCCCGTCATCTCACTCCTCCGAACCGATCGGTCAGTCCATACCCGATGCCAGACTCCGCGATCCGCAAAGACCAGGAACGAAAGATCGCGGGAAAGCGGCGCAAGGAACTCCATCTCGCAAACCCTGCTGCCGGAGAGGCAATCACCCGTCACGTGATGGACGCAGCCGACGCCCTCGGGCTTGGTGCCGGCCCGCGGACGGTGTCTGCATTCTGCTCGATGGGGACGGAGATCAGCACGGTACCGTTGCTGGCGGCACTCGGCGCCGCCGGTCACAAAACTGCATTGCCGGTTGTAGAGCGCAAGAACGCGCCGCTGGTTTTCCGGGCATGGGCTGCCGGCGATCCGCTTGTCGACGGCGGTTTCGGGACGTCCGTTCCTGCACCCGACGCGGCCCCGGTCACGCCAGACGTCGTCTTCGTGCCGCTGCTGGCCTTTGATGACGATGGTTACCGGCTCGGCTATGGCGGCGGGTTTTATGACCGGACGCTCGAAAAGCTGCGTGCGGAAGGCGAACACGTCATTGCCATAGGTATTGCTTTTTCCGGACAACGGGTGGAAACCGTGCCCCGCGATTCTTTTGATCAGCCATTGGATTGGATCGCGACCGAGGTCGGGTTGATGCGCATCGAAGCAAAAGGAAAGTCATGAGAGTTCTGATCGTCGGCGATGTCGTGGGGAGTGCCGGGCGCGCCGTGCTCAACGCCAATCTGCCCATGCTGCGCGAAAAGCTGAAAACCGATTTTGTTGTCGTCAACGGCGAGAACGCGGCGCATGGCTTCGGGATCACGGGCAATATCTGCGACAGCTTTTACCAGGCGGGCGCCGACTGCATCACCACGGGCAACCACGTGTTCGACCAGCGCGACGTGATCGGCCAGATGGAACGCGATGAGAAGATTCTGCGCCCGATCAACTATCCGCCGGACACGCCCGGCAAAGGCTACGGCATCTACAAGACCGATGACGGCAAACGCATCCTCGTTGCCAACGTAATGTGCCGGCTGTTCATGGAGTTGCTGGATGATCCGTTTCAGGCGCTGGACGCGCTGCTCAAGCGGTTTAAACTCGGGCGTGACGCGGACGCCATCATCTTCGACGTGCACGGCGAGGCAACCAGTGAAAAACAGGCCATCGGCCACTACGTCGACGGGCGCGCCAGCGTCGTCGTCGGCACGCATACGCATGTGCCGACGGCGGACACCTGGGTGCTGCCGGGCGGCACGGCTTACCAGTCGGATCTCGGCATGACAGGTGACTACGACTCGGTCATCGGCATGAAGAAGGAACTGTCGGTGAAACGCTTTCTCGCCAAGGGCGAGCGGATCAGGCTCGAACCGGCATCGGAGGACGGTACACTATGCGGTTGTTTCGTCGTGATCGACGACAAAACCGGGCTCGCCAAACGCATTGAACCGGTGCGTGTCGGTGCGCGCCTCTCCGAAACGGTGCCGAAACCCTGAAAACACAGCGGCGGCGAAAAATGATCTTGCCGCCAAATTCTTGACATATTGCCCCTGAATCATGTTGCAGAAGGCTCGGCGCGGTATTCAATTGCCCGCCTCGACTGTAATATGGAGCGATTCGCGGCGCGCATCGGCGTGGCCGCGTTTGCAAATGGGAAAGAGACGGAAAGACCAACCATGGCCGGCCATTCAAAATTCAAGAACATCATGCACCGGAAGGGTGCCCAGGACGCCAAACGGGCAAAGGTTTTTGCCAAGCTCGGCAAGGAACTCTCCATTGCCGCGCGCGCTGGCGAGGATCCGGGCTTCAATCCGCGACTGCGCCTCGCGATCGCTAATGCGAAATCGCAGAACATGCCGAACGACAATATCAAGCGCGCGATCGCGCGCGGTGTCGGCGGCGACGGCGAGAACTACGAGGAAATCCGTTACGAAGGCTACGGGCCAGGTGGCGTCGCAATGATCGTCGAAGCGCTCAGCGACAACCGCAACCGCACCGCCTCCGAAGTCCGCTCGGCGTTTTCGAAGCACGGCGGCAACTTAGGCGAAACCGGCAGCGTCAATTTCATGTTCGAGCGCATCGGTAAGATCGTCTATCCGGCCGATTCCGCCAGCGCCGAGGAAATGTTCGAAGCGGCGCTCGAAGCGGGGGCCTCCGACGTCGAGAGCGACACTGACGGGCATTCCATTTCCTGCGATCCGAACGATTTCGCGGACGTGCGCGAAGCGATGGCCGAGAAGTTCGGCGATCCGGAGAGTGGTGAGCTGGAGTGGAAGCCCCAGAATACGATCGAAGTCGACGCCGACACGGCGAGCACACTGTTCAAGCTGATCGAGGTGCTCGAGGACAACGACGACGTCCAGTCGGTGTCGTCCAACTTCGATGTGTCCGATGAAATCATGGCGCAGCTCAGCGCCTGAAGGGAAAACGCAAGTGCGGCTGATCGGTTTCGATCCTGGATTGCAGACGACGGGCTGGGGCGTCATTGACGCCGTCGACAACCGTCTCAGCTATGTCGCCGACGGGACGGTATCGACCTCCGCCAAGGCCTCGCTTTCCGAACGCCTCGTTGAACTGCACGCGGGCCTCAGGGAGGTCATTGCCGAATACGTGCCGGAGGAAGCCGCGGTCGAAGAGACCTTCGTCAACAAGAACGCGGTATCCACCCTCAAGCTTGGGCAGGCGCGGGGCATCGTCCTGCTGGTGCCTGCGCTGGCCGGTTTGCATGTGGCCGAATATCTGCCGAACCTCGTCAAAAAGACGGTTGTCGGATCGGGCCATGCCCAAAAGGAACAGGTCCAGATGATGGTGAAGACCCTGTTGCCGGGTGCCAAGGTGAAAGGCGCGGATTCCGCGGACGCGCTCGCCGTCGCGATTTGTCATGCGCACCACCGTGGCACGGCCGATAAGGTCCGCCGGCTGGCTAGGGCGGCGCAATGATCGCCAGGCTCAAGGGGATCGTCGAAGATATCGGTGATGACTGGGCCGTCGTCGACGTGAACGGCGTCGGGTATCTGGTATTTGCGTCCGGGCGCACGCTGGGCCGTCTGGCTGTCGGCGAGGCGGCGGTCATCTACATCGAGACGCACGTCCGTGAAGACCATATCCACCTGTACGGTTTCGCCGACACGCTGGAGCGCGATTGGTTCAAGCTGCTGACCACCGTTCAGGGTGTCGGTGCCAAGGTCGGTCTGGCGATCCAGAGCGTGCTGAGCAACGACGAGGTCAGCCGCGCCATTCTGTCGGGCGACAAGGGCGCAATTACCCGTGCGCCCGGCGTCGGACCGAAGCTTGCGGCGCGGATCATCGCCGAACTCAAGGATAAGGTCGGCACCATCGCGCTGGGGCAGAATCTGAAGGCCGAGGTCGGCCATACGGCGACGGCGTCGGCGGGTGGCGCCCAAGGCGCGGTGTCGGACGCAGTGTCGGCGCTGGTCAACCTGGGATACAGCCCGTCGCAGGCGCTCGGTGTCGTTTCCGAAGCGGCCGGCGAACTTGGCGAGGCGGCGGATGTCGGCGTTCTCATCAAGGCGGGCCTTTCGAAACTTGCGCCTGCAGACCAGCGTGCTGGAGCGCGGCGCTAAATGGCCGAGGGCGATCGTATTCTCGAGGCCGAGAGCCTGCCCGGCGACAGCCAGGACGCGGCGCTGCGGCCGCAGAAACTGGATGATTTTGTCGGCCAGCCGCATGTGCGCGCGAACCTGAAGGTCTTTGTCGAGGCGTCGATCAGCCGCTCCGAACCGCTCGATCACGTCCTGTTTTTCGGGCCGCCAGGGCTGGGTAAAACCACGCTGGCCTCTATCGTCGCCAAGGAAATGGGCGTCGGGTTCCGCGCCACGTCCGGCCCGGTGATCGCCAAGGCCGGCGATCTGGCGGCGATTCTGACCAACCTCGAAGCCGGCGACGTGCTGTTTATCGACGAGATTCACCGCCTCAATCCGGCCGTTGAGGAAATCCTCTATCCGGCGATGGAGGATTTCCAGCTCGACCTGATTATCGGCGAGGGGCCGGCAGCGCGTTCCGTGCGCATCGATCTGCCGCGCTTCACGCTGGTCGGCGCGACAACCCGATCTGGCCTGATCACGACGCCGCTTCGTGAACGCTTCGGCATTCCGATGCGGCTCGAGTTCTATGGGATCGACGATCTTCAGCACATTATCTCGCGCGGTGCCGGTCTTTTGGGAATGGATATGACCGATGATGGTGCGCGCGAGATCGCCAAGCGTGCCCGCGGCACGCCACGTGTCGCTGGCAGACTGCTGCGCCGGGTGCGCGACTTTGCCGCCGTTGCCGGCCATTCGCCCGTCGATGCGAAAGCCGCCGATGCGGCACTCAATCGGCTGGACGTGGACAAACGCGGACTTGATGCGATGGACCGCCGGTACCTGACGTGCATCGCCGAGAATTACGGCGGCGGACCGGTCGGTGTCGAAACGCTGGCGGCGGCCTTGTCGGAGCAGCGCGACACGATCGAGGAAGTCATAGAACCCTATCTGATTCAGCAGGGCCTGTTGATGCGCACGCCACGTGGCCGGGCGCTGACGGGAGAAGGGTTCAAGCATCTGGGGCTGAAGGCGCCCGCCAACCTGAACCAGCTTGAACTGATCGCGGATGATGCGGAGGCGGATGATGCCTGACGCGGGGAACGCACATGTTCATGTCATGCCGGTCCGCGTCTACTACGAGGACACCGACGCCGGCGGCATCGTCTATTACGCCAATTACCTGAAATTTGCGGAACGGGCGCGGACGGAGATGCTGCGCGCGGGCGGGATTGCCCACGGCGATCTGCTGGCGAGTGACGGGATCGCTTTTGCCGTCCGCGAATGCCATGCCGATTACATCAAGCCAGCACGGCTTGACGACGCGCTGGAGATCAGGACTCGGGTGACCGAGGTCGGCGGCGCCACGATCCGCATGCAGCAGGACATCTGCCTTGAAGGCGACGTGCTGGTCGCCGTCGAGGTGCGGCTTGCGTGCATGGATGTGAACAGCGGTGCGCCGAAAAGGTTGCCGGAAGCGGTCAGGGAATGCCTGCGGGGCATGCGGGCCACGACATGAAATTCGAGGGACGAGCGGAGTAGCGAATGG
Source organism: Rhodospirillales bacterium (assembly GCA_017640505.1). GTDB lineage: Bacteria > Pseudomonadota > Alphaproteobacteria > Rhodospirillales > Casp-alpha2 > UBA4479. The sequence continues at coordinate 521,479 of JAEPQO010000003.1, forward strand.
AAAATCAAGCAGTAGACGCCGCAATGATGGCGGGATCGGTTGGCGCAGATCAGTTCGCGGTTATGTCCATGTTTCTGCGCGCCGATATCGTGGTGAAGTCTGTCATGGTGATGCTGGTGCTGGCGTCGATCTGGTGCTGGGCGATCATTTTCGAGAAACTCCTGACGGTCAGGCGGCTGAACAAGCGTTCCAACGAGTTCGAGCAGGCTTTTTGGTCCGGCAAGTCGCTCGACGACCTTTTCGATCGTGTCGCAAGCAATCCGCGGGATCCGATGGCTGCCGTGTTTTCCGCGGCGATGCGCGAATGGCGCCGGGTATCCGGAAGCGGGTCGTCGGGGATACGGGCGGGCCTTGCGGAACGGATCGACCGCGTCATGCAGATTACCGTGCACCGGGAAATGGACCGGGCCGAAAAGTATATGACGTTCCTGGCGACGACTGGTGCGACGGCGCCGTTCATTGGCCTGTTCGGCACTGTTTGGGGCATCATGCACAGCTTCCAGTCGATCGCTATTTCCTCCAACACGTCGCTGGCTGTCGTTGCACCGGGGATCGCCGAAGCACTGTTCGCGACCGCATTGGGTCTATTGGCCGCGATTCCGGCTGTTGTCGCGTACAACAAGCTGAGCCGCGACCTCGACCGCTATGCCGGGCGGCTGGAAAGTTTCGCCGGTGAGTTCTCGGCCATCCTTTCACGCGAGATGGACAACTAGGAGCCGGCAATGGCGATTACGACCGAACGCATGGGTGGCGGCGGCGGCCGTTTCGGACGGCAGCGCCGCCGTCCGATGAGCGAAATCAACGTGACGCCGTTCGTCGACGTCATGCTGGTGCTGCTGATCATATTCATGGTGACCGCGCCACTGCTGACGGTTGGCGTCGAGATCAATCTGCCCGAGACCAAGGCCGGTGCTATTGCCGGGGAGGATGAGCCGCTGGCGATTTCGATTACCGAGGCCGGCGAGATATTTTTGCAGGATACGTCGGTTCCGCTGGACACACTGGTGCCAAGATTGCGTGCCATCACTGGCGAAAACCGGGAGCTTAGAATTTTTGTTCGCGGCGATGCGAACATCAATTACGGCCGTGTGATGGAAGTCATGGGCACGATTAACCGCGCCGGATACCGGCGTGTGGCGCTGATTACGCGCAGCGGCGAGAAGTCGGACAAGAGCGCCGGCGACGAGACGCCAAAGAAGCAGCAATAACCCAAGGGCGAGACCAAGGGCTGATCTGAGATCATGCGGACCGGACTTATTTTCTCTGTAGCTTTTCATGCGGGCGTGATCGCGGCCAGCATGCTTGGTTTGCCGCTGATGTCGCCACCTGAGCCGCTGGAGGAAACGCCCGTGTTCGTCGAATTGGTGGAGATCGACGAAGTTCGCAACGCACCGCCGCCTGCGCCCGAACCCGAGCCTGAGCCGGAGAAGACCCCTGAGCCGCCACCGGTTGAGGAAGCGAAGCCGGAACCCGAGCCGACACCTCCGCCGCCGGCGCCTGAGCCCAAGCCGGAAATCGCCGCGTTGCCGCCCAAGCCTGAACCCGAACCCGAGCCGGAACCGGAGAAGGAGCCTGAGCCGGAGCCCTTGCCCGAGCCTGAGCCCGAGCCGGAAGTGAAGAAAGAACCGGAGCCCGAGCCCGAACCCAAGCCTGAACCGAAACCAGAGCCGCCGAAGCCGGTTGCCGCTGCGGCGAAAATCAAGAAGAAGCCGAAGCCACCCGAGAAATTCGAGGTCGCATCGCTTCTAAAGACCCTTGAGGAGATCAAGAAGTCGCAGCCGTCGGAACCGGCGGAAGAGAAACAGGAAGAGCCGAAGGCCGACTTCGCGGCGCAGATGCGTGCGGCACTAAAGACCAAGGCACCGCAGCAGAATTCCGACCCGACCAAGAAGGTCACGATGACCGAGCTGGATGCCATGCGCCGGCAGGTCATTTCTCAGGTCGCGCCGTGCTGGAATATCAACCCGGGTTCCAAGGGGGCTGAGAACCTGGCTGTGCTCGTCCGCATGCAGATGAATCCGGATGGCACCGTGCAATCGGCATCGATCGAGGATCAGGCACGTTATTTCTCGGAGCCGTTCTTCCAGTCGGCCGCGGATGCGGCAAAGCGTGCCGTATTGAATCCGCGGTGCAATCCCATCAAACTGCCGCCTGACAAGTATCAGGTCTGGCGAGAAATCGTGATCAACTTTGATCCGAGAGAGCTACTGTAAGGAGCATCCATGTTTGTCCCGTCGATGATGCGAAACGCGATACCCGTCCTGCTGGCGGTCCTGATGATGGCCGGTGTGGCACGTGCCGAACTGCGCGTCGATATCACACAGGGCAAGGCGGAACCGCTGCCGATCGCCGTGACCGACTTTTTCGGGGCAGGTGCCGAAGAAGGGCGGATCGGCCGCGATATGGCCGGGGTGATCGCCGCCGACCTGCAGCGCTCGGGGCTGTTCAAGCCGATCGACAAGCGCGCCTTTATCCAGTCCGATACGGCGCTCAATACGCTGCCGCGGTTCGGCGACTGGCGCATCATCAATGCTCAGGCGCTTGTGCAGGGCCGGACGGAGCTGGTGCCGGATGGCCGGTTGCGTGTTGAATTCCGTCTGTGGGACGTATTCGCCGAGCAGCAGATGGTGGGGCTTGCTTACTTCACCGTCCCGGACAATTGGCGGCGTGTCGCGCATATCATCGCCGATGCCATTTACAAACGGATTACCGGCGAAGACGGTTATTTCGATACCCGAATCGTTTATATCGCCGAAAGCGGTCCCGAGCGCCGCCGCGTCAAACGTCTCGCCATCATGGATCAGGACGGCGCGAACCACCGGTTTCTGACCGACGGTGCCGAACTGGTGCTGACGCCGCGATTCTCGCCGACGCTGCAGGAAATTACGTACCTGAGCTATCGCGGCAACTCGCCCCGCGTTTACATCTTCAATATCGACACCGGGCGTCAGGAACTTCTCGGCGACTTCCCGGGGATGACGTTTGCGCCTCGGTTCTCGCCGGACGGTCAGAAAGTCATCATGAGCATGTCGCAAAACGGTGCGACGAATATTCATGAAATGGACCTGCGTACACGTCAATCGCGCCAGCTGACGCGCACCGGTGCCATCGATACGTCGCCCAGCTACGCGCCGGACGGCAGCCAGATCGTTTTCAACTCCGACCGTGGCGGTACACAGCAGCTTTACGTAATGGACCGGGATGGGCGCGACGTTCACCGCATCAGTTTCGGCAAGGGCAGATATGCGACGCCGGTCTGGTCCCCGCGCGGCGATCTGATCGCTTTCACAAAGATTTCTCGCGGCACTTTTTACATCGGGGTCATGCGGCCGGATGGCACAGGCGAACGTCTTCTGGCCGAGGATTACCTTGTCGAAGCGCCGACGTGGTCGCCGAATGGGCGCGTCCTGATGTTCTTCAGGCAGTCGAAAAGGGGCGAAGAAGTCACGGAACCCCGGCTCTATTCGATCGACCTCACAGGTTACAACGAACGCGAAATTATCACGCCGGTCGGGGCTTCGGACCCGGCGTGGTCGCCTCTGATCCCTTAAACGGGAATGCCGCAGTGCGAAATCGGCTCCCGGATGAGGGATATCCACAACAGGGGTTTTCCAAAAAAGGACTTGGAATCAAGCCCGTCACTCTTTAAAGATACCACCAACCGGCGTTTTTGCAGACGCGCGTGTTTAGTTCTGCCGACTGTTCGGCGATTGGGTTAATGAGATATCACCCGTTGAGGAGTATTTCCTATGCGTTTCAAATTTTTAAGTGTGCTGGCCGCGGTTGCCTTGCTTGCAGCGTGTGAAACAGCGCCGGAATCGAGTGGTAACGCCCAGTCGTCCGGCGCCTCGTCGTCGACGTCGAGCAACAGCGGCAGCGCCACCTCGGCCGTTCAGATTCAGGCGGGCAGTCAGGAAGATCTTGTCGTCAATGTCGGCGACCGCGTGTTCTTCGAATTCGACAGCTCCGAGCTGAGCGCCGAAGCCCGTACCTCGCTGGAAAAGCAGGCTGCGTGGATGAAGAAATTCGGCGGCGTTCGCGTTGTCATGGAAGGTCACTGCGACGAACGCGGCACGCGTGAGTACAACCTCGCCCTCGGCGAGCGTCGTGCCAATGCCGCCAAGGACTATCTCGTTGCGCTGGGCATCAATCCGGCCCGCATCAAGACGATTTCCTACGGTAAGGAGCGCCCGGCTGCGCTCGGTCACAACGAAACCGCCTGGGCGCAAAACCGCCGTGCGGTGACGGTTGTCGACAGCACCGGCAGCTGATCCTTCACCGGATAAAGCTTTTTAGGGCGCTTGCTCGCCGGTTTACACCGGATGGGCAAGCGCCTTAATTTTGCCTAAGATGTACGAAAGGTTGCCCGTATACGCGGTGCTTGGGAAGGCGCCGCCAAAGCTGTTGATAAGGACTGACCGGAGAGAGCAATGACGTTTCGAGGCTCGTGGTGCGGCGCAATGGCATGCGTTGCTGTTTTGATGACGGCTTATCCCCTGCAGGCTCAGGATACGCAGGCCCTGCTGGATCGGATTGAGCGTCTGGAACGCGATATCAGAACGCTCAATGTACAGATCGCGCGGGGCGGCGGTGGCGGCGGCACGGCCCCTGATGCCGCTGCGGCGTCGGCGGGTAGCGGCGATCCGGCTTATGCGCGGCTCAGTGTCCGCATGTCGCAGGTTGAAAACGATCTGCGGGGGATGACCGGCAAGATCGAAGAACTTTCCTATCAGGTCAATCAGGTTTCTCAGCAACTCGAAAAACTGGTCGCCGATGTCGATTTCCGGATGAAACAACTGGAACAGGGCGGCGCGGTTTCCGGTATGCAGAAGCCGATGCAAGGCGGTCCGGCGATGGCGCAGCCGCAACAGGGAGCCGCACCGGGCAGCATCGCGGCTAATACCAACACGCCGCCCGCCGCGGCGTCTCAAGGTGCGGAAGGCGGCACGCAGGTTCTGGGTACGCTGAACGAATCCGATCTTACCAATCCGCAGCCGTCGGCGACGGCGACGCCGGCCCCCGCGGCCGCGCCGCAAAGCGAAGCCGATGCGCTCCTGGCCCAGTTGACCGGGGACGCGCCGGCAGCCGCCCCGGAATCCGCACCGGCACCCGCCGCCGCGCCCCAGGCCGCGCCGGCGCCGGCCGGTGTTAACGCGGCATCGACGCAGCCGTCTGCGGTCCCGGCAACGCAGACCGCCGCATTACCGGAAGGCACGCCACGCGAGCAGTACATGCACGCTTTTGGTCTTCTCAGGCAGGGTAAATACGATCTGGCCTCGTCATCGTTGCAGCAGTTCATCGAACAGCACGGCGATGACAAGCTGGCCAGCAACGCGCGTTACTGGCTGGGTGAAACGTATTACGTGCGCGGCTCGTTCGTGGAAGCTGCCGAAACCTTCCTGGAAGGCTATCAGACCGACCCCCAGGGTCCCAAGGCGCCGGATGCTCTCCTGAAGCTCGGGATGTCGCTGTCCAGCCTCGACAAGAAGAACGAGGCCTGCGCGGCTTTCCAGAAACTCCGCGCCGATTACCCGGACGCCCCGGCGGGTTTAAAAAGCACCCTGCAGCGGGAATGGCAGAAGAACGGTTGCGTCTGACCGATAGCGAGGAGCGATGAACCGCACCGGACCCGTCGCGCCGATCACATTCAGGGAGTTTGCAGACGCCATGCGGACGTTCGCGCCGTTCGAGCGTGCACCCCATGTTGCCGTCGCGGTTTCAGGCGGTGCCGACAGCATGGCGTTGGCGACGCTCGCCGATGCGTGGACGCGGCGGAACGGCGGGGTTTTGACGGCGCTTATCGTCGATCATGGGATCAGGCCTGAATCCGCGGCCGAAGCCCGGTTGACGGCGGCGCGTCTGGATCAACGGAGCATTCGGTCGGTCGTGCTGAACTGGCCGGGTGAAAAGCCTTCAAGCGGCGTTCAGGCGGCGGCCCGCACCGCGCGCTACGCGTTGCTGGATAGTTGGTGCCGCGAGAACGGCGTGCTGCATCTGTTGGTGGCGCATCATGCGGACGATCAGGCTGAAACCTTCCTTATGCGTCTCAAGCGCGGCAGTGGTCCGGACGGTCTCGCCGCCATGCAGCGGGTTCGCGAGCTGTCGTCCTGCCGATTGTTGCGGCCGTTGCTGGATTTCCCCAAGGCGAGGCTGGTGGCGACGCTGAAGTCGAACGGGCTCGATTGGGTCGAAGATCCCTCGAACCAAAGTGCGAAGTATGCGCGGACGGCGATCCGTTCCGAACTGACGGATGCCGACAACGATCCCCGTGATTTCGTCATCGCGTCCGGCCGGTTTGCCCGTGCCCGCGAGGCGCTTGAGGCCTCAACAGCCGACTGGCTGGCCCGGAATGCGGCGCTTTATCCCGCCGGCTATCTGGAATTCGGATACCGCGCCTGGCGCACTGCGGACGAGGAAATCCGCCTGCGTGTCATCGCGCGCGCGGCACGATCCATCGGCGGAAAGGTTTTTACGCCCGATATTGCAGCGCTTGAACGGCTGGCAGCGAAGCTGGAAGGCGGCAACGGGGCAACACTGGGCGGTGCGCGCTTCGATCCAGTGGGCGAGGTGGTTGGTGTTTTTCGTGAAGCCCGGAACCTGCCGGTCGATGCCGCTTTACAGGCCGGAAGCAACGGGTGGGACGGCCGCTTTATCATCCATGTACCTGAGGGTCATGTGGGGATTTCGGCGCTTGCCTGGTCACCGTCCGTTGCCGAGAACTGGCCGAGAAACAACCGTCCGGCATGGTATTGCGCCTTGCCGGCCCGGGCGCGTGCAGGGGTGCCGGTGCTGTTCGACGGAACCGGGCATTTTGTCAGGAACCCTGCTGATCCTAAAAACGTTGGTATTTCCCTACGTTTTGCGCCAAAAATGCCCCTGACAGGCGGCGGATTTTCCGTTGCGTAAGCGCTGAAAAACACTATTTCTAGGGTGTGCGGTGCGGCATGCCGGGTTTGGCGGCATTGCCCCATGCCCGGACCAGATGTGAACTGACCTGTGGCGGCGGCCCCGAAAAGGAAGTAACCCCGTGAATTTCTCGAAGAATATCGCTCTTTGGATCATTATCGGCCTGCTTGTGCTGGCGCTTTTCAACCTGTTCCAGGGAACCGCGCAGCGCCCCGGCATGAACGAGATGGCGTTCTCCGATTTCCTTACGCGTGTGGAAAGCGGCGACGTCAAGGGCGTGACCATCAAAGGCAATCAGATTTACGGACAATACCAGTCGGGCGGGTCGTTCCAGACCTATGCACCGGACGATCCGCAACTCGTTGAACGCCTGAAAGAGCAGGGTGTTACCATTCGCGCGGAGCCTTCCGACGACGGTTCGCCGACGCTTTGGGGTGTGCTTATTTCATGGTTCCCGATGCTGCTGTTGATCGGGGTGTGGATTTTCTTCATGCGCCAGATGCAGTCCGGCGGCGGTAAGGCCATGGGCTTCGGGAAATCCAAGGCCAAGCTTCTGACCGAAAAGCAGGGCCGCGTCACGTTCGAGGACGTTGCCGGCATCGACGAGGCCAAGCAGGAGCTTGAGGAAATCGTCGAGTTCCTGAAGGATCCGCAAAAATTCCAGCGCCTTGGCGGCCGCATTCCGAAAGGCTGCCTGCTTGTCGGCCCACCGGGTACCGGTAAGACTCTGACGGCGCGCGCAGTCGCCGGCGAGGCAAACGTGCCGTTCTTCACGATTTCCGGCTCCGACTTCGTCGAGATGTTTGTCGGTGTCGGTGCGTCGCGTGTCCGCGACATGTTCGAGCAGGGCAAGAAGAATGCGCCGTGCATCATCTTCATCGACGAAATCGATGCTGTCGGTCGTCATCGTGGCGCAGGCCTTGGTGGCGGTAACGACGAACGCGAACAGACGCTCAACCAGTTGCTGGTCGAGATGGACGGCTTCGAAGCCAACGAAGGCGTCATCCTGATCGCCGCGACCAACCGACCGGACGTTCTCGACCCGGCGCTGCTGCGCCCGGGCCGCTTCGACCGTCAGATCGTCGTGCCGAACCCGGATATCCTGGGCCGTGAGAAAATTCTCAAGGTCCACATGCGCAAGGTGCCGCTGGCACCCGACGTCGACCCGCACGTGATCGCGCGCGGCACGCCCGGTTTCTCGGGTGCCGATCTCGCTAACCTCGTCAACGAGGCGGCGTTGCTGGCGGCCCGCAAATCCAAACGTGTCGTCACCATGGAAGATTTCGAGGAAGCCAAGGACAAGGTCCTGATGGGTGCCGAGCGCCGTTCAATGGTCATGACCGAGGACGAGAAGAAGCTGACCGCCTATCACGAGGCCGGTCACGCACTTGTCAGCCTGCACATGCCGAAGACCGATCCGCTGCACAAGGTGACGATCATCCCGCGCGGCCGTGCACTCGGCGTGACCATGAACCTGCCGGAGCGTGATCAGCTCAGCCAGTCGGAACGGCAGCTGCTGTCGCGGCTCGCCGTCATGTACGGTGGCCGAATCGCGGAAGAACTGATTTTCGGCAAGGAAAACATCACGACCGGCGCCGGCAACGACATCCAGCAGGCGACGGGGCTTGCGCGCCGCATGGTCACGGAGTTCGGTTTCTCCGACAAGCTCGGCCGCCTGCGCTATGCCGACAACGAGGAAGAAGTCTTCCTCGGTCATTCGGTTGCGCGCCAGAAGCATGTGTCCGACGCGACGGCCAAGATGATCGACGAGGAAGTCCGCCGCCTGATCGAGGAAGCGGAGCAAAATGCCCGCCGCATCCTGAGCGAGCATAACGACGAACTTGAGATCATCGCCAAGGGGCTGCTCGAATATGAAACGCTGAGCGGCACCGAGGTCGAGGCGCTGCTTCGTGGTGAAGACATTCACCGCGATCACGGTGACGGTGGCGCGGGTGCCGATACGCCGCGCCGCACGTCGATCCCGACGGGTGGCAAAACGCGGCCCAAGAAGGGCCCCGGCGGCGCCGGCAGCATCGATCCCGATCCAGAACCGCAACCCGGACAGTGATCGTTTCGCAAAAGTATTTCCGTCATTCCCGCGTAATCGGGAATCCAGAATGATGACAGGCTGGGCCCCCGCTTCCGCGGGGGTGACCTGTTGGAGCGGCATATTATGACTCCTGAACCGCTGACCTTCGCCGGCATGAGCCTTGACCGACCGCGCCTGATGGGCGTGGTCAACGTTACGCCGGACAGCTTTTCCGATGGTGGCGATTTTCTCGATGCGCAGGTCGCGATCGATCACGGCAAGAAGCTGATCGATGACGGCGCCGATATTCTGGACATCGGCGGCGAGTCGACCCGGCCCGGGTCGAAGCCCATCACCATTGACGAGGAGTGCGCGCGCATTCTGCCTGTCATCGACGGGCTTGCCGGTGAGGGTGTGCTGATCTCGGTCGATACCCGTCATGCGGATGTCATGCGCCGTGCCATCGACGCCGGCGCCGGTATCGTCAATGACGTGACGGCACTGACCGGCGATCCGGAAAGCATTGCTGTCTGCGCCGAAGCGGGCGTCGACGTCGCGCTCATGCATATGCAGGGCTCGCCGGAAACGATGCAGGACAACCCGACCTACGAGGATGCCGCGCTGGACATTGTGGACTACATGCGGGACCGGCTCGACGTGCTCGAGGCCGCAGGTATCGCACGGCAAAAGGTCTGCATCGATCCGGGTATCGGCTTCGGCAAGAACCTGGCACATAACCTGCGCATACTTTCCGCCATTGATGCCTTCCATGAACTGGGTGTGCCGCTTCTGCTCGGCGTATCGCGCAAAAGCTTTATCTCCAAAATAGATCGGGACGTGCCGGCCAAAGAGCGCGTCGCCGGGTCCATTGCCGCGGCCATCGCCGGCTGGGACCGGGGCGTGCAGATTTTCCGCGTGCACGATGTCGCGGAAACCCGTCAGGCGCTGGCCGTCTGGCAGGCGATCGAGGAAGCCGAGGATTACTAGGCGAAACCGGCTGTGGCGAAGCGGTTTGCCGTCATAAACCCTTCCGAAACCCTTTTATTTGCATAATTTTGGATTATGACTGGTGAATGACGGAGCCTGATGGACACATGGACGGGTTCACGATGACACGAAAGTACTTCGGCACGGACGGTATCAGGGGCAGGGCCAATGCCCACCCAATGACGGCCGAGGTCGCGCTAAAGCTGGGCATGGCCGCCGCATTGCAGTTCCGCCGCGGCAATCACCGTCACCGTGTGGTGATCGGCAAGGATACGCGCCTGTCAGGTTACATGATCGAGCCGGCGCTGACGTCGGGGTTCGTGGCAATGGGCATGGACGTGGTGCTGGTCGGGCCGATGCCGACACCCGCCGTGGCGATGCTGACGCGCTCGCTGCGTGCCGATCTCGGAGTCATGATCTCGGCGTCTCATAATCCGTACGAGGACAATGGCATCAAGCTGTTCGGTCCCGACGGTTATAAGCTTTCTGACTCCGTCGAGTTCGAGATCGAGGAGAAGATGGACGGCGACCTCGCGTCCGATCTGGAACCTGCCGATATGCTGGGCCGGGCCCGCCGTCTTGATGACGCGCGCGGACGCTACACCGAATACGTCAAGCAGACGTTCCCCCGCGGATTGCGCCTCGACGGTCTGAAGATCGCGATCGATTGCGCCAATGGCGCCGCCTACAAGACTGCGCCCGAGGTGCTTTGGGAACTGGGCGCCGACATTACGACGATCGGTGTCACCCCTGACGGCAAGAACATCAACAAGGACTGCGGTTCGACGCACCTGGATGCGTTGCAGACCCAGACCATTGCCGCCGGTGCCGATATTGGGCTTGCGCTCGATGGCGATGCCGACCGCCTAATCGTCTGTGATGAGAACGGACGTGTCATCGATGGCGATCAGATCATGGCGTTGATTGCCGAGGATTGGCATTTGACGGGTCGGCTCAAGGGCGGCGGGGTGGTTGCCACCGTGATGTCGAACCTCGGACTGGAGCGCTTCCTGAACGATCTCGGCCTCGATTTGAAGCGCACGCCGGTCGGTGACCGTTATGTTGCCGAAGCAATGCGTGCGGAGGCGTACAACCTGGGCGGCGAGCAGTCGGGACACCTGATCTTCGACGATTATGCGACGACCGGCGACGGTCTGATCGCTGCGCTGCAGGTGCTGGCGGTCCTTGTCGCTTCGGATAAGCGCGCCAGCGAGATCTGCGACAAGTTCGAAGCCTTGCCGCAACTTCTCAAGAACGTGCGTTTCAACGACGGTGCACCGCTTGAGACCGACAGCGTCAAAAAGGCGATCAGCGAGGCGGAGGCGCGGCTCGATGGCACGGGCCGTATCCTGATCCGCAAATCCGGAACCGAGCCGCTGATCCGGGTCATGGCCGAGGGCGAGGACCCTGATCTCGTCGAAGCCGTCGTCGACGGCATTTGCGACGCCATTGCCGAACAGGCCTAAGGGAAGGCGATGGCCGATATGAAAGGCCGCGTTCTGATCGTCGCCGGGTCCGACAGCGGGGGCGGCGCGGGTATCCAGGCCGACATCAAGGCGGTCACGGCGCTCGGCGGTTTCGCGATGACTGCGATTACCGCGCTGACGGCACAAAACACCCAAGGCGTTCACGGCATCCATGACGTGCCGGTGGATTTCGTTGCCGAGCAGATGCGTGTCGTGCTTGATGATCTGGGGGCCGACTGCATCAAGATCGGCATGCTGCACCGGCCTGAGATCATCGAAAAGGTTGTCGACGTGCTGGCCGATCTTGCCCCGGGCGTGCCCGTGGTTGCGGACCCCGTCATGGTCGCGAAGGGTGGCGCGTCGCTCCTCGCCGATGCGGCGCAGGACGCACTGAAAAGCAGACTCCTGCCGGCGGCAACGCTTGTAACGCCGAACATTCCCGAAGCAGAAGTCCTGACCGGATTGACGGTTGGAGACGTGTCCGGCATGCAGGCCGTCGCCGATGCATTGTTAGCCCTGGGGCCGGATGCCGTGCTGCTGAAGGGCGGACATCTCGACGGGACGGATACGCTTACCGACCTGCTTGTGACAGCGACGGGAAGCGAGGCATTCGAAACGGAACGGCTCGACACGCCGAATACCCACGGGACCGGTTGTACCCTGGCATCGGCGATTGCGTGCGGGATCGCGCAGGGTCTTTCGCTCGGTGATGCGGTTAGACGCGGACAGGCTTACGTCCATGAAGCGATCCGGACCAATCCAGGCTTTGGCTCCGGGCACGGGCCGCTCAATCACGCGTACACGGTTGGGGAATTCAAACCTTAAGCGATGACGGGTGTGTTCGCGACAGGGCCGTTCAGGATATCGCGGATCGTTTCCACGCCCTGGCGGACTTCCTCGCGCGTGCGGCAACTGCCGACGCAGATGCGGATGGCATGTGGCGCCTGCTGACGGCCGACAACGAAGGCATCTCCGGTCAGGAAGAACACCCCCTTGCGCATCGCCTGGTCGCGCAGCACATCGGCGCGCCAGGGCTCAGGCAGTTCCAGCCAAATCTGATAGCTGTGCTTGTGCCCGCGGATGCTGAACTCGCCAAGAACGTCTTCGGCAATTTTCATGCGCGCTTCCGCCTCGGCACGCTGCCACTTGATCATTTCGTCTCCGGTGCCGTCGTTCAGCCAGCGAAGCGCGATTTCAGCCATCATCGGCGGTGTCATCCAGCTCGACATGCGGGCCGTGGCGCGGATCGCATCGGTCGCGCCCGGCGGCGTCGCGATATAGCCGATGCGCAAACCCGGTGACATCGCTTTCGAAAGACCCGTCGCATAGACCACGTGATCGGGGGCATAGGCGGCAAGAGCAGGGGCTCTTTCCGCCGGCAGAAAGCCCCAGATGTCGTCTTCGATCACCAGCAGATTATGCCGTTGAATGACCTTTGCGACGTCCCGGCGTCGCTGACCCGACATGACGGCCGTGGTCGGGTTCTGCACGGTCGGCACGAAGTATGCGCACCGCGGCCGGTATTCCACGATGGCGTCTTCAAGCGCATCCGGCACGATTCCTTCATCGTCGATCGCGACCGGTGCCAGCTTGATACCGAGTTGCGCGGCGATATGGATGATGCCGGGGTAGGTAATGCTCTCGACCAGCATCGTGTCGCCCGGACGGGCGAGCGCCATGGCAGCCACCAGGATGGCGTGTTGCGTGCCGTTGGTCAGTGTCAGGCAGTCGATATCGGTTTCAACGCCGGTGCGCGAGACCCAATCGACCCCGGCCTGACGATGCCGGGCCAGGCCCGAGTGCGCCTGATAGTCCATCAGTTGGCCACATAGCGCCGGGTCCTCGGAAATCTCGCGAATGGTCCTGGACAGATAGGTGCCGCCGTCGCCGAGCGGGGGAACAGCCATCGACAGGTTGATGCCGTTGTCGCGCTGTCCGCCGAACGCAAACGCGCGCGGTGTCTGCGGTTGCGGGTAACGCCCGTTGCCCTTGATGTAGGTGCCACGCCCAACCTCGCCGCCGACAAGGCCGCGGCGTTCAGCTTCCTGGTAAGCACGCGACACCGTGCCGAGCGTTACGCCCAGGTCATAGGCGAGATTTCGCATCGGCGGGAGCTTGGTGTCGGGCTCAAGCTTGCCCTCCTGGATCGCGTCGTCGATGGCATCGGCGATCCGGAGGTACTTCGCCCCCTTGCGGTTCTCGATATCAGGCAGCCAAGTTGTCATGAGAACAATGTTATGATTGTACCAATTATGAAGTCAAGATAATAGACACAATATGGTCGAAATAAGGAATCAAAGCCATGAAGAACTTAAATTGTGATGGTACAATCCAGCAATCGAGTTGGTCGATCGAGAACAATGGCTGGCGGGCGCTCAGGCGCATCGCGCCGGCGATGGCGGAAGCCGCGATCGCACATTTTATCACCATGTGCGAATGGCAGCACCGGGCCGAGATGCGTGCCAAGATGGCGCGGATGGATGACCGCATCCTGGATGACGTCGGTTTGACGCGCGAGCAGGTTGATGCGGAAGCGTCCAAGCCGTTCTGGAAAGACTGATTTGCCGCGCCGATGCGGGATACGGCATTGAATACGGGGGCTCTATGGCGTCTCATCACGCCATGACGATGACGCCACATTCTGCTCAGGTGCCGGCGGCGGCCTTCGGGCTCGCCGCCTTTGCCGTTTTTTCGTGGGGAATTACGCCCGCCATCACGGCATTTCAGGTCACGGAAATACCGGCGTTGCAGGCAGGCATGATGCGCTCCGTGTTTGCGGTGCCTGCGGCCATTGCGTTCATCTTGTTCCTACGGCTGCAGACGCCCAGGGACGGTGTCACGTGGGGCTGGCTTTTGCTGGCCGGGTTCGGCGCCTTCTGCGGGTTCCCTATCCTGTTCACGCTCGGCGTGTCGCAAACAGCGACGTCTCATGCTGCGCTGATTCTGGCGTGCATGCCGGTGGTGTCCGGCGGCATGGCGGCGATGCTGGACCGCCGCATGCCGCGCGGCGGCTGGTTTGCAGGGGCGGCGCTGGCGCTTATAGGTGAGACCATCCTTATTACGTCGCGCGACAGCAGCGGAATCGCGACCGTCGAGGGCGACCTGCTTTGCATCGCAGCGGCCGTCATTTCCGGTTCGGGGTATGTTGCGGGTAGCCGCGCGACGGCGAAGATCGGCACCTGGTCGACGACATTCTGGGGCGTGGCGATTGCGGGCGCGGCACAAATCCCGGTGCTCTACTGGCTCGCCCGCGATTTTGCATGGAGCGAGCTGACGTACGTCGGCTGGGGCTCGACGCTCTATCTGGTGATGTTCGCGACTGTGCTTGCCTATGCGGCATGGTACTGGGCACTCAATCATGGGTCCGTCGTCAGGATCGCACCGGTACAGTTCGGCCAGCCGGTGGTCAGCCTCGTGTTTGCCGTCGTGCTGCTGAGCGAACCGATCACGTTGCCGATCATGATTTCGACCGCGATGATTATCGGTGGTATCGTGCTCGCGAGCCGGGCGCAACGGCCGCCGAAAATGAAGGGAGGAAACTGACATGCCGGTGATACCGCTGAAGGATATCGAGGCCGCCGCCGACATCGTTTACCGGCACATGCGCCCGACGCCGGAGATTTCCTGGCCGCTGCTGAACGCGCGCGTCGGCGCCGAAGTCATCGTTAAACACGAGAATCACACACCGATTGGCGCCTTCAAGGTGCGCGGCGGTTTGAATTACATGACGCGGCTCAAGGCGGCGGATCCGGACTGCCCCGGCGTCATTACGGCGACGCGCGGCAATCACGGGCAGTCCGTGTCGCGCGCGGCAACGGCGGTCGGATTGCGTTCGGTGATCTATGTGCCGCATGGCAACAATCCGG
Source organism: Rhodospirillales bacterium (assembly GCA_017640505.1). Taxonomy (GTDB): domain Bacteria; phylum Pseudomonadota; class Alphaproteobacteria; order Rhodospirillales; family Casp-alpha2; genus UBA4479. The sequence goes on from JAEPQO010000003.1 coordinate 536,733, forward strand.
AGAAGAACGCCGCGATGGAGGCGTTCGGCGCCGAATTGATGGAATACGGCGACGACTTCCAGGAAAGCCGGGAAGAGGCGGCGCGCATCGGTGAGGCGGAGGGGCTGCACATGATCCCGCCGTTCCATCCGGACTTGGTCGCCGGTGTCGGGACCTATGCGCTGGAACTGATGCAGGCGCACCCGGACCTGGATACGGTCTATGTGCCCATCGGCATGGGCTCCGGTATTTGTGGTCTGATTTCCGCCCGCGACGGGCTGGGACTGAAAACCAGGATCGTGGGCATCGTCGCCGACCGGGCGCCGGCCTATGCGCTTTCGTTCGATGCGGGCGAACCGGTCAACACCAACGACGCCGATACGTTTGCCGACGGCGTCGCATGCCGCAGCCCGGACAGCCAGGCCGTTGAGATCATCAACGCCGGCGCCGACCGCATCGTGCGCCTGACCGAGGACGAGTTCCGCGCCGCCATGCGGGCTTATTTTTACGATACGCACAATATCGCCGAAGGGGCCGGTGCTGGGCCACTGGCGGGGCTGCTGCAGGAAAAGGACAAGATGGCCGGCAAGAAGGTCGGCGTGATCCTGTCGGGCGGAAATGCGGATAGAGCACAATTCTTTGAGGCGATGACTGGAGAGTAGTCGGGATTAGGGGTAAATTCCCGGCGCATAAGAAAGAAGCAGGTGAGGAAATGACCGAAGAACTTTTCCGTGAAGACTCGTACCTGAAGACATGCGAGGCCACCGTCGTCTCCGTTGACGAGAACGGCATCGAACTGGACCGCACGATTTTCTATCCCATGGGCGGCGGGCAGCCGGGCGATACCGGCGTGTTGAAATCAGGCGACGGGCGCGAGGTAGCGATCACCGACACGCGCAAGGATCGCGAGACCGGAAAGCATCTTCACATCCCGGCCGATGACGCGCCGGCGCTTGCGGCAGGCGACAGGGTGACCTGCGAGATTGATTGGGACCGCCGGTACCGCCTGATGCGCATGCATTCGGCACTGCATCTTTTGTGCGCGACCATCGATGGGGGCGTCACCGGCGGCCAGATCGGCGAGGAAAAAAGCCGCCTCGATTTCGATCTGCAGAATACCGATCTCGACAAGGAGGCGATTGCGGCAAAGTTGAATCAGCTTGTCGGCGAAGCGCATCCGATGAGCCATCGCTGGATCACCGATGAAGAAATGGAAGCGAACGCGGATCTCGTCCGCACCATGTCGGTGAAACCGCCGATGGGTGCGGGGCAGGTGCGCCTGATGGAAATCGCGGGCGGTGTCGATCTGCAACCGTGTGGCGGTACGCACGTCGCCAACACGTCCGAGATCGGCGAACTGCGGGTCGGCAAGATCGAGAACAAGGGCAAACACAACAGGCGCGTCAACGTGCACCTGGTCAATCCATAAACCGGCCATAAACAAGACGACAACACCCGAGGGGAGAAAACTTTGAGCACCAACGAATACAAGATTGCGGTTATTCCGGGCGACGGCATCGGCAACGAGGTCGTGCCGCCAACCTGCCGGATTCTCGAAGCCGTCGCGCGCAAGTACGATCTTGGCTTCAGCTTCGACGAGAAGGACTGGAGCTGCGAGCGTTTTCACAAGGAAGGCGCGATGATGCCGGAAGACGGCCTCGATGATATCGGCAAGCACGACAGCATTCTGCTTGGTGCCGTCGGTTACCCTGGGGTGCCGGATCACGTCTCGCTCTGGGGGCTGCTGATCCCGATCCGCCGCCAGTACAAACAGTATGTCTCGCTGCGCCCCGTGCGTCTGTTCGAGGGTGTGTCCTGTCCGCTTGCCGGCCGCACGCCGGGCGATATCGACATGGTCATCGTGCGCGAGAACAACGAGGGCGAATATTCCGAAATCGGCGGGCGTATGTACGGCGGTACTGAGGACGAGTTCGTCTCGCAGCAGTCCATCTTCACCCGCAAGGGGACCGACCGAATCATGCGTTACGCGTTCGAGCTTGCGAAAACCCGGGCACGCAAGCACGTGACGTCAGCGACGAAATCGAACGGCATCATCCATTCCATGCCGTACTGGGACGAGCGTTTCGAAACCATCTCGGCGGAATATCCGGACATCGAAACGGCGAAGTTCCACATCGATATTCTGGTGGCGCGTTTCGTGACCAATCCGGACTGGTTCGACGTGGTGGTCGGCTCCAACCTGTTCGGTGACATTCTGTCGGACCTTGGTCCGGGGATCACTGGCACCATAGCCATCGCACCGTCGGGCAACATCAACCCGGAGAAAGAGTTCCCGTCGATGTTCGAACCGGTCCACGGCTCCGCGCCGGATATCGCAGGGCAGGGGATCGCGAACCCGATCGGTACCGTCTGGTGCGCGTCGATGATGCTCGATCATCTGGGGCATTCGGAAGCGGCCGCCGACATGATTACAGCGATTGAGAACCTGCTCAAAGGTGATGGGCCGAAGACGCCGGATATGGGCGGCAACGCCACGACCGAGGAAATGTGCCGCGCGCTGGAGGAAGAACTGGGGAACTGACGATGACGGCCATTCCGCTCTATCAACTCGATGCATTCACGGACCGGCCGTTCGGCGGCAATCCTGCCGCGGTCTGCCCGCTTGACGAATGGCTGCCGGATGACGTGATGCAGTCGATTGCACTCGAGAACAACCTGTCCGAAACGGCGTTTTACGTGCCCGAAGGCGACGGTTACCGGCTGCGCTGGTTTACGCCGAAGATCGAGGTCGATCTATGCGGTCACGCGACGCTCGCCACCGGGGCCCTGATCCTGGAAAAATTGGAGCCGGGGCGTGAGGCCGTTTCGTTCGAGACCCGGAGCGGGACGCTCGGCGTCAAACGTGAGGGCGATATGCTGGTGATGGATTTCCCGGCGTTGCCCGCAAGTGAAGTGCCGATGCCGGACGGGCTTGAGGCGGCATTGGGCAAGACGCCGTTGAAATTCCTGCGTGCCGTCAAGAACATGGCCGTGTTCGAAAGCGAGAGCGATGTCCACGGTATCGATCCCGATTTTGATTTCATCGCCGCCATGGAGGGGATGGGGCTCATCATCACGGCGCCGGGCGATGGATCTGACTGTGCGTCACGCTATTTTGCGCCGCATGCCGGAATCGATGAAGATCCGGTGACGGGATCGGCGCACTGCACCATTGTCCCTTACTGGGCGGGAATTCTCGGCAAGGATGATATCCATGCGCGCCAGATCTCCGAACGTGTCGGCGACCTGTATTGCCGCATGAACGGCGACCGGGTCGTCATTGGCGGTAAGGCGCGACTGGTTGTCGAGGGGACCTTCCTGCTGTGAGCCGCATTGCGTTCGATATATCGGTCGGACGTGGCCCCGCGGACATGGATACGGTGCGTGAGATGTTCGCCGAGTATCAGCAATGGCTTGGCGTCGATCTCTGTTTCCAGGACTTCGAAAACGAACTGGCGGGTTTGCCGGGCAAATATGCGCCCCCGGAGGGTGAGGTATTCATCGCCCGGGACGGCGCCGACGTTGCCGGGATCGTTGCAGTCAGGCCGGTCGGCGACCCGGCGGAGAAGTTGTCCGAGATGAAGCGCCTTTACGTTCGCGACAGGTGGCGCGGTCGACGGCTTGGCCGGAAGCTTGCCGATATGGCCGTCGGCTTCGCGGTGCACGCGGGATACCGGAAAATGGTTCTGGACACGTTGCCGCAGCTCGCGACGGCGAGGGGCATGTATGGCCGAATGGGATTTCAGGAGACGGCGCCGTATTACCACAACCCCATATCGGGCGTGGTTTACATGGAGAAAATCCTCTAGGCTCGGTAGAAACCACAATGACAAGGCATCATCAAAAAGCCGTATTGTGCTCCGAGGATGGAAATATGAAGTTTGCCGGTGTCGTTCGCTCGCTTTGTTGCGTCTGCTTTGCTGTCTCCTTGGGGGTGGCGGTGTTGCCGGTTGCTGCCGAGGCCGAGCAGCTCAAGCTCAAACGCTCCTTCGGCCTGCGTGGTGAGGGCGAATCGCATGTCCAGATGCGGTCGATCCTGGCGCCCGTCAAACGCAGTGCGAAAAGCCGCTCCACCGCGAATATACCTGTGACACCTGTTTTGACCGTCGTGTCGAAGGACAAGGTCGGGCATGTCTGTTCGTTGGGGCCCCGGATCAACGACGCCTTGCTGCGGTCGTGGTATGCACAGCCCATGACGCTCGACTACATTTTCGATCCTGATAAGACGAAGGAACGGGTGTATCGCATTTCCAAGACGACCGAGCAGAAAGCCGAGGACCAGCGCCTGATTGCGGCGATCAACAAGGCGCTCGGCGACGAGTTGGTCAGCGATATTCTGGTCATCAAGGGCATTCGTCAGATGGGCGGCGGCGCGATCTCGAAACTGCCGTTTGCAAGCGTGCTCGGCTGTGCGGAGCTCGAACAGTCTGCGCCGCCGGAAGAAGAGAAAAAAGCGCATTAACCACCCGGATCGCGGAAAACCGCGATTTTGCGACATTTCTCTTGTGATTTTTTAACCAAAGATTAGTATTCGGCTGATGCCTCAGCACCAATATTTGGTGGAGGCCGCTAAGTATTGTGGGCGATGTTCCGGGAAGCCATAACGAGCCGGATGCCCACGGGATACGAAATAAGGGGGCGGCATGGCCAAGAAGACAGGACGATTTCTCAAGAGGATGATGCCATTGTGCCTTGCTGCTGGGATGCTCAGCGGCTGTGCGATGTTCGACAACAACCTCTTCGAAGACTCGTTCTGGGCATCCAGCCCGTTCAAGCAGAACGATCAGGCGGAACTCGGCTTGGCCGAGCTTGCCAAAGGCAACTATGTGACGGCCGAGGGGCATTTTCAGCGGGCTTTGAAGGCGAATTCCCGCGACATACATGCGCTGCTTGGCTCTGGTATCCTCTATCAGAATACTGGCCAGCTGGTAAAAGCGCGTGAGATGTATGAAGCCGTGCTTGCCATCAGGCCGGACGACAGTGAGCAGTTCGTGGTCTGGAGCGAGCTGAACACGCGCCCCGCATCGCAGATTGCAAGCGTCAACCTGTCACTCCTGGAAACCGGCGGTACGACTCCCGCGGCAATGGCGCCCGTGAGTTCCACCGGTGTGCCGGTCGGTGCGGCGCCGCAGGGCAACGTGATGCTCGGTCGTGCCAGTACCGAGGTCGCGTCGACACCGGCACCGATGACCAGCGCGCCCGCCACGGGAAACAGCATGGCCGCGCAATCGCCGAGCGAGATTGGCAGTTTCATGGGTGCGGATGCGAACGTCATGTCACGGTTCGCAACCATCAAGGCACTCAGGGATCAGGGACTGATCACGCAGGACGAATACCGCCAGCGCCGTCAGTCGAGCGTCGGGGCGTTGCTGCCTTTGACGTCGCCGCCGCCGGCAGCCGGTCTGGACCGGCCGGTGCCGACGACCGAGCAGATATCGGCACGCCTCAGGGCGATTGGCCGGGCGCTTGAAATGCGCGCGATCTCCGTGTCGCAGCATGCGGCGGAGCGGAACATGATTCTCGATGCGCTGATGCCGTCCGCGCCGGTGATGGTTGCTGAACCGACGGCGCCGCCGCGCGGCCTGATGGAAGGTGCCGATGCGATCCGTCGTCTCGAGAAACTGCGCGATGCTGGATATATCTCCGGAGATGAGTATGCGCGCGAGCGTCAGGCAATCGAATTGTCCGTTCAGGCGACACCATCGCCGTCTGGGCAGAATACGGCGTCCGCTGCACCCGCTGCACCGCAGCCTCAGCCTCAGCCTGAGCAGATGATGAAGAAGGAGCCCGAGAAGCCGGCCGGGCCGCAGCCCGCCGTGCATCTGGCGTCCTATCGTTCGGCGAAGCAGGCGGAGAGCGGCTGGCTTCAGATCAAGCGGGCACACGGTAACATCATTGGTGGCCTCGACCACGAGGTCAGTCGGGTTACGCTCGGCAGCAAGGGCACGTACTATCGCCTCAAGGCCGGCCCGTTGCCATCGGTTTCGGAAGCCAAGTCGCTTTGCCGCAAGCTGAAGCAACGCCGTCAGTTCTGTGACACCACGGTGATGAACGACGGTTAAGCGTCGTCGGCAAACGCCCGGATTATCCGGATAACTTCCTCGGGCTTCTCGGCATGGGCCCAGTGTCCAGCGTCGGCGATTTCCGCGTGCTCAGCCATCGGAAAAAGATTCTCGATCAGCGGCACATGACTGTCTGCGACGAAGTCGGAGTTTCCGCCGCGCACGAATAGGGTGCGGCCTTCGTACGGCGCCCCGTGACCCGCCGGGAAATCAAGGATGGCCGGCAAGCCACGCTCGATCGCATCGAGGTTCACTTGCCATTTTAGTCTGTTGTCGTCCTGCCCGAGGTTCTGCAATAGGAACGCACGCACACCGGGATCGGGGATTGCATCCTTCATATACTCTTCCGCTTGCGAGCGCCTTTCGAGATCGCCAAGCGGGACGCCGCGCATGGCGTCGATATAGGGCTGGTAAGTGTGGTCGTAGGCTACAGGCGCGATGTCGATGACCATCAGGGCGCGAACGAGTTCGGGTTCTGTCATCGCCAAGGTCATGGCCGCCTTGCCGCCCATGGAATGACCGGCAACGACGGCAGGGCCGGCATCGAGATCACGAATGAGTTTTGCAAGATCTCCGGCCATCGCCGGATACGTCATCTCGTCGTCCCATGGGCTATCGCCGTGGTTGCGCATATCCGCGGTTACGATGCGGATATCGTCCGCTAGCCGCTTCTGGATTGCCTGCCAGTTGCGTTTGCGGCCGAACAGGCCGTGCAGGATGAGCAACGGCGTGCCGGCACCGAGATCAGTAATGCTGAGAGGAACAGCGGGCATCGTGCCGCCGCTCAGTCGTTGTTGCTTGCGGCCAGTTCGGTGCCTTTAAGGGAAGCCAGGAGCCGGTCCTGTTTTTCCCGGAACGCGAGGAAGCTCGCCAGTTCCTTGCCTTCCAGCGTGCGCCCGGACGGCATCTTCACCCGCAGCGGATTGACCTGCTTGCCGCCCGTCAAAACTTCATAGTGAAGGTGCGGGCCCGTCGAGCGGCCGGTTGAACCGACGTAGCCGATGATCTGTCCCTGTTCGACGCGCGTACCGGCACGGACACCGCGTGCGAAGCCCTTCATGTGGGCATAGGCGGTTTCGTACGTGCCGTTGTGCCGGATCCGGATGTAATTTCCGTATCCGCCCTTGCGCCCGGCATAGGCGACGGTGCCGTTCCCGGCGGCATAGATCGGCGTGCCCGTCGGCGCGGCAAAGTCGGTGCCCTTGTGCATCCGGGTGTAGCCGAGGATCGGGTGCTTGCGCTTGCCGAACGTGGATGAAAGGCGTGCGCCGTCGATGGGGGTGCGCATCAGCGCCTTGCGTGACGCCTTACCGTTTTCGTCGAAGTAATCGACGGTGCCGTCTTCCAGGGTATGGCGATAAATATTGATTCGCTTGCCGCTAAGCGTGATCGACGCAAACGTGACGGCACCGTTGTAGACAGGCTTGCCCGCCTTGTCGAAAACGCGCTCGTACATGACTTCGAAGCTGTCGCCGCCACGGATGTCGCGTTGAAAGTCAACGTCCCAGGACATGAGCCGGATCATGCGTGCGATGATGACCGGCGGCACGCCTGCATCCCGACCCGCAATATAAAGGCTGCTGTCGATTGTGCCTTCGGCACGGACGGGGACGCGGTCGAGTTTCTTTGCGCGCTGCTCGGCGCGGAAATTGCCATCCTCGGCCCGTGCGATCCGGACCTCGGTCTTGTAGTCGGGTTCGATGGCGAAGCCGATAAAGGTGTCCGACTTATTCTGCGTACGGGCGTCGACGGACGTGGGGGCGCTCTCGAACGTCAGCGTGACGTCCTGGCCACGGCGAATGCGGCGTGGGTCGACATACTCCGACATTGCCTTGATGGCATAATGTGCATCGGTGCGATCGACGCCGGCACGAAGCAGAAGCTTCGCGAGCGTGTCACCGTTACCGACTTCGACGTGCTGATTATAGATTGCGGGCTGTGCCGGCACGTCCGCTGCGGTACGCGGCGGCACGGGGCGGCGGGTCTGCAGCGTCGCTGCGGCGGCCGGGTTGCCAAGCGAGATTGGCGCCATGGCCATGGTGTCCGCTTCCGGCAGGTCTTCGCCGATTTCGACTTGAAGTACGTTGAGCGCGAACAGCAATGCGACGCTCGATGCCGCGGCAATGAAGAAAATGCCTTTGTTCGTCATGGCTTCTGCCTAAACCCCTTGATTCCCTCAAGAATCCTGCTGGCCGCCTCACCGAAGCGGTCTGTCTTGCCACTTTCTATGGCGGACCTTGTTATTGCTAGTGAGTGCCCAGGGTGCCGCCTTCTCAATAGTGAAACCAAATTGGCCCGCCCGGACGCCGCGTGTCAAGCGGTTTCAGGGCGATTCTGCCAATGGAATCAAGGATATCTGCCGAACCTTAAGAAACGGTTTCGGTCTCATCGGGTTGGTCGTGGTGGCATTTCGCGGATGCCCACGAAATATTTTTTCGCGAATTGGCCTGAAAACTCTCGATCTGCGTCTGCAGAAGTCATTTTATTTATTTGTTTTCAATGCACTAGAGTTCCATCACAAAGATATTAAAAAGATTTGACAGCAAACAGGCTGTCGGCCTATAACCCCGTCTCTCGCGGGGCGTTGGAGACCTTTCCGACGCCCCGCGTGACGCGAGGATGCCGCACTTGGCAGTTTCGTGACCGCGTTGAAGGGTTCTCTTCGGCGCACTGCTGATGGACATTGTGAATACGGAAGAGATGCGTGGGCGGCGGCTAGTTGTCGTTGGGGTTTCATGGAGCCTGTTTTTCCCACGTATCGGAACTGCTTTTTGGCGTTGGTCTTTATGGCCGGCGGTATTGAGCAGCCACGATTGTGCGAGGACAGCTCTTGTCGGTTTTCAGTGTTTCGGCACTGACAACTCAACTTGAGAGTTTGATCCTGGCTCAGAACGAACGCTGGCGGCATGCCTAACACATGCAAGTCGAACGAAGGCCCTAGCTTGCTAGGTGTCCTTAGTGGCGAACGGGTGAGTAACGCGTGGGAACCTGCCCTAGAGTGGGGAACAACCTTTGGAAACGAAGGCTAATACCGCATACGCTCTGAGGAGGAAAGGCTTCGGCCGCTCTTGGATGGTCCCGCGTCTGATTAGCTTGTTGGTGGGGTAACGGCCTACCA
>JAEPQO010000004.1 GCA_017640505.1 Rhodospirillales bacterium
CTCCATGAAACCCCAACGACAACTAGCCGCCGCCCACGCATCTCTTCCGTATTCACAATGTCCATCAGCAGTGCGCCCCACTTCCGTAAGACGCGAAACCGGCCGAATGAGCCCGACCGGAGGAGCGCGCTTTTAAGGCCGCGCAACCGGCTTGTCAAACCCCATTCAGACGAGGGCGAGGATTATATCCTCAACCGGCCGTTTGGGCAATCCGAGAACTGTGGAAAACAGCGCTCGCGCTTGGCCTTGGCCGATGCGCGGTGGTATATGATGATGGTTGGGCTTTGGCAAGCACCCATTTCAAATAAATGCGGTAAAATCCGTATTTTCTTCGGTCGGGGGACAGGAATTTGCAAAAACGATCTGGCAGGGGCTCCAAAACGGTATTCACCGCCGTGGGTTTGGCCGCCGCACTCACACTCGGCGCCTGCGCGGAAACCGCGACACTCCAGGGCGGCGGCATGTCGTCACCGGCCGGCGCTGCCGGAAATGCGCAACCCAACGCCAGCATCTTTCCCGATATCCCGATCCCCGACGGCGCCAACATGATCGTCGACAAGACGCTCGTCGTCGGCACCGACAAGTGGTTCGGCCAACTGGCACTTACGGCGGGGCAAGGTCCGGTGGCGATATTCGATTTCTACCGCAATCGCCTGCCGCAGTTCGGCTGGAACGAGATCACCTCGGTCCGCGCACCGACCAGCGTCCTGACCTATGACCGCGAAGACCGCATCATGCAGATGCAGATCACGTCGACCACGCTCAGAGGATCGGAAATCCTGATCACGGTGTCGCCGCGCGGCACACCGGCACCGCCGCCCGGGTCGTAAGACACCGCCCCGGCAGGACACATCCGCTGAGCGGCGCCGGCCGAGACGGTTATACTTGCGTCTTACGCCGCCTGGGCGCGCTCGCCATTGATCAGCAAGCCATCCTTGCCGGCGGACACCTTGATCTCGTCGCCGTCGTTGACGCGGCCCTCGAGAATCGCCTGCGCCAGCGGGTTCTCCAGCGCGCGCTGGATCGTCCGCTTGAGCGGCCTGGCCCCGTAGACCGGGTCGTAGCCCTGATCGGCGAGCCACGCCCTTGCCGCACCGTCCAGCTTGACGGCAATGCCACGATCCTTGATGCGGTCGCGCAGCCGGTCGAGCTGGATCTCGACGATGCCGTCCATGTGCTCACGCGCGAGGCGGCGGAACAGGATGGTTTCGTCGAGCCGGTTGAGAAACTCGGGCCGGAACGAGGCACGGACCACTTCCATCACCATCGGCCGGATTTCCTCCAAGTCATGGCCTTCCTCCTGCGCGGCGATCAGATCGCTGCCGAGGTTCGACGTCATGATGATCAGCGTGTTGCGGAAATCGACCGTGCGGCCCTGACCATCGGTCAGACGGCCGTCGTCGAGCACCTGCAACAGCACGTTGAAGACATCCGGGTGCGCCTTTTCGACCTCGTCGAACAGGATCACCTGATAGGGACGCCGCCGCACCGCTTCGGTGAGCGAGCCGCCCTCGTCATAACCCACGTACCCCGGGGGTGCGCCGATCAGGCGCGCGACCGCGTACTTCTCCATGAACTCGGACATGTCGATGCGCACCATCGCGTGCTCGTCGTCGAACAGGAACGACGCCAGCGCCTTGGTCAGTTCCGTCTTGCCGACGCCGGTCGGCCCCAGGAACAGGAACGAGCCGATCGGCCGGTTCGGATCCTGCAGGCCGGCACGCGCGCGACGGACGGCGTTCGAGACCGCGACCAGCGCCTCGTCCTGACCGATGACGCGGCCACGGAGCGCATCTTCCATGCGCAGCAGCTTCTCACGCTCGCCTTCGAGCATCTTGTCCACCGGAATGCCGGTCCAGCGCGATACCACCTGCGCAACGTGCTCGGCGGTCACCGATTCGTCGACGATGTGCGCCTCGCCCGCCGCGTCGGCTTTTTCCAGGGCCTCCTGCAGGCGCGGGATTTCGCTGTATGTCAGCTGCCCGGCCTCCTCCAGGCGACCTTCGCGGATCGCCCGGTCGGCAGCCATGCGCGCCGCGTCCAGCTCTTCCTTGAGCTTCGTCGAATCGGCCAGTGACGCTTTCTCGGCTTCCCACTGCCCCGTGAGGTCTTCCGACTCCGCTTCGAGCGCTTCGAGTTCCACCTCGATCTTCTCGAGCCGGTCCTTTGAGGCCTTGTCGGATTCCTTCTTCAGCGCTTCACGCTCGATCTTGAGCTGAATGATACGGCGGTCGAGTTCATCAATTTCCTCGGGCTTGCTGTCGATCTGCATCTTCAGACGGCTCGCCGACTCGTCGACCAGATCGATGGCCTTATCGGGCAGAAAGCGGTCGGTGATGTAACGCGCGCTGAGCGTCGCCGCCGCAACCAGCGACGAGTCGGTGATGCGCACACCGTGGTGCAGTTCGTACTTTTCCTTGATCCCGCGCAGGATCGAAATCGTGTCTTCAACCGTCGGCTCGGACACGAACACTGGCTGGAAACGCCTTGCCAGTGCGGCGTCCTTCTCAACGTACTTGCGATATTCATTAAGCGTCGTCGCACCCACGCAGTGCAGCTCGCCCCGGGCCAATGCCGGCTTCAAGAGATTGGACGCGTCCATCGAGCCTTCGCCGGCACCGGCGCCGACAAGCGTGTGCATTTCGTCGATGAACATGACGATCTGACCTGCCGCCGCGGTGACTTCGTTGAGCACCGCTTTCAGGCGCTCCTCGAATTCGCCCCGAAACTTCGCCCCGGCGACGAGCGCGCCGAGGTCAAGCACCATCAGGGTTTTCTGTTTGAGGTTTTCCGGCACATCGCCATCGACGATCCGCTGCGCCAGCCCTTCGACGATGGCGGTCTTGCCGACGCCGGGCTCACCGATCAACACCGGGTTGTTCTTGGTGCGCCGCGACAGCACCTGGATCGTCCGGCGAATTTCCTCGTCCCGGCCGATGACCGGATCCAGCTTGCCTTCCATGGCTGCCTGGGTCAGGTCCCGCGCATACTTGTTGAGCGCGTCATAGCTATCCTCGGCGTTGGCGCTGTGCGCAGGCCGTCCCTTGCGGAATTCGTTGATGGCACTGTTCAGGTTCTGCGGTGTGACGCCGGCGTCGCTCAGCAACTTCGCGGCCACGGTATCCTTGGCCATCGCGATGGCCAGCAGCACGCGCTCGGCCGTAACGACGCTGTCTCCGGCCTTTTCGGCCAGTTGCTCGGCCTGATCGAACAGGCGCGCCGATTCGGGGGCAAGGTAAAGCTGGTTCGCGCCTTCGCCTTCGACCTTGGGAATCTTGTAGAACTCGCGGTTGACGCTCTCGATGGCCCGGCCCCGGTCGCCGCCGGCGGCATCGATGAGATTTGCCGCAAGGCCTTCCTTGTCCTCAAGCAACACCTTGAGCACATGCAGCGGCGTCAGTTGCTGGTGATTGTTCCTAAGCGCCAACGTCTGCGCGGACTGTATGAAGCCCCGTGCACGGTCAGTGAAGTTTTCAAAGTCCATGTCCATTTCCTTTCAATGCGCCGGTGATCATCACCCCCAATCGGGCAGCGATAACCCCTCGCGGTGTATGGATATCTTACTCCAAATATGGCCTGCCGGGCGAGCCTCGCAAGTGCAGGGCGGCGAATAAATTCGCCCCCACACGGATCGACTGACAATGGCCGAGCGGGCGCGTCGTGGCGCCCAAAAGTCGCTCATCCAGGGCGGACTCGCCTGAGCGTTTGACAGCCATCGGCGCGCTCGCCAATCTGGCGTCCATGTCGATCGTGCTGCGAGATATCTGCCGTTATCCGGTCAAGGGCCTGAGCCCGGAACACCTCCAGGAGGTGACGCTCACCGCCGACGCGGCGCTGCCGTTCGACCGGCAGTACGCCCTGGCGCTGGGATCCACACCGGTATCGGGTGCGATCTCCGAGTGGATGCCGAAATCGAGCTTCCTGTGTCTGATGCGAAACGAAAAGCTGGCGCAGCTCGAAACCAATTTCGACGACGCAACCCAAACCCTCACCGTACGGCGGGCCGGCAATCAGGTTGCGCGGGGCCAGCTGACGCAGAAGATCGGCCGCACGCTGATCGAAGACTTTTTTGCCGCATTCATGAAGGACGAGGCACGAGGCCGACCGAAACTGGTTGAAGCGGCAAACGGCCATGTCCTGTCGGACCACGACAGTCCGGTGATCTCGATCATAAACCTGAACTCGGTGAAAGATCTCGCCCGTGTGGTTGGCTCTGAAATCGATCCGCAGCGGTTCCGCGGCAACTTCATGGTGGACGGCCTGGATGCCTGGGCGGAGTTCGAGCTCTGCGGCAAGCGGGTCTCTCTCGGCGGCGCCGTGCTGGAAATCGTCATGCCTATCGACAGGTGCGCCGCGACCAACGTCAACCCGGCGACCGCGGAACGCGATCTGAATATTCCAAAAGATATGATGCGCGGCTATGGCCACATCGACTGCGGCGTCTTCGCGCGCGTCGTCGACGGCGGCGTTGTCGCCACCGGGAACGAGTTCCAGATTACCTAGGAAAAATCAGTCGGCAGCCGACTGATCGGCGCCCTCGGCAGGCTGCGCCTCGGCTTTGCGCGACCGGCGCTGACGCGGTTTGCGCGGCGCTTCATCGGCAGCATCGGCCTCGGCCCCCTGATCGTTAGAGGAACCGCTTTCGGCGTTTTTGCCATCATCATCACCGGATGAGCGTGACTGACCATTGCGGCCCCGCGAGACGGTGCGCTGAAGCCCGTTGGCTTCCTGCTCTGCATTGTCGTCCTGCGCGCTCGCTTCGGTATCCTGATCGTCCTGATCAATAGCGTCGTCGCGGTTGTTGTTTTGCTGGCGGCCCCGGTTGTTGTCCCGGCCCTGCCCGTCGTTGTCGGAGTTCAGGATCCGGTAGTAATGCTCGGCGTGTTGCAGATACCCTTCTGCAAGGATCCGGTCACCGGCAGAATATGCATCGCGTGCCAGCGCCTGGTACTTCTCCAGGACTTGCTGCGCGGTACCTCTGACCTTCGCCTCGGGGCCATTGCTCTCGAACGAGCCGCCTCTTTGATTGGGATACCTGTTGCGGGCGTTGCCACCACGCGACCGTTGACGTCTGTTATTATTTTGACCGTGTTTCATTGTCTCAGAAGCTTATCTGTACAAGCGAGTATCCACGCCGCACCAAGACCGGGCTCGGTTGAGTAAGCTCCCCCGAAAAAAGGTAACTCAGCGTGTAAAATTGGCTTTTTGGACGCCGTGTGGCGTTCCCCCCTCAACCCCTAAGGGCTGAACCGTGAGGAAGGTAGCCCGTGGCTCACGTAATTCCAACACCTTTTTTGTAAAAAGAAACAGCGCGTTCTATCCCCGCAAGGTCCCGGCGAACCGGTCCGGGAACGAGACCGTGCGCCGACGCAATTTCCGAGACAGCTGCCGACTGCCCGATGCCGATTTCCAGAATCAGCAAACCGTCTTCCGTCAGCGCCGGGATCGCCACCGGGATCAGCGAACGATATGCATCGAGACCATCCGCCCCGCCATCGAGCGCCGATGCCGGCTCATGGTCACGGACGCCGACATCAAGCGCGGCGATATCATCATGCGGAATGTACGGCGGGTTCGAAGCAATCAGATCGAACTTGCCATCGATGCCGTCCGACCAGGACGCCATGACGATCTCGGCCCTGCCAGCCAGGTCAAGCGACAGCGCATTGGCTTCAGCGATGCGACAGGCTTCGGCCGATACGTCCATGCCGGTACCGGTTGCCTGTTCAAACACCGTCAGCAATGCCAGCAGTATGCATCCACTGCCGGTGCCGAGATCAAGGATGCGTGCGGGTGCCCGGCGCTTCCTGAAAAGCTCTTCCGCGAGTTCAATGACCGTTTCCGTATCCGGCCGCGGAATCAGCGTCGCCGGCGAGACCAGAAAATCGAGGCTCCAGAACTCTCTGCGGCCGGTAATATGGGCAAGCGGCATGCCACGGCAGCGATCACTGAGCTGCGCATAATACACCTGCATTGCGTCTGAACTCACATCGTCCCCTGCACGCGCAAACACCTGTGCCGGCGTCATTTTCAGCACGTGCCCAAGCAGAAGGCGCGCTTCTTTTCGCGGGTTTTCGACACCTGCGTCAGCCAATGCCGCCATGCCTTCGGTAATTGCGGTGCCGACAGACGTCATTACATGCTCGCAAGGCGCCGGGCGTTGTCTTCGGCCAACAGCGCTTCGACGACATCGTCCATGTCGCCGTCGATGAAACCGTCCAGATTGTGAAGCGTAAGCCCGATCCGGTGATCGGTCACCCTGCGCTCCGGGAAATTGTAAGTGCGGATGCGCTCCGAGCGATCACCCGAGCCAACCTGGTCTTTACGCTGCTGCGCCCGTTCATTCGCCTGGCGCTCGCGTTCGGCATCGAAAATCCGTGCCCTGAGAACTTTCATCGCCGCCGCCTTGTTTTTGTGCTGCGACTTTTCGTCCTGCTGCTGCACGACGATGCCGGTCGGGATGTGCGTGATACGCACAGCACTGTCGGTCGTGTTCACGTGCTGCCCGCCCGCACCCTGGGCACGATAGGTGTCGATCCGCAGGTCCTTCTCCTCGATGTGAACATCGACCTCCTCGGCTTCCGGCATGACAGCGACAGTCGCCGCCGAGGTATGGATACGCCCCCCGGATTCGGTCACCGGCACGCGCTGCACCCGGTGCACGCCGCTTTCGAACTTCAGAAACCGGAACACGTCCTTGCCGGTGATCTCTGCGATTGCCTCTTTTGCGCCACCGATCCCCGTATCCTGCAAATGCATGATCTGGAATTTCCAGCCCATGCGGTCGGCGTAGCGTTGATACATCCGGAACAGGTCGGCGGCAAAGAGCGCCGCCTCGTCACCACCTGTTCCGGCGCGCACCTCGAGAATGGCATTGCGGCTGTCGGCCTCGTCCTTCGGCACCATCAGAAGCTTCACCGCGTTTTCGAGATCGGGCAGTTTCTCCTTGAGCTCGTTGCATTCCTCTTCGGCAAGGGCACGCATCTCCGCGTCGCTCTCCGGATCTTCGGCGAGCGCGGCGGCGTCAATGAACTGCTGGCGTGCCTCCCGGAAAGCCCTGATTGCCGTAACGATCGGCGAAAGGTCCGCATACTCCTTTGAGAGCGCCGCATATTTCTCGCCGGAGACGTTACTCTCCGACATCAGGTGCGTCAGCTCGTCGAAGCGCGATGTCACACGCTCGAGATGTTCTTCCATGCTCACGAGTTGTTGTCTCCGTCATCCGGCATGTCGAATAGGTCGCGGATCAGTTTTTCAATCCGTTCAATGTCTTCGCCCGACTGGGCCATGGCGCGCAGCCGTTCGCTCGGTGTATGCAACAGACGCTGCGTCATCAGATGCGTTGCGCGCGCCGCGTCGTCGCCCGCTTCGGCCAGCACGCTTTCGCGCAAGGCCTGGACGTGGTGCCGGAGGGCACTCAACGCCGGTGTCGCGGACCGGTCGACATCACCCTTGAGGAACTTGTCGACCTCCTCAATTACGATCCGTTCCGCCATCTCCGCTTCGAAAGCGCGACTCGCCTGTCCCTCCATCGCAAGCCGCTCAAGATCGGCCAGGTCGTACAGGAACGCATCGTCAATCCGATCCACCGCCGAATCCACATCACGGGGCAGGCTGGTATCGACGATGAACTGCGGGCGAGACCGCCTGGCCTTGAGAGCGAGACGCACCATGTCCACGTTGAGCGCAATCCGGCGCCCGCCAACAGCGGAGACGATGATGTCCGCATCCGCCAGTGCCAGGGGCAACTTGTCCTCGCCGACGGCGCTTGCATCGAGCCGTTCAGAGAATTCCCCGCCGGGCCGCCCGAAATCGCAGACGGCCAGCGCACGCAGACCTGCGCGCCGCAGTTCCTCGGCAACGACTTCGCCCATGTCGCCCGTCCCGAGCAGCAACGCCGATGCATCTTCGAGCCTGCCATGGACCTCCCGGGCGATGCCCACGGCGACCGCAGCAATCGACACCGGACGTTCACCGATTGCGGTTTCCGTCCGGACTTTCTTTGCCGTGCCGTACGCCGATTGCATAAGACGTTCCAACTCGCCGGTCACCATGCCCCTGTCGCGCGCAAGCCGGTGACATGCCTTGACCTGCCCCAGCACCTGCGGCTCGCCGACGACAACGCTGTCGAGAGAGGATGCAACCCTGAACAGATGCCTCACGGCATCCATGCCCGTGAACCGCAACAACGCGGATTGCATCTCCTCTGCGAGCACGTCGCCATGAACCGACAATGCCGCGCCGATCACGGCGGCATCACGGTCTGCATCGCTGCTGGCGGCAATGACCTCGACCCGGTCGCAGGTCGAAAGCACCACCGCCTGATCGATACCCTGCGTATGCAAACGATCGAGAAAATCCGGTACCATGGCGTCTTCCACGAATAGCCGGTCACGAAGGGACAGACTGCCGGTGCGATGATTGACGCCGACAACAAGGGGAGTACGGGATGTGACGGAACTCCCGGCCACGGTCGCTAGCGATACTTGGCGAGGTGCGCCTCTAGGCCCGCGAGGGACACCTCGGTCTGTTCGCCGCTTTGCATGTCGCGCACGGTCGCGGCGTCTCGGGCGAGTTCGTCTTCGCCCAGGATGACCGTCGCAATCGCGTTCAGTTTGTCGGCCCGTTTCATGCGTTTCCCCATGTTGCCGCTGTAACCGAGGTCGACATGATAGCCCGCTTCGCGAAGCGACTGGGTAATTTTCATGGCCGCGCGCGCAGCATCATTGCCGACCGGAACCACGGCAATGGGACGCACGGCACCGGCCGCGTCGCCAACCATCATCGCCAGGCGCTCGACGCCGGCCGCCCAGCCGATCCCCGGCATCGGGCGCCCGCCCATCTGCTCCATCAGACCGTCATAGCGGCCACCGGCCAGCACGGCGCCCTGCGCACCCAGCTTGTCGGTCACGAACTCGAACGCGGTGTGCGAATAGTAATCGAGCCCCCGTACCAGCCGCGGGTTGATGTTCGTGTCGACGCCGACGTCGGCAAGACCCTGCAGCACATCGTCGAAGAACTGTCGCGAGTGATCGTTCAGGTGCTCGCTCAATAACGGCGCATCGGCCATCACGGCACGGTCGCCATCGTCCTTGGAATCGAAAATCCGAAGCGGGTTCTTTTCCAGCCTGTTGAGGCTATCTTCGGACAGTTTGTCCCTGTGACCGTTCAGATACGAGATCAGCGTGTCGCGATAGTTCTGCCGGCT
The DNA here is from genome assembly GCA_017640505.1 of Rhodospirillales bacterium. Taxonomy (GTDB): domain Bacteria; phylum Pseudomonadota; class Alphaproteobacteria; order Rhodospirillales; family Casp-alpha2; genus UBA4479. The sequence continues at coordinate 9,209 of JAEPQO010000004.1, forward strand.
TTCCGTATCGCCCAGCGTATTGATCTCGAGTTTCACGTCATCGGCAATGCCGAGTTCACGCAGCAAGTGCGCACCGACGGCGATCACCTCGATATCCGCTTGCGGCCCCGGCACGCCGAGAATTTCCACGTCGACCTGGTGGAACTGGCGAAGGCGGCCTTTCTGCGGGCGCTCGTAGCGAAACACCGGACCGCGCGCAAAGAACTTCACCGGCACGGCCTGCTGCAGCCCGTTCGACATGAACGCGCGCGCCACACCAGCGGTAAATTCGGGCCGCAGCGTGATGCTGTCGCCGCCGCGATCTTCGAACGTATACATTTCCTTGGTCACGATATCGGACGTATCGCCAAGAGTGCGCTGGAAAACCTCGGTGAATTCGAACACCGGCGGCGTCATTTCCTCGAAACCGTAACGAAGCGCAATGGCTGCAGCGGTATCCGCGACATGACGCTGGGCGCGCATGTCTTCGGGCAGCAAATCGTGAGTACCGCGTACAGGTTGCAGCGTCGCCATGGTTCCGGACCTTGTTAGCTATTCAGCGGCGTCGGACGCCGAACCGCTACCGTAGCGGGTCTTCACGTAATCTTCGACGATGCCCTGGAATTCCTCGGCGATGCCGGCCCCTTTGAGGGTCATACGCTTTTCGCCGTCGATGAACACCGGTGCGGACGGCATTTCGCCCGTGCCCGGCAATGAAATACCGATATCCGCGTGTTTGCTTTCACCCGGGCCGTTGACGATGCAGCCCATGACGGCAACGTTCATGTCCTCGACGCCGGGATAACTCTCGCGCCACTCCGGCATACGGGTCCGGATATAGGTCTGGATCTTGCCGGCCAGCTGCTGGAACACGGTCGATGTCGTACGCCCGCAGCCCGGGCAAGCCGTCACCAGCGGCATGAACGACCGGATACCCATGGTCTGCAGGATCTGCTGCGCGACGATGACTTCCTCTGTCCGGTCGCCGCCCGGCTCCGGCGTCAGCGAGACGCGGATCGTGTCACCGATCCCTTCCTGCAAAAGCACCGCGAGCGCCGCGGTCGATGCGACAATCCCCTTCGATCCCATGCCCGCCTCGGTCAGGCCCAGGTGCAGCGCATAATCGCACTGCCTGGCCAGCGCCCGGTAGACACGGATCAGGCTCTGCACTTCCGAGACCTTGCACGACAGGATGATCTTGTCGGCCCCCATGCCGAGATCACGCGCCAGCTCCGCACTTTGCAGTGCAGACAGCACCAACGCTTCCTCGGTAATGTCCTGTGCCGATTTCGGCGTCGACGACTTTGCGTTCTCGTCCATCAGGCCAACGACTAGTTCTTGATCCAGACTGCCCCAGTTCACGCCGATCCGGACCGGGCGGTCGTATTTCAGCGCCACCTCGATCATGGTCGAGAACTGCTTGTCCCGCTTTTCGCGGAAGCCAACGTTGCCCGGGTTGATACGGTACTTGGCAAGCGCCTCGGCGCAGGCCGGGTTTTCCGTCAGCAACTTGTGGCCGATGTAATGGAAGTCGCCGACCAGCGGCACGTTGCACCCCATCTTGTCGAGCGCGTCACGGATATGCGGCACCGCCTTGGCGGCCTCATCGCGGTCGACCGTGATACGGACGATTTCCGACCCCGCACGCGCCAGCGCGGCGACCTGCTCGGCTGTTCCGTTGATATCCGCGGTATCGGTATTCGTCATCGACTGAACGACGACCGGCCCGCCGCCGATCACGACATCGCCGATCCGAACTGGAACACTCTGACGTCGGACAATGGGCGCAGATTGCATACTCATGGGATATACCGCTTAGCCGCCCGTGGCCGTCCCGGCCTTGAGCCGGTCGGCATCCAGTAAAACGTTCTTCCTGACGGCACCGAATCCGCCCAGCTTGGGCGCCTCGGCACCATCGACCAAGATGGTCAATGCGCCGGCGTTGCCGGTATCCAGGATTAGACCCTCGGTATCCGGCACATTAAACGTATCGCCTGCGCTCATGAGGCCGGTAAACAGGATCGTGCTCGTTGCCGGATTGCGCACTTCTACCCAGCTGCTGGAGGTCGCACGAATGACGACCCCCGATGTCGCAGCGGCATCCCCTGCCGACGCCGTTTCGGGCGGCGGCGGCGGCGAATCCGCGGACTGGCGCGAGGCTCCCGAATTACCGGTCGCCTGGCGCAGGACCAGGGTATTCAGATCTTCTGCCGTAACCTCGGACGAGGCTGCAGCGGGCGGCTGCGTTGCCGCGGCGGTTTCGGTTTCCGTAACGGTTTCCGGTGCCGCTGTCTCGGCCGCTGTCTCGGCCGCTGTCTGGGCCGTTGTCTGAGCCGCTGTCTGGGCGTCGGTATTCGTTGAACTGTCGGTCGCGGCCGGTGTTGCCGATGCCGCGCTCTCCGATGATGTCGGTGCCGTCGTTTCGGTTGAGGCCGTTTCCGCACCTGTCGACGAGGTCGCCACGGATGTTTCAGCGGTGGTTTCCGTCGAAGCAGTTGTCGTCGCGGCGCTATCCGTCATTGCCGACGGCGCAGCTGTCGTCTGGGTTTCGGTTTCAGTTGCTGGCATGGCCGTCGAAGCCGCAGATTCGGCCGTCTCGGCACCAGCCGTCGCCGGCTCCGTTGTCGCCGCATCAGGCTGAGAAGGCACCTCATCGGTCGCCGCCGGCGATGGTTCCACCGCCGAGGTCGTCGCGGGTTCGCTGGATTCGGTCGCCGCCGGTACTGACGCTTCCGTCTGCTCGCTAACGGCTTCGCTGGCCGTTGCGGCAGCTTCAGCAGCCGCCTCCGCCGTACGTTGCGCCGCCTCGCCCGCGGCATCGGCCATCTGCTCGGCCGCCTTGGTCGTCTCGCGCACGACCTTCTCGACCTCGGCCGCGCTCTGCTCGTTTACAGCGGGGGCTTCGGCTTCCGTCGCGGGTGCCGTTTTTTCCATCGTACCCTCGGTCGGCGCATCGTCACCGGTCACCAGATGCTTAAGACGATCCGGCACAGGCGAAATCAGATCGGACAGAATGCTTTCGTCGGTGGTGGTCACGTACCAGCCGCCATAGACGAGCAGGGCGATCAGTACACCGATGAACACGATCGCGCCCTTGGGAACGCCGCTGTCCGGCACCGGCGTCGGAAACGCGAGATCGGTCGCGCTTCGCTTGCCGGTCTGCTCAAGCCGGTAACGACGGACGACCTCGTCGCCATCAAGCCCCAGATGCTCGGCATAGGATCGAATGAAGCCGACCGCGTAGGTATTGCCGGGCAGATCGCCGTAGCGGCAGTTCTCGATCGCTTCCAGGTAAAGATAGCGGATGCAAAGGACATCGGACACATCGCGCAGGTCTTCGCCGACACGCAGCCGTGACGCACGCAACAGGGCACCGACCTGGGGCGAACGATCGCCCGAGTCCTTGCCGTTCTGGTCTTTGTTCTGGTCTTTATCGCTCATAAGGCTCGTTAAACCCGTCGTTGCGGGACGCGATCACGTTCGCCGCGCTTTCCCGGGTCCGCTCTGCGTCGTTATTCTCACAATTCGCCTTTGATTTACAAGGGTAAATAGGGATTTTGCCGGACCGGCATTGCCGCACACCCGGGTGCATCAGACGGCAACACCGTGATCCAGGGCAAAACTCCTCAACTTGCCGCGCAAACTGTGCTCGGCGGACGCCAGCAACGGTTCCACGAATCCGTGCAAATTCGCGACGTTCAACGACCGCGTCATTTCCTTCACCGGCCCGATGCTCGGGTTCGCCATGGAGAGTCGGCGATATCCCAACCCCACCAGGGCCATCGCTTCCAGCGGTCGGCCCGCCATTTCCCCGCAGACCGTTACCGGCACTTTTGCCGCATTGCAGTTGTCCACTACGGATTTCAGCATCCGCAGCGCCGCCGGCGAGAGCGTATCGTAGCGGTCGGAAAGCCTGGGATTACCCCGGTCGGTTGCGAACAGAAACTGCATGAGATCGTTGGAGCCGACCGAGAGGAAATCCACTTCCTTGAGGACCTGCTCTAACTGGAACAAGAGTCCCGGCACTTCCAGCATGGCACCCGCGAAAATCTTCTGGCCCGGCGCCTCACTCTCGATTTCGCGGTCGAGCAGCTTCCGGGCCGTAACGAACTCTTCGACCTCCGTTACCATCGGAAACATGATCGAAACGTCGGTCTTGCACTGCTTTGCCGCCCGCACCATGGCACGCATCTGGCGCCTCAACAGCATTGGACGGTCCAGTCCGACACGGATCGCGCGCCAGCCCATGGACGGGTTTTCCTCATCATCGCTCTCGAGATACGGCAATGTCTTGTCCGAGCCGACATCGAGCGTCCGGAACGTTACGTGCCGCCCGTCCGCGGTTTCGAGGATGCGCCGGTAGAGTTCGGTCTGATCCTCGATACCCGGCAGTTCCGTCCGCATCATGAACTGGATTTCGGTACGGAACAGGCCGATCCCCTCGGCACCCAGATCGCGCATCTGCTCCACATCCACCAGCAGGCCCGCATTGGCGAGCAGCGTGACGTGCTGGTCATCCTTGGTGTCGGACGGCAGCGGAATGAGCTCGTTGTAGTATTCCCGGCGCTCCTTGTGCAGGCGCACGTTGTCGAGGAAGCTGCGCTTGATATCCTCGCCCGGCCGCAGGAACACCTGTGCACGGTCACCGTCGACCACCACCGGATCACCCTCGCTGACGCGGTCCATGACGCCCTTGATGCGGCCGATCACCGGAATATCGAGCGCACGCGCGATGATCGCCACATGCGCGGTCGGCGACCCTTCTTCCAGAATCACGCCCGTCAGATAATTGGCGTCGTAATCGAGAAGCTGCGCCGGACCGAGGGACTTGGCGATCAGAATGGCCCCGTCTTCAAGCAAAGACAGGTCCGGCCCACTCGGCTCGCCCAACAAGTGCTGCAGGAGCCGGTGCGCCAGGTCCTCGAAATCGTGCACCCGCTCGCGCAAATAGGGATCGCTGACCTGCGCCATGCGTGCGCGCAGGTCGTCAAGAACGCGCTGGACCGCCGCTTCCGCGGTGAGACCCGCCTTGATCGCCTCCTCCATCCGCTTCAGCCAACCCTGGTCGCGGGCGATCATGGAGTACGTCTCCATGATGTCACGGTGCTCGCCGCTCGCCTTCATGTGTTCCGACGTCATCATGTCGTCGATGGCGCCGTGCATCTCGACGAACGCCGTTTGCAGGCGCTCGTGTTCCACATCGGGATCCTCGGCGACAAGACGCTCGATACGGAAATGGGGACGGTGAACGACCGCCTGTCCGATACCGATGCCGCCGTTGAGCCGCAGCCCTTCAAGCCGCAATGGCGCGGATGCAAGACCGTCGGCAGGCAACAGTTCTTGCGGATCGATCAGTTCGCCGCCGGAAACCAGCTCGGCCAGCACCATCGCCACCGTCTGCAGGCTTTCGACCTCTTCCTCGTTATAATTACGCCGCGTCCGGTTCTGCACCGCCATGACGCCGATGACGCGCCCGCTCCTCAGGATCGGCACACCCATCATCGAGTGGAAGGCTTCTTCACCCGTTTCCGGCCTGTAGGCGAAGCTCGGATGCTCCTGCGCATCGGCCAGCGCGAATGGCCGCGCCAGCGCGGCGATCTCACCGATGATGCCCTCGCCGACACGAAGCCGCGTATTGTGAACGGATGATGGCTTCAGGCCACGGGTGGCGAAGAGTTCGAGAATATCGCCGGCGCGCCTTACGTAGATTGAGCACACTTCCGCGACGAGGTCGTTGGCGACGATTTTGGCGATCTGATCGAGCCGCTGTTCCGCCGTGCCGGTTCCTGCCATGAGGTCACGCACGCGCGCGAGCAGGCGGCGCGGAGCCGGTGTCATCTTGGCGCGTGGCGTTTTCTCGGACATGCGTCCAGCTTCCCTGTCCGCGGGCCCGTTAGCGTGCTCCCCCCAGAGCTATGTAGGGGGCGGCGTCAGTCGGCGTCGAGACCGTAGGCCGTGTGCAGCGCGCGGACCGCGAGTTCCGTGTATTCTTCGGCGATCAGGACGCTCACCTTGATCTCCGAGGTTGATATGACCTGGATGTTGATTCCCTTTTCCGCAAGCGTCGTGAACATCTTTTGTGCGACGCCGGCGTGGGACCGCATACCCACACCGATTACGGAAATCTTCGTCACGTTCTTGTCGGAGCGCAGCTCCGCGAAATTCAGTTCGCCGCGTTTGCCTTCCAGCGTGGCGACCGCCCGTTCAAGATCGGCGATCGGCAGGGTAAAGGTCAAATCGGTGGCGTTATCGTCGTGCGAGATATTCTGCACGATCATGTCCACGTTAATACCGTTGTCCGCCAGGGGGCCGAAAATCGCAGCAGCGATACCCGGCTGATCCGGAACCGAAACCAACGTGATTTTCGCTTCATCGCGGCTATAGGCAATGCCGCTTACCAATTCCTGTTCCACGATCTCATCCTCATCAACAACAAGGGTTCCGGGTTCATCAGAGTAGCTGGAAAGCACCTGCACGCGCACGCCGTGTTTCATCGCCAGTTCGACGGAGCGGGTCTGCAGCACCTTGGCGCCGACCGAAGCCATCTCGAGCATTTCCTCGTAGGTGATCTTGTCCAGTTTACGGGCCTTCGGCGTAATGCGCGGGTCCGTCGTATAGACGCCATCGACGTCGGTGTAGATATCGCAGCGATCCGCGTTGAGCGCCGCCGCCAGGGCAACCGCGCTTGTGTCCGAGCCGCCGCGGCCGAGCGTCGTGATCCGGTTGTCCGGGCCCAGGCCCTGAAAACCGGGAACGACGAGAACTTCGCCACGTTCAAGGCGCTTCTCGACTTCTTCCGTGTCGATGCTCTCGATCCGGGCCTTACCGTGCACACCGTTGGTATGAATGGGAATTTGCCAGCCGAGCCAGGAGCGCGCCTGGATCCCCAGATCCTGCAGCGCGAGCGCCAGCAGACCGACTGTCACCTGTTCGCCCGTCGAAACGATGGTGTCGTATTCGCGCGCGTCGTACAGCTTGCTGACGGAGGTCACGAGCTCCACCAGCCTATTGGTCTCGCCCGCCATCGCGGACGGGACTACCGCTACCTGATTGCCGGCATCGACCTCGGCCTTGACGCGCAGCGCCACCGCCTTGATGCGTTCCACATTGGCAACAGAGGTGCCACCGAATTTCTGAACGATCCGTGCCATCTTTTCGCAAACTTTCCGGGACAGAGCCCCAGGGCCAACCCCCGGGGAAACCTCAGAAAACCCAAGCCTGTGCCATCCGCATGGTTTGGGTTGAAGCACGGGCGGCGCATACATACTCTGTGGTCTGTCCGCAAGCAACCCTGATACACGCTTTCGGCGCATCGAACATGACCTGAAAGGCCCCGAATCAAAATGTCCTCGGATACAGCCACCGCCGAAACCATGAAAGCCGCCAGAGGCGGCACCGCAGACGCGGACGAGGTGGCACGCTTCACCGCCATTGCCGAAGAATGGTGGGACCCGAACGGCAAGTTTCGCCCGCTGCACCAGCTTGCACCCGTCAGGCTGGCTTTTATCAGGGATCAGGTTTCGGCGCGGTTCGGCATCGATCCGAATGCCGAAAGCCCGTTTAAAGGCCTCACGTTTCTCGATGTCGGCTGTGGTGGCGGGCTTGTGACGGAACCGCTGGCACGGCTCGGCGCGCAGGTTACGGCGATCGACGCTGCCGAACGCAGCATTGAAATCGCACGCCACCACGCCGCGGAGAGCGGCCTCGATATCGATTACCGTGTGATGCAGCCGGAAGACCTTGCCGCGACCGGTGCAATCTTTGACGTCGTCATCAATCTTGAGGTCGTCGAGCACGTCACCGACCTGAACGCCTTCCTTAACGCGTCCGCGGCTATGGTCCGCCCCGGTGGCGGCATGGTCCTTTCGACCATCAACCGGACGCTGAAATCCCTCGCGCTGGCCAAGGTCTTGGCGGAATACGTGCTGCGCTGGCTCCCCGTCGGCACGCATGAATGGCACAAGTTCGTCAAACCGTCTGAGCTGGCGCATGGTCTCAGGGGTGCCGGCATGCAGGTCACGGCACTCGACGGGATGCATTACGACCCGCTATCCGACCGCTGGCGCGCGGGCAGCAACCTCGACATCAATTATCTGGCTTTTGCGAAGAAAGACTGAGGCGCGTCAGGAGTTGCGGCGGACCGTCGGAATGCGAAAAACCTCAATCCCTTCCTCGTCGAGTTCCTGAGATTCCTCTTCGGTCGCTTCGCCGTAGATTCCCCGCTCGTCCGCCTCGCCGTAATGGATGCGGCGCGCCTCGTCGGCAAACTGGTCGCCCACGTAATCGCAGTTCTCCTCGACTTCCTTGCGCATCTGCTGCGCTACCTCGAGGATACGTTCGGCCACCTCGCGTGCCCGTGCTTCCGGTGTGGCAGCCGCCGATGATTTGTTGATACGGGGGGACATCGGTGCCTTGACGACGGACGTGTTGCCGCAATGCGGGCAGACGATGTCGCCGCTTTTGGCCTGCACGTCGAACGACGCGCTGTCCTTGAACCACGCTTCGAACTCGTGCGTGTTCTCGCATCTGACGGAATATTTGATCATGTACTCGCCGAACTCCGTGAAGAACGGGATATATTCAGGATATAGTGCCGAATTCACAGAAAAAAAGCGTTAACAAAATTCCGATGCCAGATAACAACGAAACACCACGCCACCTGCGTATGACCGAACCTTCCGATTGGTTCGCCACGTACCTGCCGCTTGTTCCCGAAAAAGGAACCGTTCTAGACGTCGCCGCCGGCAGCGGCAGACATGCCAAAATGTTTGCCGAAGCCGGTCATCCGGTCACGGCAATCGACCGAAACACCGAGGCCCTTCAACCGCTGAACGGCAGTCATGATGTCGAAATTGTCGAGGCAGACCTTGAAAACGGATCGCCCTGGCCCCTGCCCGGACGCACGTTCGACGCCGTCGTTGTCTCCAATTATCTTTTCAGGCCGCTATTTGGCGACCTGATCCGGACGCTCGCGCCGGGTGGCGTTCTTCTTTACGAAACCTTCGCCCTCGGGAACGAGGTCTATTCGCGACCGCGCAACCCCGACCATCTGCTCAAAAGTGGCGAATTGCTCACACTGGTTCAGGGTCGTCTGCAGGTCGTCGCCTATCGCCACGGCATCGTCGAAGGCGGCGAATGCCCGGGCGTCAAACAGATGATCTGCGCCGTGAATAATCTGGATATGTCGGATCGCGACGACGGCGAACCCGAGCCTCGACCGCTGCCCTAGAGCGAATAGTCGCGGTCGTGCAGCAGCGACGGGATGCGTTTGCGTGCCTCCAGCGCCTTTGATGTATCGATGTCGACGTACGTGATTCCCGGCGCGGTGCCGCCATCCGCCAGCACCTCGCCCCATGGGCCGACGGCAAGAGAATGGCCATATGTCTTGCGCCCGCCCGCATGATCGCCGGTCTGCGCCGGGGCAAAGACGAACGCGCCGCACTCGATGGCGCGAGCGCGCAGCAGTACATGCCAGTGCGCTTCGCCCGTCGGCCGGGTGAACGCGGACGGGGCGCTCAGCATCACCGCGCCGGCGCGGGCGAGATCGCGATAAAGATGCGGGAAGCGCATATCGTAACAGACCGTCATGCCGAACACGCCCCAAGGCGTCGGGACCAACGTCACGTTCGTGCCGGGGCGGTAGGTGTCGCTCTCACGGTAAACGTCGCCCGATCCGACATCGACGTCGAACAGGTGCATCTTGTCGTATTCACCAACGATCGCGCCCTGGTCGTCGATCATGAACGAGCGATTGGCGAGCTTGCCCGGCATATCTTCCGATTGCGCAACGATGGACCCCACAAGGACCCAGACGCCCAGTTCAGCAGCGCCTTCCCGAAGCCGGGTCAGGGTTTCATCGTCGGCCGCAGGGCGGGCCTTGGCGCGGCATTGCTCCCGGTCCGGTTCGATCATGTTGCAAACCTCGGGGAACATTACGAAATCCGCGCCCGCACCTGCCGCTTCGTGCAGCAGTTGTACGTTGGCATCCGCGTTCGCGGCGGGATTGGGGCCCGCCGTAGTCTGAACCAGCGCAGCCTTGAAGGCGCCTGTCACGAAGCGATGCCCAACAATGCGTCAAGCTTGCCCTCCGCATCCAGCGCGTGAATGCCGTCACAGTCGCCGATATGCGCACCGTCAACGAAGATCTGCGGCACCGAACGCGCGCCTGCCTTGGCCGCCATCTCTTTTCTGGCAGCGGCATCCATCATCACGTCATGCTCGGTGAAGTCGACGCCTTTTCCGCCAAGCAGGTTCTTGGCACGGGCGCAGAACGGGCAGAACGGAGTCGTATAAATTTCGATCTTCGGCATCTGAACCTCTGTTGCACGCTGGGGACACTTTCCAGAAATATAGGTGCTCGACCGGCGTATCAAAGCCCCGAAGTGACCACGCGCGCAATCGTGATCACGTCGACGGCCGATGCACCTGCGCGCAGCAAGGCACGCGAACAGGCTTCAAGGGTGGCGCCCGTCGTCATCACGTCATCGACGAGCAGGACCCGCTTGTCGCGCAGCAGCCGCACGTGCCGGGCGGTGACCTTGAAGGCACCCTGCACGTTTCGCCGCCGTGCCGCACGGGATTTGCCGCCCTGCGTCCCGGTCCGCCGCTTGCGGACCAGGAGGTCCGGCACCGAGCGCACACCCGCTGCGCCGGCCAGGTAATTCGAAAGAAGCGCCGACTGGTTGTAACGCCGCGATAACAGACGGCTCCAATGCAGCGGCACAGGTGCGATGATGTCGGCGTCGCCAAGCAATGTTGCCCCCGGGCGTGCAAGCCAGGCCGCGAGCACCGGCGCCAGGTCCGTACGGTCGGCGTGCTTGAAGGCGAGAATCATCCCCCGGCTTGCGTCGTCATAAACGAACGCGGCACGCGCCCGCGCATAGGGCGGACGGGCACGAGTGCACTCAGCACAGAGCGCCCCTGCTCCCGGGTCGAAGGGAAATGGCACGCCACAAGTATCGCATTGCGGCGGCCCGAGAAAGCTCATCTCGTCCCAACATTCCGGGCACAGACCAATGTCACTCAGCACCGGCGCCTCGCATGCCGCGCAGACCGGTGGCCAGAGGTGATCGCGGATATGCGACATCGCGCTTTTGAGGATTGGCGTTAATCGTGTCATATAGCCCCCATGAACACCGCATCCGACAGCATGAATGTCTTCGACCGCCGGTTGCTGCGCCGCCGCCGCGACCGCGCCGCCGCCCGGTTCGACGATTACGACTTCCTGTTCATGGAAGGGGCAGAGCGGCTTTGTGACCGTCTGCTCGACATCAATCGCACTTTTCCGCTCGGACTGGACCTCGGCTGTCACGGCGGTGAAATCGCAGGGGCGCTGCCACCCGGCAAGGTCGGGACGTTGGTTCAGACCGACCTCTCCGAAGCCCTCGCCCGCCGCGCCGGCACCAGACACGTCTCGCCGCTCTGTGCCTGCGACGAGGAAATCCTCCCGTTCGGCCCCGGCACGTTCGACATCGTGGTATCGAACCTGAGCCTACACTGGGTCAACGACCTGCCCGGCGCGTTGTCGCAGATCCGGATGGCGCTCAAACCCGACGGTCTGTTCCTGGCCCAGGTTTTCGGCGGCACGACCCTTCATGAGCTCCGCAACGCCCTTGCCGAGGCCGAAATCGAGATCGACGGCGGTCTCAGCCCGCGGATTTCACCGTTTGCCGATGTGCGCGACCTCGGTGCCCTCCTGCAGCGCGCCGGATTCGCCTTACCGGTCGTCGACAACGACACGGTCACGGTAAGTTACGGCGATCCGTTCAAACTGCTGACAGATCTGCGCGGCATGGGCGAGAGCAACACGGTTCTGGAACGGCGCCGCACCCCCCTGAAGCGCGAGACCCTGATGAATGCGATGGCGCGTTACATGGAGCGGCACGCGGATGCCGACGGACGCGTCCCGGCAACGTTCGAGATCATTACCATGACCGCCTGGGCACCGGCACCGACACAGCAAAAGCCGCTTCGGCCCGGCACGGCAACCGGCAGACTGGCGGACGCGCTGGGCGCGGATGAAATCTCGCTTGGCGAAAAAGCGGACCCTGATAAGGGCTGATCCCAAAATAGGAAAAGGGCCGCGCGCTGCACGGCCCCTCCCTCAAAAGCTCCCCGTAATTGCTCCCTGGGAAACGGGGCTTACGAGGCGTATGTCACGCCCTTCTCATCGAAGAGCTTTTTAAGTTCACCAGACTCATACATTTCCCGCACGATATCGCAACCCCCGATGAACTCGCCCTTCACATAAAGTTGCGGAATCGTCGGCCAGTTGGAGAAATCCTTGATGCCCTGGCGGATGTCCATGTCCTGCAGAACGTCGACGCCCTTGAACTTGACGCCCATCATGGTCAGCGCCTGTGCCACCGCGGCGGAGAATCCACACTGCGGCTGGATCGGCGAGCCCTTCATGAACAGCACCACTTCGTTGCCGTCGATTTCACCCTGGATATTGTCGAAAGTCGGATTGTCGCTCATTGCGTTGTCCTCACTATGCCGGTCTCACCACGTACCGGCGCATTGGTCGATAAATTACTCGGGGGCGGAGGTCTGCAGTGCGAGCGCGTGAAGCTCGTTGCCCATGCGGCCCTGCAACGCCTGATAAACCATCTGATGCTGCTGCACGCGAGATTTGCCGGCAAATGCCGACGACACCACATGCGCGGCGTAATGATCCCCATCACCGGCAAGATCGTTGATCGTCACCTCCGCGTCGGGAAGTGCTTCCTTGATCAGCTTTTCGATTTCACCGGCAGCCATGGCCATGACGGCGTTTCTCCTTGCCCTCTTACGCTGCTGATATGGCGGTTCCGCGTAATTCCGTCAACCCTCGGCAAATTAGGGACATAGCGCCTTTACGTTGTTTTCCGGGAAGGACCCTGATATAGGGTCGCCAGATTTTGGCACCCGGCGGGAATGGCGACATGGCCAGACGCAGACAGGTCTACGAGGGCAAGGGCAAAGTCCTCTTCGAGGGACCGGAACCCGGCACACTGGTTCAGTATTTCAAGGACGACGCGCTTGCCGCCAGTGACGGCCGGCACGGTGTGATCACCGGCAAGGGCGTGCTCAACAACCGGATTTCCGAATACCTTATGATGCGGCTGACCGAGATCGGCGTGCCGACCCATTTCGTGCGCCGGCTCAACATGCGCGAACAGCTTGTCCGCGAGGTCGAGATCATCCCGATCATCCTCTGTGTCCGGAACGTCGCCGCCGGCTCGTTTGCCGAGCGATTCGGCCTTTCCGAGGGCACACCTCTGCCGCGTTCGATCGTCGAGTACTATTACAAATCCGACGAGTTGCGTGATCCGATGGTCTCCGAAGAGCACGTCACCGCGTTTGGCTGGGCATCGCCGCCCGACCTCGACGAAATGATGGCAATGGCGCTGCGCATCAACGATTTTCTGAGTGGACTGTTTTTCGGTATCGGCCTCAGGCTTGTCGATTTCCGCCTGGAGTTCGGCCGCCTGTGGGAAGAAGAGCACGTGCGCGTGATCCTCGCCGATGAACTGAGCCCGGATAACTGCCGGCTCTGGGACCTGCACACGGGCGAGAAACTCGACCGCGACCGCTTTGACCGCGACCTCGGCAACGTCGAGGAAGGATACCAGGAAGTCGCACGCAGGCTGGGCATTCTGCCCGAATCGGGTCCGGCGGACATGCCGGGGCCGACGGCGATGCAGTAATTGAGTAGAACCACAGAGGCACAGAGACACAGAGGTTTCCGGCGCAAGCCGACAAAATCGGCAAATATCCGCCCAAATTTTCAATTCTTTCTCTGCGCCTCTGTGCCTCTGTGGTAAATTTCCGCCCGAATCTGCGGGCACCGAAATGGAGATTTGTTTCTTGAAAGCTAAAGTTCACGTGACCCTGAAAAACGGCGTTCTCGACCCGCAAGGAAAGGCCGTGCAGCACGCACTGGCCGGTCTCGGTTTCGAAGGTGTCGAAGATGTCCGCCAGGGAAAGTTCATCGAGCTTGAACTGAGCGAGACCGACCCGGCCAAGGCGGAGGCGCAGGCCGAGGAAATGTGCAAGAAGCTCCTCGCCAACACCGTGATCGAAAACTATGCCGTTGAAATCATAGAGGGCTGAGCCATGAAATCCGCCGTCATCGTCTTTCCCGGATCAAACTGCGACCGCGACGCCAAGGTGGCGCTTGAGGACGTGACGGGCGGCGAGGTCGTCATGCAGTGGCACGGCGACGCGGACATGCCGGATGTCGACCTGATTGTCGTTCCGGGTGGATTTTCCTACGGCGACTACCTCCGTTGCGGCGCCATCGCCGGCAACTCGCCGGTGATGCGCGAGGTCAAGAAACGCGCCGACGCCGGCACCCCGGTTATCGGAATCTGCAACGGCTTCCAGGTCCTGACCGAGGTCGGCCTGCTGCCCGGCATCCTGATGCGCAACGCGAACCTGAAGTTCGTCTGTAAGGACGTGCACCTTTCGGTCGAGACCGAGTCCTCGGTCTTCACCGGGAAATACAAGAAAGGCCAGGTCATCCGTATCCCGGTCGCGCATCACGACGGCAACTATTTCGCCGACGAGAACACGATGAAGGCCCTCAATGACGATGACCGGATCGCTTTCCGTTACGTGTCAGCGGACGGCAAACGCGGGAATGGCGCCAACCCCAACGGTTCCATGGACGATATCGCGGGCATCCTGAACGAGAAACGCAACGTGCTTGGTATGATGCCGCATCCCGAACGGCTCGTGGATAGCGCGCTTGGCGGCACGGACGGCCGGCCGATGTTCGAGGGACTGCTTGCCGCTGTCAGCTGAGCGGGACTGCCATAATTCCGTCACCTTCCGGCGGCACGATTTTCCCCAGTTAACACTACACTTACGATAGTGTAGTATTTGAAAAAGAGCGATTCGCACGCTAGGAACGGTAACGCGTGCGAGAATTTTTTCTGGGGTTCGACACAATGCGAGCGTTCGGCAAAGTAGCTATTCTATGCGCAGCCGCCTTCACCATGGCCACGCAGGTTCAGGCGGACGATCATCGTCCCACCGGCACCTATGTCGGCGGCGGTCTCGGCGCCAATTTCGCGGGCGAGAATGACGTCAGCGGCGGCGGCATCAACACGTCCATCGATCATGACAACGGTTTCGTCGGCGTCCTTGCGCTGGGTCAATCTTACGCCAACGGACTTCGTGGCGAGTTCGAGTTCGCCCGCCGCTCCAATGACGTGGACAACGTCGGCAGCACGTCGACCGGCGGTAACACGTCAGTGCTGAGCGGTATGATCAACGGGTATTACGATTTTGCCACCGGCACATCGTTCATCCCATACCTTGGCGCCGGTATCGGTGTCGGACGGGCCCGGATCGACGCCAACCCGGTTGGCACCACCGCCCTTAACAGCACCGGCACCGGGTTGGCGCTGCAGGGGATCGCCGGTGTCGGCTACCAGATGGACGACAACTGGACCGGCACGATCGAATACCGGTACTTCAATCTTCAGGGCGCGGACATCAATACACGTGCCGGTGGCGAGGTTGATGCGGACTACGATTCGCATTCGATCATGGTCGGGCTGCGCTACACCTTCGGCGTCGAGAAAAAGCCGATGGCAGAACCGGCGCCGGCACCCGCACCGGCCCCCGCGCCTGTCGCGGAGAAAAAGCCCGAACCCGCACCGGCACCGCCTGCGCCGCCGCCGGTCGCACGGAATTACATCGTGTTCTTCGACTGGGACAAGTCGGACATCACAAGCGAAGCAATGGCGATCCTCAGGACCGCCGCGGAGAATGCCCGCAAGGGCGGCATCAGCCGGATCGAGGCAACGGGTCACGCCGACACCTCGGGTACCAAGGCTTACAACCTGAAACTTTCGGAACGCCGTGCGCGCGCGGTTCAGGGGGTCCTCAACCAGCTTGGCGTTGCTAGCAATGAAATCGCCATCGACTGGAAGGGTGAGTTGCAGCCCCTGGTGCCGACAGCCGACGGGGTGCGCGAACCGCAGAACCGGCGGGTGGAAATCGTCTTCCCGTAAGATCGGGAAAATCCGCAAACGAACAGAGGCGCGGTCATCCCGCGCCTCTTCTTTTTCCGGAAGGCTGTCTAAGTGTTACTTCGTCTTATTGACGAGGATAACTTCGGGTCGGCAGGTGCTTGGCACATCGACCTCGCTGACCGGACGTTTCATCGAAAACGTCGCGAGTTGCGCCGGCTTCAGATCCTTCAATGCAGTGAAGGTCCTGAGCGTGCGCTCGCAGTACTGATCGCGGCGCGAAATGGAGCGTTGCGACGCGCGATTCGCCAGCGCGGTAATATAGGCGTTGAGCGCCTTTTCCGACTTAGCACCATGCAGGTTCCGGAACAGCGCTTTCAGCGCGACACCATGATCGACCAGCGTATTCTGGAACTTGCGAACGAAGCTGTTGTATTCGGGTTTGGCCTCGCAGGTCAGCGCAGCGACCATCAGATCGGTCTGCAGCGCACGGACGTGGAAGGCGGCCTTATCAGACCCGCCATTGCACGTGCCCGCAATGGCAGCCCCGGCAGTCATACCGGTAATCGCAACGGCAACGGCGAATCCAAGCGTTTTTCCCCGCATCAAACCTTCCCCAAACGTCGAAACTTGCCTGAAAAGTCCCACGTTTTTCGTTTTGCTTCAAGGGGTTTGTGGCGAAATCGTGGCAAGGGGGTGGCAAGCGACGAAAGGTGTGTCACGTTCGGCCTGCATTTGCTATGAAGCGCGCAACGCCAATCGATAAGCCACGGGACAGGACCTTGAGCGAGATCACCCCCGAAGTCGTCGCCGAACACGGCATTTCCGAAGACGAGTACGCGAAAATTCTTGAGATTCTGGACGGCCGGGCACCGAACCTGACCGAGCTAGGCATCTTCTCCGTGATGTGGTCGGAGCACTGCTCCTACAAGTCCTCCAAGAAGTGGCTGAAAACGCTGCCGACCGAGGGCCCACAGGTCATCTGCGGTCCGGGCGAGAACGCCGGCATCGTCGATATCGGCGATGGCCAGGCCGCGATCTTCAAGATGGAGAGCCACAACCACCCGTCCTATATCGAGCCCTACCAGGGCGCGGCAACCGGGGTCGGCGGCATTCTGCGCGACGTGTTCACCATGGGCGCGCGCCCCGTCTGCAACCTGAACGCACTTCGCTTCGGCAGCCCCGATCATCCCAAGACCAAACACCTCGTTTCCGGCGTCGTCGCGGGGATCGGCGGTTATGGCAACTGCGTCGGCGTCCCGACAGTAGGCGGCGAATGCGAGTTCCATCCGAGCTATAACGGCAACATCCTCGTCAACGCGATGACGGTCGGGATCGCCGATCAGGACAAGATCTTCTATTCCGCGGCTGCGGGTGTGGGGAACCCCGTCGTCTACGTCGGGTCCAAGACCGGCCGAGATGGCATTCACGGCGCGACCATGGCGTCGGCCGAATTCTCGGAGGATTCGGAGGAAAAACGCCCGACGGTGCAGGTCGGTGACCCGTTCACCGAGAAGCTGCTGATCGAAGCGTGCCTTGAACTGATGGCGACAGATATGATTGTCGCGATCCAGGACATGGGCGCAGCGGGCCTAACGTCGTCTTCGTTCGAAATGGCGTCAAAGGGCGGCATGGGCGTCGAACTCGATCTCGATCACGTGCCGCAGCGCGAAGAAAACATGACGGCCTATGAGATGATGCTGTCGGAAAGCCAGGAGCGCATGCTCATGGTGCTCAAACCCGGGCGAGAAGAAGAAGCCCGAAAGATCTTCGAAAAGTGGGAACTTGATTTCGCCGTTGTCGGTCATCTGACGGATACGGGGCACATGGTGCTCAAGCACAAGGGCGAGACGGTCGCCGACCTGCCGATCGATCCACTGGCGCTCGCCAGCCCGGAATACGACCGCCCGTGGGAACGTACGCCCGCCCCGGCGCCGCTGGACGCCAACGATGTCCCGGCACCCAACGATCCGATGGCCGCACTTGAAACGCTCATTGGCACACCCGCACTGGCATCCAAACGCTGGATCTGGGAACAGTACGACCACATGGTCATGGGCGACACGTTGGGCATTGGCCGCCCGGGCGGCGCCGATTCCGCACTGGTCCGTATTCACGGCACCAAGAAGGGCCTTGCCGCCACGTCGGATTGCACCCCCCGTTACTGCAAGGCGAACCCGGTCGAAGGCGGCCGCCAGGTCGTCGCCGAAGCTTGGCGCAACATCACCGCCACCGGTGCCAAGCCGCTTGCGATCACCGACAACATGAACTTCGGCAATCCGGAAAAGCCGGAAATCATGGGCCAGTTCGTGGGCTGCATCGAAGGCATGCGCGAAGCGTGCACGGCGCTCGACTTCCCGGTCGTGTCGGGCAACGTCTCGCTCTACAACGAAACCAATGGCCAGGCGATCCTGCCGACACCGACCATCGGTGCAGTCGGGCTGCTGGACGATTACGCAAAGGCCGTCGGCATCGGCTTCCGGGGCGAAGGCGACGCCATCATCCTGATTGGTGAGACGGCTGGCCACCTGGGCCAGAGCCTCTACCTTCGAGAACTGCACGGTCGCGAGGACGGCCCGCCGCCGCCGGTCGATCTGGCGCTCGAACGCAAGAACGGCGACCTGGTGCGTGAGCTTATCCTGTCGGGTCTGGCCAACGCCTGCCATGACCTCGCCGACGGCGGTCTGCTGGTCGCGGTCGCGGAAATGGCGATGGGCGGCGGCATCGGCGCCGAGATCGATGTCCCCTCCGGCCCGGTGCCGGCACACGCCTGGCTGTTCGGCGAGGACCAGGCGCGTTACCTGATCGCCACGAACGATCCGGATGCCGTCATGGCGAAAGCACTCGAAGCCGACGTCAGCGCGGCACGGGTCGGCACGACGGGCGGCGAGACATTGACGCTCTCCAGCGGCGAGATCACGGCAATTTCGGCTCTTAGGCAGAAAAACGAAGACTGGATGCCCAACTTCATGGGCGCGGCCTGATCTAAAGCGGCGGCGGTTCCGTTTCCAGCCCAAGGTGACGCCACCAGTCGGCTTGCAGATCGGCCAGCGTTTTACCGGTTTCCCGGCGGTAGTCGCCAGTCGTATAAATGCGCCTGAACGCCGCCATGTCCTGTTTTAGAACTTGCTCAAACAGAAAACGGGTGAAAGACCCCGCCGCAATGTAGGCGGTCTGCCGGTTACGGTTCCCGGCACGCCCAAATATCGCGTGCGGGACAGCCTCCAACCGATACCGCCTCAGCCCATCGATGCCGCCTAGCCGGCGCATCAGCAATTTATCCACGTCGGTACCGTAGTTGGGAAACCCGATGACCACGCCGAACCTGTCCTGTGCATAGATTGCGATTCCCTCGCTCAGCAGCACGGATCGCCGTTCCGGCATGAACAGATGGGTCATCTCATGCGCCAACACGGCGATGTTGCGTTCGGCGGCATACCGTGGAAAGCCGATCGTGTTGATATGCGGGTAAGATGTCGAGACCTCGTACCGGTCGTCGAAGTGAATGATGATCGGCGTCGGCAGATCCCGCCCGAAGAACGCAGCCAGGCGGGCATATATCAAATCAGCCCTAGCCGACATTTCATCCAACACCGCCTTTTCGAGATCATTATATCCGGAACGGACCTCGGCGACGGCTTCCTTGCCGGTGCTGACGCTCGCCGAAACGTCCGTCGCGATCCACAGCAACGTCAAAGCCAGGAATAGCGCCCTCAACATGGTTCATCCCTCGCGCATACCTCTGTTCAACATAAGGATAACCGACATGTGCGACCGAGGCGCTTCACCTTCGCGTGAACCGGCTCCCGTTACTTCAGACCTATATGGCGCTGCCACCCTGCCTCCAGCGCGGCCAGCATCATGCCGGTTTCCCGCAGATAGTCGCCCTCGGTATACAACCGTTTGAAAGCCGCCATATCCGATCTCAACACATCATCAAAGAGATAACGCACGAATGACCCGGCGATGAGATAGGCGTTGCGGCGGGCTTCCGCGTCGACCTTGTCGAGGCTGACGCGTTTGCCGCCGCTGTCGGTTCCCCGATTATGCCGGAACAGGGCCTCGGCCGCGCTGAACGTTCCGACATCCTTGCCGATACCATCGGACAGCCGCTTCACAACAAGCTGATCAAGATCGTTCCCATAATTTGGATATCCAGGCACCTCACCGAAACGGTCCTGCGCATAAACGGCAATTCCCTCTCGCAGGGCTTCCGAACGGTTTTCCGGCATGAACAGATGGGTCATTTCGTGCGCAATGATCGCATTGTTCCCGGTTACAACACGTGGCGGAAAAACGATGGCGTTCCGCGCCGAAAACGATCGGGCGATTCGCGCATTGGCATCGATTTTGATCGTCACCGGCACCGGCACGTCGCGCGCAAAGAAAGTACGCAGCTGTCGATAGACACGGTCTCCCCGCTCAGCCAATGCGGCGGCGGTTTCCATCGCCGCACCATCCTGCAGCACCCGCACCTGAATATTTTCGCCCTTCACTAGCCGCGCGTCCTGCCCCGCGCAGCCGGCGAGAGAAAGGGGCGCCGCCACGGCAACGGCAAGGATGAAGCCCATGTACCGGGTCGGCATCATCTATGCATGCCTCCACACGCGATCAGCCCATCCATGACCTCCGGCAGTTCTCCGGGCGCAAACAAATCGACGAGGATGCGTTCGTACCAGGGCATGTTGTCGCGCCAGTCGACCAGATCCGCGATCAACGGTTTGCCTGCAACGAACGAGTCCGCCGTCTCATCGAATGCGACACGGCACGCCCCCTCTGTTTCCGCCGGTGTCAGGTCCAGTGTGCGTATCTCGCCATCGCAGTCCTTGAGGCGGCGAACGAGCTCGTAAATCACCTCGCGTTTGCCCTTGCAGGCAAACGTCAGGCTTTTCCTGAGCGTCCAGGCGTAGTCATCCGCCGACATTACGGTCGCGTCACCGTATGGCGTCGTCAGGGTGCAGTAATGCCCGGCCCCATGAATTTGCCGGGGCCACCCCGCCGCCGTGTCACGTTCCCGGTACATATCCTCGCAAAGCGATTTGAACCCGGACGCGCCGACCGGCGGCAAAACGAGGTCTTCGGCCGCCACCGGCGACACGGATCCCAGCAGCATTAGCAGGTAAAGTATGCAGCGCTTACGCACCAAGGTCGACGTCCAGAAACGGCATCTTGTCGGGCGCACCAGCGGCGAACAGCCACTTCGGTTTCTCGCCGAAGCGATCCACGCCGGGTAGTGCAACGAGCGACGAACACACGGTCATGAAACCGCTACCCGTACCGACGTTCATGGCCCCCCGCTCGCCATCGGACGCCTGCTGCTCCCTGCTGGCGACAAGCATCTGCCAGGCGGACCAATCCCCCGCATCCGGGTCGGGTGCATCGGCATCCCGAAATCGCGGTAAATAAGCCTTAATCCGCGCCGATTCCGTGTCGTTCAGATCGTTCGCCGTCAGCATCGAAAGGCCTTCGGCAACCGGGGCCACCTCGACCCTTCCCTCACCGGTGGAGCGCAACCAAAAGGCATCGCGGGCATCGGCAATCAGCATATTGAAGCTTCTGTACGCCTCGCCGTCCAGTGACCCTAATGCCGAAGCGGCTTCGCGGGCCTCGGCATGGCTAAGTGCCTCCAGCGGCAACTCGCCCCGGGATCGCTTGTCAGCTGCCGGTCCCAACGATCCGGGCCTGTTCAGCACGGCGGCGAACAATCCGTCGTCATTCAACCCCATCCAAGTGCCGCCGGCTTCTTCATCGATACCGGCAACCACATGTGGATGATCGTCCCAGTGGCGGGCAGGCGGACGCCAGAGCCGTGATGCCATTTCATCACGGTTGGCGGCTATGATGGTGGGCCATGGCTGATCCGGTTGCCGAAGGATGACGACGGTACACATTCTCAATAAATAATATGCAAAAGGCCGGGAAACCAGCGAAAGCGCGGCTTGCGGCTTGCCCGCTCTCGGACTATTTATGTGGCAGATAGAACCAGTTCAGGGAGCGATCTGATGGCCGATTCCTTTTCCAAGCGCGAAAAAGGCGAAGAGCTTAAGTACGAGATGGATCAAGAGTTGCTGTTCAAGGCGGAAAGCCGCCGGAACAAGCTGCTCGGCCTTTGGCTTGCGGAAGTTTTCGGGCTGACCGGTGACGATGCCAACAACTACGCCAAGGAAGTCGTGGTCGCCGATCTCGACGAACCCGGGCATGAGGATGTGGTCCGCAAGGTGATGAGCGATATCCAGGCGCGCAATGCCCCGGTGACCGAAGAACAGGTCCGCAAGAAAATTCAGGATCTCGAAAGCGTCGCCCTGGATCAGGTCAAAAACGAAGTCTGAACTTAATCGCTACCGAACACGCGGGCGAATATATCTTCGACCCGCGCGGTGTGGTAGCTGATCGAGTCTTTCTCCAGAAGCTTCTTAAGATCTTCGGCCGGCAGCACGTCGGCCAATTCCGGGTCATGCCCAAGGAAGAACGCCAGCCGGTTGTCATGGTTGGCGGCTTCTTTCTCGACGTCATCGAGCACCGGCGGCGAATCCGGATTGTCCTGATCGATACCGAAGCTCTTCCAGACCCGCATCGCATTCCGCTGCACGATCTTGTAGGCACCTTCGCGGCTGACACCGTTTTGCGTCAGATACAGCAGCACCCGCTGCGCATCGTGAATGCCGCCGAAAGCGTTCATGTGGTTCAGCATATTCTCGGGATAGACAACCAGCTTGTCGACGACGCCGGCCAGACGGTTGAGTGCGAAATCAAGGGTCACGGTCGCATCCGGGCCGATCATGCGTTCCACCGAGGAGTGCGAGATATCCCGCTCGTGCCAGAGCGCCACGTTCTCCAGCGCCGGCACCACGGCGGACCGGACGATCCGTGCAAGGCCCGTCAGGTTTTCGGTCAGGATCGGGTTCCGCTTGTGCGGCATTGCCGACGAGCCCTTTTGACCGGGGGCGAAATATTCCTGCGCTTCGCGAACTTCGGTCCGCTGCATATGGCGTACCTCGATCGAGACGTTCTCGATGGAACTCGCGATGACGCCCAGTGTCGCGAAGTACTGGGCATGGCGGTCGCGCGGAATGACCTGCGTCGAAATCGGTTCCGGGGTCAGGCCCAGTTTCTCGGCGACGTGCGCTTCAACCCGGGGATCGATATTGGCGAACGTGCCGACGGCCCCTGAAATGGCGCACGTGGCGATGTCCGCCCGTGCCGCCTCGAGCCGCGCCTTATTACGGGCGAATTCAGCATAAAAGCGCGCGAACTTCAGGCCCATCGTCGTCGGCTCGGCGTGGATCCCGTGCGAGCGGCCCATCACAGGCATCAGCTTGGTTTCGAAAGCCCGGCGCTTGAGCGCATCCAGCAGCTTGTCGATGTCCGCCAGCAGAATATCCGCCGCCTGCTTCATCTGCACGGCGAGGCATGTGTCGAGCACATCGGATGACGTCATACCCTGGTGAACGAAACGTGCGGGTTCGCCCACTTGCTCGGCCAGTTCGGTCGTGAAGGCAATCACGTCGTGCTTGGTCTCGAGCTCGATCGCGTCAATACGGTCGATACGTGCCTGCGTATAGGGCTTGTCGCCCTTGGCCCAGATTTCCTTGGCCGCATCCGCGGGGATGACACCGAGTTCCGCCATCGCGTCACAGGCGTGTGCTTCGATCTCGAACCAGATACGGAACTTGTTGGCAGGTTCCCAGATGGCGGTCATGTCGGGGCGGCTGTAACGCGGAATCATGCGGGGTCTCCTCTCAGGCGGGGCGATCATACCCACGCACGCCCGATTTTAAAGCCCGCAATCGCGTCCGGCGAGGTTTCATGACAACGCAACACCGCTGTCGTATAAGGTAACGATATGGATTCGCAGGTTTCCGACGCCGAAACGCTTGTCGATATTCCCTACGTCGATGCAACGGAAGGGGGCGCCCTTGATGTTGCGCGGGCCGAAGCCGGACGCTTTCAGGCCGTGATTCGCGCCGGGCGCGAGCATTACGGCGCCCTTCCCATAAGTATCGGCGACGTCATCTCCAGAAGGTGGCTGCTGCGTCAGAACAATCCCTTCACCGACGAAATCGACGCCATCGACGCCGAGGCCGGAAAGAGCGGCGCCTGGCTCCTGAACCTGTCTTATGAATGGAGTTGCACGACCGGTGCCGGCCCCGATCCGTCTGGTAGCGGAAACCGTATGCTGAGGACACTCGACTGGCCGCTGGACGGCCTTGGTGAAACCATTGTCGTTGCCAAGTTCAAGGGCAAGCCCGGACCCTATTTCAACGTGACTTGGCCCGGCTTCGTCGGCGTCGTGACGGCGATGGCACCGGGTCGGTTTTCCGCCGCCATCAACCAGCCGCCGTTTCGCCGCTGGACGCGGTCCTGCTGGGCGGATTGGGGGATCAACCGGACGCGCCTTTTGCAACGCCGTGCCCTGCCGCCGACGCATCTCTTGCGCGAGATTTTCGATACCTGTGCCACCTATGACGAAGCGAAGGAACGCCTGATCGAAACACCGCTCGCGATTCCGGCGTTTCTGACACTGAGCGGCACCAGCCCGGATCAAGCATGCCTGATCGAGCGCGAGGAAGACGCCGCCAGCATTCACGAAAATCCGACCGCGTGCGGCAATCACTGGATGGCCCGTGACGTCCCCGGGCATTATCGCGGCGTCGATAGTGCCGGACGCCGCGACCTGATGGCGGAAACGCGTGACAATGTTGCGGACGGCTTTGATTGGGTCACACCGCCGATACTGAATGAAACGACGCGTGTCGCCGTTGTCGCCAACGCGCTTGAAGGAAAGCTGATCGTTCGCGGTTACGAACGTGACGGCGTTGTTACGCGTGACTTTCGACGACCCGCTCCGTCCTGAAAATCAGGAACCAGATCAGCGCCACAATCTGCACCCCGGCAACGATGCCGAAGGCCCAGCGATATCCTTCCGGATGGAAGCCACCGCTCGCCGTGAGCGGCCAGAAATCGATGATCACACCGACACCCCACTGCACGGCAAAGGCGCCGAAAAACGCGAGCAGATTGATCGCTGTTACGACCCGGCCGGCCAGTGACGTCGGGAATCGCTGCGTCAGCCCCGCATAGCTGACGATTCCGTATGTTGCGGTGAATGCCCACACCATCCACGTCACCTGATTGACGGGTGCGAGCTCGAAAACCACGACCAACTGCATGACGATAAAGACACTCATCCCGATCACCGAGATCCGGATTGCGCCGACGCCGCGGCGGCTGAGGTAGCCGGTAATAACCGCGAGACACATGTAGCTCGCGACCATGGCACAGGCGACAAGGAACAGTGCATCGGCCGTTGCCCGGTTATCCAGTTCCATGACGTCATGAAACCAGGGGCCAAGCCATAAACTCTGAATCCCCAGAAATGCCGCCTGCGAGGAAACGCAGAGCGGCGCCACCCGCCAGAAAAGCGGCGACCAGAAAACCCGCCGGACGCCGCCGATGGCTTCACGGAAGGTTTCCGAACCGTGTCCCGGGTCTTTCCGTTCGGGCACGACGAAATAGACGATGGCGGCCATCACCAGCGCTACCCCCGTCAACACCCAGAACACGCCCCGCCAGCCCAACAGTTCCTCGATATACTCGATCGGTGTGGTCCCGATTAGCGCGCCAATCCCGCCGGCAACCATCTGGTAACCGTTGACTGCGGGCAGCCGTTCCTTGGGCAGCCAAATGGCATACGCGGTAAACGCCGCCATAAGACACGCCGACGTACCGAGACCGATCATCGCACGGCCCATGATCAGCAATGCCAGCGATCCGGCGAGCGCAAATACCGCCGTTCCGGCCGCCGCGATGATCAGCAGCACGGCCTCTGTTCGCCTGGGCCCGTATCGGTCGAGCAAAACGCCGAGCGGCAGTTGAAACGCCGCAAACGCGAAAAGGTTGGCGCTCGTCAGCAAGCCCAGGTCTGACGCGCTCAGACCCAGGTCCTCGATCAGTGCGGGTGCAATGACCGCGTTCACGACCCTGAGCAGGTATGACAGCAAATAGCCGAGCGCGAACGGCACGAAAACGCGTATGAAAGTAGCCTGCAATGTCTCCCCCAAACCGTCACCGATCTTACCTGCATGGCAGGACGAACGGGAGCTTTTTACCTGTTTAAGCGAATTTTTCAGATTTCGATACGTTTTGCCTCTCCTCGGCCATTTAGTGTGTTGAGATGGCCGGTGTTTCTGGCCATCATCCGGTGCAACGTCCAACAAGAGGCTCACGGGATTCGGAGACGGACATGGCGTCGGTGGCACGCGTCAACAGAGGATTGATGGAACGCTTGGGGCGGTTGTCGCGTCTCAAGCTCTTGATTCCGCTGCGCCGAAGCCCGCATTCACCCGAGTACTCGGCCCGCGGCGTTGCCGTCGGAATGTTCTGGGCGCTGACGCCGCTGGTCGGTATCCAGATGTACCTGTGCCTCATGACCTGGCTGGTCGTCAAACCAGTCAAGAACCTTCAGTTCAGCCTCGTCATTTCATGTGCGTGGACCTGGGTAACCAACGTTTTCACGATGCTGCCGATCTATTACGTGTTTTATGCAACCGGCCAGATCATACGCGGCGACTGGCACAACATCACCGGTTACGACACGTTCATACACTCCTGGCACGAAGCGTTCGAGCGCGGTGCCGGGTTCTGGCAGGCCATGCTTGATCTCGCCGGGATGCTGGCTAGGGAGGTAGGCCTGTCGATGGCGATCGGATGCCTGCCTTATGCCGTTCTCGGCACCTGGCTCAGCTACAAGATTTCATTGAAATACATCCGCCGACGCCGACGCAAGAAGCTGGAAAAACGGATCCGGCAGCATGCAAGCAAAGACGGATCCGAACCACAAACCGCAAAAGGTGTTCACTTTCCGGACCGGCCTAGCGCCTGAAGCCGCGCCGTCGCCGCAGACATCGCGTCGCGCCAGGGCCCGAAAGCTTCAGCATCGCGAAGCGCGTTGATACCTGCCTCGGTAATGCCGCCGGGCGTCGCCAATTGCACCAGTGTATCGCGAGGGTCCTTTTCCGGGGTTTCGGCCATCATCGTACCGGCGGCGCGCATCATGTCCGCGCAGACCTTGCGTGCGGCGGCCTTCTCGACACCACTTTCGACCAAAATGTCGGCCGTTTCGCCCGTCAACTCGAACAACCAGCCGAACCACCCGCCGAGCGCACTCGCGGCCGAGAACGCATCCTCATCCCTGATCGCGGTCACCCGGCCAAGCGGCGCCAATGCATCCCGCGCCCCGGCGTGGTCGGGATAAAGCGGAATGGCACTTGCGCCGTATCGGCTTGCCAGCACCGGCATGGCACGCGCGACCTCTGCGGGCGCGGCAGCACCGCGCAATGCGCCCGCCGTGATTCCGGCAGCTGCCGATATCAAGACCTGACCGTTCCGCCACGGCAACAAGCGCACCGTTTCAATAACGTCCGCCGGGCGGGTCGCGACGATGACGGCATCCGCATTCCGCACCACGTCCGCATTATCGCTCGCGACATCGATGCCGTAGGTCGCACGCAGCAGCGCCGTCTTCTCACGCCCCCGGGGCGAAACGATGATGTCCCCCGACCGCCCGGCAAGCGCGTACCCCTCGGCTAATGCAAAGCCAAGATGCCCTATTCCGATGATCCCGATCTTCATTTTTTATCTCCGCTGCCTTGCGCCAGGACGGCAAGCATATCTTCGATTCTGGCGCACGGGATTGCGCCCGTGCCGCCAATTTCATCCGCGACATCGACCGGCATGCCGGTGTTGGTTCCGTCCGGCACCGCGTTGAGACGTCCGCCAATGAAAACTTGCGGCCGGTAAGGTCCGGTTGCCATCTCGCCCGCGATTTGCTGGACGAACGCCGCCGCAACGCCATTGTACGTACTGACAGCGATTGCGTCTGCGCCTGCATCTGCCGCGGTCTGCAACAGGTCATCGGCATCCACGCCGATCCCGCCGTCCACCGTCTCCAGCCCAAGCTTCGCCAGGACCTGTTCGACGAGCCGCTTTCCATATTCGTGCACATCCGTCGTCGCGATACAGACCTTCGGGCACCGCCGTTTAATCCCGTCGGCCACATCGGGTTCAAGCCCGGCAATAATCTGTTCGGCTTGAGCGGATATTTCGCCGACGACACTGGATTCGACGAGCGGCGCCCTGCCATAGTAACCGCGCTCGTCCGCTCGGCCCGGACCGAAGGCGCGCTCCAATGCCGGCGCGCCGATACGCCGGATCGCGAGCAGCAGTTCATAAGGATCGTCGGTCACGTAACCAAGCTCGCCCAGCCCGTTCATCACGTTATCGAAAAACGCGCGACCGCCGAGCGCAATCTCGACGCCAAGGGAACGAACCGCTTCCGGCGGGTCCGGTGGCAACGTATCCGCAAGCCGCTCGGCGAGGGTCGCCGCAAACACCTGTGCATCGACGATTTCGTCGACACTCGGGATGCGCCTTGCCTCGGTGACCGGGATCGGTGTGACGGCATGTCCACTGGGCGCCCACCGGAGTGCCGCCATGTCCGCCCCAAGGTAACTCGCCAACACCGCATAATTGGCAGCGTCGTCGTCACCGAAGCGGGTCGTGTTGCCGTATATCATGGAACCGGGACCTGGCGAGGCTTCGCTCAACGCAAGATGAAACGCCTGGCGTTCCTTTAACCCGGAAAACGTATGACCGTAACAATGCCCGATCCGGGCGCCGAGAAGTTGTTCGACGATATAACGCTCGATCAGCGCCGCGCCCAACGTGCAGGCGAGGTCGGAAAACCGCGCGGCAAAACCGTCGTCCAGGTTCGAATGCACGATGATGTCGACCGGCTGCACGGCACAGATTGCGATCGCCTCGACCGTGGCGGCGGCGATCAACGCATCGTCATCCCAATCGGGCAGGCGAAAGGTAAAATACTGTCCGAGATTGCCGATGCTGGTCGACCCGGCTCGAAGCGCGGCAACCGTGTTCTCGACCGCGGCCGGCATACCGATCACGAAGTCGCCGAAATGCGCCGCTGCGTCGGTTGCTTCCGCCAGCAGCCGAAAATCGTCGTCACTCCGCAACACGAGGCCCGTTCCCTGGTTGCGCCCGCCCCGGGCGTCCGGCGGATACCCCATGCTCCAGTCGAGGCAAATCCCGTACCGGTCGACATGGCCGCCGGCTTCGCGCACGCGCGCAGAAATTTCCGCCATGTTTGCAGCCGTGACTTCCGGGTCGCGCCAGCCTGCCTGGGCATGAAACATGGGCCGTCCCGCTGCCGCCATCGCAATCTTGAAGGCTGCCTCGCACTTTACATCCCGTTCGCGTTGAAACCGCGACTGCGGAATGTCGAACGACGCCGCGCGCTTGCGGCCACGTTCGATCAGGTCCGAACCCGTCGGCGGGGCGGCATCCGGCAGGACGCGTTCGCGTGAGAGATGTCCAAGCATCCGTTAAACGTCGTGTACGACGCCGTTCAAAGCAAGCCCAGGGATTTGAAGGATCGATGACCGGTTTTCGATATGATGACATGATCGTGGAGCTGAATGCCGAGACGTGCCGCGGTTTCCCGAACTTCCCTCGTCATCTCGATATCGCCCCGGGAGGGCTCAGGGTCACCCGACGGATGATTGTGAAGCATGATGATGGCGCTCGCGCCCAGCTGCAAAGCACGCGTCACCACCTCGCGGGGATAAACAGGCGTATGATCGACGGTGCCGCGTTGCTGTTCTTCGTCAGCGATAAGCACGTTCTTCCGGTTCAGGAAAAGCACCCGGAAATGTTCCCGCTCGGCCCGGCCGAGGCACATCCGGCAGTACTCGATCAACCGGTCCCAACTCGACAGCACAGGTTGATCCATCACCGATTCCCGGCCGAGGCGCTGAGCCGCCGCTTCGATCACCTTGAGTGCCGCAATGCAAGCGTTGCCCATTCCCTGAACTTCGGCGAGCGCATCCGGTGACGCAGCGACCGTGTCGGCAAATCCACCGAATCGTTTGATCAGGCGTTTGGCGAGCGGTTTCACATCTCCCCGTGGGATCGCGCCGAAGAGCACCATCTCCAACATTTCATAGTCGGGCATGCTTTCGGCACCGCCGGCAAGAAACCGGCTACGAAGACGCTGGCGGTGGCCGGCTTGTTCGCTTTGCCGCGCCGCCGCCGTCATACGATCACACCTTGTAGGGCGGGCAGTCGAGACCGGTCGGCGACAGCGTGAAAATCTCGTATCCGTCCGCGGTGACGCCTAGGGAATGCTCGAACTGGGCCGACAACGAGCGGTCCTTGGTCACCGCCGTCCAACCGTCAGCGAGGATTTTCACATCCAGCTTGCCGGCATTGATCATCGGCTCGATGGTGAAGAACATGCCTTCGCGCAACACTTCACCTTCGCCCGGGCGTCCGAAGTGCATCACGTTCGGCGCATCGTGAAACACCCGGCCAAGGCCATGACCGCAGAAATCCCGAACGACTGAGTAACGTTTACCTTCGGCATACGACTGGATGGCGTGTCCAATATCGCCAAGCGTCGCCCCCGGCCGCACCATTTCGATACCACGCCACAGGCACTCAAAGGTGGTCTCGACAAGTTTTTGCGCCTTGATGCTGGGTTTTCCGGCATAAAACATGCGGCTGGTGTCACCGTACCAGCCATCCAGAATCACGGTGACGTCGATATTGATGATATCGCCGTCGGAAAGGACCTTGTCGCCGGGAATACCGTGACACACCACGTGATTGATCGACGTACAGATCGATTTCGGAAACCCCCGATAATTCAGTGGTGCCGGCACCGCACCGCGGTCCAGCGTCCAGTCATGGCAGAGCGTGTTGAGCTCGTCCGTGCTGACACCCGGTTTCACATAGGGCGTGATGAAATCGAGGCATTCCGCGGCAAGCTGTCCGGCATTACGCATCCCTTCAAAACCCTGCGCGTCGTGGATTTTGATATAACGGCCGTCACGTGCCGGTACCTTGGCTGCCTGTTCGTTCATGTCTCTGTCCATAACATTTCGTCTTATGTAAGCCTTTCGGCGCTTTTTTCACACCCACCGGGCGATTTTTTAAAGCTTAACGGGCAATGGTCGCGTCACCACGATTTCCTCGGGACTCAACGAGCACGCGTAACAGACCACTTCGACGCCCGCCTTCATCGCCTTCGCCAATTCTTTGGCGTACGTTGGGTCGATGTCATCGGCAACGGTAAACGCATCGGCATCTTCGCGTTGCACCAAATAGAACATCACCGCCCGGTGTCCGTCCTTCACCATGTCGGAAAGCTCGGCCAGGTGCTTGGCCCCCCTCGACGTGACCGCATCCGGGAACTCCGCCGGCCCATCCGCCAGATTCCGCCGCATGGTCGTGTTCTTCACCTCGACGTAGCAATTCGGCTTGGTTTCGTCTTCGAGCAGAATGTCGACCCGCGAGTTCTTTCCGTACTTCACTTCACGTCGCAACGAGGCGTAGCCCGTCAGTTCGCTGACCTTGCCGTCCTCGATCGCTTCCGAGACGATGTAATTGGGCAGCGACGTGTTGATACCGACCAGCGTTTCACCAATACGGATCAGCTCCCACGTGAACTTGAGCTTGCGGTCAGGGTTTCGAGCCGGCGAGAGCCATACGTCCGCGCCGGGTTCCTTCACGCTCTCCATCGAACCGGAGTTGGCGCAATGGGCGACAACAACGGTGCCGTCATCGAGTTCGACATCCGTCAGGAAACGCTTGTAACGCTTGATCAGGCGCCCGTGGATCAAAGGGTCTGGAAACTTCATGGGTGCGGCTCATAAACGACCGCGCCACAAGGCGCAAGCCCCGGCAGGCAAACGCGGCAATGCATCAGACTTCGAGGTCCATGCGGTCGAGGAAACTGAAACGGAAATCCCGCGAATTGTTTGGGTGATCGTCGCGCAGGAAAAGGGACGTGTCGTTCTTGACCATCAGGATTTCCCGCATCGTCTTAACGACGCGGCGGTCGATGTCGAAAAACCGGTAGAATTGCTCGATCAGTTCCTGTTCGCGGGCAATGACATGACCGTCAACGATCATGGTCTCGTACATGTTCGACAATACCGAGATCGCCTGGGCGGGGCTTAACGTCGCCTCGATGGACATGAGGAACTTTTCGAAGTCGTACTTGGCCACATAGGCGAATGCATCGGCCGTCATCCGCTGAATCTGCGTGGAACTGAGTTCCCGCCGGCTGACGTGCTTTCCGAACAGACTGACCAGCGATGCCCGCTCTTCCGGCAGCGCCTTTTTGTCCGCCATGACGACATAAGCTGCAGCCACCGCCAGTGCCTGAAGCGGCGTCAATTCCGGCATTCCGTCCATTTGTCGCATTTCCCCCGAAATAGCGTTGGATTTTGCAAATTCCCGAATTTTCATTATAATTCGATCGTCAAGAAGCGACTACCAATAAGGTAAGTGGACGTAGAAGACGCCAGAAGAAGCCTTGTTTTCAACAGGTTAGTGAATGGCGTTAGAAGTTTCCGTTATCGCCAGTGCGGAGCGCCTGCAGGCGCAACGCGACCAACGTCAGCAGCTTGCCCTCTCGCGCCAACGCGAGGAGGCGGTTCAGCGTGCGCGTGACGCCGAGCGGTTGGCCGAAGAACGCCGCCGCGCCGATGCCACGGCGGCGGACATCGACCGCGCCCGTGTTCAGCGCGAGTTCGAACGAGGCGTCGCAGACGCCAACCGGATCGACTCGCTGATTGCCCGCGACGCCGAAGACCGCCGCATCGACGAACGCCTGCAGCAGGAAGAAGATGACCTGCAGCAGTTTTATGCCGACGAGCAGGACCGGCAGGTTTTCCTGAACGCTGCCGAGGATGCCCTGCCGCCGTTGACGCCAACGGCGCCGCAACCGGCACCGGAAGCGCAGGATGTCGCCGCCAGCCCGAGCGCCGGCGACGACCGGTTTGCGCAGCTCCTCTCCGACCGCGCCTCGCGGCTTGCCGAGCGAGCCGAGGCCGACCGCCAGTTCGGCGTGTCGCAAACCCGCGATTTCGCCCAGTCCGTGCGATCCATCGAGGAACTGCAGACCAACCCGACGTCTTTTCCTTCCGACCCGCCGCGCGGCAGCGTTGTCGATTTCTCCGCTTAACCCGTCACCGCCTTCGTTGTGATGTCGCCGATCAACCGGGATATCGACCGGCAGCTCGATGTTGCGCTGGAACAGCAGCGCAGCGGAAATCTGGATGCTGCGGAGGCGATTTACCGGGATATTCTGGAGACTTTGCCGAGGCACCCCGAAACCCATCACCTACTGGGGTTGCTGTTGTATCAGCGCGGGAACCCCGGCGCGGCCGTCGACGAATTGAACACCGCCGTCGGGCTTGCCCCCGATATTCATCAGTTTCGGTTCAACCTGGGACTCGTACAGACTGCTGCGGCGGCCTTTGACGATGCCGTCATCACCCTTGAAGGGCTGGTTTCCGAGCAGCCGGATACGCCGGACCTCCGCAACGCTTATGCCGTCGCACTGAAGGGTGCCGGGCGTCTCGACGACGCTGAAAATATTCTCAAGGATCTGACGGCGTCGCATCCGATGTTTGCGGGCGGCCACTTCAACCTTGGAAATCTCCGGCTTGCCAACGGGCGGCCCGCCGCCGCCAAGGCGGATTTTGAAAGAGCCCTTGAGCTGGCACCCGGCAATCCCGAGATTTCGCGCAATCTTGCAGCCGCACTGCAGGGGTCGGGTGACCTGCCCCGTGCCGAAGCGGTCTTGCGGGAAATTCTTGCGGACAATCCCGACGATGCCGCGGCACTTAACAACCTCGCAAATATTCTCCGCCAGAGAGGTCTTCTGGACGAGGCCGAAGCCGCCCTTGCACGCGCCCTGGAAATCGATCCGGCCTTACCGGACGCAGCTTATTCGCTCGGTAGCATTCGCATCACGAAGAACGACCTTCCCGGCGGAAGCGCATGGCTGAACGCGGCCGCACGAAGCCGCCCGTCGTTCTTAAAGGCCAAGTGGGCGTCGGTCCTGGCGCTCCCACAGATATACACATCCGCAGACGAGCGGGATGCCGTTCGGGCGGAGTGGCTCGACGGACTGGAGCGGATTGTCGATGACGGCGTGCCGGGAAACGACGCAGCCCTGCACGACGCGTTCGCCGCAATCTCGGAGATCCTGCCCTTCGCGCTCGCTTACCAGGGCGAAGA
This sequence comes from Rhodospirillales bacterium, assembly GCA_017640505.1. Lineage (GTDB taxonomy): Bacteria > Pseudomonadota > Alphaproteobacteria > Rhodospirillales > Casp-alpha2 > UBA4479. The sequence continues at coordinate 43,258 of JAEPQO010000004.1, forward strand.
TGATCGTGACGCCATGACCAAATGGGGTAGCCACGTCAGCGCGATCGCTGCGCGCTCGCTGCCGCATCTCGCAGCGCCGCCCGTCGCCCCGGCCCGGTCGCGCAAACGGATCGGCCTTGTATCCGCACATTTCCGCAATCATACGGTCTGTAACCTGTTCAAGGGCTGGATCACCGGCGCCGACCGGGAAGAATTCGAAATCCATCTGATTTCGACGGCTGGTGCGGGCGACGACGTCACGACGGACCTTACCCGCCATGTGGATGCCGCACACCTGTCTCCGCTGGGCACCGCAGAGCTTGCCGGACATGTTCACCAACTTGCCTGCGACGCGCTGTTTTACCCCGATATCGGCATGGACCCGAGAACGCAGGTGCTTGCCGCCCTCCCGCTGGCACCCAGGCAGTTGATGTCGTGGGGGCACCCGGTGACCTGCGGGATGCCGACAATCGACACGTTCATCTCGTCCGAATTGATGGAGCCCGCAGAATCTCAGGATCATTACCGAGAGCGTCTGGTGACACTTCCCGGCCTTTCCATCGTCTACGAAAAACCGCAACGACCGGAAGATCCGATCCCGCACGATTACCTGTGTGCGCAGTCCCTGTTCAAGATCATGCCGGAGCAAGACGCCCTGTTCGCGTCGATCCTCAAGGAAACGCCAAGATGCACAATAAGCTTTATCGCCCATCCCATCCGGGAGATCACCGAGGCATTTCGAGAAAGGCTTTCGGCGGCGCTCAAGGTCAACGGTATCGACGCCGACGCGGCGCTGAGCTTCATTCCGCCTTGCGACCGGCAAACGTTTCTCCGCCATTTGGCGGGCGCACGCGTGGTTCTAGATACCATCGGCTGGTCCGGTGGCAATACATCGCTCGAAGCGCTCGCCATGGGAACGCCGGTCGTCAGCCTGCCGGGCCGGTTCATGCGGGGCCGGCATACCTATGCCATGCTGAAAATGATCGGGGCCGATGACCTGATTGCAGACGATCCGGACGACTATGTACGGATTGCCACTTTGCTCGCCACCGATAACGACACACACGAGGCCACGCATAGGAATATCACCAAGTCATCCAGCGGGTTGTTTGCTGATGACCGCGTCATCCCTGCCTTCAACGACCTTCTGAAGACTCTCTGATCTCTTCCGCCTTCAGGTGCGCCACCAGCGGATAGAGCGCACACAGGATGGCGATTACGAGGCCGACACCGCCTTCGCGGTGCCCCTTGCGGGCGACATAGCATTTCCAGAAACGGGATAATGCCTTACGGGCCATGCTGCACGTTCTTGCGGTTTCGCCACGCGCGACGGCATCTTCGGCCTTCAGCGTTGTGTTCCGATTAAAGCGCTTCAGCAGATCCGCCACATCGACGACGAAATTGTGCCGGACGCCATTTTTAAAGTCGGGACCGCGCCGACCGGTGAAAGACACGCCCGGGTGCACCCGTTCCATGCCCCAGGTTTTATGGCCCTTGCGAAACAGGCTGCCGCGCAGATCCGGTGCCAGCGCCGCCATCCAGCCATACCGCACCCAGCGTTCCCCGACGTAATTGTGAATCGGCGTGAAGTAAAAGTCCGCATCGTCGGCACGAACGGCTGACGTTATCTCGTCCGCAAGAGGTTGTTCGATCCACTCGTCGGCATCGACCTCGAGAATCCATGGCCCCGCACAGGCGTCGATCCCGGCGTGGCGGCGCTCGCCCTCGACCGGCCAGGCACCTTCGAGAATTTTTGCGCCATGCTTCGCGGCAATTTGCTTGCTGGCGTCGGTGCAACGATCGAGCACGACGACGATCTCACCGGCAAAGCCGAGCCGGGCAAGGCAGGCATCCAGCCGGATTTCCTCGTTATGCGCGACGACAAGGGCGGAAAGCTTGGTCATGAACCGAGACTAGCAAATGCCGGCGCGCGGCCAACGCAAAAACAAAGGCCGGCATCCATCGGATACCGGCCCCTGCGAATGCTTTCCGAACGACGGATCAGCGCGAATAGAATTCGATGACCAGGTTCGGTTCCATCTGCACCGGGTACGGCACATCTTCCAGCTTCGGCTGGCGGATAAAGGTACCGGTCATGCGCTGGTGGTTGACCTCGATGTAGTCCGGCACTTCACGCTCGGCGCTTTCCGATGCGAGCAGCACGAGCGGGAGCTGGCGGGACTTTTCCTTGACCTCGATGACATCGCCTTCCTTGACCATGTAGGACGGAATGTTGACACGCTGACCGTTGACCTTGATGTGGCCGTGGTTGATGAACTGGCGCGACGAAAAGACGGTCGGAACGAATTTCATGCGGTAGACAACGGCGTCCAGGCGGCGTTCCAGAATGCCGATCAGGTTCTCCGACGTATCGCCACGGCGGCGGGCCGCTTCCTGATAGTACTTGCGGAACTGCTTTTCCGAGATGTTGCCGTAATAGCCCTTGAGCTTCTGCTTCGCCATCAGCTGCAGACCGAAGTCCGACGGCTTTTTGCGGCGCTGCCCGTGCTCACCGGGGCCGTAATCGCGGGTGTTCACCGGGCTTTTAGGGCGACCCCACAGATTGACGCCGAGGCGGCGGTTAATTTTGTACTTCGAAGTCTGACGTTTGCTCATTATTCGATCTCTCTACGTTTAACCGGATGTTATGAGCCCGGTAGTCCGACCCGCTTTCGCTGCGGCGGGGAATGGCGAAACAAGGCCGCCAGCCCACATTCCCGGGCGTGAAGGCGCGGAATATAGGGAAAATCGGGGAAATGTCAAAGGGATCGGGTAATTTTGTTACCCGATCCCCAATCGGTCGGCGAGCGCCGCCTGCCCGACCCCGGTCAGCACCACCTTGCGGGTGTCCGCAATGCGCTCGACCCAGCCGTTCATAATAAACGTGTCGGCGATGGCCGCGCCAAGCGCCCCGCCCACATGCGGACGCCGCTCGCTCCAGTCCAGGCAACGCCTGGCCAGGTGGCGGCGCTTGGTCCTGAGATCCTCGAAATCGATACCGAGATCCGTGAAAAAGCCGAGCCCGGCGTCCGTCGGGTGAAAGTCCTTATCGTCCTCGGTGATATAGCCGCGCTCTTTCAGCGCGTCGGCGACGGCAACCCCTAGCACGCCTGCGAGGTGGTCGTAGCACATGCGGGATTCCCTGAGTTCCTGCAACAGCTTCGACGGTTTGCGGTGCACCACGGGCTGATCCGGCAGCAGGTGCGCCAGCGGCTCAAGCGCGTCAGCAACCCGTGCATCGGAAAGGCGGTAATATCGGTGCCGTCCCTGCTTCTCGACGACGATCAGGTTGAGATCGCTCATTTTCTTAAGATGCGAAGACGCCGTCTGTGCCGTGACCCCCGCGTGCAGCGCCAGTTCCGTCGCCGTCAGCGCCTGCCCGCCCGCCAGCGCCGCCAACATGTTGGCCCGTGCCGGCACGCCGATGACCGCGCCGATACGGGCCGCCGCACGGGCATCCTGTTTCTCCCAACCATCGTTAAACATCTGATACTCCTGCTACATTCATATTTCGATGATAACCGAATCGTTTATGAATGACAATGGTGCACGACCGTATAGATTGGCTGCACGTTCATTGAAGGAAGCAGCCGATGCACAAAGACGCGTTTTTGAAGCGCCATTCAGAAGGTCCGATGATCCGCATGCCCAACGCCTGGGACGCGGGCTCGGCAAGGATCATGGAAGCCGCCGGCGCGGACGCCATCGCCACCACCAGCGCCGGCATCGTCTATACGATGGCGCGGCCCGACTATGAAGGCGACCTCAGTCGCGAGGAGTGCCTTCGCGCCGTTGAAGAAATATGCGCTACCGTCGACGTCCCGGTCAGCGTCGACAGCGAGGACGGCTACGGCGATACGCCGGAAGAGGTGGAGGAGACCTTTCAAAAGCTGATCCAGGCCGGCGCCCGGGGTGGCAGCATCGAAGATCACGCCCGGTTTGGTGGCGATGATCTGATGAGCATCGAGGGAACCGTGGCACGCATCCACGCCGCCCGACAGGCCATCGACAAAACCGATGTCCCGTTCGTACTGACAGCCAGGGCGGAATGTTTCCTCGTCCCTCACCCCGATCCAATGGCGGATAGCCTGAAGCGGATCAAAGCATACGAAGACGCGGGCGCAGACTGCCTATACATTCCGGGCCTCAGGGACCGCGCGCAAATCTCGACCCTTCTGAACAGCGTCGAAACACCCGTGAACATACTTGTCGGGATGCCCGGTTTCGACATCCCCCTAGACGAACTGGAAACAATGGGTGTTCGCCGCATTTCGACCGGCGGCAGCATCATGTGCGCGACGCTCGGTCTCGTCCGCGATGCCGTGGCGGGCCTGACGGCGGGCGATCTCGATTACCTCGACCGGATGATCACGCACGCTGATCTCACGAAAATTTTCGGCAAGCAAAAGCAATAAGGAAGAAGACCCATGCTGTTCCCCAACCTTCTTGGCATTCTCTATTTATGGGTCACGCGGCACCGGCAGCGCCGCCAACTTAGGCGCATGGAGCCATGGCAGTTGCGCGACCTCGGCATTACCGGAGACGATGCGGAACTGGAAAGCCGGAAGCCCTGCTGGCGGGCTTAGTGACGCCGCGCGTCTACTCTGCAGCGAGCGCCGCGAGACCTGCTAGGTATCGCTGTTCCGCCTCGGCAAAGCACTTGCGGGTCGTCTCGACGTCCCACGGGCGCTCCTGAAGCGTTTCGTGGTCCCATTCGCTGCGCGGCTCGTCCGGTTCGAAGAAATCGCCTCCATAGACATGGATCGCCGACGTAAACTTGCCCAGCGGGTTAGTCACGGAATGGACAATGCTATGCCCTAGCGTGGCAACCTGACCGACGCCCATAGAGTCAGCGCCTGCCGCCTCGAGTCCGTCCTTGGTCTGCTTCCAGAAGATGTTGTCCTCGCGCCCGTGATAAATGCCGATGACCGCGAACATATTGTGATTGTGCGGGATCAGCGTCATGTACGGCGACCAGATGAAGTTGATCACGGTCAGATCGTCGGAGCGGTGTAAAAGGTCGATGCCCGCTTTCTTGGGCTCACCCAGTTCCTTGACGATCCCGCTCGGATCGGAAACCGCTTCGGTCACCAGTTCGCGGACAGCAGACTGACCTTCCTTGACCGCCACACCGCACGCTTCGATGAACCCATCCTTGCTGAACATGATCGCTCCTCACATCACTGATTTTGTATATGAAGATATGCAGCAACAAGAGGCGACTGTCCAGAGCGCGCGGATCAGGCTTCGAGTTCGGAATCCCAGTAAAGAAAATCCCGCCAACTTTCGTGAAGGAAGTTTGGCGGGAACGATCGGCCGTTCTCCTGGAGGGTGTGGCAGCTAGGCCGCGCAGGCTCCCGCATGGGGAACATCCTGGCATGCTTTGGCAGCTTGTGGCCTTTCTGCAGATTGCACGGCGAACACGCCGTAACGACGTTCTCCCACGTTGTCCGGCCACCCCGGCAGCGGGGTACGACATGGTCGAACGTCAGTTCTTCCGCCACCATGCGGCTGCCGCAGTATTGGCACGTAAAACCATCGCGTAGGAACACATTGAAACGCGTAAACGCCGGGCGGCGGTTCATGGGAATGTATTCCTTGAGCGCGATCACGCTCGGCAACGCGAACTCCTGAGAGGGCGAACGCGCCTTGATCTCATATTCGGAAACGACGGCGACACGGTCGAGAAAGACGGCCTTCAGAGCTTCCTGCCAGGACCAGAGCGAAAGCGGAAAGTAGCTAAGCGGACGAAAGTCCGCGTTCAAAGCCAGCGCTGGGTAACCATCTATGGACATCGAATACTACATCTCCTGTCCGGCACAGAAGAGAATACACGATATTGAAAGAAAGCAAAATAAATGCGCGTGAATCTTTCGTGACCCGAAGTCACTTCTGCACGTCTTGAAGGTCCACCTCGAACACATCGGCCAGGAAGAACATGCCCGCCTTGACTGCATCGTCGTCCAGGCCATGGCCAAGCCCCGGCCGTCCCAGCCCGTCGCAGGGCACGCCGGCGAGACGGAGCACGGAAAGCGCGGCGGGCATGAAATCGAACGGTACGACCTCGTCCGCCTGCCCGTGGCATAACAGCACGGGGGGCTTCACGGTGATCTCGTCGGCCAGGCTTTCGACATCCACCAGCATGCCGGAATATCCGAGGATGCCGGCGCACGGCTGCGCACGCCTCAATCCCACGTGCAGCGCCAGCATCGTCCCCTGCGAGAACCCGACAAGCGCGAGATCCTTGTCCTCGAGCCCAAGGACCGCCAGTTGCTCGTCAATGTATGCATCCAGGATCGGCGCCGCCTTGCGCACACCTTCGGTGCGGGCTTCATCGGAAAAGTCCTGCAGACTGAACCACTGATAACCGATGGGGCCGCCGTCGAACTGAAACGGCGCGTGAGGCGATACAAAGCGGGCATCGGGCAGCACTTTCTGGAAGAAAGGCGCAAGCCCCATCAAGTCGTCCCCGTCGGAGCCGACACCATGGCACAGGATTACCAGTTGCTTGGGCGTCCGGCCGCCAAGCGGTTCGAGTGTCGGGCCGCTCAGCTTCGGCAGTTCCGGGGTTTCGTCGCTCATGCTTGCATGCTCCAAAGATTAGGGTGCACAAGTGGTAGCGCATAATGTTCGTTATTGTCACCCCGTGGCGACCCGGAAAGGCCAGACTCCCGCATGTCCGTCATCACCCGTTTCGCACCCAGTCCGACTGGATACCTGCATCTAGGACATGCCTATTCGGCGCTTTTTGCCGAACAGGCGGCGGCACGGTCCGGCGGCCAGTTCCTGTTGCGCATCGAAGACATCGACCGTGGCCGTTGCCGTGCCGAGTTCGAAGATGCCATCTACGAGGATCTGGCATGGCTCGGCCTTGAATGGGAAACGCCCGTGCGCCGGCAATCCGATCATTTCGAGGACTATGCGCGCGCACTCGGTGAACTTTCGGCTTCGGGACTGACATATCCCTGTTTCTGCACGCGTAAGGAGATCGAAACCGAAATCGATGCTGCGGGCGGCGCGCCGCACGGTCCCGACGGGCCGGTCTATCCGGGCACCTGCAAGCATCTGAGCGAGGAAGAACGCGAAGACCGGGTTGGCGCGGGTGAAGCGCACGCGGTGCGGCTCGACATGGACGCGGCGGTTCTGCGCACTGGCCCGCTGACCTGGCATGACGCCGCTGCCGGAGAGGTCACGGCGGCCCCTGACCGGTTCGGCGATATTGTGCTGGCGCGCAAGGATACGCCGACGAGTTATCATCTCTCCGTTACGCTTGATGACCACATCCAGGGCGTCACGCTGGTCACGCGCGGCACCGATCTTTTCGCCGCCACGGATGTCCACCGGGTCCTGCAGACGCTGCTGGACCTCGATGTACCGCGCTATCACCACCATTCGTTGCTGACCGGCGCGGACGGCAAGAGGTTCGCCAAACGCGAGAAATCACTGACCATCCGCGAACTGCGTGCGGCGGGCAAAACCACTGGTGATGTTCTTGGCCTCATGGAAAGTTACGCCGATGTTTAGGGCCTTAATTGCCATCGTGTGCCTGCTGACGGCCGTGCTGCCGGTCCGGGCGGCCCCGGTGCACACGGCAACGGTAACCGAAATCGTCGACGGCGATACCGTCTACATCGATCCCCCCTACAAGGATGGCAATGAAATCCGGCTCGTCGGCATCCAGGCGCCGAAACTGCCGCTTGGGCGCACGAATTTCCCCACCTGGCCGCTGGCACCGGAAGCAAAACAGGCGCTCGCCGATATGGTCCTGGGCAAGCGGGTAACACTCACGTTCACAGGTGCCAGGCGCGACCGTTACGCGCGCTGGCTGGCGCACCTGCATGTGACCGGTGACGGTCGACCGCTGTGGGTGCAAGGGGAAATGCTCCGTCTCGGCATGGCGCGCGTCTATAGCTTTCCGGATAACCGGGGCTTGGTCGGTGAGATGCTGGCGATGGAGCGAGAGGCGCGATCGGCCGGTCGCGGCATATGGGCGCTCCCCTACTATGCCATCAGAAACCCGGATGCAGACGCGTTGCTGGATGAACTCGGCACCTTTCAGGTGATCGAGGGTCGGATCGTCGACGCCGCCCGGGTCAAGAGTACCGTCTATTTGAACTTCGGCACCGACTGGCAAAGCGATTTCACGGTATCGATGCGCCACAGTGCACTGAAGCTTTTTGAGAAAACGGGCCTCGACCCCGCGACATGGAGCGGGCGCGCGATCCGTGTACGAGGCTGGCTGAGCAAGCGAAACGGCCCCATGATCAAAGCCACACATCCGGAGCAGATCGAACTTCTGGACCGTTGACGTGCCACGGAATTGCCTTCGTTGAGCATTATGCAGCAGATGGGCTAAGGTTCTGTCCTGGGCTGTCAGGCAAAAGGTTATAGATGAACATGAACCGACGTTTCGGCTGGATTTTCTGCGTACTTGCCGTTGCCGCAACCGCCGTTTCCGGGTGCACCACAAACCGCGCCACCGGTGAACAGAGCTTTACGGCGTTCATGTCGGAAGAGGACGAAAAGCGGGTCGGCGCCGAAGAACATCCGAAGATGCTGGAGGCGTTTGGTGGCACGTATGACGATGCCGCCCTTCAGGCCTATGTATCGGAAATCGGCAGGCGTCTTGTGGCGCAATCGGAAACACCGAACGCCCGGTTCCAGTTCTTCGTGCTCAACGACAACACCGTCAACGCGTTCGCGCTGCCGGGTGGCTATATCTATATCTCGCGCGGCCTAATTGCGCTCTGTGAAGACGAGGCCGAACTCGCCGGCGTGATCGGCCATGAAATCGGGCACGTGACCGCGCGCCATTCCGCGCAGCGTTATTCTTCCGCCATGGCAGCCAACATCGGGCTCACTGCCGTCGGCATTCTCGGCAGTGTTTTCGGTGCGCCCAGCGGCTTGGGCAATCTTGCCTCGTTCGGCGCCCAAGCGGCCCTTCAAAGCTATTCGCGCGCACAGGAACTCGAAGCCGACCGGCTTGGTGCCAGGTACATGACGCGCGGTGGCTACGACGCGAATGGCCTGACGGATTTCTTTGCCAAGCTCGACATGCAGAACGGTATCGAAGCGGAGATGGAAGGCCGCCCGAAAGGCCAACATTCCATCATGTCGACGCACCCCCGCACCACCGACCGGATCGAGCAGGCCCGCAAGCTGGCCGCCGAGCAAACGCCACCGAACGCCAAACGGCAGCGCCCGTTATTCCTGAGCCAGGTGGATGGCATTCTTTTCGGCAAGGATCCGAAGGAAGGGTTCATGAAGGGCGATACCTTCATTCATCCGGATCTCGGCTTCCGGTTCGATTTCCCGCCCGACTTCAAGATCAACAACGGCAAGACCGAAATCGTCGGCACGAACGAGAAAGGCACCACCATCATCTTCGACATGGAAAGCCCCAAGGTCGCGACCGGCATGCCGAACCTGGTCGATTACGTTGGGCGCCACTGGGGACCGAAAGCGAACTTCCAGCCGGAAAACCTTGAGCGCCTGACAATCAACAGCATGGAAGCGGCGACCGGCACGAAACGTATCAACACCAGACAAGGCGAGCGCGATATCCGCCTGCTTGCCATTCGTGCCGCGCGGGACCGGATTTTCCGCTTTGCGTTCCTGACGGATCCGAAGGTGACGTCGGAAATGTCATTGCCGTTACGCAAGACCACATACAGCTTCAACATGCTGTCGCCCGGCGAAGCGAACGATATCCATCCGCCGCATATACGGTTACGCACTGTCAAAGCCGGGGATACACCGACGGCCCTGGCCGCACAGATGCCGCTCGGCAAATTCAATGACGACTGGTTCCGGGCACTCAACCTGAATGTCGTCTCGGACGGCCTTGCCGCCGGAGAGACCGTCAAAGTGGTTGGCAACTAGGGCTTGGAACTGGCTGCCAGTTGCAGGAGGTGCGACAGCACCGACAGCGACTCGTCGTAAATACCCGCAGCACCGCTTTCACGCGGACCGGCAACGTTCAGCACATCGGGTTTTTTGGCTTCGAGCCAGCGCAAGGCAGCAAGCGGCGAATGCGTCCGCTTCAAATCGATGATGTGATAGGGCTTCTTGAGTTCCTGCGCGATCGCCAGCGTCTCGGCCGTGCCGCCGGAAGGTTCCCCCCGGGTCAGGATCAGCGTCGCGTCGCTGTCAATGACGTTCTGCCGGGTCCGCGCAGCATAGGCCGAACTCTTCATTTCCTGCATTGGATACTCGGCAGGGATCGGACCGTCCTCGGCGCGGCGGCCACGCGGCACCCATCCGCCGCACTTCAGCCCCAGCTTAAGCGCAGCATCCAGTGCGGCACGATCCACACCGGTTTGACCGCCAGAGACGATCTTGTCAGGCAGCACGCCGCGGGGCTCCTTACCGGAGCCCCCGGACACCGTCGTTTCCGACGGCGCCGTCACGGGACTTAAGCCGCTTCCAGGATTTGTTCGAGCTTGGTCGTTGCCTTGTCGACGTCGGTCTTCTCGACGGCGGCCAATTCGGACGCCAGGCGATCACGCGCCTGTTCATAGATCTGCCGTTCCGAGAACGACTGATCGGGCTGACCGACATTGCGGTGCAGGTCACGCACCACCTCGGCAATCGACACCGGATCACCGGAGTTGATCTTGAGGTCGTATTCGGCGGCGCGACGGCTCCACATGGTGCGCTTGACGCGCGGGCGTCCTTTAAGGGTCTGGATGGCTTCATCCATGCGCTTCTTGGACGAAAGTTTACGCAGGCCGGAATTTGCGGCTTTGGCGACCGGAACACGCAGTGTCATGCGGTCGCGGTCGAAACTGATCACAAAGAGTTCCAGTCTGTGGCCGGCGATTTCTTCTTCTTCGACACTGAGGACCTTGCCGACACCGTGCGTCGGATACACAACGAAGTCACCGGGATTGAATAGCAGTTCAGCCATAGGATTTTCTTTTTCACTCACTCATCAAAACTCACCCGCCCCGGATCATGGCGCGGATGAGAGCTCTAAACCTTTGTCCCGGCGTTGAAAAAGGGCCCTGCCGGACCCCGGAACGCACGGTCATTTTCAGGTGGCATGATACCACAATTTTGCGGTGCAGAAAAGAGCAGCGGGACGAACCCTTCCGGGCCGTCCCGCATTCAAAAACTCTTTTATTTACAGCGTATTAGTCGCCCTTGCCGGGAGCCTCGCTGAGCATCGCCTTTTTGTCCGGCTTGCCGTCCCATTCCTCGGCGTCCGGCAATCCCTCACCTTTTCGGGTGATATTCGGCCAGATGGCGGCGAATTTCGTGTTGATTTCCAGCCATTCCTCGACCCCGGGCTCGGTATCCGGAATGATCGCCTCTGCCGGGCATTCAGGCTCGCAGACGCCACAATCGATACATTCGTCAGGATGAATGACGAGGAAATTCTCGCCCTCGTAAAAGCAGTCGACGGGACACACCTCGACACAGTCCTGGTACTTACACTTAATGCAATTTTCGGTAACGATGTACGTCATACTCGAGTCCTCATTCGGTAATATCCAAACCCAAACGCTCTAATACTCTTTTGCGGGCCATACCACTGTCCCGGTCGCGCACATAGAGCAATCCTGCGACCCTTCTCACCAGGTTCGCCTCATAATCATGCAGGATGCCGTCCGCGTAGGCGACTTCCCAAAGCATCTCCATCATATCGATGCGCTCGGCATCGGAAAACGTATCGCGGATCTGGCGCGTCGCCGCATAGACACGGTTCGCATCCTTATGTTGCGAGACGGACACGTCGATCAACGGTCCCGCATCATCGGCCGATATGCCGAAACGATCAACAAGTATACCCACAATGGCATCGCGTTCGCGTTGATCGAAATCACCGTCCAGCAACGCCGCCTCGACCAGCACCGCGACCGCAGCCGCCGCCATTCCATCGGTTTCGTCAGCGGCCGCTTCGGGCGCCGCTTCATCCCCGTTCAGGAAGGATTTGATTTTTGCGAGCATGCGGTTGGGTATCACAGCGTCAACACCGTAACAACCATGATAAATCTGCGGTTTTAACTTGTCAGCGGCAGGGTCGGAACGGCACCCTCGGTGCCATGGAACGCGGCGAATACCTAAAACAACTCTCAGCGTCATCGGAACGCAACAAAGATCCGATCCTCGACGTCCTGCGCGACATCCTGCCGGAAACCGGTCTCGTACTCGAGATTGCCAGCGGCACCGGACAGCACGCGGTACACTTCGCGGGCGCGCTCACCGGTCTCGAGTGGCAGCCGAGCGATATCGACCCGGAGCTGCGCAACTCTGTCGAGGCATGGCGCGCGGAAGCCGGTCATCCCAACCTACGTGCCCCCGTCCACCTCGACACAACGGCGGATACCTGGCCGGTTGACGCCGCGGACGCCATCGTGAATGCCAACATGATCCACATCGCACCGTGGGAGGTCTGCCTCGGCCTGCTGGAGGGCGCGGCCCGCATCCTGCCGGAAGGCGGTGTTCTATACATGTACGGTCCGTACAAAATCGGCGGCCGACACACGGCGCCCTCGAACGAAGCCTTCGATCAGTCGCTCCGTGCGCGCGACCCGTCATGGGGCATCCGCAATCTGGACGACGTGGCGCTGGAAGCGCGCCGGCGCGGGCTGCACCTGATCAAGACGGTGAAGATGCCGGCCAACAATCTGTCGGTGATCTATCGCAAGACGGCGATGGTTACAGCCGAATAGCGAACCTGAAGACGTCGGCTTGGCCGACCCAGCCATCCCCAACCTGCCTGCGGGCTAGCGCCCCTTCTTCCGCTTCTTCTTTTTGCCTTCCGGCTCCCACTTGGCGCGGGCCTTGTTGGAGACGCCGGGCTTGTCGAGGCCGAGCTCGTGCGCCTCGAGGCGGCGAATTTCATCCCTGAGCCGGGCCGCTTCCTCGAATTCCAGGTTGGCGGCGGCGGCCTGCATCTTGTCGTTGAGGTCGCCGATGACCTTCTGAATGTTGTGGCCGACCAGTTCCGTCTCACCCGACACACCCGTATCGACGGTGACGTAGTCCTTCTCGTAGACGCTTTCGATCGCGTTCGAGATGTTCTTTTTCACGCTTTCCGGCGTGATGCCGTGTTCCTTGTTGAAGGCTTCCTGCTTCTCGCGGCGGCGATTGGTCTCGCCGATGGCGTATTCGAGGCTGTCCGTCATCTTGTCGGCATAGAGGATGACGCGGCCGTCGACGTTCCGGGCCGCCCGGCCGATGGTCTGCACCAGCGAGGTCTTTGAGCGCAGGAACCCTTCCTTGTCCGCGTCGAGAATGGCCACCAGCGCGCACTCCGGAATGTCGAGACCTTCCCGCAGCAGGTTGATGCCGACCAGCACGTCGAATGCCCCAAGTCGTAAATCGCGAATGATTTCAATGCGTTCCAGGGTGTCGATGTCGGAGTGCATGTAGCGTACGCGCACGCCATGTTCGTGCAGGTACTCGGTCAGATCCTCGGCCATGCGTTTGGTCAGCGTCGTCACCAGCACGCGCATGCCCTTGGCGGCGACATCACGGCATTCGCCCAGCAGGTCGTCGACCTGCGTTTCCACCGGGCGCACAATGCATTCGGGGTCGATCAGGCCGGTTGGGCGCACCACCTGCTCGACGAAGACGCCGCCGGTGCGTTCCATCTCCCACGGGCCGGGTGTGGCCGAGACGAAGATCGTCTGCGGGCGCATCGCGTCCCATTCCTCGAACTTGAGGGGGCGGTTGTCGACGCAGCTCGGCAGGCGGAAGCCGTACTCGGCCAGCGTGGATTTCCGGTTATAGTCGCCCCGGTACATACCGCCGATCTGCGGCACCGTGACGTGGCTTTCGTCGACCACCAGCACGGCGTTCTCCGGCAAATACTCGAACAGCGTCGGCGGCGGGTCGCCCGGGTTACGCCCGGTCAGATAGCGGGAATAGTTCTCGATCCCGGCGCAATGGCCGGTGGTTTCCAGCATCTCGATATCGAATGTTGTGCGCTCTTCGAGCCGCTGCGCCTCCAGCAGTTTATTCTGGGCACGGAGTTCCTCGAGACGCTCCTTCATTTCCGCCTGGATCTGCGGGATTGCCTGCATCAATGTCGGACGCGGCGTCACGTAGTGGCTGTTCGGATAGACCGTGATCTCGGCCAGCGTCGCCGTCTTTTCACCGGTCAGCGGGTCGATTTCCCAGATGCCTTCCAGTTCGTCGCCGAAAAACGACAGCCGCCACGCCCGGTCTTCCATGTGACTCGGAAACAATTCGATGACGTCGCCCCGGACCCGGAACGACCCGCGATAGAAATTATGGTCGTTGCGCTGGTACTGAAGCTGCACCAGGCTTTTCATCAGCTCGCGCTGTTCGATGGTGGTCCCGGGCTTCAGCTTCACCGTCATCTCGGAGTAGGTTTCGACCGCGCCGATACCGTAGATACACGACACCGACGCAACGATGATGGTGTCCGGACGTTCCAGCAGGGCACGGGTCGCGGCGTGGCGCATGCGGTCGATCTGCTCGTTGATCGACGCGTCCTTCTCGATATAGGTGTCGGTGCGCGGCACGTAGGCTTCCGGCTGGTAATAGTCGTAGTAGGAAACGAAATACTCGACCGCGTTCTCCGGAAAGAAATCCTTCATCTCCGAATAAAGCTGTGCCGCCAGTGTCTTGTTCGGCGCCAGCACCAGTGCCGGACGCTTCAGGTTCTGCAGGCAGTGCGCGACGGTGAACGTCTTGCCGGATCCGGTGACGCCTAGCAACACCTGCTCGCGTTCACCTGCCACCAGGCCTTCGGTCAGTTCGCCAATGGCCTGCGGCTGGTCGCCGGACGGTTCGAACGGCGACGTCAGCTTGTAGTCCGCGGCCTCGGTAAAGGCAGGCCGGGCTTCGGGGATGAAAATGGGACGCGTATCCATGCCCCATATATAGGCGACCGGATGCACAGACGCGAGTCGGGATCAGGCCGTTATTGGGGGAAGCCCCCCATGACGAGGCCCTTGGTATATCGCTCCACCATCACCGGCGCCTGGTGGGGGATCGAGTCCATGATTTTTGAGACGGTCACGTCGGGATAGCGTGCCAGCACACGTTCCGTCGCCGCCTTCGCGTCATCCATCCGGTCGAGCCATGCATAGACCGCGACCAGCGGCCGGTTCGCCCAGACCGCGTCCGGGTTTTCCAGCAACCCGCGCTCAATGAGGCTCGCGGCCTTCTCGTCGTGGCCGAGCGCGAAATGCGACAGACCGATCCCGAAACACAGATTGAAATTCAGCGGATCATAGGGGCTGAGCCGCCACGCCCGTTCGAAGTGCTCGATCGAGGTCTCGAAGTTGCCCTGATAGCAATGAATCCACCCAGACCGCATCCACGCCCAGGCCGAATTCGGATCGATACGCAGCGCGCGGTCGATGTGCACGCGGGCGCTGTCGTGATCGCGGACCAGGCTTTCCGCCGTCGCCAGCATCGCCAGCACCATGGGGTCCGAAAGATCGAGCCGGAACGCCTCGTGCGCCCGTTCCAGGGCACGTTCCTTGGCCGTCACGATGTCGCCCGTCCAGTTATAGGTAATGTTCTGGGCGTGACACCACGAAATCAGCGCATAGGCCAGCGCGTAATTCGGATCGAGCGCAATGGCCTTCCGCAGCATCTCCAGCGCGGTCTTGTTATCCTCCTCGGTCATCGCCCAGATATGCGGGAACGCGCGATGCACGATGTCATAGGCCTGCAGGTTATCGGGCCGCTTGCGACGGGCACGCCCGACCTCGGCGGCGAGAATGGTCGGCTGCAGGATGCCGACAACCTCTTCCGTGATCCTGTCCTGGAGGTCGAAAATATCCTGGTCGCCGCCTTCGAACCGTTCCGACCACAGATGATCCGCCGTATCGGCTTCGATCAACTGGGTCGCGATCCGCAGCCGCCCGGCACCACGCCTGACGCTGCCGGTCAACAGGTACCGCACGCCGAGCCGCTCCGCGATCTTGGAGGTCGGCAGATCGGTATCCTTGAATGTCACCGCCGAGTTACGCGCGATCACGAAAAACGACCGGACACGAGACAGTGCCGCCGTGATCTCCTCGACGATGCCATCGGCAAACGCCTCGTCATCGCCGCCGAGCGACGCAAAAGGCAACACCGCGATGGACGGCCGGTCGATCGGCGTCGCACTCACTTTTTCCGGTCCTGCCGTGTCCGCCGGTGCGACCCGTTTCGGCGCAGAGGCCGGCTTCTTGGCATGGGTTCTGATTTCATCGGCGAGTGCACGCGTGTCGGCATCGGGTTCAACGCCGACTTCATTGGCAAGAAGGCGGCGAAGATCCTCATAAATCCGGAGAGCCTGTGCCCGCTCGCCGATTTCGGTATGCAGTTCCATCACGGTCCGATACGTCGCCTCGTGCAACGGATCGATCGAGATCAAACGGTTGCCGACATCCAGACCGGCGGCGGCTTCACCCGCCACGACATGAGAATCGAGCAGCGACGAAAGAGCCTGATGGGCGACTTTGTCGATCCGCGCACGTTCGTTGCGGAGCCAGTCATCGAACGGCTCTTCACCTTCCGGGAGCCCGTCCAGAAGCGGGCCGCGATATATCTCGTATGCCTGCCGGAGGGATTCAGCCGTGCCTTGCGCCGTAGCGACCATGAACCGGTCGACGTCACACGACACGACCGACGGCACAAGGGCAACCTGATCACTTTCAACCCTGATCGCATCGGCACCAAGGACCCGACGAACCGTCGTCAACGCGTTCCTCAGGCTCCCGCGCGCCTGTTCATCGGCACGCTCGCTCCATAAAAGTCCGGCCAAGCGCTCTCGCGGTCGGGGTTCGCCGACCGGCATGGCGAGGTATGCGCACAGCATCCGCGATTTGCGCGTCGGGAACAGAAGCTCGTCGCCGCCTGTCTGGCGTGCACGGAATCCGCCCAGCAATCCCAAGAAGATGCGCGCCACTCTATGTTCCCCGCAACCTGTTGTGTGACCAGGCTCACATCACCCGGCAAATTAACGCATTTTCACGGATTTTTACCGTTCACCGGCACGAACTTTAAACGCACGTTTCACGGCAAACGAATATCTACCCCCGCAACGCCGGTTCACCCCACTCGGACCGGCAACGTGTTTTAGGAGATTTCGACCATGTCTGCCACGACTTTAAATACAGCGAACCAAATTAATCGCAAGACGGATGTATTCGTACGCCTACTTGCAGAAATGATCGCCACTCTTCCGATGGTGATACTTCAACTCATCACAGAAGAACTTCGCATGCGCGAGCAGATTGCACATCTCCGCGCCCTGCCCGATTACCTGCTGGACGACGCCGGCATCGCACGTCCAGACATCGCGCGCACTGTCCGTGGCCGCCGGCGGCAAGCGGGAAGCTGATCATGCCGACGGCGAATATCGGGGGGACCGAAATCTCGTATCAGGATCAGGGCAATGGCGACGTCATCGTGCTTCTGCACGCATCCGCTTCCAGCGGCGAGCAGTGGCGGACGCTGCGCAGTCATATAGGCAACGATTACCGGATCATCACACCGGATTTCTATGGCTGCGGACGTTCCGCGCCCTGGCATGGCCGGGAGTCGATGACGCTCGCGGCAGAGGCCGCCATCATCGACGGCCTCGCAGCGACGATCGGACGCCCGTTCCATCTGGTCGGGCACTCCTATGGCGGCGCCGTTGCACTACGCATGGCGTCGCAGAGCACCCAGCGGATCAAGAGTCTGACATTGATCGAGCCGGTCAGTTTTCATCTATTGCGCATGGGCAGTCCGACTGACCGCAAGGCCTTCGATGAAGTCGCAGATCTTGTCGATACCCTTTGCCGCTCGGTCATCGCCGGCGACGAATGGAACGGCATGGGACGTTTCGTCGATTACTGGAACGGCCACGGCACGTGGGCCAGTCTCCCGTGGGAGAAGCGGCGCCAGCTGGCACCGCGGATACGCACGACGCTCTATCATTTCTGGTCGACGATTCGCGAAGCCATGCCGATCGACAGTTACCGGCAGATCCGAATGCCCGTTTCCGTCATCTGGGGCGGGCGCACCCGCACGCCGACCCGGCGCATTGCCGAACTGCTTGCGGACGCCCTTCCTGAAGTCCGGTCCACCGTGTTCGACGATGCCGCCCATATGCTGCCGCTTACACATGCCGAACGACTGGCGGACAGCATCGTCCCTTTTGTCGATGGTAAGGCCCGCTGGACTAGCCAGGCGGCCTGATCCATTCGATTTTCGCTCCCCTAAACCTGAAGGAACCAAGAATGACTTTCGAAAGCGACAAACCGCAAACCATCTGCCTGCACACCGGCTACCGTGCCGACCCGGCGACCAAAAGCGTGACGGTGCCGATTTATCAGACCACGGCGTATGAGTTCGATAGCGCCCAGCACGCCGCCAATCTGTTCGACCTTACTGAGATGGGAAACATCTATACCCGCGTCATGAACCCGACCTGCGACGTACTGGAACAGCGCCTTGCCGCGCTCGAAGGAGGGGCCGCGGCGCTCTGCGTCAGTTCCGGTCAGGCGGCAACGGCCATGGCACTGCAGAACATCGCGCACACCGGCGACAATATCGTCAGTTCGACCGACCTTTATGGCGGTTCGTGGAACCTGCTGAAGAACACGTTCGCGACCCTCGGCATCGAAGTTCGCTTTGTCGATCCCACGGATCCGGAAAACTTCCGCCGCGCCTCCGACGAACGTACGCGTGCTTACTATGCGGAGACGCTTCCCAATCCCAAGCTTAACGTGTTCCCGATCGCCGAGGTTGCCAAAATCGGCCGCGAACTCGGCATCCCGCTCGTCATGGACAATACCGCTGCCCCGCTGATCTGCCGTCCGTTCGATCACGGCGCCGCGGTCGTCGTGTATTCCGCGACCAAATACCTCGGCGGTCATGGCACCTCCGTCGGTGGTGTCATCATCGACGGTGGCAACTTCGATTGGGAACTGTATGCCGACCGCTTCCCCATGTTGAACCAACCCGACCCCAGCTATCACGGCGCGGTCTGGACCGAAGCCACGAAACCGATGGGGCCGGTTGCCTATATCGTCAAGGCACGCGTGACACTGCTCCGCGACATGGGCATGGCCATGAGCCCGTTCAACGCGTTCATGTTCCTGCAGGGGCTGGAGACACTGCATCTCCGCATGCGCGAGCATTGCTCGAATGCCGAAGCTGTCGCTATGTACCTGCTACAGCACCCGGACGTGGAACGCGTTATCCATCCGTCTCTGCATGACGACCCCGAGCAGACGCGGCGTGCGGAAACATACCTTTCTGGCGGCATGGGTGGCCTTGTCGGTTTCGAACTGAAAGGCGGCCGCGACGCAGGTGCCCGCTTCATCGACGCCGTAGAAATGCTCTATCACGTCGCCAACATCGGCGATGCGCGCTCTCTGGTCATCCACCCGGCGTCGTCCACTCACCAGCAACTGACCGAAGAAGAGCGCCTGAGCGCAGGGGTTACACCCGGCTACATCCGGCTCTCCGTCGGCCTTGAGTACATCGAGGACATTCTCCGCGATATCGACAACGCCATCTCCGCCGCCTGCGACGTCGAACAAGCGGCTTGAGACCCGGTTATGGTTTGAACCTGACGGGGCGCCTTCGGGCGCCCCGCTTCGTTTACATCGACGTAGCCGCGACGGCTGTTACGACATACCTCAACGGCCCGCCGGGATTCCAGTCCGTGAACGGATAACACGTGACCAGCGTCAGGATATCGGCACCCGGATCTAGGCGTATTTTCTCTTTCCGGGTATCGAGGACCGATTTCTCGACCACCACGTATCCGGTTTCCCGGCCGCCCGGGCGCGCCACATCAATCCTGTCGCCGATACGGGTATCCTTGAGGAACGCGAAATGCGTGTCGCGGTGTGCGGCAACGACGCTATGCCCGGGCTCTCCCGGAAGGGCGGTGCCGTCGACGTGCCCGGGTCCGAACGGCAGGGAGCGACCGTGCGCACCCGAAAGCACGATCAACGACACCTCAAGCCTCGGCGCCGAAATACGCGCCACCGGGCGCGTATCGGCCCAAGGCCACGGCCGGGGTGCGGCGCCATGGGCAGGTGCTGCAGCCCAGGCCCTTTCGAGCAGTTCCTGTGCGAGCGCCGCCTTCGCCGGGATATAGAGGCCGTATCCCGCCAGCACGAGGCCAATGGCGATCAGAACGATCCCGGTGATTTCGCGCTTTCGGCGAGCGGAAAGCCGGGTCATAGTGCACGCGTTTTCCTGAGGCGCATCGTCAAGCCGGCCAGCATCAGAACGCCACCGATGATCAACGCCAATGGCGCCGGGGTTGCGGTCTGCGGCACATTTGCCAGCCGGTTCGTGCTTTTCGCCATGGCTTGACGGATCAGTGGGCTGGACTGATCGAACGCGCGCGTTTTTTGCGGCATAGGCTGCTTCGGCGCGACGCCCGGTTCACCAAGAACGTGATCGCGCGACCAGCCTTCGGGCAGATTGGTCGGGACCTCAGCAGCGGCCAAGGCCAGGTGATCCGGCCGCGCCTTGAAGTCGTCAATAGCGACAAGGCTCGTGTAGCGGCTGACAAGTTCGAATTCGAGCGCAGTGTTGATCATCTCTGCTTTGACCGCATCCCGGTCTTCGGCGAAGCGCAGCTGATATTCCAGCCCCTTGAGTTTTTGACGCGCCCAAAGCGCGGCGATTCCAGTCCGGTTCAGACCGTCCTCAAGCGGCAAATGCGCATGCCAGATGCGCCCCGAAAATTGCCCGGTCACGTCGACGCCGGTCGTTCCCGCCGGCAACGCAGCCAACACGGCAACCGGCTCCCCGAAGTAAAGATCGGGCACCGGGTTCGGCCAGGTCTCCGCCGGCACCGTTCCGCCCTGCCACGCAAGGCTGACGTCTACCAGCGCAGGACGTTCGAGCATGACCAGCAGTTCCCTCATCTGCCGCGCGACTTCGCCGGTGCTTTCGATGTAGGTGTAGGTGCCGCGCCCGGCGTGCGCGGCACGGGTCATCAAGTATCCGTTCGGCGCGGATCCGATACCGACTGTGAAAAGCCGGGCCGGGCCGAGTTGACGACCGATCATATCGAACAGTGCTTGCTCGTTGCCGACCGCGCCGTCGGTCAACAACACGACCTGTGTCATGCGTCCCGACGTGCGCCGTTGCACCAGTGCGTGCTCGAGCGCACCGACGATTTCGGTTCCGCCCTCCGCTTCAAGCTGACTGACGTAGGATTTAGCAGCGGCAATATTCTCTGCCGTGGCCTTCGAAACGGTCGGCCGGAACGCCGAAAACGTCTCGGAGAACCGGATGATCCGGAACCCGTCGTCCGGTTTCAGCCGGTCCAGGGCGAGGCGCAGCGCGGCTTTCGCCTGATCCATCGATACACCATGCATTGAACCCGACGTATCGATCACGAACACGACGTCCCGGGCGGGAGCCTCTATGTCGGCATCCAGCATGGGCGGGGACAGCATCATCAACGCAAAGCGGCGGCCATTCACCGTCTCGGTGAAGAGTCCGGCGGCCGGGGCAGCACCGGCCCGCGCGTGCCACACCAATGTGAAATCCTTGTCCGCCGGGCGGGCGTCCTTGAACGCAATGCGCGCACGGCCTTTCCCCAGCCGGTCGATAACAACGTCGTGGCTCGGACTTTCCAGGCGGTCCAGCGGGAAACCGGCATCGAAGTCGATGTTTAGCGTGACAGGATTTCCAGGGCCATCTTCAGCAGACCGAACCGGTGGCGTGACCAGATGCGCGTCGGTGACTTCGGCGGTCGGCGGCGACCAGCCGGTCGACTGGATTCCACCAACAGGTGATCCCGGAATATAGCGCGGTCCGACAACCAGCGGCATCCTGAGCCGGAAACCGCCATCCCGCATCTTAAGACGCTCCTGGAAACCGATTTCGACGACGATGTGTTCTCCCGGCGCAATATTCGCCAGCGATGTCGTGAAAATATTCGGCCGTTGCTGTTCGACGATACTGGCACGCTGACCGTTTGATTTCGCGGCATTGTATAGCCGCTTGGCCTCCGCTTTTTCCTCGATCCGGCTGGCGACAACGCGGTCGCCAATCGTCATCTTCAGCCGATCCACCGCACTGTCCGAAGGAAGCGGGTACGTGTAAATTGCTTCGCTCCATCGGTCGCCGTTGTTCACGAACGTGTGGCGCAGGCGGTAACGGACGACCGGTCCGCTGACGGCGGCCTCGATCTCTGTCTTCACGAGCGGCGCCGGCGTAACCGTCCCCGGTTTATCTCCCGGGAAGTACAAACCGCCCTCATCGATGATGGAGGGCGGCAGATTTGGTTGTGAGTGGGCAGAGGGAACGGAAAACCCGATAAATGCCATCACGGTAAGGACGGAAATTCGGCACGATGAAATGACGCAGAACATGATGGAATGCTCCTGAAAATGCGGGAGCCGATATCCAAAAGCGCCAATTTGTCTTCATTTGGCGGAAAATGAGATGATATTGGGGCAATACTTGCCGTTCACGAAGTCGAGGCGTAAAGTCCCGCCGTTCTAACCGGCCCAGCCACATTTCAACCCGCGGAGTTCACCGATGTCTATCGTCGCCGATCGCCTGAGCGTCATCAAACCGTCCCCCACCATCGCCGTTACCCAGAAAGCCCGTGATCTTGCCGCCGAAGGCCGCAACATCATTTCGCTTGGCGCAGGGGAGCCGGATTTCGATACGCCGGCCCATGTGATCGAGGCCGCGAAGAAGGCGCTGGACGAAGGCATGACCCGTTACACCGCGGTGAACGGGGTGCCGGAGTTGCTGGACGCGATCATCGCCAAGTTCAAGCGCGACAACGACCTGGAATACACGCGCGACGAAATTCACGTTAGCTGTGGTGGCAAGCCGGTCATCTTCAATGCCATGATGGCATCGCTCAATCCGGGCGACGAAATCATCATTCCGGCACCCTATTGGGTCAGCTATCCAGACGTCGCCGTGCTGTTCGGGGGCAAACCGGTGATTATAGACTGCCCGAAGGAAGCGAACTTCAAACTGACACCGGAACAGCTGGAAGCGGCGATCACGCCAAAGACCAAGTGGCTCATCCTCAACTCGCCGTCCAATCCGACCGGTAGCGGCTACACAGAAGATGACCTGAAGGCACTTGCAGAGGTCCTGAAAAAGCACGAGCAGGTCTGGATCCTCACCGACGACATATACGAGCATCTCGTATATGACGGGTTCGAATTCAAGACCATCGCTCAGGTCGCCCCGGAACTTAAATCCCGCACGCTGACCATGAACGGCATGTCCAAGGCCTATTGCATGACCGGTTGGCGCGTCGGCTTCGCCGGTGGCCCGAGGGAATTGATCAAGGCCATGACCATGGTGCAGTCGCAATCGATTACGCATACGGCCGCCGTTTCGCAGGCGGCCTCGATTGCCGCGCTCAATGGCCCGCACGACTTCATCGAGGAAAACAACAAGATCTTCAAAGATCGCCGCGATCTCGTCGTCAGCATGCTCAACCAGGCACCCGGCCTGAGCTGCGCGACACCTGAAGGCGCCTTCTATGTCTATCCCTCATGCGCGGGGGTCATCGGCAAGAAGACGCCGGGCGGCAAGGTTATCGAAAATGACGAAGATTTCGTCGTCGAGCTTCTGGAAGCGGAAGGCGTCGCCGCCGTGCATGGCGAGGCATTCGGCCTCAGCCCGCACTTCCGGATTTCCTACGCCACATCCACGCAAGCGCTTGAGGATGCATGCGAGCGCATCCAGCGCTTTTGTGCATCCCTTTCCTGATTTCGGCAATCTGCGCCGCTTGAATACGAGTGGCGTGCTAAAAACAAAAAACCCCGGCACCAAAAGTGCCGGGGTTTTTTCTGTTCGCGGAAACCGCGATATCAGGGCAGTTGTTCGACGTTCACACCGACGGTGATCGCGCCAATCGCCTTACCGCCGTCGGAGATGGTGGCGCTGATCTGTGACTGAAAGGCTTGCGAGCTGTCATCGAACTCGACCTCGTCGACAAACACCGCGTCAGGCCCGACGGAGTACGTTTTCTGCCATTTCGCTTCGTCGCCCTGCATGTAATCCGACGTCGCATCGCTCTGGCCGACATTCATTCCCTTGTTGTCCATGACGAACATCTCGGAAATGACGCCGCCGGCTGCGTCCTTTTTGCCTTTCAGGAACCCGGAAAGTTCATTGCCAAGAACGCCGCTCATCATATCACCGCCACCGGCCTTCTTCTCGGCGCGCCACTTCTTGTCCGCCGCGTCGATATCGGCGTCAGACATGCCGGCATGCTTTTCGTTCTGCGCCTTTACCGCGCTGATCACTGCGGGATCGCTCAGCCACGGTTTAATACTGGTTTCGAAGAACTTCTTGATCTGCGGTTCGAATTCATTGGCTGCATGAGCTGGCGTGCCGGCAATGGCGACAACGGCCAAGGCGGCCAACATCATAAAGACTTTTCTCACGGCGTTCCTCCTTCAGAACTTGGACTTTTGGACTTGGGTCAGTCTCAGCCCGTTTCAATTCGGTTCAGTTAATGGGCTGATTCTTCGTATTTTTTAGTAAATCGGCCTCTCTCGATGGCGATCTCGTGTAAATCATTTAACGTGTAATTTGACGGCCCGGCTATTAGTAGAAACCGAAAAGCGTTAATTTACTTCGCTCATCAGCAAGAACCGTGTCCCAAACCCAATTGCCGATCAAATTATATCCGGTCGATAATCGAACCTAATACGGGTCAGCCCTTATAGCGCGAGCCTCTTGAAAAAGGTAAATAATGGTCAATAAATTAGACCAATACCGCCCCACCTAAAGGCGCGGAAGGGAAACAGCCGATGAAGATCAGCACACGCATCATTGCCGCATTCGTTGCCGTTTTAACACTCATGGCCATCGTCGGTATCGCCGGGTGGGTCAGCCTCAATAAATACAGCAACGCCGTCCATGAAGCGAATGCCATCGACGAAGTCGTAGGTGCTGTCAGAAACACACGAGAATTTCTGCTGAAAGGCGTTGTGGAGGACGATGTAGCGCAGTTCGAGAATGCGCTCGCGGCCGTGAACATGTCGCTTGAAGTCGGCCAGAAGATCGAGCTTCAGCCGGATGTCATCGAGGCGATCAACGCGCTCAAGACAGCCTTGTCGACATACAAGGAGCTGCACGAACAGAATGCCGCACGCCTTGCGGAGATGACGGTGCTGACCGATGACATCAGCAAGATCGCTTCCAGCATTCGTGACTCACAGGTCGAGAACTATGCCAGGATCTCCGCTGCCGCCTCCGAGGCGGAAGCCGAACGCTCAGCCCGGCAGACCACCAAAGCCCTGGGTGACAATCTGGTCAAGGCGACCTTGAGCGCGCGCCAGGCCGAGGCGCTTTACCAGCTCACCCGCGACGAAGCGCAGGAGAAAGCTGCCAACCGCTACATCAAGGAAATGTTCCTGACGGCCCTTCGATTCAAAAAGGCTGCTGCCGGGACGGAGGAAGCAGAGGCCGTCGGGCAGGTAGCGAAAGCTGTCAACGCATATCGCGTGGCTTTCGGTGAGTTGGCGTCGGCGATCAAGGAAGGCCGCCCGACATTTGCGACGGCACAAGCATTGGAGGAAGCGTCGGAGAGCATCAACACAATCACCGCCGAAATTGGCGCGCGTCAGCAAGCTGCATTCGAGGAAGCAACGGCAAGGTCGCATGAACTCGCGGTACAGGCTGCACAGGCCGTCGCGGCGCAGGACGGTGCCGGACAGTTGGTGACTCTCGTGCAGAAACTGCGCTTGAACGAAGCCGTCTTTCGCAGTGAGTTCGCCTCCGAGGAGAGCGAAAAGGCGATGGGCGATCTCCTCAGGGACTTCTTTACCGTTTCGCTTAGGCTGAAAAAAGCCATCGCCGGCACACCAGGCGAGGCGGACGTTAATCAGATCGCGACCAAGACCGTCGGCTATAGAAAGTTCCTCGCTGAAGTGGCTGGCGCCCTCAAGGAACAGAGCGCCGCCGATGCCACCATGTCCAGGGAAGCGAACAAGGTTGTCGACTCGCTCAACGACCTTCGTGAGCAAAGCCTCGAAGCCGCCCGGCAGGGGCAATCGGTCAGCGTTCAGACCATCATCTGGGTGTCCATTCTCGCGACCATCGTCGGCGGGTTCCTTGCCTATTACATCAGCCGGTCGATCAGCGTCCCGCTCAATGCCATGACGGGGGCCATGCAGCGCCTCGCCGAGAACGACCTTAGCGTCGACGTGCCCGGCGTCGGCCGCAAGGATGAAGTCGGCGACATGGCCGACACGTTGGAGATCTTCCGGCAGAACGCTCTCGAGGTCGAAAAGTTACGTAATGAGCAGGACGATCTGAAAAAGAAACAGGAACGCGAAGCGGAAGAGCGGCGCCTGCGTCAGGCAAAAGAAAAAGAGGAAGCGGAAGAGCAGGCCCGCGCCGAACGGCGGGACGCGATGAACAAGCTCGCAGACACCTTCGAAAAAACGGTCAGGGGCGTCGTCGGCTCGATTACCGAGGCTGCGGAAATCCTGCAGCAAACGTCACAGCAATTGACCGGAACCGCAGAACAAACCCTGTCCCAGGCGACAACGGTGGCGGCCGCTGCCGAGGAAGCTTCGGTGAATGTTCAAACCGTGTCTTCTGCCGTCGAAGAACTGAACGCCTCGATCCAGGAAATCGGCAGCAACGCTTCCAATTCGACCTCCACGGTGGCGGAGGGCGTGAAGCGTTCTAACCAGACAAACTCGCTGATCCAGGGGCTATCCGACTCCGTCACCAAAATCGGCGAAATCGTGCAGCTGATCGACGATATCGCAGAACAAACCAACATGCTGGCCCTGAACGCCACGATCGAGTCTGCCCGCGCCGGCGAGGCGGGCAAGGGCTTCTCGGTCGTCGCCAATGAAGTCAAAGAACTCGCAGGTCAGACGACCAAGGCGACCGAAGAGATCGCAGCTCAGGTCAGCAGGGTCCAGACCGACACGAACGAAGTCGTAAGATCGATCCAGGAGATCTCCGAAACCATCGGGATAATCGACAAAACGGCCAGCTCAATCGCCGCCGCCGTCGAGCAGCAGTCTGCGGCAACGCGTGAGATTTCACGCAACACGCAGGAAGTCTCGAATGGCACACAGAACGTATCATCGAACATTCAGGGCGTAACGCAATCGGTCGGCGTGACGACGGAAGCCGCAACCAAGGTCGGCGAGGCTGCGAGCAAAGTTACTTTGCAAGCGAAAGAGCTGAACCAACAGGTCGAGCAGTTCATCGCGCAAATTCGCGCCGACGCGGGTTAACACTCCCGAAACGTCTGCTGCGGGCGGCCCGAGATCAGGCCGCCAGCCCCTTCTGCATCACCGCCGTCATCCGTTTGATGAAGTCCTGCGGATCGACCACCGGCTCGCCTTCGACGATACGCGCCTGATCCAGCAGAAGAAACGCTGCGTCATCAAGCGCCTTGTCGCTCGCGCTTTTCTCCGCGATTCCAGCCAAGCGCTTGATCAGCGCGTGCTTTGGATTGACTTCAAGCACGCGCGGCGATGCGGCGTCGAGCTGGTTGTGCGCTTTCAGCAGCCTTTCCAGATGCATGTCCATGTCGCCTTCGTCGGCGACAAGACAAACCGGGCTGTCGGTCAGGCGTGTCGACGCCCGCACATCCTTGATCCTGTCGCCGAGCGCAAGTTTGAACGCGGCGGTCAGCGCTTCGATACCGGAGACGGTTTCGTCTTTTTCGTCCCCGGCATCTTTCTCGTCGGCGCCCTCGGCATCCTTGATCTTGGAAAGATCGACACCACCCCGGGTCGCGGACTTGAACGGTTTTTCCTCGAACTGGCCGATCGCAGGCATCCAGAACTCATCGACCGGATCGGTCATGAACAGGACCTCGATCTCCTTGGCCCGGAATCCTTCAAGCTGCGGGCTACGCGCCGCCTGCTCCGCGTCGTCCGCCGAAATGTAATATATGGCGTCCTGGCCATCCTTCATTCGCTCAACGTAGTCCTTCAGGGAGGTCCAGCCATCCACCGCCGATGATTTGAAGCGCGTTAGTTCCAGCAGCCGGTCGCGGTTGTCGAAATCTTCGTGAATGCCTTCCTTGAGGACCATGCCGAAGGTTTCCCAGAATTCTGCATATTCCTCGGGCTTTTTGTCGGCTTTCTTCTTGAGCTCGCCGAGAACACGTTTCACCAGGGCCTTGCGAATTTTTGCGACGGCCGGATTGTGCTGCAACATCTCGCGGCTGACGTTGAGGTCGATGTCCTCGCTGTCGACAATCCCTTTGACGAAGCGGAGATAACCCGGGATCAGCGCATCGCAGTCGTCGGTGATGAATACCCGGTTCACATACAGTTTCAGGTGCCCCTTGCGTTCGGGATGGAACAGATCGAACGGCCGGCTTGTCGGGATGAACAGCAAGTTCGTATAGCTGATAACCCCCTCCGCCTTGTTGTGGAGCGTCATCCAGGGCTGATCGAATGCCATGCCGACATGATGATAGAACTCGTTGTACTGCTCGTCCGTGATGTCTTTCTTGTCACGTGTCCAGAGCGCGGACGCACTGTTGAGGGTCTTGTCCTGTTCACCGTCCTTCGCAGCCTTCAGAACCACCGGTTGCGCGATATGATCCGAGTACGTTTTGACGATGTTCTCCACGCGGGCGCCTTCAAGAAATTCCTTGGCGTCTTTCTTGACGTGGACGATGACGTCCGAGCCGTGACCGTCGCGTTCGGCCTCTTCGATCTCGAACGCACCATGACCGTCCGATGTCCAGCGCCACGCCTTGTCTTCGCCGGCCTTGCGGCTCAAAACCTCGACCTTGTCGGCAACCATGAATGACGAATAAAAACCGACACCGAACTGGCCGATCAGCGCCATCTTCGCTTCATCGCCGCCGGCCTGCGCCTCTTTCAGCCCTTCCATGAAGGCCTGGGTCCCCGACTTGGCGATGGTGCCGAGCGAATCGATCAGGTCGTCCTTGCTCATGCCGATGCCGTTGTCGGTTACAGTCAGTGTCTTTGCTTTGGAATCGATGCGAATACCGATCTCGAAAGCGCCCGAGTCCTGCACCAGATCTGGTTCGGTCAGCATCCGGTAGCGCAATTTGTCACAGGCATCCGACGCGTTGGATATCAGTTCGCGGAGGAACACCTCTTTGTGGCTGTAAAGGGAATGGGCCACGATATCGAGAATCTTCCCGACCTCGGCCTGAAATGAATACGTTTCTTTGCTCATCGTCTTTCCCACTCGGAACGTGTCTGTTTCCAGTGTGGGCGGCGTTCCGCCCACCAAATACCCATGCCCGATATGTGGAGAATTTCGGTGTTTCGCAACCCCCGGACGGGGAAAATCCGGGCTTAGGCCTCTTCCGCTGCCGACGGTCCGCCAACATTACGGACGGCCTCTATCAAGCCCTCGATATCGACCGGTTTTGCATACCCGGCATTGGCACCGATTTTTATCGCGGCGCGCACGACGTCATCCGCCGGCATATTTCCCATGCCTGCTGAAATCGCAATAATATGGGTACCGGCATTCTTGGTTCGGATCTGCTGGATCGCCTCGATCCCCCCCATGCCCGGCATGAAAATGTCCATGATCACGACCCCGAAGTCGCCATTTTCCGCCGCCGAAACCACCTGTTCGGCACGCATCGCCTCGACAACTTCATAGCCGGCCTGTCGCAGTGGCCGGGCCACCGCGAGCAGCGAAAAATGATCATCGTCGACGACAAGAATTCGCATGCCGTTCGTTCCCCCATGAGCACGGGTATCTTAGCGCCCCCATACTTCCCTACAATTATCCATTCCGAACCTGACAAGATGCATACAGACTTGAAATCCGTTTCGCATCGCGCCAGTGTCGATACATGGCTGCGGCTTTCGATGAACCAGGCCGGATCAGCGCCGTCCTTGGTCCGACAAATACCGGGAAAACCCATTACGCGATGGAGCGCATGCTGGGCCATGCATCCGGCATGATTGGTTTTCCGCTCCGGCTTCTGGCGCGGGAAAACTACGATCGGGCCATCTCCATCAAGGGCAAGGACCAGGTTGCGCTGATCACCGGCGAAGAGAAGATCCTGCCCAAGGATGCCCGCTGGTTCATGTGCACGGTGGAGTCGATGCCGCTTGACCGCGAAGTCGCTTTCGTTGGTATCGACGAAATCCAGATGTGCTCGGATCCGGACCGTGGCCATATCTTCACCGACCGGTTGCTGCACGCACGCGGTCGCGCCGAGACCATGTTCATGGGAGCGGAGACCATCCGCCCGCTTATCCGGCGACTGGTCCCGGACGCCGAAATCGTGACGCGGCCCCGGTTCTCGGTCCTGACCCACGTCGGACCCGCAAAGATCAATCGGCTTCCTGCCCGCTCCGCCATTGTTTCGTTCACGGCCTCCAACGTGTATGCCATCGCGGAGCTGATCCGGAGACAACGGGGCGGCGCGGCGGTCGTGCTGGGCGCACTCAGCCCCCGTACCCGAAATGCCCAGGTCGCCATGTACCAGTCGGGAGAAGTGGACTATCTGGTGGCGACGGATGCCATCGGCATGGGCCTGAACATGGACGTCGATCATGTCGCGTTCGCCGCACTCAAGAAGTTCGACGGCCGCAAGATACGGCATCTGACAGCTCCTGAATTATCGCAGGCCGCCGGCCGCGCGGGGCGCCACATGAATGACGGCACGTTCGGCACAACGGCCGAAGCGGGCGTGCTTTCAGACGACATCGCGGAGCGCATCGAAGAGCATCGCTTCGATCCGCTCGAACATATCTATTGGCGGAACACAGATCTGGATACGTCGTCCCTGGCGGCGCTTCGCAGCAGCCTCAACCAGCGTCCGACAACGGCGGGACTGACCCGCACGCGGCGCGCCGATGACGAGTTGATTTTCGACCGCCTGCGCAAGGAAGCCGACGTGATCGCCGCGGCCAAGGGGAAGAAACGCGTCCAGCTTTTGTGGGATGTCTGCCAAATTCCGGATTTCCGGGGCGTTATGAGCGATGCGCACGCCAACCTTGCCATGTCGATCTACCGGCATCTTACGTCCGGGGCCGAGCGCCTGGCACCGGACTGGATCGCCGGCAATGTCAAAAGGCTGGAGCGGACCGACGGTGACATCGATACCCTGATCGGGCGGATCGCCGGTATCCGGACGTGGACCTATGTATCGTTCCGCAACGACTGGGTGCTGGATGCCGCGCACTGGCAGGAACGTACCCGCGCCATCGAAGACAAGCTGTCGGATGCGCTGCACGAACGCCTGACACACCGCTTCGTCGACCGTAAAACGTCTGTCCTGATCGCCAAATTGAAGGACAACCCGGACCTGACCGCTGCGGTACGCACCAACGGGGAGGTGCTTATTGAAGGAGAACCCATCGGCAGGCTGCACGGACTGCGTTTCTATTTTGACCAGCCCGTCGAAGGCGACGCCGGGCGCGCCGTGGCAAATGCCGCGCACCGGGCGGTACGGGGCGAGGTCGCGCGCAAGGCGCGGACGATCGCCGCGGCGCCCGATGGGGCTTTTTCGTTGGAAAATCCCGACGATGACAGCCTCCCCCGTATCATGTGGGAACAGGTGGAAGTTGCACGACTTGTCCCCGGCAGCTCGGCACTGCGCCCGGACATCCACGCAATCGCCGGCGACCTTCTCGATCCGCCAGAACGCGCCGCCGTAGAGCGGCGGATCCAGATGTGGTTGAACGCCCAGATCGACCGGGTGTTCGCTGGGTTGTTCAAGCTGCAATCCGACCAACTCAAGGGGGCGGCACGCGGTCTCGGCTTCCAACTGCAGGAAGGTTTGGGTTCTCTACGTCGGGGCGATGCCTCGCAACAGATCGACGTGCTCGACAAGTCGGACCGCAAGCAGCTTCGCGATCACGGTGTCCGGATCGGCCGCGATATGGCGTATATGCCGGCACTGCTGAAACCGGAAGCGCTGCGCTGGCGGGCATTGCTTTGGGCACTGGCCGGTGGCCATCCGGTTATCCCGCCGCTGCCTGCACCGGGCCGGGTTTCCGTCCCGATCACAAAGGGGCACGATCTTGCGTTTCTGGAAGCCTGCGGCTACCGGCCGTTGGGGCCGCTCGCCGTCCGGATCGATATGGCAGAGCGTCTGACATCCAAGGCCTGGCTGGCTGCCAGAAACGGACCCTTCGTGCCCGCTCCGGAGCTTCTGTCGATGATTGGCGCCAACACCGCGGATTTTCCGGGCGTCATGCGTGCCATCGGGTTCAAACGAATACAGCGCAAGAAAGCCGACGGCACACCAGAGGACCGCTATCGCCCGATGCGCGCGAACGAGAGCAAGCACTCGCCGACGAAACGGCGCAAACGTCCGGAGAAAGCCGCGCCCGCAGTCGACCCGCATTCACCATTCGCAAAGCTAAAGGATCTCTCTATTGGGGGCTGAAATTGGCTGACGGGACGATACGCATCGACAAATGGCTTTGGCACGCCCGGTTTTTCAAAACCCGCACCCTGGCACAAGGCTTCGTTACCGGCGGCAATGTCCGGGTCAATAAGGAACGCGTCGAAAAGGCAAATCATAGCGTCAAACCCGGCGACGTCCTGACCTTCGTCCGTGGGCACGTCCGCATTGTCGAAATCGTCGCTTTGGCGGAACGCCGTGGTCCCGCAAAGGAAGCGCAGGCACTTTACAACGACCTTTCGCCGCCCGCCCCGAAGAAAAACGATCCCGATGCGCCCGCCCCTGTCGCCGCGCGCGAACGCGGCGCCGGCCGGCCGACCAAGCGCGAACGGCGCGAGACCGACCGGCTTCGGGGTGAATGATCTCTGGCAGTTATGCCGCGAGATGCAACCAGCGGGTCTGTGTCATCTCGAACCTGAGGAACCCCTGTACACCGCGGAAGTGATTTTCCGCTTGCATAAACCCGGCGCGTTCCAGGACTTTTACGGAGCGGATATTGTGGTTCATGGCGATCGCCTGTACGCGGTCGAGGGCCCGGTTCTCGAAGGCATCGGCGAGAACGGCCCGCACCGCTTCGATGCTGTAGCCGAGATTCCAGTGTTCCTTGCGGATGGTGTAACGGAGCGTGTAGCCACCGGCGTCGTCACGGTACCAGAGTCCGCATTCACCGACATCCAAGTCGCCGTCGGTACGGCGCATGTTCAGCATCCCGAAACCATCCTTGGCAAATGCGGCGCGGTAGCCTTCAAAAAGGTCGCGCGCCTGCAGCCTGTTCATGGCCTTGGCATGTGTGTTGGCTTTCAAGAGGGGGTCCGAATGCATCTTGGCGAATGCATCGAAGTCCGCCTCTGTGTAGGGCCGGAGCGTCAGCCGCTCCGTGGTAATCGTCATCATCATTCTAGTCCTGCAACTTAGCCCGGGCTTCTTCCCAGGCGGGCCGGTCAATGTCGAAGCGCAACAGGCCGGGCCGACCCATGTGCGCGGTTTCGGTCACGCGACCGCCCAATCGTCGCAGGATAGCGACAGCCCCTTTGTTCCGGGCCTGAGTCACGGCCCAGAATGACGGAACGTCGGTTTCGGCAAACAGCCAGGCCGTTACCGCGTCATTCATTTCCGTCCCCAATCCCCGCCCCCAGAACGCGGGGTACATCAGAAATCGCATTGAGACACCAGGTTTGTCACTGCGGTGCCAGAAGCCGCATTCGCCGACGAAAGCATCGTCCGGGTAATTGCGAACGGCGAACAAGCCAAAACCATCCTGCTGCCAGCCCCGAAGGTACTGTTGGAACGTTTCCGCGGCCTCTTCCGGTGGCAACGGCCTCGAATCCTTCATGAAATCCATGACCGCAGGATCTGCATGCAGTGCCGCCATGCGCGCGGCGTCATCCGCTACGTACGGCTTCATGATCAGATTCTCGGTCACGATCTCGGTCATCTACAGTCCCAAAACAAAAAACGCGGCGCCGAAGCGCCGCGTTTCAGAATTCTCCCGGAGAAACGGGTCAGGCCGACGCGGCGGCGGCCACCATCGCTTCGGCAATACGTCGTTCGTCCTCGGCTTTGCCCATACCGTCTTCGTCGGCTTCGGACACGGCCTTTTCGGCCGCGCTCAGCCGGTCGCGAGCTTCGCCGGCATCGATGTCGGCAACCATAATCGCTTCCTCGGCAAGAACGGTGCAGCGCTCCGTGGATACTTCACAGAACCCGCCGGCGACGAAAATTTCTTCCGTGACCTTGCCGCTTTCCATCACCTTGATGACACCCGGGCGGACCGTGCAGATCAGCGGCGAGTGGTTCGGCAGGACACCGATATCACCTTCGGCACCCGGCACGACGACCATCTCCACCGGCTCCGATTTCAGGAGCCGGGCCGGCGAGACCAGTTCAAATTCGACCATTTCGGCCATTTACGTCTCCTTCGGCGTGCTTACGCAGCTTCAGCCGCAAGCTTCTTCGCTTTTTCAATGGCTTCGTCGATGGTGCCGACCATGTAGAACGCCGCTTCCGGCAGGTGGTCGTAATCGCCTTCAACGATACCCTTGAAGCCCTTGATCGTGTCTTCAAGCGACACCAGGACGCCCGGCGTACCCGTGAACACTTCGGCCACGTGGAACGGCTGCGACATGAAGCGCTGGATCTTACGCGCGCGGGCGACGGTGAGCTTATCTTCTTCCGAAAGCTCGTCCATACCCAGAATGGCGATAATGTCCTGAAGGTTCTTGTAGGACTGCAGAGTCTGCTGCACCCGCGTTGCAACGCTGTAGTGCTCTTCGCCGATGATCCGCGGATCGAGAATACGAGAGTTACTGTCGAGCGGGTCAACAGCCGGGTAGATGCCGAGTTCGGCGATCTGGCGGCTGAGAACCGTGGTCGCATCGAGGTGCGCGAACGACGTTGCAGGCGCGGGGTCGGTCAAGTCATCCGCCGGCACGTAAATGGCCTGCACGGACGTGATCGAGCCTTTGTTCGTCGAGGTAATGCGTTCCTGCATGTTCCCCATGTCGGTCGCGAGCGTCGGCTGATAACCAACCGCCGACGGGATACGGCCGAGCAGGGCCGACACTTCGGAACCGGCCTGCGTGAAACGGAAGATGTTATCGACGAAGAACAGCACGTCCTGGCCTTCTTCATCGCGGAAGTATTCGGCCTGCGTCAGACCGGTCAGCGCGACACGGGCACGGGCACCGGGCGGTTCGTTCATCTGACCGTACACGAGTGCGGCCTTGGAGCCGTCGCCTTCGAGGTCGATAACGCCGGATTCGATCAT
The DNA here is from genome assembly GCA_017640505.1 of Rhodospirillales bacterium. Classification (GTDB taxonomy): domain Bacteria; phylum Pseudomonadota; class Alphaproteobacteria; order Rhodospirillales; family Casp-alpha2; genus UBA4479. The sequence continues at coordinate 78,324 of JAEPQO010000004.1, forward strand.
TTCGTGGTAAAGGTCGTTCCCTTCACGGGTCCGCTCACCGACACCGGCGAAGACCGAGTAACCACCATGGCCTTTTGCGACGTTGTTGATCAGTTCCATGATCAGAACCGTCTTGCCGACACCGGCACCGCCGAACAGACCAATCTTACCACCCTTGGCATACGGCGCGATCAGGTCGACAACCTTAATACCGGTGGTCAGAATTTCCGTCTCCGTCGACTGGTCGACGAATTCCGGCGCCGAGGCGTGGATCGGCGCGCGCTTTTTCGTTTTCACTTCGCCGCGTTCGTCGATCGGCTCGCCGATGACGTTGATAATGCGGCCGAGGCATTCAGGGCCGACCGGGATCGAGATGGCTTCGCCCGTGTCGACGGCTTCGAGACCGCGCTCGAGACCTTCCGTGGAGTCCATGGCGATGGTACGGACCATGCTCTCGCCGAGGTGCTGTGCAACCTCGAGGACCAGGAGCTTGTCCTGGTTCTGAACGTGAAGTGCGTTCAGGATCGCCGGCAGCTCGCTTTCGAACTGCACGTCCACAACCGCGCCCATGACTTGGGTAATTTTACCGACGTTGTTTGCCATCGTTTGCTCCGTTGCCTTTCGGCCTCTGGTTATCAGAGCGCTTCCGCGCCCGAGATGATTTCAATCAGTTCCTTGGTAATGACGGCCTGACGGGTCCGGTTGTAGGTCATCGTCAGGTTGTCGATCATATCGCCCGCGTTCCGCGTCGCGTTGTCCATGGCGGTCATCCGCGCGCCGTGTTCGGAGGCCGAGCTTTCGAGAAGCGCCTGGAAAATCTGCGTTGCGATGTTCCGCGGCAGCAGATCCTCAAGAATTTCTTCTTCATCGGGCTCGAAGATAAAGACTGCACGTGCGCCACCCGTCTGCTTGTCTTCCTCGGCCTCTTCGGCCTCGTCAACTGCGAACGGAATAAGCTGGTGCGGCGTCACGATCTGGCTGATCGCGGACTGGAATTTGTTGTAAATGACGGTGCAGACATCGAACTCGTCCGCTTCGAACATTTCCGTGATCTTTGCCGCAATCTCGACCGCTTCATCGAACTCGACACCACGGCGGCCGATATCCGTGAAGCTGGCAACGATCTTGTCGTTGAATTCACGGCGCAGCAGGTCACGCGACTTGCGGCCCACAGTGACGATCTTGAATTCGGTGCCGTTGGCAGCGCATTCGCGCAGCCGGCGCCGCGTTTCGCGTACGATCGAGCCGTTGAAACCACCGCACAAACCGCGGTCGGAGGCACAGACAACATAAAGCTGACGGTTGCCGCCGGTGCCAGCGAGCATCTTCGGCGCACCTTCGGTATCGCCGACACTTTTGGCGATGGAGGTGAGCATGCGGTTCATACGCTCGGCGTAGGGACGTGCCTGTTCGGCACCTTCCTGCGCACGGCGCAGCTTTGCCGCCGCGACCATCTTCATCGCGCTCGTGATCTTCTGCGTCTTCTTGACGCTGGAGATCCGGCCTTTCAGGTCCTTCAGATTAGCCATGTGGCGTCTACCCGGTCCTTACCTGCGAGTTACGAAAAGTTCTTCGAGAACTCGTCGAGCATCTTGGTCAGCTTTTCCTTGGTCTCGTCGGAAAGCGCACCTTCTTCACGGATCGTCTTGAGCAGATCCGCACCCTTGTCGCGAACTTCATCGAGCCAGCGCTTTTCGAAGTCGGTCACCTGGTTCAGCTGGATACCGTCGAGGTAGCCTTCCACACCGGCGAAGATGGCCACGACCTGTTCTTCGACCGGCAGCGGCTGATACTGCGGCTGCTTGAGAAGCTCGGTCAGGCGCGAGCCACGGGCCAGAAGCTTCTGCGTCGACGCGTCCAGATCGGAGGCGAACTGCGCGAAGGCTTCCATTTCGCGGTACTGGGCCAGTTCCAGCTTGATCGAGCCGGCAACCTGCTTCATGGCCTTGATCTGCGCGGCGGACCCGACGCGCGACACCGACAGACCGACGTTCACCGCCGGACGGATGCCTTTGAAGAAGAGGTCGGTTTCGAGGAAGATCTGACCGTCGGTAATCGAGATAACGTTCGTCGGAATGTAGGCCGACACGTCACCCGCCTGGGTTTCAATGACCGGAAGTGCGGTCAGCGAACCGTTACCGGCGCCGTCACCCATTTTCGCAGCGCGCTCGAGAAGGCGCGAGTGCAGGTAGAAGACGTCACCCGGATACGCTTCACGCCCCGGCGGACGACGAAGCAGCAGGGACATCTGACGATAGGCAACGGCCTGCTTGGAGAGGTCATCGTAGAAGATAACCGCGTGCATGCCGTTGTCGCGGAAGTATTCGCCCATGGCGCAACCGGCGTACGGCGCCAGGAACTGCAGCGGCGCCGGATCGGACGCGGTCGCAGCGACGACGACCGAATATTCGAGTGCGCCGTAGTCTTCCAGCGTCTTGACCAACTGCGCAACGGTGGAGCGCTTCTGGCCGACAGCGACGTAGATGCAGTAAAGCTTCTTGGATTCGTCGTCGGTCGCATCGTTGACTGATTTCTGGTTCAGGATCGTATCGATGATGACAGCCGTCTTGCCGGTCTGACGGTCACCGATGATCAGTTCGCGCTGACCACGGCCGACCGGGATCAGCGAGTCGATGGCCTTGAGGCCGGTCTGCATCGGCTCGTGCACCGATTTACGCGGGATAATGCCCGGCGCCTTGACTTCGACCAGCGCACGTTCCGTCGCGTCGATTTCGCCTTTGCCATCGATCGGGTTGCCGAGGGCGTCCACGACGCGGCCCAGAAGACCCTTGCCGACCGGAACGTCGACGATGTCGCCGGTCCGCTTGACGGTATCGCCTTCCTTAATCGTGCGGTCGTCGCCGAAAATAACGATACCGACGTTGTCGGTTTCGAGGTTCAGGGCCATCCCCTTAATGCCGCCCGGGAACTCAACGAGCTCACCGGCCTGCACTTTGTCCAGACCATAGACACGGGCGATACCGTCACCGACGGTCAGCACCTGGCCGACTTCGGCGACCTCGGCTTCGTTCCCGAAGTCCTTGATCTGTTTCTTGAGGATATTGGAAATTTCTGCGGCTTTGATTTCCATCAGCCAATCCCTTTCATGGCGAGGCGCATTTTCTGCAGTTTGGTTTTCAGTGAGTTGTCGATCATCCGCGAGCCGACCCGAACGACCAGACCGCCCAGCAGCGTCTCATCAACGCGCTGTTCGACCTGAACCTTGGAACCGATCGCTTCCTTCAGCGCACTTTCGATAGCGGCGACTTGATTGTCGCTTAGTGCCTTGGCGGAAACCACCTCGGCACTCACTTCGCCCCGGCTCGTGGCGAGCAGGGTCTGATACGCCTTGATCATGCCGGCAAGCGCGAAAAGGCGGCGATTCTCCGCCACGACGCCGACAAAATTCTTTGTAAGAGTGGAAAAGCCGGCCGCATCCGAAATGGCGTCCATGGCCTTAACCTGATCGTCGCGCGACATCACCGGCGACTTGATGAGACGGGAAAGATCTTCGCTATCGTCGATCATTGCCCCCAATTGCTGGAGGTCACCGGCGACCTCGTCGAGTTGCTTGTCGTACTCGGCTAACTCAAAGAGCGCCGTCGCATACCGACCTGCCAACCCGGTCGCGCCCGAACTATCCGCTGCCACCTGGGAAATCCCTCTCGTTAGGCCTTGCGGCCAGTTGTTTTAGTGCTTCTGACGCGCCGTGAGCCCGGCTTACGCCAATCCCACGACATCCCCTGTCTCGCAAGGTTACCCCTGCGAAAGCGGGGAACAGGTATCATACTGATTACGGGTGTGCAACCCGGCTTGAGGCGCTTTTTTGCAATGCAAAACAGCCAATACAATCAATAATTTACCGTGCGAATTCCACAGCCGATACGGAAATTATACGGCCCACCTGAAAAAAGCCGCCAATCCCCCCTCAAAAGAACGACACCGGATCGACGTCAACCTGCACGCGGACCTTCTTCGCAATGGGCGCCCGTGCAATCCAATCGCGAACCACACCCTGCGGATTCACGGCTCTGGGCGCACTCAGAAGCAACCGTCGGCGATGACGCCCGCGCAGCAGTGCAAGCGGCGCCGGCGCCGGTCCCAACACCCTTATTCCATCGTTGCGGGGCGCCGTTCTCGCCAGCCCCGCCGCTGCCCCGTCCACGGCGGCCTCGTCCCGTCCGGAAACGATCAAAGCGACGAGCCTGCCGAACGGCGGCATGTGGGCCGCTTCACGGGCCGCACTTTCGGCATCGATGAACGCGTCACGGTCACCGGCGGTAAGGGCTTTCATGACATTGTGATCGGGCATGTATGTCTGCAGAAACACGCGCCCCGGCCGGTCGCCGCGGCCGGCACGCCCGGCAACCTGATAGAGCAGCTGGAACGTTTTTTCCGCTGCCCGAAACTCGCCGCCTGATAGACCAAGATCCGCGTCGACTACGCCGACCAGTGTCAGGCCCGGAAAATGATAGCCCTTGGCGACGATTTGCGTGCCGATAATAAGGTCGATTTCTTTTTCCTCGATCATCCGGACGAGTTCCGCCGCCTGTTTCGGGCCGTGCACCATATCGCTGGCGGCGATCACGGTACGGGCCTCCGGGAACAGGAGCTGAATCTCCTCTGCCAAGCGCTCGACACCGGGTCCGCAGGGCACCATCGATTCGGTATCCTCGCAGTTCGGGCACTGTTCCGGCGGCTTGGTCTGGAACCCGCAGTGGTGGCACTGCAGTCGACCGACCAGACGATGCTCGACGAGCCACGCCGTACAGCGCGGACATTGCAGCCTGTGCCCGCACGTCCGGCAAAGCGTCAACGGCGCATAACCGCGCCGGTTAAGGAACAGCATCGCCTGATCGCCGGCTTCGAACGTCTCGGCAAGTGCCTCCGCCAGCATGGGCGATAGCCAGTGACCGCGTGCCGGCCCATCCTTGCGCATGTCGATCACCTCGACATCCGCAAGGTCCGCACCGCCATGCCGGGACGGCAACGTCACTTCGCGGTACCGGCCGCGACGAACATTGGTGACGCTTTCCAGCGACGGCGTCGCGGACACCAGGACTGCAGGGATATCTTCAAGTTGCGCGCGGACCACCGCCATGTCCCGCGCATGGTAGACAACACCGTCTTCCTGTTTAAACGATCCGTCGTGTTCTTCGTCGACAACAATCAGGCCCAGCTCATGAAAAGGCAGAAACAGCGCCGAACGTGCGCCGACGACGACCCGAACTTTCCCTTCGGCAACCGCGCGCCATGTATCGCGGCGCCTTGCACCCGTCAGTTCCGAATGCCACATCGCGGGCTCGGTGCCGAACCGGTCCCTGAACCGGGCCAGCCACTGCGCCCCTAGCGCGATTTCCGGCAACATCACCAGAACCTGCCTGCCGTCTGCGAGTGCTCTGGCCACAGCTTCGAAATAGACTTCGGTCTTGCCCGAGCCGGGTACGCCGTCGATCAACGTCACAGCAAATCCCTTGCCAACGCCGTCACAAAGGTCATTGGCGGCGGCAGCCTGAATCTCGGAGAGCACAACACCGTCCCGCGCCGGGTCCGGCACGGGCCAGTCGCCATCCGGCTGGACTTTAATCGCAGCGAGCACGCCCGCATCGGCAAGCCCTTTCACGACGGATGCACCGCATCCGGCTTCGCGCGCGATGTCCGCCGCAGGCAATGGCGGGTTCTCGGACAGGAAAGCAATCACCCGGTCCCGGGCCTTGGTGCTGCGGAATTCCGGCGGATCGGCCGCGAGCGTATACGCGGTCTCCGGTTTTGGCGGATCGAGCGCGTCGGGCACACTCAAGGCCATGCGCAATACAGCACCTTGCGGGTAAAGCGTGTAACGCGAAATCCAGTCCGTCAGCTTGACCAGCGACGCGGGCAATGGCGGCACGTCGCGGCGGCCGTAAATTTCACGAAGCTTGGATGCATCCACCTCACCCGTGGCCGCGCCCCAGACAACACCCGTCGCACGCCGGTTGCCGAGCGGCACGTCGACAATGTCACCGGTGGCATATTCCGCGCCGGCACCGACCAGGTAGTCATAAGGGCCGGCCAGCGGTAACGGCAGCAGCACAGCGACGCGATCGCCTGCCATGTACCGGGCGTGTTCTTTGGTCACGTTAACTTGTGTGAAACGTTCATCGTGCATTTCTTATTTATTAAGGCGAAAGCCGCTATAATGAAACGATTCGCATGCAAACAGCTTTCACTGGGAGAAGGCTATGAGTGGAGAACTCACCGACGCTCTGGATACGGATGAAGATGACACGGTGGCACTGAGCGCCGACGACGTCGCCGTATTCCTGATGCGTAACCCGAATTTTTTCGCCGATCATCCCGACGTTCTGGATTATGTCGAGCTGCCCGACCGCTTTACCGCAGGCGGCGTGGTCGACTTTCAGCGCTACCAATTACAGCGCCGGGACAGCGAGATCGACGAATTGCGCACCTGCGCCCAGGACGTAATCGAGACGAGCCGGTCGAACATGTCGATTCAGACGAGGACTCATGCCTCGATCCTGGCACTTCTGCATGCGACGACACTGGAACAGCTTTATCGTATCGTTTCCGACGACCTGCCGATCCTACTTGATGTTGATGTTGCCGCAGTGGGATTCGAACCCGCGAACCATGCCAACGTGACGATCCTGAGCGAGCACCTGCGCACACTGCCGCCCGGCACCGTCGACGCCATCGTCGGCGCCGATCAGGACGTGCAGCTCTATCGTGAGTTCTGGGACGACGGCGCGGTCTTCGGCGGCGCTGCCGGGCTCGTCAAATCCGCCGCCATCGCAAGGATCAAACCCGGCGTGACCATGCCGAACGGCCTGATTGCACTGGGTGCGCGTGACAACACGTTCGCACCTGGCCAGGGCACCGAGCTGTTCGCGTTCCTGGCGCGCGTCATCGAAGCATCCGTGATGCGGCTTTCCGGCGAACAGCCTTGATCGGCCTGCCGGTCCAGCCTGCTGTCGCCACCGCCCTCGAAGACTGGATTTCCTGGCTTCGCCACGAACGCCGTCTGTCCGACAAGACGGTTGAAAGTTACAGCCACGACATTACGACCTTTATGCGGTTTCTCGACCGACAGCTCGGCTATGCACCCGGCATCGACGATCTCGGCGATCTGAGCCGAAGCGAACTCTGGGCCTATCAGTCCGACCGTCAGGCCGCCGGTCTGACGCCGACATCGATGGCCCGGGGCCTGAGTGCGCTCAAAAGCCTCTATACATTCCTCGATAAACGCGGCATCTGCACCAACGTTGCTGTGATGAACGCAGAAATGCCGCGGCTGCCGAAATCGGTGCCGAAACCGATGAGCGTCGAAGACGCTTTCGAAACGCTGGACGCCGCCGAAGATATTGCCCGCGAGCCGTGGCACGGCAAACGCGACCGGGCGTTGTTTGCGCTTCTTTACGGGTGTGGCCTGCGGATCGGTGAGGCCATCGCGCTGAACCGGCGCGACGTTGCCGGCCTGGAACGCATTGTCGTCACCGGCAAGGGCAACAAGCAGCGCGTGGTGCCCATGCTACGGACCGTTGCCAAGGAACTCGAAGCGTATCTCGCCGTCTGCCCATTTGATGTCGGTGACGACGGGCCATTGTTCCTGGGCGCACGGGGCAAACGCCTCAACCCGGCATTGGCACAGCGCGCGATGCGCGGCGTCCGTGCCGTTCTGGGCCTAACGGAAACGGCAACGCCGCACGCGCTGCGGCACAGCTTTGCAACACACCTGCTATCCGGTGGTGGCGACCTTCGAACGATTCAGGAGTTGCTGGGACACGCATCGCTCTCGACGACTCAGCGCTACACGGCCGTCGACAGCGAGCGGCTTCTTGATATTCACGCTGCCGCACATCCCCGCGCCCGCCGCAAAGGCTGAATTCGACCCTAAGGCGCGTACCGAAGCGCCGCGCGGTATAGCACCAGCCCCACAACTGCCAGGCCGATCACGACCATGATGGCGAGATCGTACCCGCCCGCTTCCCACAGCAACGATCCGGCAACAGGCGCCGCGGCCCAAGCAAGAAGGTAAGGCACGGCCACGGCACCACTGATGGCGCCGAAATTCTGCGTTCCCAGCACTTCCTTGGTGGTGACGGGGCGCATGATGCTGGTCACGCCATGGCCGCTGCCCTGCAGGATGACAAACAGGACCACCAGCCCCGGCGTGAACTTGGAAAAGAATAGCGCGGTACCGGCGCAGGCAACGCCGATGAAGCATGCGGTGGTGATCCCGTGCGAACTCACGCGCCGTTCCGCCGCCATCATGGCAAGACGCCCGGCAACCTGCATCGGCCCAATCATCGAAGCCGCAATCACCGCCGCGTCACTGGACAGGCCGCGATCGGTCAGGATCGGCAGGATGTGATTGATGATCACCCCGTGGTTGCCGCCAAGGATCGCGAAACCGATGGCCAACAGCCAGAAGGCTGGCTTGCGCAAGATGGAGCGGAGTTTGAACGCGGGCTTCGGTGCTGCCGTGTCGTCAACCGCCGTAGCCGCATGTTGCTTCTGATATTCACCTTCCAAGAACCGCGATGCCGTCCAGACCATCGGCACCCCGACGAAGACGACGAGGCCCGCCATTGTCCATGTTGCCGCATGCCAGCCGTAGGCATCCGCGATGGTATTCGAGAGCGGAAAGGACAGGGTCCCCGCCAGCCCGGCGATGAGCGTGACAAGCGTGATGTCGCGCCGGGCGCTGTCGCCGCGCGTCCGGGTAATCAGGGAAAAGCAGGTTTCGTAGAGGCATCCGCCAAGGCACGCGCCAACCCCCAGCCAGATAACGCCGAACACCCAGACCGAATTGGCGAACGGCAGCAACGCCACCAGCACGGCACCGGTCAGCGCAGCGAACGTCAGCACATGCGGCCCGCGCCCGCTATCGACGAGACGGCCGGCAATCGGGGCGATCACCGCAGCCATGAGGATGGCGCCGGTGAAGGCCGCCGTAATCGACGTCTTCGGCCACGGTTCCGCCGTTTCCCACTGCACCAGCAGTGCGGCAAAGATGTAATAGAGACCGGCCCAATATATGGTTTCGCCGATCGCCAGGAAAATGATGGCGCGCCGCGCAGTCATGGCGCTCTCCGAAAGGGACTAGACGACGAAGACTTGGTATCCGACACCGGCCAGCGTGCCGCCGGTCAGTGCCAAAGCAATATAAAGGACGAAAACCGGCCGCTTGACCAGCGCGAAGACCGCAATTGCCGCCGGAATGCTGGTGATGCCGCCAGAGACGAGGAACGCCATCCCGGCCCCCGGGCTGACACCCATGTCGATCAGGCCGTCGACCAGCGGCAGCGCCGCATAGCCGTTCAAATACGCTGGCACACCGACGACGACGGCGGTCGGAATGGCCCAGATGCTGCCGGTACCGAGCGCCTGCGCGATGACGTCCGCCGGCACGTATGCGAGCATCAGGCTTTCGACGAAGAACGCGATGGTCAGCCACTTACCGAGGAACAGCGTGACCGCGAGCACTTCCCTGCCGAAGGTCTGGCGACGCGGCTGCTCTTCCCAGAACCGCCAGACGACGGCCTTCGGGTTGCGGACACTGGACGCACCGCAGCCGCCGTTGCCGACACCCGGCAGCAACGGATCGGCGAACATGCCCCGGCTTTGCAGCGCCCAGGTCACATAGCCGCCCATCAGACCGATGCCGACAGCGGCCATTGTCTTGGCGATGGCGAACGGTGTGCCGAGGGTCGCCGCGGTCAGCACGAACATGGAGGGGTCCATAACCGGCGACGCGAGCCAGAACGCCATCACGGCAGGCAGCGGCACACCCATCGACAGCAGCGCCGCGATCAGCGGAATGACCCCGCAGGAGCAGAATGGCGACAGACCGCCAAACAGTGCGGCGAAGAAAATCATCACACCCAGATTGCCGGAAAAGATATGCGCGATCAGGCTGTCCGCGCCCGATGCCTTGGCGTAGGCGGCAAGGCCGATGGCGAGGCCGAGGAACGGCGCGATTTCCACAAGGTTGATGCCGACGAACTCCAGCGACGGCAGCGCCTGCGGCGTGTCGAGAACCGCCAATAGAACGAATGCGACGCCTGCGACCGTCCAGGCCATCTGATTACAGATCGCCGTTACAGCACGCTCGGCAACACCGGCTTCGGGCGCGGCCTGCGCCGGACCGCAGCACGACCCCGCTGGCTTGGGCTCTTCGATCTTGATCGCACTGCTCTCGTTCATGCCGCGTTGTCCCTGTCAAAAATTCCGAGGCCCTTGCAGCAGTCGTCGGTGAGGAAATTCATTAAATCCCGCATCTGCTCGTAATCGGCGCGGGTCGTCAGCACGCGTCCGTCGCGTTGCTGCTGCACCAGACCGGCGCGGGCCAGGGTCTGGATGTGATGCGTCAGCGTCGAGCCGGGCACGCCCAAGGCTTCCTGCAGCGCACCCACCGGGGCACCTTCGTCACCCGCACGCACGAGCGCGCGGAAGATCGCAAGGCGCGTTTCATGGCCGAGGGCGGCAAAACAGTTGGCGGCGTTTATCTCTTTCATGCGGGTAAACTAGCGCTGTCCCACGACCAATGCAACGGTATTTCTAGAATTATCGAAATATTATTTTTAATCAAACTACCGACAAAATGACTGTAGGATTATTCAAAATTCTAGCTGAACGTGTAGAGAGCCATACAGGGGTCGACGGCATGAGTGAAGAAGATGGTGGCAAAATCATGGGGGACGAGTCCGAGTCGGATGAATCCAAACCTGAAACAACGGCGCATGCGCCCTTCGACGTGAGTATAGTCAGGGATATCGTCAAGGCGCTGGAAAGCCGCTCTGCACGTCTTAAAAGGGGGGCCACGTTGGCTCTCTCTATGATCGTTGTACTCTTAATCGGCGGCAGTTATGCAATATGGAACATTGAGGCCCTGCTCAACGATGAACCGAACACCCTCGACACCACAACGCTCGACCAATCACTCGGCGAAATTAATCGCAATCTGGAAGCGTTGAACGCTGTGGTCGCCGAAGCCGGCATTCAGGCTTCGGAGGTAAATGGCTGGTTGGACGCATCCAAGACGCCGAGTTTCAAGATAGACGGCGAGCTCGCACGCCTTGACGCCCTTCAAGGAGAAGTCGGGAAATTTGTAGCCGAGAAAAAAGGACTAGAGGTTAGGTTGAGCCAGCTTCAATCGGAACAAAAAGCGGCTAAAGACCGTTTGTTCGCAACGTCTCGGCTTTTGCCTGAGAACAAGAGCGTAACGTCGATAAATCAAGAACTAGCCGACCTCGCACTCGATCAAAGGAAATTTGAAGTAGCCCTTGAACGAGCTCGTCGCCTACTCGCCTCAGCAACCAGCCAACCGCAGGCTCCGTCGGATGCAGGATCCGCCAGCCCGGAGAGGGATGTAGGCTATTTGAGATCCGAAATTGAACGTCTTACTAATACCCTGCAGGACAACAAAAACGAACAAAAGCGAATCGCGGATGCACTCGATTTTTTTCGAGCAAATGAACGCAATGCACAGGATACATTGGCAGACTATGAGCAGATAACGGCATTGCTAGATAACCAGCAAGCCAACCTTCGAACTCAGCGTGAAGTAGCTGACGCTTTGACGCTTCAATTTGACGCCTGGGTTAATGAACATCGCAATCTTAGACAGCGCGTTGGTACCATCGTAGCTCAATCCGAAGAGGTGTTCGAATCATCGAGAAGTCTGCGCGATAATCTGGCGACCAGAACTGTTGCGATGCAGACAACGCTTGAGAACGCAGAAGCTGCTTTCAAGGAGAAGCAGGATAGCGAAACCCTGTCATCGCTCGGAACGCGCGCCGCCCTGATTGTACTTTTGTTGTTCCTGGTGCAAATCCTAGTCACGCTCTACCGTTACAATATGCGTCTAGCGTCATTTTATGACGCGCGGATAGATGCCTTGAAACTGGCAGGGTCAACGAATGTCAAGGTACTCGGCGAACTCGTTTCGCACCTTTCCCCGGAACAACTGGATTTCGGCAAAACTCCAGCAACAGTAACGGAGCAGGCATTCGAGTTCGCAAAAGAAATGCTAAACCGCCAGAGCGCCCGCGGCGGTCGTTAAGCCCGTCGTCAGATATGGATCGCCCGGCCGCCGACGGCGAGCGCGGCTTCCTTGACCGATTCCGGCAGACCCGGGTGGCCATGGCAGATGCGCGCGATGTCCTCGGCGGAACCGCCGAACTCCATCACGTTGACGACTTCCTGGATCAGGTCACCGCCCTGCGGGCCGATGATGTGACAACCCAGGACCTTGTCGGTTTCCGCATCGGCAATGATCTTCACGAAGCCGTCCGCGTCCGCGTTGCAGCGCGCCCGCGAGTTTGCGGTGAACGGGAACTTGCCGGCCTTGTAGGCGACGCCCGCTTCCTTGAGCTGTTCTTCGGTCTTGCCGACGGCGGCCACTTCCGGATGCGTATAGACGATGCCCGGGATCGAGCCGTAATCGATGTGGCCGGTTTGTCCGGCCATGATTTCGGCGCAGACGACGCCCTCGTCCTCGGCCTTGTGTGCCAGCATGGCACCACCGATCACGTCGCCGATGGCATAGATGCCGGGCACGTTGGTCTGGAAATCCTCATCCACCTTGACGAAGCCGCGGTCCGTCATCTCGACGCCGACCTTGTCGAGACCGAGGCCTTCGACATACGGGCGGCGGCCGATCGCGACCAGCACCACATCGGCCTTGAGCGTTTCCTTCTTGCCGCCCTCGGCCGGCTCCATGCTCAGGGTGACGCCGTTTTTGTCCTTCTTGGCGCCGGTGACCTTGGTCTTCATCTTGAACTTGAGGCCCTGCTTTTCGAGGATGCGCTTTATCTGCTTCGAAACTTCACCGTCCATGCCCGGCAGCGCGACGTCGAGGAACTCGACGACCGTGACCTCGGCGCCCAGACGGCGCCAGACGGACCCGAGCTCGAGGCCGATGACACCCGCACCGATGACGACCATCGACTTCGGCACCTTCGGCAGCGACAGCGCGCCGGTGCTCGACACGATCTGCTTCTCGTCGATCTCGACGCCCTTAAGCGGCGTCGTTTCCGAGCCGGTGGCGATAATGATGTTCTTGGTTTCAAGGGTCTGCTTCTTGCCGCCCTTGGCCTGCGGCGTCACGGCGACCTTGCCCGGTTCGGTGATGACACCGGTACCGACGAGGTAGTCGATCTTGTTCTTCTTCATCAGGAATTCGATGCCGCCGGTCAGGTCGTCGACGACCTTGTCCTTGCGCGCCAGCATGGTCTTGAGGTCGAGCGATACCTGCGCCTTGATGCCGTGCGCGGCGAACTCGTGACCCGCCATTTCATAGTGATGCGAGGACTGCAGCAGCGCCTTGGACGGAATGCAGCCGACGTTGAGGCACGTGCCGCCGAGCTTGCCGCGCTTCTCGACAACGGCCGTTTTCAGTCCGAGCTGCGCGGCGCGGATCGCCGCTACATACCCGCCGGGGCCGCCACCGACGACGACGACATCATAAGTCTCGCTCATTTACTCACCCTCCGTCTGGGTCATTTTTTGCCGCGACGTTCTCAGTGATACACCGGCGCCACGTCAGTTTTCTTACACGTCCAGCATGATCCGCTGCGGATCCTCGATCAGGTCCTTCATGCGGACCAGGAACGAGACCGCCTCGCGGCCATCGACGATGCGGTGATCGTAGCTCAGCGCCAGATACATCATGGGCCGGATTTCGATCTTGTCGCCGACCGCCATCGGGCGCTTCTGGATCTTGTGCATGCCAAGGATCGCGGATTGCGGCACGTTGAGGATCGGCATCGAGTTGAGTGAGCCGAACACGCCACCGTTCGAAATGGTGAACGTACCGCCCATCATCTCGTCCATGCCAAGCTTGCCGTCGCGCGCACGGCGGCCGAAGTCGGAAATCGTACCCTCGATCTCGGCAAAGCGCATCTGGTCGGCGTCCTTGAGGACCGGCACGACAAGACCCTGCGGCGTGCCGACGGCGACACCGACGTTGTAGTAGTTCTTGTAGATCAGGTCTTCGCCGTAGATCTCGGCGTTGATCGCCGGCCATTCCTTGAGCGCGATGCAGGCGGCGCGGACAAAAAACGACATGAAGCCGAGGCGGATACCGTGCTTCTTCTCGAACTGATCCTTGTACTGCGAACGCAGTTCCATGGCGGCGCCCATGTCGACCTCGTTCCAGGTCGTCAGCATGGCGGCCGTGTTCTGCGCCTGCTTGAGGCGCCCGGCGATGACCTTGCGAAGCTTGGTCATGCGGACCTTTTCTTCGCGCGGGTCTTCCGGACGTGGCGGCATTTCGGAGGACGGCGTAAAACCGAGCGCGGAAGGCGCGGCGCCACCGGCAGCCGGCGCAGCACGGCGCTTGGCCGTGCCCGCCTTGATCGCATCCAGCACATCACCCTTGGTCAGGCGGCCATCGGGGCCAGTGCCCTTGATCAGGCTCGGTTCAAGATCGTTGTCGTCCACCAGCTTGCGCACGGCCGGCGACAACGGCGGACGCGATGCCTGCGCGGGCGCCGGCGCAGCAGGTGCTGCAGCGGGCGGCGGCGGGGGCGGAGGCGGCGGCGGAGACGCGGCAGGCGCCTCTTCCTTCGGTGCTTCTGCCTTGGGTTCTTCCGCAGCCGGCGGGGGCGGCGGCGATGCGGCAGCACCTGCGGCCCCTTCATCCAGCGTACCCAGCACGGCGCCAACGCCGACGTCGGAACCTTCGGCGGCGACGATCTCCTTCAGCGCCCCGGCAGCCGGGGCGTTCACCTCGATCGTGACCTTGTCGGTCTCGAGTTCGCATACGGCTTCGTCCTGGGCCACGGCATCGCCCGGTTGCTTGAACCATTTGGCGACGGTGGCTTCGGTCACGGATTCGCCGAGCGTCGGGACTTTGATTTCAACGGTCATGTGTCTTTTCCTTGATACCTGAACCTGGACGTCCGCTTAGCGCTTCTTACCGCCGGCCGACTTGGTTGTTGCCTTTTTGGCGGCCGGCTTCTTGGTCGCGGACTTTTTGCCCGACGCCTTCTTCGCAGGCGCCTTCTTGGTCGTGGATTTCTTCGCAGCCGGTTTCTTGACCGCCGGCGCCGCCGTTGTCTTGACCTTGCGTGGGGCAGAAGCGCCACTTTTGGCGCCCTCGACCGTCAAGGCAGAATCGACGAGCGCCGCCTGCTCAGCCAGGTGCTTCCGGGCGAGACCGGTCGCCGGCGCTGCCGCGGATTTACGCCCGGCATAACGCACGGTCGGGTCCGCATGGCCCATCCGTTCGAGGTGCGCTTCCAGCGGCTCGCGGATGTAGGTCCAGCTGCCCATGTTGTGCGGCTCTTCCTGGCACCAGACGACCTTGGCATTCGGGAAGCGCGACAGTTCGTTTTCGAGCGCCTTTTCCGGATACGGATAAAGCTGTTCGACCCGCAGGATATAGACGTCCTTGATGCCGCGTTTATCGCGTTCCTCGGCGATGTCGTAGTAGACCTTGCCCGAGCACAGCACGACCTGCTTGATCTTGCTGTCGGCGACAAATTCACCTTCATCCCAGAGGACCCGGTGGAAGCTGGTGCCTTCACCCATTTCCTCAAGCTTGGAGACGGTCATCTTGTGACGCAGCAGCGACTTCGGCGTCATCAGCACGAGCGGCTTACGGAAGTCGCGATGAATCTGACGGCGCAGCACATGGAAGTAGTTTGCCGGTGTGGTGCAGTTGCAGACCTGCATGTTGTCTTCCGCGCAAAGCTGCAGATAGCGTTCCAGCCGAGCAGACGAGTGTTCCGGTCCCTGCCCCTCGTAACCGTGCGGCAGCAGCATGACGAGGCCTGACATACGCAGCCACTTGGCTTCACCGGATGAAATGAACTGATCGATGATGACCTGTGCACCGTTGGCGAAATCACCGAACTGCGCTTCCCAAAGCACCAGCATACCCGGCTCGGCCAGCGAGTAGCCGTATTCGAAGCCGAGAACCCCGGCCTCGGAAAGCGGGCTGTTCAGCACTTCATACGGGGCCTGGCCGAAACGCAGGTTGTTCAGCGGCGTGTAGCGATCCTCGTTCATCTGGTCGACGAGCACCGAGTGCCGTTGCGAAAACGTGCCGCGTTCGCAGTCCTGACCGGAAAGACGCACCGGGTGGCCTTCCAGCAGCAGCGTCCCGAACGCCAGCGCTTCACCGGTCGCCCAGTCGATACCTTCGCCGGTATCGATCATCTTGCGTTTGGCTTCGAGCTGACGCGCGATCTTTGAGTTGAGGTTGAAGTTGTCGGGCACACGGCTCAGCGCTTCGCCGACTTCATGCAGCCTCTCCAGCGGCACACCGGTGACGCCGCGGCGGTCCTCGCCACTTGCCACCGACATACCGGCCCAGGCACCGTCCAGCCAGTCCGCCTTGTTGGCCTTGTAGTTGGAGGCCGCGGCGAAGTCTTCCTCGAGATGGTTCTGGAAGCCGGCCCATTCCTGGTCGACCTCGTCCTGTGACATGACGTTCTCACGCACCAGTTTCTGCGAGTAGATCTCGCGCGTCGTCGGATGCGCCGCGATTTTCTTGTACATCAGCGGCTGCGTGAACATCGGCTCGTCACCTTCGTTATGGCCATGACGGCGATAACAGATCATGTCGATGACGGCGTCTTTCTTGAACTTCTGGCGGTACTCGGTGGCAATGCGCGCCACGTGCACGACCGCTTCGACATCGTCCGCGTTGACGTGGAAAATCGGCGCCGCAACGGTTTTGGCGACATCGGAACAATATGGCGACGAGCGCGAGTGCTTCGGGTTGGTCGTGAAGCCGATCTGGTTATTGATGATGATGTGAATAGTGCCGCCGGTCTTGTAACCACGCAGGTTGGAAAGATCGAGCGCTTCCGGCACCAGACCCTGCCCCGCGAACGCAGCATCACCATGCAGCAGCAGGGCCATGACTTTTTCGCGCTCGCTATCGTTCCGCTGGCGCTGTTTGGCGCGCACCTTGCCCAAGCAGACCGTGTTCACGCACTCCAGGTGTGACGGGTTGGCGGTCAGCGACAAGTGCACGGACCGGCCGTCGAACACGCGGTCAGAAGACGACCCCAGGTGATACTTCACGTCGCCCGAGCCACCGACATCATCCGGGCTCGATGAGCCGCCCTGGAACTCGTGGAAGATGGCCTGGAACGGTTTTGACATGACGTTGGCGAGAACGTTCAGGCGGCCACGGTGCGCCATGCCGAGAACGATCTCCTCGATGCCCAGTTGCGAGCCGCGCTTGAATATCTGTTCCATCGCCGGCACTAGGCTTTCGCCGCCGTCGAGGCCGAAACGCTTGGTCCCGGTGAATTTCTTGTCGAGGAACTTTTCGAAACCCTCGGTCTCGATCAGGCGATTGAGGATCGCCTTCTTACCCATGACGGTGAATTCCGGCTGGTTGCGGATGCGTTCGATCCGCTCTTGAATCCAGGACTTCTCGTCCGGATCCTGGATGTGCATGAATTCGACACCGATGGAACCGCAATACGTCTGCTCCAGCACCCGCATGATCTCGCGGAGCGTCGCCTGTTCCAGGCCGAGCACGTAGTTGATGAAGATCGGACGGTCGAGGTCCTTGTCCTGGAAGCCATACGACATCGGATCCAGTTCCGGGTTCTCCTCGCGTTCCTGAAGACCAAGCGGGTCAAGGTTCGCCCGGAGGTGACCCCGCACGCGATAGGCGCGGATCAGCATCAGCGCCCGGATACTGTCCATGGTCGCTTCGCGGACCTGACGGCCGCTTGTCTGCGGGTGCACCTGCATCGGCTGTGCCGCAACCTGTTGACCGGCGCTCATCTGCTCGGACAGGGTTTCCAGTTCGCCCTGATTCAGGACGCCTGCGTCAGACGGTGCCCACGAGGCGCCGCGCCGCTCGGTCATCAGATCGCGTGCATCGTCCTCAAGGCTGGCAAAGAAGTCCTGCCAGCGATGATCGACAGAGTGAGGATCATCCAGGTACCGCTCATAAAGCTCGGCGACGTAGACCTGGTTGCCCGAGTACAAAAATTGAGTCGGATCCATCCCGTCCATGTGCTGATCGCCCAGTAAGGGCGCCTCCCTAATGTTGCCCTGCTATCCGCCCAACTCTTCGGCGGGCAAGTCTTCCGCATAAACATGATCAGTGGGCCCGGGCGTCATGGTCATGACCGTAACGCCGTCGGGTGCATCGAAACGGTGCCAGCAGCCCTTGGGGACAACCGTCACCGTACCTTTGGTCATCGCAAGAACAGTCGGTTCGCCATTGACGACGATGGTTACTTCGGCGGCCCCATCGAGGACCTGAACCATTTCGTCGCCGTTCGAATGGCGTTCCCAAGGCGAACGCCCTTGAAAGCTGCCCGCATAGACACCGGACCGCTCTGTTTCAGCCAGAACGGCAAACGTGTCGCCACCCTCCTCGTCCGGTGTTTCGGGCGTCCGTCCCTTCAGGAACGGACGCGCCGCAACTTCAGCGAGGATATCGGCAGCTTTCAGCGCCATATTGACGATCAGCCTCCGAGTGCTTTCAGCATCGTCTCACCGATGCCGGCCGGGCTATCGGTGACATGAATGCCTGCCGACTTCATGGCTTCGATTTTGTCACCGGCACCGCCTTTACCGCCGGAGATGATGGCGCCGGCATGGCCCATGCGGCGGCCCGGAGGCGCAGTAAGACCGGCAATAAAACCGACGACCGGCTTTTTGGTCTTGCTGTCCTTTAGGAGCTGTGCGCCGTCTTCTTCGGCGGAGCCGCCGATTTCACCGATCATGACGATGCTCTCGGTTTCGTCGTCGGCCAGGAACATTTCCAGGCAATCGACGAAGTTGGTGCCATTGACCGGGTCGCCGCCGATACCGATACACGTCGTCTGACCAAGGCCGGCCGCCGTCGTCTGCGCCACGGCTTCGTACGTCAGCGTGCCGGAACGGGAAACGATACCGACCGATCCCTTGCGGTGGATGTGCCCAGGCATAATACCGATCTTGCACTCGTCCGGCGTGATGATACCGGGGCAGTTCGGCCCGATCAGGCGCGTCTTGGAATTCACCAGCGCACGCTTGACCCGCACCATATCGAGGACCGGAATGCCCTCGGTGATGCAGACGGCGAGTTCGACGCCGGCATCGATGGCTTCGAGGATCGCGTCGCCCGCGAAGGGAGGCGGCACATAAATCACGGAGACATTGGCGCCCGTTGTATCGACCGCCTCGGCAACGGTGTTGAACACCGGCAGGTCGAGATGCTTGCTCCCGCCCTTACCCGGCGTCACACCACCAACCATTTTGGTGCCGTAGGCAATCGCCTGTTCGGAGTGGAACGTCCCCTGCGCACCGGTAAAGCCCTGGCAGATGACCTTGGTGTCTTTGTTAACGAGAACGGACATCAGGAGGCCTCCTTCACGGCTTTGACGATTTTATCGGCCGCATCGCTCAGATTGTCGGCGGAAATGATCGGCAGGCCGCTATCGGCCATGATCTGCTTACCTTTCTCGACGTTGGTCCCCTCCAGACGGACGACCAGCGGCACCGAGAGATTGACTTCCTTGGCCGCCGCGACAACGCCGTCGGCGATGACGTCGCAGCGCATGATGCCGCCGAAGATGTTGACCAGAATGCCTTCGACGTTGGCGTCGGCGAGAATGATCTTGAATGCCTCGGTCACGCGCTCCTTGGTCGCGCCGCCGCCGACATCCAGAAAGTTCGCCGGCGAACCGCCGTAGAGCTGGATGATATCCATCGTCGCCATAGCAAGCCCGGCACCGTTGACCATGCAGCCGATCGTGCCGTCGAGCTTGATGTAGTTGAGCTCGTGCTTGGCCGCTTCGAGTTCGGCCGGGTCTTCCTCGTCCTCGTCGCGCATTTCCGCGACATCCGGGTGCCGGTAAAGCGCGTTGTCGTCGAAGTTGACCTTGGCATCGAGCGCGATGACATCGCCCGCGCCGGTCACGACCAGCGGATTCACCTCGACCATCGAGCAATCGAGGTCATTGAACGCCTTGTATAGCGCCATGATGAACTTCGAACCCGACTTGACCTGCGCGCCTTCGAGGCCGAGGCCGAATGCCAGCTTGCGGGCATGGAACGGCATGATGCCGGTTGCCGGATCGACGTGCACCTTGATGATCTTCTCAGGCGTTGCTTCCGCAACCTCTTCGATCTCCATGCCGCCCTCGGTGGACGCCATGATCACGAGCTGCGATGTCTCCCGGTCGAGCAGCATGCCGAGGTACAACTCGCGCGCGATGTCGCAACCGTCCTCGATGTAGAGGCGTTTGACTTCCTTGCCCGCTTCGCCGGTCTGCTTGGTAACCAGCACATGGCCCAACATCTCCTCGGCGTTGGCGCGGACTTCGTCGACGGACTTCGACACCCGGACACCGCCCTTGCCGTCCGGATTGTCCTTGAAACGGCCGGCACCGCGGCCACCCGCATGAATTTGCGATTTGACGACGCAGATACCGCCGCCAAGTTCTTCCGCCGCTTTCACCGCCTCATCGACGGTGTAGGCGACATGCCCCTTCGGCACGGCGACCCCGTACTTGGAAAGGAGCTGTTTGCCCTGATACTCGTGAATGTTCATAGCCTATCCCCGGTTGGGCCGCCCCCGATACCCGGGAGCGGCATTACCCCTAATCGGTCCGATTATTTCTTTTTGGCGGTCGCCTTTTTCGCCGGTGCCTTCTTCTTGGCATCGGCCTTGACCTTCTTGACGACCTTGGCCAGTTCTTCGACGGCTTTCACCGACTTCTTGAACATGGCTTTTTCCGATGCATCGAGATTGATCTCGACGATCCTTTCCACACCCTTGGCACCGATCACGACCGGGACGCCGACATAGAGACCTTTGACGCCGTATTCGCCCTTGAGATAGGCGGCACACGGCAACACGCGTTTCTTGTCCTTGAGATAGCTCTCGGCCATCGCGATCGCCGAAGACGCCGGCGCGTAGAACGCCGAACCGGTCTTCAGGAGCGAGACAATCTCGCCGCCGCCCATGCGGGTGCGCTGCACGATGTCATCGAGTTGCTTCTGGGTAATCCATTTCATTTTCACCAGATCCGGCAGCGGAATACCGGCGACCGTCGAATAGCGAACCGACGGCACCATGGTGTCACCGTGGCCACCGAGCACGAACGCCGTCACATCCTCGACGGAGACGTCCATCGCCTCAGCCAGGAAATACTGGAACCGCGCGCTGTCGAGAACGCCGGCCATGCCGACGACCTTGTTATGCGGCAGGCCGGAGGCGTCGCGGAGGACACCCACCATCACGTCGAGCGGGTTGGTGATGCAGATGACGAACGCGTTCGGTGCATATTTCTTAATGCCGGCGCCGACCTGCTCCATGACGTTGGTGTTGATGCCGATCAGATCGTCCCGGCTCATACCCGGCTTACGGGCAACACCCGCGGTTACGATGATCACATCCGCACCCTTGATGCCCAAATAGCCCTTGGTGCCGATCATCTTGGAATCGAACCCTTCGACAGGCGAGCTCTCCGCGATGTCGAGAGCCTTGCCCTGCGGGATGCCGTCGACAATGTCGAAAAGGACGACGTCGCCGAGTTCCTTGAGGCCGACCAAATGCGCGAGCGTGCCGCCGATGTTCCCCGCACCGATGAGTGCGATCTTATTTCTTGCCATGAAATCCGTTCCCGTAGCTTCCAGATGAGATGAAAACGCCGCTTGCCGCGGCCATTCGTTGGAGTCGTAACGCCTTTACGGAAACAGGGCAAGGATTCACCCTTTTTTCGGACCAAACGGTCCATAACCGGTTTGGCACGGATTCCGGCATGTCGGCAGGTGACAGGGGAGCCGGTCGGTCAGGCGCCGGTCCGGGCGCCTTCATCCTCGTGGGGAAGGGCAATGTAATCGTAGGATTGCATCTCCATCAGGCGCGATACCGTGCGCTCAAATTCAAATGCTCCATCGCCCTCGGTGTAGAGTTCATGCGGCGCCACGGCCGCGGAACAAATCAGATTGGTCTTTGCCTCGTAGAGTGCATCGACGAGCGTCACAAAGCGCTTCGCCACGTCCCGGTTATGCGGCCCCAATTTCGGGATACCTTTCAGGATCACGGTGTGAAAACGCCGCGCCACAGCCAGGTAGTCACCAGGCCCCAGGGGCTTCCCGCACATATCCAAGAATTCCATGATGGCCACGCCCTCGGCAGAACGGGGGATTTCGACAACGCGACCGTTGACCTCGAGCCCCATGGGCCTGGGTTGCGCACCGATGGTCAGGCTCTCGAAGTCCTGTTCAAGCTTTGCCGAGGCCTTGTCGTCGTTCGGCATCAGGTACGCTTCCATACCCTGCAGACGCTCCAGGCGGTAGTCGCGGACTGCGCTTACCTCCATGACGTTCATCTTTTCCTGGATCAGGTCAATAAACGGCAGAAAGCGTTCGCGTTGCAGGCCGTCCTTGTACAGATCCTTCGGATGCCGGTTCGATGTCGTGACGATGACCATACCCAGATCGAAGAACGCCTCGAACAACCGGCCCAGGATCATCGCATCCGCGATGTCGGTGACATGGAACTCGTCAAAGCATAGCAACCACGCCCGCTCGTGAATTACCCGCGCCAGCGCCGGCACCGGATCTTTCTTTTCCGAGACCTTACCCGCCTTCTGCGCTTCGCGGAACGCATGGATACGGCGATGCACCTCCTGCATGAAGGCGTGAAAGTGGACACGTTGCTTGCTCTCGATCGGCACATGATCGAAGAACAGGTCCATGATCATGGATTTGCCGCGTCCGACACCGCCCCAGAGATAGAGGCCTTTCGGCGGTTTCTGCTTCTTGCCCCCGATTCCGAGCCGGGCCGCCCAGCCCTGCTTCCCCATCTGGGAATCGTATGCCACCAAATCGTCGCCGAGCGTACTGAGCAGCGTCATCGCCCGCGCCTGGGCCGGATCGGCGTTGATCTTCCCCGACGAGACGAGGTCGTTGTAAACGCTCTGCGGCGATGGCATCGGCGGCGCCCCCCTTGCCGTCCTTAGGCAGCGCCGCGGGCGGGGGCAGGAACGGCGTTGGCGAACACCTTTTCCATTTCACGACGCACCCGGTAAGCAACGCTGTCCTGCGGGGCCTCGACGTCCGACCAACAGATCACCGCATCCTTAGGCAGCGGGTGCTTCAGCGTCACGCCATGCGCGAGCCCGATCGGAACGGCATCGGCTTCGCGAGAGTCCGCCGCCGTCATCAGGCGCCCCCAGACCGTAAACCCACCCTCGCCATCGAGGGTCTCGCCACCTTCCAGGTCTCGCTTGGCAACGGCGACCACGTCACCCTTCCAGTCGCGCGCCGCACCCGTCGGCATATTCATCAGCCCGGCCCATGCGACGCTGACGCCGAGTTCCAGGCCAATCAGGTGGTACGGGCGCCACAGCGCCGAGTATTTACCGCTCTCGTCCGTCAACAGTCCGTAATCAGAAAAGCAGCGTTCGACGTAATCCGTCGGCGCCTCGAACGTGACGTAAACGCCCCAGCGCAAGTCGTCGGGAATGTCGATCCCCTCCCGCGTACGGCTCGAGACGACTTCAACCGTGCCTTTCTTGTCCAGAACGCCCCCCGCAGCCGACGGGATCAGTTTGGACGCCAACTGCGACGTCGAACACGGCGGGAACGTCAACCCCCCGGCCGGTGCCTCGAGCCCACAGGCATTCGCTACCGCCGCCATCTCAATCGCCGACTTGGTGCCGTCCAGGAACGAATTGAACATTTTTGCATTCATGCCGCTTTTTTCCGCCCGCTCGGGCGTAAGGCCATAGTGATCCCAGACCGTGTCCGGTGTAGAGGCATGAAACTCCGGCATGTAAAGCGTGCCCTTGCCGGCACAAACCACGTCGAGGCCGATGGAGCGTGCCCAGTCGACCTGCTCGGCGATCAGCGACGGCTGGTCCCCGTAGGCCATCGAATAGACAACGTCGGCGGCATCCGCTTTCCGCTTCAGAAGAGGCCCCGCGAGGACGTCGGCTTCGACGTTGACCATGACCACATGGCGGCCTCGGTCGAACGCCGCAAGTGCATGCTTGATCCCGGCTTCGGGCACGCCGGTCGCCTCGACCACGACATCGAGTCCGCCGGCATTAATCAATGCTTCGCTGTCCTCGGTGATCCAGGTGCTTCCGTTGGCCAGCGCCTTCGCGGCAGAGGTCGCGCTGATCTGCTCGTCCGTCCAGCCCGTCTCGGCCATGGCTGCGCGCGCCCGCTTTACGTCGAGATCGGCGACGGCCAGAAGATGCAGGCCCGGGGTGCGACGAACCTGGGACAGGAACATGGTGCCGAACTTGCCGGCGCCTATGACACCGACCCTGAGCGGACGGTCCTGGCTGGCGCGTTCTTGCAGCAGATGACTGATGTTCATGGTAGCCTCTCCTTTGCGGGCCGCAGACTTTAACACCGCTGACCAACGCTTGAAACACCGGCGACATCGCGCCAATTATCCCGTGACGGGAGAACGCAGGCATCATGGACCACATACTTTCGAACGAAGGCACCATCCGTATCGCCGCATTTGCCGGGACCCTGCTTGCGATGATGGCACTGGAGGCCTTGCTGCCCCGTCGCAACCGTGTACTTGGCCGCGCCGAGCGCTGGCCCGCGAACCTCGGCGTCGTCGTCGTCGACACGATTGTCGCGCGCCTTCTGATCCCCGTGCCGCCGGTCGCGGCCGCACTGTGGGCGTCGGAAAACGGGATCGGGGTTTTTAACCTCATGGAACTTCCGGAACTGCCGGTTGTCCTTTCCTGCATTCTTTTTCTCGATCTCGCGATCTACACTCAGCACGTGGTGTTTCACAAAGTGCCCGTACTCTGGCGGCTTCACCGCATGCATCACGCAGATACCGAGTTCGACGCAACGACGGGCATTCGGTTTCACCCGATCGAGATCATCCTGTCGCTGCTGATCAAGATCGCATTGGTCCTCGCGCTCGGCATACCCGCCGTTGCCGTGATCATCTTCGAGGTCGTGCTGAATGCGTCCGCGATGTTTAACCATGCCAACCTGAAACTGCCGCTTTGGCTCGACAAGTTGCTGAGGGCCGTTGTCGTGACGCCCGACATGCATCGGGTGCACCATTCGTGGCATTGGCGGGAAACGGACAGCAACTACGGCTTCTGCCTGTCCGTCTGGGATCGGCTGTTCCGCACCTATACACCGCAGCCGCGCGATGGCCACGAGGGCATGACCATTGGCCTGCATGACTTTCGCGGCGCCGAAAACCGCGGCCTTCTCGGCCTGCTGAAAATCCCCTTCCGAAGCGGCGAAAACGTCAACGGACGTTAAGCCCCCGCATCATCGCCGCTGTTGCGCGATCATTCTCGTACTGGCTGGCATCCAGGGCGTTGATGACGCCGTCGATATCGTCGGGCTTCCGGTTCTGGCTCATCTTGACCTTGATCTCGATCCGTTCGACCGGCATCTCGAAAGCAACGATCCCCTTCAACTGCCTGGAAAGCATGCCGTCCGGCAGTTTCCCCGTCGACCAGTTGCCGGTGGCGTCGCTTTCGAAGGCGGCGACCAGCGTATCCAGGATATCGGTCGCGTGCGCCTCGTCCTCGACGGCATCTGGCCGGCCATGGAGATGAACGGCCGCGTAATTCCAAGTCGGCACCAAGCCGTCGTGCGCATACCAGTTTGGCGAAATATAGGCGTGTGGCCCCGAGAAGACGGCTACCGACGGGGAACCACCGTCAAACCGCGCCCCATGCGGGTTCGCACGGGCGACATGGCCGATAAGGCGCTCCCCCGTCCAGAGCATCGGCAGGTGCGAGATATCGGCGTCCGCCGCCGCCCCGGCCGGCAACGTCATCAGCATACCGAACGCGTACCCGGCGGCGATCTCACGCGCCAAAGCCTCGTCCTCGCTCGCAAAAAACTTCGGGATATACATGGCCGTCTCTCCGTTCCGCCGTTGTCTGGCATACCACTGAACATTATATAAGATGGTGTAGCCGCGGCAGGGTTTAGGAGATTTCGGAGACATCCGACAGGACCTTTACCGCCGAACGGAAGGGAACCACTTCCAGACAGGGGAGAAGGACATGGACGAAGAAGTCTTCAACATGACACTGAGGAAATTCCTCAAGAACGTCGGCATTACCTCGCAGCGTGAGATCGAGGGCGCGGTGCGTGCCGCCATCGAAAGCGGCAAACTTTCCGGCGAGGAAAGCATCGAAGCAAAGGTCACGCTTTCTATCGAGAGCCTCGGACTGTCCACCGACGTTAACGGCAAGATCGATCTGAAGTGACGATCGGCACGCCTTAGAAAATCGAGGCAGAAACAAAGAGCCCCCGGCGATCACCGGGGGCTTTTGTATGTCCGAACCGCAATCCGGTTTACCGGCGTTGAACGAGCGCTTTCTTTATTTCCGCGATTGCCTTGCCCGGGTTCAGACCCTTCGGGCAGGTGTTCGTGCAGTTCATGATGGTGTGGCAGCGGAACAGCCGGAACGGATCATCCAGGTTGTCGAGCCGCTTGCCGGTCGCTTCGTCGCGGCTGTCCGCAATCCAGCGATAGGCCTGCAGCAGAATCGCCGGGCCGAGGTAACGGTCGCCGTTCCACCAGTAGCTCGGGCAGGAGGTCTGACAGCAGAAACAGAGAATGCATTCCCAGAGACCGTCGAGCTTCTCGCGCTCTTCCGGGCTCTGCAGGCGCTCCGTAGTCGGCGGCTGTGTATCGGCCTGCAGCCAGGGCTCGATCGAGCGGTACTGCGCATAAGGCACATTCAGATCCGGCACTAGGTCCTTGATCACCGGCATGTGCGGCAGCGGATAGACTTTGACGTCGCCCTTGATCTCGTCGATCGACTTGGTGCACGCGAGCGTGTTCGTACCGTCGATGTTGAAGGCGCACGAGCCGCAGACCCCTTCGCGGCACGACCGGCGGAATGTCAGCGTCGGATCGATCTCATTCTTGATCTTGATCAGCGCGTCCAGAACCATCGGCCCGCACTTGTCGAGATCCACCTCGTAGGTGTCGATCCGCGGATTCTGACCGCTGTCCGGATCCCAGCGATAGATACGGAAGTTTTTGATATTGCTACCGTCGGAAGCCTTGAAGGTCTTGCCCTCGGTAACTTTCGAATTGGCGGGAAGTGTGAATTCGACCATGGTTCAGACCTTCCTCAGTAGACCCGGGCTTTGGGCT
Organism: Rhodospirillales bacterium; assembly: GCA_017640505.1. GTDB lineage: Bacteria > Pseudomonadota > Alphaproteobacteria > Rhodospirillales > Casp-alpha2 > UBA4479. The sequence continues at coordinate 105,397 of JAEPQO010000004.1, forward strand.
CGATGTATTCGACCTCATCGGTCAGCGTATAGGCATGCACCGGCCGGTAGCCAAGTTTGCACCCGCCCTTCTCGTCGATCCACGCCAGCGAGTGCTTCATCCAATTCTCGTCGTCGCGGTCCGGATAGTCCTCGTGCGCATGGGCGCCGCGGCTTTCGTGGCGCGCCTCGGCGGAATACATCGTCGAGACCGCATTCGGCACGAGGTTCGTGAGTTCCAGGCTCTCGACCAGATCCGAGTTCCAGATCAGTGAACGGTCGTGGACCTTCAAATCCGACATCTTGGCGGTCACCGCATCCAGCTTCTCGACACCTTCCTTGAGAACCTCGGAGGTGCGGAAAACGGCCGCGTTGTTCTGCATGACGCGCTGTAATTCGCCGCGGATCTGCGCCGTCGGCATGTCGCCATCCGCATGACGGACGCTATCGAAGCGTGCGAGCGCTTTTTCCGCCGACGCCATGTTCAGCGGCGGCAGCGGTGCACCCGGCTTGACGACCTCCGCAGCGCGAATTGCGGCGGCACGGCCGAACACGACAAGGTCGAGCAACGAGTTGGTGCCGAGGCGGTTGGCGCCATGCACCGACGCCGACGCGCATTCGCCGATGGCCATCAAGCCAGGCGCGATCCGGTCCGGATCGTCCTCGGTCGGGTTCAGGACCTCGGTGCGGTGATTGGTCGGGATACCGCCCATGTTGTAGTGCACCGTCGGCAGCACCGGGATCGGCTCCTTGGTTGCATCGACACCCGAGAAGATGCGCGCCGTCTCGGTAATGCCGGGCAGACGCTTGTGCAGCACGTCACCGCCCAGATGTTCGAGGTGCAGGTGAATGTGATCCTTGTCGTCGCCGACGCCGCGGCCGTCACGGATTTCCATGGTCATGGCGCGGCTGACAACATCGCGTGATGCAAGGTCCTTGGCGGTCGGCGCATAACGTTCCATGAAACGCTCGCCTTCCGAGTTGGTCAGGTACCCGCCTTCGCCGCGCGCGCCTTCGGTAATCAGGCAGCCGGCGGAGAAAATTCCGGTCGGGTGGAACTGCACGAATTCCTGATCCTGCAGCGGCAGACCGGCGCGCGCGATCATCCCGTGACCGTCGCCGGTACAGGTGTGCGCGGACGTGCACGAGAAGTAGGCACGCCCGTAACCGCCCGACGCAAAGACCGTCATCTGTGCCTGGAAGCGGTGCAGCGTACCGTCGTCCAGGTTCCAGGCGAGCACGCCCTGGCAGACACCGTCGTCGTCCATGATCAGGTCGATCGCGAAGTACTCGACGAAGAACTCGGCGTCATGTTTGAGCGACTGCTGGTAAAGCGTGTGCAGGATGGCGTGACCGGTTCGGTCTGCGGCGGCGCAGGCACGTTGTACCGGCTTCTCCCCGAAATTGGCCATGTGGCCACCGAACGGACGCTGGTAGATCTTGCCATCTTCGGTCCGAGAGAACGGCACACCGTAGTGTTCCAACTCGTAGATCGCCGGCACGGCTTCGCGGCACATATACTCGATCGCATCCTGGTCGCCGAGCCAGTCGGCGCCCTTGACCGTGTCGTACATGTGCCAGATCCAGTTGTCTTCGGCCATGTTGCCGAGCGAGGCGCCGATACCGCCCTGCGCCGCAACCGTATGCGAACGGGTCGGGAAGACCTTGGTGACGCATGCCGTTTTCAGGCCGGCCGCCGCCATGCCGAAAGTCGCACGCAGCCCGGCACCACCGGCGCCAACGACGACGACGTCGTATTTGTGATCAATGATCTCGTAGGAATCAGGCATCCGGATCAGCTCCCGAAAGTCAGTCGAATAACGGCAAAAACGGCGCAGGCGCCGAGCAGTACAGCGGCGAATTTAATGAGGATAAGGCTGGTCAGCTTGGCGGCTTCACCATGCACGTAATCCTCGATAACCACCTGCAGGCCGAGATAGGCGTGATGGGACATGGTCACGATCAAAAGGATCAGCAGAACCGGGTTGTAGTGCGTGCCGACCCAGGCCTTGAACGTCGCAAGATCGGCGCCGACAATGCTTGTCGCCGACAATACGAACCAGATAACCAGCGGCACCAGCGCGATCCCGCTGACCCGCTGCACCCAGAAATGATGCGTCCCTTCATGAGAGGCGCCAAGGCCGCGAACCCGGCTCAGGTAAGAACGAAGTTCCATGCTCAGCCTCCCACCGCGTAGGCGGCGACAAATGTCGCAACCGTCAGAACCACTGCGATTGCAACGACGATAAGGCCGCTGGTCCGCAGTTGCACCAGCTCGAGCCCGCTCCCGGCGTCCCAGATCAAGTGACGAATACCGTTCGCCAGGTGATACCAGAGCGAGAACACCACGCCGAGCAGAACCAGTCTGCCGATCCACGAGCCGAGGATCGCTTGCGCGGTCGCAAACGCCTCCGGGCCGTACGTGGCCGCCATCAGCCAATAGGTCAACAAAACCGCACCGCCACAAAGAATAACGCCGGTGATCCGGTGAGAGATCGAAAGTTGGGCGCTTAAAGGCAGTTTGTAAATTTGCAGGTGCGGTGAAAGAGGACGATTCCGGGTAGTCATGGTGAATGCCTTTCTCTGGGCAATGCATGCATTCGCGTAATTCTCAACCGTGAGCTAGTGGTACCCGCCGCATTGGGGAAAGTCAATTTCTCGTGGTGCAATGCAACAACAGGCGGAAACGCCGCATCCCGCGTTCACGTTGCAAAAGCCGTCACGCTGCCGAGTTACCCACGAGCTGTGGACAAACTGTGGATAATTTGGGGAAAACGGGACCGTTTTTGCACAGGAAAGTTACGTTACCCCCAACTTTCTACGTAGCGGTGAAAATCGTTCCGGCGCATTGTACTTGGGCACGCGAGTACATCGTCACGGCGCCGCCGGTCAAACGGCGGCATCGGTCGCGACGAAGATGGGGGAACATCTGGTCCCGTATCCGAGTCTCGACGCCACTCGCTGCCAGTGGCCGGGTTTCGGCCCGCCACTTCGCCCGCTCGCTGCCCAGGTGAGCGGACGGTGTGCAGAGTGGTGACGGAGTGTCCGTTTGCGGTCGGGGTGCCTCGGTATCCGGGCGGCAAGCGCCAAGAACGAGGCCGATCTCTGCCCAGGGTGCGGTCTCGCTCGAAGCGAGGACATGGTGTCTCATGGGCGAACGGAGCCTGGCCGGCTCCAAGAGGCGTCAGGTGCACTGATCCAGCAGTGCCGGGTGGAGGTTTCCCAGGACCGATACCGCTGACGCCTCTTTTATTTTGCGCATCGTCAGCGCGGCATCAGCACCCAGTAATCGAGATCGAGGACAACGTGCGGCAGGTATTTGCCGTCGTCGCCCTTGTGCGGGAAGTCTGCTGGCGGATGATCCTTGGTCGCGACGGTCCTAAGCCGGATCGCACCGACGTCGTCGCGCCCCGGGCACTCGGCCTTATCCAGAACTTCGGACCACGCGAACACGGTATCCCCGGCAAAAATCGGATTGGTGTGCGAACCGGCATTGATGGCCGCCACGCGAAAGGCATTGGCGAGCCCGTTGAAGCTGAGCGCGCGGGCAATTGAAATGACGTGCCCGCCATACACGAGCCGTTTACCGAACCGCCCCTGGGCCTGTGTAAACTGATTAAAGTGCACCTTGGCCGTATTCTGATAAAGGCGCGTCGCCATCATGTGTTCGGCTTCCTCAACCGTGGTGCCGTCAACGTGATCGATCTTCTCACCGATTGCGTAATCGCCCCAGCGTTCGGCGCCGCCGGCCAGCGTCGTGTCGTATGCGCCGAAGTCCGTGCCCTCGGGCAGCACCAGATCCGCCGCATCGACGACGTCCTTCAGGTCGGGGGTGACCGCTTCCGCCGCAGCATTCGAGGCGTCACGTTTGTTGACCATGACCCAACGTTTGTAATCGACGACCGTCTCGCCCGTCTGCTTGGTTGCGACGGAACGCACGAAAACGACACCCGTCTTGCCGCTGGAGTTCTCCTTAAGGCCGATCACTTCCGACGTCGTGCGGATAGTGTCGCCCGCGAAAACGGGCGCACCGAAGATGCCTTCGGCATATCCAAGGTTGGCAACGGCATTGAGCGAAATCTCCGGCACCGTCTTACCGAACGCAACATGGAACGCCAGCAGGTCGTCGACCGGCTGACCGGCATAACCGAGGCTTTTCGCAAATTCGGCAGACGACTGAACGGCGAAGCGACCACCGTAAAGGCCGGTATAAAGTGCGATGTCCCCGTCGGTGATCGTACGCGGTGTTGCATGCTCGAAGACCTGACCGAGCGAGAAATCCTCGAAGAAATTGCCGGGGTTCGTTTTGGCCGCCATGTCAGGCGCTCCCTGCCGTGATCGCATCGGAAAGCGCGAGTACCCGTTTCGCATCCTCGACGTGAAGGTTCTCGATCAACTTGCCGTCGACAACGACCAGCCCTTTCCCCTCCTTCGCGGCTTCGGCATGGGCGTCAATGATCTTGCGCGCCCAGGCGACTTCTTCCGCCGCGGGGGCAAATACCTCGTTCGCCGCGTCGATGGTTTTGGGGTGGATCAGCGTCTTGCCGTCCATACCGAGGTCGCGTCCCTGTTCGCAGGACGCGCGGAAGCCCGCGTCGTCGGAAAGATCGAGGTGCACGCCGTCGAGTACCGCAATCCCCGCTGCGCGCGCCGCCAGGATGCAGAGTTCCAGCGAATACAGAAACGGCAGCCGGTCCGGCGTATGCCGGCAACGCAGATCTTTTTGCAGATCGGATGTTCCCATGACGAGACACCCGACGCACGGATGCGCGAACGCAATTTCCTTGGCGTTGAGGATGCCCAACGGCGTTTCCATCATGCACCAGATCGCCATGTCTTCGGGCGCGCCGGCCGCTTCCAGGATGGATACCGCGTCTAACACCATTTCGGCGCTTTCGACTTTCGGCAGCACGACGGCATGGCACTTCATGCCGGCGACGGCCGCAACGTCGTCACGCCCCCATTCGGTATCGAAACCGTTTGTGCGCACGCCGATCTCGCGTGAACCGTATCCGCCCTCATCCAACGCTGCCTTGATCAGCCCGCGAGCTTCGACCTTCGCTTCGGGCGCGACGGAGTCCTCAAGATCGAGGATCAGCGCGTCGGCAGGCAACTCACGCCCCTTCTGCATGGCGCGCGTATTGGAACCCGGCATATAGAGAACGGAACGTCGCGGACGGGCGGCTGAGTTGGTCACGGCTGTCTCCCTTGTGTATTTTGTGCGGCGCAATAAACACCAGTTTCGGCAACTATAAAAGTCCTCGGCGCTGTGGCAAGCTTGCCCGATGCACGTGATATCCCTTCAGTCCCGCGTCAGACGCGGCTACGTCGGCAACTCCATCGCCGAGCCTGTTTTCTCGTGGTATGGCGCGACGGCGCACCCGGTGGATACGGTCATATATGACCACCATCCGGGTCACGGTCCGGTGACACCCGACGTCACCGGCCTCGAAAAACTGAAGACCCTGCTCGATCAAGCGCTCGGTAAATGCGACGGCCCGGCGTGCCTGCTCACCGGATATCTCGCGAACGCGGACCAGGGGCGCTGCTTGCTTGCGTTTGCGGAGCAGGCCCGAGATTCCGGGAAACTTGCCGGTTGGTATCTGGATCCGGTATTCGGCGATGACGCTGAAGGCGTCTATGTAGATCCGGCGATCGTCGGCTTTTTTTGCGAAACCGCTCTGCCGGCCGCCAACTGCGTACTGCCAAACCGGTTCGAGCTTTCCAAACTCGCCGGCGTTGATGTTCCCGATGTCGAAAGCGCCGTTGCCGCCGCCCGGGCACTGATCGCACGGGGCCCGGAGATGGTATTGGCGACATCCGTTCCGGCACCGGGCGGCAGGCTCGCAAATGTTCTCGTCACGGAGGCCGAAAGCCGGGCGGCGTTTGTAGAACAACGCCCGCTTCGTGCGAAAGGCACCGGCGACATGCTAAGCGCTGCGTTTGTCGGTGCGATGACCGCAGGCGTTGTCCCTTCCGATGCCCTGCAATTGGCAGTTGATCTCGTGTCTGAAACGGCATCAGACGCCAGCGTCCGGGACCTACGCGAATTAGATCCCATTAAGTCATTGAATAAATTGGGTTTTGTTTCCGCGGGTCTACGTAATTCTACGTATATCGCGCAGCTTGAACGCAACCCGACAAAGTGAAACGATAAGCCCTCTTGAGGTTTACAACAGTTGCGGGTCTACCGTGTCCGATTATCTGCGCGATGTCTCCATCATGGTCGTCGAGGATCAGGAGTTTACCGCGAGCTTGCTGCGAAAGATGCTTCGCGTGCTCGGGGCGTCGAACGTTCACATGTTCACCAACGGTGAAGACGCCTGGCATTACTTCAAACATAATTCCGTCGATCTGGTACTGACCGACTGGCAGATGGCGCCAATCAACGGTATTCAGCTAACGCAGCTGATCCGCAAGGACCCGGAGAGCCCCAATACCTTTGCCCCGATCATCATGGTGACGGCGTTTCGTGAACGGGAACACGTCTTCAAGGCGCGCGATGCAGGCGTGACAGAATACGTCATCAAGCCGCTGTCACCCAAGGGACTGTTCAGCCGCCTCGAAGCCGTTATCGAACGGCCCCGCCGTTTCGTCCGCGTCGGCGAGTTTTTTGGCCCCGACCGCCGACGCCATCACGGAGATTTCAAGGGACCGGACCGGCGCGGTCACGGTGCGCCGCCGCCGAAGAAGCTGGACGCGGCAGCCGCCGCCAAGGCGAAAAAGCAGGAAATGCAACAGGACGAAATCAATACGACTTTCAATCCGGACGATGTCGATCGGGTAAAAGCCAATTGATCAAAAGAAAACGCCCGCCGCAGATCGCGGCAGGCGTTGTTCACATTCCCTAACGTACGGACGACTGTCAGGCCGCGTCTTCCATGTACTGACCGATCAGGGTCTCGGCGATCTGAACCGTGTTCAGCGCCGCGCCCTTGCGCAGATTGTCTGACACCACCCACATCGAAAGACCGTGCTCGACCGTGGGGTCCATGCGGATACGGCTGACGTAAACGTCATCCTCGCCGGCACATTCCTTCTGTGTCACGTAGCCACCGTCGGCGCGATCGTCCAACACCGTAATACCTGGTGCATTCTGTAGCGCACGACGCACCTCGTCCTCGTCGATCGGGCCGTCGAATTCGAGGTTAACCGCTTCGCCATGCCCGACAAAAACCGGCACCCGGACACACGTCGCATGGACCTTGATCGCCGGATCAAGAATCTTCTTGGTCTCGACGACCATTTTCCATTCTTCCTTGGTCGAACCGTCGTCCATGAATTTATCGATATGCGGAATACAGTTAAAAGCGATCTGCTTGGTGAACTTGCTTCGGTGATCTTCCGTCGGCTCGTTCATGTAGATGCCCTTGGTCTGCGCAAACAATTCGTCCATACCTTCCTTACCGGCACCGGAAACGGACTGATACGTCGACACGACACAACGATTGATCGGCACCAGATCATGAAGCGGCTTCATTGCCACGACCATCTGGATCGTCGAGCAGTTCGGGTTGGCGATAATGCCCTTGCGCGAATACCCGGCGATGGCGTCCGGGTTCACTTCCGGCACGACCAGCGGTACGTCCGGATCCATGCGCCAGAACGACGTGTTGTCGATGACGACGGCACCGGCCGCGGCGGCCTTCGGGCTGTAAATCTCGGAAACGGACGCCCCCGGCGAGGACAGAACGATATCGGTACCGGTGAAATCAAACTTGGCGAGGTCCTGGCATTTCAGGATTTCGTCGTCGCCATAGCTGACTTCCTTACCGACAGAACGTTCGGACGCCAGCGCCACGACCTCATCGGCCGGGAAGCGGCGATCCGCCATGATCTGCATAATTTCGCGGCCCACGTTCCCAGTGGCACCGACTACTGCAACCTTGTAACCCATCTCGTTTACTCTCCTTCGGGGGTCTCGGATGACCCGCTCAACATTCTTTGGGCTTAGTCTGCATATGACTTCGGCCCGCGAGTGTCTCAGCGGGCCGTTTCATCAAAACGCGAAAAAGCCGCCCGCTACCGCAGGGTCTTGGTCTTTTTCGTCGTGGTCGTCATAAACAGCATTCAAATTTCCTGATATTCGCCGGAAATCCGGTTGATCCCGGCCGAAATCGCGCGGACCATAACGCGAAGCTTTGAATTACGCAAGATAGATACTCTATTGCACCGATAAGGCTCCGTTATGATTATCCGCTATCTCGCGCTGATCCTGATATGCCAGCTGATCGGCGAGACCATTCAAGTGGCTTCGGGCATCCCGGTGCCGGGGCCGGTCATCGGCATGGCGATCCTGTTTCTGGGGCTCTTGGTCAAACGCGGGCTGCCCAAGGACCTGTCCGACACCGCAGGCGGCCTGTTGCGCCATTTGGCGCTGCTGTTCGTGCCCGCCGGGGTCGGCGTGATGCTGCACGTGCCGAGGCTGGCTGACGAATGGTGGCCGGTGTTTCTCGCCATCGTACCGGGCACACTTATTGCCATCGCCATTACGGCGCTGGTGATGGAGCGTCTGGGCCGCGCAACGATCCGCGAGGAGGACAAGGTATGACCGCACCCGACCTCGCTGAAATTTGGGTTTACCTGGCGCAGAAGCCCCTGACCGGCCTGACACTGACACTCTGTGCCTACGTCGCGGGGGACTGGCTCTATGAAAAAAGCGGGCGGCATCCGCTATTGAACCCCGTGCCCATCGCCATCGCCCTGATTGCCGGGCTGTTGTGGGCGACGGATATTCCCTACCGGGATTATTTCGAAGGCGCCCAGTTCGTGCACTTCCTCCTCGGACCTGCCACCGTCGCGCTCGCGGTCCCGCTTTACCAGCAGCTCGAAACCCTCAGGAAATCCGGCCCCGCTCTGTTGGCCGGCGTGTTGATCGGATCGGGGACCGCCGCGGGATGTGCCTACGGGTTCGCCTGGATCGGCGGCGCCAGCACGGAAACGCTTCTGTCCATCGCACCCAAGTCTGTCACCGCGCCGATCGCCATGGGGATCGCCGAACAGCTGGGCGGCTTGCCGTCGTTGACGGCGGTGCTGGTCATCCTGACCGGGATCACCGGCGCGGTGTTCGGACCGCTGGTGCTCAACCTTGCCCGGATCAAGGACTGGCGGGCGCGCGGACTTGCCATGGGCGTGGCGTCGCACGGTATCGGCACGTCGCGTGCGTTTCAGGTCAACGCCGTTGCCGGCGCCTTTGCCGGGCTTGCGATGGGTCTCAACGGCCTCGCAACGGCAATTCTTATCCCGCTGATCTTCGCGCTGGTGCTCTGAGCGTTATTCGCCCCGGGCGTGCGCAAACAAGAGATCGAGCCACAGCTTCTTGGGTTCATAGAATAACCGGTGCCCGCCCTGCCCGGCAGGCAGCAACTTGTTCGTATGCTTTGCCTTGCCGACAGCCATCACATCATCGCAATCGGCGGCAATGTTGTCGTCCTCCGCCCAGGCGATCAGGAACACGCCGTCCACGGTCGCCGCATCTTTCCTGATGAACTTGCCGAGCCCGCGCCGGTATTCGGTACCCTGGCGGCCGCACCCGGCAAAGACGACATAATTGATCCCGGGCCGGGACAGGATCCCTGACGCCATCAGCGCAATCAGACCCCCCTTCGAATGGCCGGCGACCGTGATGTGGTAGCTCGGCACCCCGGCATCGAGCAGCGTCTGCACCTGCGCAGCCAGAGACTTCGCATAGCGCCCCGGATTGGAAAGCCCGCGCGCTTCGCCGATCACGACGAACCCCTCAGCCTCAATGTCGTCGAGAATGTCGTAGTAATGATAGGCCTCGTACGGTCCCTGCCGCTCCACGTAAAGCCCGTGAAGATAAAAGATATAGCGCTTCGCCGGATCGATCGTATCCGGCATCTTGCGGTCGCTCGCCGCGGCCGGGCCGCACAGCAGTATCGCGGCGCAGAGCACGCCGAAGAAAAGACGCAACGTCATCTCCGTCACTCCTTTTCAGAGAAGCCCCTAGTCTACAATTCCTCCTGTGATCGGAGAACATGCAAATTGCAATTGGCAACTCACCGACAGGTTCTCGACTGAATTGGACTATCGGGCTGCTTCCCCCGACCGGCTTACGTTATTGATATTTCTTCAAGATTATTTTGTAGCATTCAGCCGGAGAAAAATTTCGGCTGGTCGCTTCCACAACGAAGGGCACAGTTTCCGACTTGGACGACCACCTTTCCCCTTCACTTCCTTTCGGCAGGGCGGCAGTACAAATCTCATGATCGCTTAGATCCTCCGGGGGCGGCGGCTTCGTTCGACTAGCCCCGCGTGAACCCCACGTGACCGGCCCTTTCCAGACCACCCATCCGCCTTCATCGAAAACGTAACAGGACTGGCCGGTCTTCCGCTTACAGCTATCGAGCGTAAACTTCATGTCATGAGATGCCCGGCATAGGTCCGGTCCCGCCGTGCAATACCAATACCCGCTCTGGCGCCCATCCGCCGTCACGTAGAACATCATCGAGCCCGGCTTTTTCAGGTAACTGTCCTCGTACTTCCGCACGACGCTGTCGGACAGCGTGATCGGCCCGGCGCCGTAGAAATCACTGCTGGTCTGGCATCCGCTCAGCAACACAATAAGCGCGCCCCACAACACAAAATACTTCACGCGTCACCCCGGCATCGCTGATTGAATATAGCTTCAATTAACAACTATGCATTCTACAGACATGGTTTCCAACAGTTCCGCCAATAAATGCAAAAAGGGGCGCCGAAGCGCCCCCTGATATTGTTCATGCGAGGTTGGGTCAAGCCGCCTTCTTGTCCAGTTCCTCACAGACCTTCTCGCCCATTTCCTGGGTGGAGACCAGCTTCATGCCGTCCTGCATGATGTCTCCGGTGCGGTAGCCGGCTTCGAGCACGGCGGCACAGGCATTTTCCAGCATGTCCGCGTCCTCGCCCATGTCGAACGAGTAACGCAGGCACATGGCGAACGAAAGAACCGTCGCCAGCGGATTAGCCTTGCTTTCACCGGCGATGTCGGGTGCCGAGCCATGCACCGGCTCGTAAAGCGCCTTGCGCCGTCCGCTTTCGTCGGCGGCGCCGAGCGAGGCCGACGGCAGCATGCCGAGCGAGCCAGTGCACATTGCGGCACAGTCGGAAAGCACGTCGCCGAACAAGTTGTCGGTGACGATCACGTCGAACTGCTTGGGCCAGCGTACAAGCTGCATGGCACAGTTGTCGGCGTACATGTGTTCGAGCGTCACGTCCGGATAGTCCTTGGCGACCTCGGTCGCGATCTGGCGCCAGAAGACGCCGACTTCCATGACGTTGGCTTTTTCGACCGAGTGCAGCTTCTTGCCGCGTTTCTGCGCCAGTTCGAACGCAGCACGAACGACGCGTTCGATCTCGTCACGGGTATAGGAGGTGGTGTCGACGCAGCGTTCCTGACCTTCATATGTCTGCATGCCCTTCGGCTGACCGAAGTAGGTGCCGGCCGTCAGTTCACGGACGATCATGATGTCGAGGCCGGAAACGACGTCGTTCTTGAGGCTCGACGCATCCGCCAGCGCCGGCATGCAGGTCGCAGGCCGCAGGTTGGCGAACAGGTCCATTTCCTTCCGGAGACGCAGCAGACCCGCTTCGGGACGCGCATCGCGTTCGACATTATCCCACTTCGGACCACCGACGGCACCGAGCATCACGGCATCGACGTTCATCGCCTTGTCCATCGTGGCATCGGCCAGAGACGTCTTGTGCGCGTCGTAGGCTGCGCCACCGACGAGATCTTCCTCGATATCGAACGAGACGTGACGGCGCTTGTCCATCCAGTCGACGACGCGTTTCACCTCGCCCATGACTTCCGGACCGATTCCGTCGCCGGGCAGCATCAAAAGCTTCTTGTTGGCAGCCATTCGTGTTTCCCCTTCCCTAAGTCTTTTTGTTATTCCGCGGCGGTCATCGCGCTGTTGAGCCAACCTTGGCTGGCATTCTTCTCTTCTTCGAAGCTGTCGATCTTGGATTCGTTCTGCAGCGTCAGGCCGACATCGTCGAGACCTTCGAGCAGGCACTTCTTCTTGAACGGATCGATGTCGAACTTCACCTCGCCGCCGTCCGGGCCGCTGATGGTCTGGTTTTCCAGATCGACCGTCAGCGTCGCGTTGGCGCCGCGCTTGGCGTCGTCCATGAGGTCTTCGAGTTGCTCCGGCGTCACCTTGATCGGCAGGATCCCGTTCTTGAAGCAGTTGTTGTAGAAAATGTCCGCGAATGACGTCGAGATGACGCACTTGATCCCGAAGTCCAGGATCGCCCACGGCGCATGCTCACGCGATGAACCGCAACCGAAGTTGTCGCCCGCAACCAGAATCTTGGCGTTGCGATAGGCCGGCTGGTTGAGGATGAAGTCCTCGACCTCGTTGCCGTCTTCGTCATAACGCATTTCGTGGAACAGGTGTTTGCCCAGACCGCTGCGCTTAATGGTTTTCAGGAACTGCTTCGGGATGACCATGTCGGTGTCGACATTGATCATGTCCATCGGCGCGGCAACGCTGGTCAGTTTTTCGAATTTTTCCATTTCTCAAATCCTCCGTGTTTCGTTACCGCTGGTCAGTCCAGATCGCGCACATCGATCAGGTGACCGGTCACAGCCGCCGCGGCAGCCATCGCCGGGCTCACCAGATGGGTGCGGCCCTTGAAGCCCTGACGGCCCTTGAAGTTGCGGTTCGACGTGGACGCGCAGCGCTCACCCGGCTCCAGGCGGTCGGCGTTCATCGCCAGACACATGGAGCAGCCCGGCTCACGCCATTCCCAGCCGGCTTCGATCAAAATCTTGTCGAGGCCTTCTTCTTCCGCCTGTTCTTTCACCAGACCGGAGCCCGGGACCATCAGCGCGGTCACGCCGTCGGCGATCTTGCGGCCCTTTGAAATCGCAGCAGCGGCACGGATATCTTCGATCCGGCCATTGGTGCACGAGCCGACGAACACCTTGTCGATCTTGATGTCCGACATCTTCATGCCGCCCTCAAGGCCCATGTAATCGAGCGCCAGCTTGGCGGATTCCTGCTTGGCCGGGTTCGGAAAATCTTCCGGGCGCGGCACGGTACCGTTGATCGGCGCCACGTCTTCCGGGCTGGTGCCCCAGGTGACCTGCGGTACGATCTCGGAAACGTCGAGCTCGACTTCCTTGTCGTAGCTCGCACCCTCGTCGCTCGGCAGCGTCTTCCAGTACGCGACGGCGGCTTCCCAGGCAGCACCCTTCGGCGACATCGGACGGCCCTTGAGGTACTCGAAGGTCGTCTCGTCGGGTGCGATCAGACCGGCGCGCGCGCCGCCTTCGATGGTCATGTTGCAGACCGTCATGCGGCCTTCCATCGACAGATCGCGGATCGCCTGACCGGCGTACTCGATGACGTAGCCGGTACCGCCGGCGGTGCCGATCTTACCGATGATGGCAAGGATCAGGTCCTTCGCCGTGCAGCCTTCCGGCAGCGCGCCGTTGACGGTGATGCGCATGTTCTTGAGCGGGCTTTGCAACAGCGTCTGCGTCGCCAGAACGTGCTCCACCTCGGACGTGCCGATACCGAACGCCAGCGCGCCGAACGCACCGTGGGTCGCCGTATGGCTATCACCACAGACGACCGTCGTGCCGGGCAGCGTGAAACCCTGCTCCGGACCGATGATGTGGACGATGCCCTGACGGACGTCGGTCACATCGAACAGCGGCACGCCGAAGTCCTTGCAGTTCTTCTGCAGGGTTTCGATCTGGATGCGGCTTTCCTCGTCGGCGATGAAACCGCCGCGTTCCGTAGTCGAAACGTTGTGATCCGGCACAGCCAGGGTCAGATCCGGACGACGCACCTTGCGGCCGGTTGCCCGAAGGCCCTCAAACGCCTGCGGGCTCGTCACCTCGTGCGTGAGGTGCCGGTCAATGTACAGCAGGCAGGTGCCATCGTCCTGTACGTTGACCAGGTGACTATCCCAAATTTTATCAAACAGCGTTTTTGGCTGCGCCATCATTCCCTCCACATCGTTATCGCCGCCGCCGGGCCTGTCCCGGCGGCAACCTTGCTGGGGACCGTTCGGTCCCGGTTTTTTATTCTTCGGTGGTCGCGTCTTCTGCCGGGGCGGCAGCTTCGGCTTCCTTGGCCTTCTTGATTTCGCGGGCCTGTGCGTCGCGGGCGCGCTTTTCTTCCTGCGCAACACGCTTTTCCTCGGCGGTCAGCTTGGCGGAGTAACCGTCGGTCTTTTCCGCGATACGGGCCGACTTACCCTGACGGCCGCGCAGATAGTAAAGCTTGGCGCGACGGACGTCACCACGACGGATCACATCGATGCTGTCGATGCTGGGCGAGAAGACCGGGAACACACGTTCCACGCCTTCGCCGTACGAAATCTTGCGGACCGTGAACGATTCATTGATGCCGCTGCCGTCACGGGCAATGCAGACACCTTCGAACGCCTGAACACGCTCACGCGTGCCTTCGACGACCTTCACGTTCACACGGAGCGTATCGCCGGGGGCGAATTCCGGAAGCTGCCGCTCGGCGGCGAGGCGTTCCTGCTGCTCCTTCTCAAGTTGTTCGATGATGTTCATAGCTAGGTTTCCTTCTTGGCTTAAATATTGCCGCGCTCGTAGCGTTCCCACAAGTCGGGACGCCGCTCGCGCGTAATTTCCTCGGCCTGGGCATGTCGCCAGGCACGAACGTTTTCATGGTGACCGGACAACAGGACATCCGGCACATCCAGCCCATGCCACTGGCGCGGACGGGTGTAGTGCGGATATTCCAGCAGTCCGCTTTCGAAGCTTTCCTCCTGAAGAGATTCCTCGGCGCCGATGACTCCCGGCAACAGACGGACGCAGGCATCGATCAGGGTCATGGCCGGCAGTTCGCCGCCCGAAAGCACAAAGTCGCCGAGCGAGATTTCCTCGCCCGGATAGGCTTCCATGACTCTGGCATCAATTCCTTCGAAGCGTCCGGCAACGGCGATCAGGCCCGGCCCGGCGGCAAGTTCGCCGACCCGTTCCTGGGTCAACGGCTTACCCCGCGGCGTCAGATAGACGAAAGGCAGGTCTTCCGCACCTTCACGGGCGGCCTCGATGGCGCGGCCCAGCACATCGGCCCGCATAACCATCCCCGGACCGCCGCCGAACGGCACGTCATCGACGCTGGCGTGCTTGTCCTCGGCGAAACTGCGGATGTCCACGGCGTCGCACGACCACAGACCGCGCGTCAGCGCCTGCCCCGTCAGGGACACGCCGAGCGGCCCCGGAAACATGTCCGGGAAGATGGTCAGCACGCGGGCGCGCCACATCTTATCTGCCTTCTGGTCGTTCACGTCGTTTCGTCCTCTACGCTTTCGTCTTCTTCCTTGCCGGGTGGATCGAACAACCCTTCCGGGGGATCGATCACAACCTTGCCGCCTTCGATGTCCACTTCCGGCACCGCCGCCCGCGTGAACGGGACCATGACGTTGCCGGTAATCTCAACCACCGGGCCGGCGCCGAAATCGAAGACACCAACCACTTTGCCGATCCTTTCGCCCGAGACCGTCACCGCCTGCAGCCCCTCCAGATCCGAGTGATAGAACTCGTCCTCTTCGGGTGCCGGCAGCTGATCGCGCTCGATGAAGAGTTCCGTCTTCTTTAGCGCTTCCGCCGCCGTGCGGTCGTTGATCCCGTCGACCCTGGCCAAAACCACGCCCTTTTGCGTGCCCGTGACCTTGAGATCGAACCGCCTTGCGCCCGTCTTGTCGTAAAGCGGGCCGTATGCCCCGACTGCGACCGGATCGTCGGTGAAGCTCTTGATGCGAACTTCGCCTTTGATGCCCCTGACCCCGACGATAACGCCGAGGCGGACAGGATTTTCCAGGCGCTTGGGCATGGGCGGATGTCAGGACCGTCGCGTGATCAGGCCTCCTCTTTGGTCTCTTCTTCGGCCGGTGCCTCCTCGGCAGCAGCTTCTTCGGCCGGCGCCTCTTCAGCGGCAGCTTCTTCAGCCGGTGCTTCTTCAGCCGGTGCTTCTTCAGCGGCAGCTTCGGCTTCCGTCGGCGCTTCCGCAGCGGCGGCAGCTTCCTCGGCGGCCTTCTTCTTCTCTTCGGCCTCGGCCATGCGCTCCTGCGCCTTGGCTTTCGGCAGATGCTTCTTGGTCTGCTCGTGGATCACCGGCGCTTCGCCCATGTCCACGGCGGCCAGGAATTTGGCGACACGATCGGACGGCTTGGCGCCGACGCCGAGCCAGTACTTGATACGCTCCTGATCGAGGCGCACCCGTTCCGGGCTGTCCTTGGCCAACATCGGGTTGTAGGAGCCGACGCGTTCGATGAAGCGGCCGTCACGCGCGCGGCGCGAGTCGGCAACAACGATGCGGTAGTACGGGCGCTTCTTGGCCCCGCCGCGGGAAAGTCGAATAGTCAATGCCATGTGCTTTTAAGTCCTTCTCAGTAGTCGTCGTTATATCGTCAGTTAAAGTTTCAACGACGCGGCAAACCGGGCCGCGGCGTTATCTCATACCGGGCGGCATGCCGCCGCCCATCGGAGGAAAGCCGCCCGGCATGCCGCGCATCATGCCCGCCATCCCTTTCTTGCCGACTTTCTTCATCATCTGTGACATCTGTTTGTGCTGCTTCAGCACACGGTTCACTTCCTGCACCGTGGTACCGGACCCTGCCGCGATACGGCGGCGGCGCGAACCGTTCAGAATTTTCGGGTTGCGGCGCTCCTTCGGGGTCATCGCCAGGATGATCGCTTCCTGATGCGCCAGCATCTTGTCATCAACGTTCGCCGCCGCCATCTGCTGTTTGGCCTTGGCTGCCCCGGGTAACATGCCGAGGATCCCGTCGAGACTGCCCATCTGGCGGATCTTGCGGAACTGATCGACCATGTCCTCCAGCGTGAACTCGCCCTTCATCATCTTCTTGGCGAGTTTTTCGGCTTCTTCTTCCTCGACAACCTGTTGCGCCTTCTCGACAAGACCGACAACGTCGCCCATGCCGAGGATGGAACCCGCAACGCGGTTCGCGTCGAACGCGTCCAGCGCATCCATTTTCTCGCCGGTCCCCAGCAACTTGATCGGCTTGCCGGTCACCGAACGCATTGAGAGAGCCGCACCACCACGGGCGTCACCATCGACACGCGTCAGAACAATCCCGGTAATGCCGACTTTCTCGTCGAATTCCTTGGCCAGGTTGACCGCATCCTGACCGGTCATGGCGTCGACGACCAAAAGCGTTTCGGACGGCTTTGCTACATCGCGAACCTGGGCCACCTCGGCCATCAGTTCCTGATCGATGTGCAGGCGGCCCGCCGTATCCAGAATGACGGTGTCGTAACCTTCGGTGCGGCCGGTATGCATGGCGCGCTTGGCAATGGCGACAGGCTGCTCGCCAAAGATCGGGGCAAGAACTTCGACCTCCGTCTGCTGGCCGAGTTGCTGCAGTTGCTGTTGCGCCGCCGGACGGTAGATATCGAGCGACGCCATCAGGACCTTCTTTTTGTCCCGGCTTTTGAGGCGCAGGCCGATCTTGGCCGATGTCGTCGTTTTACCGGAACCCTGCAGACCGACCATCAGGATACATGCCGGCGGAGAAACGTCCGTGTTCAACCCTTCGGGAACGGAACCACCCAGCATCTCCACCAGGTGGTCGTTGACGATCTTGACCACCTGCTGGCCCGGCTGAACGGAGCGCAGGACTTCTTGACCGACCGCCTTTTCGCGGACGCCGTCGATGAACGTTTTGACGACCGGCAGCGCAACGTCGGCTTCGAGCAACGCGACACGAATTTCACGCAGCGCGGCATCGACGTCGGCTTCCTTCAACGCACCCCGTTTTTTGAGGCCGTCAAAGATATCGCCAAGTTTAGTCTGCAGGCCTTCAAACATCGCCAAATCCCGTTACCGCGGTCGTCCGCACACACACAACGCGTTTCGCGCCAACGCGCGAAACTCGCGGATTGGCGGCGCCCCTCGAGGCGTGGGTTTCGAATTACCCTGAAATCGGCGGCAAATTAGGTTTGGTCGGCGGGGAAGTCAAGCTTTACAAAGCGGCCTGTAATCCTGCTCAGGGAAGCCGATTGAAGAGGTTCTTGAGCTGATCTCGATCCTGCCCGTATTCCTCGGCAGCCATGATCTTGTCTATCTTCACACCATCGGACGAAAGCGGAAGGCGAAGGGCGACATAAAATGCATAAAACCCTGAGTCCAGCGGGACTTCCGTCAGATAGGTATGCGGCTCACCGGTCGTGAGCACCTCGGTATATTGATCCCAGATGCACTGCGCATAGTCGGGCGGTGTCAGCATTCGTACGGATTTGTTGGAAAGGTCGTAGTGATGCAATCCCGTCACCGCCGTGCCCCAGTAGCGGTAAGTAAAGTCGTGCGGATCACCGACGACATCAACGACGCAAATCTGCGGCAGCAACCCCGGGGGTAAGTCGAGCATGTTGATGTCGGACCAGGACGGCGCCGCGCCGCCTGATGTATTTTTTTTCTCGCTCCAGTAGCAATAAGTGGCATCTAGGTCCTGAAAGTTGTGGTCCGGCAATGAAAGCTTTTTAAATCGAATCGTCGGCACTGAATTTCGGCTCCGGAGGGTCGTAATGAGAAGGCGATTAAGAGTGAATCGCAGAAACGTATATTAGAAAAATATAATGATCAAATGCCCATACCTTTGTCCCCCGAACCGTTGACCCCCTGACGGCTTCGTCGCACGGTAGGTGTATGATCACCGACGACTTAAACCACGCCCTCGACCAGTATGGCCTCGTGACGCGCGGCGCCTTTTACCCGGCGCTCTCTGATCTTGCGCACCTGACGGCAAGACCTGATTTTTCGCACCTGACGGTGCAACCTGATTTTTCGCCCCTAAATATGGGGACAATCATCCTAGTCGGCAACATAGGACCGCATATGTGGCGTGTTTTTTCTAAATCCATGGCCGATGTGCCACACCCGCTTGATACATGGACGGAGGCGGTTATTTCGCCGATCGCCGATGATTTCGGCGCCACAGCGGCCTTTCCGTTCGAAGGACCGCCGTATCATCCGTTTCAGCGCTGGGCGCTTGCCGCCGATGACGTCTCGCCATCACCGATCGGACCGTTGATCCATCCGCTGTACGGCATGTGGCATGCCTACCGGGCCGCTTTTCTGTTCACCGACCGGCTCGAAATTCCGGTGACCACGGAGAAAACGCCGTCGCCATGCATTTCTTGCCGCAACAAACCGTGCCTGAACACCTGCCCCGTCGGCGCGTTCACGGCCGAAGGATATGACGTTCCGGGTTGCCGCGCGCATATCGGCAGCCCGGGTGGCGAAACCTGCCTGTCGGCCGGCTGTCTGGCCCGACGCGCCTGCCCTGTCGGCCAGGACTACATTTATGAAGGCCCGCAGGCTGCTTTTCACATGGATAAGTTCCTGAACGCCGATTAGCGCCCTTTGTACGGTGTCCATATGATTGATAATGTACCGCAAATTTCGCGTCATCAGATTATCAGGGCCTCATGTCTATACGAACGACTCGGATCGTCATTGCGCTGTTTTTGATCGCTGCTTTGGCCGCTTGCAGCACGTATTCCAGCTCCCGAACAGGATGGATCACCTTCTCCCCTGACGCTGAGAACATACTTTTCCCTTGGTGCTTTAATGACAGACCTTGCACGCTCGCAGAGTTAGACCTCAACTCCGGCGAAACTCATCTCATCAAAAACGTACCCGAGACATTCATCAATAATGCTCGCGCTTCTTATTCGCCTGATGGCTCGCGTTTAGTGTTCTCTATCAATGAACCAGGCACGAACAACATACAAATCGCTACGATTAATCGCGATGGATCGAACTACAGCCAGTTGACCAGAGGGTATGGCGCCAGATTCCATGCAGAAGTGCTGCCGGACAACGAAACAACAGTATTCAAGCTTAAGAACGGCAAATTCTCCGAGAGCAGGCGTTTCTTCATTGATGGCCCCCGATTGGTTTCAAGAAAGAACGACGGCACAATTCGCTTCATCGAATTTGACACTGAATGGTGCAAACTGCGGCTCGACCTAGAAGAGCAACCGACCTCTATGATCATCGACTACAATATGGTCATCGACGATGGCGTGAAGCTCTTTTCCCAACGACAACTAATTTCAAAGGCACGAAAGTATGATTACCTGCTCGCCAGCATGACCGATGGATCATGCATTCGAATCGAACAGCCGGACGTGAAGATCCGTGAGTTTTCAACGAAGGTTGAGATTGACCAAGCGCATGCGCGCATCATGCGCTCCAAAGTTTCAGATCAACTCAAAACTAAGTGGATATCAGAAATAGGAGACAGCAAAGTCGCGAATTCCTTCAATAATCCCACGATATCGCGCAACGGCAGGTTCGTGTTGGGAACCGTACCAACGAACCTTACTCCGAGCCAATACAACTACGATCTGTTTCTTCTCGACATTAGTCAGCAGCGATATTCCCGCCTAACTGATATGAAGACATATGCTGCAGGCTTCGCAATATCCGACGACGGAAAGTCATATGCCTTACTGTCCGATACTGAGCGGGACGGGGACTTTCAGCTTTGGGTCCGCCGGGAGGGGGAGGACGACTTCAGGCACATTCCCTGGCCAAAGAAGCCGGTCAATTACGAGAGTTACGTCAAAAACCGGTAGCCGTGATTCCCGCGCAGGCGCGAGTCCATTTCACCTGATGACTCGGGTCCATACTGCCCTCCCCCGGCCCTTTAGCTGGGTTCGCAGGAAGGAAGAATTGGTGTGAAGTTGTGCTTCCCACTGGACTTTGAACCCCCTTCGGACCTATATCGTGCGCCATGAACAACGGTTTGCCATTTCGGAAGATGCATGGGCTCGGGAACGACTTCGTCGTGATCGACGCGCGCGCGCGCCCGGTGACGTTCGACGACGCGCAAGCAAAGCGCATCGCCGACCGGCACACGGGCGTCGGCTGCGACCAGTTCATCGTGCTCGAACAACCCGCCAACGGCTCGGCTGACGTCTTCATGCGGATCCGCAATCATGACGGCGGCGAGGTCGGCGCGTGCGGTAACGCGACGCGCTGTATCGCCGACCAGATCATGAATGAAATGGGATCCGACCGCGCCGTGATCGAGACACTCGCCGGTAATCTTCAGACCTGGCGTGCCGAGGGCGGCCTCGTCACGGTCGACATGGGGCCGGTACATACAGACTGGCAGTCCATCCCACTGGCGCGCGAAATGGACACTTTGCATGTCGACCTCAGCGTCGGCCCGTTGCGCGATCCGGCCTGCGTCAACGTCGGCAATCCGCACACCAGCTTTTTCGTCGACGACGCCGAGGCCATCAATCTCGTCGCGCTCGGCCCCGAGATCGAAAATCATCCCCTCTTCCCTGAACGCACCAACGTCCAGGCGGTGCAGGTACTGTCAGACAGCCGGATCCGTGTCCGCGTCTGGGAACGCGGTGCGGGAATCACGCTCGCCAGCGGGTCCAGCGCCTGCGCAACGGCCGTCAATGCGCACCGGCGCGGTCTGACCGGCCCGAGGGTCGAAGTCGAACTGCTGGGCGGCACGCTGATCGTCGAACACACGCCCGAAGGCCGCGTGACGCAGACCGGTCCGTTCGCGACAAGCTTCGAAGGCATCATCACGCCGGACCTGATGGGCGCACCGTCATGAGTGCACCTGAAGTCATCACCATGGGCTGTCGCCTGAATGCGTTCGAGAGCGAGGTCATCCGGGACCACGCGGGCCGCGCGCGCATGGATGATGCGATTATCGTCAATACCTGTGCCGTCACGGCCGAGGCGGAACGCCAGGCACGTCAGACCATCCGCCGCATGCGCCGCAAGAACCCGGGCAAACGGATCATCGTCACCGGGTGTGCCGCACAGCTTAACCCGCGCGGCTTCGCGGATATGCCCGAAGTCGACCATGTCATCGGCAACGAAGAAAAAATGAAGGCGGAGACCTTCGCCGGATTGAACGGACATCCCGAGGTCAGAGTCGCCGATATCATGACGGTCCGCGAAACGGCGTCGCACCTCGTGAAGGGATTCGACGGCCGCGCCCGCGCGTTCGTGCAGATCCAGCAGGGCTGTGATCATCGTTGCACGTTCTGCATCATTCCGTTTGCGCGCGGCAACAACCGCTCGGTGCCGCTGGGTGCCATCGTCGAGCAGACGCGGACGCTGGTGAGCGAAGGCTACCGGGAAATCGTACTGACCGGCGTGGATATCTGTTCCTATGGCACGGACCTGCCGGGACAGCCCCAGCTTGGCGAGATCGTCAAACGGCTTTTGGTACAGGTGCCCGAACTCGAGCGGCTGCGCCTGAGCTCGCTCGATCCCGCTGCCATGGACGACACCCTGTTCGACGTGCTGGCTAACGAGACGCGCCTGATGCCGCATCTTCATCTCAGCCTGCAGGCGATGGATGACATGGTGCTGAAGCGCATGAAGCGCCGTCACCTCCGGGACGAGGCCATGCGTGTCGCCGAGCGTGCCCGAGCGGCACGTGCCGATGTCGTACTGGGCGCCGATCTGATCGCCGGCTTTCCGACGGAAGACGACGACATGTTCGAAAACACGCTCGCTGCCGTGGCCGAGATGGGGCTGACGCATTTGCACGTCTTTCCCTACTCGGAACGGGACGGCACTCCGGCCGCCAAGATGCCCGCCGTCGACGTCCACGAACGGAAGAAACGCGCCGAGCGCCTGCGCGCGACGGGGGATGCAGCGCTTGATACATTCATGAAGGCTCAGGTCGGGAAGGACGTTCAGGTGTTGGTCGAGAAAGACAACCGCGGCCTTAGCGAGCACTATGTTCCCGCCGAGATCCTCGGCGGCGCCAACGCCGGCGAGATTGTCGCCGGGCGCGTCACCGGCATCACCGACGGCACGTTACAGGTGCAGCGCATCTCATGAGCGATGGAGAACAGACAGGCTGGCTCGGGCGGTTGCGCCGGGGCCTCGGCAAATCGTCCGATAAGATCACCGGATCGATCGGCTCCCTGTTCCGGGGCCGAAAACTCGATCAGGCCGCCCTCGACGAACTCGAAGACGCCCTGATCACGTCCGACATCGGCGTGACAACGTCTGCCAAGCTGGTGAACGCGCTCGCCAAATCGAAATTCGACAAGGACGTCACCGACGAGGAAGTCCGCGAGGCCCTCGCCGACGAAATGGCAACGGTGCTGGATCCGGTAGCGCAGCCGCTAGAGATCGGCGATGCCCACAAGCCGCACGTGATTTTGGTCTGCGGCGTCAACGGATCGGGCAAGACGACGACCATCGGCAAACTCGCCAACCGCTTCAAGTCGGAAGGCAAATCCGTCATGCTGGTCGCCGGCGATACATTCCGCGCCGCGGCCGTCGAACAGCTCCAGGTCTGGGGCGAGCGCTCGAACTGTCCTGTTGTCTCGGGCGCGCATGGTGCCGACGCCGCCGGGCTAGCTTATGGCGCCCTCGAACAGGCGAGAGCCCAGAACATCGACGTCGTCATGATTGATACCGCCGGCCGCCTGCAGAACCGCAAGGACCTGATGGCGGAGTTGGAAAAAGTCATCCGCGTCATCAAGAAACTCGACGACAGCGCACCGCATACGACGCTTCTGGTGATGGACAGCACCATCGGCCAGAACGCGCACAGCCAGGTCGAGACCTTCAAAGAAATGGTCAACGTTTCCGGCCTTGTCATGACCAAGCTCGACGGTTCGGCCCGGGGCGGCGTCGTCATCGGCCTCGCCGAGAAATTCGCGCTGCCGGTCCACGCCGTCGGCGTCGGTGAAGGGATCGACGATCTCAGGCCGTTCGAAGCCCGCGCATTCGCGCGCGCGCTGATGGGGCTGCCGGCGGCCTGAGGCCCCGGGAACTTTTATGCAACTTGATCCGTTCCTGATCGCCATCGTCCTGGTGGCGGCGCTGACGCACGCGTCGTGGAACGCATTGGTCAAATTTTCCGGCGACCGCCTTCTCATGGCGACCTGCGTACAGGGCATGGGGACCCTGCTGGGAAGCGTCCTTGTCTGGTTCGTGCCGCTGCCAACGCCCGAAGCCTGGCCCTTCATCATCGCGAGCGTGGTTATTCACACGACCTATCACCTGACGCTGATCAACGCCTACCGGGTCGGTGACCTGTCATTCGTCTATCCGCTCGCCCGCGGCGCGGCACCGCTGATGATTGCCGTCGGCGCGGCCATCTGGGCGTCCGAGTTTCCCAACGGCGTCGCCATGTTCGGTATCGCGCTGGTATCAATCGGCATCATGTCGATGGGGTTCGAAAAGGCGTTGCGCCACCGCGGCAACATCCTGCCGTTCCTGCTCGCTCTACTGGTCGGGCTGCATATCGCCGCGTATTCCGTCGTCGACGGCATTGGAATCCGGAACGGCGATGCGTTTTCCTACATCGTCTGGCTACATGCGCTCGAAGGCCTGCCGTTTTACCTCTGGATCATGGCGTTCCGGCGCGGCGATTTCGTCGAGTTCGTCGCCGTCAACTGGAAGCCGGCCGCGATGGCAGGCGTCCTTGCAAAACTCGCCTACGGCCTTGTGCTTTATGCTTTTGTCGAAGGTGCGCTTGCCTCCGTCACCGCGCTCCGGGAAACGTCCGTTTTGTTCGCTGCCGTCATCGGCGCCCTGTTCCTGGGCGAGAGATTCGGCTGGCAGCGCTGGCTGGCTGCCGTCCTGATCGTCTCCGGCGTCATCGTGATTCAGCTATCGGGTTAAGGGACTTGGACGTTCCGAAATGACCGACTAAGCTGCGCAAACCAATCCAAGAGGCCCCCGGCCCAAATAACTTAGGGAGAGACTTCACCATGCTTTATGAACTTCGCATCTATCACTGCGCGCCCAGTCGCATGCCCGCGCTTCTGAAACGCTTCGAAGATGTAACCCTGAAGAAATGGGAACAGCACGGCATCCGCCAGGCCGGGTTCTGGGTTACCGAGATCGGTTCCGACAATCATGATCTCTATTACATGCTGCAGTGGGAATCGCTGGCCGAACGGGAAGAAAAGTGGAACGCATTCCAAGCAGATCCGGAATGGATCAAGGCCCGCGCCGACAGCGAAAAGGACGGCCCGATCCTCAAGGGCATTTCCAATCACATCCTGAAGCCGACGGCGTTTTCGTCGGTGCAGTGACGTCTCAGCCGTCCGCGATTTCCGGATAAACGAACAGCGCCGGCGTGCCGCCCGTGTGCAGGAACAGCACCGGGCCAGTGCCGGCGAGTTTTCCGGTCCTGGCGTAATCAATCAGACCCGCCATCGCCTTGCCGGTATAAACCGGGTCCAGGAATATTCCCTCGGTCCGCGCCAACATCCGAACAGCGTCCGCCATCTCCGGCGTTTCGACGCCGTATCCCGGTCCGACGTATGCGCCGTCACAGTTGACCTCAATCACGTCGGCGAGGTCCGGACGACCGATCAAATCGCAGGTCGCGGCAACCAGCGCCGACACTTTTTCCTGCTGTGCACCGGCGGCTCGGCTGACGCACATGCCCACGACGGCAATCTCAAGACCTGCAAGTGCGAGCCCGACCAGCAGTCCCGCCTGCGTTCCTGCACTGCCGCTGGCATGCACGATCAGGCCCGGATGCACGCCCGCCTCCCGGAGCTGGCCCGCGAGTTCGAATGCACACGAAACATACCCGAGCGCGCCCAGCGAGTTCGACCCGCCGACCGGCACCGCGTAAACGGTTTCGCCCTTCGCTGTGAGATCGCCAACAAGCGCGTCCATCGCCGCATCCATATCCGCGTCTTTTTCAACAAAGTGCGGCACCGCACCGAACATGTGATCCAGCAGAAGATTACCGTTGGTTTCGTAAAGCGCATCGGTCCGCACGCGCTCCAGCACCGCATGACACTCCATGCCGAGACGCGATGCAGCCGCCGCCGTCTGACGCACGTGGTTGGATTGCGTGCCGCCGGCAGTGACAATCGCCGTCGCCCCTTTCGACTGAGCCTCGGCCATGAGAAACTCGAGCTTGCGCACCTTATTCCCACCGAGCGCAAAGCCCGTGCAGTCATCGCGCTTGATCCAGATATCCGGACCGCCAAGGGCTTTTGTAAAGTTAGCCAGATGCTCCAGAGGCGTCGGCGTGAAAGCCAAGGAAACCCGCCCGAACCTGTCCAGTACATCCGCCATTACGGCGCAACCACGGGCATGTCGATGGGACCTTCGGCGCGGCTATGCACGAACTGATCAACGTAATCGTTGCCGCTGCCCATCATGTCACCGGCAGGGCCGTGCCAAATGATCCGCCCGTCGTGCAGCATCGCCACTTTGTCGCCGAGCCGTTCCGCACCCGCCATGTCGCTGTCGATGGAAATCGCCGTGCACCCAATCTGGCGCACGAGATCCAGAATCAAATCATTGATGACGTTCGACATGATCGGATCGAGGCCGGCCGTCGGCTCGTCCAGCAACAGGATTTCGGGATCGCCGAAAATGGCCCGTGCGATGCCGACGCGTTTCTGCATCCCGCCGGAAAGTTCGGCAGGCGACAGATCTGCGACGTGCGGATCGAGTCCGACCATCACCAGCTTGTCGATCGCCGCTTCGCGGACCTGCTGGCGATCCGAATCCGCTGCCTGAAGCGCGCGAAAGCCGATGTTCTCCCACGTTGTCAGACTGTCAAACAGGCCAGAGCGCTGGAACAGCATGCCGGTACGCGCGATGAAGGCATCGCGCCTGTCGCCCCGGTATCTCGCGGTGTCGTCACCGCCAACGAGGACTTTTCCTTTGTCGATCGGGATCAGACCAAGGATGCATTTCAGCAGCAATGTCTTGCCGGAGCCCGACGTGCCGATAAGCACCAGCGACTCGCCCTCGGCAACGTCCAACTCAACGCTGGTCAAAACATGTTTGTCGCCAAAGCTTTTGGTCAGCCCCGAAATTTCTATAAACGGCTGGGTCACGCGTCGCCCTCCCACGCGGCAGCATCGGGGGACGTTTTAAACCATTCCGTTTCCCGTTCATAGGCCCGCCCGAGGCGGTACAGCGTCGCTTCGTCGAACGAGCGTCCCACGAACTGGATCGAAGAGGGCAGGCCCGCCGCCGTAAATCCGCTCGGCACGCTCAGTCCGGGAAGGCCCAGATAATTAACCGGACGCGAGCAATGCCCGACCCGCGTCAGCAGTTCAGCAGCGTTTGGGCCGTCACGCACATCCGTTTCCTCGATCGTCGGCACGTCCATGATCATCATCGGGGTCATCAGGGCGTCGACGTTACCGAACACCATCTCGTTGAATTCCGCCAGCATGGAACTACGAAGATTAAGCGCCTGCACGTAACGCGTCGCCGGTGTCGCGAAACCGCCCGCGAACCGGGCGAACGTCTGCTTGCCGTACTCGTCGCCACGCGTTTCCATCCAGTGTTGGTGCAGCGCGGACCCTTCCGTCGCCGTGATAAGGCTGGTCAGCGCGTTCGCATACTGGATGCCATCCGGCAGATCGACATCGACGATCTCCGCGCCCGCTTTCTGCATCACCGCGACCGCGTCGTCGAAGCGCCGCGCAAGCTCGTCCGAGATACCGTCCATAAAGTGACTCGTCGCAAGACCGACCCTGAGCCCCTTCGCACCCTTTTCCAGGTCGCCAAGGTAATCCTGCACCGGCATATTCGCGGATGATGCGTCGTCGGCATCGTACCCGGCAACGACCGACAGCATCAGCGCATTGTCCGTGACCGTGCGGGTCAGCGGTCCGATGGTATCCAACGTGTACGAGAGCGGCATGGCGCCGAACCGGCTGACGCGGCCCATGGTCACCTTCATGCCGACAACGCCGCAGCATGCCGCCGGCAGCCGCACCGACCCGCCGGTGTCCGAGCCAAGCGCTGCAAACGTCGCCCGCGCCGCGACCGCGGCGCCGGACCCGCTGGAAGAGCCCCCCGTGATATGCGCCGGGTTCCAGGGATTGCGGACGTCGCCGGTGATTTCGTTGTGTCCCGTCACGCCGAGGGCGAACTCGACCATGTTGAGACGCGCGATGTCGAGAGCGCCGGCCCCATCCAGCCGCTTTAACGCGCCGGACAGCTGATCGGGCATGAAACCTTTGCGAATTTTTGAGCCGCATTCGCTGAGCCGGCCGGGACGGTAGAACATGTCCTTGTGCGCCAGCGGCACGCCCCAGAGCGGCATTTCCTGGGGATTGGCATCCGCTTCCTGTGCCTGGCGCCGCGCATCGGCGGCATCCATCCCGGCAACGGCATTGAGTGCCGCACCCCGTTCATTAAGACGCGCAATGGATGCCTCCGTGACCTCGGCCGAAGAAACGCTGCCTGCCTTGAGAGCAGCGGCGATTTCCGTCAGCGTCGCGTCGCAGGGGTTTGCCGGCAGATCAGTCACGCGTTTACTTTCCGCCGCCGGGTGCGAGTTCGCGCAGCAGCTTGTAGTACCGTGCCGGCTCGGTATCGAACTCGAGCCCGCCACCTGCACCACGGACAATTTCACCGACCGATTTACCCGAACGCGCCGGGTCCATCACGTCGCGGCCGCCAAGGTCGACGGCCTGGACGTTCTTCATCCAGTATTCAAAGGCATCCTTGCCGTTCATAGCTTGCGGACCCAGTTGCCGGAAGCGTCCTGCACGTACTCGCCCGATGCGGCACGGCTGATGGCCTTGTCGGCGGCGAGCTTCTCGACAGTGTTTAGCGGGATGTTGTTCTTGCGCGCGATATCGCGATACAGCTGGCGTCGCTGCAGGTTGACCTCGTCAACCAGCCCGGCGATCCCGGGTGCGTTCTGGACAACCCCGACGTAGCCGTCGAGACGTTCGCCCACGAGACCCTGCGCCTGAGCCTGTTGCAGCGACATTGACTGCGCCGCCGATGGTTGCGCGGCAAAAAGACCCAGGGAAAAGATGGCGACGGCCATGAGGCGCATGAAATTGGTCATCGGATATCTCATTAGAACAGCCCCGGGTTGTTCGAAAGAGCCTGGTCAAGATCCTTCTCGACCCGAACCCGGACCTCGTGTTCGATCTTTACGTTCAGATTGATGACGATGGGTTTGTCCGGGGCTTCGACCTTGACCCTCGGCTCGCAGGCGATAATCGGAAAAGAAATGGTTACCGCGGTGAGTACAGCGCAAAAATTACGGTACGACATCGGTCGCGCTCCGTCTGTTTACTCCTCCTACGGCTTCCCGGAAGGACCCTGCATCTGGTCCCGGATTTGTCCCGGAAGGTCACGAATAACGTTAGAGCTTTGCAGCAGGTCCCGCAAGGCTCCTTGCAGGGTTACGTTGAGTTCGATCCGCTTACCGTCATAAAGCGCGGGATTGGCACCGTCGAGCTTCGCGGTGGCGGTGATATCGCCGGAAAGCGGTCCGTTCAGCGACATCTGGAGGTTGGTATAGCGGAAATCCGACAAAGCACGCGCGAGCAAATCTGCCATCTCGCCACTTTGCTGCAGGCTTTCCAGTGCGACCCGGGAGCGGAACTTGAGCACCCCGCTCTTGAGTGACCAGATCCGCGCATCATCGATGACGGGCCCATCCGCCGTGATGCGGACCGGGATGCTGCCGGCCAGAGACCCATCCGCCTCAAGCCCGTCGATATCGATGTTTCTTGCAAGGTCGGCCGCATCGATATCCTTGAGACTGGCGACGATAATGTCAGGTACGTCCCCGAACGGAACGTCAAGGTTCTCGATTGCAAGCATACCTCCTGCAACCGGCCAACCCGCGTGTTTCAGGGTCAGACGCTCCGTCCCGTCCAGTTCGAACGCTATGGTACCGTTCGTAAGTGGTAGGCCCGCGTCCAGATACCCGACCGACAACGTCTGCGGTTCACTCGTCTTCAACGCCAGCAGATCGGCGATCTCGACCGCACCACTGACGCCTGCGACCTCGGCCGGGGCCGTGCCGAAGGCAAAGTCATCGAGCGTGACCTTCGCCGTCGAGGTGACTGTGCTTCCCGTCCAGCCGATGCGCATCGAAACGCCAAGATCGCCTGCAACGTCCGCCACGACCCCTTTCAGGGGCGGAAGGAAGTCCTGTGGCTGCAATCGGTCTGCGCTGAAGGTCCATGGCCGCACCTCCACCTTCAAGATGCCGCGTTGTTCAGGTATGCGGTGACCCAGATCGATCTCGGCGACCGGGCCATTTTCCGGACCGACCTCACCCTTGAAACCGAGAGCGGAGGGTTTAAACGACCCCTTGCCCATCAGCACCATCGGCATAACGCGCACCGGGCGCCGTGCATCGGCGACGATGGCACGGCGGATATCGGCCCGGGCGCCGAGCAACGTTTTCTCTCCCTCGAGCGAAATTTCCGCATCAACGGTGCTCACGGCCAGATCGAGCTCGTCCGCCTTGAGGTTGCCGCCCTTGGCATCGAATTTTGCCCACCACGTGCCACGCCGGGCATCGAAGCTGGCTGTACCATTGAGCCGCGGCAAGGTGCCGCTCAAGGGGTACGGACCCGCACCTTCAAGCGCGACATCGATACTGTTAAAGACGGCCGCCAGATCGACCCGCTTCAACCCGGCATCACCGGTCACGACATGGACAAGAGGCGTCGTGTCGGAACGGGAACAAACGGATACGGGGCCCGGCCGAAACAGCATCTTATCGGCGGTGATGCCGGTCGCGCGCAGCTCAGGACATCCTTCCGGGTAAACGCGTATCCCGTCCGGGCCATAACCGAGATTACCAGCAAACGAAAACTGGCCGCCGCTTACCGTAACCCCGCCGGCAGGCGATCCGGAGAAACGCGCATCCGCCGCAACCTCGAGATCGAGCGATTTGAAAGGTCCTGAAATCCTGACGCCGATCTGCTCGGCGACCACTTCCATGCCGCCAACCTTCATCTGCCAGGGATCGAAACGAAACGCCACGTCCTCCAGCATCAGGCCGTCTGTCGTTGCCGGCCATAGCGAACCACCGGCATCCCCCGAGAACGGAAACCAGCCATTGAAAACACCCTGATACACTGTCGCGACACGCAACGGATCAGCAGGCGTCGGGCCGCCGGCCAGGAACGGCAGATCGGATATGCTGCCGAATGACAGCTCGATGCGCTGAGACCGACCCGGCAGTCCAAGATCGAAATTAAGGCCCGGCACCGGGTTCACCCGCCACCCCCGGCTGTCGATAGCGAGATCGAGTTCGCCGTCCAATGTCACGTCCAAGTCATTTTCCGCGGCAACACCCAGGTGCGTCAGAACGACGGACCCGGAGATAACATCCGAAGCACGCACGGCATTCGCCGCAATTGCCGCCGGCAGTGCCTGGAAATCGGCTCTTGTCCCCGTGACATCGAAGTCGATCGCGCCGACCACATCCAGCGGGACAGGCAAGGCGAGTGATCCGCGCAGGCCGTCCGTCGCTGCCTGGCCGACGAGATGCAATGGTGCCTCGCGGTCGAAAACATCAGCCGTCGACGCGCGGACCTGCATCGAGAGGCCTGTGCCGTTGCCCCCGACCAAAAGCTCTCCAACCGCCGATTTACCGTCGACATCGGCGACCAGGTCAACGTTGCCCAAGGCAACGCCATCAATATGCACCTTTTGGAGAGTCAGCGACCCGCCGCCTTTGAGGGCGCCACCGATTCGACCGGATATGTTTACAGCGCCGGCGAGTGCCGCGAACGCGATCCGGGCCTCGCTATATGCATTCTGAATGTCGACCGTGAGCTGGATCTGATCTTCCTGATCGATGATCCCGCGAACGCGTCCACTCAGTTGTGCTTGAGGATGCTGCAATGCGAACTGGAAGTTGGCGTCCGACCCGATACCGTCCGTCAGAAGGGCCACGCCTTCGAGGGCAGCGTCGACCCGTCCGAGTGGCGACGAGATATTCAGCAGACCGGCAGCGACCATGATCGGACCAAGAACACGAACCTGCGGCGGTTCGCCGTCGGACGTGCCGGTCGCAAAAAGGGGCTCGAGCGGCCCCAGATGCACACCAGCCGCATCGATGGCAAGCGGCAGTTCAGGTTGCTCGACCCTGATCCCGTCGATCACACCGTGCGCGAGCCGACCGGGTGAGTAAGCCACCACGATGCGACGCACGCGAACGCCGCTGTCGGGGCCGAGTTCAAGGTCGCTGACAACAGCTTCGGTCAGGCCAAGGGCGTCAATTTTGAAACGTGCTTCCGGAAAGCCATTGTCGGCGAGATACCCGGCAACGGCCCAAGCACAAAGCCATGGGACGCCGAGATACGCGCCACCCACGGTAACGCCGGCAAAGGCCATGAAGATCAGAAACAGGGTGGTGCGCTTCATAGGCGCATGCTCACGTTAACGTTACGGGTGGTCAAGTACGGGGCTCTTCCGTTTCCGGAAATTAACCGCCATATATAGTTGCATGTCAGACACCATCACCATGTCCGATGTGACGCCTGCCGTGCTGGCGTTCTGGTTCGGCGGCCTGGATGAACGTTCCGCGGAAACCCAGCAACCGTTCTGGTTCAAGTCGACGCCTGAAACGGATACTGACATCCGTGAGCGGTTTCTGGAAATTCATGAACTGGCGAAGCAGGGAAAGTTTGATGCCGAGGTAAAGACGCCCGACGACTACCTTGCGATTGTGATCGTGCTGGACCAGTTCCCGCGAAATATCCACCGGGGCACGCCCGACGCGTTTGCGACCGACCCATTGGCCCTTAAATGGGCTAAGGAAGCGATCGCGCAGGGGCTCGACAAGCAACAGCAGGCACCTTA
This sequence comes from Rhodospirillales bacterium, assembly GCA_017640505.1. Classification (GTDB taxonomy): domain Bacteria; phylum Pseudomonadota; class Alphaproteobacteria; order Rhodospirillales; family Casp-alpha2; genus UBA4479. The sequence continues at coordinate 137,966 of JAEPQO010000004.1, forward strand.
CCGCCGCATGTTTCTTTACCTGCCGTTCGAGCACGCGGAGAATCTGGACGACCAGCATGAAGCCGTTCGTCTGTTTGGGGAAATGGGCGATGATGAACTGACCGGATTTGCCGTCGCCCATCGCGACGTGATCGAGCGGTTCGGTCGCTTTCCGCATCGAAACGCGGTATTGGGTCGTGTATCAACGCCGGACGAGGAGGAGTACCTGAGCCAACCGGGGGCTGGCTGGTAATCGAGGAAACTGGAGCGATGTCCAATAATCAGACCGTGAAAACCCTGTTGGCGATGCTAGTGATAGCAGGCGCGCTTGGCGCCTGTTCGTTCAATAAAATCGATACTGGGGTGTTCCGTAAACCTGCCGAAAATCAAGGCCGCGTCCTCGTCGAGGTGCCGGCTTTCGAGGGCCTGGACCCGGTTCGGGTCAACTACGCCGATTCCCGCATAACCGAAGAGTATGTCCTTTACCGTTCTCAAGGCGGTCAGGCGGAAGTCTTTTTCGCCGAAACTCTGCCACTTTTCAGGAACCGCACGATCCTCGATTTCAACAAACTGGCCACGACGACGGTACCGATGTGGCGTTTCAATCAGAACCGCGAGCTGTCACTCGGCAAAAGCTTCTTGACCGAGAACGCCTTTGCCGATTTCTGGGTGCAACCGTATCAGCAGGCCGACACCGGTCGTCAGTGCGCGGGCTTCATAAGCCAGTGGGAAATCCGCATGGACGACCCGGACCTGCGTCCGAGCAAGATCATGTTCGGGTATTTCTGCGCACCGAAAGGCACGCGTTTTAACGACGAGGATGCCGAACGTCTGATAAAATCCATTCAGATTCGCGGCATTTCCGTACCGCTCCGTGTCGAGTCCGTATATGCGCTGAACACAAAGACACCGCCGCCGCCGCGGGACACTCAGATGGCGAATATGGTACTTGCCCAGGACGGCGCGGGTGGCGGCATCGCAGGGCTGCCTGATTACCCGCTGTTGATCTGGCGGATGTACAACGACTTCGATTTCAACTGCGTTAACTGCTGAGCCGCGCCCGGACCTAGTTGCCGAGGTCGATGACGATCCGGGTTTCCGGTGCCGACACCTGAAACGCCGCCGCATCGAATGACGGCGGAGCGAAGAATACCGTCGCGCCGTTGGAAAACCCGTAATCTTCCAGCGGAATGCCGAGAAATCCCTGGTCGAAATCGTGATTGCCGTTTTCGTCGTGATAAACGGCAACCGCGAAGCGTCCCGGTTTGAGGTCCCTGTAAACCGCTCTGGCGCGCCGATTGCGGGCGGGCACCTCCGTTTCCGCCAGCATGCCGTCGGATTCCGGAAAAGCGTCCGGTGAATCGTAAAGTGCGATGTGAACGTCGCCATCGTCGCTGGCAAGTCCGACCACCACGACTTCAAGCGTTGCGGCCAGCACTGTTCCCGGGAACGACAGCGTCAACGCCACGATGGTACTGGAGAGAAACTGACGCCCCATGACGGGGCCTACTAAACCCGGATATTCAGGTAGTAACCGCGCGGTGCATTTTGATCGAGCGGCTGGCCCTGATTCAGAAGGCTGCGCAGGCGTTTAACACCAGCCTGCTCCTGCGGCGATTGCTCGTGTTCCAGGAACTGCGCCCGCGAGCGAACCTCGCGCACGCCGTCGGACTGATAGTGGGTGCGCACGGGTTTCGCCGCGCCCGCACCGCCGAATGTAACGTTGACCCCGTCCGTCATTGGCTAACCCTGTCCCTTCCTGCCTCGAACGCTAGCGGGAAAAGGGTTAACGAGCGGTAAACCCTTCGCGAACTGCGGCAGCATACCTGTGGATAAGTCAGGGGTCAGGGATGACGGAAAATCTCGAACCGGGGGCCGTCACCAGCGCGAAAGACCTCAAGCGCCCAGGTCACACTCGGGAAAGCCAGTTCCTGCCAGGGAATCTCGTCCCAGGAAAACAGCGCTGCCTCTGAACTTTCCGGGCCCGGATCGAGCGCCGGGCTGATCATCGCCGCTTCATAGATCATGTAGATTTGCGATATCCGCGGGATTTCGAACATCCCGAGAAAGGCGCCGATATCGACGTTGGCGCCGGATTCCTCGACGACTTCCCGCTTTGCACCTTCGTCGACACTTTCGTTGAGCTCAAGATAACCCGCCGGGATGGTCCAGTACCCAATCCTGGGCTCGATGGCGCGCCGGCACAAAAGTATCTTGTCCTGCCACGTACAAACGGCACCGGTGACAATGCGGGGATTATCGTAGTGGACGAAGCCACAATCGACACAGACCATACGCTCCCGGTCGTCACCTTCCGGCACCTTGCGCACCACGGGACCCTGCGCCTGTCTGTCGGCAGTGCTGTCGGTCTTTTCGTTCATCTTTCCAACGGAACTTCCGATCCCTGATCGAAACCAGCTATCGCTCGGCCGCATACTGTCAGGAATAGGACGAGGCTGCAAATGCGGCTGCGAAACCGGGGATGGAGTGGTATAAACGATTCTCCGGGGGATATGGGAAGCGATGGCGATCCACGCAGAGCGCAACGACGAAGGCGATTACGACAGCGCCAGCCCGGGCTTCGGCGACCGCACGTTCATGGGCGGGCTCAGCCTGGGGGCCCGGTCGTGGCTGTATTTCTTCGCCTGCCTGCTCGCCGCGGCGGCATTCGGTGCGCTTTATTTCCATGTCGATCAGCGTCTCGACCAGGCCTTGCAGAGCCTGCAACGCGCGGCACGGATCGATGAACTGGCCAATACCGTCGAACGCGGCACGTACAGCCTGCAGGCGCGCCAGCGGAAGTTCCTGCTCACCCGCGACACCGAAATCGCCGACGGCTTCTCCGCCGATCTCGCCGACGTATCCGCGGCCTTGGACGAACTATTCAGCTATCCCCAGGCGCAACCACTGGCACAGCATGTCACGACGATCCGCGACGGCCTGGTACAATACGACCAGCAGTTCCAGACCTTCCTCAATGCCGAACGCGAAATCGGCGCGAACAGCGATGACGGACTGAGCGCGCAACTGCGCCGCACCTCCGCCAACCTGCGGGCCGCGTTTCGCGAAAGCGGCAACGCCAACCTGATCAACCAGGTCGAACGTATCGACCAGCAGGGCGAAGAGACGATCCTGTCCGGTTCCAAGAAAGGCGTCGAAGAAATCAGCAAGCGGTATGAGGCGCTGCATGCCTTCGTCGACGCAGCAAGCCTCGAACCCGCGCAAAAGGACCGGATCGACGAACTGCTCAAGGTGCACGAAACGCAGATGCTTTCCATCATCAATGCCCGGTTCGAACTGGCGGATCAGACGCGCCGGTTTGAAGAGCTGTTCGATTACTTCGTCCCCAGCCTGACGGGACTAGCCGGATTCTCGGAACGGCTTCGGATTCAGGCGGCAGCAGACGTCCGTAACATGCAGTTGTTCGCGCGATACACCATTGCCGGTGGCTCGCTGGCGATCATCCTCTGGCTGTTCTTCTTCGGCCTGCTGCTGATTAAGAGCCTGAGCGGGCCGGCAAGGCGGATCGCGGACGCGACGGAGCGGATCGCGCGCGGCGCAAGTCACGTTTCGGTTCCGGCACAGGGCAACAAGGACGACTTCGGACGCATTGCCCGCATGCTGGACGGCTGGGCGGATACGATCATCGAGGCCGATCAGCTGAGGAACGATCTGGAGCGGACGCGCGACCGGCTGCACCAGGCGCTGGGCGACGCGGACGAAGCCGCGAACCGCGCCCATGTCGCCGAACAGCGCGCCGAACGTGCCGAACGCAAGCTCGAGGAAGAGCCTTTGGCACTGCCTGCCCCCGAGCCGGCACCTGCGCCGCAACCCGAGCCGGAAGCGGCCGAAGAACCGGCACCTCGGCGATCCCAGCGCCAGCGCCCGATCCCGGCCCTGGACATCGGCGATGTCACCCAGGGCGGCGCCATCTCATCGGTCAGCCAGCAGCTTCAGAATTTCACGCAGTACGTCACTGCCGCCGCCAACGACGTGGAGCGGACGGAAGCCCTGATCAAGGGCATCGATCAGATGACCGTTCTGGTCGACGATATCTCGGAACTGGTGATGACGATCCGCGATCAAAGCAACCTGCTCGCCTTCCGTTCGCCCGGCAAGGAAGCCGCGCGCGAGGCGGAACGGGACGGCGATGATAATCTGGTGGCTTTTTCGTCGGAACGCCGCACAAGCGATGCCGACCGGGTGTATGCGCAGCGCTTCGACCATCTGCGCGAAGCCACCGATCAGACCGAGCGGACGGCGCACCGGATCAAGAACACGCTGGCCGAAGTGAGTCAGATCGCCCGCGAAATCGCCGAGACCGCATCGCATCAGGCCCTGGACGCAACGCACCGGCTGCTCAATCAGTCGGAGTACCTGCAGAACATGCTGGACGATATCCTGAGCCGGGTACACCCGGCGAAACCCGGGGCGCTGTCGGAACAGCGCGAACCCAGGCGGTCGAACGACGACCCGTTCGCGTAATCAGGTGGACGACGCCCCGTTCGCCTAAGCCATGAGCGCAGCGACACCCGGCAGCGATTTCCCTTCGATCCATTCCAGGAACGCCCCGCCCGCAGCGGAAACATAGGAAAAACCGTCTTCGGCTCCAGCACCTGCGAGTGCCGCCACCGTATCGCCGCCGCCCGCGACCGAGAGCAGGCTGCCGGCGCCGGTCAGCTCGGCCACTGTCTGTGCAACTGCATTCGTCCCGGTGTCGAACGGCTTGACCTCGAACGCGCCGAGCGGGCCGTTCCAGAGAACCGTCTTCGCGGACTTCAGGCGTTCCTGAAGATCGGTAATGCTTTTCGGTCCGATATCCAGGATCATCATGTCATCCGGTACGTCTGACAGTGCAACGGTTTTTGACGCAGCGCCGTCCTCGAACTTGTCGGCAACGACGGCATCCAGGGGTAGCACGATTTCGCAGCCGGCATTCGCCGCCGTGTCGACGATGGCGCGCGCCTCGGCCGCCATCTCCTTTTCACAGAGCGAGTTTCCGATCCCGACGCCATTGGCATAAAGGAAAGTATTCGCCATGCCCCCGCCGATGACGATCTGATCGACTTTTTCGGACAGGTGCCCTAGCACCGCCATCTTTGTCGACACCTTGGCACCGCCGACGACCGCGATGACCGGATGCGCCGGCGTTTCCAGCGCCCCCGTCAACGCCTCGATCTCGGCTTGCATCAGACGCCCCGCCGCCGACGGGAGCAGATGCGTGATTCCCTCGGTCGAGGCATGCGCACGGTGCGCGACGGAAAAAGCATCAGACACGAACGCATCGCCGTTGGCGGCAAGCGCCTTGGCAAAATCCGGATCGTTCTTTTCCTCGCCCGCATGGAAGCGCAGGTTTTCAAGCATCACGAAACCGCCAGCCGGCGCCGCGTCAATCACGGCGGCCGCTTCTTCGCCGATGCAGTCCGGTGCAAACGCAACGTCTTTGCCGGCAATGCTGGCGAGCCCTTCGGCGACGGGACGCAGGCTCATCTCCGGCTTCACCTCGCCTTTCGGACGGCCGAAGTGCGAAATGATCACGACCTTGGCGCCTTTGTCCGCGAGTTCGTTCAACGTTTCCAGCGCGCGGTCGATCCGCGTCGTATCCGTGATCCGGCCATCGCGCATCGGCACGTTGAAGTCAACGCGGACCAGAACCCGCTTACCGGCGACATCGAGATCGTTGAGCGTTTTTAGATGAGACATATGTACCTTCTTGAAGCTTGTTGAAGTCAGTTTCTCGCGGCAGCCGAACACCCGGCGGCGATCATCAGCGACCCCGCGGCACGGTTGATATGGCGCACGGCACTTTCGGTGCGAAACAGGCGGCGGGCTTGCATGCCCAACAGCGCATACCCGACGAGAACACCGACCAATACCGAGAGCACCGTTATGACGACCGCAAGCCCGTCACCGAAAGCGATCGTCTCCAGATCAATGAATGTCGGCAGAAAACTGAGGTAGAAGATGATCACCTTCGGGTTACCCAAGGCCAAAAACAGGCCGCCGGCGTATGCCCGGACCTGACTGAGCCTTGGTGCATCGACGCCCGGTGAACCGGCCGGAGGTAACGCGCAGACAGGCTGACGCCACGCCTTTACGCCCAGATAGATCAGGTAGGCGGCACCCGCCCAGCGTACGACGATGAAGAGCTCGCCAAGCATCCCCGCGACCATGCTCAATCCGAGGAGCGCAAACAGCACGTATATGAGATCGCCGCTGGCAATACCCAGGATAAACGGCAGTGTCGAGCGGAACCCGAATGCGGCCGATCTGGCGACGGTTGCGATTACACCCGGCCCCGGCGCCACCATCCAAAGGAAACTGGCCATCGCAAGCGCGAGAACAATACCGATGCTCATTTGCCTTCAGCCAACCACAGGTTTCAGATGACGGCTTGTATAGCGGTCAGTTGACCTCTTTGCCAGAATTTCGAGATCTTAGTTTGCCTGTAAAGCTTTCAGACTCTCTCGCGCCTCTTCCGCCTTTTCCGTCTCGCCGAGCACGTCATAGGCACGGATCAGACGCTCCCACCCAGCGGGATCATTGGGATTTTCTTCAAGCTTCTCCGCAAGCCGCTCGACCATGGAGCGGATGAAAGCCTGGCGATCCTCTGCCGTCATTTCCTGCGCCGCGCGAACCTGTTCCTGTGTCGGACCGGGAACTACCGGTGCAGCCGCGCTCTCACCGGATGACGGGGCTTCCTTGGGCAAGCTATCGGCAACGCCTTCCGCCAGCTTTTTCGCCGTTTCGCTCGGCTCGATCGCCGCCGCATCGAAACCGCCATCCCGGGCGGCGCGCGCGATCTGATCGCGGATTGCGGCGACAAACGGCGCGTCGGCGGGCTGGAATGCCAGGAGATCGGTCCAGATCTGAGCCGCCCCCTCAAGATCGCCCCCCATGGCCTTGTCGAGACCAATATAAAACCAGGGCTTCGGCAGCAGCGGGTTCTTGTCACGGGCTTCCAGGAAATCAGCGAAGATTTCCGGTGTAAACGTGCCTTCGCGGGCCATTAGCCGGGCCTCTGCCCAGTCGGCCAGCAGCTCCGGGTCCCGGTTCGTCAATTCGACGGCGCGCTGATAGGCCGCAGCGGCTTGCCGAGAATCACCGGTATTGGCATAGGTCCGGCCAAGCAAAATCCAGCCGCGCGGGTCGTCCGGGTTTTCGCGCAAACGGTCCTGAAGCCGCGCCGCCAGTTGTTGCATGCTCTGGCCCTCGACGCTGGCGGCACTCTGCGTATTATGCTGATCCGTCCTTTCCGCCAGCGGAAAGTCGGGCATGCCCGGCGAACCCGTCTGAAGATAAAATACGAGCGCCGCCAGGGGCGCGGTCAGCACGGCGGCGACGATCATCGCCTTACCCTTGCCGGACGCGGCACTTTGCGCGTCCTCGCCCTCGGCGTCGTCGGCAGCGGCGAGCAGACGGCGCTGGATTTCGAGACGCGCCGCATCCGCTTCGGCACCGCCGATACGGCCTTCGGCCTGATCCCGGTCCAGTTCCACCAACTGGTCCTTGTAAACGTTAACGTCGTATTCCGCGCGTCGCGCGGCAGATGCGTACCCGCGCAACTGCGGCACGAGCAGCAGGGCAACAACCACGATTGTCATCAGTCCGGCAAGCACCCAGAACATCAGGACTTATCCTCATCCAGCAGCTGGGCGAGTTTCTTCTTCTCGGCCTCGCTCAGGGATTGCGCACGTCCGTCGGGCGCTGCCGCCACATTCTTGTTCCGGAAGAACATGAAGGCCGCGAAGATCCCGAACAGCACGAGCGCCGCCGGACCGAACCAAAGCGCGTATGTCTTCAGCTTAAACGGCGGGTTCAGCAGAACGAAATCGCCATAGCGCGACACCACGTAATCGATCACTTCCTGATTGGTGTCGCCGGCAACAATCCGTTCACGCACGAGAACGCGAAGGTCCCGGGCAAGATCGGCATCCGAGTCGTCTATCGACTGGTTCTGACAGACGAGACACCGTAGATCCTTACCGACTTCGCGGGCGCGGGCCTCCAGCGCCGGGTCGTCGAGGATCTCGTCCGGCTGCACGGCCAACGCCGGCAGCGAGATAAGCATTGCCAATGCGAAGATAAACCACTTCATTCGCCCTGCCCCCGCAGGTGTTCGATCAATGGATTCAGCGTTCCCGACCAGACTTTCTCATCGATGGGGCCAACGTGCTTGTAACGGATGATGCCCTGCTTATCGACAACGAAGGTCTCCGGCGCGCCGGTCACACCGAAAGCGATGGCCGCTTTAGACTTTGGATCGTCCCCGGCGAGCGTATAAGGGTCACCATGACGCCTGAGCCACTGCGGTCCTGCCGTACGGTTCGGCTCGCGCCAGTCGATGCCGTGGATCGGCACCCAACCGTTTTCCTTGATCTTCATCAGGAACGGATGCTCGACCCGGCATGCCACGCACCACGAGCCAAAAACGTTGACCAACGATACCTCGCCCCTGAGGTCCGTGTTCGCGAACCCCTTTTCGTCGCGCCCTTCCAGTCCCGCGAGGTTAAACGCGGGCACCGGTTTGCCTTCCAGCATGTTCGGCAGCTTCTGCGGATCGAGTGTCAGGCCGATCGCAAGGTAGACACCGATGACCAGAAACGCGGCGAGCGGCAGGATATAGAAAAGACGCTTCATGCCGGGTCCGTTATTCCGCCGGTTGTGCGCCGGCAGGCACAGCAGAGCGTTTGGGCGCGCCGATCCGGAAACGTCGATCCGAAAGCGATAGCGCGCCGCCCAGGACCATAGTCAGCGAGCCGATCCACATCCAGGCGACAAGCGGATTGAAATATATGCGCGTCACGTAGGAACCATCGCTCTTACTATCGCCGACAACGGCATAAAGATCGCCGGAGAGCAGCGTGTGAATGCCGGCCTCGGTCGTCGGCATCTGGCGCACGGTATAGACCCGCTTTTCCGGGAACAACTGCGCCACCACGTCGCCGTCCTTGCTGACGGTGAAACGCGCTTCGGTCGTCAGATAATTCGGCCCCTGTTTTTCCGCAGCGCCGTCGAAGCGGAATTCGTAGCCGGATACGGTCACGGTCTCGCCCGGCCGCATGGACTGAACACTCTCTACCTTCCATGCCCCGGCGCCGGTGACGCCGAACACGGCAAGCGCGAGCCCGAAGTGCGCCAGCGTCATCCCCCACGTCGCACGCGGCTGGTTGACAAGGCGACGCAGCGATTGGCCAAGCGGCAGGCGGAATAGGCGGATACGTTCGGCAAGCTCGATCAAGGTACCGATCGCCAGCCACGAGCCGATGGCGACACCAACGATCCCCCAGGGGGACTGGCCGCTCTGCCAAACCCAGGTGGCGACAGCGAGAGCAAATGCTGCGACGAACGCGAGCCACAATGTTTTCAGCGCGCGCGCCAGATCGCCCCGCTTCCACGCCAGCAGCGGGCCGACGGCCATGGCAGCAACCATCGGCGTCATCAGCGGAATGAACACCGCGTTGAAGAACGGCGCGCCGACGGAAATCTTGTCCTGCCCGTTCGAGATTGCGTCGATAAACAGCGGATAGAGCGTCCCCAGCAACACCACGCCCGCTGCCGTACCCATCAACAAGTTGTTGAGCAGCAGCGCACCCTCGCGCGAGATCGGCTGAAACAGCCCGGTGCTTTTAAGCTGCGGCGCGCGCCAGGCATAAAGCGCAAACGAGCCACCAATGACGATCAGCAACAGGATAAGGATGAACACACCGCGCTCGGGGTCGGTCGCAAAAGCGTGCACTGACGTCAGCACGCCCGATCGCACGAGGAACGTGCCCAGCAGCGAAAACGAAAATGCGACGATGGCGAGGAAGATGGTCCACGACTTCATGGTGTCGCGTTTCTCGACGACGACACAGGAATGCAGAAGCGCGGTCCCGATCAGCCACGGCATGAAGGACGCGTTCTCGACCGGATCCCAGAACCAGAATCCGCCCCAGCCGAGTTCGTAATAGGCCCACCATGACCCGAGCGCGATCCCGCCCGTCAGGAAACACCACGCCGCCAGCGTCCACGGCCGGACCCAGCGTGCCCACGCCGCGTCGACACGTCCCTCGATCAGGGCAGCGATCGCGAACGAGAACGCCATCGAGAACCCGACGTACCCCAGGTAGAGCATCGGCGGATGGAACGCGAGGCCCGGGTCCTGCAGCAGCGGATTCAGGTCCTGCCCGTCCTGCGCCGGCGGGAACATACGCTCGAACGGATTGGAGGTCAGCAGGATGAACAGATAGAAGCCGATCGCCACTAGTGCCTGAATACTGAGTGCTCGCGCCTTGAGCGCCGGGGGCAGGTAACGACCGAAAAGCGCGACGGCGGCGCCAAAGATCGCGAGAATCAAAACCCATAGGAGCATCGAACCTTCGTGATTCCCCCACACGCCCGAAATCTTGTAGAGCATCGGCTTCGCGGAATGGGAATTTTGGACCACGTTCACCAGCGAGAAATCGGACGTCACGTAGGCGTAGGTCAGACATCCGAAACTGATGGCGACGAGAACGAACTGAACGACGGAAGACTGGTCGGCGAACCGCATCCACGAAATCTGCCCCCGGTGCGCGCCGACAAGCGGAACGACCCCTTGCAGGCAGGCAACCGTGAGCGCGAGGATCAGCGCAAAATGTCCAAGTTCGGCAATCAATTTTCGCTCCCTTGCCACTGGCCCGACTTCTTGATCGCATCGGCGACCTCGGGCGGCATGTAGTTTTCGTCGTGTTTGGCCAGAACCTCGTCGGCAACGAAAACGCCGTCGACGATACGGCCTTCGGCGACAACGCCCTGCCCCTCACGGAACAGGTCCGGGAGAATACCGGTGTAGCTGACCTTGACCACATTCGCCGTGTCGGTGACGCGGAATTGCACCGTTTCACCGCCGGACCTGTCTACGCTGCCGTCCTCGACCAGTCCGCCGAGACGGAAGCGGCGCTCGTCGGAGACTTTGCCTGCAGCGATGTCGCTCGGACTCATGAAGAAGACGATATTTTCCTCGAACGCGTTCAGGACCAGCGTAGCCGCACCGCCAAGCAGCACCAGCGCGACCAGAACGAATGTCAGTCTTTTGTGTTTACGCTTCATCCTTGTCCCTCGGCATCTGTGCTTCAATCCGCTCCAATTCGGCGCGTGTCCGCTTCAACGCTCTCAGGCTCAGGACAACCAGCCCCACCAGAACCAGCGCCGCAATACCATAGCTGGGCCATACGTAGCCCGCGTGCTTGGTCATCGAGAGAATTGTTTCTGTGTTGTTCACGGCCAAACCTCTTATGCCGCTGCCTGACGATGCCGGAGCGCGCGGGTCCGGTTCGCCATCAGTTCGCGGCGAATGCGTACCAGCACCAGCCAGAAATAGTAAAGCTGGAATGCCGCCGCCATAAGAAAGAGCGGCGTCAGCATATCCGGGTGGATCGTCGGTCCGTCCATCCGCAGCACACTTGAGGGCTGATGCAGCGTATTCCACCAGTCGACGGAAAACTTGATGATAGGCACATTGACGAATCCGACCAGAACGAGGATCGCCGATGCGCGTGCACCGCGCCCGGGCTCGTCGAACGCATCGCGGAGCGCCATGTAGCCCAGATAGAGGAAGAACAGCACGAGGACCGACGTCAAACGCGCATCCCACACCCACCATGTGCCCCACATGGGCTTGCCCCAAAGTGAGCCCGTAACCAGCGCGAGAAAGGTGAATACCGCACCGATCGGGGCCGTCGCCTTGGCAGCGACGTCGGCGAGCGCATGCTTCCAGATCATTGCCACAGCCGCCGCCACCGCCATCGCGGTATAACAGAACAGCGCCATCCACGCCGCCGGGACATGGATATACATGATCCGCACGGTGTGCCCCTGCTGGTAATCGACGGGTGACGAGAACAGCGCGAAATAGAGCCCGAATGCGAAGCACAGGATCATGGCCACCAGCAGCCACGGCTCGATACGGCGGCTCAGGCGCTGAAAGCGGGTCGGATTGGCGAAGTAATGCAGCATTGTTTTACGATGTTTCCTTGGGGTTTATAGCACCTGTGTCCAGCTATGCCACCGCTTCCCGCAAAGCCTGCGCTGCGGCCCATGGCGTCAGCGCCAGCGAACCGAGCAGCACGCCGCCCAGCAGCATCAGATTGGCCTTGGCGCCGGTCCCGTAAAGCACCGCATCGCCCGATCCGACGGCAAAGATGAGCACCGGAATCAGGAGCGGCAGCACCAACAGCGACAGCAACACGCCGCCCCGCCTGGCACCCAGAACCAGTGCCGCACCAACGCTGCCCAAGAGACTCAGCACAGGCGTCCCCAGCAGCAGCGTCATCAACAGCACCGGCCAGATTTCGGTCGGTACGTTCATCATCACGAACAGCAACGGCGCGGTGACGATCAGCGGCAATCCGGTCGTCAGCCAGTGCGCCAGCACCTTGACCAGCACCACGAATTCCAGCGCGACCGGCGACAACACGAGCAATTCCAGCGAACCGTCCTCGTAATCTCCCATGAACATGCGATCCATTGACAGCATTGCCGCCAGAAGCGCGGCGACCCAGATCACGCCGGGACCGATGCGCGCCAGCATGTTCGGTTCCGGCCCGACGCCGAACGGAAACAGCACAACGGCAATCACGAAAAACGCGATGACCATGACGCTGTCCGCGCTCTGACGCATGGCAAGTCGCATCTCGCGCCGGAAAAGGACGGAAACAGCGTTCATGACGCAGCTCCCAGCGTCAGCAGACCGGATGACGCAAGACCGAGGTCGGTATGTGTCGAAATCACCGCCATGCCGCCCGATGCGAGATGCCGGTCAATAAGGCCGCGCAGCGCATCTGACGTATCCTGATCCAACGCTGTCGTCGGCTCGTCGAGCAGCCACAACGGCGCACCCGATGTCAGCATTCTCGTCAGCGTGACACGCCGCCGCTGTCCGGCGGAAAGGTACCGCGCGGGAAGGTCCGCGAGATGGCCAATACCGAGCGCCGTAAGTGCCTCCGTGGCACGCATACCGCCGGCGCCCGACAGTTCGGACCAGAACGAAACGTTTTCGGTGACGCTGAGCGCCGGCTTCACCGCATCCGCATGACCGATATAGGCAATGCGCCGGTTATGCTCATGCGGGTCGTCGGCGATATCCTCGCCATCCCATGTGATGGCCCCGGCAACGGGGCGCATCAGGCCGGCCATCAGGCGCAAAAGCGTCGACTTGCCGCTACCGTTGGCGCCGCGAAGCACCAATGCCGCACCACTTTCAAGCGAAAACGTAGCGCCCGACAGAACCTGCCGTTCACCCCGAACGCAATCGATATTGTGGCCGCTGAAAACCGCCATTCTCACCCTCGAACGATGCCGGGAAAACCTAGCTTATGGACCCCGTCAAGGAAAGCCGAAGGGACATGACCCGACCGACAAAATAAAACGGCCGGATCGCTCCCTGGGGGAAATAGATCCGGCCGATTAGTTTCGGCGTCTGGCGCCGATAGGGGACCAGAGAGGGGGGTCTCTGGTGTATAGACGAGGAGGTCTATGATCATGAAAATAGGCGCTGAATGTGGCGCGATTGTGGCACCGAACATTACAAATTTGTTAGGTTTTGACGTGCCGCTCAAGCCGTTGATTCACGGCCCTGAATCAGACTTCGCGGGCGTCCTCGATGACCTTGCCGTCATTTGGCAGGCTGCCCTCGGCGACACATTCCGCGTGCCCCTTGAGCTTGCAGACGTTCTGCACCGTCTCGTTAATACTATCTATAAGTGCATTTCCGCCTTCCGCAACCTCGCATTTGACGGTCATGACGTCGGCCTTGCCGTCATGCGTGACGACGACGCGGGCACGCTTGATTTCCGGATGGCGGCGGACGATTTCCGCGACCTGTGCCGGATGCACGAACATGCCCTTGACCTTGGTCGTCTGATCGGCCCGCCCCATCCAGCCGGCTAGGCGCATGTTGGTCCGGCCGCACGGACTGACACCGGAAAGCAGTTTTGACAGGTCGCCCGTCGCAAACCGGATCAGCGGATAGTCGTCGCGCAACACGGTGACGACCACTTCGCCGACTTCACCCTCGGCAACAGGATCGCCGGTGCCCGGACGGACGATCTCGACAATCAGCCTTTCATCGACGATCAGGCCCTCGCGAGCTTCGGACTCGTAACCGATATTGCCGATATCGGCTGTCGCATAGACCTGGCCGCAATGTATCCCATGATCCTCGATTTCCTGGCGCAGCGCGGGCGGCAGTCCTTCTCCTGCGACACAGGCTTTTTTCAGGCTTGATGTATCACGCCCCATTTCATCCGCTTTTTCGAGGATGACCTTGAGGAAGCTCGGCGTGCCGGTATAGCCCGACGGCTTGATGTCGTGAATCGCCTGAACCTGGAGTTCCGTGTTGCCCACACCTGCCGGAAACACGGCACACCCAAGTGCACGGGCCCCGGCTTCCAGCATCACGCCCGCAGGCGTGAAGTGATAAGCGAAAGTATTGTGCATCACGTCTCCGGCGCGGAAGCCGCTGGCGTAAAGCGCACGGGCCGTGCCCCACCAGTCCTTGCCGTGGCCTTCCGGATCGTAGGTCGGCCCCGGCGACTGGAAAATCCGGGACAGTTGACCGACGGCAAGCGTCGTCATGCCACCGAACGGGTCGCCCTCGCTCTGAATATTGACCAGTTCCGATTTCCGCGTCACGGGCAACGCCGCCAGCGCCGCCCGGTCTGTAACCGACGCCGGATCGACATCGGCCAGAAGCTTGGCGAAATAAGGCGCGTTGTCGCGGGCGTTCCGGATATGCGCCGGCAACCGCTCGAACAGCGCCGTTTCGCGTTCGGCCGGATCCCGAACCTCGAGATCGTCGTAATACCGGTTGTCAGCCATCTTCAGCCGAGCCAGCGTTTGCGGCGCCGGTAGTGCTTGACGTCACGAAAGCTCTTCCGTTCGCCACTGGAAAGACCGAGGTAGAACTCTTTCACATCCTCGTTCTCGCGCAGATTGCTGGCCGGGCCGTCCATAACGACACGTCCGTTTTCCAGAATGTAACCGTAATCGGCATACTTGAGCGCGATATTGGTGTTCTGCTCGGCCAGCAGGATGCTGACGCCTTCCTTCTTGTTCAGGTCGTCGACGATCTCGAAAATTTCTTCGACGAGCTGCGGCGCGAGACCCATCGAAGGCTCGTCCAACAGGATCATTTTCGGGTTCGACATCAGCGCGCGCCCAATGGCACACATCTGCTGTTCGCCACCGGACGTATACCCGGCCTGCGATGTACGGCGTTCTTTCAAACGCGGGAAATAGGTATAGACCTTTTCGAGTGATGCCGCGATCGCAGCCTTGCCGTCAGCGCGTGTATAGGCGCCCGTCAGCAAATTCTCCTCGATCGTCAAATGTTCGAAACAATGGCGGCCTTCCATCACCTGAATGACGCCGCGCTTCACAAGATCGTTCGGCGATGATGCCTCGACCTTTTCGCCGTCATAGACAATGGAGCCCTTGGTCACTTCACCACGTTCAGCATGAAGGAGATTGGAAATTGCCTTCAGCGTCGTTGTTTTCCCGGCACCGTTGGCGCCCAGGATGGCAACGATCTGCCCCGTCGGCACCTCGAGCGAGACACCCTTCAGGACGAGGATCACGTGGTTATAGATGACCTCGATATTATTTACGGAGAGGAGGGTGCCGGCGCCCTCTTGGGCGCCGGCGGTGTCCTCCATCACTTGGACGGAACTGCTCATATTAGTTGCAGGTCCGGGGCGTGATGTTGTTTTCCTTCGCGTAGTTCTCGGAATCTTCCTTGATCAACGCATCAACAACTTCACGGTCGGCGGTATAGAAGTCGGAAACGAAGCTCCACTTCTTGGCTTTCGCGTCCCACTGCTGCAGCGCAACCTTGCCCGGTCCGGTGTGGTTTTCACAGGTGATCTTAACCGGATAGGTGAACCCTTCGAGACCCAGAACGGCCAGACGCTTGGCGTCGACGTCCAGAGCTTCGAAACCGTCACGAACCTGTTCGCTGGTCGGTTCCTTCGTGTTGTGCATGCGCATAGCGGTGCGGATGGCTTCGGAGGTCCACATCGCAGCGACCATGCCACGGTTGTAGAGCACTTCACCGATCCGATCGCGGTCGCCGCCGCCGTTACCCTTGTCGTAGACGAACTTCTTGATGTCGTCATGGGCACGGAAATTGTCACCGGCTGCGTGGAATGCACCGGAAAGATAACCGTTGGCATCGTCACCGGCCGGCAGCACGTCGTTCTCGGAACCCGACCACCAGACGCCGATGAACTTGTCCATCGGGTAGCGGATCGATGCGGCTTCCTTGATGGCGACCTGGTTCATAACACCCCAGCCCCACATCATGGTCCAATCGGGACGCTCGCGGCGAATCTGCAGCCACGTGGCTTTCTGTTCCTGACCCGGGTGGTCGACGGCCAGCAGCATCAGTTCGAAACCGTGCTTCTTGGACAGTTCCTCGAGAGTCCGGATCGGCTCTTTGCCGTATGCAGAGTTGTGATAGACAAGCGCGATCTTCTTACCCTTGAGCTTGTCCATGCCGCCTTCCTTTTCACCAATGTACTTGATGAAGACGGAAGCCTGATCCCAATAGGTCGCCGGCAGGTTGAAGATGTACGGGAACACTTTGCCGTTGGCAGCCGACGTACGGCCGTACCCCATCGAGAACACCGGAATCTTGTCCTCGGTGGCCTTCGGGATCAGCTGATAGGTGATACCGGTCGACAGCGGCTGGTAAACCAGACCGCCGGAGGGCGGCGTGCCCTTGGTGTTTTCGTAGCACTCGACACCCTGCTTGGTGTTGTAGGCGGTTTCACATTCGATGTACTTGATTTTTACACCTTCGATGCCGCCATCGCGCTCGTTGAGCATCTTGTAATAATCGCCATACCCGTTGGCGAACGGAATGCCGTTCGGTGCGTACGGACCGGTGCGGTAGACCGTGGCCGGAATGACCAGCTCATAGGCGTCCGCGACCGCAGTCGTCAGCGGCATGGCGACCGCAGCAACTGCCAGTGCTTTCGTCAAAAGTTTCAGTTTCATGTGTGCCTCCCTTTTGAGGTTGTTTTGGCGGCTTTGCCGCCGGTTAATCCCTTGGATGTCAATATGCTAACGCTTGTTTCTCCAATTTGATAGGGGTCCCCGTCAGTACGGGAACGGCCACTTTCTGAGTTTCTCCTTCAGGATTTGCCACAATCGGGCCAGTCCGTGCGGCTCGACGATCAGGAAAAAGATGATCAGCGAACCGAGCAGCATGACCTCGACGTGTTTCGCGGCACCGACTGCGAAGCCCATGCCGTCGACCATGATGGTCTTGAGCGTAATCGGGACCAGGACCATAAATGCGGCCCCCAGGAACGATCCCAGAATACTGCCCAAACCACCGATGATGACGATGAACAGAACGAAGAACGATTGGAAAATATCGAATGCCTCGGTCGGCTCGGCGGAGCCCAGCCAGACATTGAAATAAAGCGCGCCCGCTACGCCGACATAGAACGAGCTGACCGCAAACGCCGTCAGCTTGGCTTCAAGAGGGCGGATGCCGATCAACTCGGCGGCGATGTCCATATCACGGATCGCCATCCAGCTCCGGCCGACGCGGCCACGAACAATGTTCTTGGCGGCCAACGCGAAAACCGTAACGACACTGAGACAGAATAGATAACGCACCGCCGGGCTCGCTTCCGGGCCCGTGACGAGAAAACCGAAGACCTCGCGCGGCGGCGACACGATCATGCCGGTCGGCGAATAGTTGAAGAACCAGCCCACCTTATTGAACAGCCACACCAGGAAGAACTGTGCCGCCAGCGTCGCGACGGCCAGATAGAACCCTTTGATCCTAAGCGACGGCAGACCGAAGATCACCCCGACGCACGCCGTGATACCGCCCGAAAGCAGAATTGCGACGATGAAGTTCAATTCCGGGAACGACGTCGTCAGTTTATAGGATGCATAGGCACCGACCGCCATGAACCCCCCGGTGCCGAGTGACACCTGACCGCAGTAACCGGTCAGAATGTTCAGCCCGAGGCCCGCCAGCGCGTAGACGAGCACGTGAATGAGGATGGCATTGGCCCAGTAATCGTTGATGAAAAACGGCACCACGCCGAACGCAATCAGCAGGAATGCACCGACAAAGAATTTGTCCTGCGTAATCGTGAAGATCGCCTGATCGGCGTTGTAGCTCGTCTTGAATTGACCTGCCTCGCGATAAAACATGGCTGTCTAAACCCTCTCGATGATTTTTTCGCCGAACAGGCCTTGCGGACGAACCAGCAGGAAGGCCAAAGCCAGCATGTATGCGAACCAGTTTTCGATGGCACCGCCGACGAACGGGCCGGCATAGACTTCCGCCACCTTCTCGCCGACGCCGATGATCAGGCCGCCAATGATCGCCCCCGGCACGGATGTAAACCCGCCGAGTATGAGCACCGGCAGCGCCTTGAGCGCAATGAGCGATAGAGAGAACTGAATACCGGACTTGGACCCCCACATGATACCTGCAACGAGCGCGACGAACCCGGACACCGACCAGACAATGACCCAGATCGTGCGCAGCGAAATCCCGACGCTGAGCGCGGCCTGGTGATCATCCGCCACGGCCCTGAGCGCACGGCCGATACGTGTCTTCTGGAAGAAGATCGCGAGAACGATCACCAGAACTGCGGCAACGCCGGCGGCAACAATTTCCAGCTTCTCGATATAAAGGTTGTGCGTGTCGAGCAGATAATCCCAAGCGCCCGACGGCAGGCCGATATCCAAAGGTTTCACGTCGGACCCGAACAGCGTATCGCCGAGACCTTCCATGAAATACGCGAGTCCGATCGTCGACATGAAAAGAATGATCGGTTCCTGGTTGACCAGGTGGCGAAGCACCAGCCGCTCGACCAGCCAGGCGACGATAATCATCACCCCCATGGTCGCGATGATGCCGAGCCAGATCGGCAGGGCAAACCCGAACAGATCGTAAAACCACCCGTCCTCTGCAATGAAGTCGTAAAGCGCCAGACCGGCAAACAGCGCGAACACGCCCTGTGCGAAGTTGAAGATGCCGGAAGCCTTGAAGATCAACACGAACCCGAGCGCGACGAGGGAGTACATCACCCCCGCCATCAGGCCGCTGATCACCGTCTCTAGAAAAAACAGCATAATCTATTCGCCCTATTCTTCGTCGTCGTCGTGCGAGACACCAAGATAGGCGTCGATCACATCTTGATTGGTCCGCACCTCGTCCGGCGTGCCTTCCGCCAGCTTCTTGCCGTAGTCGAGGACGACGACACGGTCGGAAATATCCATGACAACGCCCATATCGTGTTCGATCAGCACGATGGTGGTGCCGAACTCGTCGTTAACGTCGAGGATGAAGCGGCACATGTCCTGTTTTTCTTCCAGGTTCATGCCGGCCATCGGTTCGTCGAGCAAAAGCAGGTCCGGCTCCGCCGCTAGCGCCCGCCCAAGCTCGACCCGCTTCTGCAGACCATACGGCAACGTGCCGACCGCGGTCTTCCGGATCGCTTCGATTTCGAGGAAGTCGATGACCTTCTCGACCACGGCGCGGTGTTCCATCTCTTCCTTCTCGGCGGGGCCATAACGCAGCGCCTGCCAGAAGATGCCCTTGTTCATTTTCGTATTACGCCCGGTCATGATGTTGTCGAGCGTCGTCATGCCGCTGAACAGAGCGATGTTCTGGAACGTCCGGGCGATCCCTTCCCGCGCCGCTTCTGACGGGCGCACCTGCCGGCGCGTATTCCCCTTGAAGGTGATCGTGCCTTCCTGCGGGTGATAGAAGCCGTTGATGCAGTTGAGCATCGAACTCTTACCGGCGCCGTTGGGACCGATGATCGCGAAGATCTCGTGCTCCCGGACCGAGAACGAAATATTGGACAGCGCCTTCACGCCGCCGAACGCCAGCGAAATCTGGTCCACAGCGAGGATGGTATCCCCGATTTTTCTTTCATAAGCCATTGATGCCGCCGCTATTCCGCTGCTTGTGCCTGTTGTGAGGGATAGACCTGCGCTTCACGAATTTTAACGTCGGCCTTGATGGTGCCGGTACGGCCGTCTTCGAACGTCACGGTCGCTTCGACCGGACAGACATCGACACCGGAATAGAGCGCATTGATGAGCTCGCCGTAGCGCTCGGAGACGGTGTTCCTGCGCACCTTTCTGGTCCGCGTCAGTTCGCCATCGTCGGCATCGAGCATCTTGTGCAGGATGAGAAAGCGCTTGATCTGAGAGCCTGCCAGCGCCTCGTCTTCAGAGAGGTCCTTGTTGACCTTGTCGACGCATTCGGCAACCAGGTCGTAGACTTCCTGACGCATCGCCAGGTCCGTGTAGCCCGAATACGCGATACCGCGCCGTTCCGCCCAGTTGCCGACAGCCTCCAGGTCGATGTTGATGAATGCTGCCGCATGATCGCGTTCGTGTCCGAATGCCACCGCCTCGGTGATATACGGAAAGAACTTCAGCTTGTTCTCGATATACTTGGGGGCAAACATCCCGCCGCTGTTGAGTTTGCCGACATCCTTGGCGCGATCGATGATCTTCAGGTGCCCGTCGGCATCGAAGAACCCGGCATCGCCCGTCATCACCCATCCGTCTTCGGTCTTCGTGTCGCGGGTGGCGTCGTCGTTCTTATAGTAAGCGACGAACACGCCGGGGCTGCGGAACAGCACTTCGCCGTTGTCCGCGATCTTCAACTCCACGTCCGTTGCCGGCGGGCCGACGGTGTCCGGTTTGATGTCGCCGTCTTTCTGCATGCAGATAAACACCGACGCCTCGGTCGAGCCGTAAAGCTGCTTGATGTTGACGCCAAGCGAACGGAAGAAATCAAAAATGTCCGGGCCGATTGCCTCGCCCGCCGTATAGGCAAGGCGGAAACGCGAGAACCCCAGTTCGTTCTTGAGCGGGCCGTATACAAGGAATTCGCCGATCGCGTAGAGGATGCGATCCAGGATGGAGACCGGTTTTCCGTCCAGCAGGTCGGGGCCGACACGGCGCGCCACATCCATGAATTTCTTGTAGAGCCACTGATTAAGCTTTGTCGCATCTTCCATCCGAATCGACACCTGCGTCAGGATGTTCTCGAAAATACGCGGCGGCGCAAAGAAATAGGTCGGGCCGATTTCCTTGAGGTCCTGCATCACCGTGTCCGAGCTTTCCGGGCACGAAACACAAAAGCCAGCCACATACGACTGACTATAGGAAAAGATATTATCGCCGACCCATGCCATCGGCAGGTAGGCCAGAACCTCGTCGCGCTCATTGAGGTTGTCCCACTCGACGCCGTTACGCGCCGTAATGACGAGGTTGTCGAAGCTGAGCATGACACCCTTCGGGCGCCCGGTGGTCCCCGACGTGTAGAGCATGATGGCGATGTCCGAGCCCTTGCCCTTGGCCGCCTCTTCCTCGAACCAGCCCGGGTTCTCGGCCAGGAACTTGCGACCGGCTTCCATCAGGCTGTCCAGCGAACGCACGTAAGGCTGGTCATAATGACGCATGCCACGTGTGTTCTCGTAGACGATTTCCTTGAGCTTGGGACAGCGGTCCATGATTTCGAGCAACTTGTCGGTCTGCTCCTGATCCTCGACCACCGCGAAGCTGGCCTCGGCATGCTCGAGCACGAACTGCATCTCTTCGGCAACCGAGTCCTGATACATCGGCACCGGTGTACCGCCCAGCGCTTGCGCCGCGGTCATCGCCCAGTAAAGCTGCGGGCGGTTGTCACCGACGATGGCGAGACTGTCGCCGCGCTCGAAACCGAACGCCTTGAGTCCGGCCGCCATGGCCGCGATCTCGTCCTTGACCTGCCCCCAGGTCCACGTCTGCCAGATCCCAAGATCCTTCTCGCGTATAGAAGGCCGGTCGCCGATACGGCGCGCGTTTTCGATCAGCAATTTCGGAAAGGTGTCGGCAGACCCTGCCGCCAGCTTGGCGTCACCCATAATGTTTATCTCCCTGCGCAGCCTCGGTCTTTAACGCCGATGTTCTGCTGTATTCCCGACAGAGGTTTACAAAACTACCAACCCTCGACAAGTCAAAAGATCGATTTGTTGAACCCCGTGTCGCTATGCGGAATTCATTCACCGAACACCGCAATAACGTTTACGTAAACGTAAGTACAGCAGGACCATAGTGTGTCCACGAACGATATATCAAGGAGTATTTCCGGAACCCTTATTTTCTGATCCCGACACCAAAACCGGTCCGCGGGAAGTGCGCCTCATGCATACCCGGGAACATTGCAATCACGGCATGCGCAAAGCCGCAAAACCATGGAGATTCCACATCAAGCTGACTATGTGAGTCTGAACAAGGAGGGCCGTAACATGTCTATCACCGGAACAGACAGTCTTGGAACTCGCAGAACTCTCGATGTTGCAGGAAAGTCATACGATTATTTCAGCCTCGACGCCGCCAAGGCCGCCGGCATCGGCGACGTATCTAAGCTTCCCTTTTCGCTGAAGGTCGTGCTGGAGAACCTTTTGCGCCGCGAGGATGGCCGCACGGTCACCACGGACGACATCAAGGCCATCGGCAAATGGCTGCAGACGCGCACTTCCGAACACGAGATCGCCTACCTGCCGGCACGCGTGCTGATGCAGGACTTCACCGGCGTGCCCGCCGTCGTCGATCTGGCATCCATGCGCGACGCGATGGTGGCAATGGGCGGTGACCCGGACAAGATCAATCCGCTCGCGCCGGTCGACCTCGTCATCGATCACTCGGTGATGATCGACGAGGCCGGCACACCCGGCGCGTTCAGACGTAACGTCGAGCTTGAGTTCGAGCGAAACATGGAGCGCTACGAGTTTCTGAAATGGGGTCAGCAGGCATTTTCGAACTTCCGTGTCGTGCCGCCGGGAACCGGCATCTGCCACCAGGTAAACCTTGAGTATCTGGCCAAAGTGGTCTGGAGCCGCGAAGACGACGACGGCAGGACGATCGCCTATCCGGACACCCTGATCGGCACCGACAGCCACACCACCATGGTGAATGGCCTTGCCGTTCTCGGCTGGGGCGTCGGCGGCATCGAGGCCGAGGCCGTGATGCTGGGACAGCCGATTTCGATGCTGATCCCGGAGGTCGTCGGCTTCAAGATGACCGGCAAACTGGCCGAGGGCATGACTGCCACCGATCTCGTGCTGACCGCCGTTGAAATGCTCCGCAAGCAAGGTGTCGTCGGTAAATTCGTCGAGTTCTACGGCGACGGCCTCGACAACCTGTCACTGGCCGACCAGGCGACGATCGCCAACATGGCGCCGGAATACGGTGCGACCTGCGGCTTCTTCCCGGTCGGCCCGGCGACGCTGGATTACTTGAAGCTCACCGGCCGCGAGAACGAGACCGTGCAACTGGTCGAAAAGTATTCCAAGGCGCAGGGCATGTGGCGTGAAGCGGGTATGCCCGATCTGGCGTTCACCGACACGCTGGAACTGGACCTCGCCTCGGTCGAGCCGTCGATCGCCGGTCCGAAGCGCCCGCAGGACCGCATCAAGCTGTCCATGTCTTCCAAGGCGTTCAAGGACGGCTTCAAGACGCTGACCGGTCGCGACCAGGGGAAATCGGCCCAAGTCGACGATTACACGCTGGAAGACGGCGCCATCATCCTCGCCGCGATCACCAGCTGCACCAACACATCCAATCCCGCGGTGCTCGTCGGCGCCGGTCTCATCGCCAAGAAAGCGCACGAACTGGGCATCAAGCCGAAGCCATGGGTCAAGACCTCGTTCGCTCCCGGCTCGCAGGTGGTGCAGGAGTACTTGGACGAAGGCGGCCTCACCGAACACATGAATGCCCTCGGCTTCGACCTCGTCGCCTTCGGCTGCACCGCGTGTATCGGCAACTCGGGTCCGCTGAAGCCGGAAATTGAAGAGGCGATCGTCGAGGGCGGCATCACCGTCGGCGCCGTACTGTCGGGCAATCGTAACTTCGAAGGCCGCGTGCATCCGCTGTCGACCGCCAACTACCTGGCATCGCCGCCGCTGGTCGTCGCTTACGCCATCGCCGGCAACATGAACGTCGACATCTACAACGATGCGCTGGCCGAGGACAAAGACGGCAACCCGGTCTACCTCAAGGACATCTGGCCCTCGAACCAGGAAATCCACGACTACATCTCGAGCGTCATCTCACCCGACATGTTTCGCGAACGCTATGGCAATGTCTTCGAAGGCGACGAGCTGTGGCAGAAGATCTCGGTCACCGGCGGTCAGACCTACAAATGGTCGCCGGGCTCGACCTACGTCCAGCACCCGCCGTTCTTCGAAAAAGATGACGCCGCCACCGGCGACCCGGAAGATTTCACCGGCGCGCGTGCGCTGGCGATCCTGGGCAACTCGGTCACGACCGACCACATCTCGCCGGCCGGCAACATCAAGAAGGAAAGCCCGGCGGGCGAGTTCCTGCTCGAGCATCAGGTGCGCCCGGCGGACTTCAACTCGTACGGCGCGCGCCGCGGTAACCACGAGGTCATGATGCGCGGCACGTTCGCCAACATCCGCATCAAGAACGAAATGGCGCCGGGCACGGAAGGCGGCTGGACCACGCACCACCCGTCGGGCGAGGTCATGTCGATCTATCACGCCGCCATGAAGTACCAGGAAGAGAACGTGCCGTTGGTCGTAATCGGTGGCGCCGAGTACGGGACCGGGTCGAGCCGGGACTGGGCGGCGAAGGGCACCCGCCTCTTGGGCGTGAAAGCCGTCATCGTCGAGAGTTTCGAGCGCATTCACCGCTCCAACCTCGTCGGCATGGGCGTGCTGCCGCTGCAGTTCAAGGACGGCGTCACCCGCGAGACGCTGAAGCTCGACGGCACCGAAACGTTCGACCTGACCGGCATCAAGAACGGCATTAAACCGCGCATGGACGTCACCCTGACGATCCACCGCGAAGACGGCTCGTCCGAGGAAACGACGCTGCTGTGCCGGATCGATACCCTCGACGAGGTCGATTACTACCTCGCCGGCGGCATTCTGCAGTACGTGCTGACGAACCTGCAGAAAGCGGCGTAAGCGTCTCTTATATATAATTGACGGGAATGGGCGTCCTTCGGGGCGCCCTTTTCTTATGCGCGGCTGCGCCGCATCCACCAGCTCGAGAGTTGCGAGAACGCGAGCAGGTAAGCCGCCGCCGCGACATAGGCGACGGCCGTTCCCCAGCCGAGTCCCATGGCCGGCAGGCTGAACGCGGCCGTGACGCAGAATGACACCACACCACCGAGGCCCGCGGGCACATGCTTAAGCACGGCGGCGATCTCGCTGCCGGTATAGGTAATGTGGATCACCAGGATCAGCGGAAAGAGTGTTATCGGAAACGCCGTCAGGATACCGGTCCATTGCGGCCCGACGTTGCCGGCAATCCCCGTGATCAGCAGGATCGCGGCCGTCGCCATGCCGGCGCGGAACGCCATCACCCGCCAGCCGAAGCTGACGCGGGCCATGATCGGCGTGTTCGGCAGGTGCGCCAGGAGCTTGGAACCGGCAACGAAACAGAGCGCCACCATCGGCACCGACCAGATCAATGGAATATTGGTGAAGCTCATGCCCCACGCCGCAAGCGCGTAGCCCGCATTGGCTAGAAGCGACGGCACGATCACGCCCCTGACCCCGCCGACCCCGCCACGTGCGGCAGCCATGGCATAGATGTAGACGAACATCACCGTCGTCACGAACCCTGGCACCATGTGATGCGCGGACGCGGCGGCGAAGGCCGCACCCTGCTCGGCGCCCGTGAAAATAATGACCATCCCCGCGCCCAGCGGGAGACCCGTCAGCAAACCGGCAACGCGCGGCCCCGCACGTTCGGCGATCAGCGACAACGCGACCACGATCGAGATCGAGGCCAGCGCCTTCAGCAAAAACAATGTGTCGATGATCATCGTCGAGCTCGGCGGATAAAAAGATGAACGGAACCCGATAGATACCCGATCGGCCGGGCGAATGAAATGCCACCCTCACCGGCTTGTGACTTGAGCGTGAAGTCGAAATGCGCGTATCAACAATGCATGAACTGCACAGCATTCCCGAAATGGCGTTCGTATCTGACGGCACTGCTTGTCGTGCTGGCGCTGGGCCTCACCTCCCAGGCCCGGGCCGGCGAAGCGCTGACCGTCGTCGAACTCTATACGTCGCAGGGATGCTCTTCCTGTCCGCCGGCGGACACCTATCTCGGCACGCTTGTCGATCGACCTGACATTCTGGCGCTATCGCTGCACGTCGACTACTGGGACTACATTGGCTGGAAGGATCCGTATGCCCTTCCCGGCAACACGGAACGCCAACGCAGCTACGCCCGCAACCTCGGCATGGGGTACGTTTATACGCCGCAGATGGTCGTACAGGGCATGGCACACACCACCGGTTCCAACCGGGGCGCGGTCGAACGGCTGATCCGTGAGCTCAAGGGCGCCAAACGGCTCGACATCACCGTCGAGCAAGCAAACGGCACGGTGCAGGTGAACATCCCCGGCGGTACGTTTGAAGACGAAACCGGCCGCATTCTCATCGCCGCGTTCGACAAACGCCACGAAAACGACGTGTCCCGCGGCGAAAACTCCGGCCGCAAGTTGGCGCATTACAATGTCGTGCGTGACCTTGTCGAAGTCGGTTCATGGAAGGGCGAGCCCCTCTCGATGACCGTCACCGATCAGCTCGTCGACATGAAGGGCCGCGACGGCTGCGCCATCCTCGTGCAGTCAACGAAGACAGGCCGCATCCTGGGCGCCGCCAAGATCTGGCTGACGCCGCAGAGCTGACAACTATTTCCGTCCGCTTCGCGCGACTTTCTCCGCCATCAGACACAGAATCTCGAACATCATGGTGACGCCAACGAGCGCCGTGTTGCCCGTCGGGTCGAACGGCGGCGCGACCTCGACCACGTCGCCGCCGACGATATCGAGGCCGGATAGCCCCCTTAGCATCCGCTGCGCGTCATGGGTCGAGAACCCGCCGATTTCCGGCGTGCCGGTGCCGGGCGCATAAACCGGATCCAGACCGTCCACATCAAAGCTGACGTACATCGGCCCTTCGCCGACGACGTCGCGCGCCAGTTCGGCGACCTTGTCCGGACCGAGATCGAAATATTCCTCGATCTCGACGACGCGGATACCCTGCTCCAGTCCCCAGTCCTTGTCCTCGGCGGTGTAGAGCGATCCCCGGATACCGATCTGGATGGTACGTTTGGGGTCGAGCAGTCCTTCCTCGATGGCGCGGCGGAACGGTGTGCCGTGGGTGTACTGATGACCGCCGAAATAGCGGTCCCAGGTGTCCGTATGGGCGTCGAAGTGCACCATGCCGAGGAGCTTGCCCTCGAAGATGCCGCGCATGATTGGCAGCGTGATCAGGTGATCACCCCCCGCCGTCAGCGGCATGACGCCCGCCGCGTGCAGGTCGGTATAGTATTTACCGACGCGTTCCAGCGTATCCAGCAGATCGACCGGATTGACCGACGTATCGCCCATGTCGGCGCAACTCGCGAGGCGAAACGGCTGCGTCCCCGTCACGTGATGGACGTTCCTGACCATGGTCGACAGATCGCGCATCTGGCGGGGACCGTGCCGTGCGCCGGCGCGGTTCGTCGTGCCGCCGTCCCAGGGCACGCCGACGATGCCGATGTCGACCTCCTGGGCAGCCGTTTCCATATCTACGTGCGGCAGCCGCATGAAGGTCGGGATGCCCGCGAACCGGGGCAGATCGGCGCCGGAACGCGGCAGGTAGTTCTTGTGTTTGTCGTCCATGAAACCTCTCAGCGTTTCGATCACCCTACGCCATCGGGCGCAGACGTAAAATAGTCAAAGAGACGTCACATCCGGGTCACGGCGCTGCCACGATTGGCCCGTAGGTATAGCGCCGATCCGGGGACGATCCCCGGCATGACCTGGGAGGCCAAAATGATCAAAACGTACCCGTTCCCCGCTGAAAGCGGCATTGAACCCCCGCTCGCGGACCTGCTGGCCGATCCGACCCTGAAATCGCTGCTGGACCGCGACGGCCTCAGCGTCGACGACGTCCGCGCCTGCGTGGCGGATTGGCGAAACCGCCACCTGCTTGCACCGCGCCTCGTGCCGGCGGCCGCCTAACCGGCAAAAGACACTCACCGGCGGTTGCACCTCAAGCCGACGATCCCCATACTTCAAGTGTGAATATCGATTGTCGACAAGGAGAGCCCCAAAATGGCCAGTGACAGCCTGCACGCGCCCCGTGAACGCCTGAGCAAGGAAACCCTTCACCTGCATCACGCCATTGTTTCGCTGATGGAGGAAATGGAAGCCGTGGACTGGTACCGTCAGCGCGCCGACGACTGCGACGACGAGGAACTAAAGGAAATCCTGCTGCACAACATGCGCGAGGAAATGGAACACGCCTGCATGGTGCTGGAATGGCTGCGCCGCAACAACGCGGACTTCGCCAAGGAACTGGAAGACAACCTGTTCAAGGAAGGCCCGATCTCCGGCCATCACGGCTGACGACCATCATTGAGCTTCAAGCGCGAAGGTCACTGTCGAATTCACGGCCGGCTTTTCAATGGCGGCACTTGATCCTGACGGCATGTGTAATGTCACGCGTTCGATGCTTGAAGCGTCCCCCAATCCAAAGTGCAGGTCCGGCGTCGGGTCGGTCATCAGCCCCGTTGATGCGATAACCTGCCGGGTCAGCTTACGGCCATCTGCAAGCGCAACCGTCACGTGAGCTCCCAGGGTGCGTGGGCTGTCGGGTAAGCGGACCGCGAGAAACTGGCCCGGTGACTTGTTAAGGAACGCGCGGACCGGACCGTTCATGTTGATCCATACCACGTCAGCACGACCGTCTCCGTCCAAATCCACAATCAGCGGTGACTGCGCGAACAGGGTGTTGTCGAGACCGAGGCCCGGCACCTGATAGAATGCCGTACCTTCGGGTGCGTTCAGCCGCAATAGTGCCTTGCCCGGCAACGGCGCAATCCGGTGCAGTGGCCACTTGATATAGTTCTGGGCGACCAGGAGATCGATTTCACCATCAAGGTTCAAATCTTCAAATTGCGCGCCCCAGGCGAATCCGTAACCATCGAGATTCATTGCTGTGGCAATGTCGGTAAACTTGAATGCTCCATCATTTCGAAGATACCCCCATCCCGTATTCTGGCGCTGATCATCCCTCAGATCCCCTGACGTAACGAAATCCGGTATCGACGTCCCGATATTGCTCACCAGAATATCCTGATCCCCGTCCTGGTCGGGGTCGCCGATGGCCAGCCCCATCCAGAAACCGTAGCCGGTTCCGGTTGGCCTTGCCTCGAATTTCATTGGGCCGGTTCGCTCGAAGACCTCAAGCTCCGCCGTGTTCTGCGACAGGACGAGGTCCTGATCGCCGTCCTGATCCAGGTCGACAAATGTGCTGTGGAAGGTGTTCTGAACGGAAGCCGTACCGGTTTGCTGTGTGACGTCCCGGAACTGCATGGCCCCGTCGTTCAATAGCATGATGTTCGCCTTGGCATGTTCCGGGTCATTGAAGGTGGCACTTCTAAAGGCCGGGAAAGACACAAAGACTGAAATGTAAAGATCGCCAAATCCGTCGCCGTTGATATCGCTGACACTGACGCTCATCGGGACCGAGTCGGCTGGCAACTGGATTGGCACGTCGCGGGCTTCGAAACGCCCGCCTTGGTTGATATAGACGGTCAATCCGTCTTCGTGCGCCACGGCCAGGTCAACGTCACCGTCCCCGTCCAGATCGCTTGAAGCCGCACCGTGTGTCGCCGACGCGGACTTGCCGAGACCGGTCCCCTCTATAAGATCGACCAATGCGCCATTCCGGTAACCAAGTAGCGCGTCCGCCTGGCCACGTCCGCCGCCGACAAACAATTCCATACGGCCGTCACCGTCGATATCGATGACGGCCGCACCGGTAAACGGGTGGCTCGGCTCTACCCAATTATGGGAAAATGCCACGGGAATTTCCTCGAATGCCGTAACGGCAGGTGCTGCAGACGAAATATGATCATCTTCGAACCTGGGCAGGCACGCCCCCAGGGCCAAGCACGCGCCTATGCCGAACTGTCGGACAACTTTCATCTGCGACCTCATTCCTCGGACCTGTAATCGGGTGCCAACCTTACATACAGCCGCTGGATACCAAAATCACATCATCGGGAGTTGCCTGGCTGCTCCAGTATCCGCTCTACCCCTGCCCGGCCGTCGGACCGGCACCAGGGTTTGTGTCCACCAAGGCCGCGGTTGATGTATTCCCGCTCCGCGTCCGCCATGGCGCCGACGCGGATGTCCGTCAGCTCATCGGCTGCCAGCCCCGACAAGCTCTCCAGCCGTTCACGTTTTTTGCTGTATGCGGCGTGCACGGGCGCACGGACGAGGCCGCAGAAACTCGCGACCTCGTAGTCATAGATCAGGCGGTAATAGGGTTCATCGGCGACCGCAGGCAGCGCGGCAAGCAGGGCGCATGCCACCAATGCGGCGCTAACCCCTGGCGAAATACTCGCCGATGATTTCTTCTTTTGTGTCGAGGGAAACATCGGCAACTTCCTTGCGGGCGCCCAACTGCGTCCACTGAATTTTCCAGTAGAGTTCATCTTCGCTCCGCAGCAGCCCGACGAACGGTTCGTAAAAGCTGACATCGAAAAACGCCGTAACGTTTTCGTTCTCGTTGTGCCCGACGGGGAGTTCGGCCTCCAACGAGTCGCCGTAGTTCTTGAAAACCGCCGTACCCACCATTTTGCCACCATCATCATAAAGCCGGACGATGATCGACGGTCTTGGTGCCGGGCCCGTGCGCTTGTTCAGGACCTGGATCGCGTAACGGGAGATTTTCTGGACCGTGGACGGCATGGCTTTTCCTCACGCAGCGGCCGCGGCCTGCTGGGCAGCGGCTTCGGTATCTTTCATGCGCTTCATCGCGGCGCGCTTCTTCGATGCTTCGACAATCGCTTCCTCGCGGCGCTTCTTGATCTCGTAGATCACGGCGCCGATCAGCGTAAAGCCCATGATGACAACGGCCAGCGCCGAGATCGACGGATTGACGCCGAACCGCGCCAGACCGGCGAGTTCGGTCGTCAGCGTGCCGCGTGCGACCATCGTAAAGACGGTCGTGTTGTAGTTTTCGAACGAGGTCAGGAACGCCAGTACGACGGATGACAGGATTGCCGGGCGCAGGAACGGGATCAACACCTTCCAGAAGACCTGCACGTGTGTCGCGCCGAGATCCAGTGCCGCTTCTTCCTGGGTCTGGTCGAACCGCTGAAGCCTGGCAATGAACACCAGCATGCAATAGGCCGAGATGAACGTGGACTGGCCGACGATGGTCAGGAAGAACGGATTGTTGGTCGTCTCGTAATCAAGCCCGACGATCGACCCGAACCGTTCCCAGAAGATCACCGTCGAGATACCGATGATGACGCCGGGCACCAGTACCGGCGAAACGACGATAGTGTAATAGATCGGCCTCACCTTCTCGGACACCTGCATCAGCATGATGGCCCCGGCAAGCGCGGTCGGCACCGACAGCGCGACGACACCGGCGCCGATCCAGAGCGAATTGATGAAGCCGGAAACAATACGGTCGTTCTGGCCCAGCTCGACAAACCAGTTCAGCGTCGTGCCTTCCCACGGCGTGATCGTCGGATAGCTCGACGTATTGAACGCAGACGCCGACATGATCATCAGCGGCCCGAACAGATACAGGAAGAAAAGGAGGATATAACCCCGGACAACCCAGGCGCGGATTTGATTACTGCTCATCGTTTTGCAATGTCCCCAAGTCCGACCTTGAACACCCGCATCATGATGCGCACGAAGATGATGCATGAAACCAGCAGCACGAAGGCGTATGCCGAGCCTTGCGGCCAGTTGCCGCCGGTGTTGTACCACTGGTAGATGATCTGCGTGAACCAGAGCGAGCTTGGTCCGCCCAGGATGTTGGGCGCCGCCAGCGCGCCGGCGGTCAGCATGAACACCATGGTGCACCCCGACGCGATACCCGGCTTGGCGTGCGGCATCACGACGCGCATGTGGATCTTCATCCACGATGCCCCCATGTCACGCGCGGCCTCGACCTGGTTCGGATCGAGGCTTTCGATGGCGTTATAAAGCGGGAAGATCATCAGAAGAATGTAGGCATACGTGAGCCCTGTATAGAGCGCCACGTTGGCACCCAGGAAGTCATACGGCTGATCCAGAATCCCCAGGGCCATAAGGAAGTTATTGATCAAGCCGAGCTCGGCAAAGATCAGCTTGAAGGCGAAAGCGCGCAGGATTTCGTTGACCCAGAACGGCAGCAGCAGGCACAGGAACAACAGCCGCTGACCACGTCCGCGTACCGACTGCGCCATGAAGAACGCCAGCGGATAACAGAGCAGGAAGTTGATCAGCGTTACGATCACGCTGGCGAAGATCGTCTTGGCGAAGACCTCGAGGTGCAACCAGTTGAACAGTTCGGAATCACTCTCGCGGCCGAAGATCAGGTACTTGTAGTTCTTCAGCGTATAGACGTCGTTCGGCCCGCCGATCTCGTTGGGCGTCAGGTTGAAGCGGAACGAGAAATCGAGCATGTACAGCTGCGGCAGAACGATCATGAAGATGATCCAGCCGAACGTGAAGATCAGCAGGTAGGCCGAAATCGCGAGGCCGTTCTTCTGCACGAATTGCAATGCGTTCAGGTTTGCCGTCCACTTGCCGGCTTCACGCTGCACGAATGGTGCGATCAGCAGCGCGGCAACGATGGCGATGAAAATCTCGACGAAGCCCAATCCGCCATCCGCGGGCGGCTGGGCATTCGGGTCCTGAATGACCAGTTTCAGCTCGTGGTCCCCCGCCGGCAGCGACGGCAGCTTGTCAGGATTGGTGATCGTGATGTTCAGATTGCTGCCGCCCTCTGTCGGTGCGCTTGGTGCAGCGGGTGCCGGACTGCTGGAACCGGGAAGCTTCGGCGCGATGCCGGGCGTACTGGACCCCGGCAGCGATGGCGTGATCCCCAGACCACCCCCCGAGCTTGGCGGGGGCGTCGGCGCGGGCTCCGCCGGTTTCGGCTGGCTCGGCTGCGGCAAACTTGGCGTAATTTGCAGCTGCGCCATTGTCACCGGTGCGTTGGCGGCGACATCATTCATCGGCGAGTTCCCCGACGGGCAGTGCGACCGCGCGGTCCGGATCGAACGTCACCTTGACCGACGTTCCGGGGCTGCGGCGCGTCACGTTGGCGTCGTTGACGAGCGCCATCTTGAACGGTTTGTCCTCGTTGTCGGATTTGAGGAAGACGTGAAGGAAGCTGCCTTCGAACTCTTCCTTGATCGCTTCCGTCTCGAACGTGGTGTCGCCGCTGGCCCCCTCTTCCGCGGGGCGAAGCACCTCCGGACGGATGAACAGGTAGGCAGCATCGCCTTCCTTGAGGCCGCGGTTGTTGATGCCACGCAGCGGCCCGAAGGACGTGTCGAGAACGGCATAGTTCCCCTCGGCACGCGATACCTTGCCGCTGATGGCGTTGTTCTCGCCGACGAACGAGGCAACGAACGCGGTCGCCGGATTGTTGTATATTTCGGAGCCGTTACCGACTTGCTGCACGATCCCGGCGCTCATGACGGCGATGCGGTCCGACATCGTCAGCGCCTCGCCCTGGTCGTGCGTGATGTAGATAAAGGTAATGCCGACGCGCTGCTGGATCGCCCGCAGTTCCGTCCGCATGTGCTGGCGCAGCTTGAGATCGAGCGCCGAAAGCGGCTCATCGAGCAAAAGCACTTCCGGTTCGACCGCCAGCGCTCGGGCGATGGCAACGCGCTGGCGCTGCCCGCCGGAAAGCTCGGAAACCATCTTGTCGCCCTGACCGGGCAGCGCAATCAGGTTCAACAGCTCTTCGGCACGACGCCGGCGTTCATTGTACGGAATGCCGCGCACCTCGAGCCCGAAGGCGATGTTGTCGGCGACACTCATCAGCGGGAACAGGGCCAGGTTCTGGAAAATCAGGGCCGTCGGCCGGTTATTCGGGCCGATGCCCCTCATATCCTTGCCGCCGATTCTGACGCTGCCCTCGGTCGGGTCATTGAACCCCGAAACGGCGCGAAGAATGGTCGTCTTGCCGCAACCCGACGGGCCGAGGAAGCTGAAGAATTCTCCGGATTCAATCGTCAGGTTACAGTTGTCGACAGCGACGAAGTCGCCAAAACGGATCGTGACCTGGTCAAGCTCAACGCTGCTCATCCGTCCCCCTATGGACCAATAACGTTCGGTCCTCCCTCGTGTGGATTTTTTTATAGGACGGCTATCACCGTCTCGTTTTTCTGATCAGGCGGTCGCCGCCCGGCCGAGGCCGGGCGGCTGTAATGCGGATGATCAGGCAGCGACGAACTTGTCGCGGTACTCGGCGCGAATGGACGCGTACCACGCCGGCTCGTCCGGCCACCACCACAGCTTGGCAAGCGCATCGCCCGGATAGGCGAGGTTGAACGCTTCCTTCGACTTGGCATCGAGCTTGTCGGCATAGCCTTTGACCGTGCCGTTGTAGCCGGTCTTGATTGCCGAATCGGCGGCCGCTTCGACCGTATAGATCGCGTTGATAAGCTCGTAGGTCTCGTCCTTGTTCTTTGCGCCGACCGGCATGCAAAGACCGTCGAGCCATGCGAACGCACCTTCTTTCGGCGCCATGTACTGGACCGGCTTGCCGTCCTTGAACAGCTCGATCGCCGGACCGTCCCAGGTCTGGCCGAGAACGACACCATTCTGCATAAAGCCCGTTTTCTGCGTGTCGTGGTCGTTCCAGAACTGCTTGACCCACGGCTTGTGCTCGACAGCGAACTTGGTGATCTCTTCCCAGATCTTCCGCATGCTGTCTTCGTCCTTGTAGGCCTCGACGAACGGCGGCAGCTTGCCGGCACCTTCGAGGTAACGGCCGATGCCCGCCATCATCGAGTGCGGACGGCCCTGCACCTTGCCCTTCATTTCCGGGATCCACAGATCGCCGAACGACAGTTTGCCGTACTCGGTCGACCAGAGGTCCGTGCGCCATGACATTGCTTCCGTCCCCCAGATATGCGGCAGGTGATGCTGGCCACCGCCCCACGTCCAGGCTTCGGACGCCTTGACGAATGCCGGCTCGACGTTCGACAGGTTCGGAATCTTCGAAAGATCCCACGGCTGCAGCAGGCCGAGATCGATCCACTGACCCTTACGGTTCAGCGTCGGCGTGATCATGTCGAAGCCGCGGCCCTTGGAGGCCTTCATCTTGTTCAGCAGTTCCTCGTTGGAACCGAGCGGGGTCACGTTGACCTTGATGCCCGTGTCCTTTTCGAACTTCTTGATGAAGTCTTCGGTGAGGTAGTTGGTCCAGACGATCGCGTTGACGGTGCCGGCGGCAAACGCGTCACGGATCACGAAAGGACCAACAGCAGCGGCGCCGGCGACGGCGGCCGTACCTTTAAGAACGGTTCGGCGATTGAATTTCTTCGCCGCCGCGACCGTTAATTGTGCGCTGGTTTTCGTCTCTTTGCTCATAAACGTAGCTCCCTGAGTCTGTGTGTGTCGTTTGAAAAACAGGCGTCGCGCCGTAATTTTTATGGATTCGAGCGCGTCCTGCAGAGCTCTTCCCCGCGTTGGTCCGCAAGGACTTATGTAAATTATGAAACCTGAAATGTTACGTGGTCAACGGCCCCTTCATGACGTTTTGGTGCAACTTGGCGTCTAGCTTCGGGCGGAATCGAAATTTACCGTTAGTGCCAGATTGCCCGATTACTTGGAACCAACCGGCCAAAACCCCGGGATTCCGGGTCCGGGCGGCTTGCCAAGTCATCGACCCGTGCCTTTAACTAACGCCAAGCATTAAACACTAATTTGCGACCAAACGGGGTGGAATCATGAGCACGACCATTCAGCATTTCATTGACGGTGCCATCGTCGAGGGCAAAAGCGGCCGCACGGGCGACGTCTTCAATCCCGCAACCGGCGAGGTCACGAAACAGGTCTCGCTCGCATCCGCCGACGAGGTCCGCAGCGCCATCGCCGCTGCCGACGCCGCATTGCCGGGCTGGGCCGCCACGCCACCGGCAAAGCGCGCACAGGTCATGTTCAAGTTCCGCGATCTGCTGATGCAAAATCATGACAAGCTCGCCGAAGCCGTATCGGCCGAGCACGGCAAGACCTTCGAAGATGCCAAGGGCGAGGTCGCACGCGGCCTCGAGGTCGTCGAGTTCGTGTGCGGCATCCCGCATCTGCTGAAGGGTGAGTACTCCGACAGCGTTGCCGGCGGTGTCGACAGCATCGGCATGCGCCAGCCGGTCGGCGTCTGTGCGGGGATCACCCCGTTCAACTTTCCGGCCATGGTGCCGATGTGGATGTTCCCGGTGGCGCTCGCGTGCGGCAACACGTTCGTCCTGAAACCGTCCGAGCGCGACCCGTCCGCCCCGCTGATGCTAGCACAATTGCTGATCGAAGCCGGCCTGCCGAAGGGCGTGTTCAACGTCGTCAACGGCGACAAGGAGGCGGTCGATACGCTGCTGACCGATCCGACCGTCGGCGCGATCAGTTTCGTCGGCTCGACCGTGATCGGTCGCTACATCTACGAGACTGGCTGCGCCAACGGCAAACGTGTGCAGGCGTTGTGCGGCGCCAAGAACCACATGGTCATCATGCCGGATGCCGATATCGACCAAGCGGTCGATGCCGCGGTCGGCGCGGCGTTCGGCTCCGCCGGCGAACGCTGCATGGCGGTCTCCGTCGCGGTTGCCGTCGGTGACGAGGCGGCCAACAGCTTCGTCGAGAAAATGGCACCCCGCGTACGCGGGCTCAAGATCGGCCCCTACACCGACAGCGCCGCGGAAATGGGGCCGGTCATCACGAAGGAATCTAAAGAAAAGATCGAACGCTACATTTCCGAAGGTGAAGCCGATGGCGCCGAGGTCGTGGTCGATGGCCGCGGAATCAGCCTGCAGGGTTACGAAAACGGCTTCTTCGTCGGCGGCACCCTGATCGACCGGGTCACCAAGGACATGTCCGTCTACAAGGACGAGATCTTCGGCCCCGTGCTCTCGGTCGTCCGTGCCGAAAGCTATGAGGAAGCCAAGGGCCTCGTCATCGGGCACGAATACGGCAATGGTGCCGCCGTCTTTACCCGCGACGGCGACACGGCGCGCGACTTCGTGCGCGACGTCAACATCGGCATGGTCGGCGTCAACGTGCCGATCCCGGTACCGGTGGCATATCACTCATTCGGCGGCTGGAAGGCGTCGCTGTTCGGCGACCATTCGATCCACGGCATGGAAGGGGTGCGGTTCTACACCAAGCTCAAGACCGTGACCGCGCGCTGGCCTTCGGGCGTCAAGGAAGGCGCGGTGTTCAACTTCTCCGCCGGGTCGGACGTTTAAGGCCTATGCCCGTGCGCGACCGGCGCGTCCCTATAGTGCCGGTGCAGGTCGTCGCGCCCGAAATCGTTTAACGGGTCGCGCCACACGCTGTGAATGTGGTTGCCGCCGCCCTGCGTGTTGTCGAACTCGATCAGGATGCGCGGGCCGTGGATGCGGTAATAGAACGGTTCAACCTCCGACACCGGCCCTGCCCAGGCGAACCGGGTCTCGGCCCAGCCGTCTTCCACCAACTGCATGTAGGGCCGGCCGATCTCGTCCCGCGCCATGCCGACGTAAGCCGCGATCAACTGCGTGAGGACATTGCGCTGCGCGCTGCTGAGTTCAGTAACCGGCAGCCCTTCCGGCGTTTCGAGCGCATCGCCGCGCCCGGGATTGGTGACGATGTTGCCGAGCGCGCGATCGGACAACAGCGCTTGCTGCATATGCTCCGGCTTCATGGACCGTGCCAAGCGTACCGCCAGAATAAACTCGTCATACTGCACGAACTTGCCTTTGTGCGGACCGGACGGCACCCGCGCCGGGTTCGAGCCGAGGAACGTCGGCGTCACCGATACCTCGCCCGCCGCCGGCACAGTCACGTTGATCGAAAGGTGATGACCTTCGAACCGCCAGCCCCACGGGTATTCCCCCGGCGTGCCGAACACGCTGACGAAATACTTCTCCGGGTCGCGAAAACTGCGCGACGAACCCTCGATGTCGGCGAGGATGCCTTCGAGCGCCATGATGGCTTCGGCCTTGAGAATGCCCTGCGCGGAGAGCGTCGAGCGCATCAGTTCCTTCAGGTCGTCGCGTTGTCGCGGGATGAGATCCTTGACGTTTATGCCGTCGCGGGACCGGGGCGTGTAATGCCAGTCGAAGCGTTCCTCGTCGGTAAAAGCGAATGACGCCTCATCGGTGCGCGGTGCGATTCCGGTCAGGA
The DNA here is from genome assembly GCA_017640505.1 of Rhodospirillales bacterium. Taxonomy (GTDB): domain Bacteria; phylum Pseudomonadota; class Alphaproteobacteria; order Rhodospirillales; family Casp-alpha2; genus UBA4479. The sequence continues at coordinate 176,172 of JAEPQO010000004.1, forward strand.
ACGTTCTCGCCGCGGCAGCCATGCCGTCGGTCAAAGCCTCGTTGCCCGATGCGGGGTGGATGGCCATCACGCAGGCGGCGATGAATGCGGCGAAGATCGATTTGGGTATCCAGCGGGTCACGTCATGCCTCCTCCGTGTCCCTGTGCCTTTCATGCATATGGGAACGAAGATGGGTGAATCAAACCGCCGCTCAACTGCGGTCGGCGGTCCGCGTTTCCGGGAACGCACCCGTCTTCAGAAACCGGACGCTGTCGAACAATACCGGTGCAAACCCGGTGAACGGATCGGACAGCGACAGCACAAGCCGGGCATGGCCAATGCCGTCATAAAACCGCGCCACCGCGGGCACACCGACGGTGTTGAGCGCGCTTGCCAGCGCCCGCGAGTTCCGCGGCATGACCGTGGTGTCGTCGGCGCCATGAAGCAGCAGCGCCGGCGGCGACTTGGCATTGACGAATGTAATCGGGCGCGCCGTATTCTCGTCGTCCAAGTGCTGGAAGATCGCCCCAACGTAGTCGATCTTCGAGGGATAGAACGCATACGGCCCGGCAAGACCCACCCAGCGGCCGAGCACGTCCTGAGACAGACCTTCGGCTTTCAGATAAGCGGCATCGAGGGCAATCATCGCCGCGATGTGTGCGCCCGCCGAATGTCCCATCAGGTGTATGCCCGTGGTCTTCCCGCCATGTTCATCGGCATGTTCGGTGAGCCATCGAACGGCCTTTGCGCCATCCTCCACAAAACCGGGAAAAATCGTCTCCGGGTAAACCCGGTAATCGGCGACAGCGACCAGGAACCCGGCACGCGCCAGGGCCCGTCCGGCAAAAGCGTAATCTTCCTTGTGCCCACGCTTCCAACTGCCGCCATAAAGGAACAAGACCGTCGGCAGCCGCCCGGACACATTCGCCGGTTTATAAAGATCGAGCGTCTGGCGCCGGTGTGCGCCGTACGCGATGCCGGGCGTTTCCACCACGCCGCCATCCGGCGCGACCGCGTTGACCATGTCGAGACCGGAGCACCCCTGCACCAGCGCAACAATAAGCATCGCAAGCGCCGCGACACCGATCTTCATTTTAAGGCTTAATCCGCGCATCTCGGTCTTGATACGCAGACAACTCGGGATTGGATGCGTCTTACTGCACCATCGGCACGATGCAGAGCGCAAGTACAACGCCCATCGCACCATTGAAGATGCGCCGCCGCCGGTCATCGGCAAGGAAGCCTCTCAGCGCCGTGCCGAACCCTGCCCAGACGGAAACGCTGGGGAAGTTGACGAGTACGAACGCGACGGCCACCAGCAGCACGGACAGATAAGGCTCCGCCGGGTCGGTATAGATCGCCATGGCACTGACGCCCATCATCCACGCCTTGGGATTGACCCACTGAAACATCGCGGCGGCCAGGAACGACATCGGCTCGCGACGCTTCTCCGATCCGCCGAGCGCCCCCGCCGTCGCAATCTTCCATGCGAGATATAGCAGGTACAGCCCGCCCGCGATCTTGAGCCCCGTATGCACCGCTGGAAATGTGGTCAGCAACGTCCCCAGCCCCGCACCGACACAGATCAGCAGCAGGAAAAAGCCGCCGGCAATCCCGAACATATGCGGGATCGTTCGCCGGTAGCCGAAGTTCACACCGGACGCCAACAGCATCATGTTGTTCGGCCCCGGCGTGACCGAGGCGACGAACGCGAAAATCACCAGCGCGATGAACGTATCGAAAGCCATGCGGGAAACCTAGCCGCAGCCGATTTCCGCCAGCAACAAGGGCATTGTCGCCGTGACAATAAAACGCTCATGCACATATTGAAAAAATTTTCATTTGACTGAAAAATATTATCTGGGTTTCATGACGCCATGAAGACATTGCCGAAAGACGATGCTGCCGGTATCGACGACAACGCCCGCAAAATCGGCGCCGAGATCCGCGATCTCAGAAAAGCACGCGGTCTGACGCTGGAAGAACTGGCGTCGCGCATCGGCCGCTCGGTCGGCTACGTCAGCCAGGTCGAGCGCGGTCTGTCGCCTTTGACCATCCCCAACCTGAAGGCGATCGCCGAGCAACTCGGTATCGGCGTCAACTGGTTCTTCCGCAACGAAGGCGCGGGACAATCCTCCGACGAGGACGGCCTGATCGTCAGGCGCGAGAATCGCGGACGCCTCGATTTCCCCGGCACCGGCGTGACGGAGGAACTGTTGTCGCCAAGCCTCAACGGCATGTTCGAGATGATCCTCGGCCGCTTTCAACCGGGCGCGGAAACCGGTGATGCGAAATACGCCCAGACCGGCGAGGAAGGCGGCTATGTCATTTCCGGCGAACTGGAGCTGATCGTCGACGGCAAGCTGCACCGGCTGCGTGCCGGCGACTCGTTCACTTTCCCGCTTTCCGCACCGCATAAATCGCGCAACCCGACGGACCAGGAGACCGTGGTTCTCTGGGTCGTCGCGCCGCCCACTTACTAACTCTTAGATCAGGGACGCATACGTCATGGCCAAGGAACTTCCCAACAAAGCACGCGTCGTCATCGTCGGGGGCGGCGTCATCGGCTGTTCGATTGCCTATCACCTCACCAAAATCGGCGTTTCGGATGTAGTCCTGCTGGAGCGGAAGCAGCTTACCTCAGGAACGACATGGCACGCCGCCGGCCTGATCGGACAACTCCGTGACAACCACCACATGACCAACCTCGCCAAGTACACGGCGGAGCTCTATCTCGAACTGGAAAAGGAAACCGGTCAGGCGGTCGGTTACAAGGTCAACGGTTCGCTCTCGACGGCGACCAACGAAGGCCGCATGGAAGACCTGAAACGGCGTGCCGATATGGCCAAGGTGTTCGGCCTCAAGGTCGATGTGCTGAGCCCGAAAGAGTGCCAGGAACATCACCCGCTGATCGAGATTCACGACGTGATCGGCGGCATCTTCATACCTACCGACGGTCAGGCCGACCCGGTCGGCATCACGCAGGCACTCGCCAAGGGCGCGCGCATGGGCGGCGCGCAGATTTTCGAGAACACGAAAGTGAATCGCGTCCTTGTCGATGCGGACAAAGTGACCGGTGTCGAAACGGACACCGGGACCGTAATGGCCGATCATGTCGTTCTTGCCTGTGGCATGTGGACGCGCGAACTGGCAAGCCGCATCGGCGTCGCGGTGCCGCTGCACGCGTGCGAACATTTTTATGTTATTACCGAACCGTTCGACGGCGTGACGCCCGACCTGCCCGTCTATCGCGATTACGATCACCAGGCATATTATAAGGAAGACGCGGGCAAGATTCTCATCGGCGCCTTCGAAACCGTGGCCAAACCCTGGGGCATGAACGGCATCAACGAAGATTTCTGCTTCGATCAGCTGCCGGACGACTTCGATCACTTCGCACCGATCCTTGAAGACGCCATCCGGCGCATGCCCGCGCTCGAGAACGCAGGGATCCAGACCTTCTTCTGCGGGCCTGAGAGCTTCACGCCGGACGACCGTTATCACCTTGGCGCGGCGCCCGAACTTGAGGGCCTGTTCGTCGCAGCGGGCATGAACTCGATCGGCGTACAGTCGGCCGGCGGTGTCGGCCGCCTGATGGCGGATTGGATCGTCAACGGCCATCCGCCGGGCGATTTCAACGGCGTCGACATTCGCCGTAACCTGCCGTTCATGCGGAACCGCAAATACCTGCACGACCGGGTATCGGAAACGCTCGGGCTTCTCTATGCAACGCACTGGCCGTTCTATCAGTACAAAACCAGCCGCGATGTCCGCCGTTCGTCGCTGCACCGTCATCTCGAAACCATGGGTGCGTGCTTCGGCGAGGTTGCGGGTTGGGAACGCGCCAACTGGTTCGCGCCCTATGGGGTCAAACCGGAATACGAATATTCCTTCACGCGCCAAAACTGGTTCGAACATTCCGCGGATGAGCATCGGAACGTGCGCGAAAACGTGGGCGTTTTCGACCAGTCCTCGTTCTCCAAGTTCCGGGTCCAGGGCAACGACGCCTGCAAGGTCCTGAACAACATCTGCGCCAATGACGTCGACGTCACACCGGGCCGGATCGTCTATACGCAATGGCTCAATGAGCGCGGCGGGATTGAGGCCGATCTGACCGTCACACGGTTGGCCGAGAACGATTACCTGGTGGTCACGGGTGCCGGCGCGCAGGTCCGTGACTTCAAATGGTTGACGTCCCACATTCCGGACGATGCGCATTGTATCGCCACCGATGTCACCTCGGGTTACGCCGTGATCAGTGTCATGGGACCCAACAGCCGTGCGCTGCTGCAGTCCGTCAGCCCGGACGATCTGTCGAACGAGGCTTTCCCGTTCGCGCATTCGCGCGAGATCGAACTCGGCATGGGTCTCGTCCGCGCGTCGCGGATCACATATGTCGGTGAATTGGGATGGGAGCTTTACGTCCCCACCGAATTCGCACCCCACATTTTCGAGACCGTCGTCGAGGCCGGCGAGAACCACGGTTTAAAGCCGGCCGGCCTGCATGCGCTGAATTCACTGCGCATGGAGAAAGCGTACCGGCATTGGGGACACGATATTTCGGAAGAAGAAACGCCGCTCGAAGCAGGTCTGATGTTCGCCGTCAAACCGGACAAGGGCGACTTCATCGGCCGCGACGCGGTGCTGCGGCAAAAGGAAGAGGGTGCGAAGCAGCGCCTCGTCCAGTTCCAGCTCGAGGACCCGGTGCCGCTGCTCTATCACAACGAACCGATCCATCGCGACGGCACCATCGTCGGGTACCTGACGTCGGGCATGTATGGTCATACGCTGGGCGGCGCGATCGGGCTTGGCTACGTCAAGAATACGGCAGGCGTCGACGCGGCCTTCATCGACGCGGGCACGTTCGAGATCGAGGTCTGCGGCGAGAAATTCGCCGCCAAGGCCTCGCTCACACCGTTGTTTGATCCGAAAAACGAGAAGATTCGCATCTGACGCCCCAAAACTGTGACCCTTATCACACGCGCTCCGGATTCCTAGGCCTACCCTCGGTTTCGCGTCTGTGTCATAGTGGCATGAGAACGTTTTCGGGGGAGCACGTTGAGTACCGAGGGGCAACCGCAACGCTCGCAGAATGCGGGTGATCTGCTTAAACTGTTACGAAACTGGGGAAAACAGTCGCAGGAGCACAATACCCTGCTGCTGATATCTCTTGGTGTGCTTGCGACCGACGACGCCGAGCCAAGTTTCTGGACCGATTTTAACAAGATGGTGGCCGCATTCCGGTTGCGGCATCATGCGCAGGATTACGCCCTGTCCCATACCGACAGGGCATGCCTCGTCAAAATCACGGAATACAACCAGGTCTCGCTGTTCACCGACGCCAAGGTCGAACTGCTGCGTCTGATCCAGGAGTATTTCCCCGACCAGTTCGGCCTGATCGACCAGTCGCGGCTGCTGCGCCCGATCGATCTCCGCTTCAAGTTGCCAAACGCGATCCGCTTCGTGGAGCGATACGAGGAAATCGACAAAGGCGAAGGCGGCGGTCCTGCAAAGGCCGCGCAGCAGCGCCGCAAGCTTCGGCGCCTTGGCGAACAGGACATCGAGCGCGTCGTCGAGGTCAACCAGCAGATCGGCCGGGGATCATTCGCCAAGGTGTTCGTCCGCCACCAGAAGATGGTGGAGATTCTGCCCGGCGGCCCGCCCCAGGATTTCATGCATGAGTACTTTGTCGGCATGGACGCGCTCAAGTCGCACGTGTTTCTCGATGTCGAACTTCGTGGCAGCGGCAACATCTTCAACCAGTTGACCATTACGCTCGACCGCCTGCTGCTCGATGCGTTCGGCGACGCCAATCCCGGCCGCGCCGCATGTTCGATCAACCTCAACGTGGAGTCCGTGTTTACGCGGGCGTTCCAGGCATTCCTCGAAGAGGCCGACGACAATACGTTCGACAACATGGTGTTCGAGTTCCGTCAGGCGAACGTGCTTCAGCAGTACGACGAGTACGAGGTGGCCGCGAACCTGATTGCCTCGCGCAAGGGCCGCATCGCCGTCGACGCGGTGTTCCCGGAGACGGTGGGCATCGTCAACATGAACCGGCTGAACGCGAATTACGCCAAGATATTCTGGCGTCAGGGGGCCGAGACCGTCCTGCAGAACCTGAGCAAGGAAATCGAGGCCATGCAGGAGGGCGGCACGCAGTTCATCCTCGCGCGCGTCGATGACGATCTCGGGATACAGGTCGGTCACGACCTCGGTATCACCCTATTTCAGGGCTTCCATATCGATGACATGATGAAGGGTTAGGCGACGGCCCGGAAACCTTCGCTGGGAATGCGCCCGTCTTTTTCGGCGTCGAAGAACACTTTTTCGAGCCGGGCGAAGCGGATCACCCGCATGACGCCGTCGCGAACCTTCGAGAGACGGAAACTGCGACCCGACACCCTGGCCGCCTGCAACACCTCGACCAGGCCGGCAAGGCCGGCACTGTCGATGCGGTAGACGTCGGACATATCGACGACGAGACCGTCGCTGTCGGTCAGATTCTTCAGCAAAAGCTGACGGGTTTCGTTGATGCGGCGGAAGTCGATATCGCCGGAGACACGGATCGTATGCATGACAACCTCCCGATAAGGCATGGCCGGATAAACGTCATCCGGGTCCGGCATTGCGGACGGTCACATCATCGATCACGATTGCGGCAAGGTCTGGCCGCAAAAAAGGTCATTTCGTGGCGGTGCCGGAGACGATCCGCTCTTTCGGGATGGTGAACGTCACCGTCGTCCCCTTGCCCACCTGGCTCGCAATCACGACCGTGCCGCCATGGAGTTCCACCATCGACTTGACGAGACTGAGACCCAGCCCCGTGCCCTCGCTCTGCAGACTGGCCGGCCTGCGCAGCTGGTTGAAGGGTTCGAGGATATCCTTGAGGTCCTTCTCGGGAATGCCGAATCCGGTATCGCTGACGCTGAATTCACCGTTACCGTCATCGTCCATTTTTCCGGTCACCGTGACCTCGCCACCGGCCGGCGTAAATTTCACGGCATTCGACAGCAGGTTAAGCAGGATCTGCTTGATCGCACGTTCGTCGGCACGGATCACAAACTTGTCCATGGTGATGTCGGAACCGATGACCAGTTTGTCCGCGTTGGACCAGGCGCGTGCAATCCGAAGCGCATCGCCGACGGCGGTACAGAGATCGAGTTCCCGCTCCTCAAGCTCGTATTTGCCGGCATCAATCTTGGAAAGATCAAGGATATCGTTCACCAGTTTCAGCAAATGGCCAGCGGAGAAATTGATGTCCTTGGAGTACTCCAGGTATTTTGGATGTTCGAGCGCACCCAGATCGCCGCGGATCATCATCTCCGACAACCCCTGGATCGCGTTCAGTGGCGTGCGCAGTTCATGGCTCATGTTCGCAAGAAATGCCGACTTCGCGTTTTCGGCCTGAACGGCGCGGGCGCGTTCCAGGTTCAGGTCGAAATTGCGTTTTCTGAGTTCAACGGTGACGAGCCGGAGTGCCCACAACGGCACCAGAAGGATTACCAGCGTCAGCCCGGCGATGATGACGCCGAAGATCGCAAAGTCCTCTTTGATCTGCGCCGACGTGCTGGTTTCGTCGATATAGACCTCGGAAATCGCAACGACCTTCCCATTCTTCATGATCGGGACATAAGCTTCGACATATATGTCCGGGCGGTTCGATTTGTTCGTGCCGTCGTTAACCGAGGCATATGGTTTGAGTGTCGAGATGACCCGCGCTGCAGTGGCGTTGTGTTCGCCAAGGTCCTCCGGATCCGCGCTGCCCATTGTGAAGCTGTCGGAAACGACCCTGAGATGCCCTTTCGCATCGAACAGTTTATAGCGGAAGATATCGCCGAACTTGCTGACCCGTTCCAGAAAATCCCGCTCGGCGAGGGTCGGCTGATCCCCGCTTGCGATGGCTTCAATACGCTCAATGGATGTGCCGATGTATGCCGCCCACGCGATCGCTTCCCGCTCCGCCTGCTGGCGAATGAGACGTTCACTGACACCATCTAGGATTGCTATACTGACGAACGCGAGCGCCGACATCGACACGATGACCGCAATGGCCAACGGCCCGGTTCGTAACCAGATGCGTCGAGTTTCGCGCTGCGAAGTCATGTCCGTTGCCGGGTTTCAATAAACGGTTGAGAAACATGCCGCCTATACGTAACCCGCGCACCATTAATTAGGTTGAACGCATACCTTATTCGGCCGCGGCAAAGAGCCAGGAAAATGTGAATTTCTCTTTATATGTTAGAGCGTTACGGGGATTAGCAACCTCGAAACGAAAATAAAGCCACTGTGGAAAACCCGTATCCGGTCGAAACGCCCATCAGGCGGCGCTTTCGTCCAGCAAACTCTCCCCCGGCTTGACCCGGGAAAAATCGACCGGTGCTGTACCCAACGTAATTTTCCCGTCTTCCAACCGGACCACGGTAAAGGTCGAGTTTTCAAGGTCGCGCACATCCGGGAAATCGGCCCTAAAGTGAGCGCCGCGGCTGTCTTCGCGCGCTGTCGCCGCCGCAACAACGGACTTCGAAACAAGGATCAGGTTCTTCAGATTGAGCCAATCATGCCACGTTAGGTTGTATGCAAGATTGCCGCCGTCGACCCCGATCGTATCCAGTTCCGCATCCAGATCGTCGAGCGTGGCCCCGGCGCGCGCAAGACTCGCGGCGTCACGGACAATCCCCGCATCCTCCCACATGTGGTGCCACAACTTTGTGCGGACCTGATCGATTCCCGCCGCCGGCCGCTCGAGTGGCTGACGGCACAGCCCGATCGCGGCTTCAATCGCGTCGCGGTCCGGTTCGGGCAGCGCCATGCCGGCGTTGATCGCCCCGGCAATGGTGTCGCCCGCAATACCGCCGAACACGGTCGAATTGGCGACACCGTTGCCGCCGAGCCGATTGGCACCGTGTACCCCGCCGGTGTCTTCACCGGCAGCGTAAAGGCCGGGGATTTCGGTGGTACAGTCGGGCTCGAACACGACGCCACCCATCATATAATGCGCCGTCGGCACGACCTCGACATTGCCCGAGACGAGATCAAAGCCGCAGTCCGCACAACGTTCAACCATGCCCTTGAAGTTCTTCTTCACCATGGCCGGATCCAGGTGCTTCATGGTGATGTAGAGACCGCCGTGCTTTGCGGTGGTACCTTCGCGCATTTCCTGAAACATGCCGCGGCTGACGATGTCGCGGGTCGCCCGCTCGCCGCGCTCGTCGTACTTGTGCATGAAGCGCTCGAGGTTGCCGTCGAGCAGATATCCGCCGGCACCGCGAAGCCCCTCCTCGATGATGGTGCCGGTAATCCTCGTGTCCTCGCCCGCGATAAGCCCCGTCGGATGGAATTGCACCATCTCCATGTCGCGAAGCGTGAGCCCGAGGCGGAGCGCCATCGCCATTCCATCGCACGTCTTGTCGCCGCTGGGCGTGTGAAATTTGTACATCGTCGGCCCGCCGCCGGTGGCGAGCAGCACCGCGCCCGCACGCACCATACGAAACGCACCGGAACGCATGTCGATCATCAGCACGCCGGCTATCCGCGTTCCGTCGTTGGCCGGAATGAGCGCCACGGCACGATGATCCTCCATCCGCTTGATATCACGTGCCCAGACCTGTTCGGCCAGCCGGTTGATAATTTCGATCCCGGTCAGATCGCCTTTGTGAACGGTACGATCGAACGTCTGCCCGGCGAACGCCTTCTGGTGCACGGTGCCGTCCGGGTTGCGGTCGAAGTAACAGCCAAGTTCGTTTTCCAGTTCGCGGATACGGACCTGTGCCTGTTCGACCAGTGTCCAAGCCAGGTCCTGGCGGTTGATCCATTTGCCGCCCTCGACCGTGTCCATGAAGTGGCGTTCCGTGCTGTCGCCCGGCGCCAGTGCGACGTTGTAACCGCCCTGCACCATACGCGTGCAGCCGCACTTGCCGAGCAATCCCTTCACCGCGACCGTCACCTCCAGGTCGGGGTTGGCTGCCTTGGCGTGCAACGCACCGAACAATCCGGCACCGCCCGAGCCCAGGATCAGCACATCGGTCTTGGTTTCTTCGATCTGGATATTTTTGGACATGTCAGCGTCCTCCCGGATTGAGCAAGAGCAGCGCACCGGCGACAATCAGAAGCGCCAACACGCATTGCCGGAAACGCTTGTCATTGAAGTGGCCATAGAGTCTGATACCGATCCAGGCGCCGATAGCAATAGCCGGGACGGCGATCAGAAACCGGTTCGCGGTCACCGGCGTCACCAGGCCGCCCAACGCCAGCCAGCCGAGCGCCATGCCGTGCATCGCCAGGATATAGGGCTGCGTGACACCGCGCGCCTGTTCACGCGGCCAACCACGCTGCGTGCACCAAATGGCGGGAATGAAACCGGACAACCCCGCGAACCCGCCGAGCACCCCGCCGACCCAGCCGATCGCACCGTCGAGCGCCCGTCCGCCGCGCGTAATCACCGGCAGATTGGCAAGTGCCAGCATCACCGTGCCATAGGCTACCAGTCCTGCGCCCGCGACCAGCTTGAACGTGCCGGGCTCGACGACCTTGAGCAACTGCGCGCCGATCGGCACACCGATCGCGCCGCCGACCAGAAATGGCCACAGGTGACGGAAATCCAGCCGCCGTTTCATCGATGCCAGCATGACGATATGCATTGCAAAGAAACAGGTGACGATCAGCGGCACGGCATCGGGTGGCGAAAAGAACTGCAACCAGATTGCCGCGGCGACCAGCGCATCGCCAAACCCGGCCGCACCCGCGACGAACGACGCCGCGAAGGCCCCAAGCAGGATGATGGCAATCTCAGGTCCCATTGAGCAGAAAGATCAGACCTGTGCAGACCGCGATTCCGGTGCCCACGGCAACGGCGATACGCGAGCTTTCCCGGCTGCCGACGAATTCCAGTATGAGCAACCGCACACCACCGGTCAGGTGCGCCGCGAGCAGGATCACGAGCGCGGTCTCGAACAACTTGGCGACGGGCGTTTCGGCCCAACTCAGAAAACCGTCAAGGGTCGCCGCCCCTTCGATGGCTAGGCCCAGCACGTAAAAGTGGGCCGGCAAGAACAACGCCAACAGCAGTCCTGAAGCGCGATGCAGGACAAACGCCCAATAATGCGGATGATTGCGGTGAGCGGCTACCTTCATAGCCCGGCACCCGCCTGATAAAGACCGATCACGGCGCGGAACCCCATCACCAGAATGACGAGACACAACACCGCCATGATCAGATGCGTCGCTTTCGGACTCAGCCCCGTCATTTCGTTCAGAATGGTGCGCACGCCGATCGGGGCATGCACCGCAACGGCAACGATAAAGACGGCATAGAACACGAACCAGACCGCGTTACCGGACACGCGCGTGATGATCTCGGCTGCGCTGAGGCCGTCCTGCACCGCATAGATAATCATGCCCAGATGCACGAGAACGCAAAGGCCCAAGACGGCGGCACTTAGCCGCTGCCACACCCAGAGCCTGGTTTCCACGCGTGCACTTGCCATCAGTCGCTCCCGCCGAGCAGCCCCTTGAACGCCGCCTTCGCGGTTTCCCGTTTGAGACCGGCAATGGAATGGGTGGGGCTCAGGTGTTTCGGGCAATGCTCGACGCAGCCCTGCTGCGAGTGGCAGGCATGACAGCCGGCGTCACCGGCGACCGCGGCGAGACGCACATCGTTGCCGCCATCGCGCTCATCATTGACCAGCGTCCAGGCGCGGTTGAGCGCCGCGGGACCGAGGTAATCCTTGTTCCAGTCGACGACATCGCAGGCCGCGTAGCAGACGCCGCAGCCGATACACTCGATCCCCGCAGAGGCCTGCTTTCGCTTTTTGTCATCCGGTGTGATGAAGTCGAAATCGTCATGACGGGTCTTGGTCGGATGAAACTTGCCTTCGGCGCGGTCCAGCTTGTCGAAGAAGTCGGTCATCTCGCAGGCGAGGTCCTTAACGACCTGCAGGTTCCTGAGCGGTGCCACCTGAAGCGTCCCGTCCGTCGCCACCTTGTCGACGTGGGTACGGCAGGTCCAGCGCGGCCGTCCGTTGACAGTCATGGCACACGACCCGCAAACACCGACACGGCAGGCAAAGCGGTAACTCAGGGTCGTGTCGATGTTGCGCTGAATATAAGTGATGACATCGAGAACGGTTTGGGACGGCTGACGAGGCACCTCGAAGCTCTCGAATTCGCCTTCCTCGGCACCGCGCCATACGGAAACTTTGATGGTGTTGCTCATGGCACGGTTATACGCCCGCACCCGGCACTTAGCCAGCCAAAAGCATGAAATTACATTGATTTATCATATAGATACTTGATTTTTATTCATGCTATCCCGACGCCTGTACAGCGGCGATCACACACCCGAACGCATCGGTGGGGTGTAACCAGCGGACGCCGTTCGTATCGTGGACATCGAGACCGTTTTCACGCCAAAGCGAGGCCGCCTTTTCGGCATTCGCGGTTTTGACGGCGAACCCGGCAAGGCAAGGCGCGGCAAAGTGCGCCGCATCGAACGCGCCGGGGAATCTGTTCTCGAAGGCAGCCGGAGTGTAGACGCCGAGCGCGCCCCGCTCCGTCCGGATGCGCGCGATCCCTTCGTCCACCTCGAAATCCGTTGCATCGGCGAACGTGGCGAGAAACTGTACCGGCGCGGACGGTTCCGGCGTGACGAGAAAAACCTCATCGATCGTCTCCGCGCCATTGGCGTGCTTTTGATAGTCCTCTTTCCAGAACAGGTCCGGACGCCATTGCTTACACGTGAAAAAGCCGAGGTCCGGCAGACTTTCGTCACCCACGAAGGTCAGCGAGAAACCGACCGTTTCCTCGCTGCCGTCCGGCAGCTTGGCAAGCCGCTGGAACTCAAATGGTGCGTAAACATGCAGGTTTCTCTCCAGAAACTCGGCGCGATCGGCTTTTTCGTCCGCGCTGTCGAGCACCAGCATGGAAAACCCCTCCCGGCCTGAGAGAAAATCACGGTTGAACGCAGCGAACGAAAAACTATCGCCGTCGGCTTCCGTGATGTCTTCGGGCTGGGTCACCGCAAGGACCTCGAGGAAACAGCCCTGCAGCTGCGCCAGCGTATTGCCGGTGCCGAACGGGTGCTGTGCCTGGGGCGTCATGGTAAAGCCCAGTTTTTCGTAATGCGCGCGCGCCTTTTTCAGGTCGTTAACGCACAAAACGAGATGATCTATTCCTCGTGGCATGACCGAACCTTTCGTCTCTAATATGGTGGCGATGTTAGGGAGCCGCCACGCCGGTGACAACCGGGACAAAAGGCGGCCAAGGGAGAGCATCACGTGCCGACGGACCGCATCAAAGGAATTCGCCTCGAACGCCTTCAGCTGCCGCTGACGGTGCCCTACAAACTTGCCTTCGGACCGGTCACCGCATTCGACACCGTAATTGCGGAAATTATCGACGACGACGGCAACCGCGGCTTCGGCGAAGCGACCATCCTGACCGGTTACACGCCGGAAACCGTCGACGGCTGCTGGCAGGCCATGCAGCAGCTCGCCGCAGCCATGTCAGGCGGATCGTACGAGGCCGCGAAGGCCACGGCGCTCGGCCATCATCACGATGCACCGTTCACGGTCACGGCGCTGGTCAGCGCGATCGAAATGCTTGAGGGCCACCCGTTGCTGTCACCCGGCGATGACGTTGACGTGCCCCTGCTGGCGATACTGGGTGCGATGGACGAGAAAGGCATCAAGGCCGAAATCGACGGGCATGTTGCTGCGGGCTACAGCACGATCAAGGTCAAGATCGGCTGGAACGTGGACGACGATCTGAAACGGACGGCATTCATCCAGTCCTGCCTCCCCGAAGGCGTCCGCATACGTATCGATGGCAATCAGGGCTATTCAAGAGACGACGGCGTCAAATTCGCCTCCTGCGTCGATCCAGCGGGCGTGGAACTTCTGGAGCAGCCGTGTCACATGGACGACTGGGATGCATCAAAGGCCATTGCGGAAGTCACCAACGTACCGTTCATGCTGGACGAAAGCATTTACGGCAAACGCGAGATCGAACGTGCCGCAAAGATGGGCGGCGTCAGCTACATCAAACTGAAACTGATGAAGGCGGGCAGCATCGACGACCTGGTGACCCAGCTGCAGATGATCCGAGATTTCGGCATGCAGCCTGTCCTCGGCAACGGCGTCGCCGCCGATATCGGCTGCTGGATGGAATGCTGCGTCGCGCATCACATGATCGACAACGCCGGTGAAATGAACGGGTTTCTGAAACCGACGCGTTCGCTCTTCGCGGACCCGATGTCCGTCCAGAATGGCGCTGTTCGATTGCCTGCCGCGATGCCCGACCTCGCAGATCACAAAAGCTTCGTCGTTGAGACGGCGCAGTTCGGCGAGTTCTGATCCGTGTTTGGACTGCCGGCCGACATCGTCATACTCCTCGCCTTCGCGATTTTCATGGGCGGAATTGCCAAGGGCATCAGCGGCGTCGCGCTGCCGATCGTAACGCTGTCGATCGCACTTAACTTTGTCGAGCCACGGACCGGCCTGGCCGCGATCATTCTATCCATCGTCGTCACCAACGTGTGGCAAGCCTTCGGCGCGAGAAATATCCTGATACCGGTCCGGCGCTTCTGGTTCATGGCGATCGTGTTTCTGATCTTTCTTTATACCGGCTCATTGCTGGCCACCCGCGTCGAGAGTTGGGTACTGTTTCTCGTGATCGGCGGCGCCGCCATCGTGTTTACCGCGACTCAATTCTACAAACCCGACGCGCCGCCACTTACGCCCCGCACTGAAAAAATCGTCGGTCCTATTGTTGGCGTCATTGCCGGTCTGATGGGCGGCATGACTGTGGTCTGGGGGCCGCCAATCATGATGTTTCTTTTTCTCTTGCGTGCAGATAAGGAGATGTGGGTCGCATCGATTTCCTTCCTGTATCTGCTCGGTTCTGTGCCGCTCGCATTGTTCTATTACGACAACGGCATTCTTGCAGATGATATGCTCTGGCTTTCGGCAGCCGCATGCATACCGGCCATGGCGGGGATCATGATCGGCGAGCGCATCCGCCGCTATATCAACGAAGCACTCTTTCGCAAGGTGCTGCTGATCATCATCTTCGTCGGCGGGCTCAATATGATTCGCCGGGCTTTCATGAGCATCTGAGGCGAATTATTTAACTAAATTCGCCATTGCAAATTCCCGATTGAGCGACATGAATTACGTCACACTGTTCGGGGGGACAGTTCGGGGGGACAGTTCCATTTCTGCGTCTATGCGCACCATCAACGTCGGGATCAGCGATCTACCGTCAGACCTGAAGGCCGTCCACGAATACTGGGACGCGCTGCGGGGCGAACGCATGGCGCCGTCATGGTCGGAGTTTGACCTGATCAGCCTGCCGGCCAACCTACTGCCGACGACTATGGTCGTTGACGTATATGAGCCGCTGGAGAAAAGCATCTTCCGTTATTGGGGCAGCAACTTGACGCTGATTCACGGTGCGGACATGACGTCTCGCCACCCCTACGACCTGAGCCCGCCGGAGTTCGGCCGTCAGGTCCTGGAAGATCATCGGGCCGTGATCGAAAAACGCGCCCCGATGGGGTGGCATTATTCGTTCCTGGCCGTCGGCGGTTACATGCATTCGCACACCACGATTCGGCTGCCGCTCTCCAACAACGGGAGCAACGTGAATCACATCCTCATTGTCGTCGATTTTTCGCGGGAAGCTCTCGATCTTATCCGGAAGACCAAACAAAACTTCGCCGAAGCCATGGAAAGCGGCGCAGAGTAGCCGCGACACTAAACATCGAGCAGCAGCTTGCCGCGGGTCTTTCCCGCCTCAAGATATTCGTGTGCCGCACGGGCATCGCTGAGCGGGAAGTGCCGGTCGATGTTGACCTTCAACTTACCCGTGGCGACCCAGCCGAACAGGTCTTTTCCCCGCCAGGCGATTTCTTCGGCATCGAACGTATAATCCCAAAGGTGCGGCCGGGTCAGAAAGATCGACCCGGCTTCCGCGAGGTCGAGCGGATCGATGGATTTCACCGCGCCCGACGCACCGCCGAACAGGGCGACGGTCCCGCGCCGGCGACACGCCTTCATCGACCCCGCAATGGTCGCCTGGCCGATGCCGTCATAGACCACGTCGACCCCGGCACCGTTCGTCATCTCAAGTGCGCGCTCGGCAAAATCTTCGTCGCGATAGAAAATCGGCTCACCGCCGTGCCCTTTGGAGATTTCAGCTTTCTCGGGCGTCGACACGGTGGTCAGGACTCGGGCACCGCGAAGGCGCGCAATCTGCGTCAGCAATTGGCCGACGCCGCCCGCGCCCGCGTGCACGAGGGCGGTCTTGCCGGGACCGAGTTCAAAAAGCGAATGGCTCAGGTAATGCGCCGTCATGCCCTGGAGCATCAGCGTCACGGCATCACCCATGTTGACGTCATCAGGTATCTTCACAAGACGCCATGCCGGCACCGTGGCAAATTCGGCGTAACTGCCGAGCACCAGGCAATATGCAACGCGGTCGCCCGGCTTCACGTTGTCGACGCCGTCGCCGACCGCTTCGACGACACCGCCACCTTCCATGCCCGGCACGAACGGCGGCGTGTTCTTATAGGTTTCGGATCGCTGATAAACGCCGCCCCGCACATAGACATCAATGAAGTTGATACCGGCAATCTCTGTTCTGACCAAGGCCTCCCCCGGCCCGGGCGCCGGTGTCGGCACGCCGGATTCGTACTTCAGCTCATCGGCGCCGCCATAGGCATTGACGCGGATCGCGTTCATGGTCATCTCACTCTCCCAAGCTTCTTTTCGTTTATTCCGCCGCCCACGGGAACGGGATCAGGGTCTCCAGATTTTCCGACAGTTCGTAGACGCTGGAGACAGCGAGCTCGTGATCGAACGGCAAATTGTCCCGCGCCGCACGCTCGCGCAGTTTGTCGTGGTGATAGTCCATCACGTCCTTCGGGATGGGCATCTCACCGCAGTCGAAAATGCGCAGGTACCCGTCCGCATCGCGCGCTGGCATGACGCGGCTTTTCATGTGATTGCTGGGTGACCATGGGATATCCATGACGCCCGCCTCGCAGGCACGGATGGTGCCGATGGCAACGTCGCCGTCGCCCATCTCCAGAATCTTGTCCATTACCGGTCTGACTTCGCGCGCGATCATATTGCACTCGGTCTTGAATTCCGGCATATCGTCGAGGCGGATGTGCCGCGCAAGATAGACCGCCATCCGCGTCGTCCGGAGACCGGCTGCATTTGCCTCCGGGGTCGGGATCCCGAACGCCTCGTGCGATGACTTGGTCGTCACGCTGACGGCGCCCCCGATGGCGGCGAGCGTGCCGCCGTAGGCAACGAGGGCCTCGCACTGCGCGTCGTCGTAAGGCCACGCCCCCATCCAATGCAACGACGTCACCGGCGTAAAGATGTCGTCATGGCCGAGCCTCTGCAGATATTCCTGTGTCAGTTCGCGCGCCATCCTGATCGCCGCCGCATCCTGCACGAGGTGCAGCGTCTGGCCGAGTTCGAGACCGTAGTTCTTCACCCCCTGCCCGGCCGCGAGCAGCGCATCGATGATGCAGGTCAGAATCGCAATCGACGGCGGAATGTTGGTGCCGGTCAGGAACCCCGGCTGACGCCGGTGCAGTTCGACGCCCAGGTCCTGATAGCGGGCGGCGAGACGGTCGAGGTACTGATAGTTCCGGATACCCTGCTCGATGGTCACTTCCTTGGTATACGACGCCGTGTAGGCTAGTCCGGATCCGAGATAACCCGAATACCCGGCAGCGAAGCCGACTTCCGATGTCAGGCGCGGCATCGATGTGCCGGAAAGAACGATCGCCGGTTTGTCGATGGCTTCGACCAGTTGCCGCGTCACCTTGGGGCCGTAGTTCACCATCGGGTAACCGTTGAGCATCGAACGTCCGGCCTTCTTGGATTCTTCGATGCCGTTCGCGGCGTTTTCCCACTGTTCGTTCCGGGTATAGCTGTCCGTCGTGGTCGGCACGATGTCGGCATGACCGTCCTTGTCGAGGCAGGTCATCAGTTCCTTCTGCAACTCCAGCGTCCCGAACCCGCCGCGCGGCTGCGTCAGGCAGCGCCCTTCCTCGTCGGCGCGGCGCATCACCCAGCCGAGCTGCTTATGTTTCGGCATGGCCAGGTGATAGGCCGCCGCCTCGTCAAGGTCGATCTCGGCGCCGGTCGGCCAACGCGCGAGATTCCTCGCACGCATCTCATCGAAAATATCGTCCGGAATGCGATCCGCCGAAAACGGCAGGCCGTCCGGATCAAGCTGCGGGTGACCGGCCATGGATACCTTCCTTCCCGGATGCCGGATTGCCGGCGATGTTGTTGTGCGCGAACCGCAGTGCGGCGTCGGGCGCCGCATCCGCCAGCAGGCCGACGGCGTAAAGTGAATACGCATTGTCGATCATCAGCTTCGGTTTCTTCGGCCGCAGCGATTGTGCGTCTTCCTCATCGAACAGGGCCGCGTGCAGAATGTCGTCTGCCTGATCGCCATGCACCAGTACGCCTCCGGTGCCAATCACGGTCCCGACGGCGGTCAGATCCTTGCCGTACTGCACGGTCACCGGCCCGGTGACCGATTGCTTGATTTCGATTCGACCGGCGTGGCGCTTCACGGCGCGTGCGACGGCGCTTCGGGCGAGGGCTGCATCGAAATCGCGTTCGTCGTCATTCTCGGGCAACCGCTCCGGGTCCGCTTCGATCGCCGCCAGGAACGCGTCGATCCGGTCGGCGGAAAATCCGCTTTCGCGCACGAAAGCGTCCTCACCGGCCGTGGCGACGATGGTGCGCGCATTGTGCCGCATGCCGAGATCGCCCTCGACGGTTCGCTTCGCATAGGGCTCGGGAAGACCGTACTGGATCACGCTGCCGGAAACCGGTGCACCTTCGGCGATGGAATGCACATCGGTCGTCGCACCGCCGACGTCGACGACCAGCAGATCGCCCCATCCGGGGAACGCGTCGTTGCCCGCCGCCAGAAGCCGCGCCCCTTCCATCACCGCGGCGGGGGTCGGCATCAGGACGGCATCGAAACGCGCCTCAGCGCGGTCAATCCCCTTGGCATGAACAATGCGTTCGATGAAAACGTCCCTGATTGCAGCCCGTGCAGGCTCCACATCAAGGACGTTGAATTCCGGCATGACGTTCCCGGCCACGCGCGCATCGATGCCAGCGCCCTGCAACGTCTCTGCCACATCATCGGCGCACACGCGGTTCCCCGCGACAATCACCGGGCAGGCGAGACCGGCGGCGGCCAGTTTCTCTGCATTCCAGCGGATCGTTTCTTCGTTGCCACCGTCGGTGCCGCCCGCCAGCAACAGGATATCCGGCTTCTGCGCGGCAATGCCCGCCGCGTCCTTGTCCGTCAGCTTATAGGCATGTGCGCCGATCAGCTTGGCACCCGCACCCAACGCCGCAAGGCGCGCGGCCTCGGCGGTCAGTTCCTTGACCAGGCCGACCGTCACCATGGCGAGACCGCCTGCGGCGCTCGATGATGCCAGCCGGTGGCGGAAATCGGGCAACGAACCCAGCGCCGTTTCCAGATCGCCAAGCGCGGCATCCAGGCCGACGTTGATATCGCTGGTGACCGTCGATGGCCCCTGCCCCGCACCGAGGATTGTCCCGGCGTCGAGATCGATCGCACGCAGCTTGGTATAGGTGCTGCCGAAGTCGATCAGGAGGGCGCTTTCTCCGCTCATGCGGCCGCGCCTCCGGCCCGGCCTTTCAGGTCTTGGTCCAGCATGTCGACGACGTCCGGTGTCCGTGTGCCGGGCGGAAAGGCGCGGTTGAACCCCATCTCGCGATAACGCGCCTCCACGTCGTTCCAGCTCTGCTTGCCGACCACCAGGTTGCCGCCCACGTACAGCGTAATATCCTCAAGCCCCGCCTCGATGCACATATCGCGGAAGCCCCGGCAGTCCAGTTCCCCCTGCCCGTATAGCGACGAGACGAGAATCGCGTCGGCAGCGGTTTCGATCGCCGCCTTGATGAAATCCTCGGCCGGGGTCAGGGCACCGAGCGCGACCACCTTGTACCCTTCTTTTTCCAGCGCCATCGACAGAATGCGGTTGCCGACGATGTGCGTATCGGCGCCGATGACGCCGGTCACCAATGTCAGCTTGCCGCGTTGCTCGGGCGTCAGGCTCATTCCGCCGCATCCTTGTTCGCGTTCGGCGTTTCCGTCAGTTCGCGCATGATCTGTTCGATCTGCCGCGCGGTATCGCGCAAGCGATCAAGCTTGGAAACCGCCGTCTGCATCGACATCCGCGCCGCCGGCGCATGCACCGAAAGCCCGGCGACAACCCGGTTTCTGGCATCGAACACCGGAACCGCGATGCCGATAATGCCGATCGTGTTTTCCTCGTTGTTGCAGGCATACCCCTGACGGCGGATCATTTTGAACTCGGCTTCCAGCAACTTCGGATCGGTGATCGAGAAATCCGTAAACCGCTGCAACGGCGCTGCATTGATGACGCGGCGGCGGCTTCGTGTCGGCAGATGCGCAACCAGAAGCTTGCCAAGCGCCGTTGCATGAAGCGACACGTGCGTGCCGACCCCCATCTGCAAACGCAGCGGCCAGGAACATTCGACACGGTCGATATAGACGACGCTGTCGCGGTCGAGTACGCCCAGATTACAGGTCTCGCCCAGTTCATGGACCAACCCGCTCAGGATGGCCCGGACCGGGGACGCGTGCACAAAGGCCGACATCGCATCGGTGGCCAGCGACATCAGGTTGGGGCCAACGAGGTATTTATCCCCATCCGGTGCACGCGTGATCATCAGCGTCTCTTCCAATTGTTTGACGACGCGAAATACCGTCGGCCGCGGCAGGTTCGTTCGTTCCGCGATGTCGTTCAGGCTGGGCGGTTTTTCCGCGGTCAGGATAACGGACAGCACGGTCATGCCCTTACCGAGCGCAGAGCCCGTATCCGGCGGGGTAATGTGCGGCAGTGTGTCTCCGTCAGGCATGCGATCCTCCCAAATCTAGGCCACGGCACTCAAAGCAAAGCAGTTTTGCGCATATTACGCAATTAATTGGACTTATTTGTCTCGTTTTCGAGAAAAATGCAGGAAATTTGACATTTAAGGCTGCCGCCTCTTTGCGACAGCATGGCCGAACGGAAAAAAGGGGATCGCTATTTCCACCGCCGAAAACCAGGACATTGCCGTCTGGACGCTGTTCCGCCGGGGACTTCGCGACGGCTTCAGCCTGCCCGCGTTCATGGTCGCCGCCAGCATGGTCGGTTACGGCGCACTGGTACATTCCGCGGACCTGAGCCTTGCGTTCGGCATCGTCTCGACGCTCGGGATCTGGGGCCTGCCGGGCCAGGTCGCGTTCATCGAATACATGCTGCTGGGCGCGCCGCTGGTGTCGATGATGATCGGTGTCTCTCTCGCCAACATGCGGTTTCTGCCGATGAGTATCTCGCTGGCCGCGTTGTTCCGCGGCTCCGGAAGCGGCTGGCGCTGGCGATATCTCTGGGTCCAGTTCATGTCCGTCAACACTTGGGTCGGTCTGATGCGCCGGGTGCCGGAGCTGACGCCGGATCAGCGGGGCGCGTTCTATGCCGGCTTTTCGACGATCTGCCTGATTGCCGGCGCGGTGGGTGTGTCTGCGGGATTTCTGATGGCCGAGGCATTACCGTTCTTCGTGACGGTATCGCTGGTGTTCCTGAACCCGATCTACTTCGCGTTCGTGTTCGCCGCCATGCGCGCCCGTGCTGGCCTTCTGGCGTTCGCGGCGGGTGCGGTGGTCGGCCCGCCGGCTTACCTGCTGACACCGGAATGGAGCCTCCCGCTCGCCGGTATCATCGCCGGCAGCGTCGGCCATTTCACCGACCAATACCTGAAAGCAAGGACATGAGCAGCGGCATCCAGGAAATGTCGGCAACCGGCATCTGGGCACTGCTGTTCCTGGCCATTGCCTCGACCTATCTCTGGCGTGGACTCGGCACGATGATCGCGGCCCGCATCGATCCCGAAAGCCGGGTCCTGCAATGGGTGTCGTGCGTGGCCTACGGCCTGCTGGCGGCGCTGATCTCGCGCATCCTGTTTCTGCCCGTCGGCGTACTGGAGGATACCTTGTTGGTGGACCGGCTCGGCGCGACCGCGTTCGGCTTCCTCCTGTTCTTCGTCTTCAAGCGCCATATCGGCGCTGGTACGCTCGGCGCCGCGGGGGCGTTCATGCTTCTTGTCTGGGCGCGGACGCACGGTATCCTCTGAGCATGCGACATCTTTTCATTGCCGGACTGGTACTTATCGCCACCGCCCTTGGCGGATCCGCAGCAGCACAGTCTTGCCGCGCCCCCGTGCCCGTCTGCAAGGCAGCGGAAAGCGTCGTCATGATTTCGTCGTTCGAACCCATCGGCAGCGCCGTCGTGATCGGCGACGGCCTTCTTGTGACCAACCGCCACATGGTCGCCGACAACCCGGCTGCCAAGGTGACGCTCGCCGACGGCACCGAGGTCGAAGCCCGTGTTGCACCGACGAGTTATCCGGGCGATCTCGTCGGCCTCGTCGCGCCGGGCGTTACCGCACCGGTGCTTGCACACAACGTCACGCCGACGATGGAAACGGATCTCTTTGTGATCGGCTTCGACGTCGGCAGGCAGGCCGTCCGCGTTTATGCGCCGGGACGCCTGATCGCACCGCGCGCCGATACGGCGCTGGCAAGGCTGCATCACAATGCGCGCTCGCTACCCGGGAACTCCGGCGGCGCCCTGGTCGATGCCAACGGCAATCTGGTCGGGATCGTCGCATCCGGCGGCGAAGGCAGGAACGAAGCCATCGCTGTTTCCGAGCTTGCGCGCCTGCAGGCGCAGACCGCTCCGGACAAGGTCGACGCTTCGCAACTGATCGGCAGGGCCTATGTGCGCTGCGTCGAACGGCTCGATTCCGTGCGCGCACAGCGCGGGCCGTTGCCCGAAGGTGACGCCATCGAGATCGAGAATGCCTGTCTCGCCACGTCGAACCGTCAACTGATGGATGAAGCCGGCAAGACGTTCGGCACGCGCCGGGAACTGGACCGCGCCCTTCGAATGCTCGAAGCGTCCTATCGCATGGATCCGAACGCGCCCAATGCGCTGATCTCGCTGGCCGTGACCTATCATATCGCCGGGCGGTTCACCGACGAAATTCCGATCCTCTACCGTGCGCTCGAATTCATGCCCGACGAACCGCAGATTTTGCGCCTCGCCCTGCAGGCAGGAATCTGGGGCGGCGACCAGGCACTTGCCGACCGCGCCATGCAACAGATCGAGAGCGTGCTGCCGCAAATGGCACCCCCGGCGCGGCGGTTCTATGACGATCCACCGCCCGCACCGAAACTCAATTGATCGGCATTCAAGGTCCGTCGAGCGGGTCCGGAATCCAGCCGTAGCGGGTTTGCTTCGGCCCCGGCAACGGGCGTGCGCGCTTCAGTATCCAGTCCCTGAGTTCGGGACCATGCCAGCCGGGATTGGCCGAAAGCGCACGAACCGCCAATGCGGTGATGCGCGGAACGGCGAAGCTCGAGCCCGATGCCTTTCCGGGTGCACCGCGGTGGTCGGTCACGCCCACCCGCTC
Source organism: Rhodospirillales bacterium (assembly GCA_017640505.1). Lineage (GTDB taxonomy): Bacteria > Pseudomonadota > Alphaproteobacteria > Rhodospirillales > Casp-alpha2 > UBA4479. The sequence goes on from JAEPQO010000004.1 coordinate 199,704, forward strand.
GCCGGGCGCCATGATGTGGACGCTCTCGGTTCCCCAGTTGGACCCGTTTGCCAGCCGCCCGTCCAATTCTGATGACGTAACGACGATCGTGTTGGCGAGCCCGAGCGCCGCCGGATAAACCGGCGTCCGGTCGATATCGCGGCCGTCGTTGCCGGCTGATATGATGAACAGCATCCGCGGCTGCTTTTGCACCGCATCGGCAAACGCCTGCCATTCTTCGCGGCTGTTCGAGCCCATGGCCAGATTGACGATCCGTACCCCCTGGTCCGCCAGCCACTGAACAGCCTCGGCCATCTTGCCCATATCGGGGCGCGGATAGCGGACCGGCACGACCCGCGCCATCGGCGCCTCGCGGATCAGCACGCTCATCACCGCGCTGCCGTGGTGCAGGGGAAAAAACGGAGATCGTCCGGTATCGATATCGAACGGCCTGTCGTCACCGTCCCAGAGATCGCGGCCGAGCAGTTTCCCCTGATCGGTTCGTGCAAGGCGACTCAAGAAAGGATCGATCGTATAGTTCACGCCGCTGTCGATCAGGCCGACGCTCACGCCGGCGGGATCCGTCGCGGCGGGGACCGGCGGATTGAGCACGATCACGTTCGTGACCGTCGCGAGATCGCTTTCAAAGACCCTGATCGTTTGCGCGACACCGCTCGAGTCATAGTCAATCCCGCGCGCCTCGGTGATGCGGCATTCGTGGTCGGCGGTGATGCTGAAGATCGGTTTACCGTCATGCAGTTCGAACCCGACCCGGCGCAACCGCCCGCCCGGGAACAGGGCATTGACCTCAAGCCGGCGTCCATCTCTCAGCAACATGACGGTTTTAGCACGCCCCGGCGCCCCACCGAAGGATGCGACAGAATGCTCGATCAGACGCACGCCCTCGAATACCTCCCGGTAGCGTTGCGGGTCGCTGTACGGGGCCTCGCAGGCGACCTCAAGGGCCGGCCGAATGGCCGCCGCCGGTGTCTCCGCGCGGCCCGGCGCCGGCGGCATCAACGCCGCAATCAGGGCGAATGCAAGAATATGGCGGGTGGTAACGCTCTTCCGCATGATGCGGAACCGTGCGCCGGTGCGAACGCGACGTCAATGGACCTGTAACCGATTGTGCAGAAGCGGGTACCGGAGACGGATTAACCTGAGCGGCAGACGGCAACTTTCAACGGGGGGATGCTGCCACCGGACCGCCAGAGCCCGTCTCCGGTCTTTATCCCGCTCGCGCGGGGTCGTGTCTTGATCTTTACCAGGCAATCCTGATGCTCCACTTAAAGACGATCCGATTTTCGCCGCAACAGATTCCGCGTGTATTGCACATATACGATCAGCGAAGGATGCTTGCGGCGGCATCGGCGGCGCGTTGCAAGATCAAGAAAATGATCCTGAAACGCGGAAAATGCCGTAAGTTGTTGATCGCAATGGGGGCGGACAAAGAGCGGCAGATGCAGGGCACGACACGGCGAAAGGTAAGGGGAACCAGGTGACGCCGACAAAATTCGACATCTACGTGCGCCAAGGGGGTCGCTGGCGCCGCTTAGAAACAATCGAAGGTGGAGAAAAGGACGCAGCGGTGCGGCGCGCCGCCGAACTCGACCAGGGTGGCGAGTTCGACGGTGTCCGGGCGATGGCCGTGGTCGAATACGGTTCGGGACGGGCACCGCTCGAAACGCTGGCCTGGATCAGCCCGCACCTCAACAAGATGGCCAACGTGCAACGGCAGATGAAAAATGCCGCGCGCGTGGCCGCAAGCGCAGAAGACGCGCCCGAAGGCCTGGAGACCGACGCACCCGATCCGGGTCTCGTCCAGTCCTTTATCGACGAACCGGTGGAGCAACCCGACCGCCCGGCCGAAAGCAAACCCGCGCCCACCGCGAAAGAGCCCGTCGAAGCGCCCGATCCGCTCAGAACGGCCGCCAAGATCGCCGGCGCCGTCGCGATTGCCTTTGCCATTACGGCCGTGCTGTTCGTACCGATCTCCGCAGGACTTCGCGGCCTCGGCAACAACATGGGTCTCGGTACACAGGTGATCCAGAACTCGATCCTTGGCGCGACGCTACTGGTATTCCTCATTTCATCGGCATTTCTGATGACCCGCGTCTATCGCGAGTACAAGGACCTGATGGACCAGGCAGAGACGATTGAGCCCACACCTGCTCCACCCCCCGTCCCGGTGCAGCCTCAGCCACGCCGCCGCACGGAAACGGAAGACCTGACGTTGCCGCGCCGCCCGAAAAGCGAAGCGCCGGCACCATCCGTCGACGAAGACACTTCGACGTCGGAACATGCCCCTGCCGGGCAGACAATACCGGCGGAACCCGAAAACGTCAGCATGACCGAGCAGATGCGCCGCGCCGTGCTGGAATTTCTGGCGGACTCTCTGGCCGCCATCAAGGACGAGGTGCCCCGCATGAACCAACACGTCGGCTTCGGCCTCAACCTGTTCGGCGCAGGCGCCGCCGAGCAATACGGCAAGCATGCGGGCCTGAAAAAGTTCCAGACCTTCGTACTGGTGCGCGAGGCCGTCGGCGCACTCGGGAATACGGCCGAACGCGTCGATTCTTTCTGCCGCAACTTCGAGGAATACCGCGCGCAGGAGCGTTACCGGATGATGATCAACGCCGGTCGCCAGACCATGGCCAAGAAGATCGAAGGCGATCCGAATCCGTTCGACGACTTTGCCGACATCGTGAAGATGTGGACCTCGGATTCCGCTGCCCGTGCGCAGGCACAGGGTATCGTCTGCATCATGTTCACGGATCTCGTCGGCTCGACCCAGATGACGCACGAACGCGGCGATTACGGCGCGCAGGAAATTGTCCGCATCCATAACGCCATTGTGCGCACCGCTCTCGCCACCAATCACGGCAAGGAAGTGAAGCACACCGGCGACGGCATCATGGCCAGCTTTTCGACGGCACCCAATGCCGTCCGCGCGGCGATGCAGATCAGGGATTCGCTGGCCGAACACAATGCGCGCGACGACACGCTGCCCGTTCGGGTCCGCATGGGGCTGAATGCCGGCGAGGCGGTGCAGGAAGAAGACGACTTCTTCGGCACCACCGTGCAGTTAGCAGCCCGCGTCTGCGACAAGGCAGGCGAAGGCGAGGTCTTCATCACCGACAACGTGCGCGAGCTCTCCAAGGCGCAGGGCATCGGTTTCGAGGAAGCCGGCAAATACGAGATGAAAGGCGTCCCGGAACCGATGACGCTGTTCCGTGTCACGCAGGCGATCGAATAGTCAGCCTAGACGTTTCACGGCCAAATCCGAAATCGCCGTGTCCTGCACGCCGCATCCCGTGAGGTCGCAGATCGTAATTTGCTGATCGCCGGAGCGTCCCGGGTGCGTCCCCGCCGTCACATGGCCAAGTTCGATCACCTCGCCGTCGAACCCTGCCTTCTGCGCGCTTCTGAGTTCACCGCAATCGGCACATTGTTGCGGGCTGTCACAGATGACGAGGTCGGCTTTGGCCATCAACACCGGGTCAAGTTCGTTCTTGCCCGGCGCGTCAGAGCCCATGGCCGTTACGTGCGTTCCCGGCTGCACGGCATCCGCACTGAACAATGGCGACATGGCAGGTGTCGTCGTGACGATGACGTTCGACGCACGTGCCAGGTCATCGGCGTCGGCGACGACGGTCACATCGAACGGCACGTCGGTGGCGAGCGCCTCTGCCTTCGCAGTATCGCGCCCCCAGACACGAACCTCGGCAATATCCCGGACCAGCGCGAGTGCCTGTAACTGCAGCCTTGCCTGCAGACCGGTACCGACGATGCCGGCGCGAATCGGTTCTGCAGGCGCCAGATGCCGCGCCGCCACGGCACCCGCTGCGGCGGTACGGATATCCGTCAAGTAACCGTTGTCGAGCAGGACGGCACGGACCTGCCCAGTCTCGGCATCCAGCACGGTCATCATCCCGCTCAGTGACGGCAGCCCGAGTTTTGGATTGTCGAAAAATCCGGTGCTCATCTTGACGCAGAAACCATCGAAGCCTTCGACGTAAGCGGTCTTGATGTCGACCTCGCCATGCTTTTCGGGTATATCGAGCCGCAGGATCGGCGGCATGATCGCCTTGCCCGCACTCAACGCCGTAAACGCGTCAGCAACACAATCGATGACATCGAGGTCGAGTTTTACCGTATCGCGGAGCGCATTCTCGCTGATGACGGGTGGGGTCGTTTCGGTCATGACACTCCCTCAGCTGACGATCTCGAGGAACCGGCCCATATCCACGTTGCAGCCGCTGACGACGATCGCCGTCGGACCGGGGTTCAGGTTCAATCTTCCGGACACCAGCGCGCCGACGCCGACGGCGCCGCCGCCTTCCGCAACGATACGGTCTTCGCGGAACAATGTGCGCATGGCGGCCGCGATTTCGTCCTCGGTCAACAGAAGCGTCTCGTCGATCAGGCGCTTCGTGATCTCGAAGGTGTAGGCATTCTGCAGCCCGATACCGCCGCCCAGGCTGTCGGCGAGGCTCTCCACCTCCTCGACCGGAACCGGCTTGCCCGCACGCAGGCTTTCGATCATTGCCGCACCCCGGTCCATGGAGATGCCGATAAGCCGCGCCTGTGGACGAAGCGACTTGATTGCGATGGCGATACCGGCGAACAGGCCGCCGCCCGAAAGCGGCACCAGAACGTTGGCGACGTCCGGCATATCTTCGAGGATTTCGAGGCCGATGGTCCCCTGCCCGGCGATGACGTGCGGCGTATCGAACGGATGAATGTACTTGAGGCCATCTTTCTCGATGCGCTCGAACGCCGCCGCCTCGGCGTCATCCTGAGAGCGCCCGACGATTACCACCTCGGCCCCCAGCTTACGGATCGCGTCGACTTTCACGTCAGGCACCAGTTCCGACATATAGACGGCGCATTTAATGCCGAGCGCCTGCGCCGCATAGGCGACACCGCGGCCATGGTTGCCGGTGGAAACCGCAATGACGCCACGCGCCTTGTCCTCGTCGCTGAGCGACAGCAGCGCGTTCGTCGCGCCGCGCAGCTTGAAGGCGCCGGTATCCTGCATGGTTTCGAGCTTGAGCCGCACAGGATGACCGAAACGTTCGCTCAGCGATGGCGACAGCCGAAGCGGCGTCCGCGTCACGCGCCCCGCGATGCGCCGGGCGGCGTCCCGAATATCGGTCAGGGTAACGGGCCTATCCGCACACATGCGACGGCCTGCTATCCGGTCCAGGGTTCGGCGATAACGGCGGCACAATCACCGCGGTTGATCAGGCCCGGCATATGTCGGCAGACGATTTGCCCGGAAACGCCGGCCGTCAATTCCGTCGGTGCGCGGTCAGGTTCTTCCAGGTAGTGCACCCGGGCGATGACATCGCCTTCGTTTACGTGCTCGCCCAGATCGCGGCAGATTTCGAACAGTCCCTCGGTCCGGGCACTCACGAAGCAGCCGCCCTTGGGCGTGTGGATCAGCTTCGACGGCTCGGGGATATCCGGTTCCCCGTCGACGACACCGGTGTGCTTGAGGATGTTCATCACGCCGCGCTCAGCCACGGCGACGGTCTCGACCGTCGACGTCGCGGCACCGCCCAGTTCCGTCGAAACGAAGACCTTGCCCGCTTCCTCGACCACGGTATCGATCATGCCGACGGCGTCCAGTTCCGTCAGGATCATCCCGTAAGGTGCGCCGAACGCCTTCAGCGCCGCCAGCGTCGCCGCCATCTGCGCCTCGTCCGGCAGGTCGTGAATAATGCTCATCGGCAGCAGGTTCATGGAACGCCCGCCGGCATGAATGTCGACAACCACGTCGGCGCGGCTGATCAGGCGCGTCGTCACGAAATGCGCGATCATATCGGTGATGGTGCCGCGCGCATCGCCCGGAAACGCCCGGTTCATATTGCCGCCGTCGATGGGCGACGTGCGTTTCCCGGCACGGAACGCGGGCAGGTTCAGCGCCGGCACGATGATGACGCGGCCCCGGACGTCCTCGGCCTCGAGGCTTGCGCGCAACTTCGTCAGCGCGACCGGGCCTTCGTACTCGTCACCGTGATTGGCGCCGGTGAACAGCACGGTGGGGCCGTCACCGTTCCTGATCACCGTAATCGGCATCGGAATGGAGCCCCACGACGATTCATCCCGTGACCACGGGATGATCATCGCACCATTCTGCTTACCGTCCCCGTCGAGGTCGATGTCGCAGGAAATCTTTGAGAATTCTTCGTCGCTCATGGCCGGAGTGTGGGGGAACTCTCCGGCCCTTTCAAGCCGACGCCCGGAATTAATATCCGACCGCGCAGCCGTCCTTGCGCGGCTCGGAACCGCCCGTAAGCACACCGTTCTCCCAGTTGATCCAGATCGCCTGAGATCCGCCGATGGGTTTCGCCGGCTTGATGCGCTTGTGGCCCATCTTTTCCAGTGCTGCGATGGTCTCGGCGGGGATCGTGCCTTCCATCTCGACCTCCATGGAGTTCTGGATCGGGAATACGCGTGGTGCGTCCTGCGCTTCCTGGATGTCCATGCCGAAGTCCAGCATCTTGGTCAGGAACTGCATGTGTCCGAAGGACTGGTATTGCCCACCCATGACGCCGAACGGCATGACGGCCTTGTCGCCCTCGCCGACCATCCCGGGGATGATCGTGTGCAGCGGCCGCTTGCCCGGCGCGATGCAGTTGAGATGCCCCTGTTCGAGGGCAAAGCCCTGCCCCCGGTTGGTCAGCACGACGCCCGATTTGGGCGCCATCAGGCCGGTGCCGAAGTTGGAGAACAGCGTGTTGATGAAGCTGCACGCGTTGCGGTCCTTATCGACAACGGAGATATAGACCGTGCTTTCGTTGACCGGCGCGGACACCGGCGGCAGCGGATCGAGCGCCTTCGCGGGATCGAAGTGCGCGGCGAGTTCCCTGGCGTGCGCATCCGACAGCAGCCAGTCGACCGGCACGTCCGCCTTGTTCGGGTCGGCGACATAGATGTTCCGGTCCTGATAGGCCAGACGTCCGAATTCGATCTCCATGTGCAGGCGTTCGACCGACAGCGGATCGACACCGTCGGTCGGCACGTCCTTGAGCATGTTGAGCAACAGGAGCGCGATGACACCCTGACCGTTCGGCGGACATTCATAGATGTCGTATCCACGGTAGTTGGTCGAGATCGGCGTCACGTATTCGCCCTCCGCCGCCTTGAAATCCTCCAGCGTATGCAGGCCGCCGAGCGATTGCAGGAATTCGACCATGTCCTCCGCAACATCGCCGGTATAGAACGCGTCGCGGCCGTGTTCGGCGATCTTCGCCAGCGTCGCCGCCAGTTCCGGCTGGTGGTGCAGCTCGCCGCATTCCGGCAGGCGCCCGCCCGGCATGAAAACGCGGGACGTGTTGGGGCACCCCTTGATCAGTTCCTCGTTACTTTTGAAATCGGTGGAAACGCGGGACGACACGGGATAGCCGTCACGCGCGTATTCGATGGCGGGCTGCAGCAGTTCGCCCAAATCCATCGAACCGTGATCCTTGACCAGCGTTTCCCAGGCGTCGATCACGCCCGGCACGATAACGGCGTGCGGCGACTGGCGCTCGAGCGTCGTAATCCCGTTTTCGGCGTACCACTCGGGGGTCGCGGCAGCCGGCGCCCGGCCCGAACCGTTGAACGCGATCATGTCCTTGATGGAACCGCCAGGGGCGTAGATGCAGAAGTTATCGCCGCCGATTCCGGTGGATTCCGGCTCGATCACGCACTGTACGGCGCAGGCCGCCACGGCGGCGTCCATGGCATTGCCGCCACGGCGCAGAATATCAAGGCCAACCGCCGTCGAAATCGCGTGCGACGTTGCCACCATGCCATGTTTACCGAACGCCGGCGAACGGCCGGGTTTTTCCAAATCGCGCATAGGAAATCCTTGTTCTTCTTGGGGTGCGTTTTGAACAATCTCTCTATGTAGTGAACATCCCCAAATTGCCAAGGGTATTTATTTATGACGTCTATCTAGTCCATCCGAGTTTCGTCAGCTAAGCTTTCGTCAATTCAAAAAAGGGCAGCGTCACCCAATCCAGCTGCTTGAACAAACTCAACAACTAGGGAGAAAGTCAGATGAAAAGCACCTACTTTAAAGGCCTCTGTGCCGCCGCCGCCGTCAGCGCGTTTACTGCGTTCGCGCCGGGCAATGCACACGCAGCACCGGAATTCTCGTGTTCGACCGCAAAGCTGATCGTACCGTGGAAAGCGGGGGGCGGCACCGCGGTCATTTTCAATATCTTCGAGAATATCATCAACAATGAGCTCAAAGCCGAGCCGAAGATCCAGGTTGTGACCATCTCCGGTCAGGGTGGCAACAAGGGCGCGAAGGAAGCGAAAGACTCCAAGCCGGACGGCTGCACGCTTTTCGCCATCCACCAGAGCGCCATCGTCAGCTATCTGAACGGCCGCGTCGATTTTACGTGGGATGCGTTCGACATGGTGGCGCAGGTCACGTCGACCCCGGAAATCCTGGGGGCGTCCGGCAAGGCGCCGTGGAAGGATTTCGCCGAGTTCAAGAAGTTCGGGGTCGAAAACCCGGGCGAAGCCAAAACCGGCGCGACCTTCGGCTCCACCAGCCAGTTCATGTGGCTGCTGCTGGAAGACCTGACGGGCATGAAGTTCAAGTACGTGCCGTTCGACGGTACGCGCGAACGTATGACGGCATTGCTGTCCAACACCGTCGATCTCGGCACCATTAACGTGGCGTCCGGCCGCAAGTACATCGAATCCGGTGAACTCAAGGCCTATGCCATCGCCGACGACGAACGCTCCAAGTTCCTGCCCGACCTGCCGACCCTGAAGGAACTCGGCGTCGACATGAACTACGCACTGGTCCGCGGTGTCGTCGCGCCGAAGGGTACGCCGGCCGACATGGTCGAGCACTGGTCGCAGGTCTTCAAGAAAGCGGCCGAGAACGAAAACCTGAAAAAGCAGCTCGATGCCAAGGGAACGAACGTCAAATGGCTCGGGCCGAAAGCATATGCTGAGTGGTTCAAAAAGGAATACGACGACCACGAGCGCGTCGCTATCAAGATCGGCATGTACAAGAAGTAAGCCGATCAAAGATACCCGCCGGGGATGGCCATTTAGCCATCCCCGGCTTCCTTTTCTCTTGAGCAATTTAGGTGACCGGCCATGAGCCGTATTAATCGCGATACCTACATCGCCATTTTTCTGATGGTGGCCTGGTGCGTATTCCTCTGGGCCAGCTTTGATATCCGGCAGATCGACTACGGCACGATGGGTGCCGAAGTCTGGCCGCGCGGCATCCTTGTCATCCTTTTCGGACTTACGGCTGTCTATCTCTTTCAAAGCATCAAGGCCGGACCTGATGTGGCCGCTGACGAGCCGTTCACGATCGGCAATTGGCTACGGAAGTATCAGAACCCGCTCTGGTGCTACGGCCTTTATTTCATTTTCCTTTTGACCTTGCCCGTATTCGGCATGCTCATCGGTGGCATCGCGCTTGTGTTCTGCCTGCTGACCGTTCTCGGCGAACGCACCCCACGTTTCCTGATGATTCACGCCGCCGTCGCCGTCATCTCGATTACAGGGATGTGGGCACTGTTCACCTTTGCACTCGGTGTGATCCTGCCGCAGGGCATGATCTTCACGACGCTCTGAGGGCCACGCCATGATCATAGAGAACATCATCCTCGCCGTTCAGGAACTGGCCACACTCAAGACGCTGGCGCTGATGGCCGTGGGAACGGTCGCCGGTCTTATCGCAGGGGCCATCCCGGGCTTTACCATCGCCATGGCGGTCGTCCTCACGCTGCCGTTCACGTTCGGCATGCCGCCCGCACAGGGCCTTGCGACCATGATCGGGGTCTTTGTCGGCGGGCTTTCAGGCGGCCTCATGTCGGGCATCCTGATCGGGATCCCCGGCACACCCAGTTCCGTCGCCACAACGTTCGACGGCTTTCCGATGGCGCGTGGCGGCAACCCCGGTCTGGCGCTGGGCCTCGGCGTCTGGTCCTCGTTTTTTGGCGGGATCATTTCGGCGGTGCTGCTGGTTACCCTCGCTCCGCAACTCGCGCGCATCGGCCTGGAATTCCAGCCCTGGGACTATTTCGCCCTGATCATGTTCGCGCTGACCATTGCCGCCAGCCTTGCCGGCGAGAACCTGATCAAGGGACTGATCGCGGCCGCCTTCGGCCTGCTGGTGGCAACCATCGGCGAGGACAGCATCAACGGCATTGCACGTTTCAACTTCGGGTCCGACGCGTTGAAACAAGGCTTCGACTTCCTCCCGGTTCTGATCGGCCTTTTCGCATTCTCGCAGCTTCTGTCCGATATCGAAGACCGGGTGCGCGCCCGCAAGGCTTTGACGGAGACAGGCAGCGTCAGCGCCCGGATTGAACATCGCAAGGCCGCCATTCAGGTCTTGAAGAACTGGATCAACCTGATCCGCTCATCGTTCATCGGCGTCTTCACGGGTATCCTGCCGGCCGCCGGCAGCACGATCTCGAACATCCTCGCCTACGACCAGGCGAAGAAAGCGTCGAAGACACCGGAGAAATTCGGCACGGGCCATGCCGAGGGCATTGTTGCGCCAGAGTCCGCGAACAACGCAACGGCGGGTGGCGCGCTTATCACGATGATGGCACTCGGTATCCCTGGCGATATCGTCACCGCCGTCATGCTGGGTGCGCTGCTGATCCACGACGTGATCCCGAGCCCGAGCTTCATCAGCGACACGCCGGTACTGGCCTATGCCATCTTCATCGCGTTCTTCGTCGCCAATTTCCTGATGCTGATCCTTCAATCCGGCGCGCTTCGCCTGTTCGTGCTGGTGACGAAGGTCCGCATGTACATCCTCGCGAGCATCATTCTGGCGTATTGCGGTATCGGCATCTTCGCGCTCAACAATGTCACCTTCGACATGTGGACCCTGTTCTGGTTCGGCATCGTCGGGTACGTGATGCGCAACCTTGGCTTCCCGCTGGCACCGATGATCCTGGGTGTCGTGCTCGGCCGCATTGCCGAGCTGTGGCTGTCGCGCGCCACCGCAATCTCAACCGAGATCACGCCGTTCTTCACCCATCCCTGGTCGCTGTTCTTTATTATCCTGTCCGTGTTCTCGCTGTTCTTCTCGGCATATCAGACGCAACGCGGGAGGAAGACATGGACGCTTTTCTTCACACCGGCCTTGTTGGCGATGCTCTCCATTCCAATGTTTATGATGATCGGTACCGTTCGGCCGGTCCTGGGCGGCGTTCTTCTTGCCGCTTCGGCATATCTGATTTTCAAACTGCATCGCCGCGGCTGGAAGGTCGACCCGAGCGATGCAGACGGGCATAGACTGACAGAAGGCTAATAAGAAAATGGAATGGGGTAATGACATCTACAAGGCGATCAAGGAGGCCGGCGTCGGCCAGGTCGCCTATGTGCCGGACGCCGGGCACAAAATTCTGATCAATGCATGTATCGCCGACAACGATATCAAGGCGGTTTCACTGACGACCGAGGAAGAAGGCATCGCGCTGTCCGCCGGCGCGTGGCTCGGTGGCGAGAAGTGCGTGATGCTGATGCAGTCGTCGGGAGTCGGCAACTGCATCAATATGCTGTCGCTGATCGAAACCTGCCGCTTTCCGTTTGCGGCCTTCGTCACCATGCGTGGCCAGTGGCACGAGTTCAATCCGTGGCAGATGCCGATGGGCACGACCACCCGCCAAGCGCTGGAAACGGCGGGTTGCCTCGTCGACGAGGTCGAGAACCCCGAAGATGTCGGCGCCAAGGCGGCGGCGACGCTGCACAAGGCCTTCGTCGGCCAACAATCGTCCGTGCTGCTGCTCAGCCAGCGCATGGTTCCCGTCAAGACGTTCGGCAAATAAGGAGGAAGCCATGAGTGAACGTGCAGAAAGTTTCCCCCTTCACCGCCGCGAGGTTGCCAAGACGCTGCTGCATGCCAGGGATGACATGCTGATCGTTACCGGGCTCGGGTCCACCAACTGGGATTTCACCGCAGCCGGCGACGCGCCGCGGATCTTTCCGCTGTGGGGCGCCATGGGCGGTGCCGTGCCGACGGGCCTGGGCCTCGCGCTGGCGCAACCGAACAAGCGCGTCCTGGTCGCGACCGGCGACGGCGAGATGCTGATGGGTATCGGCTCGCTGGCGACGGTTGCCGTGCAGGTGCCTAAGAACCTCGCGATCTGCGTCTTCGACAATGAACGCTATGGCGAGACCGGGATGCAGACCACGCACACCGCGTCCGTCGCCGATCTGGCGCTGACGGCGCAGGGTCTTGGCATCAAGGACACAGGCGTGATTGCCGACGAGGATGCGCTCAACGCGGACCTGAATGCGATCACCGCCGGCGATGGCCCGGTGTTCCGGGTGATCAAGGTGCGTGCCGAACCGCTCGATTTCGTTCTGCCGTCGAAAGACGGGGTTCACCTCAAGAACCGGTTCCGTCTCGATCTGCTGGGGTCGGACGCCGTCTGACCGTTTGCGCACGGGTGCTGGATTCCCGGCACTTTTGCGCTAGCATGCGCGAAAGCCAATGGGAGGACACCATGAACGCTCAGGACATGAGCGCCGTCGAGGCGTGCATTCAGAACTATTTCGAAGCGCTTTACACCGGCAATACGGAGCTGCTGATGGGCTCCGTGTTCCATCCGAACGCGCACCTATACGCCGCGGACATGGGGAACGGTTTCGTCGACTGGCCGATGGACGAGTTCCGTAAGGTCATCGAAAGCCGTCCGTCGCCGAAGGCTTCCGGCGCGGATCGGCGCGAACGCATCGTTTCCATGGACGAGGCCGGGCCGGACACGGTGATGGTCAAGGTCGAGGTGCTGGTCGGCACCCGCGAGTTCGTCGATTACCTGTCGGTGCTGAGGCTCGACGGAGAATGGAAGATCATTTCCAAGACATGCGTGATAATCAAGGATCACGCCGAGGCTGCGGCCTGAACAACGACGCTTAGGGAGAGAGACATGAGCGAGCTTCAGAAATACCAGATGCTGATCGGTGGCGAATGGGTCGACGCGGCCGGCGGCGAAACGTTCGAGAGCATGAACCCGTATACGGGCGAGAACTGGGCGACGTTCCCGCGCGGCACGGCGGACGATGTCGACCGTGCCGTCGCTGCCGCCCGCAAGGCGTTCACCAGCGGCGACTGGCCGAAGATGACGGCAACCCAGCGCGGCCACCTGCTGCGCAAGCTCGGCGATCTCGTTGCCCAGCATGCCGAGGAACTGGCCCAGACCGAGGTCCGCGACAACGGCAAGCTTTTGGCGGAAATGGGCATGCAGCTCAAGTACGTGCCGCAGTGGTACTATTACTTCGGCGGCCTCGCCGACAAGATCGAGGGCGCGGTCACGCCGATCGATAAACCCGATCACTTCCACTACACCCGCCACGAGCCGCTTGGCGTCGTCGGTGCGATCACGCCGTGGAACTCGCCGCTGCTGCTGGCCGCCTGGAAGCTTGCCCCGGCGCTCGCGGCCGGGAACACGGTGGTGTTGAAACCGTCCGAATTCACGTCGGCATCCTCGCTTGAATACGCGCGGCTGTTCGAGGAAGCGGGCTTCCCGCCCGGCGTCGTCAACGTCGTCACCGGTTTCGGGCACGAGGTCGGCGCCGCGCTGACCGAACACCCGGGCGTCGACAAGATCACGTTTACCGGCGGTCCGGAAACCGGGCGGCGCGTCTATCAGACCGGTGCGTCCCAGTTCAAGCGCGTGTCGCTGGAGCTCGGCGGCAAATCGCCCAACATCGTGTTCGATGACTGCGACATGGAAAACGCGGTGAAGGGTGCAATTTCCGGCATCTTCGCCGCGACCGGCCAGACCTGCATCGCGGGCTCGCGCCTTCTGGTGCAGGAAAGCATTCACGACGAGTTCGTCGACAAGCTGATCGCGATGGCCAAGACCGCCAAGATGGGTGACCCGATGCTGATGGACACGCAGGTCGGCCCCGTCACCACGGTGCCGCAGTACGAAAAGATCCTGAGCTACATTGACGTCGCCAAGGGCGAAGGCGCGGAAGTGCGCCTGGGCGGCGATAAGGCCGATGCGGGCAAGTACTTCGTGCAACCGACCGTGTTCACCGGCGTCAACAACAAGATGCGGATCGCCCAGGAAGAGGTCTTCGGCCCCATCCTTTCGGTGATCCCGTTTAAGGACGAGGAAGAAGCCATCCACGTCGGCAACGACGTCGTCTACGGCCTCGCGGCGGGCGTGTGGACGCAGAACATGCGGCGCGCGTTTACGATGTCGCAGCAGCTTCGCGCCGGGTCGATCTGGGTCAACACCTACCGCGCGGTCAGCTACATGGCGCCGTTCGGCGGCTACAAGAGCTCGGGCCTCGGCCGTGAAAACGGTCAGAACGCCATTTACGAGTTCATGCAGACGAAATCGGTGTGGATGTCCTATGCCGAGGACACCCCCAACCCGTTCATCATGAGATGAGTGCGCCGAAAACCGTCCTCGTCACCGGCGGCTCCCGGGGCATTGGGGCCGCCGTGGTGAAACGGTTCGCGCTGGAAGACTGGCGCGTGATCTTCACCTATGTCGCCAACGATGCGGCGGCGGCGAAGGTCGCCGACGAGAGCGGCGCCCGCGCCATCAAGGGCGATGTGGGATCGGAAGCGGATATCCTGGCGCTGTTCAGGACGCTCGACGATGAACACATTTATGTCGACGCCGTCGTCAACAACGCGGGCATCACGGGTCCGAAACGCCGCATGGACGAAGCGACATGGGACACGGTGATGGACGTGCTGCGCGTCAACGTGGCGGGTTCGGTCGCCATGTGCCGTGAAGCCGTGAAACGCATGTCGACGGCACATGGCGGCCGTGGCGGTGCCATCGTCAACATTTCGTCGACGGCGACCCTGCAAGGCAGCCCCAACCAGTGGGTCGATTACGCGGGCTCCAAAGGCGCCATCGACATCATCACCAAGGGCCTTGCACGCGAGGTCGGCGAGGAAGGCATCCGCGTCAACGCCGTCGCGCCCGGTTACACCATGACCGACATGTCGCGCGAGGGCGATATCGCCGGACGGTTCGAATCTTTTCGTCACGAGGTCCCGCTGGGCCGCATCGGCACGGTCGAGGAAGTCGCAGCGGGGATTTACTGGCTTTGCAGTGACGAGGCGTCGTACATCACCGGCTGCGTCCTGCCGGTCGCGGGGGGCCGGGTTTAGAGCAATAGAGAAGAACCATGGGTGCCGATGATTGATTTCGTGCTCGAAGTCTTAGGGCAATTCTTCACCTTTTCCAAACAACCCAAGTGGTTGAACTGGATCACTTACGCTCTCTGCGCAACAATTGCGGTGGTGTTTGTTCTAGCGCTATTTAATGGCAGGTGATTGCCGCCCCCTCACCTGTCCTCTCCCCCATTTCATGGCGGAGAGGGACTCTCGTATCGATGCACGTACGGCTCTTATCCCTCTCCCCCTCTGAGGGGGAGAGGTTAGGTGAGGGGGTGCAGCCTCAGGGCCGGAACATCAGCATTGTCTGGATGAAGCGCTGCAGCACCGGTTTGATGCCGGCGGCCAGGTCTTCGCGATAACCGAACGGATAGACCTCGTCCATGTAGGTCGCCCAGCTCAGTTCCAGCTGCACGGCATGGATATCGTTTGCCGGATCGCCGTAATGGCGCGTGATGTAGCCGCCGATGTAGCGACCGTTCATCTTCCACGTATAGCCCGCGGCTTCCCCGGCAACGGCTTCCAGGTTTTCCTGCAGGCGCGGGGCGCAGCTTTCGCCGTTGTTGGTGCCAAGGTTGATGTCCCAGAGCTTGCCGTCGAAAAACCGCGGCAGTTCGCTCTTGATCGAATGCGCGTCCCACAAAAGCGCATAGCCGTGCTCCGCCTTGATCGCGGCCAGCGTCTCGGCCAGCTTGGCGTGATAGGGCGTGTGATACGCATCGCGGCGGGCCTCGATCTCGGCGTCGTCCGGTTCCTCGCCCGGCTTGTAGATCGGCTCCCGCTGACCGGTCCTGAGCGGTAGCAGCCCTTCGGTGTCCTGACCCGGATAAAGATTCACGTTCTCCGGCGGCCGGTTGAGATCGACGCAATAACGGCTGTGTGTCGCGCCCAGCATGTGCGCCCCCATGGCCGGCGCGAAATCATAAAGCGTCGGAATGTTCCAGTCGGTATCAGCGACCAGCAAGGCCTCGTCCGTCATGCGCGGTTTCAGGTCATCCGGGATATGCGTGCCGGGATGCGGCGCACTGATCAGAAGCGGCGCCGTGCCGGGCAGGTAGTCGAAGATGTCCATTATTCGGCGGCGTCCGCCTTGGCCGGTTCCGGCTTATCATAAGGTCGGTCGTGTTTCAGCGCCGGGATGCGCGCGCGCACCTTGGCGACCTCGGCCGGATCGATCTCGGCGATGACCACGGCTTCCTCGTCCTCGGGTCCTTCGGCGAGGATGTCGCCCCACGGGCCGATGACCAGCGAATGGCCATAGGTGCGCGCCTTGCCGTGGCGTCCGGACTGACACGTTGCCAATACGAAGCACCCGGTCTCGATGGCCCGCGCCCGCAGCAACACGTGCCAGTGATCCTGCCCGGTCTTATGCGTGAACGCCGCCGGTACGGTCAGGAAATCCGCCCCCGCCTTGGCAAGATCGCGGTAGAGGTGCGGAAAGCGCACGTCGTAGCAGATCGAAAGGCCGAGCTTGCCCCACGGCGTATCGGTGACGACGGCGCGCTCGCCCGGCGCCAGGCTGGCCGATTCCCGGTAACGGTCGTCGTCGCCCAGATTGACGTCGAACAGGTGAATTTTCTCGTACGTCGCCCGCACGATGCCCTGATCGTCGATCACATACTGCCGGTTATAGGCACGGCCGTCGGGCGCCGGTACGGTGATCGATCCCAGGTCGATCCAGACCCCCAGCTCCTTGGCGAGATCGGCAAACAACGGCAGCGCCGGGTGCGATTCTTCCGGCAACGGGCCGGTATGAATGCCCTCGTCATCGATGTCGTAGCACGAAAAGAACTCGGCAAACTGCAGCAAATCGGCACCTTCGGCCGCCGCCTGGCGGGCCATTTCCTCGGCCCGGACGAGGGTCTGCTGCATATCTCCGCTCGCGCACGTCTGCACCAGCGCCACCTTGAATTTTTCTGACATATCATACTCCCATGTCTGAAATTGTTTAATCACGGCGTCGCGAGGCTGTCCAGTAACGCGGTCATTACGCGGGCCTTCCGGGATCGGGATTGGGGTGCTATCTATGAGGCAACAATAATGCCTGGGGAGGTGCCGATGTCCGAAACGTCTTCGGATGGCAATATCTACGAACAGGGCCTCGACAAGAACGAAGCCAACTTCAAGCCGCTGACGCCGCTTTCATATCTCGACTGGGCGGCGCGTGTCTTTCCGAACAAGACAGCCGTCATCCATGGCCCGCATCGCTTTACGTGGGCCGAATTCGACGAACGCTGCCGCCGGCTCGCGAGCGCGCTGCAAAAGCGCGGCATCGGTATCGGCGATACGGTTTCAGTGATGTCGCCGAACGCGCCGGCAATGCTGGAAGCGCATTATGGCGTGCCGATGTCGGGTGCGGTGCTGAACGCGCTTAATTTCCGCCTCGATGCGGAAACCATCGCCTTCATCCTCGCCCACGCCGAAACCAAGATCCTGATCACCGACCGCGAGTTCTCGGACGTGATTCACGAGGCCATCGGCATTCTCGACAACCCGGACCTCATCGTGGTCGACATCGACGATCCGCTGGCCAAGGGCGGCCGCCTGATCGGCTCGATGACGTACGAGGACCTTTTGGCCGAGGGCGATGCGGGCCATGTCTGGCAGCCGCCCGCCGACGAATGGCAGGCGATCTGCCTGAATTATACGTCGGGCACGACGGGGAATCCGAAGGGTGTCGTCTATCACCATCGCGGCGCGTACCTGAACACCATGAGCAATGCGCTCGTGTTCCGGCTCGGTCCGGAAAGCGTCTATCTCTGGACACTGCCGATGTTCCACTGCAACGGCTGGACCTACACCTGGGCGGTAACCGCCGTCGGCGGCACGCACGTGTGCCTGCGCGAAGTAGACCCGGCGCTGATCTTCCCGTTGATCGAGGAACACCGAGTGACCCACATGTGCGGCGCGCCGATCGTACTCAACATGCTGGTGCACGCGCCTGCCGACGTGAAACGCAGCTTCGACCATACGATCGAGGTCGCGACCGGCGGCGCGGCGCCGCCGTCGACCGTCATTTCGCGGATGGAGTCCATGGGCTTCAACGTGACCCACATGTACGGCCTGACGGAGACGTATGGCCCGTCGACGATCTGCGTCTTCCAGGACGACTGGGCGGATATGCCGCTCGAGGAGAAGGCCGCCAAGATGGCGCGCCAGGGCGTGCGCACGCCGGGACAGTTCCACCAGACGGTGCGCGACCCGGAGACCATGGAACTGGTCCCCGAAGACGGCGAGACCATCGGCGAAATCATGTTCCAGTCCAATACCGTGATGCGTGGGTATCTAAAGAACCCGAGTGCCAGCGCGGAAGCCTTCCGCGGCGGCTGGTACCATACCGGCGATTTGGCCGTGCAGCACGCGGACGGCTACATCGAGGTCAAGGACCGCTCCAAGGACATCATCATCTCGGGCGGCGAAAACATCTCGTCGCTGGAGGTCGAGGAATGCCTTTATAAGCATCCGGGCGTGATGGATTGCGCCGTCGTCGCCATGCCGTCGGAAAAGTGGGGCGAAACACCCCTCGCCTTCGTAACCCCGACGGCCGAGGCCGAAGGCGTGCTGACGGCAGAGGAACTGATCGATTACTGCAAGGAACACATGGCGCGATTCAAGGCCCCCACGCGGGTCGAGTTCGGCGCGCTGCCGAAAACCTCGACCGGGAAGATCCAGAAGTTCGTGTTGCGCGAACGCGCACAGAATGAATTGCGCGAGACCGCGGCCGAGCTTGCCGAAGAAAAGGACGACTGAATGACCACCACACTGATGGGCGGCAAGACGGTGCTGGTCACCGGCGCTTCTTCCGGGCTGGGCCAGCATTTCGCCCGCGTGCTTGCGGGGGCGGGCGCCAAGGTGGCCCTCGCCGCGCGCCGCCGCGACCGGCTGGAGACACTGGCGGGCGAGATCACGGATGCAGGCGGCACCGCCATCGCCGTCGGCATGGATGTCACCGACCGCGATAGCGTCACGGCGGCGTTGGACGAAGTCGCGGCCGAACTGTCGGTCCCCGAAGTGCTGGTCAACAACGCTGGGATCGCCACGGGTGCCGGGGCGCTCGACGTCACGGACGCCGACTGGCACAAGGTGATGGATACCAACCTCGAAGGGTCCTGGATCGTCGCGCAGGAAACGGCGCGCCGGATGAAGGACGCGGGCGGCGGCAACATCATCAACACGGCCTCGATCCTCGGCATTCGCGTCTCGGCGGGCGTTGCACCCTATGCAATCTCGAAAGCCGGCGTGATCCAGATGACCAAGGTGCTGGCGCTCGAACTGGCGCGTCACGGTATCCGCGTCAACGCGCTGGCGCCGGGTTATATCGAGACGGACCTGAACGAGGATTACCTCAATTCCGAACACGGCCAGGCCATGATCAAGCGCGTGCCGATGCGCCGATGCGGACGGCTGCACGATCTCGACGGACCGCTGTTATTACTGGCATCGGACGCGTCTGCCTATATGACCGGTGCGGTCATTCCCGTCGACGGCGGACATCTGGTGAATACGCTCTAGCAGAGCGTAACGCGAAACGCCGGGGCACGGGCTCAGGTCTCGCCGCCCAGTCCTTCGAACGTTTCCTTGATGTTCTTGCGGCTCGGACGGCGCGGTTTACGCCGGACGCGGGTCTTGACGTTATTCTCGACGTATTCGATCAGTTTACTCGCGATGTTCTGGCCCGACGCGCGCTCAATTCCCTGAAAGCCGGGTGACGAGTTGATCTCAAGCACCTTGGGGCCGTTGTCGGAACGCAGGATATCGACACCCGCGACACCAAGCCCGATGACCTTGGCGGCCTTCACGGCAATGGCACGCTCTTCCTTGGAAAGCTTGGTCGGCTGCACGTCTCCACCCTGGTGCACGTTGGCACGAAACTCGCCTTCCTCGGCCTGCCGTTTCATCGCCGCGACCACCTTGCCGCCGATGACCAGACAGCGGACGTCGACACCGGCCGCTTCCTTGATGAACTCCTGCACCAGGAAATTGGCGCGAAGGCCGCGAAAGGCGCCGATCACGCTTTCCGCCGCCTTGCGGGTTTCGCCCAGCACCACGCCCTTGCCCTGCGTGCCTTCCATCAGCTTCACGATCAGCGGCGCACCGCCGACGATCTCGATCAGTTCCTTGGTGTCGTGCGGCGAGTGCGCGAAAGCCGTCACCGGCATGTCGATCTGGTGCTGCGCGAGGATCTGGTGTGCATAAAGCTTGTCTCGAGATGCCCCGATCGCGTTCGCCTTGTTGATACAGAACGACCCCATCAGGTCGAACTGCCGCACCACCGCCAGACCATACGACGTGACCGACGCACCGATGCGCGGGATCACGGCATCGTACTGCGGCAGCACGCGGCCGTCGTAGTGGACCTCGGGCGCCATCGAGTTGATGTTCATGTAGCACCGCGTGGTGTTGATGACTTCACACACATGGCCGCGTTCCTCGGCCGCTTGCACGATTCGCTGGCTCGTGTAGCTGTTCGGTTCACGCGTCAAAAGACCGATCCGTAACGTCCGCAAACTCGATTTCGTCTTCTTGACCTTGCGATAAAGATCGTAAGAGAGCTTCGCCTGCTGGTACGACTTGTTCGGATCGACGATCATGTTGTCGCCGATGGCGCGGCGGCCCAACAGCATCCTGTATTGCATGTTGTCACGATTGGTCAGCGAAACCTCGATCGGCCAGGTCTTGTCGCCGATGCGCACCGGGGTCTCGATGACGTATCGCCATTCGCTCTCGCCGTTGGAACTCGTCACCTCGCGCCGGTCAACGACCTTGGCCGAACACAGTATCTCGATTTCGGGGCGGTCCGGAATCGGGTGCACCTTGAAACGCACGTGCGGATTCTTGTCACCGCCGAACGGTTCGATCGCATATGCATGCAATGCCGAAGTTCGGGCACCGGTATCAATCTTTGCAATGAGGCCGGGGATTTCCAAATTGGGCAGGGCGACCCATTCTTCCCACCCCAGGACGGTCTGCTTGGTATTGTTGTCGGCCATCGGGCTCCGTTCCGCTCGTCAAACGTTGTGTTGCATGCAAGACTGCGTGCGACATTACCCGACCCGATAGGGGACACACAAACCCGGGTCGTTATCGCTGTCGACAAGAAAATAGGGAAGGAAGGTGCCGCTTCGACGGCGGCGCTGGAACAGGGAGGAAGAGAACAAATGCCATACGCCGAACGCGACGGGGTGAAGATCTATTACGAGGAAACGGGCGAAGGCACGCCGATCCTGTTCCTGCACGAATATGGCGGCGACCGGCGCAGCTGGGAGCCGCAAGTGCGGCATTTCTCGCGCGATCACCGCTGCATCGTCATGTGCGCGCGCGGCTATCCGCCCTCCGACGTGCCGGAAGACGAGAGCCTTTACGGTCAGGACCATGCCAACGCGGATGCCATCGCGGTGCTGGATGCCGCCGGTGTCGACACGGCCATCGTCATCGGTCTTTCCATGGGCGGCTATACCGGTCTCCGCCTCGCTATCCATTATCCGGACCGGGTCATGGCGCTCGTGGCCGCGTCGGCGGGTGCGGGTTCGCTACGTGAAGGGTTCCAGGTCTTCCGCGACGAAGCCTTCGCGCGGTCCGAGGAATACCTTGAAGCGGGCAGGATGCTGGCCGAGCCGTTCGCCAATGGCCCGACGCGCACGCAGCTGAAGCGGAAGGATATCCGCGGCTGGGAGGAATTCCGTGATCAGCTCGCCGAACATCCGGCCATCGGTGCCGCCTATACGCTGCGCCACGTGCAGGGCGGGCGGCCGTCGCTTTACGATTTCGAGGCCGAGTTCAACGCCTGCACCGTACCGACGCTGTTGCTGGTCGGCGACGAGGACGATGTTTGTCTTGATGTGAACGTGTGGCTGAAGCGCGCCATGCCGACGTCGGGGCTCCGCGTGTTCGCGAAGTCGGGGCACCTGATCAACCTGGAAGACCCGGCAGCCTTCAACGCCGAGATCGCCGATTTCCTGCGAGCCTACTTTACCGGTGCGTGGCCGGAACGCGAACCGTTCGACGGCAACTACGCGGGCATCGGGCCGCGCTGAGCCTCAGGCCTTGAGCGCCCCGCCCGCGCGGGCCAAAATCGGGCGAGCACATTTCAAGAGGAAGACATGGACTTCACATTATCACCCGAGGTCGAGGAAACACGCCTCGCCATCCGCAAGTTCGTCGAGGAACGCATCATGCCGCTGGAAGAGGACCCGGCGAGCTATGACGATCACGAGAACATCGACCTGGATCTTTTGAAACAGGTGCAGTCGGAGGCCCGCGACCGCGGCCTCTGGTGTCTGTCGATGCCCAAGGAACGCGGCGGGCGCGGTTTCGATACCGTCGGCATGGCGGCGTGTTACGAGGAAATGAACCGTTCGATCTTCGGGCCCGTGTGTTTCAATGCGGCAGCCCCCGACGACGGCAACATGTACGTGCTCAACAAGGTCGCGACCGACGAGCAGAAAGAGAAATGGCTGCAGCCGATCATCGACGGCAAGGTCCGGTCCTCCATCGTCATGACCGAACCGGCGCCGGGCGCGGGTTCGGACCCGGGCGGCATGATGCTGACCCGCGCCGAGAAGAAAGGCGACAAGTGGGTCGTGCAGGGCCGGAAATGGTTCATCACCGGGGCCGGCGTCGCCGATCATTTCATCCTGCTGGCGCGCACGTCGGACGAGCCGCGCCGCAACCTGACCGCGTTCCTGTTCCACAAGGATACACCCGGTTGGGAGATCGAGCGCCGCATCCCGATCATGGGCCCGGAAGAACACGGCGGGCACTGCGAGCTGATGTTCAACGGCATGGAAATCCCCGACGAGAACCGCCTGATGGGCGTGGGTGAAGGCATGAAGTGCGTGCAGATCCGGCTTGGCACCGCGCGCCTGACGCACTGCATGCGCTGGCTCGGCCTCGCCAAGCGCTCGCTCGAGATCGCCAACGAATACATCTCCAACCGCGATGCCTTCGGCTCCAAGCTGTCGAAACGCGAAAGCGTGCAGTTGCTGTTGGGCGACGCGGCGATGGATATCGAGATCGGACGCCTGTTGACGATGAAGGCCGCCTGGGCCTTGGATCAGGGCTCGCGGGCGCGCAAGGAGGTCTCCATGGCCAAGGTTGCGGTCGCCGACGTGCTGTTCAAGGCCGTCGACACGGCGATCCAGCTCAACGGCGCACGCGGCTATTCCAAGGACACCGTGCTTGAGTGGATCTACCGCTATGCCCGGCAGGCGAAGCTCGTCGACGGCGCGTCGGAAGTCCACAAGATGGTGCTCGCCGGCGCACTCGCCGAGAACGGCATGGACTTCTGGAGCTGGGGAAACCCTGAGCAGTGAGCGGGCGCAACGACGACGCCGTCACCAACATGGACCGGGACGCCATCAAGCGGCTCGAGGTCTGGCTCGCACGCCAGTCCGGCGGCCGCGCACAGGTGCGCGACCTGAAGCAGCTGTCCGGTGGCGCCATTCAGGAAAACTGGGCACTGTCGCTGGACCTGGAAGGCGGTGACTGGCCGGGATCACACGACCTGGTGCTCCGCAAGGATGCGCCTTCGAACGTCGCCGTTTCACACGGCCGCGCCGAGGAGTTCGCGATCCTCAAACATGCCCATGACGCCGGCGCCACCGTGCCGGTGCCGTGCGTTCTGTGCGAGGACAACGACGTGCTGGGGACGCCTTTTTTCATCATGCACCGCGCCGAAGGCACGGCGGCCGGGCACAAGCTCGTCAAGATGGACGCCAACGACGCGCTGGCCGAGGATCTTGGCCGCAACCTCGCCCGCATCCACACCATCAAGGACACGCCCGATCTTGCCTTCGTCGCCAAGCCGGACGGCCCCGCCGCGATGTCGTCGGTCAACGAGTACCGCCGCCATCTTGACGACCTGCCGGGATCGCATCCGGCACTCGAATGGGGACTGGCGTGGCTGGAGGCGAACGCGCCATCCGGCGATGAGATTGTCTTCAGTCACCGCGATTACCGCACCGGCAACTACATGGTCACCGACGGCAAGCTGACGGCGATTCTGGATTGGGAGTTCGCCGGCTGGTCCGATCCGATGGAGGACATCGGCTGGCTGACGGCCAAGTGCTGGCGCTTCGGCGCCAACGACCGGGTATGCGGCGGCGTCGGTTCGCTGGACGCACTGATCCGTGGATATGAGGCCGAAAGCGGGCGCACCGTCGACCGCCCGATGGTCGCATATTGGCAGGTGATGGCGACCATGCGCTGGGCGGTGATTGCGCTGCAGCAGGCCGACCGCTTCGTCACCGGCGGCGAGCGCAACCTGGAACTCGCGCTGACGGCGCACATCGTACCGGAACTGGAAATGCAGATCCTGGACGCCACGGCACCCGTCGACCCGGCGCCGTTGCCCGACGGCGTTCAGCCCGTCCGCCCCGACCCGTCGCTCGACGCGCTGCTCGGCATTGCCCGGGATATTGTCAGAAACGATCTCGCCAGCGTGCTCGACGGCGATGCGCGCTACAAGGCCCTGATGGCGGCCAATGCGCTCGGTATCGTTGAGCGGCAGATTACGGGGCTTTCCGTCGGCGCCGACGACGAGGGGCGCAAGGAAATGGCGGCGCGCATCCGGGACGGCGACGGTACGGTGAAAGACCACGCGCAACTGCTGGCCGAGGTCCGCGCCACGCTCAAGGAGAGCAATCCGCGCGCGCTCGGCTAAACCGCATTCCGCACAAAAAAAACCCCCCGGGGACGAACCCCGGGGGCGAGTTTTAAACAGGGAGGCTTCACGTCTGGGAGACGCGAGGGGCCGGAGACCGGTCCCTCTATTCCGGACAGGGCGTCCGGAAACTGGGTGGAACCCTTTGGAGATACTGCGCTTTCAGCGCGATCATCCGGTTCCAAATTCCGTCTTCGTTGCTGCGTTGCAACATCGAATGCACGTTTTATATAGGCAGGCTGTGTTGGCACACCAGAGAAAAACGGGAAATGCAGCCATGCATTCAGCGCATGGCTGCGTGGGCCGCCGCTATCGCTTGATGGGCGCCAGTTTTTCCACGATGAAGTCGCGGAAGGCCACGATTCTGGCGGAATCCCTCAGCTCTTCCGGATAGACGAAATACATGTTCAATTCCGGCCCCTGCAATTCCGGCAGGACTTCAACGAGACTCCCCAGTTCCCGGCCCATGTATTCGGGCAGGGCACCGAGGCCGAGCCCACTTTGCACTGCACGCAAGATCCCGTAGATCGAGTTGACGCGCAGCACGGGCTTACGCGGAATACCGTCCCGGGCATGTTCGGTCAGCAACCAGTTGAGGTTCGCCGCCGGCGGGCGGGCATCTTCGCCGTAAACGACGATCCGGTGCTTATCCAGATCGCGTGCGTTCTTGGGCATGCCGTTCTGCTGCAGATACTCCGGCGCCGCATAGACCTTGTAATGCAGCGTCATCAGGTGGCGCTGCACCAGATCGGGCTGCGTCGGCGGCGTCAGGCGAATGGCGACGTCGGCCTGGCGCATGGAAAGATCGAGCTCGGTATCGGCAAGGACCAGCGAGACCTCGATCTCCGGGAAGCGGTTGACGAACTCCTTCATGCGCGACGCCAGGAACACCGAGCCAAAGGCGACGGTCGACGAGATCTTCAACGCGCCCTGCGGGCGTTCCTTGTTTTCCGCCAGTTGCGTCTGTACGCGGGCCAACTGCGCGAACACGTTGTGCGCGGTGTCAAAAAGGGTTTCGCCCTGTTCCGTCAGGATCAAGCCGCGCGCGTGGCGGTGAAACAGCGGTGTGCCCAGGCTCTGTTCGAGCGCGGATACCTGGCGGCTGACCGCCGACTGGCTCAGATTGAGCGTTTCACCGGCATGCGTGAAACTGCCGGCTTCGGCGACGGCGTGAAAGACCCTGAGTTTGTCCCAATCGATCGGCACCGCCACCCCCTTTGGCCGGCCAGTTGTTGTTTGGCCGGTTTATTCGGCGGCCGCCGCTTCCTGGTTCTCGTGCTCGGCCAGGAACTTCTCAGCCTCGAGCGCCGCCATGCAGCCGGTCCCGGCGGCGGTCACCGCCTGACGGTACACGCGGTCCTGAACGTCGCCGGCGGCGTACACGCCTTCGACGCTGGTCTGCGCCGTCCCCGGCTGGGTTTTGATGTAGTTGTCTTCCCACATGTCGAGCTGGCCGGCGAACAGGTTCGTGTTCGGGTCATGGCCGATGGCGATGAAGACTCCGTCGACGGCAATATCCTGCGTATCGCCGGACTTGGTATTCTTGAGACGTGCGCCGGTGACCCCCTTGCCGCCCTGCTCGCCCAGAATTTCTTCAAGCGTGTGGTCCCAGATTACCTCGATCTTCTCGTTCCGGAACAGGCGTTCCTGCATGATCTTTTCCGCGCGCAGCTCGTCGCGGCGATGCACCAGATAGACCTTGGTCGCATGGTTGGTCAGGTAAAGCGCCTCTTCGACCGCTGTGTTGCCGCCGCCGATCACGGCGACCTCCTTGCCGCGGTAGAAGAACCCGTCACAGGTCGCGCACGCGGAAACGCCGAAGCCCATGAACTTCTGTTCGCTTTCCAGACCGAGCCAGCGCGCGCTGGCGCCCGTCGCGATGATCAGAGTTTCGCCGAAATACTCGGCGCCGGAATCGCCGACGGCACGGAACGGCCGTTTCGACAGATCGACCTCGACGATGGTGTCCTCGATCATCTCGGTGCCGACGTGCTTGGCCTGCTCGTACATCTGCTCCATCAGCCACGGCCCCTGGATGACCTCGGCGAAACCGGGGTAATTCTCGACCTCGGTGGTGATGGTGAGCTGTCCGCCCGGCTGGATACCCCGGATCAGAACCGGTTCCAGGCTCGCCCGCGCCGCATAGATCGCGGCCGTATACCCGGCGGCGCCGGAACCGATGATCAGGACTTTGGTGTGGCGGGGCTCGGACATGGTTTTCTCCTGCGGGGGCGTCGCGACATGGTTAATTCGGAAGTTTTCCTAAATAAGCCGAACCGCGCGCCGACGCAACGGACGGATGACGGCGTTTGCGGATACGGCGGGCTCCACCGGGATACGCAATTATGTTGCGCAATATCATTGCGCAAATGCCCGTTTTGATGATACGAGATGATTCAAAATCGGCACATCGAACAGGATACTCCGTTGCAAAAAGTAAAACTCGACGCCATCGACCTCCGGATTCTCCGCGACCTGCAGGATGACGGCCGGATCACCAATGTCGACCTTGCCGCCCGCGCCGGGATTTCGGCGCCGCCGTGCCTGAGGCGCGTGCGCGCGTTGGAAGAAGCCGGCTTCATCCATGGCTACCATGCCGAGATCGACGGCGGTCTCATGGGCTACAAGGAAATGTTCTTCGCGCTTGTCGGGCTCGACAGCCAGTCACAAACCGTGCTCAAGGGCTTCGAGGACCTGATGGCCGAGTGGCCCGAAGTCCGCGAATGTCACATGGTCCGCGGTGGCGGCGATTTTCTGCTCAAGGTCGTGGCGCGTGACAAGGAACACCGCGACAAGCTGACCATGGGCATCACGTCCGCCGATCACGTCACCACGGTGACGACGCTGGAGACGATCCGCACGTCCAAGAACCAGCCCGGCGTGCCGGTCGACCCGGAAGCCGCCGACGAAGAGGACTAGGACCCGGCGCCCGGCTCAGGCCCAGTTGACCTCGCAGATTTCGTAGGATTTGCCGCCACCGGGCGTCGCCACTTCGACGACATCGCCGATGGTCTTGCCGATCAGCGCACGCGCCAGCGGCGACGTAACGGAGATCTTGCCCTCGTCCAGGTTGGCTTCGAGCGCGCCGACGATGCGGTACGTCGTTTCCTCGTCGGTGTCGGTATCGGCGACCAGAACGAACGCGCCGAATTTCACGGTGTCGCCCGTCATGTGCTGGGTGTCGATGGCTTCGGCGCGGCTGGTGACATCTTCCAGTTCGGCGATACGGCCTTCGATAAACCCTTGGCGTTCGCGCGCGGCATGGTATTCCGCGTTCTCCGAAAGATCGCCGTGTTCGCGTGCCTCGGCGATCGCCTTGATCACCGCCGGCCGCTCTTCGGACTTCAGGCGTCTCAGTTCCTGTTCAAGGGCCACAAGACCCTCGCGCGTCATCGGCACACGTTCCATATTTCCCCCGGCCGGCAGACCCGGCCCTCCTCAAAATATTCCCGCTCAGAACGACATTTCGGATCACCAAGAGGCGATCACCGAAACGACATCATTTAAGGGAAAAGCCTAATACGACGCTTCAAAATACGCCTGCAGCGGCGCGACTTCAAGCCCGCCAGCGCCACCGTCGGCAATAATGGCCGCAATCGCCTCGGCCGCCGCGCGGGCCGCGGTCATGGTCGTATAGTGCGGCACGTTGTTGGTCAGCGCGGTCCTGCGGATCGAATAACTGTCGGCGATGGAACGTGCCCCCTCGGTCGTGTTGATGACCAGTTGCACGTCGCCGTTGGTCAGCGCATCGACACAGTGCGGCCGGCCTTCAAGCACCTTGTTGACCCGCTGCGCGGGCACACCGTTGGATTCCAGGAAGC
Source organism: Rhodospirillales bacterium (assembly GCA_017640505.1). Lineage (GTDB taxonomy): Bacteria > Pseudomonadota > Alphaproteobacteria > Rhodospirillales > Casp-alpha2 > UBA4479. The sequence continues at coordinate 228,304 of JAEPQO010000004.1, forward strand.
GCTGGGTGCCACCGGTGGCAATGATCGTGAAGCCGAGATCGCTGAGGATTTTTGCAATCTCGAGCGCCTTGTCCTTGTCGCCGTCGCGCACCGAAATGAAGACCCCGCCCGATGTCGGCAGAACCATTCCCGCGCCCAGCTGCGATTTGGCGAAAGCGCGGTTGAAGTCCTTGTCGATGCCCATCACCTCGCCGGTCGATTTCATTTCAGGACCGAGAATCGTGTCGACGCCCGGGAAGCGCGAGAACGGGAACACCGCTTCCTTGACCGCGACATGCTGCATCGTGCCGCGTTTCGGCAGATCGAACCCGCCGAGCTTGTCGCCCGCCATCAGGCGCGCCGCGATCTTGGCGATCGGCACGCCGGTCGCCTTGGCGACGAACGGCACCGTGCGGGACGCGCGCGGGTTCACTTCGAGGATGTAGATATCCTCGCCCTGCACCGCGAACTGCACGTTCATCAGCCCGACGACCTTGAGCGCCTTGGCGAGCACGATGGCCTGGCGTTCGAGTTCGTCGATGACGGCGGCGGAAAGCGAGAACGGCGGCAGCGAACATGCGCTGTCACCCGAGTGAATGCCCGCTTCCTCAATGTGCTGCATGATGCCGGCGACGTAGACGTCGTCACCGTCGGAAAGCGCGTCGACGTCGACCTCGATCGCGTCCTGCAGGTAGCTGTCCAAAAGCACCGGGCTCTTGCCGGAAACGACAACCGCTTCGCGCATGTAACGTTCCAGCGCCGTGTCGTCATAAACGATTTCCATGGCGCGGCCGCCGAGCACATAGGACGGCCGGATCACCAGCGGATAGCCGACGTCCTTGGCCACTTTCATGGCTTCTTCCTGCGAGCGCGCGAGGCCGTTCGCGGGCTGGCTCAGCCCGGTTTCTCTCAGAAGTGCCTGGAAACGTTCGCGGTCTTCGGCAAGGTCGATCGCGTCGGGCGAGGTGCCGAGGATCGGAATCCCCGCCTCTTCCAGCGCGGCGGCAAGCTTCAGCGGCGTCTGCCCGCCCAGCTGCACGATCACGCCCTTGAGCGTCCCCTTGGACTGTTCGACACGCAGAAGCTCGATCACGTCCTCGGCGGTCAGCGGCTCGAAGAACAGGCGGTCGGAGGTATCGTAGTCGGTCGACACCGTTTCCGGGTTGCAGTTGACCATGATCGCTTCAAGACCCGCGTCCTTCAGCGCATAGGCCGCGTGCACGCAGCAGTAGTCGAATTCGATCCCCTGGCCGATACGGTTCGGGCCGCCGCCCAGGATCGCGACCTTCTCGCGGTCGGTCGGATCGGCCTCGCACTCGGGCGGGTTCAGGCCGTCGCCCTCGTAGCAGGAGTACATATAAGACGTCTGCGACGCGAACTCGGCAGCGCAGGTATCGACGCGCTTGTAGACCGGCGTCACATCCAGCTTGTGACGTGCCTCGGTGACGGCTTCGAACGTGGAGCCGGATAGCTCGGCCAGGCGCTCGTCGGAGAAGCCGAGCTTCTTGAGCTTGAGGAACTTCTGGCGGTCGGCGGGAATACCGTCGGCGCGCACGCGCTGCTCCGCATCGACGATGTTGCGGATCCGCTCGAGGAACCAGATGTCATATTTACTGGCGCGCTGGATGTCTTCCATCTTCATGCCGTGGCGCATGGCCTGGGCGATGTAGCGGATGCGGTCGGGCCGGGCTTCGGTCAGCACCGCTTTCAGGACATCGATATCGACATCGCCGTTCGGCTTGATGGCGCCTTCGATCTCGATCTCGTTCAAGCCCGTCAGCCCCGTTTCCATCGAGCGCATGCCCTTCTGCAGGCTTTCCTCGAACGTGCGGCCCATGGCCATCGCCTCGCCGACGGACTTCATCGAGGTCGTCAGCAGCGCGTCGGTACCGGGGAACTTTTCGAACGTGAAGCGCGGAATCTTGGTGACCACGTAGTCGATGGTCGGCTCGAACGACGCCGGCGTGACGCCCGTGATGTCGTTCTGCAGCTCGTCCAGTGTGTAGCCGCAGGCAAGCTTGGCCGCGACCTTGGCAATCGGGAAGCCGGTCGCCTTGGAGGCCAGCGCCGACGAACGCGACACACGCGGGTTCATTTCAATCACGACGAGACGCCCGTCTTCCGGATTGACCGCGAACTGCACGTTCGAGCCGCCGGTATCGACGCCGATCTCGCGCAGCACCGCGATCGAGGCGTCGCGCATGATCTGGTATTCCTTGTCGGTCAGCGTCAGCGCCGGCGCAACGGTGATACTGTCGCCCGTGTGCACGCCCATCGGGTCGACGTTCTCGATCGAGCAGATGATGATGCAGTTATCCGCGTTGTCGCGGACGACCTCCATCTCGAATTCCTTCCAGCCGAGTACGCTTTCTTCGATCAGCACCTGGTTGATCGGCGATGCCGTCACACCCGAGGTCACGATCTTTTCGTACTCTTCGGCGGTAAAGGCGATGCCGCCACCGGTGCCGCCGAGCGTGAACGCGGGCCGGATCACGGCCGGCAGACCGACGACCTTGAGCGCATCCATGGCTTTCTGTTTGGATGCCGCCGACAGCATGGTGACTTCCTTCACCTTGCCTGCCTGATCGGGGATCTCCATCAGTTCGTATTCGCCGGTGAAAACCTCGGAGCGCGGCACGCCGAGCCCGATCTTTTCCATCGCGTCGCGGAACAGCAGCCGGTCCTCGGCCTTGGCGATGACGTCGGCGCGCGCGCCAATTAGCTCGACACCGTATTTATCGAGCGTCCCGCGCTCGGCGAGCGCCATCCCGGCGTTCAGGCCGGTCTGTCCGCCCATGGTCGGCAGCAAGGCGTCCGGGCGTTCCTTGGCGATGATGTTTTCCAGCACGTCAGGCGTGATCGGCTCGACATAGGTCGCGTCGGCCATCGACGGGTCGGTCATGATGGTCGCCGGGTTGGAGTTCACCAGGATCACCCGGTAGCCCTCTTCCCTGAGCGCCTTGCACGCCTGCGCGCCCGAGTAATCGAACTCGCAGGCCTGGCCGATAACGATCGGCCCCGCGCCGATGATCATGATGGATTTGATGTCTGTTCTTTTTGGCATGTCTTATTTCGCCTCGTCCATCAGATCGGTGAAGCGTTTGAACAGGTAATGACTGTCGGTCGGGCCGGGCGACGCTTCCGGGTGGTACTGGACGCTGAACACCGGGTGGCCTTCGAGGCGGACACCTTCGTTGGAGCCGTCGAACAGCGAGACGTGCGTCTCGACCACACCCTTCGGCAGGTTTTTCGCGTCGACCGCAAAGCCGTGGTTTTGACTGGTGATTTCGACCCGGCCGGTGGTCAGGTCCTTGACCGGCTGGTTCCCGCCGCGGTGGCCCTGGTGCATCTTGACCGTGGTGCAGCCGAGCGCACGGGCCAGAAGCTGGTGGCCGAGGCAGATGCCGAACACCGGCTTGCCGGTCTCGATCAGGTCGCGCAGCACAGGTTCGGCGTAGACGCCGGTGGCCGCCGGATCGCCCGGGCCGTTGGAGAGGAAGATGCCGTCCGGCTCGTGCGAGAGGATTTCGTCCGTCGACGCCGTCGCCGGCACCACGGTGACGTTGCAGCCGGCGCTGGCGAGACAGCGCAGGATGTTGCGCTTAATGCCGTAATCGATGGCGACAACGTTGTATTTCGGGTTTTCCAACGCCCCGTAACCGTCTTCGATGGTCCAGGTCGTTTCCGACCAGTGATAGGTCTGGTGGCAGGTGACTTCCTTGGCGAGGTCCATGCCTTCGAGGCCGGGCCAGGCCTTGGCCTTCTCGACCAGCGCCGGAATATCGAAGTCGCCGTCGGGCGCATGCACGATGACGCCGGTCGGCGCGCCACCGTCCCGGATCTTGCGGGTCAGGCGCCGCGTGTCGACACCCGAGATGCCGGGCAGGTCCATCGACTTGAGCCAGGCGTCCAGGTGCTGGGTCGCGCGCCAGTTGGCGGGCTCGGTGATGTCGGCCCTTAAAATACAACCCCGGGCGGCCGGGGTTATGGTTTCGATGTCTTCGGGGTTGGTGCCCACGTTGCCGATGTGCGGGAACGTGAAGGTAATGATCTGACCCGCGTAACTGGGGTCGGTCATGATTTCCTGGTATCCGGTGATCGAGGTGTTGAAGCACACCTCGCCGACCGCCTCGCCGGCGGCGCCGACGCCGCGGCCCCAGAACACCGATCCATCCGCCAAGACGACGGCAGCGGTCGCGCCATGCGGCGCGCGCAAAGACTCCGCACCCTTGTGATCGGGCGCAGTTGTTTCTACTTTTTGTGTCACGATATTTGCCAGCCGGGTCCGGTTTTGACTGGCAGAGTAGATACGCAAAGGCCCACGCCGCGTCAAGAGGATGCGGGAATTATTTTAATCGTTTTAAATCAGTGCGTTACGAATTTTTATCCGGTTGTCACTGGTGCCCCGATGCTATAACGTCCGGGCCGCTCGACAAATGAGGGGAAGATTCCATGCTTCGACAGCAGTTGAATGACATGCTCAAGGACGCCATGCGCGCCAAGGAAGAACGCAAGGTGTCGACCATCCGCCTGATCAACGCGGCGCTCAAGGACCGCGATATCCAGGCCCGCGCCAAGGGTAACACCGACGGTATTTCGGAAGACGAAATCCTCGGTCTGCTGCAATCCATGGTGAAACAGCGCCGCGACAGCATCGAGGCCTATTCCAAGGGCGGCCGTCCCGACCTGGCGCAACAGGAATCGGAAGAGATTTCGTGCATCGAGGCGTTCCTGCCGCAGCAGCTTTCCGCCGACGAACAGGATGCCGCCATCGACGAAGCCGTGACCAAGTCCGGTGCCGAGAGCATCAAGGACATGGGTAAGGTGATGGCGTACCTGAAGGAGCACTATGCGGGACGCATGGACTTCTCGAAGGCCGCTGGCACCGTGAAAGCCAAGCTGGGCGCCTGATCCGATATTTTGTCATTCCCGCGAAAGCGGGAACCCAAAAAAACCGACGGAGCCACTGGGTCCCCGCCTTCGCGGGGATGACGGCGTGGTATCTGTGGATGAAATTGGGATAACTGATCGATTCCGCGCGATCCGCGCCCTTCCACGGCGGCCCGCCCGGGAGTAGATTAATCCGTTCACCTGCGGAGCCGCCATGAGCACCTTTACCCCCGAGTTTCTGGACGAGATCAGACGGCGCGTGTCGATCTCCGACGTTGTCGGGCGCACGGTCAGGCTCAAGGAGCGTGCACGGGGCGACTTCTGGGGCCTGTCGCCGTTCACCAAGGAAAAGACGCCGAGCTTCCATGTTCTAGAGGACAAGGGATTTTACAAGTGCTTCTCGACACAGAACTCTGGTGACATCTTCACCTTCCTGATCGAGGTCGAAGGCATGAGCTTTCCGGAAGCCGTCGAACAGTTGGCGGCCGAAGCAGGGCTCGAGATGCCGCGCGATACGCCCGAGGAAAAGCAGCGCTACGAAAAGCGCAAGACGCTTGCCGATGTCAACGAGGCGGCAGCCAAGTTCTTCGAGAAGATGCTGCGCATGCCGGAAGGGCGCGGCGCGCTCGAGTACCTGAAGAAACGCGGTCTCGACGATGCCACCATCCGCACCTGGCGGCTGGGCTTTGCCCCCGATGCCCGGGGCGCGCTGAAAGCCGCGCTCGGCCGCGAAAACATCGCCAAAGAGCTGATGATCGAGGCCGGCCTGTTGCGGGTGCCGGATAACGGCGATCCCTACGACTGGTTCCGCGGCCGGGTGATGTTCCCGATCCAGGACCGGCGCGGCGGGGTTATCGGTTTCGGCGGGCGTATCCTCGGCGACGGTGAGCCCAAATACCTGAACAGCCCGGAAACGCCGCTGTTCCAGAAACGCTATGCCCTTTACGGCCTGCACATGGCGGCCGCCCCGGCGCGCAAGGCGGGTCGCATCATCGTCTGCGAGGGCTACATGGACGTGATCGGGCTTGCGCTGGCCGGTTACGACAACGCGGTCGCGCCGCTGGGTACGGCGTTGACCGAAGACCAGCTCAAGGATCTCTGGCGCGTGGTGCGCGAGCCGGTGATGTGCTTCGACGGTGACGAGGCCGGCCAGCGCGCCGCCTTCCGCGCCGCCGAACGCGCCTTGCCGATCATACAGGCGGGCCAGGCGCTGCGGTTTGCGATCCTGCCCAAGGGCGAGGACCCGGACAGCCTCGTCCGTTCGCAGGGCAGAAAAGCGTTCGAAGACGTGCTGGCGGGGGCCCTGCCGCTCTCTGAAATGATCTGGCGCGAGATCACCCAGGGGCGCATGCCCAATACGCCGGAAGACCGCGCCGACGTGCAGCAGAAACTGGACCAGCGCGCGCGCGATATCTCGGATGCCACGTTCCGGCGGCATTTTTCCGACTTCTTCTCACGCAAACTCTGGGGTGAACGCGGCGCCCAGCCGCAGGGGCGCGGCGGCGGTACGCGGCCGTTCACGCCGCGCAAGGGTTTCGGCAAGACCAAGGTGGAAGGCGCCGTCATGGCGGATGCGCGCAGCGAAACCAGCAGCATCACGCCCGCCGACGTGCTCCGGGAACGTATTTTGCTCTCGACCCTGATCAACCATCCCGAGATATTCGATGAAGTTGAAGAACGCCTTGGAATGCTTGAGTTTTCAGCGGTCGAGCTTGACAATTTGCGCCAGCAGGTCTTAAACACCCTCGCCCGGCATGAAAGCCTTGACTCCGAGGGACTTCGAAACCACCTCTCGGAGGAAGGATTTCATGTCGAAATCGGCATGCTTTTGAGCAAAAACGTCTATATGCACGCCCGGTTCGCAAGACCGGACAGCGACGTTAAAGAGGCTCTGGACGGGTGGCGCGACACCTGGGAGAGACTCACCGCGAAGGCCCACGACGGGGAGTTGCGTCAGGCCGAAGCGGCGTTGGGGGAAGACACAACGGAACTGACTTTCGGCCGAATGAAGGCGCTGAAGGTCAACTGAATTTGGGGTCGCCGGTCGCCGTCACGGCACCGGACGTGTAGGGGTTTTATAGATTGGCCAAAGCACAAACTAGCGAAGCACGCGCATCATCCGAGGAAAGCACGGACAGCCCGCTCCTCGATACCCTCGGCGCCGCCGTCAAGAAGATGGTCACCAAGGGCAAGGAACGCGGCTACGTCACTTATGACGAGCTGAACACTGCGCTGCCGCCGGAAGACGTTTCCTCCGAACAGATCGAAGACACCATGGCGATGCTGTCCGAAATGGGCATCAACGTGGTTGAAAACGAGGAACAGGAAGAAGCCGCGAACGACGCGAATGCCGAAGAAGACGACACCGAGGATGAGAAAAAATCCGCTGCCGGCAATGTCGACGAGAGCGATCTCGGCCGTACCGACGACCCGGTACGCATGTACCTGCGCGAGATGGGTTCGGTCGAATTGCTGTCGCGCGAGGGCGAAATTGCCATCGCCAAGCGCATCGAGGCCGGCCGTGACATGATGATCGGCGGCATCTGCGAAAGCCCGCTGACGATCCAGGCTATCGTCCGCTGGCACGATGCCCTCGTTGCCGAAGAAATCCTGCTGCGCGAGATCGTCGACCTCGACGCGACCATGGGCGGTGGCCCGGGTCAGGCGCCGCAGGGCGGCGACGACGAGGAAGACGAAGAAGTCGAAGAGGCACCGGCTGCCAAGGAAGCCGAGAAGCCGGAAGAGAAGAAAGCGGAAGAAGCGCCGAAGAAAGCCAAGTCCGATGACGACTCGGAAGAAGGCAAGGAAGGCGAAGAAGGCAGCAGCGACGATGACGAGGACGACGAGGACGACGAGCAGAACAATCTCTCGCTCGCGGCGCTGGAAGAAAAGCTGAAGCCGGAAGTCATCGAGACCTTCGAAAACATCGCCAAGACCTACAAGAAGTTCCAGCGCCTGCAGGTCATCCGCATGGAGTCCATGCAGGGTGGTGACGAGTTCAAGGCGTCGCAGGAAAAACGCTACGCCAAGCTGCGTCAGGAACTGATCGAGCTGATGGAAGGCGTGCACCTGAACAACGACCGCATCGAAGCGCTCGTCGACCAGCTGTACGGCCTCAACCAACGCCTCGTGCGCCTGGAAGGCAAGCTTCTGCGCCTTGCCACGACGGCACGCATCCGTCGCGAGGATTTCCTCGAGAACTACCGCGGTCACGAGCTTGATCCGGACTGGATCAAGACCTGCAAGAAGATGCCGACCAAGAACTGGCAGCGTTTCGCCGAACGCTACAAGGACGACGTCATCTCGATCCGCATGGAAGTCGCCGAAGTTTCCGGCGCCGTCGGTCTGCCGATCCAGGAATTCCGCCGCATCGTCGGCATCGTCCAGAAAGGCGAGCGCGAAGCCGCCAAGGCGAAGAAGGAAATGATCGAGGCCAACCTGCGTCTCGTGATCTCGATTGCCAAGAAGTATACCAACCGCGGCCTGCAGTTCCTCGACCTGATCCAGGAAGGCAACATCGGCCTGATGAAGGCGGTCGACAAGTTCGAGTACCGCCGCGGCTACAAGTTCTCGACCTACGCAACGTGGTGGATCCGCCAGGCGATCACGCGCTCGATCGCCGACCAGGCGCGCACCATCCGTATCCCGGTGCACATGATAGAGACCATCAACAAGCTGGTCCGCACGTCGCGCCAGATGCTGCACGAAATCGGCCGCGAGCCGACGCCGGAAGAGCTCGCCGCGAAGCTGTCGATGCCGCTGGAAAAAGTGCGCAAGGTGCTCAAGATCGCCAAGGAGCCGATCTCCCTCGAAACGCCGATCGGCGACGAGGAAGACAGCCACCTCGGCGACTTCATCGAAGACAAGCTGGCGGTGCAGCCGCTCGACGCCGCGATCCAGGCGAACCTGCGCGAGACCACGACCCGCGTGCTGGCGTCGCTCACGCCGCGTGAAGAACGCGTGCTCCGCATGCGCTTCGGCATCGGCATGAACACGGACCACACCCTGGAAGAAGTCGGCCAGCAGTTCTCGGTCACCCGCGAACGTATCCGGCAGATCGAAGCCAAGGCGCTCCGCAAGCTCAAGCACCCGTCGCGCTCGCGCAAGCTGCGCAGCTTCCTGGATTACTGAGTTTTTCGGAACGAAACCGTTTTCGGGCCCCGTCGCACCAGCGGCGGGGCCTTTTCCTATCCGGAGGCGGCGCGGGTCGGGTGCGCGGTAATGCCGACGGCCGCGTTGCGCGGGAAACTCACCGTCACCGTGGTGCCTTCCCCGAGCGTGCTGACGATATGTAATTCGCCGACGTGACTGTCGATCAGCGCCTTCACGATCGCCAGACCGAGCCCGGCGCCTTCCTGCGCCTTGTGCGGGTCCGACGTCGCCTGGGTAAAAGGTTTCGTCACGTCGCGAAGACGGTCGGCGGGAATGCCGGCCCCGGTGTCGCTGACATCGATCATGCAGTAATCGTCCGTTTCACGCGCCGAGATGGTCACGCGCCCCCCTGCCGCGGTGAATTTAACGGCATTTGACAAAAGGTTCAGAATGATCTGGGAAACCGCCCGGCTGTCACCGCGTAGCGGCGCCAGCCCGTCGGGGATATCCCGAACAAGCTCGATGCCGCCGAGAATTTCCGCACGCTCGAAACTGGTGACGCAGTTCTCGACGGCTTCGCGGACGTCGATCTCCTCAACATCGAGGTGCAACTCACCGGACTCGATCGCCGCGATATCCAGCACGTCGTCAACCAGCGACAGCATATGCCTGGCGCTGAACAGGATATTGCCGACGTAATTGTCGTATGTGTCCGAGCCCAGGGGGCCGAAGTACCGCTCCCGCATCATTTCAGAGAACCCGAGGATCGCGTTCAGCGGCGTTCGGAACTCATGGCTCAGTTTGGCCATGAATTCGGACTTCGCACTGTTCGCCAGTTCCGCCTCTTCAAGCGCGTGCTGTAATCTTTTGGTGGCGCTCTTGAGGACTGTCATGTCGCGGCCGACCCCCCTGTACCCTTTGAAAGCGCCGGCCTGGTCGACCACCGGCTTGCCGCTGATGCTGATATCGCGGGTTTCGCCATCCGGACGGGTCCAAACCATCTCGAAATTCGCGAACGGCTCGCGGCGGGCGAGTTGGCCGACATGATTTCGCCATTTCGGCGATTCGAACACCTCTTTGCCTTCAAACAGTTCCTGCCGGGATTTGCCGAGAATTTGCTTGGCGCGAAGTCCGAACGTCTCTTCCACGCCGTCGGAGATATAGCTGAACCGCAGGTTTTCATCCGACTCCCAGAACCAGTCCGCACCCAGCGAAGCGAACTCGCGAAACCGCTCTTCATTTTCGATCAAGGCGCTTTCCGCGGTTTTGCGGCGCGCGATCGAGCGCAGCAGCGCAACGATGATGACGATTAGCAGCGCGAATACAGCGAGCGCACTCCAGATTTCGGTTCTGAACTCGTCGTAGATGGATCGCGGCCGGTTCTGCACAATGGCGCCTTCGGGCAGATCGCCCATATCGATCCCCAGTCGCTTCATCACGTCATACTCGAAGACGTAGTGCGTTGGCGCATCCTGCAGGGGGATCGCGCGCGGATCTTCGCCATCAAGAACACGTACCCCCAGGTTCGCCGCCATCAATCCCTGTTCCCGGGCGGTGCTCAGTTTGCCGCCCAGACCGATGCCGCCGTTCGTCGTCGCCTGCCAGAAATGGAACATGGGGGCCGGCGAGACGTCAGTGATCACGTCGCGAACGTCGTTGTACGACCTGAATGTCCCCGTCTCATCGAACGCATAGGCGAAACTGAAGACGATGTCGTCCGGTGAAATCCGTTTTGCGATCTCGACGATATCCTCGAACGGCCTATCCAGATGGAACTCAACCTCGACATCGCTTTTCGAGTTCTCGAAGTAGTCTTGCGCCAGGCGCGGACCGGCACCGCTCATCCTCTTGTTGCCGAATATGACGATCTTCTTCGCATCCGGGCGCAACTGACGTGCGAGGTCGATCGTCGGCTTGTAGTCCCGCAGCTCCTTGACTCCGGTAAACGCCATCCCGGGGGGGAACGCGATGTCATCCAATCCATACACATCGCTGAAGATCACGGGCGTTCCCGCGAACAGCTCGTTGTATTTGAGGGCGACGAACTTCAGGGCATCGGTATCGGTCGTCACGATCAGGTCGAACTTCCGTCCGCCATGACGCCATATCAGATAGTCGGCAAACCTGTCATAGTCGTACGGTGCGGGCTGCGTAACGACGTCCATTTGCTCCATGGAAACGGACGCATCGATCCCGGCTTTCCGAATGCCTTGCATGAAGCCTTCGACCTGACCGTCCGTCCACGACATGCCCCAGTGGTAGGAATGGATCATCAGGATCCGCTTGGTGTCTTCCCTGGCATGCAGGACCGACGAAAAACTCACCGCGAAAAACAGGGCCAGAAAGCACATCCGGAGGCGCGAACGAGAGAACCCGAATGCGCGTGCGAGGGCCCGTCGGCAGCGCCCACGCCCAGTCGTGCCGGCATCGATCATGATGTTCACGATGATCCCACCCGGATGTTTTCCTCAAACGAATTATTTCACTATTCAGCATCGTCGGCCACCGACACATAATAAATTGTGAATACTACTTAGGCGCAGATACACAGAAAAACCGGCGCCCAAAGGCGCCGGTTCAATTTTCAGTCTTCACTGGAGGATTATTCGGAGAGCGTTTTTTCGAGGTACTCCGGCTTTAGGAAAGCTTCGAATTCGGCCCGCGACAGAAGCTTGGGCAGACGTTCCTGTTCGACCAGAAAGCTTGCCGTCGACAGGAGCGTGTCAATGAACTGACCGTTCTTCTTCGACGTGCCCATGTACTGCGCAGTGAGCTGCTTGGGGCACGGCACCATCTCGGTCCCCTTCATCATGCGCGTCGCATCTTCGAGGCTGAGTTCGAGTTCCTTGGCGATGATCTTCGCGGTCTCGCCCGGATTGTTGAGCCAGAAATCGATGCCCTTGCACTCGGCCGCGATGAACTTTTCAACATAGTCCGGGTACTTCTCCGCGAAACGGTTCATGACGACGCCGACATCCCACGTCGGGTAGCCGCGCGATGCCATGATCCCGGACGTCATGAAGATATGACCGCCGTCTTTCACCGCCTTGTTCAGGTTCGGCTCCCAGAACCAGGCCGCGTCAATATCGCCACGCGCCCAGGAAACGGCGATGTCGTTCGGGCGCAGGTCGAGAATCTTCATCGACGCCGGGTCGATGCCTTCGTCGGCGAGCGCTTTCAGAAGCAGGTAGTGCGTGGTCGAACCGAACGGTGCGGCCAGCGTCTTGCCCTTCAGGTCTTTCCAGCTCTTGATGCCGGCGCTCGTGCGAACGGCCATGGCCTCCACGTAGTCCAGCATGTTCAGAACCATGATGCCCTGGATCGGCAGCCCGCGGGTCACGCCGATTGCGGTCGGCGGGTTGCCCAGACCGCCGAAATCGATCTGGTCCGCCGCGATCGCACGCAGCATGTCACCGCCGCCGCCGACCTTGATGTATTTGATCTCCACACCCGGCATCTCTTTCTGGACTAGGCCCAGGCTTTTGGTCACCAACTGGGCGTTCACAAGGTTCAGATAACCGATGGTAACCGACTTCGGTGCTTCGGCGCTGGCCGAGCCCGCGGCAAACGCGATGGACGCGCTTACCAGCAGTGATTTCACTAAGTTTTTCATCTTTCCGTCTCCGCTGTTTGCATGATTTTTTCCTTTGTTTCCTCCTTGTACGGCCCCTTGTTTATTGCCGGGCTACGTTCGGCGCACCCGGGTCCAGGGCATTAAAATTCTTCCGATCAGGCGCATGATCCCGTCGAGGACCACCCCCGTAAGGCCGAGCACGATCAGCCCCATGATGACGACATCGCTCAGCAGGAACTTGGCGGCGTCCCAGATCATCCAGCCGATCCCCGCGGTCGCCGCGACGATCTCGGCAGCGACCAGAACGGTGTAGGTAAAGCCGAGCGATATCCGCATGCCGGTCAGAATGGTCGGCCCGGCCGCTGGCAGATAGACGTGCCAAATCAGCTGCGATGTGGTTGCGCCGAGCGCCTTGGCTGCGCGCAGATAGACCATGTCGATCCCGCGCACAGCCTGAATGGTTGCGATAATCACCCCCGGCAGACCGGCGAGAAAAAGCAACGCGAGCTTCGACTCCTCGCCGATCCCGAGCCACATCACCAGCAGGGTATAAAGACCAAGCGGCGGCAGCGGCCGGTAAAACTCGATAAACGGTTCGAAGAATGCGTTGGCTGAACGCGAGACACCCATGGCGATACCAAGCGGTATCCCGACAAGACAGGCGAGACCAAAGCCGGCGAGTATTCGATAAAGGCTGACGCCGACATGCTCCAGCAGGGTCGCACCCTGATAGCCTCTGAAAGCGACTTTCATGAACGACTTGTAGATGGCCTCCGGCCCCGGCAGGAACAGCTCGTTGGCGATCCCCGTTTCCGTCACGAACACCCAGGCCACCATCATCAGAAACACGGAACCGCACGAAATCGCGACGTAACGGGACCTGAGCCGGGCAAGGATCTGCGCGGGCTCAACAACGCGCCGCTTCGCGCGCGGCGGCGGCGTTACGTCGGGCATTTCCGGATCTGCGGCCTTGGGTTCGGGCATTATTCGGCAACCCCCAGGATGTCCATGATGGTCAGCGCATAGATCTTCGTCGCCGCGAGCGACTTCTTGATGGAAATCGACTCGTTGACCGGCGCCCAGCCGTCTTCGCCTGGACCGAACGTGACGGCGTTCATGCCGGCTTCACGCCACCGGATGGTGTCGTTGAAGGCGTTCTTGCGGTTGATGTTGGGTTCGCCGCCGATGATCTTGGCGTAGTTCCGGCGAATCGAGACGCACGGTTCTTCCTCGGCGCCAACCGGCGTCGTCGGTTCGACAAACAGCGACCCGGGCACCTGTTCGATGCTGAAAGAGACGTCGTTACGACCGCCGAGGTGTCCCGAAACCACATCGCCGATATCGGCAATGATTGATTCCAGGGTCATCCCCGGAACGATCCCGACCACCCCAAGTGTCAGCGCGCAGTCGTCGGGCGTGAACTGCATTTCCCCAGGGATGCCGCCACGAATCCTGAGCACGCTGAGGCACGGCGGCGTATTGCCCATGAGCTCTGTGACCTCGTGGGTGAACTCCAGATCATTGAGCTTGGGGATGAGTTCCGCCGCAACGGTGACGGCATTCACGCCCGTATCGGGCCGCCAGAGATGGGATTTGACGCCTGTCAGAGACAACGTGATCAGGCAGTGTCCCGAGTTCGCCGCCGAGATGTTCATGCCCCATTCCTGATCATCCCAACCCCAGGCGGTCGGCTCGGCCGTGATCGAATAATCGGCCTTCAGCCCAACGGTCTGCGACATGAAGATGGACCCGTGCACGCCATCCTTTTCTTCATCAACCGTGTAACAACAAATCAGATCACCCTTCAGCTTCACGCCCTCATCGATGACCGCTTTGACGGCGACGAGCGATGCCGCCAGATTGGCACGCGTGTCGGATGTCCCACGCGCATAGAGCCAGTCGCCGTGGCGTGTCGCGGCAAACGGATCGCCGCCGCACATATCCCACTTTTCAGGTTCAACCGCCGGGTACGTATCCAAGTGGTCGTTCATCATCAGGCTGACGCCGCCTTCGGTCCCTTTCAGGATTCCCAGTACATTTGGACGATGTCGCTGGGATTCGTGCATCGTCACCTCGAAGCCCATCGTTTCGAGCTTGCCGGCAACGTAGACCGCGATCGCTTCTTCTTCGCCCGCCGGGATATCGGGATCAATCGGGTTGCACGAACGAGGCTGTCCGGTGCGCACCATTTCCGTGGTCAGATCGAGCCAGTCCTGTTCGTCGATACGATCCAGTACGCGCTGTTGCAGGTCGGTAAATTCGCTGTCGAGCATCGTCAATCCTCAGCCGTTGGTCGCCGGTCATTCCCGGTGCATGGCCTTATTCAGCGAGGATTCCAGCGCACCAAACACGCAAATATTGGCGCCTGAATTGAACAAACTTGTATCTTTTCGGGGAAACGGCGCCGGCGGTCGTTACTTGGCGCGATCCATCTGTTGCTCGAACGCGCGCAGGCTTTCGGTACGAATCGTATCCATGCATGACCGCTTAAGTTCGGCATAAGCCGGATCGACCACGATGTCCGTGGCTCGCGGCCGCCCGAGCGTGACCTCCAGCTCCTGCACGATGCGTCCTGGACTGGCGCTCATGACGAAGATCCGGTCTGACAGGAAAATCGCCTCGTCGATGTCGTGCGTAACGAAGACGATCGTCGTGTTGAAGTCCTTCCAGATCTTCAGAAGGTTCTCCTGCATCATCAGCCGCGTCTGGGCGTCGAGTGCCCCGAACGGTTCATCCATCAGCAGAATGTTGGGCCGGTTCGCAAGCGCGCGGGCAATGGCAACGCGCTGTTGCATGCCGCCCGAAAGGGTCTGCGGCTTGGCGTCCGCGAAAGCGGCCAGACCGACTGTTTCAAGCAGCTCGTCGGCAATTTCGAATGCCTCGCTGTCCGATGTGCCGAGCATCCGCGGGCCAAAGGCAACATTGCCGCGCACCGACTTCCACGGGAACAGCGACGCCGTCTGGAACACCATGCTGCGGTCGGCGCCGGGGCCATCGACCGTTCTGCCGTCGATGCGCACCGCGCCTTCACTCGGCGCCTCGAACCCGGCGATGACGTTGAGCAGCGTCGACTTGCCGCACCCCGATGGTCCGAGAATACAGACGAACTCGCCACTTTCGATGTGCGCCGACACGCGGTCGACGGCGATGAAGGTGCTCTCGCCCTCGCCGAATATGATGCTGACCTTGTCGATATCGATGTTGCCCGGTTTCTGCATCTTGGCGCCGTTCAGCGACTCGGCTGTCTTTGTATTGGGAGCGCTGTACGTCATGTCCACCAGACCACTTTTGTCGAAAGAAGAGAGAACAACTTGTCGGCGATGGCCGAGATCAGACCGAGCATCACGAGCCCGCCCAGCATCTGGCCCATCTGCAGGTTCTGCTGCGCAATGTCGATCCGGTAAGCGAGGCCTGCGAAGGTGCCTGCCAGTTCGGCGGCGACGAGGGTGTAGAAGGAAATGCTGACCGACGTGCGCAGGCCGACAAAGATGAACGGCAGCGCACCGGGAAACAGCACCTCTGAGAGCATTCTCTTTTCCGGCGTTCCCAGCACGCGGGCGGCACGGATCAAACGTTCGTCCACTCGCTGCACGCCCAGATGCGCAGACACCCAGACGGTGAAGAACACACCCCAGAAAACGAGGAAGTACTTTCCCAGTTCACCGAGCCCGAACCAGAGGATGACAATGGGCACGAAGGCGATCGGCGGGATCGGCCGCAGCAACTGGAAGACCGGCCCCAGCAGGTTGGAGATCAGCTGGTGGCGGCCGGTCAGGATACCGATGACGATTCCGGCGACGGCGCCGGCAAGGAAGCCGACAACCACGCGCGATACGCTCATGCCGAAATCGATGAAAAGCTGTCCGCTTGCTGTCCACTCGACGATCGCGGCAGCGACCGTGGACGGCGGCGGGAACAACACCACATTCACGATCCCGGACCGGGAAACCAGTTCCCACAGGCCGAAAAAGAACGGGATCGAACCCGCCAGGGCGAGACGGTTCAACATCTCGCCCCGGCGTCGAGCCGACGCACGTGCAACACCCTTATCGGCGCCGGTCTCTGCTTGGTCCGTCATGTGCAACCGCGCCTCAGTAAATGGTCACACGTTCGGGCGCGATGGCCTTCAGCGGCCCCGTGTCGATCACGGTGGCAAAGTCGGGCATCGTCGCACCCGGCGGATGGTTGCCGGACTCCAGACGCCATGCCGCATGTGCCGTCAGGACGTCGAGCTGCTTCTGGTCGAGCACGACATTGTAGATGTAGTCCTTCCATATCGCGGCAAGGTCGTCACGCTTCATGCCGGCCACCTCGGCGACGATGGAAATCGCCTCTTCCTGGTTTGCCTTCATCCACGCTTCGGCATCGAGCAACGCCTTGAGAAACGCGCTGACGAGTTCGGGGTTCTTTGCCAGGTAGTCCTTCATGACGACGATATTGAAGGTTTCCGCGTAAATACCCTTGGTATCGAGTTCAACGGCCTTGTCACCAAGCGTCTTGAGACCGTTGGAGATGTGCGGCTCCCATGTGTTGTAGCCGTCGATGTCACCGGCCGCCAACGCCGGCAGCATGTCCTGCGGGCGGAGGTTGGTCAGCGTCACGTCGTCCTTGGTCAGACCCGCTTTCTTAAGCAGGGCAACGGTATAGACCTCGCTGCCGGTCCCCGCGGTGAAGGCCAGCTTCTTGCCCTTGAGATCGGCAAGCGAGCCGATCTTCGATCCGGCCGCGGTCAGTGTCTTGAGGTCGGAATACTCCATCCGTGCCAGAAACGCGATTGGCTGCTTTGCCATCGCCGCCGCCGTGGTCGGGGCCTCGGCCGTCGTTGCGATCTGCGCGGCACCGCCCAGCACCGCGTTCAGACATTGCTTACCGGACGTGAACCCGCTGACGCTGATGTCGAGCCCGTGCTTTTCAAAGAACCCTTTTTTCTTCGCCACGATGGTCACACCGGAAATCGGTGACATGTTCTGCGCCAGCGTCGCTTCGAATTTCGCAGCGTCCGCCGGCCCTGGAACAACGGTGGCCATGATCGCCATCGCTGCGCCGAATTGCTTCAAGTAACGCATTTATTTCTCCTCTCGCTGCGGAACACCCGCAACATGTGAATTCCCTGTTTCCTCTATGCCGAACGTTGTCGGCTTGCATACGTGACTGTCAGCTTCTCCGCGAACGCGCCGTTGCGTGAGCAAATATTTGCGTGGCTATGCGGATGATGTTCCTTTTTTCATCATTTTTTACATTTGCACATTTTCATAGCCACTGATAGCGTGAATGTTGCAGCGCACAATATTCAGGAGCGGATTCCGCCATGGCGCCCAACGAAACGAGCCGTCTCGACAAGCCCCGGTCATCGGAGGATTTGCTGTCTCCCGGGATGGTGGTGCACCTGACGGAAGACGGCGCGCCGATCGCCGGCGGCCCCGATATTTTGCAGATGCTCACAGCCGAGGAATTCGCTGCCCTCGCCGCCGCGGGGCGTGAAACGACGTACGCCACGGACCAGCACCTGTTCAAGCAGGGCGATCCGCACGACGGCATTCATTTCATCAAGTCGGGGCGCGTGCGGTCCTATTACGTCTCTCCTGGCGGCCGTGAAATCACCCTCGCGTACTGGCCGAAAGGTCACTTCGTCGGTGCGCCGCAGATCCTGGGCGGCGGCGAGCACATGTGGACATCCATTGCCGTTGAGCCGACGGTCGGGCTCTGGCTGCCCGGCGCGAAGCTCCGCGAACTCATCAACGGAACCCCCAATCTTGCTAACGCGGTGATCGAAGGGCTTGTCTACAAAAGCATGTGTTACACCGCGCTGCTGCAGATCATGGGGACACAGTCCAAGACCAGCCGCCTCGGGCACCTGTTGCTTACGGTGGCCAGCGCGGCAGAGAACAACCGCGCCGTGGTGCGCCAGCACTTCACCCAGGAAGAACTCGCCAACATGGTCGGCTCGACACGGCAGTCCATCTCCTCGTCGCTCGACAAGTTCGAAAATCAGGGATTGATCGAACGCAATGGCGACAGGATCGTCATTACCGACGTCAACGGACTGCGCGGTCTTTGCGACTGACGCCGGCCGCGAAAAACGGCCGTCTGCTCCTGCAAATATTTGCTCGTGGCATACACAAGGGCCGGACATGATTTCGGACGGCCCAGGTTTTCGCGTCTAGTGGGGACGACCTCGGCCCGATTGGAGTAAGCCGCGACATGTCCGAAATTAGCCTCTCGTTTCAAAATTTATCTCAGGCATACCGAAGCGGCGCATTGACGCCGACTGCCGTGGTCGCGGCTCTGCTGCAAAAGACAGAAACACGCGGCGACGACGGCGTCTGGATCCATCGGCTGCCGGCTGACGACATCATGGCCCGTGCCGCCGAGCTGGAAGCCCTTCCGGCCGGTGAACGCGCTCAACTCCCGCTTTTCGGATTGCCGTTCAGCGTCAAGGACTGCATCGATATCGCCGGCCTGCCGACTACATCGGCCTGCCCCGCATACGAATACATCGCGGATCGGACAAACTTTGCCGTGGCCAGGGCCATCGACGCCGGGGCCATCCTGATCGGCAAGACCAACATGGACCAGTTCGCGACCGGCGTCGTCGGCGTTCGTACACCCTATGGGGTCGCCCGGAACCCGCACAACGCCGACTACATCCCCGGCGGCTCCAGTTCCGGCGCGGCCGTTTCGGTCTCTGCCGGGCTTTGCGCTTTCGCTTTCGGCACCGACACCGGCGGGTCAGGACGCGTGCCCGCCAGCTACAATAACATCGTCGGCCTCAAGCCGACGCTCGGCCTGTTCAGCCGCACCGACATGGTGAATGCGAGCAAGCACTTCGATACGATTACGGTCTATGCGCTTACCACCGATGATGCCCTGACCGTCCTGCAGACATGCCAGGCTGTCGACGAGACGGACGTGTACGGACGTGCCGCGCCGCCGGCAGCAGCGACAAAACACGTCGATAACCTGCGCCTCCTGATTCCGGCGAAGAAGGATCTCGAGTTCTTCGGCAACACGGAAGCCGAGGCGCTATATATCGAAGGCATCGTGACTTTAAAGAATATGGGCCATGAAATTGCCGAGATCGATTTCGGGGTATTCGCTGAAACCAGCAACATGATGTTCGAGCCGCCGTGGCTCGCCGAACGCTATGCCGCCGTCGGCACCTTCATCGACGCGCATCCGGATGCCGTCGACCCCGTGGTGCGGGAGGTTATCCAGTCGTCCAAAACGGCGACAGCCGCTGACGCATTCGGTGCCATCTACAAGCTGCACGAGAATGCACATCGCATCCGCGCCGCATTCAATGACGCCGACCTTATCGTCGTGCCGACCGTCGGCACCGTCTACAAGGTTGCCGACGTCATGGCCGACCCGATCCGGACCAATGCGACCAACGGCCGGTACCTGAACTTCGTCAGCATGGCGGATCTCGCGGCGATCGCGGTGCCCAACGGGTTTGTGGCGGACGGCGTGCCCATGGGGATCACGTTCGTCGGCCCGGCCTTCAGCGATGCCTTTCTTGCGGCATTCGCCGGCACCTTCCATCGTGCGCGCGTCGCGACGCTGGGCGCGACCGGCGCACCGAACACGCAACCGGAACACCAGCCCGCCGCCTAGGCAGAATGGTGGCGGAATACGGCATTCCATTCTCTGATTGTTGTCAGTTCAATTATTACGTGTTTTACTTTTTGCCGTTCTCTCATTTTCCGCAGAGGAACTGAGGCGTGGCGATTTTCAACGATGAGATTATTGACAGCCTCTTGTACGACATGCCGGGCGGCCGCCGGCTGTTGCAGGAATCTCCGGTCATGCCCGGCCTTTGGGCGAACATCGCGAAAGACCCGGATAACAGATTTCAGGTATTGATCACGCCTCATCGGGATGCGCGCACCGCGAACGCGGCGCGGTATCTGCGCCAGGACCTGTCGTACACGGACGACAGGTTGCAGGAGATGTTCGGCCATTACTATCCCATCGGCGAGGCCAGACTGGCCCCGCTTGGCAGCCAGATTTCCGCCACCCTTTCGTTTCCGGAGCTGATCTTCAAGATCTGCACGCACACCAGATGGTGGCGCGGTCTCGTCCTCGGCGACATCGACGACCACCGGAAACCTTTACACCAAGACCAAATTCGCGAATGCCTGATAATGGAGCTGGTCGAACCCGGCTACACCAGAACGACGTACCCGGAGAACCAGCCCCTGCCTTCCAGCATCATCTGGCTGGTCCGGCTGGTCGGCGCGATCCACATGAGCCACCGCATCGACAGAGACGCCGCGGAGCCCTCGGCACAGGAGGAGTTCCAGGACAGGCTCGCCGGCCTGTTGGGTATCGGTGAACGCGGGCAAGACCCGGGCGATCGTCTGCGCGCGGCAGAAGAAATCGTTTCCTATGTATATCCCGCGTTCGAACCTTCGCTCGTAGAGACACCGGACGCCGAAGCCCTCGAAACGGACGGCGGCTTCATGATGCACCGGATTTCGACGGACCGCCCGGTGGAACTGGCCGTCAATGATTCGGCCCGGACCATCAAGGCCGATGCGGCGCGCAACCTGTTCGGACTGCACTGCAACGGCTTGACCTGGGCTGTCGTCGACAGCGGCATCGATGTGAAACATCCGGCGTTTCGCGACGAGAAAACCGGTGAGACCCGTGTCACCGACGTGTTCGATTTCAGCATCCTTCGCCGCCTGAACGATCTCGCCGATGTGGAACAGGCAATGTCGTCGCACCAGGATCTGCTGTTTCAGGAACTGTTACGCCGCCAGGAACGGGACGGCATGGACGACCGGGTCATGAGAATTCTCGCATCCCATCGCGACCGGCTGGAACAGGGGCTCGACATCGATTATTCGCTGATCGAACCGCTTTTGCGTGACCGCCGCCCCGAGGTTCCGCAACTGTCCCACGGCACCCACGTTGCCGGCATTCTCGGCGCGGACTGGCAGGAAAACGACCGCACCATCATGCGAGGTGTGTGCCCCGATATCCGGCTGATCGACATTCGTGTTTTCAAAAAAGGCCTGAAGGCGCTGGAGTCCGATGTCGTCGCGGCGATGGAGTTCATCCGCCACCTGAATGAACGGCACGAATACATGACGGTGCACGGCGTCAACCTGAGCATCGCCATCGAACAGGACCTTCGCGCCGGCAACGCCTGCGGCCAAACCCCGGTATGCGTGGAATGCGAGCGCACGGTCAAGACAGGCGTTGTCGTGGTCGCGGCTGCCGGGAATTACGGGCACATCACCGTCCATCAAATCAAGAACAACAAGCGGATGGAAAAGGGCCTTTACCTGCACACAAGCATCTCCGATCCGGGCAATGCGGACGCCGTCATCACGGTCGGCGCAACGCACCGGAACCGCCCGCATGAATACGGGGTCAGCTTCTTTTCCAGCCGCGGCCCGACGGGGGACGGGCGCATGAAGCCCGACATCATCGCGCCGGGCGAGAAAATCTCGGGCCCGGCCCCTAACGAGGGGCAGATTGAAAACGACGGTACAAGCATGGCTGCCCCGCATGTCAGCGGCGCGGCGGCACTGATCATGGCGCGCCATGCCGAATTGATTGGCCGTCCGGAGCGGATCAAGGAGATCCTGTGCTCGACGGCAACCGACTTGAAAAGGGAGGCCCATTTTCAGGGCTGCGGGCTGGTCGACGTCCTCAGAGCCCTGCAGTCCGTCTAACCAGGGAGGTCAGAAATGTTCGAATTCGAAGCGGTCAAAGCCCGGCATGGCGACGCGCTACTTTTGCACGCGGACGGCTCGTTGATCATGGTCGACGGCGGACCGAGTTCCGTTTACGGCAAGTACCTGCGCAAGCGGCTCGAGAATCTCCGGGACGGGTCGGCGCCCCTGAAAATCGACCTTCTCATGGTCAGCCACATCGACGACGACCATATTCGCGGCGTTCTCGATATGACGGACGAACTTGTCGACGCCCGGCTGGAGCGCCGCGCGCCGATCGCCGATATTCGCAACCTCTGGCACAACAGCTTTTCGGACGGCCTGATCCCGCCGCCGAGCGCTGCGGCCGTGGCAACCAGCGGCACGGCGGACGAT
Organism: Rhodospirillales bacterium; assembly: GCA_017640505.1. Taxonomy (GTDB): domain Bacteria; phylum Pseudomonadota; class Alphaproteobacteria; order Rhodospirillales; family Casp-alpha2; genus UBA4479. Next base: position 250,900 of record JAEPQO010000004.1, read on the forward strand.
GCGATGGAACTGGCCAGCCTCGACCCGGGCGGCGGCGCGGTTGGCGCGGCCCTGCAGGAATCGACGCGGTTCGTGCTGGCGTCGGTGCGCCAGGGAAGATCGCTGCGGCGCAATGCAGGCATCCTTCGGCTTCGGACGAATGCCGGATTTGCCGACGACCTGGTGATGCGCGACGGGAACGCCGCCGTCAGAAAACGCGTCGGCAGGTTCACCCTCAACGTTCTGGCGCCGGTGAAACGTGAACTGACGGAACTCCGCAAAAAGTGGAAACGGGATCTGAAGAAGATCCTCGATCCCGATACGCCAAGGGTCGCGTCGCTGGAACTCGCCGCCAATCTCGACAAGTCGGTCGCCAATCTTTCCAGTCTCGTCATCGAGGTCAAGGCATCGGGGAAATCGGCGTTGCTCACCGGCGATGCGCGAAGTGACCACATCATGGTAGCCATGTCCGATGTCGGGTGGCCGGACGACGGAAAATGGCCCGTCGATCTTCTGAAAGTCCCGCACCACGGCAGCAACCGGAACGCCACCGAGGAATTCTTCGCCCGCGTGCCGGCACGCCACTACGTGATTTCCGGCGACGGCAAGCATGGCAATCCCGATGCGGAAACCATGGACATGATTTTCCGCGCCCGCGGCAACGACGCGTACACCATTCATCTGACCTACAGCCCCGATGAGATGCGCGAAGACGATGAATTCGAATGGCGCGACTTCAAGCGTGTCGTGGATCGCCACGACGGCTGGCAGCGGCTTCGCCATCCGTCTGCAAACAGTTCTTCGCTCAAGATCAAACTCGCCAGGTAAAAGAACGGCGCAAACGGGAAGCGACCCGACGAATGCCGAGGCAAAGACTGAACGCAGCAAATTTTCAGCAGCGTTAAGCCTGATGGACGGCCGGCCGGATGATGACATTCTATCCGCCCTTTACAGGCGCGTTTCCGACTTACATGAAATACCCGGTGAGGCGGCCGAGGATCAATACCAGCACCCAGGCCGCGATGGAGACACCGCCGGCGATCCTTAACTTCCGGTTCGGTTCGGACGGGTTGAGAATGCTCTCGTCTTTCTGCACCAGTTCGGCCCAGCGCGGATTGGAACGCACCCAGCCGATGTTGATCAAGCCGATGCCGATGACCGCCAGCTTGTAAACGAACAGGTCGGCGCGCGCATATTCAACGGGTTTGACGATGAACAGAAGCGCGCCGCTGGCCGCCGCGATGGCAAGACCCGCCGCCGCCGTCGGCACCAGCACCTGCGCCAGCGTGCGGATGCGCCCCTTGCGGATCAACCCCATGAGCCTGAGATCGAACGGCACAATGGCACCGATCAGCAACGCGATACCCAGAATATGCGCGGCGTTGACCAGCGGGTAGATCCAGAACGATCCCCTGAGCAGCATCGCCGGCTCGGACGATGCAATCGTCGTCAGGATGTCCACGTCGCCTCCCTCCCGTTTTTTCGGACGTGGTGCGGCGCGTTCGACACGCCGTCATTGGTTTGTTGCCCGGCCTTCGGGCTGCAGCTTCAGCCGCGCTCCGGATACAGGTCGTAGGTCTTGCCGTCGATGATCACCCGTTCGGCCTTAACCAGCCGCTCCTCCGGATCTTTCGAACGATGGCCGCTGATGGTGATTTCGTTCCCTGCGGCAAAATGCGCGTCGGTCAGGCCGGCGCGGTCATTGCGCCAAGGCTGCCCGACTTCAATCGTCCATCGCTCGCCGTTGACGTTCAGATATACCAGTCCGTGCGGATTGCCGAGCTTGGCCGAAATGATATCGCCGGTGATTTCGAAATTTCCGTCTTCCGCCCAGCGCCAACCGTGATGAGCAAAGGCATTCGACACCGGCACCAGCATCGCGGCACCGGCAACGACCCCGGCGCACAGGACATGTTTCAGGAACACGCGTCTTCCGTAAGCCATCGGAACCTCCAGTAGAGATTGGTGATGTTGTCTCACATGAGTGCCGCCACCGCAAATTACAACCTCGCGGCATTCGGCATGCGTCTGTTTCGCCTTGTTCTTTGGCCCATATTCGAGGTAATCAAGGGGCCGCGCGGGCACGCCCGCGCCCTGGTGGGCCTGTAGCTCAACTGGTTAGAGCCGACGGCTCATAACCGTCTGGTTGCAGGTTCGAGTCCTGCCGGGCCCACCATTTCCCCATCGCCGCCTGTCGGCCCCCTCATCGCTGAGAAACCCGTCACGCCGCCGGCTATCGTCAGAGGTATCCGCCGATCGGTTCGCTTGCGGAGAACTGCGTACAATTGTCGGCAGGACAGTCGTTTCCGGCGATAGGCGTTCGAATCTCGCGCAGGAACTTGAGCCGCATTGCCCGAGCGTAATCCGGGAAGTTCCACGCGGTGACGACGAAGGCGCCGGGCCCGCCGATAAGATGCTGGCGAAAGTGATGGGTGATATTGAGCGGATCTTCCTCGATGGCCAGTCCGTTGACGACGACGCCTTCGGCAACCAGCCTGTCGCGTGCTTTCTCGAGCAGCGGAACATTGTCGGCATGGCCGTTGCCGGAGACATCGATTACCTGCCGGATCGCGGGGATCGGCGCCCGCTTCAGCATCTCGCCGGCGAATTCGACGCCTCCATGAATCATCGTGTTGCCGCCGCCGAGAATGCGCGGCATCACGGCGATGATTCCGGACAGCGCATCGATATCGGCCTTTTCACGCAGGTGCGTCCATTCCACCGCAACCGCTTGGCGCCGAATGCTTGCCCATTGCACGACGGCGACATTGATCCCGCCGGGCGCATGCATAATGGCCGTCTGGACGTCCCGATCCCGAAGCGCGATGGCCGTACCAGTGCGTTGCAGCTCGAACTCCTGGTCATTGACGCTCGCCGAGGCGTCTATCGCCAGTACCAGGTTCAAGTAAGAAACGTCCTGTGTCTGTGTCCGTGGCGTCGTCGCCGGAAGGACCAGTGCCACAACGAAGAGGAAACCAATCGCAAACCGGCTCACGACAGCCTCCTGCCGCGCGGTGCGGCCTTGCCAATCCGATCCAGCGGGACGGGCCCCGAACAAGCAAGACGCCGGGATGCAGCCCGCGTGCCCTCTTTTCCGGGTGACATTCCGATGTCGGCGCTTGAGTGTGGAACAATTGGAGTCGTATTTTTCATTACAATCGAGAACCCGCTTACGACGAAGAATCCCAAGATGGATAAATGTCGCGCACCAAATATCCAAGACAACCCCGTGGCGCCTCACCTTAGTTTCATATGAGCGTGGCCGCCGTGAATGACAACACTTCGGCAATCAAGCCTGCATCTGTATTTTGAGGATGACCGCAATGCTGGTACAAAAAGACATCATGGGAGAAGGTTCCGATTCCCGCCAATCGCCGAATGCCGGTCCGGGCCAGCGTCCAAACCACGCAAATGAATTGAAATGAACGATGGACGAACGGACCGGTAACAGCAGCGATCTTGACCGGAAGAATCACCAGACTTTCGAAGCCTACTTTCCTGCCCTGTGCGCGCGCCTCGCATCGGAGGCGGCATCCTCGTCGAAACCCGCCGGCGACGTTTCCGCAACGGCAGATGCGCCGGTCCGCACGGATGCACTCTCCCGTCTGGAGCTTAAAATCGGTGCCCCGGGGCAATCCGAATTCGACCGATATGTCACGCCGCTGATCAAGGCGATGGATGCGTGTTTGGCGGAAAACAAGATTGCCATGCCGCCCTACGTATCACCGGAGGAAGATTTTTTCCTTTTCGTGTTCGGATTGCCGGCAATGCCCGGCCTGGACGACTTGCTCGTCAAAGTCGCCGCCAAGGTCGTTATTTTCGTCGAGCCGGAGCTGGGACGCGTCCGCCGGTCCATGCAATCCGACGACTGGGCGGACTTTATTGCGCGCCATGAAGCGAACGGCACGGCCATGTATTTTGTTTGCGATCCCGCACCCGGGATTGCGTTCGCAAATATCCGCGAGATCGTGATGACCGTGTCCCCAACTGCGTTCGGCGGCAACCCGTACGCGATTTTTCACGACACCAGCCATGCACGGGAAGTCATCGACTTGCTCAACAACAGCGGCAACAGTTTCCTGTTCGGCCTCGGGTACATGTTCGACGAGAGCATGATGATGAAGAACACCTACATCAACCTGAACAGCAAGGACTCGCGCCTGTTTCATCGCGATCGATCCGTACGTCTTTCCTCTCCGGTGCTGGTCATCGGCGCCGGTCCGTCGCTCGACGCGGATATCGATTTTATCCGGGAAAATGCCGATCGCTGCGTCCTCATTTCCACTGGAACGGCGATACGTTCGCTCTTGAAGGCCGGTATCCGTCCGGACTTTCACGTCGAGCTTGAAAACATCCATATCTATTCGTCGATTCATGGCCTCGCCAAGGAATTCGATCTGTCCGGCATTACCCTGGTCGTGGCCACGAACGTCGATGCGCATATCGTTCCGTTTTTTGAGCGCACGCTTTTTTACCTGCGCTCGATGACAAGCCCCTGGTTCCTGTTCGGCCGCCTTGAAGACCACGGCCTTACCAAGCCGGCGCCGCTTGTGCTGAACGCGAGTTTCTCGTTCGCATTGGATATCGGCGCAACCGACATTTATCTTGTGGGCACGGATCTCGCGGCGACCCGGGACGGTCCGGGACATGCCAAGGACAACGTTCTTTTCACGAAGAATGCCGTCACCGCGCGCGTCCGCGACTTCAAGCATGAAGTGCCGGGCAACCTGCGGGACAAGGTGTTGGCATCCGACGACTTCGTACTTGGCCGGGATGTCCTTCAGGAAACCATCCAGGCCCACGGCCAAGGACGGCGGATATTCAATTGCAGTGATGGCGCGCGTATCGAAGGGGCGCCCCCCGTCCGGACCGGCGATCTCTCGCTCGATGGCTCGGCGGCACGAAAACAAGAAGATTGCGAGGCCGCGCTCGCATGCTCGGTCACCCTGTCGCGGTCGCAATTCGAATATTACTGGGACGCGGGCATGATGCGCCAGGCGGTCAACGAATTCTGCGACATGGCCGACAAGGTCCTCGGCAATCCCGCGGCGTACTCGGATAATCTGTACCTGAGCGCATTCATGGCCCTCTCGCGCCGGCTTCCCAAGTACCTAAGAAGCCAGGAGCCGACAAAGGAGAACAACGTCAAAAACGCGATCGCCCGGCTTTTCACCGGCACCATCGATATGGGCCTGTTCAGTGTTCGCTATTATCTGACGGCTTCAACGGCAAACCGAAATGAGGCAAACGTTCGCGAAACGCTCGCCGCCAATATGACGAAAATGATCGAATACATGCGTGCGGACGCCCATAACACCGTCGACCATCCCGACGATGTACCGCCGCCCAAGGCGTCGGGGGCGTGGGAGGAAGAGGATTATATCCAGGAATCGTCCTACACGTGGGCAAACGTGTCACGAAACGCCGCTTGTCCATGCGGGTCGGGCAAACGGTACAAGCATTGCCACGGTCTCTTGACCTGACGTTCCTGTTTTTTTGGACACGGGTTCGCGTCCTGCCGGACCCGCCACTTCGTCTGTCGCACACCAGGGCGTATCAGCGCCTGCACCATCGCGATCCCGCCCCCCGAAAAGTAGGGTCATCGACCGTTCTTTGCTTATAAATCCGCGCCGAGGCGGCTATATTTGACCGTATGAATGCGTTGAACGCCGAAAGTGCGACAGCCCCTTTTGTTGATCTGGCCCGTCTCCATGAACTGGAGGCCGATGACAAGATCATGGAATTCGCGGCGTTCATCAATCGCAACGCCGCCGGCATGCCGTTCCCGGATTACCGGACCATGGACCTGATGGAAATCGCGTCCCTGGTGAAGTTCATCTACGTGATCAGGGTGGAACCGAAGGACGGCAAGCGTCTCCTGTTTCACTTCTCGGGCACGGCGTTCAACGAGATTTACGAAAAGAACGTGCAGGGCCTATACCTCGAAGATTTTTACACCGGTGACAACCGGGATACCGTCATCGAGAACAACAACGCCATCATCGACGAGAAGCGTCCGTACTACTTTGTGAATACCGCCGAGTTTATACAGCCGGAGTACGAGAAACGGCGCAAGATCAAGCGCCTCGGGGTGCCGTGTTCATCCGACGGCGAAACCGTCAATTTCAGCATCGGTCTGGTCTATTTCGATATCCACGCCCGTGATGACGAGGATCTTCTGGTCCCTCTCTGATACGCCCCTAGGCCGTGATGATGGTGCGCGTTATACTGCCGCGCAGCCGGTCCGCCAACAGGCCCGGCCACGATCCACATCTATGCCGGAATCCCGCAAATGACGAACTTCACGATCCGCCCCGCTAGCGCCGATGAATTCGCCACAGCCGTCGACTGGGCCGCAGCGGAAGGCTGGAATCCGGGCCTCGACGATCTGGCCTCGTTTCACGCCACGGACCCGAACGGGTTCGTCATGGGATTCCTCGACGGCGTGCCCGTTTCATCGATCTCCGTGGTCAAGTATCCGGGCGGTTTCGGCTTTCTGGGCTTTTATATCGTGCACCCGGATCACCGCGGCACCGGCCTCGGCATCCAGACATGGGACGCGGGGATGGCTTACCTGGCGGATGATACCGTCGGTCTCGACGGGGTCGTCGCGCAACAGGACAACTACAAGAAAAGCGGTTTTGTGCTGGCCGGACGGAATATTCGCCACAGCGGCGTGCCTGCGCAGTTGGGGGCCGACGAACCCGGCCTCGAGATCTGCCCCGTCAACCGGTCGGACCTGCCGGCCATCACTGAATTCGACACCCGGCATTTTCCGGTCATGCGGCAGAGCTTCATCGAGGACTGGACACTCCCGCCGGACGGCACCGCGCGCCACAGCCTGATCGCGCTCAGCGATGGCGAGATCGCCGGACTATGCACGGCGCGGCAATGTCGCGCCGGCTACAAGATCGGACCGCTGTTTGCGGAGAACGAGAACGTCGCGGCAGCGCTGTTCGATGCCATCTGCGCAACTTTGCCGGAAGGCGCCGAGGTCTCGCTGGATACGCCCGAAGACAACCCGGCCGCCGTTGCCATGGCGGTCCGTGCCGGGCTTCAGCCCGTATTCGAAACCGCGCGCATGTACCGCGGCGCCGATCCTGAACTACCGCTCGCGCGCATCTTCGGCGTCACCACGTTCGAACTGGGGTAGGCGGAACGTTATTCCTTGGGACGGACCTCGACATGCACCGTCAGCGACTGCGTGCCGTCGATCCCCTTGATTACGCCTTTCGCCTTTTCGAGCTCGGCCGCCGACAGCGCACGGCCCATCAAATAGACGTGCCCGTGCACCGAGCGCCATCGGAAATTCCGGGAGCTGACGCCCGACGCGTCCAGCAACTGCGCATCGATCTTGGTTTCAATCACCGTGTCATCGACGAAACCTTCGACCGAGCCTTTTTCGCGTTCGACCTTGGGGATGACGCGAAGCTCGTTGTAGACCGTCTTGACGCCCTCGACCCCACGCGCCAGTTCGCCGGCCTTGGACTTGACCTCGGGCGTTTCGACGATCCCGGTCAGCATCACGCGTTGCTCGTAGACGTCCGATGAAATGGAGATCACTTCCGAGCCCATCTTGTCGATGACGTCGGCGGCGATGGATGCCTTGATCTCGACGTCCTTGGCCGCGTCCTCGCTGGTACGGTCTTCGACCGCATGCTCGACCGCGCCCTTGACGATAGACAGCGGGTTGAGGTCCAGCGCCATGGCGGCAGGCGCGGAAAACAGGGCGCTCATCAGAACTAGGGAGGGGGCAAGGATTCGAATGGGCATCATATTTCTCGCGCATGGTTGAACGAACCCGAAAAGGCTAGCCCGCCCGCCGCCGCGCGTCCATCGGGGTTTGCGGGCAGCGCCCTGCCGCCGCAAAAAAACGGGTGGCACAACGGCCACCCGCAAGGTCCCACACTTTGGGGGGAAACATTCTGATCAGGCGGCTGTTTTCACCGTCCCCGGCGCGGCTTCGGCCGTCGCACTGAAGCTTTTCACGGCGGCACCGGTCCCGGCGCCCGGCTCGAACGGAATGCCGACGTCACGCATCGCCATCTCGACACCGCCGAGCGCCTGCATGACCATGATCTCGTTGAGCCAGCCCAGGTGACCGATGCGGAACACCTTGCCCGCCACCTTCGAAAGCCCGGCGCCGAGCGACAGGTCGTAACGGTGATACGCCGTCTTGATCACGTCGTTGGCGTCGAAGCCTTCGGGAACGACGATCGCCGTGACCGTATCCGAATGCCATTCGGGTCCCTGGGCACAGTTGGAAAGCCCCCAGGCATCGACGGCGGCGCGCACCCCATCGGCCAGGCGGCGGTGCCGCTTGGCGACGTTGTCGAGACCTTCGTCGAGCAGCATATCCACGGACGCCCTGAGCCCGCGCAGCAGCGTGGCCGCCGGCGTGTACGGGAAGTACCCGTCGGCGTTGGTTTTCAGCATGTCGCCGAAATCGAAGAAGCATGTCGGCATCGTTGCCGTCGTCTTGGCCGCCAGCGCCTTCTGGCTGACACCGACGATGGCGAGACCGGTCGGCATCATGAAACCCTTCTGAGAACCGGAAACGGCGACATCGACACCCCACTCTTCCATGCGGAACTCGAGGGACGCGATCGAACTGACGCCGTCGACGAACAGCAGCGCCGGATGGCCGAGGCCGTCGAGCACGCGGCGCACCGCGGCGACGTCGCTGGTGACGCCCGTTGCCGTTTCGTTGTGGCAGACGAGAACCGCCTTGATCTTGTGTTCCTTGTCGGCGGCAAGGCGCGCTTCGTATTCATCGACCGGTACGCCGCGGCCCCATTCGACGTCGATCGCATCGACCTCGAGCCCGAAACGCTTGCAAAGATCGACCCATAGATAAGAGAACTGCCCGAACACCGATGCCAGCACCTTGTCGCCCGGTGAGAGCGTATTGGCGATCGCGGCTTCCCAGCCACCGGTGCCGGAACCCGGAAAGACGATGACGTGGCCGTTCTCGGTGCGGAAAACCTTTTTCAGGTCCTCCAGCAGCGGCTTGGTGAATGACGGGAAATCCGGCGCACGGTGATCTTCCAGCGCGACGTCCATCGCCTGACGAACCTCGAACGGCATATTAGTCGGCCCCGGAACGGCAAGTCCTTTAAAACCTGGCATTTGTTATCTCCTCGACGCTTATGGTTGTCGGTCAGGCCGCTCAGGCGATCTGCCGGTTGTTGTTGGCTAGTTGCGCATTCACGGTTTCCGCAATGCGCATGAAGTCTTCGTTGGCGATGCCGAGCGAGCGGGCAATCTCGTGGACCAGCAAATCGACACGTTCAATGAACGGCGCCCCCGCATCGACCGCGCGCGCGGCCGACGACGGTTTCAGCAGGTTTTCGGCCGCGGCTGCATACTTCTCGAACGGCACGGCATCGGCTGCATCGGCGCCGAGACGCCGGGTCAGGTCGGTGACGGCGTCGTAAATCCGCCTCGACAGGTCCAGGTCGCCGTGCACCGCGTCGCGGATGCTGATCGGCGCGCCCTCGGTGATGCAGCGGTAATTGCCGGCGAGCAGCATGCTCCACTTGGCGAACGGGACGAACAGCGAGTCGAACACCCGTAGCTTCACGGGCACGTCCTTGCCGTCGAGGCGCACCGAATCGATATCCGCGGCCAGCACCCTGAGCTTGTCGTTCGCCGCTTCGTTGCCGAACACGGCGGCCTTGAAGTTGGTCGGCAGGCCGACGTGCAGCACGTTGGCTTTTTCGTCGGGCGGGCGGAACGCCTGCGGGTCGGGGCTGCAGAGCGACACCAGATCCGGATCGAAGTGATCCCAGACGCGCGCATTCGAGTAGCAGGCATCGAGCTTCGTGCAGTCGAGACCGGGGATCCGCTTCAGGTACGCCAGCGGCGGCATGTTCATGATCGAGAGGCTGGGGATGCCGGCGTCGGCGATACGGATCAGCAGGGTCCAGATCTCGTGCGCACAGTACTGCGGCTCCTGCATGGCGAGGCAGACGAGATCGTAGTTCGTGGCGATGACCTCTTCCGGCGTTTTCGCATCGATACGGCCGGGCAGGTCGCGCGAACGAATCGCACGGTGCGTCTCTTCACCCTTCAGGCGAACGCGAACCTCCGTGCCTTCGTCATTGATCAGATCGGCTGTCTGCCGGCGGCAGACGAGCGTGACGTCGTGACCCGCCATGGCCAGCTTGGTCCCGAACAGCGACCCGTATGAGGCCCCCAGGATAAGAACTTTGTACGGCATCTCTTTCTCCCCTCCGTGGTATGTGGTATACCACCAAAGTGCAGGCGGCGGTGTACCGGACGACAGGACCCTAGCCGCGCATTTGGCGGAAATCATTTGATTTCGTGTTTATGTGTTGATTGTTAATTTTACTTTTTATATTTTTGTAATATTGTAAATAGTCGAGACCTGCCCATGCGAACCCGTAAAACCCTTGTCGGGCCTAGGCTTCGTCAGCTTCGGCGGCAGCACAAGCAAACCCAGGCTGAGATGGCGGAAGCCCTCGGCATCTCGGTGTCCTATGTCAATTTGCTGGAAAACAACCAGCGCTCGCTGTCCGTTCAGGTCCTGATGAACCTGGCCGATGTTTACGGCGTCGACTGGCGGGACATCATCAAGGACGAAGAATCGACCCTGTTGGCCGATATCAGGAGCGCCGTCCGCGACCCCCTGTTCGACGGCGACGCACCCGACCTGCAGGAACTCCGCGCCGCCATCGATCACGCGCCGAAACTGGTCGAACAGTTCCTGCAACTACATCGCTCGCACCGGTCCGCGCTCGACAAACTGACCCGCGTCGGCGGCGAACGCATGCCGGAGGATCTTCTGGCGCTTTCGCCGGAAACCGTGATCCACGACTTCTTCCGCAACTATTCGAACTATTTTCACGACCTCGAACGCGCGGCGGAGGGCCTGCGCACGGAGGAACCCTGCGACGCCGACGATGTCTATCCGATGCTGAAGGCGCGCCTGTCCCGCAAGCACGGCATCCGCGTGCGCACTGCCGCCGTCGAGGAAATGGGCGATGCGCTCCGGATTTACGACGAGGACGAAGACATCATTCATCTGTCGGAGGCGCTCGATCACCAGAACAGGGTGTTCCAGCTCGCCCACGTCATCTGCCTGCTCGAATTCGGCGATGTGGTCGAGATGCTGACCGCCAACAGCGGGCTGCGTTCGGAGAGCAGCATCGCGCGCTGCCACGTGGAACTCGCCAACTATTTTGCGGCGGCGCTGCTCATGCCGTATGCACAATTTTACAAGGTGGCGGAAGACACGCGCTATGACGTCGACCGCATCGCCGCCGTTTTCGCCACGTCGTTCGAACAGGTGTGTCAGCGCCTCACGGCCCTGCAGCGTGACGGCGCGCGCGGCGTGCCGTTCTTTTTTCTTCGCGTCGACAAGGCCGGCAACGTCACCAAGCGTTTCAACTCGACGTCGTTCCACCTCGCCGAATACGGCGGCGCGTGCCCAGTGTGGAACATTCACACGTCGTTCCGCACACCCGGGGTCATCATTCCCCAGTTCGTCGAACTGCCGGACGGCGCACGTTTCTTCACCATCAGCCGCACCACCGAGCGGCCGGTGTTCAGCCGCGAAACGCAGGACCGCCGCCTTGCCCTGTCGCTCGGCTGCGAGCTGAAGCACGCCCACCGCCTCGCCTACTCGGCGTCGTTCAACACCGAAGACAACTCGCTTTTCAGCCCGATCGGCATCAACTGCCATCTGTGCCCGCGTCACAATTGTTCGCAGCGCGCGCACCAGCCGATGATGATGGAGCTGCCGATCGACACCAACCGGCGCGGCAACACGCGCTACGAGAGCTGACGCAGACAGTGAAAGCCGCCGGTTTCGCTTGGCAGGAAATCCAATGTCGGCATACCCTCAAACATGCTCGCCGCATCTCACCGTAAGTTCGCAACAGCCCTGGCCATCGTAATGGCCATGCTTGCCGGCGCGCCGGCCGTCGTGCGTGCCCAGGACGTGTTCGACCGGCTTCAAGGCGAGCAGATGTCGATCTTCGATTACGGGATCAAACGGCTTCGTAGCGCGGCACTGCAGATCCTGCCCCAGCTCCAGAGCGACGACCAGTTGCGGGCGCAGTCCGAAGTGCATTTCGATCCGGACAAACGCCTGATCAGCATCAACTTCATTCTGCCGTCCCGTCAGCCGGACGCGACCCCGGCCGCCTGCTGGGAACGCCGGGCACTTGCCATTCGGGCATTGTTCTTCATCGGCGGCACGTCGTACCTCGTTCCTGTCAGCAATGAACAGCGGGTCATTCGGCGCCTCGGTGCCATGTTCACCAAGGAACCGATCCAGATCGGCAATACGGTGCAGGCCACCGGGGAAAGGCTTGCCGAATTGACCCGGCTCAGGGTCACCATCCCGACACCGGGCAGCGCGACGCCGCTGTTCTGCGAGGCAGGCGTCGCCGAGCTCCGCCCCAGGTAAAGTTCGCGCCGTCTCGCCCCGGCCCCGCACCCCGTCATCAAAAAAACTTCTAAATGAGAATGATTTTCACTTGCATGATGATCCTGAATGCGTAGAGTTACCTGAGAATGATTATCAATATCATTCTTTGCGGAAGATCGAGGCAAGGGGAGTTCGATCATGTGCGAGGCCTGTGCGAGCGATATCCAGCCCGCCGCCACCAAGGCGGGCCGCCGCAAGATCTGGGATCTCAGTGACGGCTGGCATTGCTCCATCGTCGGCACGTGCCTGACGCTTCGCGATCTTCGGGCACTGGGCCGCAAGCTCGGCCTGGAGCCGAAGCCGGGCTTCCCCGTCGACTACCAGCTGCATGGACACTTCGTCGGCCATGCGGCGAACCGCAACAAGACGTCGAAGTTTTTGAATTCACTACTCGATCGTAAGCATGCGTCGGCAATCCGCAGGCTTGCGAAAGCTTCCTCCCCTGATGATCTCACCCGTGCATGGGAGGAAGCGCTCGAGGCCGGGGATATTCCGGGCCCGTTCTGGGCCTTGATGAGCCATCCGGATACCCCGGCAAGGCTGGCGGAACGCATGTTCGCTGACGTGCACATGCTCTCTCACCTTGTCGGCGCGAGCAATCGCGCCGACATCCGCCGCCTGAACGAGCTTGAAGAAGGCATGGCCGAGGCGCGCGAGGAACGCGATCGCGAACGGCGCCACCACGCCGAGCGCATGGCCGAAAAATCGCGCGCCATCGAAGACCTCGAAGCGCGCCTCGCCGAAAACGCCGGCGGACAGATGCCGCAGATGCGCATCGCCGACGCAACGGCACTCGAAGCCGGCGCGACGGAAGCCGACACCATCCTCGCCGAGAACAAATCCCTCCGTGCCGAACTTGATGCCCGCGACCGCGAGATCGAGCGCCTGACACAAATGATCGACGGACTCCGTACCGAAGCGGCCGATGTCGAAAACGCACTCAATAACCTGCACCCGCCCGCCAACGATGCCGGCGCGTTGCCCGCCGCCGGTCCCGATCTGGCCGGGCGCTGCATTCTCTATGTCGGCGGCCGGCCGCAGTCGGTGAACCGCTACCGCCAGCTGCTTCAGAACTGGAATGCGGAACTTCTCCACCACGACGGCGGACAGGAGAAATCGATTCATGAACTGGCGAGTGCCATCGCACGCGCCGATACGGTCGTGTTCCCGTGCGACTGCGTCAGCCACGACGCCGTCTGCAACGTCAAGAAGCTGTGCCGGCAATTGATGAAGACCTACGTGCCGCTACGCACAAGCGGATTGGCACCGCTGGTTGCCGCGCTGCATGGGCAGATTGATATCGTCGAGGCGCAGACGGACGACGGTCCCGCCGAACAATACGGCATCAACTGAGGAGGACGTCTCCACTCTCACACTTCCACCAAGACCAAGGAACGATTGCCATGATCAAGAATGCGCCACTCGCTGCAGCCCTTTTATTTGCGCTGTCGGCGACGAACGTCCATGCCACCGATGCAAAAAGCGTCGTGACCACGTACGCCGGCATTGCGCATGCGATGTATTCGGATTCACTGGCGACGGCGGAAACGCTCCGCGGCGCATTGGCCAACCTGACGGCCAAGCCGAGCGATACCACGCTTAGGGCGGCGCGCGCTGCATGGCTGGCGGCGCGTGTGCCGTATCAGCAGACCGAGGGCTATCGCTTTGGCAATCCCGCGGTCGACGACTGGGAAGGCAAGGTCAACGCCTGGCCGCTGGACGAAGGCCTGATCGACTACGTTGACGCCAGCTACGGCACCACCGCCGATGCCAACCCCTATTACACGGCCAACGTGATCGCCAATCCGAAGATCTCCATCGGCGGCAGGGAAATCGATGCGTCGACAATCACGCCGGCCCTGCTGTCCGACACACTGCAGGAACTGGACGGCGTCGAAGCCAACGTCGCGACCGGCTATCACGCCATCGAATTCCTGCTCTGGGGCCAGGATCTGAACGGCACCGGTCCGGGCGCCGGCAATCGTCCGGCGTCGGACTTCGATCCGAAGAACTGCACCAACGGCAACTGCGATCGCCGTGCCGCATACCTGACGGCGGCCGCCGATCTGTTGGTGTCGGACCTTGAGGACATCGTCGTCAAATGGGCCGAGGGCGGCGAAGCGCGTGGCTACGTCACCAAGGACCCGGCGCAGGGTATCGCCGCGATCTTCAAGGGGCTCGGAAGCCTTTCATACGGCGAACTCGCCGGCGAGCGGATCAAGCTCGGCCTGATGCTGCATGATCCGGAAGAGGAGCACGACTGCTTTTCCGACAACACCCACAACTCGCATTACTACGACCAGATCGGCATGGTTGCGATTTACAACGGCCGTTACGTGCGCATCGACGGCAGCATCGTCGAAGGGCCCGGTCTCGCGTCGCTGATCGCGGCGAAGGATGCCGCCGTTGCCGCCGCGATCGAGGACGCGATGCGGAACACCACGGCCAAGATGGCGATGCTCAAGGCAACCGCCGATGCACGCATCATGGCCTATGACCAGATGCTCGGCGAAGATAACGCCGAGGGGAACGCCATGATCCAGGCCGTGGTCGACGGACTGGTGGCGCAGGCCCACGCGATCGAGAAAGCGGCGCCGGTGCTGGGCGTAAAAGCAATGGCCTTCGAAGGCTCCGACAGCCTTGATAATCCGAACGCAGTCTTTAAATAGGACAGCGCAATCCGGTGCGGGCACCAAGTTCCGCCCGCACAGGATCCTTTTGAAAGCACGCCATGACGTTCATTCGTTCCATCGGCGGCATGCTGCTGCCGGTCCTTCTTTTGACCGCCACCGCGCTTGCGGCGGACGAGGCGGCAATTGTCAAACCGACGACCGATTTCTCGCGGCCTGAAAAATACGAAGTGAACGCCGGCGGCGCCGCCAGCGTCCGCCCGCGCGACAACGCAGACGCGTTTTCGCAAAGCTCGGCCAATCTCGCGCTCGAACACGAGATGCGCTTCAAGATCGGCAACGGCTTCTTCAAGCGGCTTTGGGTGTCCGCGCCATCCTCGACGCAGGCGTCCGACGGCCTGGGGCCGCTGTTCAATGCACGGTCATGCCAGCGCTGCCACCTGAAGGACGGCCGCGGCCATCCGCCGGAGAATGAACACGACACGGCTGTGTCCATGTTCCTGCGCCTTTCCATTCCGCCGCGCCATGAAGACGACGAGAAGCTGCTTCGCGAACGCCGCGTCAATGTCATCAACGAGCCGACCTACGGCGGCCAGCTTCAGGACTTCGCGATCCAGGGCATCGACCCCGAAGGCAAAGTGCGGGTGCGTTACACCGAGCAGCTGGTCGAACTTGCCGACGGCACGGTCGTCAGCCTGCGTAAACCGGTATACAGCGTATCCGACCTGAAGTACGGCCCCATGCACCCGGACGTGATGCTGTCGCCCCGGGTCGCGCCGCAGATGATCGGTCTCGGCCTGCTGGAAATGATTTCCGCCGACGACATCGCGGCCCACACGGACCCGGACGACAAGGACGGCGACGGCATTTCGGGCCGCGCCAACATGGTCTGGGACAATGATCGCGGCGCCGTCGCGCTGGGCCGGTTCGGCTGGAAAGCCGGCAACCCGACGATCCGCCAGCAGACCGGCGGCGCTTTCGCCGGTGACATCGGCATCTCCAGCCCCATCGCCCCGCAGCATCACGGCGACTGCACCGAAGCGCAGTCCGCCTGCCGCGCCGCGCCGGACGGCGCCAGTGCACAGTACGAGAACCTGGAAGCGCCGGAAGACGTTCTCGAACTGGTGACCCATTACTCGCGCAACCTCGCGGTGCCGCAGCGGCGTGACGTCGGCAAGGAATCCGTGCTGCGGGGCAAGAAGGTTTTCTATGCGAGCGGCTGCATCGCCTGCCACGTGCCCAAGTTCATCACGCGCACGGAACATGCACGCCCCGAACATTCGCACCAATTGATCTGGCCATACACCGACCTGTTGCTGCACGACATGGGTGAAGGTCTTGCCGACGGCCGCCCGGAAGGCGCCGCGGACGGATACGAATGGCGGACGCCGCCGCTATGGGGCATCGGCCTGACCGAGAGTGTCAGCGGTCATACTTACTTCCTGCATGACGGCCGCGCACGAAATCTGCTGGAGGCGATCCTCTGGCATGGCGGCGAGGCCGAGGCCGCGAAGAACAAAATCATCGAACTCGACACCGAAGACCGCAACGCGCTGATCGAGTTTCTGGAGTCGCTCTGATGGACAAACGCCTATTGATCGCCGTCGCCGCAAGCATCGCCGCGATACTCGCCCTGCCCGCCCTCGGCGCGCCGCCCGATTACGCCGCGCTCCGGAACGCACTGCAGACCGAACACGTGCAGCCGGGATACGTCCACTTCGCCGACAAGGCTCGGGGACTGGACCACGCGATCACGGCGCATTGCCTGAACACCGGTGATAACCCACAACAACTGGCCGCCAAGACCGCCTTTCACGAGGCGCTCGACGTCTGGCAGGCGGTTCAGCACATCCGGCACGGGGCCGTCACCACGCAGGACCGCCACGCGCGCCTGCAGTTCTGGCCGGACCAGCGCGGTACGGGGGAGCGGCACATGCGCAAGCTGCTGGCCGCACCGCTCGCCGACACGTTGATGGACGACATAACCACCACCAGCGTCGCGTTGCAGGGCTTCCCTGCGCTGGAACGGCTGCTGTTCGCAGATCAGCCGCTGTCGCAGCGCCCGCTGGAAGGCGAAACGGCCGCCCGCTGCCCGGTCGCGCGTGCGATCGCGCACAACATCGCCGGCATTGCAGGAGCGCTGGCGTCGGCCGAGCCACAATCGACGGACGACAAGACCTTCGTCGCCGACGCGGTCAACGACCTTGTGGTCGGCCTCGAATTCATTCGGTCGCTGAAACTGAAACTGCCCGCCGGTGTGCGTAAACCGCGTCCGCATCTGCTGGAGAACTGGCGCAGTCACCGCAGCCTCCGCAACGTCGAAATCAACATCCGGGCTCTTCGCGCGCTGTACGGGATCCTGGCGTCGGGCTTGGCCGACAATGCGGGCACGGCAAAGGTTCTCAGCGACTTCGACACTGCCTTAGATGCGGTCCGCGCCATGGGCAAGAACGGCGAGGTCGTGCTTGGCGAGGACGACGGGCCGAAACGGTTCAAGGCACTGGCGGCACTGATCGAGCACCTGCGCGACGACATGGTGAAAACCATGCCGGAGAACCTGGGCATCACGCTCGGCTTCAACAGCCTCGACGGAGACTGATCCATGACCATCGACCGGCGTACGTTCAACCTGTCGCTCATCGCGCTCGGTCTCGGTGCGCTGGCACCACGCGCCGCACGTGCCGACGCCACGCGCGGCTTTCTCTCGACGGGGTTCGACGCGCTTCGTAACCGCCACCTGGTGAGCCGCATCGGGGACGGCCTTGATATCGTCTGGGACCTCGCCCTGCCGGCCCGCGGTCACGGTACGGCGGTGCGGCCCGCATCCGACGAAGGGCTCGTCGTGGCGCGGCGGCCCGGCACGTATGCGCTCACCTTCGGGCTCGAAGACGGCGAGGCACGGCACCGCATACCGCAAGCACCCGGCCGGCACTTCTACGGACACGGCGTTTACAGCGCAGACGGCAATACGCTCTGGATGACGGAGAACGATTTCGATAACGGCGAAGGCGTCATCGGGGTCTACGACGCGGCGTCCGGGTACGCCCGCCGGGGCGAGTTCAAGTCCGGCGGCATCGGACCGCACCAACTGCTGCAGATGCCGGACGGCCGCACGCTCGCGGTTGCCAACGGCGGCATCCTGACGCATCCGGATCGTGGCCGCGAAAAGCTGAACCTTGATACCATGTCCCCTTCACTCGCCTACCTCGACGGTTTTACCGGGCGCATGATCAACCAGGTCTTCTTCGATGACACGCGCCGCCAAAAACTCTCGATCCGGCACATGGTGGTGTTACCGGACGGCCGCGTCGCCGTCGGCTGCCAGGACCAGGCGAAGGACGGCACCAACCTGCCGCTTGTCTACATCCATGATCGTGCCGCCGGTGACCGGCTTACAGCGCTCGAAATCCCCACGGACATGCTGGACCGGTTCAACGGATACTGCGGTTCGGTCGCGTGCGGCGGCGACGGCAAAACGCTCGCGGTGTCCTCGCCGCGCGGCGGCCTCGTCGGTTTCTGGCGTCTGCCCGGGGGTACATGGCAAGGGCATATCGACCTTGCCGACGGCTGCGGCCTCGCGCCGGGGGCGAACGGCGGTATCGCCGCATCCAGTGGCACCGGCACGGTCGGCTATTGGGATAAAGCCGCCGTCCCGGCCGGGACGGCAAAGCATCCGTTCCGGCGCTGGGACAATCACATGACGGCGATTGGCGCCTGACGGCTTACGACGACTCGTCGTTTTCGAACATGTGCTCCTGGAGGTAATTCTGCAGACCGGCGTGCTTGATCACGTTCTGTTGCGTCTCGATCCAGTCGATGTGTTCCTCGGTGTCGTCGAGGATCTTCTCCAGGATTTCGCGCGAGACATAATCCTTGGCGGTTTCGCAGACCGCGATGGCCGCTTTCAGCATTTTCTGGTTCGTCTGTTCGAGGACCAGGTCGCTGGCGAGACACTCCGGCACATTCTCGCCGATCTTCAGCTTGCCGAGGTCCTGCAGGTTGGGCAGACCGTCGAGCATCAGAATCCGCTCGATCAGGTAATCGGCATGTTTCATCTCGCCGATCGACTCGTGATAGACCTTGTCGGCAAGGCCCAGGAAGCCCCAGTCCTTCATCATCCGCGCGTGCAGAAAATACTGATTAATGGCCGTCAACTCGTTCTTGAGGATGCCGTTCAGCTGTTTCAGGACTTTGGGATCGCCTTTCATGGTCGCCTCCATACTGTTTAGCGGGCCTGAACTCTGTTTAACGCACATTAGAGGCATTGTCATTTCTTCTATATGCCTCTGATAATCAATTTCATTTTCGATTTTTGCGATATGTTCGCGTGGCACCGGACAAATACGCTATTGACAATCATTCGCAACACAAATGATAATCATTCTCATAAAGGAAACGGTTCAAAAAGCCCAAGTTTGCGAGACGTTCATGTACATCTGTAACTGCAACGGCATCACCGACAAGGAAGTGAAGACGGCATTGAAGGCGGGCGTCGAACGCTGGGACGACGTGCACGCCTTTTACGGCTGCGAGCCCTGCTGCGGTCAGTGCCAGTGTGAAATCGTCGAGGCGATGGTCGAACACGAACGCAGCGCCGACGACAGCATGCCCGTTGCGGCCATGGCGGTGGCAGGTTGACATGATGATGTGGCGCGCCTTGAAGGCGAACACGATCCTGGCGGCACTGCGCCAGCCGAACAAACCCGGAAAGGGACCGTCCCCGGTGGACAAGCCCGCGCCGGTTTCGACCGCCAAACCGGCGACCTGATCTCCGATAATCCGTTGTTTATCCGGTGTGGCTGTACATCAAACGGCCCGGCACCGGCATCTTGGCGCGCGCGATCACGCCCGCGTCAGATACCGTAATGAACAGCTCCGAATTGTTCTCGCCGCCGAACGCGAGATTCGTCGTGGTGCGGCCGATGTGACGGCAGTCGACGGTGAGTACCTCCTCACCGTGTTCGTCAAACGCATACACCCGCCCCCGGCTGGCGTGACAGACGTAAAGGTTGCCCCGTTCATCCAGCGCCATGCCGTCCGGCCCGATCACACCCGCCGGCAGGCGCGCGAACAGCCCGACCTTGTTCGGTCCTTCCGGATAAAGCGGAACCCGCCACACCGCGGCGGCGCGGGTCATGGCGACGTAAAGCACCTTGTCTTCGAGACTGGTGACGAGACCGTTCGGGCTCGGCCCGTTGGCGATCAGGCGCTCCAGCACCTCGTTCCCGTCCGGCCGGACGCGATAAACGCGCCCCGTCGGATCGTGCAGGCCTGTCGTTCCCTGATCGGTAAAATAAAGCGTGCCGTCGGCGCCGAAGAATAGATCGTTACACCCCTTAAAGCCCTCGCTGCGTGCGGACCCGAAGCGGTCGCGCGTCGCACCGGTTTCCGGATCCAGCACGACGATGCCGCGCTTGTAATCCGCAATCTGGATCGAGCCGTCCGGCAACACCCGTAGGCCGTTCGGCCACCCGTCGTAATCGGCCGCAACGGACCAGTCACCGGCAGGCGTGATCTTGAAAATCCGGCCCCACGGAATATCGACACAGAACAGATTGCCGTCCCGGTCGAACGACGGTCCCTCGAGAAACGACGGCACCTCGCCACCCGGTTTATTGGCGTCGACCCAGTCCGACGGTCGGCCGCTGATGTGCAGCGCATCCGGTAACGTTGTGAATACCTCGGCGCGGATTTCGGTCACGCTCATGAATGCTTCCCCCAGTTGTCATCGGTTGTTGGGCATTAGCAAACCCGCACGCCGGGGCAAGCGCAAGCCTCGAAATAGCCGACCGTACTTCCTATCTGTTAGTGGTGGAAATGCGGAGACCGATCATGTCACGCCTCTCTATCGACCGCCGCCGTTTCATCGGCACGGCTGCCGCCGGCACGGCCCTCGGGCTTGGCGGCGGCTTCGGCGCCTGGCCATCTCTCGCCGCCGGTCCGGACATCCTGACGAAGCCGATCCCGAAATCTGCCGAACGTATCCCCGCGATCGGCATGGGCACATGGATCACGTTCAACGTCGGCGAGGACAAAAAACTTCGCGATGCACGAACAGACGTCCTCGCGAAATTCTTCGAGCTGGGCGGCGGCATGATCGATTCCTCGCCGATGTACGGCTCCGCCGAAGAAGTGGTCGGCTATGGCCTCGACAAGCTCGGCCGAACGGACGGGCTTTTCTCGGCAACCAAGGTATGGACACCGTCCACTGACCATGGCCGTGGACAAATCGACGACTCGTTCCGGCTTTGGGGTGTTAAGACCATCGATCTGTTTCAGGTGCACAACCTGCTTAACTGGGAAGACCATCTGCAAACGCTGCGCGCCGAAAAGTCGGCGGGCCGCATCCGCTATATCGGCATCACCACGTCGCACGGCATGCGCCACGGCGGCATGGAAAAGATCATGCAGACCGAGGATATCGACTTCGTGCAGCTGACCTACAATGCCGTCGACAGAAATGCGGAAGCCCGTCTTTTGCCGCTGGCCGCCGAACGCGGTATCGCCGTCATCTGCAACCGGCCGTATCGGCGCAGCAGCCTGATCGATCACGTACAGTCCCATCCGCTGCCCCCGTGGGCGGCGGACGCCGGTGCCGGCAACTGGCCCGAATTCCTTTTGAAGTTTATCATTTCGCATCCTGCGGTAACCTGCGCGATCCCGGCGACGAGCAAGGTCGAGCATATGACGGAGAACATGAACGCCATGCGGGGACAGATGCCCGATCAGAAAATGCGCCAGCGCATGGCGGAATACGTAGGTGATCTGTGACGCACCTCATACTTCGAGACGCTTCGCTCCTCAGCATGAGGCGTAGACGCCATCCTCATCCTGAGGAGGCGCGCCGCGCCGTCTCGAAGGATGGAGAAGCCGAATGGACCGCCTGATCCCCTTTTCGCCCGATGTGTATGTCGGCATGTTCGCCCGTTATAACGCGGCAACATGGCCGGCGTCGGTTACGGCCGTCTTTCTCGGCGCATTGATTCTGGTCTGTGTCCGGCGCGGCGGCGCGGATGCAGGCCGCACGCTGGCACTGATTGTCGCCGCGTTCTGGATCTGGACCGGCTGGGCGTTCCAGATCGGCCAATACTCCAACCTCAACTGGGCTGCGGATCCGTTCGGCTGGCTGTTCATCATGCAGGGCGGCCTGACCGCGTTCTGGGGCACGGCGCTGGGCCGCTTCGATGTCGCCGCCGGCCGCACCCGTTCGGTCGAAATCGGTATCGTGCTGCTGTTCCTTGCGCTCGTGCTGCACCCGGCGCTGACGTTTTTCATGCAGATGCCCATCGAGACCGCGCACGGGTTCGGAACGGCCCCGGCGACAACGGCGCTGATCGCGGTCGCTGCGCTCTACCTGGTCTATGGCCGGGCGTCGCTCTGGCTCCTGACCTGGCCTGTGCTCTGGTCGGCGTGGGACCTGGCATCGGCGTGGACCATGGCGCTCTGGCGCGACGTGCCGCTGCCGGCGCTGACGCTTTTCGCCGCGACCTATCTGATCGCCGTCCGGGTCCGGCGTTGATGGGCGCGTCAACCGTCGCACCCCTGGTGCGCGCAGACGTCACACCTCTGGTGCGCGCAAACGTCACACCGAAGGTGTGCCAACCATTGCCAGACGCCGCCTAAAGCGATATCACAACGCGCAAATTCAGACCCCATTCCGAAGGACAGCTCGACGATGGCCAGTTACCAGTATTCCTATGTCATGCAGGGCGTTTCCAAGACGTTCCCGGGCGGCAAGGAAATCCTCAAGAACATCACCCTTTCGTTCCTGCCGGACGCCAAGATCGGCGTGCTGGGCCCGAACGGTGCCGGCAAGTCGACGCTGATGAAGATCATGGCCGGGCTCGATACCGACATCTCGGGCGAGGCCTGGGCCGCCAAGGGCGTGCGCGTCGGCTACCTGGAACAGGAACCGCAGCTCGATCCGAAAAAGACGGTCGAGGAAAACGTCACCGAGGGCCTCGGCGGCGTGAAGGACCTGATCGACCGCTTCAACGAAATCTCCGCCAAATTCGCCGAACCGATGGACGACGACGAGATGAACGCCGTCATCGCCGAACAGGCCGAACTGCAGGAGCAGATCGACGCCGTCGACGGCTGGGACCTGGACCGCACCATCGAGATCGCGATGGATGCGTTGCGCTGCCCGCCCGCCGACAGCCCGGTCGACAAACTTTCGGGCGGTGAACGCCGCCGCGTCGCGCTGTGCCGTCTTCTGCTGCAAAAACCCGAGATGCTTCTGCTCGACGAGCCGACCAACCACCTCGATGCGGAATCGGTGGCGTGGCTGCAGCGCTTTCTGAAGGACTACGACGGCACAGTGGTGATGGTCACCCACGATCGTTACTTCCTCGACAACGTGACGGGTTGGATTCTGGAGATCGACCGCGGCCGGGGCATTCCCTACGAAGGCAACTATTCGTCCTGGCTGGAGCAGAAACAGAAACGCCTCGCCCAGGAAGAACGCGAGGAAAGCGCCCGCCAGCGCACGCTCTCGGAAGAACTGGAATGGATCCGCCAATCGCCGCGCGCCCGCCAGGCGAAATCCAAGGCGCGTATCACGGCCTACGAGGAACTGCTCGCCAAGTCGCAGGACATCGCGCCGGGCTCCGCGCAGATTGTCATCCCCGCGGCACCGCGCCTCGGCGATCTGGTGATCGAGGCCAAGGAGCTGCGCAAGGGCTTCGGCAATCACCTTTTGATCGACGACCTCTCGTTCAAGGTGCCGCCGGGCGCCATCGTCGGCATCATCGGCCCCAACGGCGCCGGCAAGACGACGCTGTTCCGGATGATCACCGAGCAGGAAAAGCCCGACGGCGGCGAGATCCGCATCGGCGACACGGTCAAGCTCGGCTACGTCGATCAGTCACGCGACGCGCTCAACGACAACAAGACCGTGTGGGAGGAGATCTCCGGCGGGCTCGACGAGATCGATCTCGGCAAGCGCAAGATGCAGTCCCGTGCCTACGTCGCGCAGTTCAACTTCAAGGGCGGCGACCAGCAGAAAAAGGTCGGCCAGCTTTCGGGCGGCGAACGCAACCGCGTGCATCTCGCCAACATGCTGAAGTCCGGCGCCAACGTCCTCATGCTCGATGAGCCGACCAACGACCTCGATGTCGACACGCTCCGCGCCCTCGAAGAAGCCATCGCCGATTTCGCCGGCTGCGTGCTGATCACGTCGCACGACCGCTGGTTCCTCGACCGTCTCGCGACGCACATCCTCGCCTTCGAGGGCGACAGCCACGTCGAATGGTTCGAAGGTAACTACGAGGACTACGAGGCCGACAAGAAACGCCGCCTCGGCGACGACGCGCTGGAACCGCACCGGATCAAGTACAAGCCTCTGACGCGGTAAACCTAGGGCGGCTTTTCTTACACGCCGTCACCCCGGCGCAGGCCGGGGTCCAAAGCACCGCAAAACTGGATTCCCGCCTACGCGGGAATGACGACGTCACTTGGTTGTATTCCACGAACCATATACACTCGTTTAATGGAATGGGTTAGGTCCGCATGGGAATGGCTGGTCGGCCAGACGCCGCCGCGAGACATTCTCGACATTCTAAGTGGTAACGGTGCCCTCGTTTATATTGGGCTGTTTGGCTTTCTTGCTTGGCAGACCTACCGCTACATAGTTCGTATCCGAAAGATGAAGCGTGAAAACCCAAATGGCTTTGATCAATACCTAAACTTTGATTCGCAATACGACGCTGAAATGGACGACACCATTCCCGACGGACGTTGGCGTGGCGAGCCGTTTGAACCGACACCACGAAGGTTAACCCGACGCGAGCCCGGCCCCTGGTCCCGGAATGCGACGGCTTCCCGTCTTCACGGGAATGACGAAGAGCCGCCGGCGTAATCTCCACCGTCCTTGCGGGCATTTCAAATACGCTCACGTCGAACTGGTTTTGTCGTTTTTCGCACTAAGATACAAGCCGCTGACGCGCCAGGTTGGCACATTAATTGTCTTCTTTTGACCCGAAGCGGATTTTTATGTGCAGTGACAGTCTACTTTTGATTGCGCATAATTTAAGGTCATACACTTGGCGTCGTTGCCTGACTTGGGTGTGATAAGGGGAAAGGGATTTGTTTTCGTTTCTGAAAAACAGAGCCGCTAAAAAATATGCTTCTAAGCTTGGGCCGTATCTACAAAAAGCCTATGGAGCCAGCAACACGTACACAGCGAAGCAAATAAATTCAGCAGTTCAAAAACTTGGCCTGTCTATGAAATACATTTGTTTTGGTTACGCCGCATTTACAACTGCAGAAACCTATAAAAAATTATCTAATGATATGCTCATTTCTATGCCTCGAGATGAAGCACTGTCGTTATTCAATAAGTACAAACCCTCAACGCCTTATTCCGCTGGAGCCAATGCGGAGACAAGCATCGACATTCGGGGATCTGGATATACTGGTTCACACTGACCGCGTCCGGCTACAAGCGGACGACACAATACACCCAAATCGGAACTTCACTTTAGGCGCATCAAAGACAAGCCGCTGACGAGGTAAGATAGGAAGGCCACATCGCGAATACACAGGCCTGACTTATACGACTGAATCACTTCTGGCGCGGACCTCGATTCTGTGAGATCTCAGCAATGCCGTGCAGGTATGAGGATTGGAGGAAACTCAAATGAACAAGATCTTCTCATTTCTCACGTGCATGGCAGTGCTTGGGCTCCCACACCATACCTTGGCGGCATCGTTAGACCTCACCATGCCGCTTGATGAAATGGCTCGCAAAGCAAAGGGCAAGTTAGAATCAAGCGACCTTTTCGTTCGTTGCGGCGGCCTGTACTCCGGCATACACCGTCATCTTGATCCATTGAACTTGGACAAGAACCAAGTTGCTCCTTACGAACGCTCGAAGATTATCGTAACGCATTTCGCAGCAAAAATTCGTCACGAGGCTCTGCTTGATGAAAGCAAGGATGCCTCCCAGGCTGAGGCTGTGGCAGATGAAATGATTCGGCAAGCCACATTGGATGTCGAACAGGTTTCAGATTTTTATATGGCTGAAATGCAGCGAGTATCCGCGTCCGGGGTAGATGTTTTGGCTACGAAGATGATTCGCAAAGACTTGTTTATCTGCAGATTGATTACGAGATCGTTTGCTCCTGACGCAAACAGAGGAACGCCCGGCAAGTTGCCAAAGCTGCCAAATTGAAGAACCATTTGTAGTTTTATGCATTAAGATACAAGCCGCTGACGCGTTAAACCTGCAAGGTCTGTTCGTATTAAATGTCACCCCCGCGAAGGCGGGGGCCCAAAACAGCCGTAAAACTGGATTCCCGCCTGCGCGGGAATGACGTTTGTCGTTTTACGGCATGAGATACAAGCCACCGACGCGGTAAGCCCGCTCACACGAAGTCGGGGCCGTGGATCCAGGTTACCAGGGACAGCCGGTTTCCGGACACCACCGGCGCCACGCGATGCAGCGTATGCGCCGCGAACGCCACCATGGCACCTTGATCGGTCGGCACCTGAAACGGGTGGCCGTCGGCGTTCAGTTCCAGCTCCCCGCCGACGTAATCTTGCGGATCGGTCAGTTGCACCGACAGCGTCAGCTTGCGCCGTCCGGCAACGGCGCCGCGGCCACGGTCGACATGCCAGTTGTAATAATGACCCGGGCCATAGGACGCCATCTGCAGCTGCTCTTCGAAACCGTCGAGCGCATAACGGAAGACATCCCGGTTGGCGTCCGCCGCCAGCCGGGTGATGCGTTGTGCGACCCAGTCGAATTCGTCGCCTTCCGGCAGCCACACGAGGGCCGACTGCCGCACCTTTTGGTCGAACCTGCCGGCGACCAGGCCGCCATCCCGGGCATCCAGTTCCGTAAATGCCGCACCGAGGCGTTCGCATTCATCCCGGGAAAAGGCGTTCTGTATGATGACCCAATGCCGGGGCGGTTTTCCATCCCCCGGACCGGGTGGAAGCTGAGAAGCCGTCGTTGAATGTGACATACAAGGCGCCCGTATCAGCCCGCAACACGCTTGCGTTCGCTTCCTATAGGCTCATTTGCCGGACTTGGATAGCTTCAAAATGCGCGCTCGATTGCATCCGGGGAAAGGCGCCGACGGGCAGATTGGCGCCGCGCTACTACAATAACCGGTTTGCCGCTATAGTCCTCTCCCCATACCAAGGAGAGCGACATGGACGATGTCTATATGACCCAGTGTTCACTCATTCGGACCTACCACCAGATGGATAACGCCAAGCGTACCACCGCACCGACCGCAACGCCCAGCCTGTTCGACTGGCTGAAGAGGCTCGTCGCACGCCTGCGGGCCCGCTGACTGACGCGTTAGACGCTCACATCTTCGCCCGGAACGTGATACGCTCCGTGCGACCGATCGGCAGCACGGGGGACGGCACCATGAGCGACACCATCATTTCCAACCTTGTGGCGGACCTGAAGGCCGCGACCGTGGGCATCGACGACCCCGCCGCAGCCATCGAGCGCGCCACCCCCATCATCGAGAAGATGGCGACCGATCTTTCCTGGGTGAAGCCGGCTTACTATCAGTGCGACGACGATCAGGGGTTCGGCATCACGATCCTGAACGAAGAACCGGATCATGCGCTGCTGGTCGAGGCGATCTGCTGGCTGCCCGGCCGCGGCGTCGCGCCGCACGACCACCAGACCTGGGGCATCGTCGTCGGCATCGACGGGGTCGAGGTCAACGTCGACTGGAAACGCAAGGACGACGGCTCGAAACCGGGCTTCGCCGATCTGGAACGGGACCGGGAAACGGACGTCACCCGTGGCGTCGTCTGCAGTTTCATGCCCGACGACATTCACGGCGTCAGGAACGACGGCGACGTACCGTCCCTGTCGCTGCATGTCTATGGCATCACACCGTCAACGCTCGACAGGTCCGAGTTCGATCCCGTCAACAAGACGCAGAAACCCTGCCCGCAGCGCAAGCGCGTGCTGGCGGACGCCTGACCGTGCGCGAGGCACGTTGCGGCTGCGGCGCCCTCACCGTCGAGACGCCCGACGACCCGAAACTCGTGATCCAGTGTCACTGCACGGATTGCCAGCGCCGCACCGGCGCGCCGTTCGGTGTCGGTGCCTATTTTGACAGGAACGACGTCCACGCGACGGGCAAGTCGACGGCCTTTGCGCGAACGGGTGACGCCGGGCGAACGCTCGAGAACCATTTCTGCCCGGTGTGCGGCACGACGGTTTTCTGGTTCGTCGAATTCAATCCGGATTTCGTCGGCGTCGCCGCCGGGTGCTTCAACGACCCGGCCTTTCCGGCACCGAACCGCTCCGTGTTCGAACGGTCCAAGGTCAAATGGGTCACCGTGCCGGAAGGCGTTGCGTGCTTCGACGCGACGTCGGTCTGACGTCTCCGGCGCCCGGCAGTCGACGGCTCTCGTCTACCTCAGGTCCATGTCGATGGCATAGAGCTTCCACTCACCGTTTTCGCTCAGGAACCTCAGATGATAGGTCATGCGGTAACGGCTCATCTCGATATCGCCGGAAAGACGCAGAACCCCGTCGTGCATCGTTTCGCCATCGTCGTGCGGCTGAATGTCACGCAACAGGATCTCCTCGATCCGGACATTGCGATCGCGGAATTCCTCGAACGCATCAGCGACCATCTGCACCGAGTTGCGCTCGCGGAACGGCTTGGCCGCCAGCCCGTGCAGGATCGAATAGTTTCCGCTCAGGTTGGCGTCGTTAAACCGCATCAGGGTCGCGAGGATGAGAATATCGCGCTGCTCCTCGTTCGGCATGTCCGCCTCGACACGCGGCCCGCCCCCCACAACAATTGCAGCCAGCACGACCATCGCCAGAAACCGGCGTTTGAAATCTTTCATCGTATGTCACACTCCGAAGTTGGAACCGTCTCGAGACCGATTTCTAATCCGTGGCTTCGTAGGATTTGAGGTCGCAGAAGTCGTAGTTTCTCTCCTCGATCGTCTCGCCGTCGTTGAACGTCAGCAGCATGTCGTACGCGCACGCCGTCGATCCGTCGGCGATCGTCACCGTCGCTGTTTCCCCCTGCAGCAACACGTCGCGGCCGAGGATATTCTCGCCCCAATCGCCCGCCGAGACCGGCGATATCTGCATTTGCGTGATGACGTAGCGCGTGGAGTTGATAAGCGTGAACTGAAGGTCTTCCGCCTTGACCGGTACGGCAGCGGCAACCAGGAGAAGCGCAACCGCAAATCCCTTGAAATCTATCATTCAGGTTTTCCAAAATAAGTTGTCGAGCTCACGGCCTGGAACGCCGGCTCAGCCTGACTTTGGCAGCAATTTTCAGTTTCGGATACGAAATTATTTGCCGCCGCCTACGCGAAATGATAGGCGGTCACGCAGCCGGAGATGACCTCCCCATACGCCGATAGCGGCATGCGGAGCGCCGTTGAGACGTATCGGACCAGCTTCACCGAGATCCACGTTGTCCGGGTCGCCATGGGGCAGCGTTCTTCGATAATCTTTGGAAAAATCTGGGAGTTCTCGTATCCGAATCCCTGGATGTTGTCGGCATAGTACTTCTTGCCGGTCAGTTCCATGCCCGACGCCTCGACGACCCTGCTGCCGAAGAACCGGAACCGGTAATCGAACGGCGGCCCCGAGAAATCGGCGATCGTCAGGCGGGGCACAATCGACGGCTCGATGTCCTCGAGCCTGAAGTCCGTCAGCGACGGCGCGGTCTTGTCACCGCGCACCCGGTTCCAGTGATCGAACACCGTTACCAGATGCGGAATGTCGATCTCGGCAACGTCGAGATGCATGATCTCTTCGGTTCTCGCGCCGCGGAGATTGTCGTCGAACTTGAAAACCAAGGTTCTCCCCTAAACCCTGCGGTCATGATTAAGATACTATCCGCACGAACGAAGCGGGTGAAATCAAATCGGACATCCGCTGGAAGCATGTTCGACACCGGCTCAAGGCTCATGTATTTCATACGTGATCACAGCGGAGGAAACCGATGGCCACTACTCACGAAGGGGCGTGCTTGTGCGGCGCAGTAAGCTTCGAAATCGAGGGCGACTTCGAACGTTTTTTCCTATGTCATTGCAAGCGCTGCCGCAAAGGCACCGGCTCGGCCCATGCATCGAACCTGTTTTCGTCAACGGCGACGCTTACGTGGAATAACGGCGAGAACAAGATCCGCACCTATCAGATTCCCGGCGCGCGGCATTCAAAAAGCTTCTGCACCGAATGCGGCGGTGCGCTGCCGCGTCAATCGGCGGACGGCACGATGGTGATTGTCCCCGCCGGCAGCCTCGACACGCCGGTCGAACTGCGGCCGGTCGGTCATATTTATTGTGCCGACAGGGCCGACTGGGACGACTGCCTGCACGAGCTTCCAGAATTCGAACGCCTTCCCGAGTAAAATCAGCGCGCGGAAGAGTGAACCGCAAAAATTATAGGAGCCGAAGCATGCGTACCGTAAACCTCCCCGGCGGCGAGGCCGTCCCCGTCCTGGGTCTCGGCACCTGGTACATGGGGGAATCTCGGTCCGAGTTCGATCGCGAGGTCGCCGCCGTTCGGCACGCAATGGGCAGAGGTATTCGGCTGATCGACACCGCGGAGATGTACGGCAACGGCGGCGCCGAGGAGGTCGTCGGTGCCGCGATTGCAGATGGCGGGGTCGCCCGAGAAGACCTGTTCATCGTATCGAAAGTGCTACCCAGCAACGCCCATCATGACGACGTCATCGCTGCATGTGAACGCAGTCTCTCGCGCATGGGTACGGATTACATCGATCTCTATCTGCTGCATTGGCGGGGCGCGGCGCCGTTCCAGGAAACCCTCGATGCGCTGGACGCCCTGAAGACGGCCGGCAAAATCCGCCATCACGGCGTTTCCAACTTCGACAAACGCGACATGGAGGAATGGCTCTATTGCCGGGGCGGCAGCGCCATGGCGATGAACCAGATCCTCTATAATCTGGGCCGCCGTGGCCCGGAATGGGACATCATGCCGTTCTGCGAACAGTTGGGCGTGCCGGTGATGGCGTATTCACCGCTGGAACAGGGACGTCTAGCGGGTGCGCCGGTATTATCGGAGATCGCCCGGCGCCAAGGCGTTCAACCGTTGCAGATCGCGCTCGCATGGGTGCTGGCCCAGGACAACGTGATCGCCATCCCGAAAGCCGTTGACCCCGATCACATCGATCAGAACATCGCCGCGCTGGAGATCAGGCTGAGCGGCGAAGACATGGCGGCACTGGATGCCGCGTTCCCGCCGCCCAAGGGGCCGTCACATCTGCAGATGCTTTAACCGGCACGGGCGGTATCAGAATTCGTCTTCGACGACGCCGATCCGCATCTCCGGTTTTTTGCCGCCCCAGAAGCGTTCGTAGAATGTATCCCAGACAACCGTCTTGTTGTCGAGGTCTTGGTAACTGAGGATTCCGTCGACGGTTTCCCCGTCGGTCGATAGCGGAAATCGGCATGTTGTCTGTGCACGCGGCGGTCCCGAACGGTGTTCGTGCTCGTAAATAAAGGCCGTCGGTACGCGCCGCCGGATCAGTTCCGGAAACTCGGTGCGTCCGCGTTCGATGACGCCGGGCAACGGGCATTCGCTAAGCCGTTTACCTGACATTTCCAGACCTTTTACGTCGGTATGCTGCGTTCCCCAGAAGCGATAGAAGTAATCGTCACTGTCGCCCAGAACGTCGACGACGGAAATACAGGGCACCCGGTCGAAGCCCAGGTCGTCGAGGTGGAAATCCTTCCCCAGCCGGGGCGCGAATTTACCGCGCCGCGCATGATCCCAGATGTCGAGGATGTCCTTTGCCGGCCCTTCGGCGACGGCACGTGCATCCTCAATCCTGAGAACGGGGGGATGGAAAAAGGGTCGATTCATTGCTCTTTAAGGTCACCGATACCGTTGATCCAAAGGCAGCCCGGAGTCTATCGGTCAAATGCGTTACGTGCTGCACACTGACCGCAAACATAGAGGCCGCAGCGCATGCCGAACATACGTAGTTTCCGGGTCGGGATCGGCCGCAAATGCACACTCACTGGGCGGCACAGCCGGTCAGGGACAACCATGGGTTCGTAATCCGCGTGTGCATGGGCGGCACCTCCGACGGGCCACCGCAAATCAAACCGATCAGATGGGCTACGCGCGCCGACGCGTGCTGACGCACGGTCGCACGGACCGATAGGTACGCCGGATAAACCATTAGTACATGTCCGTATTTCAAAAGTGGGTCGAATCTGCGTACATTGTTGGCAGAACGGGGGTCAACCCGACGAAATGCCGGCTCAATCACGCCGGCACGGGCGTAGATTTGGGTGGAGTCATCAAGTGGACAAGTTGAAGAAGATACCGCTGTCAAAGCAGATCAACGGGACGTCGTTCCTTTCGGTCGCGGGATTCATTGTCGTTGCCGCCGTTTTCCTCGGCGGCACGTTCTATCAGGGCACGGTGCTGGACGAAGCGCGACGGATCGCGCAGGCATTCCAGACGGTTCAGGAAGTCGAGAAAGACTTCCTGCAGGCCCGGCGCCGGGAAAAGGATTTTCTCCTCCGCCTGGATGAAAAATACATCGCCGATCATGCACAGGATGTCGCCAGCGCCGCCAACAACCTGAGAAAGGTCATGGAACTGGTCCCGGAAGATCCGTTCGTCGCGGAGAATGCGGGCGCGGTGCTGGACGGGCTGCAGGCCTACGACAATACGTTCAAGCAGGCGGCGCAGGGTCTGGTCGAGGTCGGCCTCGACGAGGAAAGCGGGCTCCGCGGCTCGCTGCGCGCGGCGGTCCAGGATGCTGAATTCTTCCTGGGCATGATCGGGTCCGACGACCTGCAGATCAAGATGCTGATGATGCGGCGCCACGAGAAGGACTTCCTGCTCCGGCTCGATCCGAAATACGTCAAGTCGGTCGATGCGCGCGTCACCGAATACCTCAAGATTCTCGAGAAATCCTCGATGAGCCCCGACGTGCAAAAGGACCTCGCGAATAAGATCAACAAGTATGCCGGCGATTTCCACAAACTCGCCGAGGTGAAGCTCGCGGTCGAGGCCGAGGTCGCACAGCTGAGCACGATCTTCGCGCAAGCCGCCGAACCGATGCAGAAGATCGCCGACCGTTTCGCGGAGATCGTGGTTTCCAAGGAACGTGAGGCCGACCGGACCGTGACGATCATCCAGGTGCTGCTGATCGCCGTTATCGTAGCAGTCGCGGTCGTCGTCGGCCTGCTGAGCCGCGTGATCGCCCAGGGGATCGTGACGCCGCTTTCCGCCGTCACGACCACCATGACCAGCATGGCGAACGGCGAAAAAGGCCTCGAGATACCGGCCACCGAGTACGAAAACGAGATCGGCGAAATGGCCAAGGCGCTGGGCACCTTCAAGGATGCGATGGAAGAGGCCGAACGTCTCGCGGAAGTCGAGAAGAAGTCCGCGCTCGAACGCGCCGAAGCCGAGAAGAGGGAAGCGCAGGAACGCGAACAGGCGAGCCAGGAACAGGCGGAACGCGCCGCGCGCCTGCGCGAACTGACGTCCGAGTTCGAAGAACAGGTCCGCTCGATCATGGGCAACGTCAACACGGCTGTCGGTAAGATGGGCAGCATGTCCGGCGACATGACGTCCGTGGCCGAACAGGTTCAGGGTCAGTCCACCTCCGTGTCCTCCGCCGCCACGGAAGCGGCTGCCAACGTGGAGACCGTTGCCGCGGCGACGGAAGAGCTGAATGCCTCGATCGGCGAGATCGGCACACAGATGACGAACTCCACGAAGATCGCACAGGAAGCCGTGGCACAGGCGGAGCAAACCGGTGAAGCCATGGCGTCACTGGAGGCAACGGCAAACAAGGTCGGCGAGATCGTGTCCCTCATCACCGACATTGCCGAGCAGACCAACCTGCTGGCGCTGAACGCGACGATCGAGGCCGCCCGTGCCGGCGAAGCGGGCAAGGGCTTCGCCGTTGTCGCATCCGAAGTGGGCTCGCTGGCGAACCAGACGACCAAGTCGGCCGAGGAAATCGCCAAGCAGATTCAGTCGGTGCAGACGGCAACCACGGAAGCCGCATCGTCGATCTCCAAGATCCGCGAGATCATCGGTCAGATCAGCGAAGTTTCCAATGCCGTCGCCGCCGCGGTCGAGGAACAGTCCGCGGCAACGCAGGAAATCGCCCGGAACGTCGAACAGGCATCCGCCGGGACGTCCAGCGTGACCCAGAGCATCGAGGAGGTCTCGTCCGCGGCGACGCGGATGACCAGCAGTGCATCCGAGGTCAATGACGTGGCGAACGATGTCGGACGCCAATCCGCCGAGATGACGACATGTGTCGATAACTTCCTGAAAGGGGTTCGCGCGGTCTAAGACGCGGCCGACATCCATACTGAACAGCCGGCTGTCCGCTTGGGCAGCCGACTTTGTTCTGCGTCCTCAGAACTTGATGATCTGGCGCACCGTTTCGCCGTGCTCGAGCTTGTCGAAGGCTTCGTTGATGTCTTCGAGATCGATGTCACCCTTGATCAGCTGGTCGACCGGCAGCTTGCCGTCCTGGAACATCCGGATGAAATTCGGAATGTCGCGTTTCGGCACGCAACTGCCGAGAAAGCTGCCCTTGATCGTGCGCTCCTCGGAAACCAGCTGCACGTGGCTGACGGAAAAATTCTTCGACGGATGCGAAAGGCCGCTCGACGTCGTCGTGCCGCCACGCCCGGTGACCGCGTAGGCGAGTTCCATCGCCTCGACCTCGCCAACGGCTTCGAACACGTACTCCAGCCCGCCGCCGGTGGCGTCCTTGATTTTTGAAACGATATCCGGGTCGTTCGGATCGAACACCAGGTCCGCGCCGAGCTGCTTGGCGCCGTCGCGCTTGTACTGCACGGGATCGATGCCGACGATCTGCCGGGCCCCGGATGCCTTGGCGCCGAGCATCGCCGACAGGCCGACACCGCCGAGCCCGACCACGCCGACGGACGCGCCCATCGGCACCTTGGCCGTGTTGACGACGGCGCCGACGCCGGTGATGACCGCGCAGGAAAAGACCGCCGCCACATCCAGCGGAATTTCCTTGGGCAGCTTGACGACCGAGCGGTGATCGGCGGTGACGTACTCGGCGAAGCAGCTGACGCCCGCATAGTGATTGATCTCGGAGCCGTTCATGGAGATGCGCTTGTTGCCCGACAGCAACCGCCCCGCGGCATTGGCCGCGTTGCCCTGCTCGCAGTTGGACGGTTTGCCCTGGCGACACTGGATACATTCGCCGCAGTTGGGCATGAAGATGAAGGCGACGTGATCGCCGACCGCGACGTCGTTGACCAGCTTGCCGACTTCCTGCACGACACCGGCACCTTCATGGCCGATGACCACCGGCACGGGCCGCGCCCGGTTGCCGTTGACCACGGAAAGATCGGAATGACAGACGCCGGCGGCGGCGATCTTGACCAGGATCTCGGTATCGCCCGGCCCTTCCAGATCGACCTCTTCGACCTTCACGGCCCGGCTCTCCGCGTAAGGCGTCGGCAGGCCCTGCTCATAAACAACGGCGGCTTTCATTTTCATGGCAATCTCTCCCCGTGAACTCCTGGCGCATTATGGGCAGACGTGATTGGCACCGCAACCCGTACTAACAATGAGACTTTTAGGCTCTGTAATGAGACTTAATGACTCGTTCGTTGCGCGCCGGACATCAGACCGGCACATCCCCTTCCAGGCACATGCGGTGCATGATGCGCCCCTCCGTGTGATCGTAGTCGGTGTGCGCCACGTGCAGCAGCGCCCGGTTGTCCCAGATCACGAGGTCGCCCGGACGCCACTTGTGACGATAAACCACATCCGGTGTCAGCACCCGGTCCAGCAGGGCGTTGACGAAGGACCGGCTCGCGTCCGGTTCCCAGCCGTCGAACCGCGCGAGTTTGCCGGGGTGAACATAGATCGCTTTCTTGCCGGTTTCCGGATGCGTGCGGATGAACGGATGGACTTGCGCCGCGCCGAATTCGGCACGCGCGGCATCGTCCACGTAACCCACGTCCTGCTCGATGGAGTTGACCGTTTTCATCGTCGCCAGTTCCGCCTGTTCGGCGGCGTCGAGCTTGGCATAAGCGGCCTGCATGTTGGCGAACCCGGTATCGCCGCCCCTGGCCGGCAGCTTGACGGCGTACAGCACCGTCATCTTGGGCGGGCGCGGATGGTTGGTATGATCGGTGTGCCAGTCGCGCGAACCGATCGGCATCACCTTGCCGTCATCGCGGGTCGTATTGGCGACGCGGCTGTCGAGCACGGCGATCTCCGGATGCTCCGGCATCAGGAGCTTGGACAGATGCTGACGCATCGGATCGCCGAAGATCTTCATGCTCTCGACGTATCGGTCCGGGTCCAATTCCTGGTCGCGGATGACCATCACGAGGCGGTCGCGGAGCGCGTCGCGCATGGCCGCGGCATCGGCTTCCGGCACCGGGCGCGAAAGGTCGACCCCTGTCGCTTCCACGCCGAACCCGCCGGACAGCGGTGTCAGGTTCAATGTCATTGTTGATGCTTCCCTTTATATGTTTGTTCCCGAAAGTCTAGGGCGTCCGGACGAAAGCGAAAAGCCCCGCCGGACCCGGCTTGCCCGGCGCGCCGATATGCGCATGATGTCAGACACTACAACTGCACCAAAAACAGGCGACATTGCACATGACTTATCGCGTCGGGATCATCGGTCTTGGGATCATGGGCCAGCGCATGCTGGGCAACATGGAGCAACACGATGCTTTTGATGTTGTTTCCGTTTTCGACCCGGCCCGGCACGTTGACGGCCAGCCCTATGCCGAAAGCGCCGCCGCGCTGATCAATGATCCCGATGTCGACCTCGTCTACATCGCGTGCCCGCCCGATTTCCATGCCGAGTACGCGATCGCCACGGCCGAGGCAGACAAACCGGTGTTCTGCGAAAAACCGCTCGGCGTCGATCTCGAGCAATCACGTGCGCTGGTCGGCACCATCGAGGGGGCCGGCGTCCCGAACGCGGTCAATTTCTCGTTCGCTTCCAGTCCGAGCCGGATGTTTCTGAAACGCATGCTCGCCGACGGCGCGTTCGGGGGCATCGAAGCCATCGACATCCGGCTGCACTTCGCGAGCTGGCCGCGCGGCTGGCAGGAGGCCGCATCGTGGCTTGCCGAACGCAAACAGGGCGGCTATGTGCGCGAGGTCCTGTCACATTTCATCTATCTGACGGAAAGCGTGTTCGGCCCGGCGACGCTTGAGAAATCCATCGTCCGCTATCCGGACGGCCCGGAAGGCGAAGCCGCGGAAAGTCACGTCTTCGCCGATCTTAGTGTCGGCGGCGTGCCGCTGTCGGTCGCCGGCGGCGTCGGCGGCACGGGGCCGGACCGGATCGAGTTCACGGTCTGGGGCAGCGACAGGTCCTGCCGTCTCGACGACTGGTATACGGTCAACGTTTCGGACGGTGACGCATGGCACCCGGACATGACCGACATCCCCGATCCGCGCCAGACGGGCCGCGTCCGGCAACTGGACAGCCTTGCCGCGTTCATGGCCGGCGAGGCGCACGAACTGCCCAACTTCCGTGCCGCCCTCTCGGTTCAGGAGATCATCGAGGGCATCCTCGCGCACGGGCTGGAATAAACGCCGGGCCCAATCAAGCCTTGGCCGCCAGCACCGCCGCCAAACGGCGGGTATCCTCGGCCGCTTCTTCCAAAAGCCAGTTCCGGAACGTCTCGATCTTCGGCAGCTTTGCCGTCGCCTTCGGACAAACGATCCAATAGCCGTATGAAACATCGAGCGCGATATCGAACGGCTTGACGAGGCGGCCGTTGATCAGATCGGTGATCGCCAGGCCGGTCCGCGCCAGCGCAATCCCCTGCCCGTCGACCGCCGCATCGATGATCATGCTGGCCTGATTGAGCACCGGCCCGCGCGAAAGATCCGCATCCGTCACCCCCGCGGCGTCCAGCCACTTCTGCCAGTCGTTCCGGTCATCCAGATGCAGCAGCGTATGGTTGGCGAGATCGGCCGGTGACTGGATCGCGTCCGGCCCGGTCATCAGCTTGGGACTGCACACCGGGAAAAGCTGCTCGGAACAAAGCTGCCTCATGTCCATTCCGGACCACGACCCGTCACCGTGCCGAACGGCCATGTCGACATCCTCGCGCGCGAAATCGATGTGCTGCAGCGAGGCACTGATCCGCAGATCGATTTCCGGATGCTGAAGGGCAAACCGGCCCAGCCGGTGCACCAGCCACTTGGCGGCGAAATTGGGTGAGGTCGTGACCGTCAGCACGCCCGCATTCTGCCGCTGCAGCATCCGGTCGGTGCCGACCGCGATCCGGTCAAAAGCATCGCGCAGCACCACAAGGTAATCGCGTCCGGCGTCGGTCAGCACCAGGCGCTGCGGTTCGCGGTTGAACAGTTTCATCCGCAGGTCCGCTTCCAGTGCCTTCACCTGATGACTGACCGCGCCCTGTGTCACGTTCAGTTCGTCGGCGGCGCGGGTGAAGCTCTCATGGCGTGCCGCCG
This sequence comes from Rhodospirillales bacterium, assembly GCA_017640505.1. GTDB lineage: Bacteria > Pseudomonadota > Alphaproteobacteria > Rhodospirillales > Casp-alpha2 > UBA4479. Next base: position 289,418 of record JAEPQO010000004.1, read on the forward strand.
CCTCGAAGGCCTTGAGTGCATTCAGCGGCGGCAAGCGGCGGCTCATCCAACATACCCCTAATTTTTCTAATACTAGTCCGAGAAAGCATGCTTTGCTCGCAGGCCATACTCGCAATATTACAGCGGCACTTGGAAAGAATGAACACAAAACATCTGAGAGGAGACTGAATAATGTTCATCCATAATGCAACCCCGGGCGGTGCCGTACAAATCACCGAGGCAACGCCGAATGTACGTCGGACGGCATGGTCGCGCGTTCTGCAACAGGCTCTCTACTGGGTCGATCGCCACCGCCAGCGCCGGGCGCTGGCCGGGCTGGATGCGCACTTGCTCGACGATATTGGCGTCAGCGAGAAAGACGCTGCAATCGAGGCCGCCAAACCGTTCTGGCGCTGAACCGCCGCCAGCTTTTCGCAATGGCTTTTCCGGGCGCGCCGTATATGGTGCGACCATGGTCACCTCGACAGACATCGACGCCCGGGCGCACCGGCGCGGCTTCGCGCTAACGCTCTTCGGCGTGCTTGTGCTGACGCCCGATACGCTGATGATCCGCCTGATCGACATCGATCCCTGGACGATGAATTTCTGGCGCGGCGCGATGATGGCCGCGACCCTCATTCTCGCCTATGCCGGGGTACGCCGCGGCGCCTTGTTCGCCGACATCAGAGGCCTCGGCATCGCCGGGCTGGCGGTTGCCGTGATCTATGCGCTGAACGCCATCAGCTTCGTGTTCGCTGTCGAGCATACTCGCGTCGCCAATGTCCTGATCATCCTCGCGGCCACGCCGCTCATCTCGGCGCTGCTGTCCGTCATCGTTCTCAAGGAACGGGTCGCCGGACCGACCTGGGCGGCGATTGCCGCAGGGATGACCGGCGTCATTATCGTCGTCGGCGACGGCTTTCGTGCCGGCACGTCGCTCGGCGACATATTTGCGTTCGTCACCGCGACTGCGCTGGCGGTAACGTTTATCATCATCCGCCACAACAGACACGTGAACATGATCCCGGCGGCAGCGCTCGGCGCGCTGCTGTCGGCCGTGCTCGTATCGCCGCTCGCGGACCCGATGTCGGTGCCTGCGGAAAGCTGGGGCCTGCTGCTGGTGCTCGGCTTCGTCGTCATGCCGGTGTCGTTCGGCCTGATCACGCTCGGCCCCCGCACGCTGCCCGCGCCCGAAGTGGCGCTGCTGATGCTGCTTGAAACGGTGCTCGGCCCCCTATGGGTCTGGCTGGTGATCGACGAAGCGCCGAGCGAAACCACGTTCATCGGCGGGGTCGTCGTCATCGGCGCCGTGGCGATGCAATCGGCCTGGCGGCTCAGGCGAACGGCGAAACCGGCGTGAAGACGTACGACGTAATCGTGCTGGGCGCCGGTGCCGCCGGGTTGATGTGCGCGATAACCGCGGGCGGGCGCGGTCGGTCGGTTCTGTTGCTCGACCATGCCGAAGCGCCGGGCAAGAAAATCCTGATTTCCGGCGGCGGGCGCTGCAACTTCACCAACCTGCACTGCGAACCGGAGAACTTCCTCTCCGCCAACACACATTTCTGCAAGTCGGCGCTGGCGCGTTACACCCAGCACGACTTCATCGCGCTCGTCGACAAGTACCGCATCCCCTGGCACGAAAAGACCCTCGGGCAACTGTTCTGCGACACGTCCGCAAGCGATATCGTTTCCATGCTGAGAGCGGAATGCGACGTGGCGGGCGTCAGCCTCCGTCTTTCGCACACGGTCACAGAGATTTCGAAAAGCGACCGCTTCCGCATCGAGACGAACAAGGGGGCGTTCGAGGCGGAAAGCGTCGTTCTCGCGACGGGCGGGCTGTCGATCCCGAAGATGGGCGCGACCGGGTTTACCCACGATTGGGCGAAGCGCTTTGGGCTCTCGCTTTGCGGCGTCAGGCCGGGCCTTGTGCCGTTCACGCTCGCGGGCGCGGACCGGGAGATGGCGGCGTCACTCAGCGGCGTTTCTGCCGAGTGCATCGCCAGCACGGGCAAGACATCGTTCCGCGAAGCGCTGCTGTTCACCCACAAGGGGTTCTCCGGTCCAGCGGTGCTGCAAATCTCGTCCTACTGGAAACCCGGCACGCCGGTCATGTTCGACCTGGCACCGGATCGCGATGTCGCTGCCGAATTGCTGGCCGCCAAGCATGACCACCCGGCGCAGGACATCAACACCGTCCTCGGCCGCATCCTGCCGGCGCGCATGGCGCAGATGGTCACGGCGCGGGCCGGAATCGCGGGCCGTATCGGCGAGACCGCCGACAGGACGCTCGGTACCCTGGCGGAAACGGTGCAGCGTTTCACCTTCACCCCCGCCGGCACCGAGGGATACGCGAAAGCCGAAGTCACCGCCGGCGGCGTCGACACGGCACACCTTTCGTCCAAGACCATGGAAGTGAAAACCGTGCCCGGGCTCTTCATCATCGGCGAAGCGGTCGACGTCACCGGCTGGCTCGGCGGGTACAATTTCCAGTGGGCCTGGTCGAGCGGCCACGCCGCGGGCCTCGCGGCCTGAGCGTTTCCTTTTTCAAGAAACCTTCACCCGGACGACATCAGGTTGAGACTTGATCGGCGGAGCCTGTTTGCTTCACGCTATTTCATGCGCCATGGAGGAACCAGATGGCACGCAACAGGATACCCGCACTTTTCTTGGCCGCCGCGACCCTTGCGGCAGGCACCGCCAGCGCCGGCGTGGTCGAGGTCGGCCCGCGCCCCTACTTCCTGATCGAGCAGATGAAAGACGGTCCGCTGAAATCCCGGCTGCAGTCGTGTTCCGACCGCCCGATGCAGCGGAAACTGTTTTCCATCGGCCACCGTGGCGCGCCGATGATGTTCCCTGAACACACGGTGGAATCGAACGTCGCCGCGGCACGCATGGGCGCCGGTATCCTCGAATGCGACGTCACCTTCACCAAGGACAAGGAACTCGTCTGCCGCCATGCGCAGAACGACCTGCACACCACCACCAACATCCTGAAGACGCCGCTCGCGAACAAGTGTACCCAGCCGTTCAAGGCCGCCGCGGCCGATGCCACGGCCAGCGCCGAGTGCCGTACCAGCAACATCACGCTGGCCGAGTTCCGCACGCTCAAGGGCAAGATGGATGCGGCGAACAAGAAAGGCACCACCGTCGACGAATACATGGACGGCACGGTGGGCTGGCGGACGGACCTGTATGCGGCGTCCAGCGGCACGCTGATGACGCATGCGGAATCGATCAAGCTGTTCCGCAGCCTGGGCGCCAAGTTCACGCCGGAACTAAAATCGCCATCGGTCGAGATGCCGTACAACGGCTTCACGCAGGAAGAGTACGCACAGAAGATGATCGACGAATACAAGGCCGCGGGTGTGCCGGCAGCCGACGTCTGGGCGCAGTCGTTCAACCTCGATGACGTGCTCTACTGGATCAAGCACGAACCCGAGTTCGGCAAGCAGGCTGTCTTCCTGGATGGCCGTTACGGCGACAAGGGCTTCGACCCGATGCAGCCGGCGACCTTCAAGCCTGGCATGAAGGAACTGAAGTCGATGGGCGTCAACTACATCGCCCCGCCGATGTGGATGCTGGTCACGACGGAGGACGGCAAGATCGTGCCCTCGGCCTACGCCCGAGAATCCAAGGCCGCCGGTCTCAAGATCATCACCTGGACGCTGGAGCGGTCAGGTCCGCTGGCCGAAGGCGGCGGCTGGTACTACCAGTCGGTCAAGGACGTAACGGACCACGACGGCATCATGTTCGAACTGCTGGACGTGCTGGCGATGCAGGTCGGGATCGAGGGGATCTTCTCGGACTGGCCGGCGACGGTGACCTACTACGCCAACTGCATGGGCCTCGAGTGAGGCCCTTGCCGGTGCGGCATCAGGCAACCGGGCGGCACATCAGCGCCGCCCGGACCTCCGGTCTTACTTGCAGGACTCGAGTGCGCGGATCGCATCCTCGATTTCCTTGATCGCCTTGTCGATCTCGGAGAAATCGTAATGCGGCTCCAGTGATTCGAAGAACTTCTCGATCGCTTTCAAATCCGCTTCCAGCTTGCTCATATCGAGGCCGGGCGGCGTCATGTCGTGTTCGAGCTTGTGAATAAACTTCTCAATAGCATGCACGATAGGATGAAGGACCTTTTCGACCGCCTTACGCATCTCTTTCTTGAGCTTGTCGAGATTGACCAGATGCTCAAGTTTCTTCATCTCCGCCTTCCATTCCTTAAGCAGATGTTCGATCTCGAACTTCCAGTCGAATGGATGGATGCGGATGTGAATATGCCGCCGCATTTCCTTCTCAAGCTTGTCGATTTCGTGCTCGAGTTCCTTGACGTACTTGGATACGTCAACCACCGGCCCGTGTAGTTTCAAAGCTATGTTGAATGATGGGGACAATGCCGTTTCAAGGATCTGATTGACGTCGGCGACACCCTTGGAGGCGTCGATCACCGTCGTATTCAGCAGCCCGACGGGTTTGTTGAAGACGTTATAGACTGTATCGATGTCCTTGTTGCCGGCCGAGATACAGGCTTTCTGCTGCAACGTCGATGCAATGTGACATGCCTTGATATAGTCGTTGCCGAGTTTCACCGATTTTAGATGTGCCTTGCCAATGATACCTTCGTACTTGGTGATGTTCGGCAGCACCTTGGTGTCGATCTCAGCCCGGATTTAGTGCAACCGACCTTTCGTCACGATCGCATTGGTGACCTTGTATATCGGGCTGAGAACATTCTTGTGCGAGATTTCCGCGGCATGGGCCGTTTTGTCCAAGCCCGATTGCAAGCTCGGGGCAAGCTCGAACAGGGGCGCAATCAATGACAGCCTGCTGTGAATCTTTTTCGCCGTCTTGTCCGCTTCACCGACATCGTCGTTCATGTCGATCACCTCGGTGATCTCGGTGCGGATATTGGTAATGTTGGTCTTGAGCCGCGCCAACTGGGTCTGCAATGACAGCCAAGCCTGCGCATCGGTCTGCAGCAAGGCCGTCCCGTGCGTGCAAGCCGCGGTTTCCGCCACGGCCGACGGCACACCCCACATCGCCACGACTGCCGATAAAGGCAATGCTTTCAACAGCATATAACTTGTTTTCACTCAATTTCTCCCAATGAAATTTTATATTATTTACTCTAGTCACAATGTTTTTTAGGTCCAATATAAATAAAATTAATAAATTACTTTATTTTTATCTTTGGATATGAACGCCTTCTGCCAAAAGAATTATCGGCATGCGCGGCATCCGGCTCGCGCGAGTGACGAGCGACCGGCAAGATCGCCGATGTGTCGAAATTGAGGGGATGTTTGCTGCCGGACGTTACGCCGGCACGACCTCGAGGTCCTTCAGCGCGCCGAAGTTGTCCGCGTGCTTTTTCATCAGGTCCACGTAGACGCGCATCTTCAGGTCGCTGTGCAGGATGTGACCGATGAGCCAGTCGTGCAGCAGATGCGCCATCTCGCCGTGCACCCGGTCAAGCGCATCGTCGGCCGTCTCGTCCATGTGATGGATCACGTCGTCGAGGGATTTCATCAGCTCGCGGTGCTCTTCGTGATGGTCGCCGACGTCGGGGTAGTTGATCATATTCTGCAACTGTTCCTCGCGGCCGAAATGCGTCTCGGTGTAGAACTTGAGCGCATGGAGGATTTCCGTTGCCTCGCCGCGTTCGAGACCATCCGCCGCAAGCGCCTCGAAGCGATTGATAATATCGATTAGGTGCCGGTGATCCTGGTCGATCACGCCGCCGTCGTCGATCGACATCTTGTCGCGCCATTCGATCATGCGTTCACCCGTGCCCGTCAGTCGTCCGAGCAGAAGAGTTTTCGGGTCTCCGCCATTTCCTGGTCGTCGAGGCGGGATTCGAACGTTTCGATCAGGCCCGTGATTTCGTGCGCCATCGGATCGTCGGACATCAGCAACGCGACGAACCGTTCGACCACGTCGCGCTTGTTTGCCGGCACGCGCACGTTGACCTCGTTCAACAGTGCCGTCTGCTCCGGCACCTGATCGTCGCGCTCGCCACGCAAGTATGGGACATAGTCCATGTCCGTCTTTAGGATATGGCCGGTCAGCCAGTTGCCCAGAAAACGGCCAAGCTTCAGCGGATCAATATCGCTGCTGCCGCCGCGGTGAATGCCACGCAGGCATTTGACCTTCCGTTCCAGGGAACGGTGCTTGCGGAGATGCTCTTCGGTGCCGGGGTAACCGGCTTGAATCATGAAGCCTTCCTCGCGGCGAAAATGCTCCAGGACGTATGTCTCAAGGCAGGTAATCGCCTGTTCGATCTCGGCCGGCCCCTGTTCCTTGATCAGCGCATCGGCAAGGTTGCCGATTTCCTCGAACAGCGCCTTGTGATCGCGGTCGATGGCCTTGATGCCGGTTTCGAAGGTCTCGGACCAGACCGGGATGTCCTGTTGCATCTCTTTCTCTCCGATGGGATTGCGTCACACCACATGGGCGATCATCCCAACATAAGGGATCGACGCGCCATGGCCGTGATATAGATCAATTCTAACCTTTTCAGGCCGGTACGGGCAAAAGCAACCGGCCACGGTGCGATGACGGTTGCGGCGCCGGTCGGCACCGGGCGATACTGACGGGAACGATATTGCCGGAGGGTGACATGCGCGGATTTTTGATCTTCATCGTCGGCGGGCTTTTGGGCGTGATCGGCGGCTTTGCCGTCGGTATTTTCCTTTACCCTTACATCTTCCTCGCCGACGTCGTCGCCAACGAACAGCTTCAGGGCGCCGCCGAGAAGCAGATCGTTGCCACCGGCACGTTCATCCATGCCGATCCGTCGGATCCGATCCATTTCGGTTCGGGTGGGGTCACCGTCTATGCGGATGCGCTGCAGATCGAAAAGGACTTCGAGGTCGGGCCAGGCCCAAAGTACCACGTCTATCTGGTGCCCGACGCGAACGTAACGCCCGATACGGCGGTCGACGATACGATGTATGTGGACCTTGGCCGGCTGCGCGCCTTCAAGGGCTCGCAGGTGTTCGACATCCCCGCCGGCGTCGATATTCCGAGCTATAAAAGTGTCGTCATCTGGTGCGAGCAATTCGGCGTGCTGATTTCGCCGGCGGCGCTCAGATTTTCAAAAAATTAATTCAGTTGCTGCCACTTAGCCGTCAAAGCATGCTGTGCTTCAAGCCTTTCCCTTATTACGGTGACTGATCAGCCCATTCTTCGTCCGCATCACTACCATCATCAGCGGGACCTCCTCTGCCAATCGTATTTTTTGCAACCCCCTTAATGTAATCGTTCGCAGCCGAGAATATTTTCTCGGCAAGCTTTTCGATTCCCTCGATTTTGTTAATAAAGGGAATGAGTTGCTTCCAACCAGATTTCTGCTCCTCACTTGCCGCCTGCAAATTCAAGAACTCCATCATCGAGTCTTCATCCAAGTTCCTAACATCATTGAGAGTTCCTTCGATATGCCCTCGAACTGCTAATTCGCTCACTATGAATCGATTGAATGCGGTACGGGCTTGTGGCGATAGCAAAGCAAGGTTCGCATCAGCAAGGGCCCCGTAATGTTGCGCTTGAGTGGACGCCATATTCTCTGCAGAGGGAGATTCCTCTTCAGGATAAATCCATGTCTTCGCAGCCCGTAGAGAATCCATGGCTTTGCGTGCGCGGCGTGCGATCAACACACCATACCCGGCCAGCGCCGTACCGATCACCGCGATTAGGCTTGTGACAATCTCTGCGGCATCCGAAGTCAAAATCGTATTGATCTCGTGCATTTCCATTAGAATTCCTCCGAGGCTGCAGGACAATTTATACGTGATTTTAGTAAGATTGTTAACGCCCAACTATGGAGCGAAATGTAACAGCTATTTGCAACTCACGTTGAATGGCCAATTCTCCTAGACAACAAACCCGGGAAATCCCATGGTTTCTCCTGTTTGGGGGGCAACGAACCTGACGACGTCGAGGTGAGACGAGGATGAGCAACTACGATTACGACCTTGTGGTCATCGGGTCGGGGCCCGCAGGCCAGCGTGCAGCGGTGCAGGCAGCGAAGCTCGGAAAGCGGGTTCTGGTTGCCGAACGGCAGGCCGTCGTCGGCGGCGTCTGCCTCAATACCGGCACGATCCCCTCCAAGACGCTGCGTGCCGCAACCATGCATCTTTCCGGTTATCACGAGCGCACCATCTACGGTTCGTCGTACAAGGTGAAGGAAGACATCACCATGGCCGACCTGCTCGGCCGCGCCAATCATGTGCGCCAGATCGGCATCGCATTCTGCTGACACCGGTCGACGGCCAGGCGCCTTCTGAGATCAGCGCGGCCCATGTCGCCATTGCCGTCGGCACGACGACGACGCGCGATCCGAACATTGCGTTCGACGGCGAGCATATCTTCACCAGCGACGACATCCTGGAACTCGACAAGCTGCCGAAAAGCCTGACCGTGATCGGCGCCGGCGTCATCGGCATCGAGTACGCGACGATCTTCGCGACGTTGGGTGTCCGGGTTACCGTTGTCGACAAGCGCACGCAGCTGTTGCCGTTCGTCGACGAGGAAATCATCGACACGCTCGTGCACCTGATGCGTCAGGAGCGCGTCACCATGCGCCTCGGCGAGGGCGTCAGCGGTGTCGAGGTGGTCGACGGCGATCAGGGCCGGAAGGTTCACATCACGCTGGACAGCGGCAAGCACATCAATACGGAAACCGTGCTGTATTCGATCGGCCGCACCGGCGCGACGGAAACGCTGAACCTCGCCGCAGCCGGTGTCGGCGCCGACGACCGCGGCCGCATCACCGTCAACGAGAGCTATCAGACCGAAGCGCCGCACATTTATGCGGTCGGCGACGTCATCGGCTTCCCGAGCCTGGCATCGACGTCGATGGAACAGGGCCGCCTCGCTGCATGCCACGCCTTCGGCGTCGACGCGCACAGCTTTCCGGACCTGTTGCCCTACGGCATTTACACGATCCCCGAGATCTCGGTGGTCGGCAAAAACGAGCAGGAACTGACCGAGGAAGGCACTAGCTACGAAGTCGGCCACGCATCCTACCGTGAAATCGCGCGCGGCCAGATCGTCGGTGATCAGGCGGGTTTGCTGAAACTGATTTTCGATCCCGACAGCCGCAAGCTGCTGGGCGTGCACATCATCGGTGACGGTGCATGCGAGCTGATTCACATCGGACAGGCGGTGATGTCGCTGGGCGGCACCATCGATTACCTGATCGACACGGTGTTCAACTATCCGACCTTCGCGGAATGCTACAAAACCGCCGCGTTCGACGGCGTCAATCGGCTGGGGTAATCAGGCGGCGTTCTTGGTCGGCCCCGGGGTGCCGTACGGAAACGACGTCACACGCCCTTCGCTTGCCCAAACAATAGCATCTTCGCGATTGGTAAACAGGCGCACGTCCCACCACGACACCGACAGGTTGTCGATATAATTGTGGCAAAGCGCGGCAACCGCGTCGTTATCCGTGACCAGCGCGACACGCATGAAACTCGAAGAGCGCGCGGCGGCCTCGTCCAGATAGGCAATGCCGGTCGCCTCCTCGGGCGACATCACGACCTGCGTCACGCCGGTCAGGTCGGAAATATGGAAGCGCAGATCGCTCCAGTCTTCACGGCCCCAGACTTCGTTACGCGCTTCGAAAAAGTCGTCGAAGGTCAGCGTGCCGAAAAAGCGGCGGATATAGCCTTTCTCCATGAAGATCGTTCTGTACGGCATATAATCGTTTCCCTCTCTCACGTTTCACGTGGTCGTCCCCACGACACGCGGAGGTATATACCTCACCAATCTTGCCCAATTTATTCGGCAATGTTTCGAAATATTTCCGACTGACAGGCGTCACAGTCGGTCCGGCACTGATCCTGTTAAGGTTTGATTACATCGCTATTTCACTTAAACCTTGCCGTGCCTGGCCGATATGAGGCGAGACGCCAGAAAGTAGGTTCATGGACGCACTCGACGACAGACCCGTTGCCTATGTGAACGGTACGGCAGACGACTGCCTTTCTCCGTTGACCGGGCGCGTGATCGCATACTGGCAAGAGCGCATGCCGGCAGGCGGTGGTTTGCCGCGCTGGTCCGACTTCGATCTCATGGATCTGTATGAAGTCGCCCCATCGCTCGCGGTCAAAGATGTGATCGACGACGGCAGGGATTACGTCAACCGGTTCTGGGGCACATCGCTGACGGTTGCCCTCGGGTTCGAGGGATCGGGCAAACTGGTCAGCACCTACGAGCCGGAGAGCATGCGCAAAGCTGTCAGCCGACGCTACGCGCATGTGGTCAGCACCGGCGAAACGTCGATGGCCCGCGGCCATATTGCGAACATGCCGGGTAAGGAATACCTCGCCTTCGAACTCGTGCACCTGCCGCTATGGGGCAGACACGACAAGGTCGAACACATTCTGTCGGCCTATGATTTCGGTTTCAGGGCGCCCTAAACATCCGACCCGCCTCAGGTAAGAAACGCCTCCTCGAACGGGAATTCCGATAACAGCTCCCAACCCGTTTCCGTAATCAGCAGCTGCTGCTCCAGCTTCACCCCTTCGCCGCCATCCTCGGCACCGATAAAGCTCTCGACGCAGAGCGTCATGCCCGGCTCGACCACGCCGTCATAACCGGCATCCGGAAAATCGCCGTGGTGATAAAGGTACGGATATTCGCCCGTCATGCCGCAGCCGTGCGCTGACAGGTAATAGCGGTGCTTGTAGTAACGCTCGGGGATGTCCCACGCCCGGTCGGCGTATTCGCGGAACGTCAGGCCCGGTTTCAGAATGTCCATGTTGTGATGAACCTGTTCAAACGCCAGTTTGTAGAGCGTCTTCTGATGTTCGGTCGGCTTGCCGGGACCACTGTGAAACGAGCGCGAGAAATCGGCGTAGTAGCCGTGACAGCCGACGACATCGGTATCGAGCAGGATCATCTCGTTCTCGCCAATGACGTTCGCCGAACTTTCCTGGAACCACGGATTGGTGCGCCGCCCCGCGTTCAGCAAACGGGTCTCGCAGTAATCGCCGTTCCTGGCGATGACCGCCGCATGCAGGATCGACCAGAGTTCGTTTTCCGTTATGCCGGGGCGGATCGCGGCGCGCAGCTCACCGACCGCGGCCTCGGTCGCACGCAGCGAGGCGACGACGCATTTTACTTCTTCCGCCGACTTGATCGCGCGGGCCATTTCCACCGGCTGCTGCGCGTCGACGATGCGGAAACCCTCGTCCTTGAGCGCAATCGCCGCACCGGCGTTGAGGCGCTCGAGCCCGACGGTCGCGCCGGCGCCAACCAGTTCACGGAGCGTCGCCGCCGTTTCGGCGGCCCACGCCTTTTCACGCGCCTCGATATCCGGTCCGGCCGCGACGAAGCTCGCCGTCATCGCGGGACGCACCTCGTCAACGGTTTCGAAGCCCGTGCCCAGGTGCCCGCAGCCTGTGAATTCGAAAAGGATCGAGCGGTCGGCGGTCAGCATCAAGTAGCGCGCCGGCTGGTTCCGTTGCGAGAAGACCTGCATATTGCGGGTGCCGGTGGCGTAGCGGATGTTGACCGCGTCGGACAGGATGACGGCGTCGACACCGTAGTGCGCCATCTGTCCGCGGAGCCTTTCCTGGCGATACCTGCGCACGGCCGCAAGATCGATGCCCCGGCTTTCCGGCGCGGCATCCAGAATGTCGAGATCGCCGGGCGCGCCACGGTCACCGTGCCAGTCCAGTTCGGTCATCATTCGCTCTCCGCTTCCCCGCATCATGCGCCCGTTTTACAGGGAGACACAGCCCGGCGCTTTCCGCAGCGACGAAAACGACATATTTTTTCCGGCACACGTGGCCGGGTCTTTGCCGGCGAAGGGGAGGAGAAAAATCATGTCCGTTCATCTTGCGCGCCTGAAGCCGGCACCGCTGCCGGCGGTTCATCCGGTACCCGAGTACGCGACGGATGAACGCCTGGCTGCCGTCTACGCGGACACCAAATCAGTCCTGCAGGTGCCGTGGATGGGCGTCGTCACGATGGCCTTTGCGCATTACCCCACGTTTTACGATACGCTCTGGGGCGGGCTGCGCGACCTTGCCGGCAGCCGCGCGTTCGTCGCCGCCTGCGGCGACCTCAGGGATTTTGCCGAGACGCGCGCGGACAGCCTTGCCCCGGCCCCGATGGGCGCGACGCTTGATACGCTCGGCTACGGGGCGCGGGAAATTGACGACATCAAGGCGATGATCGAGATTTTCTCGCACGGCAACATGCCGTATCTGATGATTGCCACGGCGGCGCGGCTGCTCCTGGAAGGGCACGACCTGTCCGGCGACACGGACGTCACGCCCGAAACCGCCCGTCACGGCCCGTCGCTTGAAAAGTCCCTGACCCTGATCGAACCGCATCATGCCGACGCGCCGACGGTCAACGTCTACGACGATATCAAGGCGCGGCTCGGGCTGCCGTTCGTGAACACCGATTACCGCGCGCTGGCACGATGGCCGAGTTACTTTGCGCCGGCATGGGGCGATCTTGCGCCAAAGGTTGAAACGTCCGGCTATGAAGACGTCGTCGCCTCCGTGCACGATTTCGCCGTGGCGCGCATGTGCACTCTTCCCAATCCGGGTGCGCTGACGCCCGGTGCGCTGCGGGAGGCCGCCGCAAAGGACGCGGACGTCGACGAAGTGCTGGCGGTCGTGCGCCTGTTCCAGTGGCTGTTGCCGGGGCTGATTACGAACGTCGCCTATTTCCGCGCGCAACTCTAGGCGCCGCGGATTGCCGCTTACATGAAGGAGAAATCGGGAACGGGTAGCGTCTCTATTTCCGGTTTGGCGAACAGGTAGCCCTGAAAATAGTCGGCACCGAGCGCTTGCAGCACTTCGAAGTCCGCGATGCTTTCCACACCTTCGGCGATGACCTTGATGTCGAGTGCGTGCGCCGTCGAGATCGCACCTTCGGTGATCGTTTTCTTGATCTTGTTCTCGGCGATGCCGTTACAAAGTTCCATATCCAGCTTGAGGATCTGCGGGCTGAACTTGTTCAAGAGGTTGAGGCCCGCGTAGCCCGCCCCGAAATCATCGATCGCCGTGATAAAGCCACGATCCCGGTATTCCTCGAAAATGCCCATCAGGTGACCCGGATCCATCACTGGCTCGGCTTCGGTGACCTCGAAGATGATCCGGTTGATGGGCAGGTCGAAGGCGTCCGCCGCCTGCATCGTCGCGCGGATACATGTTTCGGGACGATAAACGGCGTTGGGCAGGAAATTGATCGAAAGATTGCATTCGATGCCGAGTTCGGATGCGATCTGGATCGCCTTGACGCGGCAGGTCTGGTCGAAGGTGTAACGGTTGTCGTCGGTGACATGTGACAACACCTCCCCGGCGCCGGCACCGTCGGCACCGCGAACCAGGGCTTCGTAAGCATAGACCGACCTTTCGCGCGGATCGACGATCGGCTGAAAGGCCATCGTGATGTCCAGATCAAGCGGCTTGGCTTCAAGGCACTGCTTGCATCCAAGCGGTTTGAATTCAGGGATTTCGTCGAACACGGTCGGCATCGTTATAACCAAGTTGTTACAGCAATGATGTCCATTGCTGGCAATATAGGTTCACATATACGCGGTTCAACCGTTTGGGAAATTGTGGAAATCCGCACCTTCTGATAACGGGATCACGCTTCGCTGCCCCCGAATGCGCGGCTATGCGCTTCCTTGATTTCCTTGTGATCCCGGCTCCAGTCGACGTAGGTCGCGATCTGCGTGACGCGCGCACCGTCGCCGGAAAACGGCATGCGCAATGACGTCTGGACATAAGGCAGGCCGTTCTCGCCGGCCTGGATCCTGTATTCCGAGCCGACCGCCTCGTGACATTCCACCACTTCCAGATATTGGGCCTGTGTCGTTTCGAATGTCCCCGGCGAGCGGATCTCGCTGATCGAGAGGCCGGTGAAATCCTTACCGTGCAAATCGGTCGAGGCCGTGCCCCAGAAGCGATAAACGAAATCGAGAGGGTCATAGCGAACGTCCACCACCAGAAAATACGGAATCATCCGCACCGGGAGTTCGAACCAGTCCCACTGCCGCCAGACGGGCGACCGCCTGTCGCCCTTCAGCTTCAGCCAATACTCGTACGCGGCCTGATAGTTCAACTGATCGAAGCGGACCGGCGAACGCCGCAGATAGTGATCTTTCGTCATTTTATGGACAACCGGTGGAGCACTGCTTTCATAATAAGCAGCTAATCTGGGCAAGACCACGCGAAAACGTTGAACCATTTGGCCTAAATATGCTCGCGGCGCACTGATTAAGTGACTATATCAAGAATATGGACTCGGCCCCCAAACCGCTGACGATGCGCCGCCTTGCGCCGGACGAATCGCCGGTGCCGGAGCACCACGAGATGCTTGCCTATTGGCGCGAACTCAAGGGCGAGCGGATGGCGCCGACGTGGGCGGAATTCGACCTTTCGATGATCGATCCCAAGGTTCTGCCGTGGACGGCGGTCGTCGACATCAGCGCCGACAGGAAGGACATCCGTTATCGCTTCTGGGGCACCCAGTTGACGGTCGTGCGCGGCGAGGACTTCACCAACCGGCCCGTCTCCGAGATCCCGCCCGTTGAACTGGGCGAGTTCATTCACGCCTCCTACGTCGCCACAGCGGAAAGCAAGGAACCGGGCCTCGACATCGAACAATATGTCGCGCAAAGCGGCCGCACGGGCAGCAAGGCGGTGCTCAGGCTGCCGCTGTCGGACGACGGCGAAACCGTCAACAAGGTTGTCGCCTGCATGATCTACGACATCTCGCGAAACGGCGAAGAGGTCGTCGAGTTCCTCGAAAGCATCCATGCACCGGTTCGGTCCGGCTGATCCCTCACGCTCAAGTGAAGCCCCCCTGCCACCCGCCCCTCTGGACGTGGTGCCGATCACTCCCCATCTAAGCGTTAGCGCCCGCACGCCGTTGTGCGGCATGGATTTGACGAGGGGAGAAACTCATGGATGACGCATCCGGTTACGTTCCGCCGAAGGTCTGGACCTGGGAGAAGGAAAACGGCGGCCATTTCGCATCGATCAACCGGCCGATCGCCGGGGCCACGCACGAAAAGGAGCTGCCGGTCGGCAAGCACCCGCTGCAGCTATATTCCAAAGGCACGCCGAACGGCGTCAAAGCGACGATTATGCTGGAAGAGCTTCTGGCGAAGGGGCACACCGGCGCCGAGTACGATGCCTGGATGATCGAGATCGGTGACGGCGACCAGTTCGGTTCCGGGTTCGTCGACATCAACCCGAACTCCAAGATTCCGGCGATGCTCGACCGTTCCACGGATACGCCCATCCGCGTCTTCGAAAGTGCGTCGATCCTGTTCTATCTGGCCGAGAAGTTCGGCGAGTTCCTGCCGGCCGAACAGCCGGACCGCACCGAATGCATGAACTGGGTGTTCTGGCAGATGGGCAGCGCGCCCTATCTTGGCGGCGGCTTCGGGCATTTCTACAACTATGCGCCCGAGAAATGGGAATACCCGATCAACCGTTTCTCGATGGAAGTGAAACGTCAGCTCGACGTGCTCGACCGCAACCTGGCCGACCGCCAGTTCATGATCGGCGACGAATACACCATCGCCGACATCGCGATCTGGCCGTGGTACGGTGTGCTCTGCCTGGGTGAACAGTACGGCGATGCCGGCACGTTCCTGGATGTAAAGTCCTACAAGAACATGCAGCGATGGACCGCCGAGGTCGGCGCCCGCGAAGCGGTCAAACGCGGCCGCATGGTCAACCGTTCCAAGGGCGATCCGAAATCGGAACTGAAGGAACGCCACGACGCCAGCGATTTCGACGGTCTGACGCCGCCCTGACGCGGCGCGCCCGGCGGGTGACTACGGCATCGTCGGCTTAAGGTACGGCGCGGTCGGCGCGTCGTCCTTGCCGAACGGCCCCGGCACCTTGTTGGAAACCGGCTTCAGCGACTTGATGTAGGTTGCCAGCGCGACGGCGTCCTCATCCGTCAACGCGGCATAGGACGGGAACGGCATGATCGGCGCGAGCGCCCTGCCGTCCGGCCGGACGCCGCTGCGGATCGCATCGACGATCTCCTCGACGCTCCAGCGGCCCAGCCCGGTTTCCTGATCTGACGTCAGGTTCGGCGGATAGAACGTGCCGATGCCCGGCATCATGAAACCGGTATCCGAACCGCCCAGGTACCGCGCCATGTCGGGCTCGCCGCGCATGGCCCCCGGCGTATGGCATCCGGTGCAATCCATGATCG
The DNA here is from genome assembly GCA_017640505.1 of Rhodospirillales bacterium. Lineage (GTDB taxonomy): Bacteria > Pseudomonadota > Alphaproteobacteria > Rhodospirillales > Casp-alpha2 > UBA4479. The sequence goes on from JAEPQO010000004.1 coordinate 305,597, forward strand.
CGGCCAGGTAGGCGCCGCGTTCCAGCTTGCCGGCTGCGGCCGGCGACGGGATGGCAATCGTCAAAATCAGGAGAACGGCAACAGAACAGAAAATCGAAGAGAGCAGGCGCGACAGCATATGTTCCTCCATGGAAGCACCCAGTCCGGATGCGCACGCTACAACCGCCCGCGGGTTGCTGCAATCGCCGTTCGTATCGTGAGGGGAGTGGGCCGGGGAGGCCGAAGCGCCCGATTTAACAGGCGGCTGCGGCCTGCTTGCCGGGCACGCCGGAGAATATCCGGTAATTATTGCGGCCCGATTCCTTGACTTCGTACATGGCCTCGTCCGCCGCCTTCATCAGATCGTCGGTGTCGACCGCGTGGTCGGGATTGACGGCGATACCGATGCTGCCGCCGACCGAACAGTCGATCCCATTGAACAGGATCGGCTCGCGAATGCCGGCGAGGATTTTTTCGGCAATCGTCTCGATGTCCCCGGAGTCACTGACCTGTTCGAGGATGACGACGAACTCGTCGCCGCCGATCCTGGCTGCCATGTCGGTCTCGCGGATCATCCGGCTCAGGCGTTCGGAGATGGTGACCAGCACGTGGTCGCCGGCATCGTGGCCGTACTTGTCGTTGACCGGCTTGAACTTGTCCAGGTCGATAAACATCAAGGCGACTTTCTTGTCCGCCCGCTTGTTGCGCTTGATCGCGTCGTCGAGGCGCTGCGTGAACGCGGTACGGTTCGGCAGCTTCGTCAGGCCGTCGGTCAGTGCCAGCTCGCGGTAGATGTCCTGCTGCTTCTTGATGGCCGTGACATCGTGCCACACGCTGACCATGCCGCCCACCTTGACCGGGCTTTGACGCACCACCGCCCAGCGCCCGTCGAAAAGCTGATCCTCGTCGGATTGGCTCAGCGGCGCACGCCGGGACTCGAACGCCTCCAGGCACTTGCGGATATAGGTTTCGCGGTCGAGACCTTCGGGAAACGTTTCGCGTCCCTCGGCCCAGCCGCGTAGGATTTCCTCGTATGTGACGCCTTCGACCAGCAGGTCCTGCAAACTCGGGTACATCTGCGCAAAGACGCCGTTGTGCAGCAGAAGCTTGCCGTTCTCGTCGAACAGCAGGAAGCCGTCGCTGATGCTTTCGATGGCCGCATACATCCGTTCCTCGGTGAGGCGTGCGTGCTTCTGTGCGTGCCGCATCTTGGCATCGACCTTGATCGCGACGAGACCCAGCAGCGCGATCAGGATGGACGCACCTGACACGTTCGCCGCCAGCACGAGCGGGCTGATGATGCCGGCAACATAGGCACCCGAGCCCAGCGTCGGGATGCAGATCGCCGCCTGCATCGCCACGTAGTGCATGCCGGCAATGGAAAGCCCGAGAATGGCGGCGCTGGCGATCTGAAACGGCAACGCTGCCCACGATGTGGCTTCGAACTCGCGCAGCTTTTCCGCATAAACACCGACCACACCCAGCACGACGGCCACGGCAATGGAGAGGATGAACCAGGTCTGATCATAGAACAGCGCGGCATTCATGCGCATCGCCGCCATGCCGATATAGTGCATGGCACCGATGCCGGCGCCGATGATCGTGCCGGCAATCAGGCGGCGCACATCGTCGCGCAGCGGCAGATCCTTCCGCAGCAAGGCGAGCCCGGCCATACAGCCGACGATCGCCGGGACGACCGAAAGGGCGGTCAGCGACGAACTGTAAGATACGGGGATGGGCAGCTTGAACGCCAACATGCCGATGAAGTGCATCGACCAGACACCGAACCCCATTGTCAGGGCGCCCACGAAAAGCCAGCGCCAGTTATAGGTGCCGTCGTGTTCCGCATAGCGTGCCAGCCTGAGACCGGAAAACGCCGCAACCGCCGCAACCAGGTACGACGCGGCAACCAGCGCGGCATCGTACGTCGCGCTCAACGGTTGTTGCGAAAGCTGATCCACGGACAGAAACGAAAGCATTGACGGCGCTCCATCTAGTTTGGCCATGCCCTCAGGCAGGACAACACTGCAGGTACATGCCTGCAATCTTTAATACGCCCGCATACTGCCGGGGACGTCATACGGGCACCATCCGTAATTCCCGCAATCTCGGCAAACCCTTATATTAGCAACGTTTTTCGGGATATTCGCTGGAACTCGCCGGAACACTGGTTCGGAGAGCGGCTTTTCACGCAGACGGCAAGCTTTTATCCGAGAGCGGCAGCGTTACATAGACCGCCGTGCCGAGATCCGCTTCGCTGGAAATCGAAAGTTTACCGCTATGCGCTTCGACCAGCGACTTGACGATGGAAAGACCGAGCCCGGTGCCGCTTTCGGCGACGTGCGGGTTCGACTGCCCCTTGGCGAAGGGCTCGGTAATGCGGCCCAGCAACTCGTTCGAGATGCCGACGCCGGTATCGGTGACACATACGGTCAGCTCGCCGTCGCCGTGGCGCAACGACACGCCGACAGCCCCGCCCGCCTTGGTGTACTTGACCGCATTGGCGAGAATGTTGAGGAATATCTGCGCCACCGCCTTGCGGTCGACATGCAGGGCCGGAATGCCGTCGGGTAATTCCATGTCGAGTGCGATCTTGCGTTCGGCCGCCGACTGTTTGACGTTGCGCATGCAGTCGTGAAGCACTTCGGCAATGTCGACGTCTTCCTTCTGCAACGACCGCTTGCCCGCTTCGATGGCAGCGATATCGAGAATCTCGTTCACCAGTTTGAGAAGGTGCTGACCGCTGTCATGGATATCGTGGGCGTAGGAGCGATAACTGTCCGCGCCGATGGGTCCGAAATATTCGCCGCGCAGCATTTCACTGAACCCGAGTATCGCGTTCAGCGGCGTGCGGAACTCGTGGCTCATGGTAGCGATGAACTGCGACTTGGCGCGGTTTGCGTCCTCGGCGTCGGCCAAGGCCTCGCGCATGGCGTCCTCGGCCTCCACCAAATCCGACAGGTCCACGGTGATGGAACCGACCTTGGCAATGTTGCCGTCACGGTCCTGGATCGGAAACTTCGTGATCCCCAGCGTGTGCAGTTTGCCGTCGACGAAGTACCGCTCGACCTTGCGATAGACCAGTTTGCCGGTTTCTAGGACTTCGTTCTCCTGCGCCGTCATAAGCGCCGCATCTTCGTCGGGCTGGAAGTTTTCGATGGCGTCGGAACGGTTTCCGATCATCCGCTCCATGTCGGATCCGTACCACGCAAGGTAGGTCCTGTTCGGGCGCTCGACCACATGGTTTCTGTCCTTGATCAACAGACCGAACGGCAGGTTCTCGAATATGGAATCAAGCATGCTTTCGTTGTCGCGGAGCGCTTCAGTACGCAGTTCGATGTCCCGGTACTGATTGGTAAAGCGGATCACGATCAACGTCAGCCCGACAAAAACCAGCACCGCCGACAGGGAATAAAGATACCAGCTGTACGTATAGTGCAGCGCCAACATCGCATCGCGCGCGTCCGACTCGCTGAGCGTTCGGGAAAGCACCAGCTTCGTATAGAGGTCCGCGGCGTCCAGCGCCGCCATGACCCAGAGACCGGCCAGAGCGCAGACCACGCCGCGGCGGCCGCCCCCGCGCTTCAGGTCCTGATACCGCCAGATGGCAACGGCGGTGGCAACGGCGGCGAACAGGATCACCGTCAGGTCGACGGCAACCATCAACCCCCACGGCGGGAACGGGCTATCCGGCATTGCCGTTCATCCCGCCGCCGGTCGCCAGACCGTAACAACACGATCCCGCTGCATCTTTACAGTAGGTCAGTTCCATCCGATTCAATAACGCCACCCAGTTAGGACGGCGGCCTCCCCCGCCGACATTATGTGGTAAACCTTGGCGGAGGAATAGAAAATTTATCTCGGACTGGTTGCGTAAAGCGAGGTCAGTCGAGGCGACTGAATACTTCGTCGAAGAATGTCGCCGTTTCGTCTTCGCCCAACAGGCGCTCGAAGTAGTAAACGTTGATGCCCTGCGTTACCGCTTCGCCATCCGCCGAACACGGCATGCGGAGAACCAGCGCGCGCCCGAACAGGCCTTTGCCGGTGACGAATTCCTTCACCTCGAGATGCGGACAGCGTTCCTGAACCAGTCTGCCGCATCCGCCGCTCTGGCTGACGCCGAGGGACCGCGGCGGCACGTCGGCAGGCGTCTTGTGCGTATAGTCCTTGCCGAAAACCTTCGTCAGTTCCGATCCCCAATATCGATAGACGGACGTAAGCGGGTTTTCCTGGATATCGGTAACGCTCGCGCGCGGGATCGCTTCGTTCGTCAGGTCGGCGAGTGAAACGTCCTTCCACGCAGGCGCCCACCGGCCGGCACACCTTTCCCGCCAATACGCAAGCGCGGCAAGTTGATAATCTACCGGCGTTTCATCGGCATCGATGAAACGCGAAACAATTCTGACATCATCAAGTTTCATTCGGGCGCACCTTGTCGCTCTGACACGCATCCACGCGCACCGGCAACGGCATACGACGACCCCCGCACGTTCATCCTAACCCGCATCCCCCGATGTGGCCAGTTTCTCAACCCTGGGATTTCCGGAACGCGGCGGAGCGGAACGCGACACCGAGGGCTTCCTCGTACACCTTGAGCATCGCGCTTTTCGGTTCGTCGCCGTATCCCGCCTCGATGGCCGCCTTGTAGCTGCCGATCATGGCGTCAACGACCGGCAACGCCGCACCGGTCTCTTCCGCCATGCGTTCGACGTTGACGATATCCTTGTAGGCGGCGCTGAGGGTAAAGTCGGTATCGAACTTGGCTTCGAGCATGCGCGGCACGAAGTACTCCGACGCGAAGCTGCGCGACGATCCGCTCATGACGATCTGGGCGACCTGTTCCGGGTCGAGGCCGACGGCGACCGTCAGCGGCAACACCTCGGCAAGCGCCGCGATGTTCACGTTATAGATGATGTTGTTGAGCGCCTTCATCGCCTGACCGGTGCCGATGGGGCCGCAGTGGATGATCGATGTGCCCACCTGCTCCAGGTAAGGTTTTGCCATCTCGAACGCCGCGTCCGAACCGCCGAACATGACCGTCAGCGTGCCGTCCTTGGCACGGAACGGCATGCCCGAAATCGGGCAGTCCCAGTAGTCGACGCCGAGCTCTGTCGTCTCACTGGCAATCGCCAGCGCGTCGGTGCGGTCGAGCGTCGTGGTGTCGACAATGGTCAGACCCGTCGGCTTCGCCTCGGCGATGCCGCCGTCGCCGAAAATCGCCGAGCGCACCTCGGGCGCGTAGGGAAGACACATGAAAATCAGTTCGCAGTTCTGCGCCATCTCTGCGGGTGACACGCATGCCGTCGCCCCGGCCTCGACCAGCGGCCGCATCGCACCCTCGTGTGCGTCGAAAACGCGGAGCGACCCGGTCTTGGAAAGGATGTTATTCGCCATGCCCGCACCCATGCGGCCAAGGCCGATAAAACCGACATTTGTCACAGATATCCTCCTGAGGTTTTTTCTTGTTGGCCGACAGTGTAGGCGCGGCCATGCACCGGAACAACGCCGTTGCGCTGTCCGGTCAGCGCTCGTCCCACGTGGCGACCGATATCACGTTATGTACGTCGATACCGTCGTCCGAGAGCGGGAATCTGACGAGCGACTGCTCGAACGGTGCCAGCCGCCCGAAGTCATTTAGATTGACCATGTCGCGCGAGGCGACCGGTTTCTTCGTTTCCACCACGGCAGCGTACTCGGCTGTCGCCGTCGACCCCCGAAAATCAGGCTTCGAACCGATCAGCTTGCCGGTCTTGTCGGCACCCTTGCGCGCGGTGTGCTGCGTCCCCCAGAAACGCACGAGGAACCGCAGCGGATCGTGCAGAACGTCCGTGACGACGATATAGGGCACGATCTTCGGGTCGATCTCCTCAAGATGTATCTCGCGCCACGAAGGCGCAAAGCGATCGCCTCTCAGCGCGTCCCAATACTGATGGAAATGAACAATGCCGGGCGCGGCCACATCCTCAATTGCGACCCGTTGGTTCTGCGAGCGGACAAAAGGCCCTACCGGCATTGAAGTCGCCTCTAGCCCGCAACAGGCGTTTTCGGTTTCGCCCCCATTTCCGTGACGAACGCGGCAAGGGCGTCATAAGGCTGCGCGCCGACCATGCCATGCCCCTCGCTGACGAAGGTCGGCACGCCGGTCACGCCATAGGCATGGGACTTCGACCAGTCTTCATCGACCGCGTCCTTGAACGTCCGGTTTTCGATCACGTCGCGCGCAGCATCGACATCGAGACCGGCCTTGGCGACGACATCGAGGATGACATCCGGCTCTGCAATGTTGCGCTTATCGACGAAGTACGCTTCGAAAAACAGGTCGTGGATCGCGTCGCCGCCGGGCTGGGTCTCGGCCCACTTGCCGACCTCCTGCGCGAGGCGACTGTTGAAGGTATGCGTGCGGTCCGCGAACGGCAGACCCTCGTCGGCCATGAGCCCGCGCATACGATTGTTTTTCTCGTCGATACCGGCCTGATCCGTGCCGAACAGGTCCATCAGGCGGCGGCCCTCGGCAGGGGTCTCAGGGTGCAGCGGAAAATGCACAAGCTTCACGTCGATGTCGAAGTTTTCCCTGAGCTTCTTGATCCGGTTGTCACCCAGGTAACACCACGGGCAGACGTAATCGGAAAAGACCTCGAGGGTCAGCGGCTCGGACATGACGCACCTCATTGAAACAGCGGATAGACTATAGTTACTTAAATAGGGTCCGGACTGCTCCAAACAAGCTCAAGACATTGTGCCTGACGGGTTCGGGTTAACGTTTCGGAACCGGATTGATGCTATGATGCCGGGAATCGGATCATTGTACCACCGGTGCAATTGAATCCGGATTATTGGGAGTTACACCATGGCCCCTGCCGATAGAACAGCACCGCCGGATGACGACATGGACCTGCCGGACATTGTGCCGTCCGCGCTGGACGACAATACCCATGCCGAAGTTCGCGCACTCTACGTGGAAAGCACCGAAACGCTCCGCTTCGTCAAAACACACCAATGGAAGACCGTCGGCGCCACGTTGCTGACGTTTCTCGGCCTGATCTTCATCGCCGGCTTCGTCAATGCCGACAAGGCGCTGGCCCAGAAATTCATGGCCATTACCATCCTCATGACCACGTCGGTCATCTTCACGCTGATCATCTATCAGTTCTGGATGCACAACGAGACGCGCAAGATCGAATTGATGGGCCGGCACATGTCGAGCCTGTTCCGCGAGATCCGCGGCATCAAGTCCCGGCGCGAAGGCAACCTGCACCGCTACACGCTACTGATCTTCATGATCGTCTCGGTCGTGTTCGGCGCCATCGTCGTGCACCTCGCGCTGACCAAGATCGTCGGGTACTGATTTCGCGCACACCGCCGGATCGGGGACGATCCTTGTCTGTTAATCCGGATCGGGGACGATCCTTGTCTGGTAATCCGGATCGGGGACGATCCTTGTCTGCTAATCCGGATCGGGGACGATCCGGAGCGGCAGGATATCGCTGTCGACGGTAATGATGTCGTCGGCGTCGGCACGGATGCAGGCACCGGCGTATGTGCCCGACGCGGTGAACGTGCAGACCTGGACGTTCTTGCCGTCGATCTTCGGCAGCGGAAACATTTCCTGGTAGATCTGGTCGCGGTCGTCGAAGTTGCCGGCCGTTTCCGAGACCACGTTTTCGTCGGCGTCGATGATCGCGATATTGTGCCCGCAACGCCCGACGATCGGCTTCACGACATACCCCGTGGCGCGCAGGTCGTCATCGAGATCATAGCTGGTTTTTAGAAGATACGGATGATCGGGATAGAGCATCCAGAGCACGGGCAGGATCGCCTTGTTCGACGGGATCAGCGTCCACAGCGGCTCGAACACCATGACTTCCGGCCTGAGCAGCACGTCAACCAGGCGCGGCGCTTCCTTGGCACGGTCGATGGTCTTGTGCAGGCGCAGGTTCTCCTCGTCCTCGGATATCTGATCGCGGATATGGTCGAGCGCGGTTTCCCACGCCCACGTCTTCCACACCCAGTCGATATGACGGCCCGCGCTGTCCGCGACCTGACCGTCCTCGCCCCACGTCAGACTCGAGACCCCTTTGACGATGGTGCACGGGATGCCTGCTGCCTCGATCGCGGATTTCATGTAGAGCGCGTGGTAGGTTTCCTCCAGGTCGCGGTCCTGCATGATGTGCAGAAACGCGCCGGCGGCGGATTCCTTCCACGCGTCGACCAGTTCCCGGTGCAGGCGGTAACCGGCGGAGCGTCCGTCGTCGCACCCGTAATGCTGCGCCCAGAGATCCTGAACCTTGCCGGTCTCCATGTGACACGATGCGGAATCGCAGTTGTACTCGTAGACCTTGAGCCCCCGTGACGAGAGCGAGAAGTCGAACCGCCCGGTGATCATCTCGTTCCTGCGGTTGTCCCACGACTGGTGGATACGCGGCCAGATCGCCGGCGGCAGGTTGAAACGCCGGAGCAGTTCGTCGTCCTGCAAAACGAAATTGGTCGCGTGCATGAACATGGCGTGCAGTTCGTTGGTCGCGCGCTTGATTTCCTGGTTCGCGCTTTCCGTGAGACACAGGTACTTGAAACGGTCGGCGTCGTCCTCGGCCAGTTTGCAGCCTTCCATCGACAGGATGAACGCCGCCTCGTCGGTGCGCACAGGATCGAGCCAGCCGTCCGCCGCCTGTCCCCGGTCCGGCACCTCGCGCAGGACCAGATCGAACAGCGCCGGGTCGATATCCTCGATCACCTCAGCGTGGGTCGCGTCGCCGGTCTGGATCACCCAGCCCATGATCCCCGCGTCCTCGTAGGTACAGTCGATCCAGTACCCGCCGTCGTCGCCGACGGTTACCGCCAGTTCACGCGACCAGGTTTCGTCCGCGGGCCAGATCTTGTCTTCCACGTTCTGCTCGACGACACGGATGCGGTCTTCGAAGACCTCCGTCACCACGGCGACGTGCCCGGTGACATGGAACTCGCCGCCTTCGTTCCAGATCAAAAGGCAACCCGGTTCCGGCCAGCGTCTGGCACCGTTGGCGAACGACTTCAGCGGTAGCTTCGAATTGTCGGCGGTGCGCGTGACGGACTTCAGGCGAAAAATGTCGTAGGCCATGGCGATATCGTCGAAGACATAGCCCCTGTTGACGTAAAGCCAGCGCCGCGCCAGTTCCACACACTGCCACTTGTAGCCCATGAAGACGCCGTCGACGTAGCTGCGGTACGCCTGACGATTGGGCAGATCGGTTTTGTCCGCGCTTGGATAATGGCTCGAATACACTTCGACCCCGCCCTCGGCGATACCGAGGCAGGTGCCGAACTTCGCACGATGATCAATGTCCAGATTGCCCATAACGGTCACCCCGGGCGGCAACCGCCGCCCCGGTCAATGCGTTCGAAAATGCCGAAATAGGTCCGGTCTCGTTGCCGGAAACGCGCGTATATTTACCGAACCTGCAATTTACACAAGTGAAAAAAGGCGGCCCGAAAAAAATGTCCCGGCGCGGCCGCGCGGGGCCTGCCGGGACAATCGTTTGGTGTGGGATGAACGCTTAGTTGATGCCGAGAATTTCCTGGGCTTCCTTGAGCGTTTTCACCGACTCGGCGTGCTTGCCGGCCTTGTGCAGGGCTTCACCCTTGGCCCGCAGACCCTTGACCTTTCCCATGTCGGCGGCCGACAGCGATGCCGATTCAAGCGCCTTGTCGATCTTGCTCATCTGCAGCGGGCACGAACCGGCGAATGCCGGTGCCGATGCGAGCACCAACAGCGCGGCGGCGATACATGCGAAAATCCGTGTCTTCATGACGTGTATTCCTTTTCCCTGCCGGCACGTGCCGGACTTAATAAAACTCCCCTGAGGCGGACATCGCACCGCCCGCCAACGCCATCACTTTAATCTCAAATGTGGCGTTCGTGAGGCATCTCGCGATCACGAAAAGTTGAATGGGGGCTGCGCGCCGACCGTCGCGCTATGGCAAGACGCTGTGCAAGCCTCGCCAATCGGGTTAAAACCGATCCATGACCGCTGCCGATGATGCGCCCGCATCTGAACCCGCACCCGAGCCGCCGCTTCTCCGCAACAGGGACTTCCTGCTGTTCGTGCTGTGCCGCACCGCCAACTCCATGGGGGTGCATGCGCTGACCGTCGCGGTCGGCTGGCACGTCTATCAAATCACCGGCAATCCGGTCGATCTCGGCCTGATCGGCCTAGCGCAGTTTCTGCCGGCGCTGACCCTGTTCCTTGTCGCCGGCATGGTGGCCGACCGGTTCGAGCGGCGTGGTATCGTCATCATCTGCAACGTCGTCCATGTCACGGCCGTGGCCATGCTGATCTGGCTGTTCCGCGCGGAGACCGTCAGCGTGGCAGCCGTGCTCGCGGTTCTCGTGCTGCACGGCGCGGCGCGGTCGTTCTTTCACACCACGACGCAGGCAATCCTGCCGAACCTGGTGTCCAAACAGGTGTTCCCGCGCGCCGTCGCGTTTGCAAGTTCCGCCAACAAGGGCGCGCAGCTTCTCGGCCCGGCCATCGGCGGGCTCGTCATCGCGTGGCTGGACAAAGGTGCCTATACCGCAATCCTGATCGCGTTCGTGGTTTCAGGTCTGGCCGCCGCCGCCATCGGCCGCCGCATCAAGGTGCAGGCACCGGAGCCGTTCGGCCTTGAAACCGTGATCGGCGGCTTTCATTACGTGTGGCGCAACAAAACGGTGCTGGGGGCGATTTCCATCGATCTGATGGCCGTCATGTTCGGCGGCGTGATGGGGCTGCTGCCGGTGTTCGCCAGCGACATCCTGCATGTCGGGCCGGACGGGCTCGGCCTGATGCGGGCAACCCCCGGCGCGGGGTCGCTGATCGTCGGCCTGATCCTGACGCAGATCCCGCCGCCCGGCCGCATGGGCCCGGCATTGTTCATCTCGGTTGCCATCTTCGGCCTCTCGATCGTCGTGTTCAGCCTGTCGACCTGGTTCTGGCTGTCGATCGCGGCGCTTGCGGTTTACGGCGCCGCCGACATGATCAGCGTTTACGTGCGCCAGACCCTGGTGCAGATCGCGACGCCGGACCACATGCGCGGCCGCGTCAGCGCCATCAACTCCGTTTCGATCAATGCGTCCAACGAGCTCGGCGACTTCCGCGCCGGGATCATGGCCGGCGGCCTCGGCAGCGTCGGCGCCGTGCTGGTCGGCGGCGTCGTCACCGTCGGTATCGCCGCCGCGTGGTGCAAGATGTTCCCGACCATCCGCCGCGTGAACCGGCTTGATGAAGCGATGTAGTCCGCGATGCCGGATCAGGACCGCAAGCGACGCGAACTCGAACGGCTGAGGAAGCACGCCGACCTTCTCGACAACTGGATCCGCATTCCCGGCACGCGGCTGTCGTTCGGCCTCGACGGGCTGCTCGGTCTGCTCCCGGTGGTCGGCGACACGGCAACGCTCATCGCGGGCCTTATGATCGTCGCCCGCGCGCACAGGCTCGGCGTCCGCAAGCGCACGCTGCTGGAGATGCTTTTGAACGTCGGTGTCGATTACGCCTTCGGCACCATGCCGGTGGTCGGCGACCTGTTCGACTTCTTCTGGAAATCGAACCGCCGCAACATCCGGCTGCTGGAGCGTGAGCTCGAGCGTTAGGCGCGCCGCTTACTGCGTCAGCGCACCGAGCTGTTCTTCCATGGCGTCGTATTCGGCGTAGACCCGTTCGACATAACTGCCGAGGATATCGCGGATCGACGCCATGCCGACAAGGTGGCCGTCTTCGAGCACCGGAATGTGGCGGATGCGGTTGTCGCACAACAGCTGCGTCACCTCGCGCACCGGCATGTCGCCCGTGCACGTAATGACGTTTTTCGACATGGCCGCCTGCACGCTTTCATCAAGGAAACCGGCGCCGGCGCGGGAAATGCCGCGCGCCACGTCGCGCTCCGAGATAATACCGACAACGGTGCCGTCGGCCGTCACGGCGAGCGCGCCGATGTTCATGCCCGCCATCTTGTCGTTGGCGGCCTTGACGGTGTCCGTCGGCGCCACCTGGGCGACGTCGCCGCCCTGAAATTCTACGAGAGCCTTGATACGCATGGTTTTCCTCCTGAATGCCGGTTCCCGGAGACCCGCTCCGGCGGCATTCTTTGTGTTGGTCCAGGGCATCATTTTCCGGCCGGCCGTGCTTTTCTGGATGCGACGCAATCGGGTCCGGGACAAATGTCGCCGGCCCGGCGGCCGGTTGATCCCCTATTATGACATAGATCAATGAACCGTGCGCGGGTGTCCGGTATCAACCTGACAATGGATACGCATAATCAAGACATCTTCGACGGACTTGCCGCCATGGACGACGCCGACACGGTACGGATTTCCGTCTGCGGCACCTGCATCGACTGCAGCAACGCGGGCGAGGCCGGGATCGGCGCCGGCGCCCGGCTGTTCGAGAAAATGACCGAAGCCCGCGACGGCCACCCGTGCCGCGACGTGCTTCAGATCGAAAAGATCCGCTGCCTGATGGCGTGCACCGAGGGGTGCACGTTGACGATCGGCGCGCGCGGCAAGATGAAGTACCTCCTGGGCCGGCTCGAACCGTCGGACGATCTCGTCGAACAGGTGCTGGATTTCGCGGCGATGTACGCCGCCTCGCCGTCGGGCGTCACGCCCAATCACGAATGGCCGCCGCTGCTGGCGCCGCACTTTATCGGCCGTGTGCCGCCGTGCGAGCCGAACGATCCGGGCTGGGAAGACGACGGCGCCGACCTCTGAGGGTTTCCCGGATGGCGGCGCGGAGCTGCGCGTTACGCCGCATCGATCCAGCGCCGCGCATCACTGATGCTGGCAAACGTTTTTGCCCTGATTTTTTCCGAGCGCGCGTGCTGGCCGAAACGTTCGCAGATTTTCTTCATTTTCTCGTCGGTCACAACCGAGGCGATGGACATGGGCATGGACGACTTTCGCGCCGTCTTTTCCATGTCGGCGAAGGCGAGCGCGCTGACGTTGTCGATTAAGACACTGTCGATCCCGGTGAAATCCCAGATCTGATAACGGATCCGCTCCCACGCCGGATGCTGCCAGCCGCGCACCGTGGCATCCATCATCTTGTTCACGGTGACGTCGCCGAAGATGCGAAAAAGCAGGCCTTCGCCATCCTCGATAATTTCAAAGGTCATAAATACTTTCAGCCGGGCGCATGCCGGTCGGTTGGACTTCGGGAGGACGGTGCATGCCCTTCACATGACCGTCGAGCGCGGGATGGCGTCCAACGGCGCCCGGCCTCTTCCCTGCGGATTTCCGGACGTGTAAACCACCGTCCCGCACTCGCGGAGATCGATAACCGGAAAATATTTCGGGCATATTTGCCGAATGTTTCCAAATTTTTCAGGGGACCGGCAAAAGAAAAGCCGCCAAGAACGGCGGCGGCGGAAAAAAAGCGGGGTATCGGCGGTCATGGCATACCGCCAGAACCAAGACATACAAGCAGACCCTTGGGGCGCGCCACGCACCGCGCCCCCGCGCGAACTCGGAAAGCTGGGTCGGCCTACTCGATCAGTTCGAGATTTTCGGCAGCCATCTTGCCGCCGCGACCTTCGACCAGCTCATAGGTTACTTTCTGGCCTTCGGTCAGTCCTGCCAGGCCCGACTGCTGTACGGCACTGATATGCACGAATGCATCCTTCGAGCCGTCTTCCGGTTCGATGAAGCCATACCCTTTGGTCGGGTTGAACCATTTCACGGTTCCGTTGGGCATCTTATCTCCCTTTCGCGACATTAATTTTTCGGAGCCGCAACCGCGCAAAGCTCCTTAGCAACGTTCACAATGTCGGGAAGTAACTGGGCTCGCCGTGGAAACGGGTGGTCAGAAAAACTCACGACTGTGCACGTCCCAAAAGTCTAGCGAATCGCCAGAGATTCACAATTGAATATTTTGTAACGTGCTCGCAGTGCGATTCATTGGGTGTCGGCGCGGCAGCAAAAAAGCCTGATCTACCAACCCCTTACGACGGATTGAGCTCCGCCGTTTTCTTGCGCAGTTCCTCGATCAGGCCGGCCACGGAGCCGGTGTTCCTGACGATCGAGGCGAACTCTTTCTGCAGCGTGATGCTCATCGAAGCGCCTTCGACGACCACGTCCAGCACCTTGTAGATGTCGTCCTGGCGGCCGACGCGCCACAGCACGCTGATCGGTTTGGCGTCGACGCCCTCGGGACGGACGATCTCGGTATGCACGGTGGCGCGGTTCTCGTCGACCGGCGTGGTTTTGAGAATATCGAGCTTTTCACCGGCGTAATTCTCGAAACGATCGACGTACATCGCGACCATCAGATCCTCGAACAGCTTGAGGAATTCGGTCTGCTCTTCCTCGGTGGCGCGCCGCCAGTTGCGGCCCAGCACCCAGCGGCCGATCGCCTGCACGGCGAATTTCTGATCGAACAGCTGGCGGAAGGCCTGCACCCGGGCGGGGCGTTCCTTGGCCGGATCGGTCAGCGAGCTGATGGCTTCCTGTTCGAGGGCACGGATAAAGGCGTTCGCGCCGTCTTCCAGTTCGCCGGCAACGGCAACCGGAGCGAATGCGATACAAACGATGGCGACGAGGGCACGGACTGTACGTTTCATATTCGGTATGACTTCCAACTCACGGCTTGCCTGAAATTTCTTTCGTATCGCCGAGTTCGGGGAAATCGGCCGGCGCCGAAGATACATCAGGTCCTGTTACGTTGCCATTGCTAATCGCATTGGCCCGGGTCTGCCGATACAAGCTTCTTGTCGCAGCGTAGAGATCGATCGAGTTCTTTTCCAGATCGTCGGTAAGGTCCAGCAGCCCGGCGCGGGCATGCAGCGCGGCCACGCCGGTACGGGCATACGATAGCTCCTCGCGCCCGGTATTCTGCGCCCACGCGTTGAACGGATCGGCCAGGAAGTCGACCACCGTGCCGACCACATCACGAGGATTTGATGGGCCAAGCACCGGCAGCATCAGGTAAGGCCCCGGTTCCGAGCCCCATACCGCGAGGGTCTGGCCGAAGTCCTCGTCGTGCATTTCCAGCCCGGAATCGCGCGCCACGTCGTTGAGACCGGCAAGCCCCAGCGTCGAGTTGACGGTGAACCGCACGAACGTGGTCATCGCCCTGTCGAATTCACCCTGCAGGATATCGTTCATGAAAATGACCGGGGCCCGCAGGTTGTCGATCGCCGAACCGATGCGCTGGCGGAACCAGAGCGGCACCACATCCCGGTACGCGCGCGCGGCGGGCTGAAACAGGCCTTCGTCAAGCGCGCGGTTGAAGGCGAACACCGCCCGGTTGAGCGGTTCGACCGGATCGTTTTCGGCGACGTATTCCTGATACGCGTCCTTGTCCGTCACCGGCGGCGGCGTCGCGCAACCGGCAAGGAGAAGTAACCCGGCGACGGCGATGGCACGCAAACCGCGGGCCGTCATCACATCACCTTGCGGCGCGGCTTGCGCGGCGCGACCTCGCACGGCCGTTTCGGTTCCGTATCGACACGGCCCAGCCAGCGCTTGCGCCTGGCCGCCACCAATGCGCGCCATGCCTGATCGTCCACCCGTTTTCTCTGATAAACGCGTTCCACGTCCCACCTCGTCAATGTCGTCCGCCCGGCACCCATGCCGGGATTGTCCCGTGCCGGTTCCGGCACTCATCCGTGCCGATTCCGGCAACCCAGCTGAAAGCCTAGCCGGATGATGGTTAACGATTGGTATCCGGCCCGGGCGTGGACGGATATTCGGAACCATACGTATTTTATAGTTGACATAAAGATATGTTTATATGTTTTATTCATTATCGAATTCAGGGGAAGACCATGAACCAGACCGTGCAATTGCTGAAGGCGCTCGCCGAACCGACCCGGCTCCGTATCGTCGCGCTGTGCCGTGCCGGCGGTGATCTCGCCGTGAGCGAGTTCGTGCGCATCCTCGGCCAGAGCCAGCCGCGCGTGTCCAGGCACCTGAAACTGCTGACCGAGGCCGGCGCGCTGGCGCGCATACCCGAGGGCAGCTGGGTGTTCTATCGCATCGACGATTCCGGCCCCGCCGCCGCCATCGTCGCCGCGCTCATCGACAACATCCCGGCCGACGACATCACCTTCCAGCGCGACCGCGAACGCCTTGCCGCCGTGAAACGCGAGCGTGCCGACGCGGCGGACGCGTTCTTCAGCGCCAACGCCAAGGAATGGAGCAACATCCGCCGCCTGCACATCGACCAGAAAGAGGTCAATGCCTGCCTGACGCGTCTCGTCGGCGACCAGCCGATGGGGGCGTTCCTCGATATCGGCACCGGTACCGGCGACATGCTTTCCCTGTTCGCCGATCGGATCGAACGCGGCGAAGGCATCGACCAGTCGCGCGACATGCTGGCCGTTGCCCGCTCGACGCTGGAAAACGACGGTCTCACGCACTGCCGCGTGCGCCAGGGCGACCTCTACTCGCTGCCGTATGACGGCGCCGAGTTCGACACCGTGCTGATCCACCAGGTCCTGCACTATGTCGACGACGTCGCCGGCGCGATTGCCGAAGCGGCGCGTGTCCTCGCCCCCGGCGGCCGCCTGCTGATCGCCGACTTCGCGCCGCACGAGGTCGAAGACCTGCGCAAGACATACCAGCATCGCCGTCTCGGCTTTGCGGACTTCGAATTCGATGCCGCGCTCACCGACGCCGGCCTGACCCTTGACGGGATCGAACATCTGACCGGCGACCCGCTCACCGTCGTGGTGTGGTCCGCGGTCAAACCCGGCATCAGTGCCAGAAGGACAGCCTGACCATGATTCACCGCCCCGGAAAAAGCGCGGAACCGCGCATTATGAACGTCTCGCGCGGCGGCCGCCCGCCGTCGCCCGCGATGATGATCGCCGCGCCGCTGCCAGACGACGTCACCGTGTCGTTCGAGTTCTTCCCGCCCAAGTCCGACGAAGCGGCGGAGACGTTGTGGCAGGCGATCAAGCGTCTTGAGCCGCTCGGCCCGTCCTATGTCTCCGTGACCTACGGCGCCGGCGGCACGACCCGCGAACGCACGCATTCGACGGTGACGCGCATCGCCAACGAAACCTCGATGGCACCCGCCGCGCATCTGACCTGCGTCGGCGCGACCCGCGACGAGGTCGATCAGGTCGCCCAAGCGTATTGGGACGGCGGCATTCGCCACATCGTCGCGCTCCGGGGGGACGCGCCGGACGGCGCCAACCGGTACGAACCGCACCCCGGCGGCTATGCCTATGCGTCCGATCTCGTGGCCGGGCTGAAACGGATCGGCGATTTCGAGATTTCCGTCGCCGCCTATCCGGAGACGCACCCCGAGGCGCTGAGCGCGGAAGCCGATCTCGACAACCTGAAGCGCAAGATCGACGCCGGCGCGACCCGCGCCATCACACAGTTCTTTTTCGACCCGGACGTATTCCTGCGCTTTCTCGACCGTGCGCGGGCGGCCGGTATCGCCATCCCGATCGTGCCGGGCATCATCCCGGTGACCAACTTCACGCAGACCGCCAAGTTCGCCAAGATGTGCGGCGCCGACGTGCCGGACTGGATGCACGGGCTGTTCGACGGCCTCGACGAGGACCCGGAAACCCGCAAGCTCGTCGCCGCCAGCGTCTGCGCCGAACAGTGCCGCGTACTGCACGCCAACGGCATCGACGAATTCCACTTCTACACCATGAACAAGGCGGACCTCTGCTACGCGATCTGCCATATCATGGGCGTGCGCACGCAACAGGCTGCCGCCTGACGCCGTCGCGCCAATTAAAAACAAGAGATCGATCATGACCTGCCTGCATAACCACGACCGCCCCACGCAATCCGCCCAGCCCGGCGAACGCCCGGACATCGAACCGGCGTCGAAATCCGACATGCCGCCGGCGCCGGCGCCCGACCGCACGGCGGAGCTCGAGAGGCTGCTCGAAAAACGCATTCTCGTCCTCGACGGCGCGATGGGCACCATGATCCAGGAACGCAAGCTGGAGGAAGAGGATTTCCGCGGCACGCGTTTCGCCGACTGGCCGAGCGACCTCAAGGGCAACAATGACCTGCTGACTCTGACCCAGCCCGACGTCATCCGTGACATTCACCTGGGCTTTCTGCATGCCGGTGCCGACATCCTCGCCACCAACACGTTCAACGCCAACCGCATCTCGCAGGCGGATTACGCGATGGAGGCGCTGAGTTACGAGCTCAATTACCACGCCGCGAAGCTGGCACGGGAAGCCGCCGACCACGTGACGGAAGAAACACCGGACCGGCCGCGCTTCGTCGCCGGTGCACTCGGCCCGACCAACCGCACCGCCTCGATCTCGCCCGACGTCAACGACCCGGGCCACCGCAACGTGACCTTCGACGCCCTGGTCGAAACCTACGCCGAGGCGATCGAGGGCCTGATCGCGGGCGGCGTCGATATCCTTCTGGTCGAAACCGTGTTCGACACCCTGAACGCCAAGGCCGCGATCTATGCGATCCTGAAACACTTCGACGATACCGGCCGCCGCTGGCCGGTGATGATTTCCGGCACCATCACGGACGCATCCGGCCGCACGCTTTCGGGCCAAACGCCGGAGGCCTTCTGGCAGTCGGTGCGCCATGCCAACCCGCTGACGGTCGGCTTCAACTGCGCGCTCGGCGTCGAGGAAATGCGCCCGCACATCAAGGCCGTCGCCGACATCGCCGATACCTTCGTCAGCGTCTATCCGAACGCCGGCCTGCCGAACGCGTTCGGCGGCTATGACGACACGCCCGAACACATGGCCGAGCACCTGGGCGAATTCGCGCGCTCCGGCCTGGTCAATCTTGTCGGCGGCTGCTGCGGCACAACGCCCCCGCACATCGAGGCGATCCGCGAAGCCGTCGAGCACCACGCGCCGCGCATCGTTCCCGACAAGGATCACACCATGAGCCTGTCGGGCCTCGAGCAGCTTCGCCTCGACGACGTCACCGGGTTCGTGAACGTCGGCGAGCGCACCAACGTCGCCGGTTCGGCAAAGTTCGCCGGGCTGATCCGCGACGGCAAGTACGACGAGGCGGTCGAGATCGCCCGCCAGCAGGTCATGAACGGCGCGCAGATCATCGACATCAACATGGACGACGCGATGCTCGACGGCGTGGACGCCATGCGCACCTTCGTCAACCTGATCTCGTCCGAACCCGACATCGCCCGCGTCCCGGTCATGGTCGACAGTTCCAAGTGGGAGATCGTGACGTCCGGGCTCAAGTGCCTGCAGGGCCGTTCCATCGTCAACTCGATCAGCCTCAAGGAAGGCGAGGCCGAGATGATCGAACACGCGCAGGAAGCCAAACGCTTCGGCGCAGCCGTCGTCGTCATGGCGTTCGACGAAAAGGGCCAGGCCGACAGCTACAACCGCATGGTCGAAATCTGCAAGCGCAGCTACAAGGTGCTGACCGAGAAAGTGAACTTCGCGCCCGAGGACATTGTCTTCGATCCGAACATTTTCCCGATCGCGACGGGCATCAAGGAACACGACAACTTCTCGAAGGACTACATCCAGGCCGTCAAAACGATCAAGGAAGAGCTGCCGCACGTCAAAACGTCGGGCGGCCTTTCAAACATGTCGTTCTCGTTCCGCGGCAACAACGGGGTGCGCGAAGCGATGCACGCGGTGTTCCTTTATCACGCGACGCATGCCGGTCTCGACATGGCGATCGTCAACGCGGGCCAGCTGGCACTGTATGAAGACATCCCCGAGGAACTCCGCCACCGCGTCGAGGACGTGGTGCTCAACCGCCGCGAAGACGCCGCCGAACGGCTGCTGGAAATCGCCGATCAAGCCAAGTCCGGCGCCAAGGGCCGGGCCGAGGATCTGTCGTGGCGCGAGGAAAACGTCGAAAAACGGCTCGAGCACGCGCTGGTGCACGGCATCACGGACTACATCGTCGACGACACCGAGGAAGCCCGCGCCGCCGCCGAGAAGCCGCTCGACGTCATCGAGGGCGCGCTGATGGACGGCATGAACGTGGTCGGCGACCTGTTCGGGTCGGGCCGCATGTTCCTGCCGCAGGTCGTCAAGTCGGCGCGCGTCATGAAACAGGCGGTGGCCTACCTGGAGCCCTACCTTGAGGCCGACAAGAAGGCCGGCGAGAAGGCCGGCGAGACCAAGGGCCGGATCGTCATGGCGACCGTGAAGGGCGACGTCCACGATATCGGCAAGAACATCGTCGGCGTGGTGCTGCAATGTAACGGCTACGAGGTCATCGATCTCGGCGTCATGGTGCCCTATGCCAAGATCATCGAAACCGCGGTCGAGCAGAACGCCGACATGATCGGGCTGTCCGGCCTGATCACGCCGAGCCTCGAGGAAATGTGCACGGTGGCGCGCGAGATGCAGCGCGCCGGGCTCGACATTCCGCTGCTGATCGGCGGCGCCACCACGTCGAAGGCGCACACCGCCGTCAAGATCACGCCGAACTACGAACACCCGGTGATCCACGTGCTGGATGCATCGCGCGCCGTCGGCATCGCCAGCCGTCTGCTGAGCGAAACGCGCAAGGACGCGCTGGTCGAGGAAGTCGCACAGGAATACGAGGCGATCCGCGCCAAACACGGCGGTCAGGACAGTGCACGCAATATCGTCGAGGTCGAGGATGCCCGCGCCAACCGCTTCCAGATCGACTGGGCGAACACGACGCCGCCCGAACCGACGTTTACCGGCCTCAAGGTTTTCGAGGATTACGACCTTGCGGAACTGGTGGAGCGCATCGACTGGACGCCGTTCTTCCGCACCTGGGATCTGGCCGGCACGTATCCGCGCATCCTCTCTGACGACGTCGTCGGCGAGGCCGCGCGTTCGCTCAAGGCCGATGCCGATGCGATGCTGGAGAAGATTCTCGCAAACAAGTGGCTGACGGCACGTGCCGTGATCGGCTTCTGGCCGGCAGCAAGCATCGGCGACGATATCGAGGTCTACGGCACCGAGGGCGAGAACGCGCCCGTCGCCACCATCCATTGCCTGCGCCAGCAAATGCCGAAGTCGGGCAAGCGCGCCAACATGTGTCTCGCCGACTTCATCGCGCCGAAGGAAACGGGCGTGCAGGACTGGATCGGCGGTTTTGCCGTGACCGCCGGGATCGGCGCCGATGCGCGCGCCGATCTGTTCGAGAACGCCGGCGACGATTATTCGTCAATCATGGTCAAGGCGCTGGCCGACCGCTTCGCCGAAGCCTTCGCCGAGCGCATGCACGAACGCGTGCGCAAGGAATTCTGGGGCTACGCCGGCGACGAGACGCTGGATAACGACGCGCTGATCAAGGAAGCCTACCAGGGCATCCGGCCGGCACCCGGCTACCCGGCGTGCCCGGACCACACCGAAAAACGGACGCTATTTGAGCTACTGGACGCCGGACACAATGCCGGCATGGAACTGACCGAAAGCTGCGCCATGATGCCGGCGGCGTCGGTGTCGGGGTATTACTTCGCGCACCCGGACAGCGCCTACTTCGGGATCGGCCGCATCGGCCCGGACCAGGTCGAGGACTATGCCGCGCGCAAGGGTATGAGCGTCGAGGAAACCGAGCGCTGGCTGGCACCGAACCTGGGCTACACGCCGAAGGTCTGAGCGTCTTATTATAAAGAACATCTTTGTCATCCCCGCGCACGCGGGGACCCATTCATTCCGGCGTTTAATCTGGGTTCCCGCTTTTGCGGGAATGACAATCATTTGAACGGCAGCGCCGTTCAAATGGTCGGCAGGAGTGAGTACAATACCCGCATGCGCATCCTGATCGCCCTGCTCGTTTCCGCCATGCTGCTTTCGGCCTGCGAAAGCCGGGACAGCAAGCGGTCCGGCCTGGAAGCGTTTTTCATGAACCTGGGACAGATCGCCTACGACAGCGCCAAGGAAGCGGGGCGGCCGGAAAAGGCCTACTAGACCCCCGGGGTTTCGCCGCTGTCGGCGATCTTGGCGGCACGGATGCGGCGTTCGAGTTCACGGCGTTCGAGTTCGCGGCGGTCGCCTTCACGGCGGTCCTCGCCGTCCCAGCCCGGCACGTCCTTGTGATCCGCCGCCGCCTGCCGGCGTTCCTCGGCGCGGCGGTCGCGCGCGCGGCGGTCGTCCTGGCGACGTTCGTGGGCGGCCTTGGCCTGATCGTCCATCGGCCAGAAGCTGTCGATGGCGTCTTCTTCCCATTTCTCGTCCTGGATACGGCGTTCTTCCTGGCGCCGTTCCTGCGCGGTGCGGCGATCCTGCTTGCGGCGGTCGACACCGTCCCAGCCCAGCACGTCGGCCGCCGACTTCTGTTTCTGGCGCCGGTCACCGTCGCCACGGCGGTCGTCGCCGCGACGGTCACGGTCGTCACGCTGATCCGTCTCGGGAAATTCGGGGAATTCCGGTTCTTCCGGTTCTTCCGGTTTTTCTGGGAAATCGGCCATCACGGGATCATAGCAGCGCCGGCGCACTGCTGGCGACGCCGGAAATCAGTTTTCGGAAACCCGGCGATAGTAGTCCGGGTCCAGCAGAACGCTCTCCGCGAGCGTGCGCATGCGGCTGTAATAGCCTTCCTGCACCACCTGGAAATGCGGCATCGGCGCCACGGAGCTGCCGCGGCCGGCCACGACCCAGACGGTTTTCGGATCATCGGTTTTCACGAATCTGTCGCCGACTGCGATACCGTTTCTATTTTTTCTGAGCACCGTCTTCTTCTCCGTACCGGACACCACCGACATGCGTATCGATACGCCCAACAGGCGCGAACTTCAAGATCGTAAAATACGTATCGGGGCCGGTTATTTCTTGCTTTTCGAACTCGCCGTCTTCTTCTTGGCAGCGGCCTTTTTCTTGGGCGCGGCGGCGGTTTTCGGCGCCGGCGCCGCGGTCTTCAGCATGCCGCTCTCTTCCATCTGGTTAACCACGCTCTGCATCTGCGCATAGAGCTGCAGAAAGCCCCTGATCGGCATCGCGACGTGGCCCGAGACCACGGCTTCCGGTGCCTTCGGGTCGCCCCCCGAACGCTCGCTGGCGAACGAAATGCGGGCCAGGGCCCCGCGCACCGAGACGCTTGCGACCCGGTCCGCATAAACCTCGGGCGCGGCCGGATTGTTGACGATGTCCGTTTTCTTGTCCGCCATAACGTGTCCTCCTCGACGATTGCGTGAATTATGCCCGCAAGCCGCCGCATTACCAAAGAATATCCCCGCCACGAGGCCGGAAAATCGCGAAAGTATGAGGGACACGTCCCCGCCTGCGGCCTATACTCCGCGCAATGAATGACGACACCCTGACAACCCGTGCCGGGTTCGATGCCGCCCCCGCCCTGGTCGCCGGGCACCGCGACGCCCTCTGGCTGAGCCGCGACGGCGAAATCGAGACTCTGAGCCACCGCGAAAGCCAGAACCGCATCAGGGATGGCGTCCGCCCGCTGGTCTGCCATCGCCGTCTCACGGCCGCGACGATCCGCGCCGGTGCCTTTCAGGGATTTGATATTCTTGAACTTTTTGCCTTCGCGCGGCCAGCCCAGTTCTGCCTGCCGACGGCCGGGGGGCTCGCCCTCGCGCTCGATCTGCCGCCGCCGGAGGGACCGGAACAGACCGCCGCCATGCTGTTCGAGGCGGCGGACCGGCTGCTCGACGAGCTTGCCAAGGCGGCACCCGAAGCCAAGGACATCGCCTGGAACATGGCCCGCGCCGGCTGGCCCTGGGGCGTCGCCGTGCTCGAGCGATTCGGCGGCGGCGAAGCGCCGCATTCGTCGGCGCTGAAAGGTGCCATGCAAGTGTGGCGCAGGCTCCCGGACTGGGAAGACCGCCCGCGCGAAACGCCCGCGGGCAGCCTGAGCGTTTCGGAAGCGGAGACCCGCACCCGGCTCGGCATGCTTCTGGGCCGCACGTCGGAACGCCGCCCCCAGCAGCAACGCTACGCCGAGACCGTCACCGCCGCCTTCAAGCCGCGCGACAACGAGGACGAACCGAACGTGGTCATCGCCGAGGCCGGGACCGGTGTCGGCAAGACGCTGGGCTATGTCGCGCCGGCCAGCCTGTGGGCGGAACATAACGACGCGCCCGTGTGGATCGCGACCTATACCCGCAACCTGCAACGCCAGCTGGATACCGAACTGGACCGGCTCTACCCGGACCAGAACCTGAAGCGCGAACGGATCGTCGTGCGCAAGGGCCGCGAGAACTACATGTGCCTGCTGAACTACGAGGAAGTGCTGGGCCGCGCCCAGCTTGCGAACGGGCCGGATGCGGTTGCGCTTGGCCTGATCGCGCGCTGGATCCGGGCGACCCGCGACGGCGACATGGTCGGCGGCGATTTTCCGTCCTGGCTGACGCACCTGTACGGGCGCGAGGTGACGACGGACCTCACCGATACGCGGGGCGAGTGTATCTATTCCGCCTGTCCGCACTACGGCAAATGCTTCATCGAGCACACCCAGCGGAGGGCGCGGCATGCCGACCTAGTGGTCGCCAACCACGCCCTCGTGCTGATCAACGCGGCGATGGGCGGCGACGCGGAATCGCGTCCGCTCCGGTATGTGTTCGACGAGGCGCATCACCTGTTCAACGCTGCCGACAGTGCCTTTTCGGCACACCTGTCGGGCATGGAGACGGCCGAGCTCAGGCGCTGGCTGATCGGTGCCGAGGGCGGCAGCCGGTCGCGGTCCCGCGGTCTCAAGGCCCGGGTCGAGGAACTGATCGCCGGCAACGAGGCCGCCGAGGATGCACTGGAAAGCGCGCTTCGGGCCGCCAAGGCGCTCGCCGGTCCGGGCTGGCACCAGCGCATCGGCGATGGCCGCCCCGACGGGCCGACGGAAACGTTCCTGTCGTTCGTCCGCCAGCAGGTCTATGCCCGCACCCAGGATGCCGATGGCCCTTATGACCTGGAAGCCGAACCGCACCCGGCGATCGACGGGCTCGTGAACGCGGCGCTCGCGCTCAAGGACGACCTCCATGAGATCCAGCGCCCGCTGGTCGAACTGATGGTGGCGCTGCACAAGGTTCTCGCCGACGATGCCGACACCCTGGAAACCCAGACCCGCACCAAGATCGAAAGCGTGACCGCATCGCTGGAACGGCGCGCCGTCAGCCAGCTCTCCGCGTGGCGGTCGATGCTGGATGCCGTCGCCGACGAAACCCCCGCGGCATACGTCGACTGGTTCGGCATTCAGCGCCTGGGCGGGCGCGATTTCGACATCGGCTTTCACCGCCACTGGGTCGACCCGACCGAGCCGCTCGCCGACGCCGTCTACAAACCCGCGCACGGCGTCGTCATTACCTCGGCGACGCTGACCGACCGTACCGGCGATCCCGACGCCGACTGGCAGGCGGCGGAAATCAGGACCGGCACCCGGCACCTGCCGGTCCGTCCGCTGCTGGCGCGCGAGGAAAGCCCGTTCGATCACGAAAAACACCTGAAGGTGCTGGTCGTCGGCGACGTGCGGAAAAATGACATGGACCAGACGGCGGCGGCCTACCGCGAACTGTTCAAGGCGTCGAGCGGCGGCGGGCTCGGCCTGTTCACCGCGATCTCGCGGCTGCGTGCCGTCGAAAGCCGCATCCGTGAGCCGCTGGAGGAAAACGGCATTCCGCTGCTGGCTCAGCACGTCGACCCGCTGGATACCGGCACGCTGGTCGACATCTTCCGCGCCGAGGAACACGCCTGCCTGCTGGGCACCGATGCGGTCCGTGACGGCGTCGACGTGCCGGGGCGCTCTCTCAGGCTGCTGATTTTTGACCGCGTGCCGTGGCCGCGGCCGGACCTGCTGCACAAGGCGCGCCGTAAAGCTTTCGGCGGCAAGGTCTATGACGAGATGCTGACGCGGCTGAAACTCAGCCAGGCGGTCGGGCGCCTGTTGCGCCGCGCCACCGACAAGGGGGTGTTCGTGATGCTCGACCGGCAGTTGCCGTCGCGCCTTGAAACCGCATTCCCGGCAAACGTCACGGTGGAGCGTGTCGGCATGAAGGACGCCATCGACATCACGCGGACGTTCCTGGCGGACGGCGACTAGGTTCAGCGCAGCGGAATGCGCAGGAAAATCCCGGCGAAGAACAGTGCCGCGGCGGCCCACAGGAGCCGCGGGTCGTATTCAGGGACATCGACGAACAGGCTGATCGGCGACTTCAGCGAACAGAGATCGCTGGTCCAGTAGAAGCATTCGCGGGCGAGCTGAAATTCGTCACCCAGCACCTCGTGGAAAAATACGTACCACCACGCCGTCGCGACCACGAACGCGGCCAGCCCGAACACCATCATCAGATTTCCGATCTTGCGCATCAGGGGGCACTCACCTGCATGACCGGCGACTGGAACAGCACCGACAGCGTCACGACCGCGACCAGCGTCGAGAACAGGATCGCCGCCGAGGTCCGCTGCACATAGACGTTATAGTTCTGCGCGACGACGAAACAAAGCGCGCCCGCCGGCAGGGCCGACATCAGGATACCGATCGCCATCCACAACGGCTCCGCATCGACGACATATATAAAGAAGACGTAGGTAATCGCCGGATGGATCAGCAGCTTGAAGATGCTGACCGTGCCGATC
Organism: Rhodospirillales bacterium; assembly: GCA_017640505.1. Classification (GTDB taxonomy): domain Bacteria; phylum Pseudomonadota; class Alphaproteobacteria; order Rhodospirillales; family Casp-alpha2; genus UBA4479. The sequence goes on from JAEPQO010000004.1 coordinate 332,015, forward strand.
TCGGAAAATCCGTAGAACAGCGGCTTGCCGACCATGAACAGCCCGATGGAGAAAAGCGCCGACGGCCCGGCGGCGGCGGACAGGATGGAACAGAACGTTTCCACCGACACCGGAAGATCGACCCCGGTGAACGACCACAGGATCCCCGCCAGCGACGACACCATCAGCGGGTTCCTGGCCAGCGACTTGGTGACACCCCAGGCGGCGTTCAGCCCCTTCTCGCCACGCAGGTCGGCTTCGATCAGCACGGCGTAGAACGGGATCATGATGATCGACTGAAAAACGGTGGCGACGATGGCCGGCAGCGCACCCGCTTCGCCGAAGGCAACGATGCAGAGCGGAATGCCCATGTAGCCCGTGTTGCCGAAGATCGCGACCATGCCGAACATGGCCTGCTCGGATAGGCGCGTCCTGAACACCCAGCGCGCGAACAGGATCGCGATCACGGTGGTGATGATGCTGCCCGCCGCGAATGCGCCCAGGAACGGCCAGTTGAAGATCTGTTCCGGGTCGACGCGCGCCATTGAGAAGAACAGCAGCACCGGCAACGCCACGAAATAGACGAACTTGTTGATGGCTTCCGAGCTGGCCGCGCCGAGCACGCCGAACCGCCCACAGGCATAGCCCGTCAGGATGATCGCGAATACCGGCAGAACGACGTTGAAGATCGGTTCCATGAAACTCCTTCGCGTGGCGGCGCTATTGAAGCGCCGGACACCGATATCTAAAGTCCGGAACGCACCTGTACAAGCAACACATTGACCCGAGCGGAGACAATCACCCATGAGCGCGCTTCAAGGACGGAAGATCGGTTTCATCGGCCTTGGCCTGATGGGCAAACCCATGGCGCGGAACCTGGCCAGGGCCGGCGCCGACATGATCGTGCACAACCGTTCCCAGGCGCCGGTCGAGGAACTGGCGGCCGAAGGCATGACGCCGGGCGGCAGCCCCAGGGGCGTCGCCGAAGCCGCCGACATCGTGATCTGCATGCTGACCGACACCCCCGCCGTCGAGAAGGTGATGCTGGACGACACAGACGGCATCATCGCCGGGATCACGCCGGACACCCTTGTCATCGATATGAGCACCACCAAGGTGCCCGCGACCCGTACGATCGCCAAGGCCATCGAGGACAAGGGCGGCCTTTACGTCGACGCGCCGGTATCGGGCGGCACCATCGGTGCCGAGGGCGGCACGCTGACGATCATGGCGGGCGGCAGCAAGAGCGCTTTTGAAAAAGCCCGGCCGGTGCTTGATGTCCTCGGCCAGAAGATCACGCACGTCGGCGACGTCGGCGCCGGTCAGGTCGCCAAGGCCGCCAACCAGGTCATCGTCGGGCTCAACATCGGCGCGGTCGCCGAGGCGCTCACGCTGGCAAAACATGCCGGTGTCGACCCGGCCCGGGTCAAGGAAGCCCTCGGCGGCGGCTTTGCCGATAGCCGCGTCCTCGAGGTGCACGGCCAGCGCATGGTCGATGATGTTTTCACGCCGGGCGCGCGGGCGACCGTGCAGCGCAAGGACATGGACCAGGCGCTGGAACTGGCCGCCGAACTCGGGATCGAGCTGCCGGCCACGGCCTTGAGCCGCGATCTTTACGACAAGCTGATCGCCGCCGGCGGCGGTGACCTGGATCATGCCGGGCTGATCAAGGCGATCGATCCGGATTAGGTCCGAAAACCCTTTGCCCTGTCGGGTTTTAGGCATCCGGGGTGTAGCCATCCCGGGGAAATTCGGGTACTAGGGAATGTCACAAACGCCAGAGTACAGCGCCCTATGAAAGTCTGCCTGATTCGCCCGTCGATCGTGGTGCCCGCCTCCAACCAGGTGGCCATGTTCACACCGCCGCTGGGGCTCGCGTACATTGCCGGTACGCTCCGCGACGGCGGATTCGACGTCCAGGTCATCGACGGCGTCGGCGAAAAGCTGGACACGCGCCATCCCGTCGACAACGACTGCTACATGTACGGCCTGACGCCTGCGGAGACCGTCGCCAGGATCGACGACGATGCGGAGATCATCGGCGTCGCCTTCGGGTTTTCTTTCGAATGGCCGGCGTGCCGCGACCTGACGAAGCTGATCCGGGAACGCTTTCCGGATGCGCTCATGATCGGCGGCGGCGAGCACGTGACCGCGGTGCCTGCACAGAGCCTGACCGAAAGTGCACTCGACATCGGTATTCTCGGCGAGGGCGAGGAAACCGCGCTGGAAATCTGCAAGGCGTTCGAGGCCGGCAACCTGGATTACTCGGAAATTCTCGGCGCTGCCTATATCGACGCCGACGGCAAGGCCGTCATCAACGAACGCCGCCCGCGCAAGCGTGACCTGGACGATATCCCGCTGCCGGCATGGGACCTGATGCCGATCGGCAATTACATGGACCGCGGCTACGGCTTCGGGATCAATCGTGGCCGTTCGATGCCCGTGCTGGCGAGCCGGGGATGCCCGTATCAGTGCACGTTCTGCTCCAACCCGGCGATGTGGACGACGCGCTGGGTGGCGCGCGATCCGGATCTTCTGCTCGACGAGATGCAGATGTACCAGGAAAAGTACGGCGCCCAGAACTTCGACTTCTACGACCTGACGGCGATCGTCAAGAAGTCGTGGATCGTCGAGTTCTGCAAAAAGATCGAAGAACGCGGCATGAAGTTCACCTGGCAGTTGCCGAGCGGCACGCGCTCCGAAGCCATCGACGACGAGGTCGCGGGCTGGCTTTTCAAATCCGGTTGCCGCAACCTGTCCTATTCGCCGGAAAGCGGCTCGCCCGCGGTGCTGGATCGCATCAAGAAAAAGATCAAGACCGAGTCGGTTCTGGAATCGATCAGTTCGAGCTATCGCCAGGGCATGAGCCTCAAGACCAACATCATGCTGGGGTTCCCGGGCGAAACCATGAAAGAGGTGCGCGAGACCTACGCCTTCATCGCCAAGATGGCCATCGCCGGTGCCGACGACGTCGCAGTCTGGGCGTTTTCGCCCTACCCCGGTTCGGAACTGTTCGAACAGATCAATGCGTCCGGACGTCTGAAACTGGACGACGCCTATTACGACAGCCTGCGTTCCTATGCGGATACGTCGCGGACGGTGTCCTATTCCGAGAACTTCTCCGATGCGCAGCTGAAGCGCATGCGCTGGATCGGGGTCGCGATCTTCTATCTGACGTCGTGGGCGTACCGGCCGCTGCGCCCGTTCAAGATCGTCTGGCATGTGTTCACCGGACGCCACGAAACGCGCTCCGAAATGGCGCTCGCCAACATCCTCAAGCGGTTCCGGATGGGTGCCGGCGCCTGATCGACGGCCCGGTTAACGATCCGATCAGCGCCCGATCAGCGCCCGATCAGCGCCCGATCAGCGCCCTGCCCAGTGACCGTCGGAGCGCGGCCACTTCTTGACGACTTCCCATGTGACCGGTTCGCCGTCCGATTTTCGAAGCAGGTAAGAATATCCCTGTAACGGCAGCTCGGTGCCGAGCACCTCGTTGACCACCGGCTTCATGGAATGCACCAGGATATGATCCGGGTCCGCGCCCGTGACCATTTCCCTGACCGGGGCCAGATTGAAATCGTGATACGCCGCCCGGTAACTGATGAACTCGCCGCGCCGCTCGTTCAGCCCGTAAAGGGTCAACACGGCGGACTCGCCGGTGCCGAGGGGATCGAGAATGATCATCCGCGCGCCTTCCGGCATCAGGTCCGGCAGCTCCCGGCCCACGCTCCGATAGAACGGCTTGGGATGTTCAAGATCGAACCTGAGCTTTTCCGCGAACACGAACGGGGCGGCCGCGACCACGGCAATCAGAACCGGCATGACGACGCGGTGCAGGCCACGGCCCGCGAGGTGACGGCGATACACCAGGCCAAGTGCAAAGGCGCCGAACGCGACCGCCATCAGGCCGAGGTGATGATTGTAACGCCAGTACGATGCGACCCGGAGCGCATCGTGCTCGCCGAACTGGGTGACGAAGATCAGGTAAAGAAATGCGTTGTATCCGAGGAACGATGCACCCACCAGCATAGCCAGCCGGTGGAACGGGGTGCTGCAGCGAAGCAGCCCGATGATCCCCGCGACGACGGCAATCGCCATGACGCCGAAGTAGGCGCTTTTCTTGCTGGCGACGACCAGCATCTGTTTCAGGATCGGCCACAGGACGTGCGTGTTCCAGTCCTCGTACGGCAGAAACACGGCTTCCGCGCCGTGCGGCAGATTGGTCATCACGTGGTAGCGCCAGATGGCGTAAATCAGCACCGCCGGTGCCAGCAGCGGCACAATCAGCTTGAGCATGGCCGGGAAGCGGATCGCCGGATCGCGCAGCGCGACCACCCCCATGCCGCCCAGCAGCATGACGACCAGCACCAGGTTCGACTGCTTGATGTTGATCAGCACCGCCATGGCGAGACCGAACTGCCATGCCAGCACGCGTGCGCGCTCCGTTTCATTCTGCGCCAGGGCATCGAGGATGAAATACGCGAGAACCGTGCCGATCCCGACCGCGGTGGCGGTGCTCGCATCGGCATAGGTCGTCATGATGACCTTCTGGACGAACGTCGGGTTCAGCAGCGTCGCGGCAAGAACGGCGAACAGCGCACCGGACCAGGCCAATCTGTTGGACGCCGGCACGGGATTGCCGGCGGCCTCGCACCAGAGGCGGTACGCGCCGGTCCCGAACGTCAGCAAAAGGAGAATATTGAGGACCGAGCCGGCCGCTTCGACGAGTTGCCCGGCGGCCATATTCGCCATGTAGACGAGGAACAGCCACGTGTAGGGATAACCCGGGAAGTATCCGCCGGAGACCTCGCGGCCGCCGAACGGGAACTGCTGCGCCTCGAAGATGAAGCGCGCGGTCGGCAGCCAGTGCGAGAACTCGTCCCATTCGGACGCCATCCGTGCCGAGGCGATCAACACAAGCGGCGCCGCCAGCACGACGACGCGCCAGAATCCGGCCGGACCGGCGCGGCGCTCACGGACGCCGTACCAGACCGCGAGGCCGGCACCGACGGCGGCGAGCGGCCAGAACACGTAATTGAAGGGAATGCGGAAGAATATATTGCCGACCGTCAGCGCCAGCACGACGATCGCCCAACCGGCGAAAAAGTCGGCTTCCGCCAGGCCATGACCGGCGAACAGGGCCCGGCCCATCGCGGCAAGCGAGGCGAGCGTCGCCAGGGCCCCGAAAATGATCAGAAACTGGCCGCCCCCGGTGTAAAAATAGTCGACGTACGAAGGTAGATCGCTCATCACATTCCCATGAGATTTCAGTAATTTGCGCGCCGGGTTCGTATACGTCACACCCGGTGCGCAGGCAAGCCGCAGGGTCCTGATTCAACGAAAAAGGGGCGCCCCGGAGAGCACCCCTTGATCGATCGGCCGATGGGCCGGGTGTCAGGCTGCTTATTAGAAGCCCATACCACCCATACCGCCCATGCCGCCCATGCCACCCATGTCGGGCGCGCCGCCACCGGCGGCTTCCTTGGGTTCCGGCTTGTCGGCAACCATCGCTTCGGTGGTGATCAGCAGGCTTGCCACCGAGGCGGCGTCCTGCAGCGCCGTACGCACAACCTTGGCCGGGTCGATGACGCCCGCCTTGATCAGGTTTTCGTACTTGTCCGTCTGCGCGTTGTAGCCGAACTTGACGTCTTTCTGGTCCAGCAGCTTGCCGGCAACCACGGCGCCGTCGGCACCCGCGTTTTCGGCGATCTGACGCAGCGGCGCCTGGATCGCACGGCGGACGATGTTGATGCCGACGTCCTGGTCGCCATTTTCGCCTTCGAGCTTGGCCAGCGCCTTGGTGGCATAGAGAAGCGCGGTACCGCCACCGGCGACGATGCCTTCTTCGACCGCGGCACGGGTGGCGTGCAGCGCGTCGTCGACACG
>JAEPQO010000005.1 GCA_017640505.1 Rhodospirillales bacterium
ATTTCCTCGTTCGTCTTCACCTTCTGCGCACGCTTCTGCACGTCGGCGACGACAGCGGCAACGGCCGTGTCGATGCCACGCTTCAGGTCCATCGGGTTCATGCCGGCGGCAACCGCCTTCGACCCTTCGCGGACGATCGACTGGGCGAGAACGGTCGCCGTCGTCGTGCCGTCACCGGCTTCGTCGTTGGTGCGGGACGCGACTTCCTTGACCATCTGCGCGCCCATGTTTTCGAACTTGTCGGACAGCTCGATGTCCTTCGCGACCGTGACACCGTCCTTGGTGATGCGCGGTGCGCCGAACGACTTGTCGAGAACGACGTTGCGGCCTTTCGGGCCGAGCGTCACCTTCACCGCGTTGGCCAGCGTGTCCACGCCCTTGAGCAGGCGATCACGCGCGTCAGCGGAAAATTTTACTTCTTTGGCAGACATTTTCTAAAACCCCTTCTTAGGCAGCTTTTTTCTTGGCGACCGATTTCTCGATCACACCAAGGATGTCGGATTCTTTCATGATGATGAGGTCTTCACCGTCGATCTTGACCTCGGTGCCGGACCATTTGCCGAACAGCACGTGATCACCGGCTTTGACATCAAGCGGCGTAACCTTGCCGTCGTCGGTCTTGTGACCCGAACCAACGGCGACGATCACACCTTCCATCGGCTTTTCCTGGGCGGTATCGGGGATGATGATGCCGCCGGCGGTCTTTTCCTCCTGCTCGACGCGCCTTACGAGCACGCGATCATGCAAAGGTCTGAATGACATTTATCGTTCCTCCTTGAACAAGCGAACGTCAGTGTTGAAGCGATGATTGGCACTCTACTCCCGTGAGTGCCAGAACGTATTTAGCCCGGATTTTCGGACCGTCAAGTCAGATTGTCCGCTTTTTTTGAAAGGTTTTTCCGGCGCTGGCAGCACTCGCGCCTCAAGGCTGCTAATGCCTTGAAATTATTGATTTTTGTTGCAGTGAATTTGGATCGGCTGCAAAATTTAGAAAAGCAACCGTTTGAAAGGAGACTGCATGTTAACCGAAAACACAGGCCCTTCCGGACACTCGTTCCGCGACCAGCTTGCCGGTTACCGGCTCACCACAGCACAGATCTTCTACCACCTTCCCGACTACCCGCAATTGCTCCAGGAGTTCATCTGGCAGCAACTCGACGTCGCGCCGGAGTTTCCGCAGCTTAAAAACTTCCTCGATTTCTGGGAGCGCCGTATCGACGGGCGGCTGCATTCAGTAACCATCGCCTCTGCGGAACTGATTAGTCCCGCAGACTTACGGATGGCTGACGGCATGTTCGCCGTGAACTGATTTCGCGATTAACCGGCCGCGGCTTCCAGCGCTTCGGCACGGACCAGCTTCTGAACCTTATCAAACGCCCGTACCTCGAGCTGGCGGATGCGTTCGCGGCTGATACCGTACTGCTCGCCCAGTTCTTCGAGCGTCACCGGGTCGTCCTTGAGGCGCCGCTCGATCAGAATGTGGCGTTCACGATCCGGCAGTTCCGCCAGCGCACGCTCCAACATCCCCGAGCGCACCGACATTTCCTCGCTCGCGCCGACAAGGGCTTCCGGATTGGGCCGTTCGTCGACCAGTGTATCCTGGAATTCAGCGGCACCGTCCTCGGTCTGCGACAGCGGCGCGTTCAGCGACAGGTCACGCGAGTGCAGCCGCCGGTTCATGTGCTGCACCTCTTGCTCGGTGGCACCGACCGCTTCGGAGATCATGCCCACCTGCTCGTCGCTCAGCTCGCCGTTATCATAAATCTTGAGCTGGTTTTTCATGCGGCGGAGCGAGAAGAACAGCTTCTTCTGCGAGGCCACGGTGCCCATTTTGACCATGGACCATGACTTCAGGACGTATTCAGTGATCGACGCCTTGATCCACCAGATCGCGTACGTGGAAAGGCGGAAACCCTTGTCCGGATCGAACTTCTTAACCGCTTTCATGAGGCCGATATTGCCTTCGGAAATCAGGTCCGAGACCGGCAGTCCGTAACCGCGGTATCCCATCGCGATCTTCGCCACCAAACGCAGGTGCGACGTCACAAGCTGATGCGCAGCATCCACGTCGCCCTCGTCCCGGAGACGATAGGCGAGCATGTATTCTTGTTCTTTTTCAAGAATCGGGAACTTCCAGACTTCCTGCAGGTACCGCGAAAGTCCGTTTTCGCTCGTCAGTGCGGGTAGCGTCATGCTGGTCATATGTATCGTCCTCTTTCCTGTCTTCGTCGGCCTTTAATGAAGCACCGTTGATCCCAAACCGCGTGAACGTGACCGCGCAACAAGGCGCAGTGGTCAAGCGACCGCCACTAACTCTGGCTGTTAGGATACTTCCGAGAGAACTTCATGGCCTCATCCTCCATAGAGCAACGTAGCCGTTGTTGCGGGTCCACAATCGTCAAACCCAGTGGGAAGCCCCAGTCGGGCACCCCCCATTACCTGACCTTTATACTCGGTAATTAACGATTTTGTCAAGAAAATCCGGTTTTCCACCGGCAGTCACGTTACAAATTGGTAATGGGAAACAGAGGGTTATGTGGCTCACCATATATTTAACTGATTTTATTGATAGATTTATATATATTACAATTTTTTTTAGTTTTATTTAGTCAATAAGAAACCGGCCTGATTCGGCCGGCTCCACAAACCCCGGATTTACTTCACGCCGGCGATCGAGCCATTGCTGTCCGGGCCGAAGTTCAAGTCGTAATTCGGAATTTGCGGCAGATCTTCCTCACGACCATTGGAGATTTCCGTCTGGCGCTTCTGACGATAGAGGCTCCGAATGGCGGCGTAATAATCGACGGACGTCTTTTTGATCTGTTCGAGTTCGTCTACAAGCCCGGCATATTCGTCCACGGCCGAAACGCCGGTGCGCGCCCAAGACTCGGCATCCCGGTCGGTATTGGACAGATACAAGCCCAGGGGATCGAAGAACGGATCGACGACGTATTTGCCGACCGCATCACGCGGGTTGGTCGGGCCAAGCAGCGGCAAGACCAGGTAAAGCCCCTCGCCCATGCCGTAAACACCCAGCGTCTGACCGAAATCTTCTTCGTGCTTTTCAAGCCCGCTGCCACTCGCCACATCGGCTATGCCGCCCATGCCGATCACCGTGTTGACGACAAACCTCGCGACCGTCGTCATCGCGCGGTGAAGTTCGAACTGCAGCAGATCATTGACGAATGTCACCGGCGACGCCAAGTGGTCGACGAGGTTCCCCACGCCGGCACGCATCGTCTCCGGAAGAATCGTGTTGTAGGTCTTCGCGATCGGCGTCAGCAACACCGCGTACACGGCTTCATTAAACTCGAAGATCACCCTGTTCACGGGTTCCAGCGGATCGTTCACATCATCCTCGGCGGATGTCGCCTGCGCGAGTAACGTCCGCTCTGCCGGCAGCGCGGTCGCCGACAGCTCGCCAAACTTGGTATTCACCACAGCGTCGGGATGCGCCGAACCGCCAAACGGTTCAAGCACGTCAACCGAGTCCGCCCCGGCCCGTGCACTTATTGCGAGTCCAATGCCGACGATCAACGCGAAACAGGTTTTGGGGAAATGCAGAGCGCGCATCGAATTCCAGTTCTGACCTTTTGCCCACCACAGCACGCCCACCGGCGCACCAAAGGAGCGACCCACCTTGCTAACTTTTTACCCGGTTCCAGGCCAAGCGGGCAACATGATTGTGACCTTTTCCACATAACTGTGGCATTTTTGTCATCGGAACTTGAAAACAGTGTGTTAACCCCTCTGCGCAGATATGCTTAACTGCCAAAAAACATGGGGGTTCCAGTAAACATGCGGTTGCCGCGCGCACTTTTCGTCACATTTCTGATCTGTCTCATTACTGCTGTTCCAGCGCGCACATGGGCCGGTCCTGCGAGCGATTTGGTCGCAAACTTCCAGAATGGACTACTCTCAGTGATGAAAGATGCCAAGTCACTTGGGGTCAAAGGTCGTTATGACCGGCTTGAGCCGCTCATCAAAAACACCTTTCACTTGAGGTTGATGGCCGGACTTTCGGCAGGTCCTTATTGGCAACCCGCCACCGACGAACAACGCTCGCGGCTCGTCCACGCATTTTCGGATATGAGCGCCGCCACGCTCGCGACGCTCTTCGACGGTTACTCCGGCGAATCGTTTACTGTTACCGGTGAGCGCGAGGGGCCGCAGGACATCCTTTTCGTCGATACGGTGCTGACGATTCCGGGCCGCGACAGCGACGTTTCGATATCCTATGTGGCACGTGATTTCGATGGCCAATGGCGGCTGATCGACGTCATAGTGGACGGTGGCATCAGTGAGCTCAAAGTCCGCATTTCCGAGTACCGCCAGACGCTCAAAAGCGGTGGCGTCGAAGCGCTCATCATGTTGCTCCGTGGTAAGGTCAACGACCTCCTGTCCTGACTGCCCTATTACTGCCTTTTTCATTCCTAGAATCGGCTTCGGTCAAAGAGACGCGAGTATGTATTCAACCTTCCGCAAATTGCTCCTGCTATCCGTAGTGCTTTTGGCTCCTGTCCCCGGCCTGGCAAGCCCCGCGGAGACGGTCGAAACCTATCATGACCGGCTCCTGCGTGCCGTTTCGGATAATCGCGGACAATCCGACCAGGCCCGTTTCACCAGCCTCGCGCCGGCGATGGATGATGCGTTCGATTTCGAAGGCATGATCAAAACCGCAGCCGGTTCATATTGGGCGAAGGCCTCGCCGGACGAGCGCGCGGCGCTTCTCTCCGCTTTCCGGCGTGTCAGCATCGCAACGTACGCGGACCAGTTCAGGGAACTGACCGACGGCACGTTCACGATCGAAATGACACGCAGCGGCCCCAGAGGCTTAAAACTCGTTCAGAGCAGGCTCAATACCGGCGGCGACAGTGTCGCTCTCACCTACGTCGTACGCGAAATCCGCGGTGAATGGCGGATCATCGACGTGCTTCTTAAAGGCGGTATCAGCGAACTGGCGCTTCGCGCATCGGAATACGCCGGCACGCTCGAAAGCGGCGGCACCGAGGCGCTGACGAAAACGCTCAATGCGCAGGCGGCATCACTGCTGGAAAACTGATCAGGACGCATCCTCGCGCTTGTCGGTGTCCTTGAATTCACTCGGATACAGCGTCCAGGCGGCAAGCCCCATAAACACCCAAAGCAGTTCGCGAATTCGCCTGACGGCGGCGCATGCCAGCCCGAGGCTCGGCGTCCCCGTAATCGCGGTCGCGATCACGACAAAAGCCCCTTCCTGCGCGCCGATGCCGAGAGGAATGAAAAACACCGCGGCCCGGATCATCTGCGCCAAGGCTTCCATCATCCACGCGTCCGACCATGCGATGTCGGTGCCCAGAAATTTGAACGTCACATAGATTTCAATGACCCCCAGGGCCCAGTTGATGAACGCCAGCAGCAGGGCGGCCCATAGACGCCGGCGGTTACGCGTGTAGAACGTGACGAAGCGCCGGTCGAGATCCTCGATCACCTTAATCGCACCCGCCGCGCGCGCCGCCCATCCCTGGCGGCCGAACTTCGTGGAAAGCCAGCTCGAGATGCTGAAACGCTGAACGGCAAAGAGCAGCGCCGTCCCCACGGTGAGAAATATCAGTCCCGCGCTGGCCGTCAGCTTGAGCGCACCGTCAATGGCATCCGAGGCCATCATGAATGCAAACCCGATCATCAGGAAAACGATCAACGCTATCATGTTGACGGTACGCGCCATGACGATTGACGCGGATGCCTCAGTGTAGCTCACACCGTATCGTGACTTCAGGATGACAGCCTTGACGGGCTCTCCCGCAAACCCACCGGCCGGCACGACATTGTTGAACGCCTCACCCGCCAGGCGGACGACAAACGTCCGTCGTATCCAGGAAAAACTCACCGGCAACGACGTCAAAATCAACAGCCACGAAATGGAGTCGCCCAGGAACGCGAAGAAATAAATCAGCACGACGAGACAAACACCGCCGACGCCGACGGCCGACACCAGCCCGGCCACATCGCCGAGGTCGATGTCCTGCATAATGACGTAAAGGAGCGTGAACCCCGCCGCCAGAGAGACGATTTTCCAGATGTTCATCGTCTACTCCATCGCCCTATCGCGCATGAACAGATGCATCAGCGCGGGCAGCAAAACCAGGATGGCAATAACGCTAAGCGTCACCGCGATGGTCAGCAACAGCCCCATGCTTGCCGTCCCCGGATGGCCCGAAAGCATAATCGACCCGAACGACCCAAGTGTCGTCAATGCGCTGAGCAACACAGCGCGCGGCGTCGTCGTCGCCATCGCGTGTCCACCCGCCTTCTCACCCCGCTGCCGCATCACGATATGAATGCCGAAATCGACACTGAGGCCAAAAAGAAGCGGCAGCACGATTACGTTCGCGAAGTTGAAAGGTACCTCGGCGAGCGCCGAAATCGCCAGCGTCCAGAGCGCCGCGACGCAAACCGGCGCGAAGACCAGAAGCACGTCGGCGATCCTTCGCAAGACCAGCCACAGCACGATCCCCACGCCGGCAAGCGAAATCATCAATGCCTGACCAAAAGCATCCAGCACCGCCCGGCCGGCCTCGACGATCACCACGGGCGCGCCGGTCGCGTTCGGCGCAACCGCCTGAAGCTCGGTGACAAAACGCCGCAACGCTTCGGGGTCACGCGGGTTTCCGGACGGCAGAACATCCAGCCGCACCAAACCGCCGGCACTCAGGTATCGCCCTTTCAGGTCTTCCGGCAGACTGCCGATATCCATCGGTCCCGCTTCCAGAGACAGAGCAAGGTCATTGAGCCGCCCGGGCAAATAGTCGAACAGTGCCGCGTTGACCGAACCGGCCGCTTTGTCATCCACGCCCGCCAAAGCCTTTGATAGACGTGTCGCCGCGGCGCCCAGGTCTTCATGTCCGGCAAGCTGCTGTAAGTTGTCGCGTACGCTGGCAAGTGCCGCCTGCAAAGCCTCATCGGTCAGTTCCACCGTGCCGGCAGGCGCGAAGAATGCCGGGCCGAGAAACAATGCCATCCGGTCTATAATTGCGAGTTTCGTGTCCTGATCCGCCGGCACCAATGTATCGATGCTGTCGACCTTCTCGACCGTTTCGAGGGCTGCAAGCCTGCCGGACAGAACCGTTGCTTCATCGAGACCGTTTGCCAGCACTTCCGCGGAATACGGATGAACGACACCGTCATCCATGAGATCGAACAGGGTTTCGACGGACGGTGCGTTCAGGTCCTTCAGGTTCATGGGATCGAAGTCGAACCGCGCACCCGAAGCAACCCAACCCGAAATTGCGGCGCTCAAAATGCCGACGATCACGATGGTCCGTGCACTGAGGCGGCGCGTCACCGCCGGAAACAGGATTGTGCTGCCGCCTCGGAACGCCGGCGCGCGCCGAACCAGTATCCGCAGTAGCGCCGGCAGGACCGTCAGATTGCAGAACAGCGCCACGAACATGCCGATGCCTGCGATCAGGCCTAGTTCCGCCAGGCCCACGTACTTGGTCGGCAAGAACGAGAAAAACGCGATCGACGTGGTGACCGCGCAAACCGCCAACGATCCCCCGACGCCACGGCCGCCGCGCGCCAGGGCATCGCGCCAGCTGACGCCATCTCCTGCGTGCTCGCTTGCGCGAAGCGAAAAATGGATTCCGAAGTCGACGCTCAAACCGACGAAAAGAACGGCGAACGCGACCGAAATCAGATTGAGTGATCCCAAAAGAAATATCGCGCACGCCGCCGTCCACAGCAGACCGGCCACAAGCGTGATGAACAGTGACAGCATCATGCCGGGCGACCGCAGCCCGAACAGCAAAACCGCGATCACAAGGGTGGCCGAGATCGCGCCGGCGAGGCCCATACCAATTTCAACGCTTTTGAGTTCATCACTTTCCAGCGCCGCCGATCCGGTCAGGCGAATGCGGTATCCGTCCGTGGCAAACCCTTCGCGCGCGGCAATGTCGTGCACCGCATCGCTGGCTCGGGCCGCCGGATGCAGCGAGCCGTAATCCAGTTTCGGCCGGGTCTGGATCAAGCGTCGAACCGTCCCTGCCGACGCGGGCGCGCCCAGCAGCAAGTCCGACCACACGAGCCTGGCGTCCTCGCCGTTTCGGACGCGCTCCGCGACGCCAGCCATGCGGTCGAGCACCGCCGCCGCTTCGCCCAGCGTTGCCGTATCCCCTGCCTGTGCCAAGAGACTGAGCATGTCACCAAGGCCGGCCAGGTTCGGCTGTTGCCAAAGAGTGCCAAGAAACGGCTGCGCCGCCGCGAGACGCGTCGCGAGCGCCTCCAGTTCATTCGGGTCGAGATAAAGGAGGCCGTGTTTCCTCAGGTAGGGATCCGACTCCGGCGAATAGACATTCTCGAAAATATCGTCCCGTGCAGACATCGCCGCAGCCAGACGCCTTACCCCGTAATCGGCGGCATCCGAATTCGGCGCTTCCAAAACGACGAGGAGATTGTCCTCGAGTTGCGGGAATGCCTCGTCAAGCTTGATGGCGTTCTGGCGAAACGCGAGTTCCGCCGAGAGCATGTCCTCGGTATCCGTGTCGATGGCGAGGTTGTGAGCCAGGTAATACGCCGCCCCCGCACATACGAGTAGCGTTGCCAGCAGCACTGTTGCCGCACGACGCTGACACCAATCCACCCACCGGGCGACCCCATCGGCGAACGCGTGTCCCAATCCGTTGTCCGTTGCTGGCGCCACCTGGTTCTCCCGATCGATCAGGCACTCAGGGGCTTATACGAAGCGTACCCGCCCGGAACAACCGTTCTTGACAGTATGCCGGGGACCGCACAACGTCCGGCAAAACGCTAGGAGCGCGCCATGGGCATGAAAAACCCGCCTTACGACCAACGCATTGCCGCATGGATGGTCCGCCCGCTGGTGCGGACACCGGTTACACCCAACCATGTTTCCATGGTGACCCTGTTCATTGCGTTGACGGGTGCGGCGCTGCTGGCGACGGGCGAGCCGGCTTCGGCGACGTGGGGCGCTGGCCTGTTTGTGCTGGCCCGCTTCCTCGACCACTTCGACGGCGAACTCGCACGGCAGTCCGGCAAGACGTCCAGACTTGGCTACTACCTCGACTACATCGTCGGATCCATCAGCTATGCCGCGCTTTTTTTCTGCATGGGCTGGGGTTTCAAGGACAGCGGCCTCGGAATCTGGGCCGTCGTCCTCGGATCTGGCGGCGCGGCGGCAGCGATCATTTCGATGTTCACCAACCTCGGTATCGACAAGCAAACCGGCGGCGACGAGACGGGCGACGCTGTCGGCTATCCGGGGTTCGCCGGGTTCGAACTTGAAGACGGCATTTACCTGCTCTGGCCGGTGACATGGCTCGGGTTTCTGTACCCGTTTTTCATCGCCGCCGGGATCGGCGCGACGATTTACTGCCTTTATACCTGCGTGACGCTGCTCAGGATGCGGGCCCGGACCTGAGCAATTTCCTGAACAGGAACAGGAAGAACAACGCAAAAGCCGGCGCACCGATCGTGGCGGCGACCAGCAGGCCTTCCGACCACCCCAAGAGAACCGCGATCGGAATCGCCAGCATGGCGTCATCCGGGTCGAAGCCGAAGATACCGCCGATCTCGGCTGCGCGCGCGCCTTGAAGGCCCTCTATGCGTATGACGAGCATCAGGATCGTTGCCACCGCAGCGCCCGCCAAAATGCCCATCGGGATCGACCACAACCCGAACTCGCTTGCGCGCAGCCCGATCCCAAGCCCGACGAAAATCAATGCGTTGCAGAGCGCATCGGCAAACAGGTCATAGGTATGTCCGCCCGGACTGGTTCGCCCGGTCATACGCGCCAGATCGCCGTCCGCACGGTCCAGCAACATCGACAGAATGAAAAGAACGGCGCCATAGTTGGCCCATTCGACACTGCCGTGCGCAAGGGCCATCGCCGCCCCCACGCCGGCCACGATGCGCACCGTGGTCACCTGGTTCGGCGTCACCGACGTCCTGGCAAGCGGCCGCACAATGGTCGCTCGCGCAATCTTGTGAATCCAGGTGTTGTGGGACATTGCTAATCTTTCGCCAGGAACGCCTTGAACCGTCGCGCAACGTCCGACGGTTTCACCGTCGGTCGCCCCAGTTTGGAGAGCGACCCGGGTGCGATCTTCATGTGGATGAGTGTCGGTCCGTCGCCAGTCAATGCACTGGAAAGCGCTTTATCGAGACCGGCGATGTCATCCACGCGAACGCCACGCTTATAACCCGAGGCGACGGCGCATGCCGCAAAATCGACCCCTCCCGACACGGTTGGCTGGCCGCCCGTCGAATCGTATGTGCCGTTGTCGAGCACCAGATGTACCAAGTTCCTGGGCGCATAAGCTCCGATCGTCGCGAGCGTGCCCATCTTCATCATCAAGGCGCCGTCACCGTCGACGACCACGATCGGCTTTTTCGTGTTCAGCGCCACGCCAAGCCCCATGCCGGCGGCGCAGCCCATCGATCCGACCTGATAGAGGTGCTGTTCGCGGTCGGCGATCGTGAACAATTCCCTGCCCGATTTGCCCGTCGTCACGATGATCCCGGCGTCGTCCGGCACGACGCCCAGCATTGCCGTCAGACTGTCGTAGCGGCTCGGGAATGCGCCATTCGTCCGCAGGTCTTCTATCGTGCCGTCCAGAACCGCGACCGGTGACTCCACGTCACCCAGATCCTGATCCGCGACATCGCCTTTCTGCATGATGAATGCGCTCGGCAGCTGGCTCTCCGCCATCTGCGCGACAGCGTCATCGAGCATCGGCAAGACACGATCCTCTTCCGTGGGAAACAGGCTGTGCGGAATGCGCATCACCTCGAACAGATCGGGCGTGATCTCGCCCATGAGTTCGTGCTGGGGTTCGTCCGAAAGACCCGGGCCGCCGCGCCACGTGCAGATGACGAGCGACGGTATCCTGAAAGGATAGTTCAGCGACGTCAGCGGATTGACCGCGTTGCCGAGACCGGAGTTCTGAAACATCACCACGGTTTCGCGACCGCAAAGCCACGCGCCCGCAGCGATTGCCACGGCCTCCCCCTCGCTGGCCGCGGCGACATACCGTGCGTCATGGTCGTTCAATACGCCGTTGATGAGTGGCGTCAGGAAAGAGCACGGTACGCCCGTGAAAAAGTCGAACCCCTTAAGCTTTGCCTTGCTCAGAAATGTCCCGGCGTCGATCACAGGAACTGACCTGCCTTGATAAGGTCCGCGTAATCGTCCACGTCCAGCCATTGCCCGCTCACGTACACGACGGCGATCTTTTGACCCTTTTGCGCAAGGCGCGTCAGAAGTTGTGGAATGTCCATGCCGTTCAGGGACCCATCGTTGCGGATCGCGTCGATCTCGTCCCGGACGACTTGCGCCCCTTTCTCGCTGAGGCGCATCAGCCCTGTCCACTCACCGTGGCGCTGATCTTCCGCGATATCCTCTCCGGCGGACACCAGGTAGGCCGGGTCCTCAACCAGGTACGATGCCGAGTACGGCCGCGTGCAGGTCACGAAATCGCGGACCCACTCGCCCGATTCCGAGGTGCGCGCCTGCCACTGTGCATCGGCGACAACGGTGATGTCTGCATCCGATTCCTCGACCAGATCGATGAAGTACTGGCGGAACAGGATATCCCCGTAGGCGACGTAACAGGGCCCCTGTAACGCGTCCATCGCGCAAGCGAGGCTCGACACCTCGCCACCGCGTTCATACAGATCGTTATCGACCGTGCTGATGTCCGGCAGGTTGATGGCTTCCTTGCGGTGGCCACGGACCACTGTGACGTCACGTACGCCGCCGGCCCTGAAGATGTCGACCAGGCGGCGCAGCAAAGGCTGGCCACGAACCTCGAGCATGCACTTGGGCTTGTCCTCGGTCATATCGCCAAAGCTCGATCCGCGGGATGCGGCAAGGACGACAGCCCTGGCACCGTCGGCACGCTTCGGCAGATAGCGCCGTTCGGCGTCCGCCAACTCGGCGTTGCCCATCAGGTCGAAAACGTCGCTAACGGTCACGACCTCGCGTTCGACCCCTTCGAGCGACTTGTCACGGAAGATCCGGTTAGTCGCCTCGCGCATTGCCGTGATCGCCGCACGCATGTTGTGATTGGCCCAGATCACCATCGACGCCCCGGCTTCCTCGAAGACCGAGGTCGGTGTCGTGTAGTACTTCGTCGGAACGAGGACCACCGGCGAACGGTCACCCCATTCGCGCAGGAACGAGACCACCTCATCGGACGTGGATTTTTTCGAGTGGATCAGGATCGCGTCGGCACCGGCCTCGTGGTAGGCCTCGGCCCGGCGCAGTGCCTCATCGAGGCCCCAGCCGGCGATAAGCGCCTCGACCCGGGCGACGATCTGAAAATCGTCGTCGAGCTGGCTGTCCTTGCCGGCTTTGATCTTGCCGCAAAACTCGTCCATGTCGGCGAGCGGCTGGCCCTCGCCGATGAAGGAGTTTGTCTTCGGGAACAACTTGTCCTCAATGCAGATGCCGGCAATCCCGCGTTGGTGAAACTTCTGCACCGCGCGGCGCAGGTTGTTGAAGTTGCCCCAGCCCGTGTCGCCATCAACGAGGATCGGCAGTGACGACGCGTCCGACATGAACTCAAGCACGTCCAGAACCTGCGTCCACGAAGCTTCGTTGCTGTCGCGTACCCCCAATGCAGCCGACATCGACAGACCGGACGCCCAGATGCCCTTGAAACCGGCCTCCTCGACGATCTTCGCGGACAGACCGTTGTGAGCCTCCATGATGAACTCAAGCTCGGGGGATTGCAGCATCCCCTTCAACAGCGTTGTTTTCCTGCGCGTGACGCTATTTTCGACGTCACTGCGGTTTGGCTCGGCCATGCTGACAACCTTCCGAAAATCTGGTGTATGGGGACGTTGCACAAGGCTATACCTCTCCAGCCCGAAACGCTCAAGAGATACCCGTGACATGCACGCCGTCAGCAGCTATACGAAGGCCGAATTTTCCAGGCAGGAAAGATCATGCTGAACACTCCCAATCTGACTGACGAAGATATCGCGGCGTTCGAACGCGACGGCTATTTGGTCAAGCGCAGCGGCTTTAACGCCGAGGACATGGGTTTGATCGACACGTGGACGAAAGAACTGCTGGCAATGCCCGAAGAGTCGGGAAAGCATTGGGTTTATCACGAGAAAAGCCGCAAGGACGGCGAAGACCTGGTCAACCGGATCGAGAACATCGCCCCGTTCCATGAAGGCTTCGAAAAGCTAACGGAGGCGCTGAGCGCACCGGTTTCGCAGCTTCTTGGCGAGCCGGCCGTTCTGTTCAAGGAAAAGGTCAATTTCAAAATGCCGGGCGGCGGCGGATTTGCCCCTCACCAGGACAGCCAGGCCGGCTGGGACACCTACGCCGACTTCTTCATTTCGGCCCTGGTCAGCATCGACCGGGCGACCCTTGAGAACGGCTGTCTCCAGCTTGTCGCCGGTCACCACAAGACTGGCCTGGTCAAATCCTGGGAGCCACTGAACGACGACGAGATGAAGGGCATGGACTTCCTGCCCGTTCCGACCGAGCCGGGCGACATCGTGTTTTTCGACTGCTATGCGCCGCACGCCTCTGAAGCCAACATGAGCGACAGCATCCGCCGTATTTATTATGCCACCTACAATCGGGCCTCGGCGGGCAATCACATGGCGCAATACTACGCCGACAAGCACAAGAACTTCCCGCCGGACATCGACCGCGATCCGGACAAGGACTACGTCTTCCGCGTTTGACGATCCGTCAGGGCAGTCCGTTACGCCCATGGCGAAGGTACGCGGGGCGTTCGCTCAACAGTTCATAATATGCCGCGACAGCCTCCAGTTGCGGCCGTTCAAGGCCGTCTATCATGAACCAGCGGTTGACCACCAGGCCGACAGGTATGTCCGCCACGGTAAAGTCGTTGCCGGTCACGTAAGGACCATTACCGGCAAGATGAGCGTCGAGAAGACTGATCTCGTGAATGAGGTCGGCACGTCCCTGCTCCACGAACCATTCGTTGTCCCACGGGTGTTCGCGCAACTGTCCACCCAGAAAAGCGCCGCGTAACGCATGCGTTACATCGTAGGCAACCCAATCCATCCATTGTTCGATCGCCTGGCGGCGAACGAGGTATGACGGATAAAGGGTCTCGTTGCCGCACTTTGCAGCCAGATAGCGGACAATCGCATTCGATTCGCGCATGACGTGGCCATCGTCGATGACAACGGGAACCTGCGCCGCCGGATTCAGTTCCAGGAATTCAGGGCTGTCGCAGGAACGGAACCCCCGTCCGTAATCCTCCCGCTCGAACGGAATGCCGAGCTCTTCGCAAGCCCACAGCACCTTTCGGACGTTAAAAGAATTGTTCCTGCCCAAGATGCGCAAGGGCGCGGCGCCTTGGTTCGAATTGTCAGTCGGCATGTCTTCTCCCCGTTACGATATTGATCTTATTGACGTGATCATCGGGGCCGGAGCCGGCAAACACAATCGCCGCGGCGGACAAGCTGTCGTGCCTAGCCGTTCAGTTTCGGCAGGATAACCTCGCGCGCACGTTCAAGATCTTCCGGGAAATCGATTTCGATCCAGTTCAGGTCCGAAGCATCGACAATACCGAACACGCCTGTAGGCCCGCCGACCAGCACATCGCGAATTGCTTCTTCGTAGGTTGACATCAACTGGCCGCCTTCGATGTGGTTCTCGAGCGATGCTGCGAGCAACGGTCCGGTTTCAGGCGAGACCTTCATGAAACCCGGCCATTCGCCCATGGCGTCGAACTGGCCGACGATGCGCTTCCCGAAATCGACGACCATCCCGTCGCGCAGGCAGATGCGGACCGGGTCGTCCCCTTCGTCGAGATCATCGTCATAGACAAAGGCACTGTCGTTCGAACTGTCGACCAGACGCTTAAGGATTTCCGTGTCATATAGCGTATCCGCATCCATGAACAGTACGCTCTCGCCACGGCGATAGGTTTCCCGCGCATACCACATGGAAATGATGCTGCCGCCCCGATACATCGGGTTCTCGATGATTTCCAGAAACCCGTCGGGCGCGCATCGCTCCGCCTCGCCGGCGACCTGTTCCTTCCGATAGCCCACGACCAATGTGAGTTTCTCGACGCCGAGTGCCAGCAGATTCTCGATATGCCGTGCCAGCAGCGTCTTACCTTCGAACTCGATCAGACTCTTCGGCGGTTGCGTACGGCTGTCACCAAAAAGGCGGCTGCCGACGCCGGCGGCTAGGATAATGGCGTGCATGCGAAATTCCCTACGGTTTCGGGAGCGTATCTTTATCCATTGCCCGGATGAGTCAAGAACCGGTCAGGTATCCGTTTTCACGGAACCAGCCGACGGCATCGCGAAGCGCATCGCGGCCGGGCCGGTGCGTGTAGCCAAGTTCCGATTCAGCCCGCTTGCTCGAAAAGAACATCTTTTTCTTCGACATTTTAAGGCCGTCCACCGTCGCAAACGGTTCGCCTTTTCCCGTCATCGCGCACCAACGCTCCGCCATCCATGCGATCGGATAAATCGGCGCCCGCGGGATCTGCATCAACGGCGGCTTTACGTCGGCAAACCCGGCAACGGCATACAGAATGTCTTTAAGCGTCATATCCTCGCCGCCAAGAATATAGCGACGGCCCGTCTTTCCTTTTTCATAAGCCAGAAGATGTCCGGCCGCGACGTCGTCGACATGCGCCACATTCAACCCCGTATCGACATAAGCCGGCATCCGGCCGCCTGCCGCTTCCAGGACCAACCGGCCCGTCGGTGTCGGCTTAACATCCCTTGGCCCGATCGGCGTCGACGGATTGACGATGACACAGTCCAGTCCCGTATCGCGGATCACCTCATTCACGGCCACTTCGGCCCTGTACTTGGATTGCTTGTAAACACCGATCATGTCCGCATAGGTTACGGGGGTATCTTCGTCCGCAGGGCGCCCGGCCGGATCGATACCCAATACCGCAACACTCGACGTGTATACGGCGCGTTTCACACCGGCATCCTGTGCCGCCGCCAGCAACGCCCGCGATCCGTCGACGTTGGCCCGGAACATGGCGTCCGGATCGCGTGTCCAAAGACGGTAATCGGCCGCAACATGGAACACGCCCTCGCACCCCGAAAGCGCTGCCGTCAGGGTTTCGGGCTTCAGCAGATCGCCCTCATAAACGGTGACGTCGATGCCGTCGAGGTTGCGTCTGTCACTACCGGGGCGCGCCAGGACGCGGACGTCTGCACCGCGCGCGGACAGGGCACGCGCCACCGCCGACCCAACGAAGCCGGTCGCGCCGGTTACCAGATATGGCCCCTTGCTTAACTTCACCGTTCACTCCTGCGTTATCTCTGCAAAACAAGCACCGATTTTCGGAGTTTTCCATGGAAAATCCGGCCCAAAAACGTTAAACACCCATTGATAAAGGTTATTTGCGGGCCACCTGTAAGTTATTGTCGGCATTCGATAACGTTGCAGGCAACACCGAGACACCCCCGGGATTTGTTGGATTTATGAGCGAACCAATCGAAATCATTCTTGCGAACCCACGCGGTTTCTGCGCCGGCGTCGAGCGCGCCATCGAAATCGTAGAACGCGCGCTGCTGAAGTACGGCCCACCGATTTACGTGCGCCACGAAATCGTACACAACAAGCATGTGGTCGAATCGCTTCGCGCCAAGGGGGCCATCTTTGTCGACGAAGTTGACGAGATTCCCGACGGCGCCGTCACGATTTTCAGCGCCCATGGCGTCGCCGAGAAGGTCGAAGACGCGGCACGCAACCGCGACCTGCCCGTGATCGATGCAACCTGCCCGCTGGTATCCAAGGTTCACAAGGAAGGCCAAAACCAGGCGGCCCGCGAACGCCAGGTCATTCTGATCGGCCACCGCGGCCATCCGGAAGTCGAGGGAACGCAGGGCCGCATTCCGGGCGGTGTTCTGCTGGTCAGCGATCCAAGTGAGGTCGACAACCTTGAGGTCCGGGATCCGGAAAAACTCGCTTACGTCACGCAAACGACGCTTTCGGTAGACGAGACTCGGACGACCATCGACGCACTCAAGAAACGCTTTCCGAGTATTGTCGGGCCCGACGTCAAGGACATCTGCTATGCAACGCAGAACAGGCAGCAGGCGGTACGCGAACTCTCGAAAGTCGTCGACCTTCTGCTGGTCGTCGGAGCCAAGAACAGCTCGAACTCGAACCGGTTGGCCGAACTCGGCGGAGAGAACGGCACCCCGTCGTATCTGATCGACGACGCGTCGATGATCGAGGACAAGTGGCTCGAAGGTGTGAGTAAGGTCGGCCTGACCGCCGGCGCATCGGCGCCGGAAGAACTCGTACAGGGCGTCGTTGCACGGATTTCCGAAGTGCGCGGTGCAACCGTCAGCAATCTCGAAGGTGCCGAAGAAAACGTGGTTTTCAAGCTGCCGCGCGAATTGCTGGACGTCCAGCGTGCCGAAGCGGCCGGAGACTGACATGGCCGTTCCCCTGATCCAGCAGGTCCGCGTCGGCGCCTATATCATGAAACAGCGCATCAAAGGCGTTGAGAAGTATCCGCTTGTGCTGATGCTAGAGCCGTTGTTCCGCTGCAATCTGGCGTGCCCCGGCTGCGGCAAGATCGACTACGAGGACAATATCCTCAACAAGCGCCTGAGCTTCGATGAATGCATGGAAGCCGTCGACGATTGCGGCGCGCCGATTGTCTCGATCCCCGGCGGCGAACCACTGATCCACAAAGAGATCAAACAGATCGTCGAAGGCATCGTGGCGCGCAAAAAGTTCGTCTACCTTTGCACCAACGCCCTGTTGCTGGAAAAGCGCCTCGACGATTTTACGCCATCGCCGTATCTCACCTTTTCGGTGCATCTGGACGGCCTTGAGCAACATCACGACCACGCCGTCGCGCAGGCCGGCACATTCAAACGCGCCGTTGCCGCAATCAAGGCAGCCAAGGCACGCGGCTTCCGGGTCAACGTTAACTGCACGCTGTTCGACCAGATGACGGCGGAGGAATGCGCCGAATTCTTCGACTTCTGCACCAACGAACTGCAGGTCGAAGGGATCACGATTTCGCCGGGTTACGCCTATGAGCGCGCCCCCGACCAGGAGCACTTCCTGAAACGTGGCAAGACCAAGGAACTGTTCCGCAACATCTTCCGCCTCAAGGGCGACAAGAAGTGGCAGTTCAGCCAGTCCACGCTGTTCATGGATTTCCTCGCCGGCAATCAGCAATACCATTGCACGCCGTGGGGCAATCCGACCCGCAATATCTTCGGCTGGCAGAAACCCTGCTATCTCCTGAGCGAAGGCTATGCCAAGACGTTCAGGGAGCTTATGGACGACACGCCCTGGGATCAGTACGGCACCGGAAATTACGAGAAATGCGCCAACTGCATGGTGCATTGCGGCTACGAGCCGACCGCCGTTGCCGATACGGTGAAGCATCCCCTTAAGGCACTGAAAGTGTTCCTGCGCGGCGTCGATACGGAAAAGCCCATGGCGCCCGAAATCGCGCTTGAGAACCAGCGTCCTGCCGAGTTCGTCTTCGAGAACCTAGTGGAAACGATGACGCAGAAACTAGAGCGTGAAAAAGCCGAGGCCCGGGCCAAGGACGCGGGCCGCGCCGCCTAGGGACTCCATCGCCGATTTATTGAAACGATTGAGATCGAGCAGCCGCCCGATTGTCCAGGGCTGGGTTGCCACACCGGCGATCACGGGCAGTAAGCTGATACTGCCGTCCGGCCGCACCGCATCGAGTACATAGTCCGGAAATTCGAAGTCATACGGATCGACCACCGCGCGCAGTACGGCAAACGGCACGCCGGCCTCTCCGGCAAGCTTGGCCACGCAGTGACTTTCCATGTCGATGCCGGCGATATCCTGCGCCGCGAAGCGGGCCTTGTCGCGGGCATGCGCAATATAGTCGATCCCGATCACGGTAGCGGGTCTGGCGCCTGAAACATCGGCGATCCGGGCGGACCAGTCCTCGTCAGGCGTATACCGGCCGCCGTCGTCATCCAGGACGGATGTGCCGACCAGCAGGTCGCCCGGTTTCTGATCCGGCGAAACGGCGCCGACGCTCCCGAAGCTGACAAGGGCATCGACACCGAGCCCGATCAGCGCCTCGACCCCGGCACGAGCGCGGGCCGGCCGCGCCCCCGAGAGGCGGACGTAAGGTGCCTCGACACTCCCCATGATCGGCGCGAGCGCGGCTTCTTCGGATTTAACGCCGGTAATGATGCCGATGCGCGGCACCGGGTTCACATACCGTATTTCGGCGTGCGCTCGTTGGCGCGCGACAGATTGACGTAACGCGCCAATGTCCACATGGGGAAATATGCGCTGTACCCGTGATAGCGCAGGTAGAACACGCGTGGGAAGCCGACGGCGTTGAAATACTCTTCTCCCCAGTTGCCGCCTTCGCGGGGCGCGTTCATCAGGTACTCGATCCCGCGCTCGACCGCGTTGGACTTGATCTCGCCCGCGGCTATCAGGCCAAGCACGGCCCACGACGTCTGTGACGGCGTCGACGTTTTCACCTCGTCACGGCGATGCTGCCAGTAACTGGCGCAATCTTCGCCCCACCCGCCGTCGGCGCACTGCCGGGCCTTGAGCCATTCCACGGCCTTGCGGATATAGGGCGCATTCATGTCCTCGCCGACCGCGTTCAGCGCACAAAGCACGGACCAGGTCCCGTAAACATAGTTGTTGCCCCAGCGGCCGAACCAGGAGCCGTCGGGTTCCTGCTCGCGTTTCAGGTACTCGACGCCGCGACGCACGCTTTCACGCTCCATGCCGTGGCCAAGCTGCGCCAGAAATGAGACGCAGCGCGCACTCACGTCCGCTGTCGGCGGATCGAGCAGCGCACCGTGATCGGCGAACGGGATGTGCTGCAGGACATAGTATTCGTTGTCGATATCGAAAGCGCCCCAGCCGCCGTTCTTCGACTGCATTCCCTCGATCCAGACCTCCGCGCGCCGGATCGCCTCGCCGTATCGCTCCGGATCGGCACGATGCAGCAGCATGCCGACGACGGCCGTATCGTCGACGTCGGGGTAATAATCGTTGTTGTATTGAAACGCCCAGCCGCCCGGCTCGAGCCCGGGGCGGTTGACTTCCCAGTCCCCTTTTACGTCGAGAATCTGGCGTTCTGCCAGCCAGTCTGTCGCGGCGCTGAGCGCCTTTTCGCCAATGTCCAGGCCTGCTTCCATAAGCGCATGCCCACCAAGGGACGTGTCCCAGATCGGCGACAGGCACGGCTGGCAATACCCTTCGCCGTTCTTGAAGACGAGCAGCTTATCGATGGATTCCCGCGCAATGACGTAGTCCGGATGATCCCGGGAATACCCCAAGGCATCGAACGCCATCACGGTATTCGCCATCGCCGGGAAAATCGCGCCCAGCCCGTCTTCACCGTTCAACCGCGGACCGATGAAATCGAGGCAACGTTTGATCGCTTTCTTTTCGATCCCCGACGGGAAAAACGGTTCGACCAATTTGGCGATCCGGTCGATCCCCATGCAAAGGGTCCCGATCCAGTGCCCGGTCGGATTGACCATGTATTCGTCCTCGTCGTTAGCGGGACGAACGAACAGTTCCGGGATACCCACCCGGCGCGGGTTCTGCGCCTTCGGCTTGAGAACGGCGAGGATCAGCAGCGGCACCATGACCGTGCGCGACCAGTACGAGACCTTGTCGATATGAAACGGCGACCAGCGCGGCAACAGAAGTGCCTCGGCACGCATCACCGGCACGGCCCGCCACGGCACCTGTTCGAACAGTGCCAGCGCGATGCGGGTAAACACGTTGGCCTTGGCCGCACCGCCATGCGCCAGGATCGCATCACGGGCCGCCTTCATGTGCGGCGCTTCCGGGTCGTCACCGACCAGTTTCAGCGCATAATAGGCTTTCACCGAGGCGCTGATATTGAAGTCGCCGTCATGATAGAGCGGCCAGCCGCCGTGTTTCTTTTCCTGCACACGACGAAGGTATACGGCGAGTTTCTCCTCGATCTCATCATTCGGCTCGCCGAGGTAATGATTGAGAAGGATATATTCCGCCGGAATCGTTGCATCGGCCTCAAGCTCAAACGCCCAATGACCGTCATCATGCTGTTCGTTCAAATACCATTCGCGCGACGTCGCCACGACACGCTCGACCTGTTCGAGAGAGTCGTTTCCACCGGACGCTGCCTGAGCGCTGAATTCAACCAAAGACGGGTTCCTTTTGGGCGTTCGGCTCCTCAGGAGCGTTGCGCGTAAAACGTCTAATGAAGCCAAGCGAGACCATAAACTTGTGTCAAAATTTCGTCACGTATTCAAGGCCAAGGCCGCACATCTGTGCCCGGAACGAACCGCGCCCTCGATGGTCGCAGGCAGCCCCGTATCCGTCCAGTCGCCGGCCAGCCAGAGATTGGCGTGCGCTGTCGAATGCCCCGGTCTACGGCCGATTTCCTGTACAGTCTGGGCAAAGGTCGCGCGCTTTTCCTTGATTACACGAACGGGCGGCATGTCCGGGCGTGCCACCCCCGGAACGCGGGAGATTTCCTGCCAAACACGCTGGGCGATGGCGTCGGCAGCCTCGTCGACCACATGTTCGGCGGCACTAATCGTCACCGAAGCCACCTCGCCCCGTACAAACAGCCATTCCGCCAGCCCGCCTGTGAGTCCCACAATCCTTGGCGTTTCCTGCGGCTGTCCAAGACGAAAGTGCACATTGACGATGGCACGGAAGTCCCGTGGTGCTGAAAGCCCGGGCAGCAGGTCCGACGCGACGCCCGGCGGCAATGCGGAAATCACGATATCGCCGTCACGTATCTGCAGTTGCTCGCCTTCCACATCCAGTGCCTGCACGCGGCCTTGGCTGATCGCGATTTCCCGGCACCGCACGCCGAGCCGCACCTCCGCACCATTGGACCGAAGATAGTCCAACGCGGGATCCACGAAGCTGAAACCGAGGCCACGCTTCGCCAGCACCGGACGGCAGGCGTCGCCGCCCTGCATCAATGTTTCCGAAATCACCGGCGTCAGCAGTGCCGCCGCCGCGTGTTGGGGCTCGGTGTTGAGCACGGCGACGGAAAAGGGCTTCCAGAACTTCTCGTATAGCGCCCCTGTATCACCAAGCACCTCAGCCACCGTCTCTTGCGGCGTGGCCGACAGCACTTTACGGCTTCGCCAGAAATCAACGAGCCGCGTGCCCGGAATGCCGTGATGCGGGCACAGCAGGCGCCACGGAATGCGCCCCCGGCCAAGCGCAATTTCCCAGTGTTCACCGCTAGCGAGGTCGTAAAACGGGAATACCGGCGCCAGTTCATCGATTTCGTCACGTGCGCCGACACGGCGCAGGTACGCCATGACATCCAGGTTCCCGCTCAGGGCCAGGTGGTTGCCGTTGTCGATATCGCATCCGAGTTGCTTGTCAAAAAAGCTGCGGCAGCGGCCGCCGGCCTGTGGCGCCGCTTCCAGCACCGTGACGGCAACGCCGTTTTCGACAAGCGACGTGGCGGCGGCCAGCCCGGCAACGCCGGCGCCAATAACAAAGGCACGCTTTTCCGTCACCCGAAAACCCCATAACGGATTGCAATCATGATCTTCTCGAACTTGGACGGGCCGACGTCCTGCTCCAGGCGCGCCCATCCCCGTTTCCGCAGCTTTTCCAGAATCCGCCGGTAAACCTGCATCATCATTAACGCCGGGCGCACGGCAACCGGGTCGGCTTTGGCGATGATGGCATCGGCAGCGGTGAAGTGCTTTTCTGCCCGTGCGGCAAGATCTTCACACAGGTCGGGCAGCCCCGGCGCGGTAACAATATCCTCTACGCCGTCTCCGCCGGCCCCGGCCGCGGCCAGCATGTCCGCAGGCAGGTATACCCGGTCCCGCCCGGCGTCCTCGACGATGTCGCGCAGGATGTTCGTCAGTTGCAGCGCAAGTCCCTGCTCATGCGCCAGGGCAATTCCCTCGTCCTCGCCCAGTCCGAATATCCTGACGCTCAAACGGCCGACCGCGGATGCCACGCGGTCGCAGTAGAGCAAAAGTTCATCCATGTCGGCGATACGGACACGCGGCTGCGCGTCCATTTCCATGCCGTCGATAACGGCAAGAAAGTCGGCCTTCTGCAGATTGAATGTCTGCACAGGCGCCGACAGCGCCTGCGAAATAGGGTGATAGCAAGCACCGCCGTAGAGAAGTTCAATCTCGGCGCGCCAGGCATCCAGAAGCTCGCGTTTTCTGTCCAGCGGCAAATTCCCGTCGGCGATATCGTCGACGTCGCGGCAAAATGCGTAGACGGCGAATACAGCCCTGCGGCGTGGCGCTTCCAAACGCCGCATGCCCCAGAAGAAAGACGTCCCGGCACGCCTGACCAGCGCCTCGACGTAGGCGTCGGGCGGGCTGGCCGGCAGATCCGGCTCAAGCGGCAATGCCTGATGCATGTTCATGGCGGCATGGATACACTACCGCCCCGAGCACGTCACCCGTTTGCTGGCGCGGCCCTCAGGGATACGTGCGGCCCTTCCACGCCCCACCCCGCCCGAGATAGTGTAAACGCGCGGAATCCATGGTCATCAGGGCATAAAGGACCCCGGCGACCGGCAGCGTCAGCGCCCATCCTGCATTCAGACGGTAAAGATCCAGCGTCGGCAGGAACGTCCACGCCATGACCAGCCAGGTGCCGCCGCCGAGCGTCACCAGCGTACCATTTTCCGCCACTATTCCTGCCAGCAGGGCGGCAACCGGCACCAGATAGAGAACCAGCATGCCGACAATCGTCCCCGCCAACAGCAACGGACTGTGGTTCAGTTGTACGTATGCGGTCCGTGTCACCATCCGCCAGATCTGCGTGAGATCGTCATATGCCCGAAGGCTAACCGTATCCTTGGTCAAACCGAGCCATACCGGGCGATGCGGCTTGAGCAAATGCGCGAGCGCACAATCGTCGATAACACGGTCACGGATGGCCGCGATGCCGCCCGCATCGGCAAGTGTCTCTGCACGAACCAGCATGCACCCCCCGGCAGCGGCTGCCAGCTTGCCGGACGGGTCGTTAACCCGCGGAAACGGGTAAAGTTTCTGGAAGAAATAAACAAATGCCGGGATCAGCAGCCGCTCCCAGAATGACCGGCATCGCAGCTTGACCATCAGCGAGACCAGACCGTACCCGCCGTCCTCTGCTTTCATCATCAACCGTGAAACGTTGTCCGGCGCGTGCGCGATATCGGCATCGGTCAGAAGAATGAATGTCGCATCCCCGGCGGCGTCCACGCCCTGGCTGACCGCCCACATCTTGCCCACCCAACCGTCCTCAAGCGGCGCACCGTCGATGACCCGCAGGCGGCTTTCCTCCGATTTATCCCTGGTAGCGGCGCGGGCCGCCTCGGCCGTGCCGTCGGTGCTGTTGTCGTCGACGACAATGATCGAGAGGTCGCCGGCATAATCCTGATCCAGCAGCGAACGCACGGTGCGGCCGATACTTTCAGCTTCGTCACGTGCCGGGATGACGCAAACGACGTCCGGCAGCGTTGAATTAACTGAATTTGAATTAAGTAATTGATCTGACTGCCAGAACCGGCCGTGAAAAAGAAGCAGATACAGCCAGATCGAAAAGGACAGGAGGGCAAGGATGGTCATTCCAGATGCCTCAGGCAAACATCCCGGCCGCCGCGCCCCGAATAACGCACCGGGCGTAACCGAGTTTACTTAATTCCACCCGCTGCCCCAGCGGGTCGTATCTGGATAGCTTCGCGATCAGCGCATCGGCGATCCGAATGATCGCGGCACTTTCCATCGCAAGCCGCCGGCTGGCGACCGTGCCCGGCAACGGCCGCGCATCCGTCATGAGGTCCGCCGTGGCGCGGAGGCACCGGTCGATGACGGCCCGCAACTGGGGCGCCGCGCTGTCGGCGCTCAACATCTGTACATCGGCGCCAGCGTCGCGCATCCAGTTCATCGGCAGATAAACCCGATCCAGCGAGACATAGTCATCCTTGCAATCCTGTAGATGGTTGATGACCTGTAGCGCATTGCAAAGCGCGTCCGACGACGCGTAGTCGTCCGTCGTTCCACCGGTCAGGTCGATCAGGTACCGTCCGACAGGCGCCGCAGAGCGCAGGCAATATCCCATCAAGTCATCCCAGTCGTCATAGCGCGACTTGACCGCGTCCTGCTTGAACGCATCGACGAGATCCAGGCAATGGCGTTCGGGAACACCGGATGCAAGCAGACTGTCACGCATCCGCGTACCGGTTTCAAACGCGCTTTCCACGCCTGCGTCGCCGCGAACGGCGGCTGCAAAACCCTCCAGCCGGCGAATTTTCTCGTCGGCATCGAGATCGGGATTGTCGGCAATATCGTCTATGGCGCGGGCATAGCGGTAAAATACCGCAACATGCGGCCGGGCACGGGGCGGCAGCAGAAACGAGTCCACCGGAAAGTTCTCGTACGCTGCATCCTTGCCGGATGGCGTTTCAATCGCTGCTTCCGGCAGCGGCGCAGACGTGTTCACGGCTTCTTGGCAGCCTCTTGGTTGATGGCGATGCGCTCTTTGCGGGCGGCTTGCAGGCGCGTTTCAAGATCTGCCATCAACGCATCGACGTCACCACCGTTTGCCCGCAGAACCGATGAAAATTCCGAGCGTTGTGTCTGCGCCATGCTCAGCCCTTCGACCATGATATCGATAACCTTGATCTTATCTTCCGTGGCCCGAACACGCCAGTCAACGCGTAGCGGCTTGTCCGCATTCGGGCGCATAAGCGTCGTACGAACCAGAGCCTGCGCGTCATCGATCTTCTGGACGCTGTCTACCTCAAGGGTTTCGCCCGAATAATTCTGGAAACGGTGCGCATAGGTCGCGACCATCAACTGCTCGAACAGTGACAAATACCGTTCACGCTGCGCATCGTTCGCAGCGCGCCAGTAGCGGCCACCCAGAACCCATCGCGCAATCGTCTGAAAGGCCACGTATTCCCTCATGATTTCGCGAAAACGGGTTTCCTGTTCGTCGGCGGAAACCTTATTGTCCGTCAGCTTCGATATGGCGTCATCCGCCAGTCGGGTAATGAATGCTTCAGCGCGCGGGGCGATCTCATCCGCGCTCGCCGGTTTCGGCGGGACAATCCCCACCAATAACAATATGACGGCCCCCGCCGCGATTAAGTGCCTGGCAATCATGGCACCACCTCCTCGTCTATTGCCGCCAGTTTACCGGAAGGGACATTTCCCTCAAAGGGTACGACGCAAAAAAGCCGTACGTATTTTCCGATCACCGGCGGACGTTATACCGCTTGGCTCCTTTGTAGCAGACGGCGATTACACGTAACTGACGGTGTAAGGACGGCTTGGTTTTCAGCCGGCGCGGGTCTTGAGGTCTTCGATCAGACTGTCGGGGATGTCGACGCCGTCCCGAGCCGACGTTTCACGAATACCGAAGCGGCGCGCGCCCGGCATACGCGTGCCCTCCTGCGAGAGGATGGCATCGGCAAGAACTTCCATTCTCGCATCGAAGGCGCCGCCGGAGAATCCGGCAGGATCGATGACGATGAAAAACTGTCCGATGTGCGGCGGCGGCCCCTTGTCGTCGAAAAACGATGATGCTTCGAAGCCGTGATTTGATCCCGTCAGCGTCGCAGCCAGGATTTCCACCATCATCACCAGTGCGGCCCCCTTGGCGTCGCCCATTGGCAGCAGCGAGCCCCCCATGGCCGCCTTCGCATCCGTGGTCGGATTGCCATCGGCGTCGACGGCCCAGCCTTCCGGGATGCCTTCGCCCTTGTCGGCGGCGAGCTTGATCTTGCCACGCGCAACCTTGGAGGTCGACAGATCGGCGATGATCGGCGGTTTGCCCTTGAGCGGACAGCCGAACGCAATCGGGTTGGTACCGAAAATCGCCCGGCTGCCGCCCCACGGCGCGATACCCGCCGGCGAATTGGTAAATCCAAGCGCGAGGTAGCCCGCTTCGGCGAACGGCTCTACATGATGACCCGCGACACCGGCGTGGTGCGAATTACCGATGGCGAGGCCGACAATCCCGGTTTCCTTGATGCTCGCCAAGGCCGCCGAAATCCCGGCTTCGATTGCCGGATAGGCGAACCCGGACTTCGCGTCGACACGGACCGACGCGCTTTTGGGCATCGTCACGTCGGGTGCCGCAAAACCATCCACCTTGCCGGCCTTGGCCTGATCGGCATACGCCGGCAACCGCGAAACCCCATGTGACGGAATACCGTCCGCGTCCGCCTTGACCAACGCGCGGGCAACGGCGGCCGCGTTATCCGGTGACGTCTTTGATGCCGTCAGGACGGCAACGGCAAGGTCGTGCAGATCGGATAGGGAACAGCGTGCCATGATCCGTCAGCCCCTGAGACAGGTCGCCACCGCGTCGGCAATCATATTGCAGACCCGGTCATCGGCCTCAACGGTCCGCGCGCCGGCGTGCGGCGTCAGCATCAGGTTCGGTACATCCTTGAAAACGTTGTCCGCGGTCAGCGGCTCGACATCGAAGGTGTCCAAAAACGCGCCACCAATGGTTCCGGCCTTAAGCGCCGCGACCAGATCGGCCTCGTTGACGATGCCGCCACGCGCCAGGTTGAAAAGGACCGCGTCGGATTTCATTTTCGACATCATGGTCGTGTCGAACATGTCCCGGGTTTCGTCATTCAACGGGACGTGCACGGAAACCGCATCGGCATCCGAAATCACGTCTTCCAAGCTCGGTCGCGGCTCAACGCCATGTTCGGCCCAGACCGCGCTGTCCATTCCGATATAGGGATCCCACGCCGTGACGGTCATGCCGACGCCCTTGGCGCGCCAGGCCAGCGCCTTGCCGATGGAACCGAAGCCGACGATGGCAAGCGTCTTACCCATGACCTCGCGGCCCATCATACGCATGCGCGGCCAGCCGCCGGCGATGGTTTCGTCGGTAACGTGATAGGCATTACGGAACATGACGTAGAGCCCGCCCATGGCAAGCTCGGCGACCGAGTCCGAATTGGCGCCCGTCGCCGGGAACACGTCGATGCCCTTGGCGGCACAAGCGTCCGTATCGATATTAT
Organism: Rhodospirillales bacterium; assembly: GCA_017640505.1. Lineage (GTDB taxonomy): Bacteria > Pseudomonadota > Alphaproteobacteria > Rhodospirillales > Casp-alpha2 > UBA4479. Next base: position 27,987 of record JAEPQO010000005.1, read on the forward strand.
CGAGTCCGACACCAAGCCTGCCGACGCACTTCAGGACGTCCGCATTTTCGACCACGACACCGCGCACCTGCGTCTGGTTGCGGACAATCAGCCCCGGCACGCCCTGCAAGGCCTCCGCGATGGCATCGGGTTTGTCCCACAGGTCCTGATCGTAGTGCACGTCGAACTCGGATTTGAGGCGCTCGACGGCACCCGGATCCATATATTCTGTAATGAGGATGTCGGTCATGCTGCGCTTTCTTGAAACGAAAAAAGGAACGGCCGGTACCGTGGATCGATACCGGCCGCTGCCAATTAAGCGCTGCGGTAGAGTTTGGTCAACACGAACTGGCGGTGACCGAGTGCTTCCGCCGCCGTCAGGCGGCCGTTGCAGGTGCGCATCGTGATGTCGATCAGGCCGTCACCGGCTTGGTCGAAGTTCATCTCCCGGCGCAGGATGCCCGAGCAATCGTAGTCGATGTGCTCGCGCATGGTACGAACCGTTCTCGGGTTTGCGGTCAGCTTGATCACCGGCTCGATCGGGTTGCCGACGACGTTGCCCTGCCCCGTCGGGAACAGGTGAACGACGAAACCGGCTGCCGCCTGCAAGGTGACGCACTCGGCCGCCGCAGACGACGTGTCCATGAAGTAGAGCCCCTTGCCTTTACCCGGTTCTTCGGCCGGTTCCAGGACATCGACGTACTTCGCTTTCTTGCCGATCTTCTCCAGGTTACCAAAGGCTTTCTCCTCGATGGTGGTCAGACCACCCTCGATGTTGCCCTTGGTCGGCTGACTGTCGGAAAGGTCCGACGTCTTATACGGCTCGATCACCTCGTCCATGTAGGCCTGCCAGGTCTTCATGAACTTCTCGCCGGCCGCCTTAGTCTTGCCACGCGTCGCACAGACCATTTCGGCGCCGGTGATCTCGGACGTTTCGCCGAAGCACGTGGTTGCACCCCAGGCATCCATCTTGTCGATGAAGTTACCGACCGTCGGATTGGAGGCCAGGCCCGACGTGGTGTCGGACTCGCCGCACTTCACGGACACCCAGAGCTCGTCGATCGCGCAGGTCTCACGCTGAAGCTCCGATGCCCAGTGCAGGTATTCCTTGGCCTGGCGCGATGCCGCCCAGATCACCTTGTGGTCGCCGTTCTGTTCGATGGCGAAACCCGCAACCGGCTTACCGGACTTGGCGATGCCGTCGACGACGCGCTGCGTCCATGCGGTTTCGATCCCGATCACGATGACGGCGGCGACGTTCGGATTGCAGCCGGTACCGATCAGGGTACGGAAGTGCAGTTCAAGGTCTTCACCGAACTGCAGACGGCCGTACGGGTGCGGAATAGCCATCGTGCCTTTCACGTTGTTGGCGACCGCTTCACACGCCGCGTTCGACAGATCGTCAAGCGGCAGGATAACGACGTGGTTGCGCACGCCGACACGGCCGTTTTCGCGGCGGTACCCGGTGAACGTCGGCTTGCCGCGTGACCGGATGGGCAGGTATTTCGGCTCAGGGATATAAAGCGGGGCGTCCTCGACGAGCTTGGGGACGACCGGCGATTTGGCCTTCTTGGTGACAGCCTTCTTGGCCGGCTTTTTCGTTTTCTTGGCAGCCATGATTACCACCTCTTCGTCTTGACGTTGTGAACGTGGACGTGTCCGCCCTTTTTGACGTCGGCGATGGCTTTGCCGATGTCGTGGCCATATTTGATGATGGTGTCACCCTTCTTGATGTCCTTGAGCGCCACCTTGTGGCCGAGCGGAATGGCATCCTTGCTCTTGATCTTGAGCGTGCTGTCCTTGGCCATCAGCCAGCCTTCGAGGTTGCTTCCTTTCTTGACTGTCTCGACGACCACGACGCCGACGGTGTCTTCGACTTCGTGGACAAGAAAATCCGGTGCTTTAGGCACTGTTCCCTCCATGGAAATGTTGTCTCGGTGAAAACGTACCTTTCGCCTTGCAGGAGTCAAGGTATTCTTATAACTCTTATATAAGACTTGAGGAGAAATGCGTGAACGATCCGTTTCACCGCCCCGAAAAGCAGCCCCTATACGCCGCTGTCCGCGACGCGGTGCTGGAACGTATCGGTTCCGGCGTCTGGGCACCCGGCGACATACTGCCCAGCGAGTTCGCGCTCGCCGACGAGTTTCAGGTCAGCCAGGGGACCGTGCGCAAGGCGCTGGACGACCTCGCCGCCCGCAATCTCGTGGTCCGCCGACAGGGCAAGGGAACGTTCGTCGCGGTGCATACCCCCGAACGCGCACTGTTCCATTTCTTCCATATCGTGACCGATGACGGCGGACGGGAGCTGCCGACCACCAGCCGCGTGCTCAGTTGCCGCAGACGACGTCCGGACAGGTTGGAAGCTGGCGCCCTGAAACTCGACCGACAGGACCGGGTCGTGGAAATCCGCCGCATACGCGAAATGGACGGGAAGGCAGCGATCGCGGAAAGCGTCTGCGTCCCGGCCCGGTGGTTTCCGGATCTCGACAAGCGGGCAGTCGAAGAGGTGCCGAACGAGCTTTATCAGATGTACGAGGAACGCTACGGCATCACCGTGCACCGCGCGTCCGAGCAGCTTCGGGCCATCGGCGCGGACAGCGACGACGCCGCCGCCCTCGGCATCAAGCCCGGGACGCCGCTGCTCGAGATTTCACGTGTCGCGGAAACACTGGACGGCCGCCCCGTCGAGATCAGGCGCAGCCGCTGCCTGACCGACGGCCGGCACTATCAATCCGTGATTGTCTGACGTTTCAGGCCGACGCCTGCTGACCGTGACGCTTGGCCCAGATTGCCTGCACGCCGTCGGCTGCGGTCTGATACCCTTCCGACATCGTCTGCGCGGACTGGTCCCAGCCGGCAGGATCGATTCCGTCGGCAACTTCGAACGTATCGAAACCGCAGCGCTGCATGAACGCATACTGGTCGCGCAGCACATTGCCCGTGGCGCGGATTTCGCCCTTGTAGCCATAGCGTTGGCGTAGCAGCCGCGCCTGCGAATACGCGCGCCCGTCGGTATAGGCCGGGAACGTCAGAAACACCGCGTCGATTGCATCAAGATCGCTCTCGATCTCCGCCGGTGACTGGTCGTTGGTCAGCGCAACGGCAACCGGCGCGTTCCGTTTCCGGAGCGCGTCCGCCTCGTCCTGCCAGCGCTCAAGGCTGACGACAACCGCGGTTTCATCGGCGATATCTGCATCGTCCGCGACCCGCACCCACGGATCGTCGGCAAACTGGCCTTGTTTAAGCAGCGGCATGTTGCTTCTCCCCGAAGAGTGCGGACTTGAACGGCGCTTCGCCGAGCCGGCGATAGGTCGCCAGGAACGGCTCGCCGTCTTTGCGGACTTTCAGATAGGTTTCCACCACCGTTTCGACGGCATCGACGATCTGCTCGCTGGAAAAGGCCGGACCGACGATCTTGCCAATCGATGCGTTCTCGTCGGCGCTGCCGCCGAGCGTCAGCTGGTAGTATTCCTCGCCCTTACGATCGACGCCGAGTATGCCGATGTGACCGGCATGGTGATGACCGCAGGCGTTGATGCAGCCGGAAATATTCAGCGTCAGCGCGCCGATATCGAACTGGCGCTTGATGTCGGCAAAGCGGCGCTGAATGCGCTGCGCCACCGGGATCGAGCGCGCGTTGGCGAGCGAGCAGTAGTCCAGTCCCGGGCAGGCGATGATATCGCTGATCAGACCCAGGTTGGGCGTGCCGAGCTGAATATCGTCGAGTTCCTTCCAGAGCGCGAAAAGATCCGCCTTCTTGACGTCGGCGAACACGAGATTCTGCTCGTGGGCAACGCGAAGCTCACCGAATGAATATTTATCCGCAAGCTCGGCCACGGCGTCCATCTGCGCCGCCGTCAAATCGCCCGGCGCACCGCCAACGGGCTTGAGCGAGATGTTGGCGACGACATAGCCGGATTTCTTGTGCGGCGCGACGTTGGCGCGCACCCAGCGGCCGAACGTCGGGTTTTCGAACTGTTTGACCTGAAGGAACTGGTCGTTGTCCGGCAGATCTTCGTAATCGGGATCGGTGAAGAAACCGCGGACCCGGTCGAGTTCGGCATGGGGAAGGTCGATCCCCTCTTCCTTCATGTTCTCCCATTCCGCTTCGACCATCTCGCGCAGTTCATCGATGCCCGTCTCGTGGACGAGGATCTTGATCCGCGCCTTGTACTTGTTGTCGCGACGGCCAAGCATGTTGTAGACGCGCAGGATCGCCTCTAGGTAGGACAGCAGGTAATCCTTCGGCAGGAACTCGCGGATCGTGCGGCCGATCATCGGCGTACGGCCGAGGCCGCCCCCGACCAGGACCTCGAAACCGACCTCGCCGTCATCGCTGCGCTTCAGGATCAGCCCAATGTCATGGAATTTCACTGCGGTGCGATCGTGCGGCGAACCGGTCACGGCGATCTTGAACTTGCGCGGCAGGAAAGAAAATTCCGGGTGCAGCGACGACCACTGACGAATCAGTTCCGACCAGACGCGTGAATCATCGATCTCTTCCGGATCGACACCGGCATACTGGTCCGCGGTGACATTGCGGATGCAGTTGCCCGACGTCTGGATGGCGTGCATTTCAACCGACGCCAGCTCTTCCAGGATATCAGGGGTGTCTTCGAGCTTCGGCCAGTTGAACTGGATGTTCTGACGCGTCGTGAAGTGACCGTACCCGCGGTCATAGGTCCGGGCGATCTCGGCGAGCTTGCGCATCTGTGTCGACGACAGAAGACCGTACGGAATGGCAACCCGCAGCATGTATGCGTGAAGCTGCAGATAAAGACCGTTCATCAGGCGAAGCGGCCGGAACTCATCTTCGGAAAGATCACCCGACAGGCGGCGCGAGACCTGTTCGCGGAACTGGCCGACCCGTTCGGAAACGAATGCGTGGTCGAAATCGTCGTATTTATACATGGGTCAAATTCCGTTCATGAAGACCGCGGAAACATCGGTACGCGGGTCGAAATGCTCAGGTACCGCCTTCTTCGCGAATGCCGGGTGGATCGAAGGGCCAAAGGCGCGAATTTGTTCCTTGTAGCTGAGCGGCGAGACGGTGCGGCCACGCCCCTCGGGCAGGCTGACATCCGCTTCGATCAAATAGGCGCCGACGACGTGCGGCGACGATTCCGCTTCCGACTGCAAGTCAGCGATATCATCTTCCCGTTCGGCGAGACGCGCATCATCGATATGACGGGTCCATTCCCCGTCGTAACCGAGAAAAACGACGATTCCGTCCGTCAGGCGATTGGCGGTCGCGATTTGTACCGACATGGCAATTCTCCTCAGGCTGCCGGGTTGGCGCCCTTATTACGCGACAAGATGGGAGAAAATCTTTAATTTGTCAATTAATAATGTGGAATTAAAAAATAACACATCATTATTATGTGTTTATATTTTTTACGATGTGGTGGTGATGACTTTTACGCTGGCGGTGCGCAGCGGAATACGGCTCTTGTCCGACAATGCGCGTGCGTTGGGCACAATTTCATCAAGCTTTTCAAGCGCTTCGCCTGCCGTTGCCGGACGATCACGACGTTTCGGCGCCATGCACTGCTCGATCAGATCGGCCAGCTTTTGGGGGATACCGAACCGTCCGGCCCGCATCGGCGCCCGCCCCTGAGACGGCAAACGGCCGCTTAACATCCGATACATGACCACACCCGCCGAATACACATCGGACCGTGCGTCGACCTCACGCGCACTCTTGCGCTGTTCAGGGCTGATATATTCCAAGGTTCCGATCCAGATTCCGGACTTGGACCCCTTGGCGTCCGGTACCTTGACCATGCCGAAGTCGCAGAGCTTCACCTTGCCGCGACGTTTGCTGTCGAGCAGAACATTCGGCGGCTTGATGTCCCGGTGAACCAGCCCGGCGTCGTGGAGCGCGCTCAGGCCGTCCAGCATCTGCCGCCAGACCTCCACGGCACGGCGCGGCGAAACCGGCCGCGGTCGCCATTCCCTGGCGATCTTTTCGATGTCCTCGGGTGTCGCCGCGTCTTCGCCAATCTCGTAGAGCAGATTGGCCTCCAGAAACGGCATCACGACAAACGGGTCCCCGCTATCGGTCTCGCCTATATCAACCGCCTGAACGAGGTTCGGGTGATCGAAACGGGCCATGATATTTGCTTCTTCGATGAAACGGGCGCGCCAGAATGCTTCGCCGTACTTTGCTTCTTCACCGACATTGTCGCCCTTGGGATGGAAAACTTTTACGGCGAAATACCCTTCGCCGTCAGGATTTCTGGCAATATAGATATCCGAAAAACTGGTCTCGAGCAGTGGCTGCTCGATCTCGTACTTGCCGATCTTTTCCATCAGCAGAGAATGCCAAACGCCCGGCCCGCGCGCAAAAGGAAAGGGGCCCGCGTCACCGCGAGCCCCCTGCTCCGTTCAGGTTCCACCGGACATTACCATTCCAGTTTCTCGACACCTTCGAACGTCAGTTCACTGCCGTCAGCGAGCTCGATCTTGCCGGACGCTTCGCTGTCGAAGACGATGCCGTCTTCGGTTTCGGTGTAGGTCGCACCGTCGTCGAGTTGCATGGTCCAGCCGCTGTCGCCACCCGGGCCACCGTCGACGCCGTCCAGCTGGATCGTATCCGACCAGCCGTTACCGCCGTCGAAGTAGTCGGCCCCGTCACCGGCACCGAAGATGAACAGGTCATCGCCGCTGCCGCCGTAGGCTTCATCGTTACCGGCACCACCTTCCATGATGTCGTTGCCGTCGCCACCGACAAGCGTATCGTCGCCGGCACCGCCATAGAGCGTGTCATCGCCGTATTCACCGTTGATGTAATCGTCGCCGTCACCGCCGTCGATGGTGTCTTCGCCATCACCGGTCCAGACGTAATCATCGCCGTCGCCACCGACGATGGCTTCGTCCGAGTCGATCCATTCGTCGTTATCCCAGGTGTCGCCGCCGTCACTCATCTGCTCGAACGACGTGTCGCTGGACGAATCGTCGACACCGGCAATGGTCGTCACCGTGTTGGTGCTGCCGTCGTCTTCGGTCGATGTCGCGGAAACCGTAAAGGCGAAATCGCCGGTATCACTGGGCACGGTGATTTCCAGGCCATCCAGTTCTTCGGACGTAAAGGTGAACGAACCGTCACCATTGTCCGTACCGGCGGACAACACCGCACCGTCCGGCAGATCGGAAAGCGTGATAGAAAGTGTTTCCGAACCGTCGGTATCGGTCAGGTTGGTCGACACGTTGACTGGATAGGTAATGAACTCCTCACCACCGCCTTCGGTCATCATGTCCTCGACACCGAGCTCATAGAGACTCTGAACCTGTTCGTCGGTCAGCGGCGTATCGTAGATCGCGATATCGTCGATGTGCCCGTCGAAGAAGTCCCGCATGTTGTCGGCTGTGTTGTCGCTGCTGTGCGACTGCGACGCACCGAACGTCCACGGGTTCTCGTTCCCCTGAAGACCGCCGGTATAGCTCGGATCGGACGCGACAAGCTCCCCATTCTGGAAGATCTTCATGCCGCCTTCGCCCCAGGAAACCGTAACCTGGTTCCATTCGCCGGACGACACGCTGCCGCCGGAGATGGTATGTGAACTGTCCGTATCCTGCATCCGCAACTCAAGCTGGCCGCTCGAATTGATCGACAGGTTAAAATGCCCGCCGTCGTCGTAATAGGACGAGTCCGAAGATGCCAAGCAACCGTCGTCGTCTTCGTCGGAATTGAACCAAAGCGTCAGAGTGCCGCTTGCCGGTTTCAGTGCCGGGCTGTGATCGACTTCTATATACTGTTCATCGTTATCCTTGAACTCGGCCGACGTCCCATAACCGTCACCGGCTCCGGAGTCATCAAGATCCAGATCCATCTTGGAAGAGCTTTCGCCCACCGAGTGACCGTCATGATCGCCGATCTGATCGTTCAGCGTCAGGCCGCTGGTTTCATCCAGATTCCAGTACGCGACCGGGGTCGGGTTGGAACTGGAAACCGTACCTTCACCAAGCTCGACCGACAGCGTCGGCTCATCGGCGATGCCGGCAACATCGACGCTCAGTGTCGCGGTTGACGTCGCGGTATCGCCCGTCGAGGTTTCCGTCGTCGTCGCCGTGATGGTCAGATCGAAGTTATCGCTGCTGTCTTCCGGCGGCGTGATGGTCAACCCTTCGAGCTGATCCTGCGTCACTTCCGCGGCACCGTTGCTGATGGTGATGTTGTTGCCATCGCCATCGGTCAACACGGCACCCGCCGGAATATCCGAGATCGTGACTGACAGGGTCTCGGAGCCGTCGGCATCCGCCATATCGATATCGATATCGAGGGCGATCGCCGTGTCTTCGAACCCGGATGCATCGTTCTCGGTAATGGTCGCACCCGCGGCGTCGACATCCGGCGCATCCACCGTGATGGTCGTCGAAACCGTATTCGTGTCACCGTCGTCTTCGGTCGCAGTTGCACTGACGGAGAACGTGAAGCCGTCCAGCGCGTTGTCGCCGGAGAGCGTGACCGTCAGGCCTTCGAGATCCCCGGCATCGAGCGTCCAGCTGCCGTCGCCATTGTCCGTGCCGGCGCTCAGAACCGCACCGTCGGGCAGGTTGTCCACGGTGATGCTCAGCGTTTCGGACCCGTCCGTGTCCTGCAGACTGGACGTAATATCGAGCGGGTACTCGGCCGTCGTCTCACCCGGTTCATCCGGCATCTGCTCCGTCAGCTCGATATCGTCGAGCCGCATGCCGCGGCCGTAGTCCTGCGCTTCGCCGGTCGACAGGAACTCGAGGTTCATGCTTTCGCCGGTACCCGTGAACGTGACCGTGAACGTCTGCCACTCGTTGTCGGAATTACCCGTACCGTCAGCCGAGACCGTCTCGATCGCTTCGCCGTCGATGCGGATATCCATTTTGTTGACATCCGCGTCATAGCCCGGCCGCGGCGAGTAGCTGAACGTCAGGGTATAGGTCGCCCCTTCTTCCGTCGGGAAGTCGCGGTTGATGCTCGTTGCGTCGTCATAACTGTCGATGGCATCGTCGTTGAGTTCGATATAAGCACCGTCGCCGCTGTGACCGCTTGACGAGTCCCAGGTCTCGATGGCTTCGGAGTTCGTGCTCCAACCGTCGACGGAGTCGACAAACCCCTGCTCCGAAGCGCCGAAGTTCGACGAGAACACCGTCGTCGGTGCAGGCGTCGTGCCTTCACCGACCTCGATCGTCGGCTCGCCCACGCTGGCCGTCAGCGACGGCGCATCAGCCACACCGGTTACGTCGACATCGAGCGACGCCGTGTTGGTCGTCGTCGCGCCCGAGGATTCCTCGGTCGTGGTCGTCGTCACCGTCAGCGAGAAATCCTCGTTCGAATTTTCTGGCGGCTTGATGGAAAGACCCTCGATCTGCCCTTCGGTCAGTTCGACGGACCCGCCGGAGAAATCGATCTCGTTGCCGTCGCCGTCATAAAGCGTGGCACCGTCCGGAATATCGGAAAGCGTAATGGTCATGGTTTCCGAACCGTCGGTATCAAGCTGCGTCACATCGATATCGAGCGCGATCACGCTATCCTCGTTGACCGCAGCATTCGTCGTGCTGATATCGGCACCTTCGGCCGTCTGGTCGAACTCGGGGACGTCGACGCTCAATGTGGTCGAAACGGTGTTCGTATCACCGTCGTTCTCTGTCGATGTCGCACTGACCGCGAGATCGAAGTCGGTGGTGCCTTCCGGCACCTGGACCGTCATGCCATCGAGCTCGGCATCAGAGATATCAGCCGCACCGTCCGTAATCTCGACCTCGTTGCCGTTACCGTCGATCAGTACGGCGCCGTCCGGCAGATTGTCGATCGTTAGGGACAGGGTCTCCGATCCGTCGGAATCTTGTAGTCCCGACGTAATATCAAGATCGAAGCTGACCATTTCTGGTTCAAGCGTGACATCGACGCTCTCGGTCGCCAGCGTCGTATCCCAGTCATCGCCGGTCGCGATCTGGAAGTTATCGATATACATGCCCTCGCCGGACGACGTCGTATCGACGCTGATCCCGACCTGCACCTGGCCGTTTTCATCCAGGGTCACGGTGAACGAATGGCTTCCCGAGCCATCTGAGTCGTTGACGACTTCGGTACCGTTGGCGGATACCTCAAGGTAATCCGTGTAACCCCCACTTTCGTCCCAACCGCCGTAGCCGTCGTAATCGAACGATATGGTGACCGTCTGGCCCGCATGTTCCTCGCCAAAATCGAACGTCTTGACGGCATTGTCGTTATAGTCGATCTGCATCTTGCCGTCGACGCAGCCGCTTTCGCCGCTCCAGCCGTCGGCACTGTTCGAGAAATCTTCGGACACCAGCGTTTCGCCGGCTTCACCCGGGGCTTCAACCGTGATCGTCAGCGAGACGTCGTCGTCCGAACCGTCCGCCGGCGTAATGGTCAGATCGCTGAGGTCTTCGGCATCCAGCGTCCACGTGCCGTCGCCGTTGTCCGTCCCGCCCGAAAGCGTCGCACCGGCCGGCACACCGGAGACCGTGACGGTCGCACCGGCCGTCCCCGCGGCGGAGATCGTGTTCTCGGACACATCGACATCGGTCGTGCCGCCAACCTGGCTGCCTTCGCCGACGCTGGCGCTTAACGTCGGCGCATCGGCGACACCTGTAACATCGACATCGAGCGTCGCCGTATTCGTGGTAGTCGCACCGGTCGATTCCTCTGTCGTGGTCGTCGTCACCGTCAACGAGAAGTCGGTATTGCTGTCGGTCGGCGGCTGAATGGAGAGACCCTCGAGCTGCGCTTCCGTAAGCTCCACAGACCCGCCTGAAACGGCGATTTCGTTGCCGTCGCCGTCATAGAGCGTCGCACCATCCGGAATGTCGGAAAGCGTGATGGTCATGGTTTCCGAACCGTCGGTATCGAGCTGCGTCACGTCGATATCGAGCGCAATGGCGCTGTCTTCGTTACCGGTGGCATTCGTCGTGTCGATTGTCGCACCTTCGGCGGTCTGGTCGAGCTCGACCCCGCCGGCGTTCAGCGTCGTCGATACGGTATTGGTGTCACCGTCATCCTCGGTCGCCGTCGCGCTGACGGTGAAGTCGAACGCGTCGTCCGCACCGTCACCACTCAACGTAACGGTGAGGCCATCCAGATCACCCGCACTGAGCGTCCAGCTACCGTCTTCGTTCTGCGTACCGGCGCTCAGCACGGCGCCGTCCGGCAGGTCGTCGACGGTGATCGTCAACGCTTCAGAACCGTCGGTGTCCTGCAGATTGGCTGAAATATCCAACGGATATTCGACCGTCGTTTCGCCGCCTTCAACAACGGTGAAATCGACGGACGTAATCAGGAAGTCACTGCCGTCGCCGCTCAGGCTGCCGTCGGAGAAACTGTCGTCTGCGGTAAACACGATCTGGTCGAAGGTACCACCGTCATCGGCGGTAATGGTGACACTGCCCGTATTCCCGCTATCGGTATCAAACGACCCTTCGCCGACTTTCACGCCGTCGCGATAGATCTCGTAATGCCCCTGCTCGTTGGCGCCTTCACCGCCTTCATCGGCATAGGCCTTGGCGAACGAGAAGTCCGCACTCGTCACACCTTCGTCAAAGTCAACAATCAGTTGCTCGGAAACGCCATGCTCCTGGCTATACCCAAGTTGGGAGTCCGGCCCCGATGCGGCGCCGGACACACCAAAGCCGCTGCTGGAACTCGACACATTGTCCACCGAAGCATCCGAGAGCGAACCGTCGCTGTTGATGGAACGCGCGCTCACCGAGAAGCCGCTATCGGTCGCACTGTAATTGTCGGCCGTGATGGACACGTCCGTCTCGGTCCCGCCTTCGTTCGTGACTGTGGGCTCGCCAAGCGACGCCGTCAGTTGCGGCGCATCGGCGACACCGGTCACATCGACATCGATCGTGCCGTCGACGGTCACCGTCTGGCCGTCCTCTTCGGTCGTGACCGAAACACCAAGTGTGAAGTCGGTATTGGAATCGTCCGGCGGCGTGATCGTCAGACCTTCAAGCTGGCCTTCCGTCACCTCGGCGGAACCGTTCGTGATGGCGATCTCGTTGCCATCGGCATCGTGCAGCACGGCACCCGTCGGAATGTCGGTCAGCGTGATCGACGAGATATCGTCGACGCTGGAAACATCGATATCGAGCGCAATGGCGCTGTCTTCGTTGCCGGCGGCATCCGTCGTCGTCAGGTCCGCTTCGTCAACAACCGCACCCACATCGACCGTCGCCGTCGCCGTGGCGGTCTCGGTGCCGTCGGAGACCGTGTACTCGAACGTCTCCATGCCGTTCCAGTTTTCATCCGGATTGAACGTCACCGTACCGTCTTCATTGAGGGTCACGGTGCCGTAGCCGACATCCACACTCTCGCCGGCCGCAATGTCCTGGCCGTCGATCTGGGTGACCGTCAGCGTGTCGCCATCGAGATCCGTATCGTTCTGCGTCAGGTCCATGGTCACGGCGGTGTCTTCACTGGTCGTCGCCGTGTCGTCCGTGGCGACCGGGCCGTCGTTGACCGCATCGACCGTGATCGAGGCCGTGCCGGTGTCCGTCGCCGTGCCGTCGGAGACGGTGTATTCGAAGGTATCGACGCCGTTCCAGTTGTCGTCCGGGTTGAACGTGACGGTGCCGTCGTCGTTCATCGTCACCGTGCCGAAGCCGACGTCGACGGACCCACCGGCCGCGATGTCCTGGCCGTCGATCTGGGTGACGGTGAGCGTATCGCCATCGAGGTCCGTGTCGTTCTGCGTCAGGTCCATGGTGACGGCGGTGTCTTCCGTCGTGGTGGCACTATCGTCCGTGGCAACCGGGCCGTCGTTGACTGCACCGACATCGACTGTCGCTGTCGCGGTGGCGGTCTCGGTGCCGTCGGAGACCGTGTACTCGAACGTCTCCGTGCCGTTCCAGTTTTCGTCCGGGTTGAACGTGACCGTGCCGTCGTCGTTCATCGTCACCGTGCCGAAGCCGACATCGACCGTGCCGCCGGCCGCGATGTCCTGACCGTCGATTTGCGTGACCGTCAGGGTGTCGCCGTCGAGGTCCGTATCGTTCTGCGTCAGGTCCATCGTCACGGCGGTATCTTCCGTCGTGGTGGCGCTATCGTCCGTGGCCACCGGGCCGTCGTTCGACCCAGTGACCGTTACCGTTGCCGTGGCGGTATCGAAACCGCCCTGCCCGTCGGAAATCGTGTAAGAAATTTCGACGTTCTGGGACTCGCCGTCATCGAGCGCATCGAAACCATCGCCCGGGGTGAACGTGATCGATCCATCCGGGTTGATGACCACGGTGCCGTCGGCACCGTTCTCGACCGTCGCGTTCGTCACGGTCAGCGTATCGCCGTCGAGGTCGGTATCGTTTGCCAACACGTTGATGGTGACACTGCTGTCCTCGTCCGTCGTCGCCGTGTCGTCGTTGGCATCCGGACCGTCGTTGGTGTTGTCCACGGTCACCGTAATCGTCGCCGTTTCCGTGACCCCGGCAGTATCCTGATTCTCGGCTTCGGTGGACGTCGCCGTAACATTCAGATCGAACGCGCCGTTGTAGTCCGTCGGCGGCGTGATCTGGAGACCGGCGAGGTCGGCCGGATCAATTTCCGCGGTTCCCTCGGTAATCGTGATATTGGTCCCGTCAGCCGTCGTCAGCACCGAGCCGTTCGGAATATTGGAAATCGTCACCGACAATGTTTCCGAACCATCCGTATCCGTCAGCGCGGACGCGATATCGAGATTGATCGCGGTGTCTTCCTGGCCGGTCGCGTCCGAAACGCTCAAATTCGGATCGTCGGCCACGGCCTCGACCGCAACGTTGAGCGTCTCTGTCGTCGTATGGGTGCTGTCCCCGTCCGTCGTCGTCACGGCGACATTCAGCGCGAAATCGGTATCCGAGTTCGCAGGCGGCAGGATGCTCAGTTCATTTAACTGATCTGGAGTTAAATCGACAGAACCGCCCGTGATTTCAATGGTTTGCGTAGCGCCGTCACCATCAACATACGTCAGCTGCGCCCCGTCCGGGATGCCGTCGATGGCAATGGACATGGTTTCAGAATCGTCCAGAGCCGTCACATCGATGTCGAGCGGGATAACCTGGTCTTCGAACCCGGATGCATCCACCAGGTCAACGTCGGCACCGTCTGCGACGGCATCAACATTGACTGTGATCGATCCCAGCGTTTCCGCGGTATCGCCGCCGTCCGCCTCGGTCGACGTTGCGGTCACGGCGAGATCGAACGTACCGGAGAAATCGTCCGGCGGCGTAATCGTCAGACCACTCAGCTGATCGGGTGTCAGCGTCGCCGTACCGGTTTCGTCACCCCAGGTGATATCGATGATATTACCGGAACCGTCGGTCAGCACCGATCCCTCGGGAATATCGGCAATCGTGACGGAGAGCGACTCCGACCCGTCCGTGTCGGTCAACGCCGACGAGATATCGAGCGCAATCGCCGTATCCTCGTCGCCCGTTGCCGTGCCCGTCAGATCGAGCGTCGGCGCATCCGCATCGGCGGCGACACTAACATCGAGCTCGCCGGAAACGGTGGTCGTATCGTCCCCGTCCGTGGTTGTCACAGAAACGTTGAGCGTGAAATCGGCGTCCGAATCTTCCGGCGGCGTGATGCTCAAACCCGTCAACTGGTCCGGCGTCAACGTTGCCGCGCCGTCCGTAACCGTAATTTCGTTGCCCTGACCATCCGTCAGCACGGCCCCGTCCGGAATGTCGGAGATCGTTACCGACACGGACTCCGACTCATCCGTCGCTTCCGCCGTGATATTCAGAGCGATCGCCTGATCTTCACTTCCCGTCGCCGTCGGCGTCTCAAGGTTTGCCTCGTCGGCAACGGCATCGACGTTGACCGTGATCGAGCCCAGCGTTTGCGCGGTATCGCCACCATCCGCCTCGGTTGAGGTTGCGGTGACGGCAAGATCAAACGTACCGGAGAAATCTTCCGGCGGCGTGATCGTCAGGCCGGTCAGTTGATCCGGGCTCAGCGTCGCTTCGCCGCCCGAAACCGTGATTTCATTACCGGCACCGTCGGTCAGAACGGCTCCATCCGGAATGTCGGAAATGGTGATCGAAAGGGATTCCGAGCCATCCGTATCCGTCAACGCCGAAGAGATATCGAGCGCAATCGCCGTATCTTCATCACCCGTCGCCGTATCCGTCAGGTCCAGAGACGGCGCATCAGCATCCGCCGCAACACTCACGTCAAGAGAACCGGAAACGGTCGTCGTGTCGTCACCGTCCGTCGTCGTCACCTCGACGTTGAGCGTGAAATCGGTATCCGAATTTTCCGGCGGCGTGATCGTGAGCCCAGTCAACTGATCGGGCGTCAACGTCGCCGAACCATCCGTAATCGTGAGTTCGTTACCCTGCCCGTCGGTCAGCACGGCCCCATCCGGAATATCGGAGATCGTCACCGAGACGGATTCCGAGCCATCAGCATCGGTTGATTCCGCCGTAATGTTGAGTGCAATCGCCTGGTCTTCGGTGCCCACCGCATCCGTGGTCGTCAGGTCGGCTTCGTCCGCAACCGCATCGACGTTGACCGTGATCGAGCCCAGCGTTTCCGCGGTATCGCCACCATCCGCCTCGGTTGAGGTTGCGGTGACGGCAAGATCGAACGTGCCGGAGAAATCTTCCGGCGGCGTGATCGTCAGGCCGGCCAGTTGATCCGGGCTCAGTGTTGCTTCACCGCCAGAGATCGTAATCTCGTTTCCGGCACCATCCGTCAGGACTGCACCTTCCGGGATATCCGAGATGGTGATGGAAAGGGATTCCGAGCCGTCCGTGTCGGTCAGCGCCGACGAGATATCGAGCGCGATCGCCGTATCCTCATCAGCCGCAGCCGGATCAGTCAGGTTAAGCGACGGCGCATCGGCATCCGCCGCAACACTCACGTCAAGAGAACCGGAAACGGTCGTCGTGTCGTCCCCGTCCGTCGTCGTAACGGCGACGTCGAGCGTGAAATCATCGTCCGAGTTTTCGGGCGGCGTAATCGTCAGGCCGTCGAGCTGCGCCGTGGTCAGCGTCGCCGACCCGGTATCCTCGCCCCACGTGATATCGATGACATTGCCGTCGCCATCCGTCAGCACGGCGCCGTCCGGAATGTCCGAAATCGTCACGGAAACAGTCTCCGAACCGTCGGCGTCAGTCGATTCCGCGACGATGTTCAACGTGATCGCTGAGTCTTCAACCCCCGACGCCGCCGGCGTCTCCAGGTGCGCCTCGTCGGCAACGGCTTCCACGTTGATCGTAATCGAATCGGTAGCTGTCGCGGTATCGCCGCCATTCGCTTCCGTCGATGTCGCCGCAACCGAAAGATCGAACGAGCCCGAGAAATCATCCGGCGGCGTAATGGACAGATTCTGAAGCAACTCCGGATCGCTTGCCAGATCCTCGGCAGAAATCGTCCACGTTCCGTCGCCATTGTCCGTGCCGGCAGACAAAATCGCGCCATCCGGCACACCGGAAATCGTGATCGAGAGAGACTCGGTTCCATCTGTATCGTTCAGCGACGCCGAGATATCGAGCGCAATCGCCGTGTCTTCGAGACCCCCGGCCGATTCAGCCAGGTTGAGAGACGGCACATCCGCATCCGCGTCAACCTGCACCAACAGCTCGACTGGATCCCCATCGTCAGCACGCACAGACAACGAAAAATCCGTATCCGAATCCTCTGGCGGGATAATCGCAAGATTCTCGAAGTCGAAGACCGAATACGTACCGTCGCCGTTGTCGGTCGCGCCGACCAGGCTCGCGCCGTGCGGCACGCCGGAGATCGTCACTTCATTGGCTGCGCCCGGATCAATCTGCAGGTGGATCGGCTGGTCTTCGACATCATCCAGCGGCGCGTCACCGTCACCGAACTGACTCAGGTCATCGAGGATACGTTGGGCTTCTTCCGCTGAAGCTTCGTTATCCTCTTCGTCCTCTTCGAATTCGTCCGGGTTCGGATTGATATCGTCTTCGGCCATGTCACTTCATCCAATCATTTTGCGCGCACACGGCTCGGGCGCCGGTGCACGCGGTTACCAGCCCCTTTGGCATACGGAGGATTTAGTAAAATGTCATGAAAAACCGAAGAATTAGCCGACTAAGCTCACGCGGGTGCCCTTAGTCCCCGTTTTTGGCCTGTTTCTGCGGTTTTTGAGCCTCGAACCAATCCGGCACGGGCCACGGCGGCATGGACTTTACAGCCCCGCCGACATGGACCTTGCCGGGCAGCCGGCAGGCATCGGGAAAGTCGTCGGCACCGCGGAAACGGAACACGCTGTCGTGCACCTTGGCATGGTCGCGCACCAGCGGCCAGACCACGTCGCGCAGGAATTCCTGGTCGTTCCATTTGTTCCAGTTGTAGTCGAGCGCGACATCCGCCAGCGCGCGCAGATTCGGCAGCACCCGGGCGATGCCGCCCCACATCCCCGCCAGCATGACCTCCATGTGATAGGGATGATCGCGCATCACGTGAAACGGCGCGCCGGAACGGATCCAGTCATCGACGGCGACGGCTTCCTGCATGTTGAGGCGCGAGTCGGCGTCACGGCAAATGAACCGCTCGACGGCCTCGTCGTCGGAAACCAGAAACCGCCACAAAGGCTTGAGTTTCAACAGCTTGGGATCACGTATCAGATGCACCTCCGCGCCCAGTCGCCTGAGTTCCGCAATCACCGGCTCGGGGACGGAACGGTCGCAATAAAAGCGGCAGCGCCAGCCGGCATAGACATTCGGCGCAAGCTGCGCGTTGACGATGGCGCCGTGGGTATAGACCGGATCGTCACCCCAGAGGCTGAACGCGATCACGTTCTTCGTGCGGTCAGAGGGATCGAAGACGCTTTCGCGGGGCGTGAGCGAAAGCCCCAGGTTCATTTCCTTGAAACGCCTGGTCGCCAGGGCGTCCTTCATGTCCAGCGCGACCGCCGCGTGCTTGAGCGTGTCCGCCTCGTTCCCGGCCTGGTAATGGGTGATGACGAGCGCGTTCCGGATCGGGATATCGTCCGGGTTCAGCTCGATCGCGCGCGTGATCGCCGCTGCCGATTCCTCGAAGTTTTCCAACCGCCTATGGGAAACACCGAGAAGCGACCAGGCAAGCGCATCGCGCCCGCCCGCATCCGTTTGCAGGTAACGCTCGAACAGTGGCACGGCCTCGGCATCGCGGCCGGTTTCCTGCGCGACGACGGCCAGAAGATAGCGCGCGCGGAGGTGATTCTCGTCCGCCTCAAGCGCGGTCCGGAAGGCCTTGGCCGCCGTTTCACGGTCGTCCAGATCGCGATGGCAGGAGCCCAGCAGCGTCCAGATATCGGCGCGCCCGGGGGCCTGCTCGAGAATGTCCTCGATGATTGGAATGGCGTCGCGCTGCCTGCCGAGGCGGCGGAGCGACATGGCAAGGACCAGCGACAGACTGATTTTGTCTGCACAATCCTGCATGTTTTCCCGGGCATGCGCCGCCGCGGCCTCGAATCTTAACGCTTTATAGTGCGAAAAGGCCGTTTTTACCGCCGGTTCGGGCGTCGCCAAATCGACACCCTGATCGATGTCCTGCCCGGTGCCCGGTTCGATGCCCTGCTCGTCCATTTCGGGTGGTATCCTCCCCCACCAATCCCCATGTGACGAGAACGTGAAATTCCGTCACGTGACAGATACTGACAGGCACCCATGCGATCGGCAATCGGCTGATCTCGCCGCCCGCCGGTCCGGGTGCTAATGTCCGTCGACAAATCGTCTGGGGAGGAGACATTTCATGGTTCGAGTGCTGGGACGTGCGAATTCGATCAACGTCCAGAAAGTCATGTGGATCGCGGCCGAGATCGGCCTCGATGTGGAACGCGTCGACATCGGCGGCAGCTTCGGCGGCAACGACACGGCGGATTACCTCGCCAAGAATCCGAACGGCCGCGTGCCGGTGCTGGAGGACGGCGATTTCATCCTCTGGGAATCGAACGCCATCGTCCGTTACCTGACCGAGAAGTACGGCTCCGCCCCCTGGAAACCGTCGCGGATAGAAGACACCTTCCACGCCCACCAGTGGATGGACTTCTACCTGACCGTCCTGCACCCGCCGATGACGACCGTATTCTGGACCCTGGTCCGCACCGCGCCCGAGGACCGCGACATGGATGCCTTCAACGCCGCCGTCGCCGCCGCCAACAAGGGCTGGGCCATCGTCGACGCGCACCTTGCCGACAACCCGTTCATGACCGGCACCGCGCCGACCATGGGCGACGTGCCGTTGGGCTGCGCGGCGTATCGCTGGCATAACCTGGACGTCGACCGCGCCGAGCTTCCGAACCTGAAACGCTGGTACGAGACGTTCGCGAACCGCCTCGCCTATCAGGAAAACGTCATGCTCCCGCTGACGTGATGATGCTATAAAGAAACCGCACACCCACCACCGACGACGATCACATAAACGGGGAACGACAATGGCCGATAAAGTCTACGGCGACTTCACGCAGGAAGAACTCGACTGGCAATACAACAACCGCGAACGGGTGCCCGATCACGAAACGCTGCTGACAAAGTATGTCGCGCGCGGCGAAGCCTTTATCGCGAAGGCCCCGCACACCTTCGACATTCCGTTCGGCGACACGCCGGCGGAAGTGCTCGACGTCTACCCCGCGCATGAAAGCGACGATGCGGCGCCGGTGCTGATCTTCTTTCACGGCGGCTACTGGTTCTCGCGTCACAAGAACGACTTCCGCTACATCCCGGTCGGCTTCGCACCGGCGGGCGCCATGGTGGTCGTCGTCAACTACGCGCTGGTGCCCGACGTTGACCTGCCGGAACTGGTGCGCCAGTGCCGCGCCTCGGTCGCCTGGACCTGCAAGAACGCGGCCGAGCACGGCGGCGACCCGAACCGCATCTATATCTCGGGCCACTCGGCGGGCGGTCATATCACGGCGATGATGAACGCCACCGACTGGTCCGAATGGGATGTCGACCCGGGCGCGATCAAGGGCAGCATGGCGATCTCGGGTCTCTACGATCTCGAGCCCATCCGGCTGAACTACATGAACCCGACGCTGGGTTTCACGCCGGAAATCGTTTCCACCCTCAGCCCCATTCACCTCAAGCCGACCGTCAACGCGCCCATCGTCTTCGCCGTCGGCGGCGCCGAGACGCCGGAGTTCCACCGCCACAACAAGATGCTGTCGGGCCCGTGGGCGCAAGCCGGCATGGCGTGCGAGGAAATCACGGTACCGGACCTCAACCACTTCACGATCCTCGAAGACTTCTCGACCGAGGGCCGGACGCTCAACACCCGCATGCGGCAGATGATGGGGCTCTGATGAAGGGAGACAGCTCAACCTTCCACGTCGACGTCTTCTGGTCGATGCGGAGCCCATTCTGCTACCTGTCCCTCGACCGGCTGCTGGAGATGGAGCGCAACTTCGAGGTCTTCATCGACATCCGGCCGGTGTGGCCGATCGCGGTCCGCAAGCCCGACTTCTTCAAGACCGTGAACCCGAAGTACCGGCGCTATCATTCGGCGGACTGTACGCGGATGGCGGAATACCTCGGCATCCCGTTCCGCCGCCCGCCGGTGCCGGACCCGATCATCCAGGACGAGCAAACGATGGAGGTCGCCAAGGACCAGCCCTATATCCGCACGCTCACGCTCCTCGCCGCCGCCGCACAGGTGCGGCAAGCCGGCCTGCCCTTCATGGACAAGGTGATGCGGCTTTTGTGGGACGGATCGACCGACAACTGGCACGAGGGCGATCACCTGTTGAATGCGATGAACGACGCCGGGCTCAACGGGCACGCCTTGTTCGCGGATATCGAGGCCGACCCCGACCGGTTCGAACAGGTGATATCTGAGAACGAAGCCGCGCAGGAAGCCTCCGATCACTGGGGCGTACCGCTGATGGTCTATAACGGCGAGACGTTCTTCGGTCAGGACCGGGTGAACATTCTTCTCTGGCGCATGATGCAGGACGGCCTGCCGGAACGGGCTTAGCGCGAACGCTCACCCCCTCACCTAACCTCTCCCCCTGCAAGGGGGAGAGGGATAAGAGCGGCACGTGCCTAGATACGAGAGTCCCTCTCCTCCATTCATGGAGGAGAGGACAGGTGAGGAGGCCCTACTCCACTTCGATCCGGACCGGGGCTAGGCCGGTAAAGTCGGCGTCGATCACGTCGCCCGGCTGGATCGCTTCGATGCCGGTGCAGGTCCCAGTGGTGATCACCTCACCCGCCTTGAGGCCGCGCCCGAACCGCGACTGCTGATTGGCGAGCCAGACCATGACATTCATCGGATCGCCGAGCGCACGGCTGCCGGGGCCGCGGTCCTTTTCCGCACCGTTGATGCGGAGCGCAACCTCCAGCGTTTTCGGATCGTGTCTGCGCCAGTCCGCATCCCACGCGCCGGTGACGAGCGCGATGTTCACGCCCCCGTCCGCCGTCGACATGGCGCGGCCGTAGCCGGCGAGCCCGCCCGCGACCCGCGTGCCGACGATTTCGATGGCGCCGGCGATGGCGCCGACGGCGGCTGCCACCTCGTCATACGTATAGTCGTCGCCGCGCGGCGGCAGGTCTTCACCGAGACGGAACGCGATCTCGCCCTCCACCTACGGCATCTGCGCGGGCACGATCCTGGTCCGCGCCGGGGATTGATAAAGGAACGGTTCGAGGATCGGGCCCGATCCTGGTTCCGTGGTGCCGAGGCGCTCCTGCGCCGCCTTGCTGGTCGAGCCGATCTTGAAACCGACGGTTTTGAACCCGGAGAGCCGGGTGACCTCGGCCTGGATGGCGTAGGAATTCTCAAGCGTCGGTTTCGGATCTATCTCTTCGGGCTGCACCACCGTACCGTCAGCGCGAGCCTGCCAGAGTTTTCGCGCGATGTCCGTCACCCTTCGATCTTTTCCGCGTTCGGCAGCATGGCGACGAGGACGTTGGCCGCGAGCATGGTCCCCGCCAGCACATAGAACACCGCGCCGACGCCGTAGTGGTCCGCGATCACGCCGCCCGCGACCGGCACGACGAACGAGAGCGCGGATTGCGTGCCGAACAGCGCGCTGGTGGCGCTGCCGTGCATCCGGGGCGGCGTCAGGTCCATCATCCAGCTGTGGATCACCGGCCTGATCGCGAACAGCACGAAGCCCAGCACCGAGACGCCGGCGAAAAACATGTACTCGTTCTGCGCCAGCGCCAGGAACGCGACGACGACGGTCGTGCCCGTCGCCGCACCCAGCACGATCGGGCGGCGGCCGATTTTATCCGACCACGCCCCGGCGATGGGCCCGGCGAAGAAGCCGCCGACCTGCATCGCCGTCATGCCGACGCCGGTCATCACCGGCCCGACCTTGAGGACGTTCGCCAGATAGATGGGAATGAACATCAGGAGCCCGTTCTGCGTCATCGAGCGGAAACCCGCCATCAAGCAAAGCCCCATCGCGGCGCGGTCGGTGAACATCACCTTGAGGCCCGAGAAATATTCGGCCGCGGATATCTTGTTCGATATCTGGCCGTCCGCGTCCTTGTCCATGCGCGCGATGCTGATCAGAATCAGGGCCGCGATCACCAGCACCGGCATGCTGCCCCAGAGCGCGGTATCGCGCCACGTGAGGACCGTCAGCAGGCCGCCGACACAAAGCGGCGCGAGGCTGTCACCCAATGATGCGCCCAGCGTGTGGATCGACAGCACGTAACCCCGGTTGTTCGGATAGAGCCCGGACAGGAACGAGATCGCCGCCGGATGCCACAGGTTGTTGGTGCCGCCGATGACGGCGACGAGCCCGATCAGCACGGCGAGCCCGCCGGCGAGTCCGAACACCATCAGCGCGGCGGCGCCCAGCACCAGCGAGACCGCCTGCACCATGACGCGGCGGCCCAAAACATCGACCACCATGCCCGACCCGAAGTTGGCGAGGAACGAGGAGATGTGGAAGGTGGAAACGAGGACGCCGGCTTCGGTATAACTGAGGCCCAGTTCTTCGGTCAGGTACGGCAGGATCAGGTAGAACGTGGCGGCGATCCAGTGCGTCGCGCCATGCCCCAGCGAGACCACCCATGCCGGTGCCTGCTCGCGCACGCCCAGCCCCGTCAATCTGACGATCCGTTCGCCCATGCTTCCCCTCGTTCATCGTTTTTGTTGGCGCCGATTATCGTGCGCGGTTTCACGTGTGACAAACCCAAAGGCAGGTGAATGCGGCCCGGGTGTCTCGGTTTTTGACGCGGCGACACATCCCCATCTCGTCACCCCGGCGCAGGCCGGGATCCAGAGGTTCTGCGGAGTATTCTGGATTCCGGCCTCCGCCGGAATGACGGGAAACGAATACGGTTTCATCACCCCGCCCCTTGCCCGAAGCGGGTTGGCGGGCGAGAATACCGGCAATCAAACAACCATAATTTTACTTAGGAGACAGACATGCCGGACGCCGGTAACGACACCCCCGTGAAACGCCTGATCGTCGAAAAGGACGGTCCCATCGGCCGCGTGAAGATGGACAACCAGACGCGCCGCAACGCCATGACGCTGGGCATGTGGCAGGACCTCGGCAAAGCCATCGAGGACTTTGCCGCCGATGACAACATCCGCGTCGTCATCGTGTCGGGCGAAGGCGGCAAGGCGTTCTGCGCCGGCGCCGATATTTCGGAATTCGAGAAAAACCGGTCTTCGGAAGAAGGCGTGAAGCTTTACAACGAGTCCGTCGAAAAATCGTCCGACCTGCTGCGTACCATCGACAAACCGACCATTGCCAAGATCGAAGGCTTCTGCGTCGGCGGCGGTGTCGGCATCGCGACATGCTGCGACATGCGGCTCGCCACCGACGATGCGATCATCGCCATCCCGGCGGCGAAGCTGGGCCTCGGTTACCGGGTCGACGGCCTGAAGCCGCTGACCGACATCATCGGCCCGTCGTACGCGATGGAGCTGTTCTATACCGCACGCAAGTTCACCGCCGACGAAGCCGAACGGATGAACTATTTCAACCGCGTGATCGCGCGTGACGAGTTCGACGCCTACGTCGAGGACTATGCCAAGACCATCGCCGGCAACGCGCCGCTGACCATCAAGGCGGTCAAGGTCGTGGTGAAGGAATGCCTCAAGGACGATGCCGACCGCGACCATGCGCTTTGTGCGTCCATCGTCGACGACTGCTTCAAGTCGGAAGACTACGTCGAAGGGCGCCGCGCGTTCATGGAGAAGCGGAAGCCCGAATTCAAAGGCAAGTAAGGGGATGCGATCATGACGGCACCCGTTCTTCAGGCCTTCGCCGCGTTCTGCGCCGACGCGCGCAGCCGCGACTTCGATCACACCGTCTGGCACGCCGCCAAGCGCTGCGTCCTGGACTATTACGGCACCACGCTGCCGGGCGGCGCGGTGGCGCCGGCGACGATGCTGAAAACCGCCTTTGCCGACATGCTCGGCCGCGGCGGGGCCAGGCTCTATCCGGGCGGCGAAATCACGGACGCACGCACGGCGGCACTGATCAACGGGGCCGCCAGCCACACGGTCGAGTTCGACGACATCTACCGCGACGGCATCTATCACCCGGGCGTGCCGGTGATCTCGGCGGCGCTTGCGGTGGCGGAAAGCCGGGGCGTTTCCGGCGAGACGCTGCTGAGGGGCGTGATCGCGGGCTACGAGGTGTCCAACCGCATCGCCGAGACCATCAACCCGGCGCACTATGCGTTCTGGCACACGACCGGCACCGTCGGCACCTTCGGCGCGGCGGCGGCGGCCTGCACCATCCTGGGCCTCGAAGAAGATCAGGCGCTCAATGCGCTCGCCAACGCGGGCACGATGGCGGCGGGCCTGCAGCAGGCGTTCCGGGGCGACGGCATGGCCAAGCCGATGCACGGCGGCCACGCGGCGGATACCGGCATCATGTGCGCGATCTCGGCCAGTGCCGGCGTTACCGGCATCCACGACATGCTGGAAGGCGAGCGCGGCTTCGGCAACGCCATGTGCGGCGGCGTCGACTGGTCGAAGGTGTCGGCGACGCTGGGTGACGACTTCACGATCCTGCGCATGACGGTCAAGAACCACGCCGCCTGCGGACACGGTCACGCCGCCATCGACGGCGCGCTGCACCTGCAGGCCGAGCACGGCTTCGGCCCCGACGACGTGGAGCGCATCGACGCCGGGACCTATGGCCCGGCGGTGGAGATCGTCGGCGCACAGGAAACCACCTCGGCGTTCGAGGCCAAGTTCAGCCTGCCCTACTGCGTTGCCGTCGCGCTCTATGACGGCAGCTGCCGCATGAAGGCGTTCACCGACGAACGCCGCGCCGACCCGAAGCTGCACGAATTGGCGAAGAAGGTCTTCGTTTCGAAGGACGACGACTGCGACGCGGCGTTCCCGAAACGGCGCTCGGCCAAGGTGCGTGTGACGCTCAAGGACGGTACGTCGTTCGAGTTCTATTCGCCGACCCGCAAGGGGGATCCGGACGCACCCTTGAGCGACGTCGAGCTTTCCGAAAAGTACCAGGAACTGGCGACGCCGGAACTGGGACCGGAGCGCGCGTCGGCGCTGGAGGCAAGTGTCTGGTCGCTCGAGAAACTGGCGAACGTCGCCGCGCTGTTCCCGGCCAACCGGGCCGCGGCGGAATGAGCGGGCCGAAGCTGGGCTTCATCGGGTTCGGTGAAGCCGGATCGAACATCGCCGCCGGGCTCATTGAACAGGGGCTCTCCGACATCGCGGCCTATGCGCTCGAATGCCGCCATGTCGACGGCGTCACCGAACATGCTGACGCCGCCGGGGCCATCGCCGGGCGCGATATCGTCCTCTCGGCGGTGACCGCCAACGTCGCGCTCGAGGTTGCGGAGATGTGCGCGCCGCTGCTCAAGCCGGGGCAGATCTACATCGACGTCAATTCCGTCTCGCCGGGCACCAAGAAAAAGATCGCCGACGTGATCAACGGTGTCGGCGCACGCTTCGTCGAGGTCTCGATCATGGGCGCGGTGCCGAAGCCGCGGCATACGGTACCGATCCTGATGTGCGGCGCGGCTGCGGGCGACGTTAAAGCCGCGCTCGATCCTTATGGCATGAACCTGACGGATTTGGGGCCCGAGTACGGCCGCGCGGCGGCGACCAAGATGTTCCGCTCGATCATGATCAAGGGACTGGAAGCGCTGTTGCAGGAATGTGTGCTGGGGGCATCAAAGTACGGCGCCGCCGAGCAGGTGCTGGAATCCGTCGGCGAGGGCTATCCCGGCGTCGACTGGGTCGAACTCGCGCACCACATGCTGGGCCGCACCGCCGTGCACGGCGCACGCCGCGCCGCCGAGATGGACGAGGTCGCGGCAACGCTGGCCGAACTCGGCATCGAACCGATGATGGCGGCGTCGGCCGCGAAGCGCATCCGCTGGGCCGCCGATCACGGGCTCAAGGAAAAGTTCGGCACCACGCCGCCGGAGAGCTTCCACGAGGTGCTGGCAATCATCGGCAAGGGTTAACCCCCCTCACCTGTCCTCTCCCCCACTTCGTGGTGGAGAGGGACTCCCGCATATCGATCACGCTTCACTCATCCCTCTCCCCCTTATAAGGGGGAGAGGTTAGGTGAGGGGGTAGATACGGCTCAGTCCCCGATCTTCGCCGCCACGGCGTCACCGAATTGAGACGTCGTCAACTTGCCGCCGAGGTCCGGCGTGCGCGTCGCCTCGTCAGCCAGCGTCTTTTCAATCGCACTCTGGAATGCGGCCGCCGCGTCGGTGAGGTTATTCGCACTCGTGCGCCCGCCGAGCCAGTCCATCAGCATGGCGACCGACGTCATCAGCGCCGTTGGGTTGGCCTTGCCCTGCCCCGCGATATCCGGCGCCGAGCCGTGCGCGGCCTGGGCGATGGCAACGTCGTCACCGGCGTTGATCGAGCCGCCGAGACCGAGGCCGCCGGAAAGCTCGGCGCATTCGTCGGACAGGATGTCGCCGTACATGTTGGTGGTGACCAGCACGTCGAAGTCGGCCGGGCGGCGGATCAGGTGCGCCGTCGCAGCGTCGATGATCAGCTCTTCCAGTTCGATATCGGGCCAGTTCTTTGCCTCGTCGACCACCTCGTGCAGGAACAGTCCATCGGAGATCTTCAGCACGTTCGCCTTGTGCACCACCGTCACCTTCTTACGGCGACGTGACGCGATCTGAAACGCCTGTTTGGCGATGCGGCGCGAACCCTGACGGGTGATCTTGCGCACCGCCAGCGCGACGTCCTCAGTCGGCATGAACTCGCCGGAACCTTCGAACATGTTGCGGTCGGCATAAAAGCCCTCGGTATTTTCGCGCACCACGACCATGTCCATCTGCTTGGCCATCGAGGGGACACCCTCGAACGTCTTGGACGGCCGGATGTTGGCATAGAGATCGAGCGCCTTGCGCATCGTGCCCGACGGGTTCACGCCGCCCTCTTCCTTGGGCGGATAGGCATAGCTGTCGACCGGACCGAGGATCGTGCCGTCGGCGGCCTTGCATTCCTGCACCACGTCGTCGGGCAGCGTCGAGCCCCTGGTCGCCAGTGACGCCAGCCCGATTTCGCGGGTCTGCAGATCGAAGCCGAGACCGTATTTATCGTCGAGCGCGGAAACGACCTTGAGCGTCGCGTCCATAATTTCCGGGCCGATACCGTCGCCCGGCAGAACCATGATTTTCATGTTGTTTGTTTCCCTAAGTTGCTTGTCGTCTTTGTTATTTGAACGCGCGGAAATTCGTTGTGCCGTCGCGTTCGATCTGCGCCACGAGGTTTACCTCCCAGCTCAGGTACTGCTTCATCGCGCCTTCCTGCGCGTCGTCCATGTCGTAGGGCCGGTACCAGACATCGCCGCTGTCATCGAGGTTCCCCTCGAAGCCGCCCTTCATCGGCAGACCCGCGGCCTTCCACGCGTCGGTGCCGCCATCAAGCACCACGATCTCGCGATCGAACCCGGCGTCGATCAGGTCCTTGGCGGCGAATGCGGCGATCACCCCGTCCTTGGACGTCAGCGCGATCGGCCGGTCAGAGGAGAGCGAAGCCAGATTCTCCGGCATGTTGGCGCGGATCGCGAAGCGCGAGCCCGGAATGTGGCTGTTGCGGTGCGCGAGCGAATTGCCGAGGTCGACGACATGGGTCTGGATCATGCGGGCCGCGAGCTGCGTCGCATTGATTTTCGGCACGTCCGGGACCGGCGGCATCGGCGGCACGTGCGCGCCCGTTTCCGACATTTCAACCGCACCCGGTTCCAGCACGTAAGCGTCCCAGCCGATCTGCACCAACCACGACGCCGTCATGGTCGCGCGCACACCGTTGTCGTCGACGCAGACGATGCGCGATCCCAGCGTACCGACATAGCGGTCGGTCGCCTGCACCAGCTGCCCACCCGGCGCCGGGCGCGAACCAGGCACGTGGCCTGTCGCGAATTCGTCCGGATCGCGTACATCGAGCACGTAGGTCGTCCGGTCCGTCTCCTTGAGCCAGCCCGCGTGCGTCGCGGCATCGACCGTTTTCACGCCGAAGCGTTTGCGTACACCCGCGGCACACGCCTGGGCTTTCGCAAGCCCGTCCCCCGAGAGGTCGCCATACTTGCGCGTGTTGCCGTATTCGAGGTCGAAGCCCGCCAGGTGCCAGCCCATGGTGCCGTTTTCCAGCGCCACCACCTTGTTCGGAATGCCCGCGTTCTTGAGCGACTGGCAGCCGATGATGGAGCGCGTGCGCCCGGCGCAGTTGACGACCACGGTCGTTTCCGGATCGGGCGCGATGTCGTGCACGCGGAGCGCCAGTTCCGCGCCGGGCACGTCGATCCCCATGGGAATGTTCATGGCGTGATATTCGGACATGGGGCGGCTATCGAGCACCACCATGTTCTCGCCCGCGTCCATCATGGCTTTGAGCTCGGTGGCCGGGATGCGCGGCGTGTCGTAGGTATGCTCGACGAACTCGCCGAACGCCTTGGACGGCACGTTGACCCCGGAAAAGACCTCGAAGCCCGCCGCTTCCCACGCCTTCACGCCGCCCTGCAAGTAGGACACGTCGGTATAGCCCATGGCCGCCATCTTGCCGGCGGCACGGCCGACAATGCCGTCATCGGTGTCATCGAACCCGCATAGGACGACGGGCGTATCCAACCGCGGCACCCGGTCGAGGATCTCGACCTCCAGCGTCGTCAGCGGCACGGAGTTGGCCCACAGCAGATGCGCATCGCCGAAGGTGCCGCCGGGGCGCACGTCGATCACGGCAACTTCGCGGGTGTCGCGTTCAAGGATCAGCGCACGGACCTGTTCAGCGGTCAGCGCTTTCGCGTTGGTAACGGTCATTTTTAGATTATTCCTCCACAGATAGCGCAAGATGGTTGCCAGTGGCTGCGCGCCTGTCAACACCCGCCCCTTGCCAACGTCATTTCCACTACATATCTATGTAATAACTAAATCTTGCATTTTTTTAGGGTTGGAGGACAATACAGCCATGAAACGCGTCTTAACGGTGCTTGGTGCATTTACGGCGTTGTTTGCGGTTTCGGCGTCTCCGGTTCAGGCCGCGCCTCAAATACTAGCCGTTATGGCATCCCTTGGTCCGCAGCAGATGAACTGCGCCGGGTCGATTTGTACAACCTCACTTTCCAGTTACTGCCTGCAGCGCGAACGCGATGTGCCGACCACCGGTCAGGCCTATATGCCGGCGTCCGACCAGCAGTTCAGCCTCGTCGTCATCGATGGCGACGGCAACGAGCGTACGGTCGACGCTTCAAAGCATGTCGAGTTCCGCTCCGTTCGTGGCTATTCGTCAGTCAACGCGACCATCGGCAAGGCGGAGCTCGCGAAGCTGGGCGGCGTCTCGGCGAAGATCGTCGTCGCGGCGCGCGCCGCGCTTGTCCCGGAACCGGTCGAGGGTGATCCGAACCCGATCAGCGCCGAGGAATTGGCCTATGCCGCCAAGTCGCTGCGCGAGCACGGCGAGGAAGTCGTCGACGCACAGCCGGCCGCGGAAGCCGCTGCCATCGTCAACCGCCTCGCCGCGACCATCATTCCGCGCATGAAAGCGGACGGAGAAAGCCTTGAACAGCTGTGGCGCGACGTGATCGACGGTCTGGGTCCGGCCCGCCCCGCGAATGCGGAAGGTATCCGCAAAGCGCGCGATATCTACGACTGGTGCCAGGGCCGCATGTCCTATCATTCGATGGGCGGCATCAAGAGCTGCCTCGAATTCAAGCATGATGAAGGCATCATGCGGCTGAACACCGATTATTGGGAAAGCCAGCCCGGCTACTGAGGTTCGTTCCATCCGGCACTGGCCTCCCATCGTTGAAACAGGAGGTCCAACGCCATGAGACGACACATTGTATTTGCCGCCATCATTGCGGCAGGCTTCACATTCTTCTCCAACAAGGCCGACGCGGCGCCGCAGATCCTTGCGGCGCTGCCGGTCGAAAGCGGCATCGCGCTCAAATGCGCGGACGGGATCTGCGTGGCCGAGCTTTCCACGTACTGCCTGCAACGCGAACGCCCGGCACCAAGCATGGGCACCGCCTATGTGCCCGCCAAGCCCGAACAATTCACACTTGTCCTCTCAGGTGAAAACGGCACCTCGGTGCGAGTACCTGCGGGCGACCACATGACCTTCCTTGAACACCGGGGCTTCATGGCCGTTGCCGCGACCATCGAGATGGGCCGCCTCAAGGCCCTCGGCGCCACCAACGCCAAGCTGGTGGTGTGGCGTGACGCCTCGCTGATCCCGGTGCCGCAGGCGAACGACCCGGACCCGCTGACGGACGATGAAATCGCCTTCGTGACCGACTCGCTTCGCCAGCACGGCAAAAGCATCGTCGACAGCACGCCGAAAGCGGCCACCGCGCAATTGCTCGCCAAGCTGAATTCGGCACTGCCGGTGGACGGCCCGATCACCGCCAAGAGCTTCGACGGGATGTGGCAGAGCGCCATCGGCGACGAAGTGCCCCTGGGTGCGGACACGCCGGGCCTGACGGGGGCCCGCGATGCCTTCAACGACTGCATCGACGGCACGTCGACCTACCGTCTGAGCGGCCTCAAACGCTGCATCGATTACCGTCACGACGATCTGCTCAGAAACCTCAATATCGAGTACTGGCAGAACCAGCCGGGCAGCTGATCCCCTCCTGCTAACCCGGCGACAGCCGAGCCCGAAGCCGCAAGGCTTCGGGCGCGACGTTTGTACACGCCCCCCTCACCTAACCTTTCCCCCTGCAAGGGGGAGAGGGATGAGAGCGTTACTTGCATTGATACGAGAGTCCCTCTCCTCCACTTGTGGAGGAGAGGACAGGTGAGGAGGCTTTCATCCATTCCGGCCCCCGGCTAAACTCTCTTCCAAGGCCAACAAGCCGCAGCATCATTGGGGAGGACACGGATGCCCATCGCATCACCGAACGATTCCGTACGGCTCGATATCGCCGACGCCATTGCCACCATCACCATCAATCGCCCGGACAGCCTGAATGCCATCAACGATGACGTGGTCACCGCGCTGATCGAGATCACAGGCGCGCTCAGGGAAAGCAAGGACGTGCGCTGCGTCGTGCTGACCGGCGCCGGCGATCACTTCATGGCCGGCGGCGACGTAAAGCGCTTCAAGCGCAAGTTCGAGGAAGTCGAAAGCGACGAGGAAGCACGCGCCTGGTTCAACTCGATCCTGGGGCGCATCCATTACGTGGTCGACAACATGTACAACCTGCCGATGCCGGTCATAGGCGCGGTCAAGGGCGCGGTCGCCGGCGCGGGCTTCAGCCTGATGCTGGGCTGCGACCTGGTGATCGCCAAGGAAGGCGGTGTCTTCACCCTCGCCTACTGTCACCTGGGCACCAGCCCGGACGGCGGCTCGACGTGGCACCTGCCGCGGACGCTGGGCATGAAACGCGCCATGGAAATCGCCCTGCTGGGCGACCGCTTCGGACCGGAAAAGGCTTTGGAATGGGGCCTGATCAACCGCGTCGTGGCGGAAGCGGACTTCGATGCCGAGGTCGCGAAACTGGCAAGCCGCCTTGCCGCCGGACCGACGTTCGCATACGGGAAGACCAAGAAGCTGCTGCTGACGAGCACGGACAACGACATGGACACGCAACTCGGCCTTGAGACCGAGAGCTTCGTCAATTGCGCCATGAGCAAGGATTTCAGAAAAGGCGTGACCGCCTTCGTTGACAAGCAGAAGCCGGACTTCACCGGCGAATAGGTCGAAGACCAAAGGGGAAGAAAATATGAGCGAACAGAAACTCGCGGGCAAGGTCGCCCTCGTCACGGGCTCTGCCCGCAACATCGGCCGCGCCATCGCGCACCATCTGGCCGACGACGGCGCCGACATTGTCATCAACGGTGTATCCGACAGGGACGCAGTGGACACCGTGGTCAAGGAGATCCAGGACAAGGGCCGCAACGCCATCGGCTGCATGTTCAACGTCACCGATGCGGCCGCAGTCAAGGAAGCCGCCGAACGCGCCAAGAACGAGCTAGGCGGGATCGACATTCTGGTGGTCAATGCATCGGCGCGTGGTCAGGTGCCGTTCCTGGAAATGACGTTCGAACAATTTCATGACGTGGTCGATATCTCCATCGACGGCATGTTCCATCTGGCACAGGCGTGCATCCCGATGATGCAGGAAAAAGGCTGGGGCCGGATCGTCACCATCGGCGGCGTCTCGTGGCACGTCGGCACGCCGACGCGGGTGCATAACCTTGTTGCGAAATCCGGGCTTTCCGGGTTCACGCGGGGTCTTGCGGTCGAATTCGCCACGGACGGCATCACGGTAAACAGTGTGTCGCCCGGTTTCATCGACACGGTCCGCCCGGCATCCGCCGGTACGCTGCCGAACCGCCCGGTCAAGGCGCCGGTCGAGCGCATGGGCACAGTGGATGAAGTGGCGAGCATGGTGCACTACCTCTGCCTGCCGGAAAGCGCCTATGTCACCGGGCAGATCATGCACGTGAACGGCGGCATGTACCTGGGCGGCAGCTGATGACGGATCAGCCGCTTGCCGGGCAGGTGGCGGTCGTCACGGGCGCGGCCAAGAACATCGGCCGCGAAACGGCGATGATGCTGGCCGCCGACGGGGCATCCGTCGTGACCAACGGCAAGACGGACGAAGCGGCGGCGAAAGCTGCGGTCGCCGAAATCGAGGCTGCGGGCGGCCGCGCCATCCATCACATGGCCGACATCGCCGACCCGGATCAGGCGGAGGGCCTGATCGCCGCCGCCGTCGATGCGTTCGGGCGGCTGGATATCCTTGTCCTCAATGCCGGCATCCGCCGTCAGCACTCGATCATCGAGATCCCGCTGGAAGAATGGCGTGAGGTCATGACCATGGACCTGGAATCCCCCTTCGTACTCGCCAAGGCCGCCATCCCGCATATGCTGGAGAACGGGCACGGCCGGATCGTCACGCTGGGCGGCACAAGTGCCCACACCGGCAACGTCGGCCGCGCGCACGTCGGCGCGGCGAAGATGGGGCTGTTGTCCCTCACCCGTTCCATCGCCATGGAATTCGGGCCGCAAGGCATCACGGCGAACATGGTCGCGCCCGGCCACATCGATACGGTCCGGGGCGACGCGGCCGGCGAACGGTCGAGCTCAGGGGCTGGACGGCCGATTGGGCGCATGGGCACGACGGTGGAGATCGCGGCGATGATCCGCCACCTGTGTCGCCCCGAGGGCGCGTACATCACCGGCCAGTGCCTGCACGTCGACGGCGGGATTTATCTGGGGGGTGCGTAACCCCCTCTCCTTCGAGACGGCCTGACGGCCTCCTCAGGATGAGGTGGAATGTTCGTCCTCATGCTGAGGGGCAAGCCTGCGAGCGTCTCGAAGCATGCGGACGATTAGGTCCCCGCCGTCTAGTTGAGCGGAAGCGCACATTGCAGGAACAAGCTACACAGCAACCAATGAGCAGAGAACGTGATTACGAATAACGCTGCGTGAGCCAACAAAAACAACAAGAAAATCAACGTGTTCTTAAACAGAATCATCACGCCCGTTGAAATGAAATTCACCGGAATAAGAAACGAAAGGAAAGTATAAAGCCCCAGCACCACGTCTGGCGGCCAGAAACCGTCGCCGAAAAGCACCGTCCAGTTTCCCGATGACTGAGACGGGAGCAGCCACATTAGGCCCAATACAAGCAGTACTCCCCCAACCAAAATCGAAGATAACCTTGGCTTATTGGCAATCGGACTTCTCATAGGGTGTTCAATCTCGGAAAAGAAATCTTAGATTACTAATGACGAGGAATAGAAGCGAGTGCTTCTATTGAACGCAATCAAAGTGGTAGGGCGATTGTCATTCCGGCGTAGGCCGGAATCCAGGGCGGCAGATAAATTTCGCTGATTTAAAACCACCTTCGTATTTCTGGTCCCCGGCCTTCGCCGGGGTGACGCGTTAGTCATTAGGTCCCCGGCCCCAGCATCTGCTTGAGGATTTGCATGACTTCGTCCTCGTTGCCGGTCTTCATGTCGTCCTCGGTTTCGAACTTGTCGCCGAAGCACGCGTCGTGCTGACCGTAGCCGCGGTCGATGGGCGTGGTGCTCTGCGGGAAGGACGGTTTCTGCTCAGCGGCAAGGGACGCCGCGGGCAGCGCGGAAAAAGCGGCAATCGTCAGGATGGTGGTCATCCGGGGCACGTCCATGTTGCCTCCTCATCGAGAGGATACACCGGACGGACGAGATCGCGCCAATTGAAATTCCCCAGCACCGGCGAGGTCAGGCCCGGGCAGTCGATCTCGTAGACGTATTCGGGCGGAAAGAACTCGTCGAACCCGGCGCGGAAATGGCCGCGTGACTTGACGACGACCGTGCGCAAATCGGCGATATTCAGGCCGAACTGCTCGATCATCATCGGGTCGGCGCACTGCTTGCGGTTCGACGCCACGCCGATCAGCACGCCGCCGCATTTCAGCAGCGCGCACGGCCCGAGCTCGATGGCACGTCCTTTCAGAAGACCCCTGCGGCCGACGAACGAGCCTTCGGTCAGCTTCTCGACCGTGACGTCGAGCGACAGCGCCTCGTCGAATTCGGTGCGCGGTTCGGCATTGAAGGTCACCGTGAGGTGCGCCCCCTCGCCGGCGTCGTGCGCCTCGGCCGCCACGGCCGGATCGATCATCAGACCGATGAAGGCGCCGTCGACGCCGGCCTCGGTGAAGGCCTTGGTAACGAAGGTTGTGTTGCCCGAGCCGCCGCCGCCCGGGTTGTCGGCGACGTCGGCCATGATGCAGGCCGGCAGCGACGGGTCGCGGCCCAGCGCGGCGGCGCGATCGGTGGCCATGCTGAGCGGCGTCAGCGCCTTTTTGAAGCGTTCCCGGTCGGCCCAGGCGCGCGTCGCGATGTCTTCGGCCAGCTTCCGGGCGGGCTTCGGATCGTTCCTGGACGTGACGATCACCGACATGCCGCACTTGGGGCTGTCGGAATAGATGAAGCCCGCGGTCACGGACACATTGAGGATATCGTCACTGAGCTTGCTCTGGCCGTAGTTGATCAGATCCGCATAGGGGCCCTCGGCGGTCAGCAGGGTCACCGTCGGCGCCGCGATCGGCACCTTGATGAAGTACTGGTGCGGCGTCATGCCGTTCCACATCTCGACCATGATGCGCGCGGCCTCGGCGGCGCGTTCACGCTGGTCGACGTGGGGGTTGGTCAGGTAGGCGACCAGTACGTCGGTTTCCGTCGCCATCGGCTCGGAGACGTTGGCGTGCAGGTCGAGCGTCGCAATCAGCGGCACATCACGACCGACCACGTCGCGCACCATTTCATACACCCGTGCGTCGGGATCGAATTCCCCGGTTGCGCGCATGGCACCGTGGCTGACCACGTAAACCCCGTCGAGATCACCGGCGGCCCGCAGGTAGCCTTCCATCAGCTTGAGCGTTGCCATGAAGAAATCCTGGTCGATGGAGCCGCCCGGCTCCGCATCGGCGGCGACCACGGGCACCAGTTCCCAGTCCTGGCCGAGACGGTTCATTTCGGCATTGAAGCCGACGATCTCGGCCGGCAGCTTCGGCGCCGCCTTGGCAAGCTCATCGGTGATCTCGGCCCCCTGCAGATAACAGCGCTTGCGGTAATCGGCCTCGGTGGTGACGGGCGAGAAATTGTTGCTCTCGAGCATAAAGCCGAGCACGGCGACACGTTTGGTCATTGTTTTTCTTCCTTCAAATGAAAAGGGGCACCCTGCGAAACAAGGTGCCCCTGATCGATCGTCTCAATCCGGTCAGCGCGAGCGCAGTCTCGGATCCAGCGTATCGCGAACCGCATCGCCGAACAGGTTGAACCCGAACACGGCGAGCGAGATGGCGACACCCGGCCAGATCGCGACCCACGGTGCGCTTTCCGCGTATTCCTCGGCACCACCCTGAAGCATCAGGCCCCAGGCCGGTGTCGGCTCCTGCACACCCATGCCGAGGTACGACAGCGACGCTTCGAGCAGGATCGCCTGACCGACGAACGCGGTGAACAGGATCAGGAACGGTGCCATCACGTTCGGCACCATGTGACGCAGGATGATCCGCATGTGACCGAAGCCGAGGGCACGTGCCGCGTCGACGTACGGAATTTCACGGATCGCCAGCGCATTGGAGCGCACCACCCGCGCACACTGCGGGATGAATGGAATGGTGATGGCGATAATTACGTTCTGCGTCCCGGTACCCAGCGTGGCAACGACGGCCAGGGCCAGGATGATCAGCGGGAACGCCATGAAGACGTCCATCACGCGCTGGAAGATCAGGTCGAAGGCGCCGCCGAAGTAGGCGGATGCAACGCCCAGGACCAGGCCCACCACGGCGCCGATGGTCGCCGCCGCGAAGCCGACGAACAGCGCCGTCCGCGCCCCGTACAGGATACGGGTAAAGATATCGCGGCCGAACTGGTCGGTACCGAGGATGTATTCCCCGCCCGGCGCCGTCAGCATGGCGGCGAAGTCGTTGTATTCCGGATGATACGGCGTCAGCCACGGCGCAAAGATCGCCGCAAAGATCATCAGGATAACAACCGCGAGACCGGCGACACCGACAGGCTGCTTGCGGGCCATCTTCATGGCCGCTTGGTGCCAAGGGGTCTTGTCTTCAAGATCCTCGATCTGGGCTTCGAGAGCTGATTCACTAATTGTGGTCATGTTCTTTTACCCTTAGCTGTAGCGAATGCGCGGGTCGAGCCACGCGTAAGCCAAATCGATGAAGAAGTTGGTGACAACGAAGATCAGCACCACCAGCATCACCAGCGACTGCGTCATGGCGTAGTCGTGGTTGGTCACGCTTTCCACGAACAGCTTGCCGAGACCGTTCAGGTTGAAGACCTGCTCGGTGACGACGAGGCCGCCCATGAGGAACGCGAACTCGATACCGATGATGGTCACAACCGGCAGCATCGAGTTCTTGAGTGCATGACGATTGATGACGACCTTCTCGACCAGACCCTTGGCGCGGGCGGTACGGATGTAATCCTCGCGGAGCACCTCCAGCAGCGCCGATCGCGTCATACGCGTCGCCACGGCGGAGTACCGGTAACCGGTTGCCACCGCAGGCCAGATCAGCTGTGAAATGTTGTGTACCGGATCGACCCATATGGCTTTGTATTCGATCGGCGGCATCCATGGGACCCCGGTCATTTCCTGCGTGATGATCAGCAGGCCGAGAATAATCATGATGCCGAGCCAGAACGATGGAATCGCGATACCGGCGATGGAGAAGGCGCGCACGCCGTAATCAAGCCAGGTATCCTGCTTGATGGCCGAAATGGCGCCCAGCGGAATGGCAATCACAGTCGCCACGAACGTCGCCATGATGGCGACCTGCAGTGACAGCTGGAAGCGCAGACCGATCTCTTCGAGGATCGGCTTTCCGGTCCACATCGACTTGCCGAAGTCGAAGGTGAAGAAGCCGAACATGAAATCAGCGAACTGAACGAACATCGGCCGGTCGATGCCTAGATCTTTACGACAGATGTCGATTTGTTCCTGGTCGACGTACAGGCCCGTGCCGGCGAAACGCAGTTCACAGACATCACCCGGAATCAGCCGCATCAGGAAGAACACGAGAATTCCCGCACCGACCAGCGTCGGTATCATCAGGAGCACGCGTTTTAGAATATACTTAGACATGAGTGCCCAACCGTATTTCCCAAGTTTGAATTATTGTTGTTGATCGGTTACCCGCCCGCCGCTTGCGCGACGGGCGGGTCCGATGGTTCGCTTACGCGATTACTTGTCCAGCCAGATGTGATCCAGGTGCTGAGCCAAGTAGTGCGACGGTGCGATCTTCCACCCCTTCACGTAGGAACGGTGCGGATTGATCTTGTACCACCACAGAGTGACCATGCTGCTGGCTTCGTCGCTGAGCGCGCGCGTTTCATAGTCGCGCACCAGCTTACGGAGCGTGGTAGCGTCACCCTCTTTTTCGATCTTCGCGTAGATCGCTTCCAGCTCCGGATCTTCGAAGGAGCCGTAGTTGTTGCCTGCCGAACCAAGGAACTTGGTCATGTCAGCAATCGGGTTGATCACGGACTGGCAGTTAAAGTCGATCGAGACGTCGAAGTCCTTTTTCTTACGAAGCGTGTCGTAGAACGGACCGGACGGCTGGACGCGCTGCTTGGTGTCGACACCAATCTTGCGCCACTGGTCGACGAGCCACGTGCCAACCACCTTGTAAGGCTGGTCGACGCCACGGTTCGAGAAGTCAACCGACAGACCCGAGTGACCGGCATCGGCGAGGAGCTTTTTAGCTTCGGCGCGCGAGGCTTCGATGTCCTTCGAGTAGCCCTTCAGCTTGAGCAGTTCGGCTTCGTTCGCCGCAAGCGGGTGGTTCGGGAACATAACCCCACCAACCGTCTTGACGATGGCGATCTGCGACAGGTACTTGGACCCGCCCCAACGATCGATACCAAGCGTCAGAGCCTGACGGACCTGAGCATTGTCGAACGGCTTACGCTTCTGGTTCGGGGTCGCAAGCAGAACACAGTTCCAGTCGCTTTCCTGAACGGTGATCTTGTCACCGAGCGCTTTGACAAGGTCGTCACGGGCTTTCGGCGGGAAACCGCGGAACTCGATCGCCGCACGGTCGCCACGGATGGCCTGAAGACGGACAGCCATTTTCGGTGCCGCGATGGCCTTGAAGCCATCGAGGTACGGACGTCCTTCGAGGTGATAGTTTTCGTTACGCACACCTTCGACGAACGCACCCGGCTGGTGCTGCACGAACTTGAACGGGCCAGTGCCATTGACGTTCGCTTTGTGCCATTCCATGCCATGCGCATCCAGATCCTTCTTCGAATAGACGAAGTTGAACGGGGTTGCGAGGGCCGGGATGAAAGCAGCCGTCGGGAACTTCAGTTTGAAGACGATCGTGTAATCGTCCGGCGTCGTGATGGATTCCACGGAACGGAAGAACGCCTTACGTGCGGAAGGAACACCTTCCGGCGGGAAAACGATCTTGTCCATGGTCGCCTTGACGTCGGCAGACGTCAGCGGCGTACCGTCGTGGAACTGCACACCCTTGCGAATTTTGAAGGTGTACTTGGTACCGCCTTCGGTGGGTTCCGGAACCGCACCTTCGCAAAGGTCGCATTCGAAGTCGGTCGGATCCTGCGGGTTCGACGGATTCACGCGAATCAGCAGGCTGTAGAACGGCCGGATCGGGTGGATCATGCCGAAAGTCGTCTCCTGGTGACCGTCATAAGACGGAATCTTGGAGCCGACCACGAAGTTCAGAACACCACCGGATTTGGGGGTCTGAGCCTTCGCTGCGCCCGCACCTGCGGCGAGGCCGAGGCCAACCGCAGCAGCGAGAGCAAGTCTCCCAGTTTGTTTGAGCATTAGATGTCTCCTTCCCTGAAATGAAGAATTGACGGGTTTACTCCTCGTCATGTGTCACGCCATGCCCTCGGCGTGGTCACACCTCTGTACAGGCCACCCAGTGGCCCGGTTTCACTTCCCGCAGCTGCGGGATATCTTTTTTGCAGCTATCAACCGCGGACGGGCAGCGTGGATGGAACACGCAGCCGGACGGCGGGTTGATGGGGCTCGGGATTTCTCCCTTGATGATTTCGTGCGCCCGCTCTTTTTCGATATCCGGATCCGGAATCGGCACCGCGTTCAGCAGCAATCGCGTATACGGATGCAGCGGGTTTTCGAACAGTTCGTCACCATCTGCCAGTTCAACCAGGTTACCGAGGTACATGACCGCGACCCGGTGACAGATGTGCCGCACGACGGAAAGATCGTGCGAAATAAACAGATACGTCAGGTCGAACTCGTCGCGCAGGTCTTCGAGCAGGTTGATAACCTGGGCCTGGATCGACACGTCGAGCGCCGACACGGCCTCGTCACAGATGATGAACTCGGGGTCCATCGCCAGTGCACGGGCGATCCCGACGCGCTGACGCTGACCACCCGACATTTCGTGCGGATAACGGTCGGCAAACGCGGACGCGAGACCACAGACGTTCAGCAGATAACGTGCCCGCTTCTGCCGCTCGGCCTCATCCGTGATGATGTTATGAACCTTCATCGGCTCGGTCAGGATTTCACCGACCTTCATGCGCGGGTTCAGCGAGCTGTACGGATCCTGGAAGATCACCTGGATCTTCTTGCGGACGTCGATCATCTGCTTGGAGTCGTACTTGGTGATGTCATCACCATAGAACATGATCTCGCCGGCGGTCGGCTTTTCAAGCTGCAGAATACAGCGACCGGTCGTCGTCTTGCCACAACCGGACTCGCCGACGACGCCGAGCGTCTCTCCACGGAAGACCTGGAAGCTGACACCATCGACGGCTTTCACGTGTGCGACGACTTTCGGAATGAAGACACCTTCCGTCACGGGGAAGTACATCTTCAGGTCTTTAACGTCGACCAGCACCTCCTCGAAACCTTCCGAGCTGCCCGGGCGGGTTTTCCGCTTCTCACTTACAACGTCGTTCATCCCACGACTTCCTTCACTTCTTTATCGAGATTTTCTTTTTCAAAGCAGGCCGACGTGTGGCCGGGCGCAATCTCCTCAAGCGCCGGGAAGCTCTTGGCACAGTGGTCCTGCGCAAAACGGCAGCGCGGCCGGAACGAACATCCCTCGTCGAGCTTGGTGAGATCGGGCGGCTGTCCGTCGACCGGATCCAGCTTGGCTTCGCGCTGACGGTCCATGCGCGGCACGGACTTGAGAAGTGCAAGCGTATATGGATGCCGCGGACGGTGATAGATGTCGCTGGCCACCCCGGACTCGATGATCCGACCGGCGTACATGACGTTCACCCGGTCGGCGTACCGCGCCACCACGCCCAGGTTATGGGTGATGATGATCATCGCCACGCCCAGTTCGCGGGTCAGGTTCTTCATGAGCTCCAGGATCTGCGCCTGGATCGTCACGTCGAGTGCGGTCGTCGGCTCATCGGCGATGATCAGCTTCGGATCGCAGGCAAGCGCCATGGCGATCACGACGCGCTGACGCATGCCGCCCGACAGGTGGTGCGGATACTGCGCAAGCCGCCGCTCGGGTTCGGAGATCCCGACCATGCCGAGGAGCTTCTTGGCCTTTTCCATCGCAGCTTCTTCGGACATGCCGAGATGCGCGATCATCGGCTCCGTAAGTTGCATGCCGATGGTCAGCACCGGGTTAAGCGACGTCATCGGTTCTTGGAAGATCATACCGATGTCGCGGCCACGAATGTTCCGCATTTCATCGTCGGTAAGAGCAAGAAGATCCTTGCCGTCGAAATTGATCGAACCGCCGACAATCTTGCCCGGCGGCCATGGGATCAACCGCATGATGCTCATTGCCGTAACGGATTTACCAGAACCCGACTCACCGACAACGGCGACGGTTTCACCTTCTTCGACGGTATACGAAACACCGTCGACAGCTTTCACAGTCCCAGCTGACGTAAAGAACTGGGTCTGGAGATCTTTGATTTCCAGAAGGGTCACGTTTCCTCCCTAAAATTAGCCAGTGTTATTATTATTACGATCAAACGTAGATAAGCGCACGATAGGTGTCAATTCATAACGCAATCTCATTTTTTTATTGTTTTTGTCCCGAATTCTTAAATTAGACATTTGTCATGGACGCCCCCACCTATCTAATTAATCCGCCTCACATTTTAAAGAAAAACGGCAAAAAAATTTCTCTTGTCCCGCTTCGAATTTTTCCGAGCACCTTGCCGTGGCCCGGTACGACTTGCATAGTTGCCGCTCTCAATACGCCGGTCACCGGCGAACATCACGAATCAATTACTTGGGGAGAAGTCATAAAATGGCATCCGATCAATTCGAACGCGGCCTGAAATGCCGCAAGGAAGTTCTCGGCGAAGCGTATGTGGAAGCGTCGCTGGCCAAGGCCGACGATTTCAACCGCGACTTCCAGGAGATGGTGACCGAATACTGCTGGGGCGGCACCTGGGGGCGCGGCGTCCTTTCGAAACGCGACCGTTCGATTCTGAACCTCGGCATGCTTGCCGGGCTCGGCAAAAGCCACGAATTCAAACTGCATTACAAGGGTGCCATCACGAACGGCCTTTCGCATGAAGACCTGCGCGAGATCCTGATTCAGATCGCGGTCTACTGTGGCATCCCCGCGGGGATCGAGGCGTTCCGCCTGGCGCGCGAAGTCTATGCCGACATGGGCGTCGATGTCTCCAACATGGATGGGGGTAAATAATTATGGCTGCACCCAAAACCATCGGTTTCGTCGGCCTCGGCCAAATGGGCGCGCCCATGGCCACCAATATCACCGCCAAGAGCGGCATCGAGGTCATTGTTTACGACAAGGCCGGCACCGCCGAGCGCGCACCCGAGGGTGCCAAGCTCGCGAACTCGCTGGACGATGTTCTCTCAAGCGCCGACACGGTGTTCCTCTCGGTTCCCGACGGCCCGGTCTCGATCGCGCTGGCGGGCGAGATCGCTGCATACGACGGCCGCAAGGCGAACGTGGTGATCGATCTCTCGACCATCGGTCCGGAAGCCGCGCGTGAAGCGGCGGCCATCCTGACCGGCGCCGGCGTGACCTATATCGATGCACCGGTGTCAGGTGGCCAGGCAGGCGCCGCGGCCGGCACCATCACCATCATGTGCGGCGGCCCGAAGGCGGTTCTCGACGATCACATGGGCGTGTTCGAAAGCTTTACCGGCAACGTCGTCCACTGCGGCGAGACCGCCGGCCAGGGACAGGCCGTCAAGATCCTCAACAACTATCTGTCGGCGGTCGCCTTCGCGGCCTCGTCGGAAGCGATCACGTACGGCATGTCGCAGGGCGTCGAGATGAAGACGATCCTGGACGCGGTCAACGTATCGACCGGCCGCAACACGGCGACCATGGACAAGTTTCCGAAGCGCATTCTGACAGGGACCTACGACTGCGGATTCGCAACCAAGCTGCAGTCCAAGGACATGAACCTGTTCGTCAAGGAAGCCAAGGCCGCCGGCACGCCGCTGACCGTCGCTTCCGTCGTGGCGTCGGTCTGGAACGGCTGCGATGCCCTGAAACCGGGCAGCGATATCTCGCGCATCTACGATTACATCCGCGAGAAGTGCTGAAGCACATGCTGAAAAGTCCCGCGCCTTGCGCGGTGTACTTTTCAGCGAATTGAAGTGAAGGTGAAATCCGGTCTGGGGGCGGCCCTGCGACCGGATTTCGCATTTCAGATATGGCCGTTCACGGCCATGTGGCATGATGACGAATTGATCCGCAAAGCCGCCTTAAGGATCGATTCGGCGATCGCTCAATTGGAAAAAAGTACACTGAGGCGCAGCCGAGGGACTTTTTTCCAGCAACGATCAGTACCCTTCCTCCAGCAGCGGAAACGCCGACAGCTTGTGCGGCACGTTGACCGTGTCCGGTTCCAGGTAAAGATGCTCGGGCCCCAGCTGGTCGAAGCCGGTCAGACCGAGGTTGCCAATCACGCTCCGTACTTCGTCCTCCAGCAGGTTCAGCATGTGCACCACGCCTTCGGGTCCGGCGGCGGCGAGTGCCAGCCCCTGCAGGCGGCCGATGCCGACTGCATCG
Organism: Rhodospirillales bacterium; assembly: GCA_017640505.1. Taxonomy (GTDB): domain Bacteria; phylum Pseudomonadota; class Alphaproteobacteria; order Rhodospirillales; family Casp-alpha2; genus UBA4479. The sequence continues at coordinate 71,807 of JAEPQO010000005.1, forward strand.
GCGCCGAGCGCGATGGCCTTGACGATGTCTGTGCCGCGCATGATGCCGCCGTCCAGGATGATGCGCGCGCGGCCGTCGACGGCCTTGACCACCTCCGGCAGCACGGCGGCACCGCCGCGCCCGTGGTCGAGCTGACGGCCGCCGTGGTTCGAGACATAGATCGCATCGCAGCCTTCCTCGACGGCGATCTCGGCGTCCTCCGCCGTCGCGATCCCTTTCAGGATCAGCGGAATGTCGTACTTGTCGCGGATGCGCTTGAAGTCGTCCCAGTTGAACGACCGCTGGTATTCCTCGCCGACGGCCTGCGTCTGCCGGCTGACCGACAGGAAGCCCTTGGCCTTGTCGCGTTCGCGCCGTCCGTAATAGTCGAGGTCGATGGTGAAACAGAACGCCATGTAACCGTTGTCGATGGCGCGGTCGATGTGGTCGTCGACCCAGTCGGCATCGCCCCGCACATAAAGCTGGAAGATGCGCCCGGCATCCGGCGCCGCTTCGGCAACGCCCTCGAGACCCGGCTTGCAGACCGAGCTCAGCATGTGCATCGCGCCGTATTCGCCGACCGCCTGCGAGACGCCTGCCCCGCCCGACGGGTGGAACTGCTGCAACGAACCGATCGGCGCCATGATCACCGGCAGCTGGAACTTGCGGCCGAGGAACGACACCGACGTATCCAGATCCCTGACGTCGCGCATGACGCGCGGCCGGAACGCCAGGTGATCCAGCGACATGCGGTTGCGCTTCTGCGTGGTTTCGGTTTCCGCGCCGCCGACGAGGTAATCCCACGCCCCGTCGTCGAGCTTGGCGCGCGCTGCCGGCACGAATTTGTGAAGGACCGGATAAAGGCTTGCGACGTCGTCCGCCGTTTTCTGACCATCAGCCATTTGTTGTTTCTTCCCTTTTATGTTTTTCGTTCGTTTGATCTTAGTGTTTCGGTTCTTTGCAGACGATCACCGCATCCAGGTCGGCATAGACGTAATCGCCCGGGTTGATGACGACGCCGCCAAAGCGGAGCTCGACGTCGGCCAGGCCGATGCCGTCAGTGCGCGGGCGCATGGCCGTGCTCTTGAGCGCCTTGACGCCGAAGTCCAGTTCGGCGAACTCGTGGATGTCGCGGACGGCGGCGTTGAAGATCATCCCTTCCCAGCCCTGCTCGCAGGCCTCGGTCGCAATGTTGCCGCCGCAGAGCGCACGCCGCATCGAGCCGCGCCCGTCGATCACCAGCACCTTGCCCTTGCCGCCGCGGCGGATGACGTCAAGGATCCCCTTGTTGTCCTCGTAGGTCGAGAACGTCACCGCCTCGCCGTGGAAACACGAACGCTTGGCGAAGTCGTAAAACATCAGCTCGCAGACCTGCGCGCTCGGGTCGTCGTCGCAGATGTCGGCACAGCGGACGATGTCTTGGTCGGTCATTTATCGATTGCTCCCCAGTGAAATTATACGTGGATTGGTATTTTTTTTGACGGCGGACTCTACGAACTCTTGGGCGAAGGGTCCATCGTCATTACATTAGAGGAAACCGATCAAGTTCAAGTCCAGAGGAGGCCCCCGTGAGCAAGTTCGCCATTTTCGTTACCGTCAAGATCAAGGAAGGCAAGGTCGACGAGTTCCTGTCCCATGCCCATGTCAACGCCACCGCCGCCGTGCGCGACGAGCCGAACTGCCACATGTTCCGCGTCATGCAAAACCAGGACGACCCGAACACGATCCACTTCTTCGAGGTCTATACCGAGGCCGCCAGCCTGGATTATCACCGCGAGACGCCGCACTACAAAGCCTACGACAGCGCCGTCGGCGACCTCATCGCGGACAAGTCCATCGTCAAGGTCGACCTTTTGCAGTAATCCTGCCGCGTCACTTCTCCTCCCGGAACTGCCACGCCATGAACATGGCGCCGGCGAACATGACCGCGCCGATCACCGTCCACGCGTACCCATAGGCGTTGCCCGTCAGATCGAGGATGAGACCGAACAGCGGCGGGCCGACAACGCCGCCGATGGACCACGCGACGGCGTTGTAGCCGATCCCCGAGCCGACCAGTTCCGACGGCACCGTTTCGGCCGTCATCGACAGCACCAGCGCGGCGTAAGACGCCATGGCGAGGCCCATGACGGCGGCCATCACCATCAGCGACCAATTGGGCCACGCCGGGCCCATGGTCATCGTCGCGGCGCAGACGACGAGGCTCGACGACACGACGGCGACGGTGATGCCCTTGCGCCGCCCCTTGAGGAACACGTCCGAGATATAGGGAAAGCCGACCCGGCCGATGGCGCTGGCACCCTGCGCGAAGGCGACCCCCATGGCGGCGACCGGCTGCGACGCCTGCACCGCGTCCTTCAGAAACAGCGCCATGTAGGTGAACAGGCTCGACTGGCCGGTATTGTACATGATCGCGGAAATGCAGATCACGTTCATGTTGCGGTTGGTGACGACGGTCTTGAGGTCATTCAGCAGCCGCTGGATGCCCCCCTCCGCGGCGCGTGGCTTTCGGGTCAGCGGCAGCCACGCGAGCGCGGTGACGAACGTCATGCCGACGGCGATCCACAGCACCTGGCGCCAGTCCATGAAGGCGGCCAGCACGCCGCCGCCGGCACCGATCACGCCGCCGAGCGGCACGCCCAGTTGCTTGAGGCCCATCGCCGTGCCGGTCCACGCCGGCGGGAACCAGCGCATCACCCCCTTGGCCGTCGCCGGGTTGACGAACGAATAGCCGAGCCCGGTCAGGAAAGATGCCGCCAGCGCCGGGCCAAACGAGCCCGCGAGCGCGAACCAAAGCGTGCCTGCCGACATCAACAACATCGAGCCGAACAGCGTCCAGCCGACACCGAAGCGGTCGGTGATGGCGCCACTGGGCAACGCCGACAGCAGTTGTGCGCCGAACACCATCGACATGAACAGCCCGAACTCGGCGGCGGTGACATTCAGGTCGACGCGGATCACCGGCCCCATCGCCATGATCGACAGGTAACACGACGTGCCCACCGTATGGACGAGACCCAGCAGGAAAATCCTTGCCCGCCAGGGATTGAACCCGGTTGGTGGGCCGGCGGGATTGTCCCCTTGCGGCGAAGGCTGCGCAGGCGTGTCAGCGCTCACCGCGTGCCCCTTCCTTGAAGACGAAAATCAGCAACACCAGCCCGACGGCGACGATCCCCGCCGTCACCAGCCATGCCGCGTCATAGCCGCCCCAGTTGTCGACGACCCAGCCGAAGACGATCGGTCCGGCCATGCCGCCCAGATGCACACCGACCATGTTGACGCCCATGGCCGAGCCGGCGAGGCGCGGTTCCACCGCCTCGACGGCGATGGCCTGCACGACCGGCGCGAACGACGCGATGGTGATGCCGAGCGCCATCGCCAGCCCCAGTCCGGCATAAAGGCCCGGCCCCGGCCCGACGAACGCCATCAGGACGAGGAACACCGCCGCCGCGCCGCAGATCCACGCCACCAGTTGCCCCCGGCGGCCGACGAAATACCGGTCGGACACCACGCCCCAGCCGATCCGGGCAAAGGCGCTCGACGTCTGCGCGAGACCGATGGCGAAGCCTGCCGTTTCCTGGCTCGTCTTGACGACCGTCGTCAGGAACAGGGTCAGGAAGCCGAAGAAATTGGTCTGCCCGACGTTCAGTAATCCGTTCAGGATAGCGTAGATGTTGAAGTTCCAGTCCTTCAGCACCTCGCCCAGATTGGCGACGATGCTGCGCCGCTGATCCTTCGGCAACGGCACGTGATAACGCACCAGCACCAGGCAATAGATCCCGTTCAAGATCATCAGCGCGGCAACCCCCCACATGATCGACTGCCAATGCACGTGTGCCGCCAGCGCGCCGTTGCCGGCCGCGATCACGCCGCCGATGGGCACGCCCACCTGCTTCAGGCCCATGGCCGTGCCGCGCCGTTCCTTGGGAAACCAGTCGAGCACACCGCGCGCCGTCGACGGGTTGGTCATGCAGTACGCGAAGCCCATGACGAACATCGCGCCCAGGCACTGGTAATAACCGTCGGCAACCGCCAGCATCACGGCGGCGATCAACATCAGGATATGCGCGAACACCAGGGTGCGGCCGACGCCGAAGCGATCGGTGATCGCGCCGGCCGGCATCGACCCCGTGGCCTGCGCCGCGTAATAGGCGGATACGAACGCGCCGAACTCGGCGGCGCTCAGGTTCAGGTCGGCGGAAATGACCGGCGCCATGGCCATCACGGAGACGACGTTCGTCGTGCCCACCACATGAGAGAAGATCAGCGCCGGCAACCGGCCGATCCAGGGATTGCCCCCGGCATCGAAACGGGCGCCGCCCGGACTGTCCGCTTCTCCGCTCAAGACTGCAACGCCCGTCCGTCCATGCCGTCCGTACCAAGGCCGAGATGCCGCATGGCCGTCGGCGCAATGTCGACGGGCGAGGTCTTATCGCTGATCGCTGTACCGGCGGCAAACCCGCCCCCGGCCAGGATCAGGAACGGGCTCTGTTCGTACTTCCCGAGACCGCCGTGCTGTCCGCAGCCGACGTTGTTGGAAATCTTCAGATCGCCCTGGAAGGCATAACCGGTCCCCGGCAGCCCGCCCTCGCCCGCCGCCTCGCTGGCGGCGCCGACAACGACGATATCGAGCCCGTCGTTCGGATCGAGACCCAGATTACGCATCTCGTCCCCCGTGACGACCGAGCCGATCCGCGCGTCCGCGCGCAGATGATCGGCGATGGCATCGCGGCGATCCTTGGCGAGGTCACTCAAATAAATCGTCGCCGACATGCCCTGCGGCGCAATGGCGACGTCAGGCGATCCCGGGCCATCCTTGAGCCCGATGTCGATCAACATATCCTCGAGGTCGATCACCTCGGCCACGGTCTCGTGACCGTGATCGGACGCGACCATGAACAGCACCTCGCCGCTGTCGATATCGGACCGGATGTTGTCATAGACACGGCCCGCCTGCGCATCCGCCGCGCGCACCACGTCGATATGCGCGGGCGAGCCCAATGCGACGCCATGCTGCGTATGATCCGGTTCGCACATCCACATCAGGGACAGCGCCGGTTTACGGTCGTGCAGAATTTCGTCTATGAAGCGCTGCGTCAGCGCCGCATCCCCTGCCGCGTCGTGACCGGTGCCATGCGGCTCGAGCGTGACGCGGCCCGGTCCGAACGCGACGTCACGATGGATCATGTGGCCGTGCCCGTCGGGATCAAGGAAGATCCCCGCCCCCGGCGACGCATTGGCATAGATGACCGCGCCGCCCGCATCCTTCACCCGTTCGGACATGGTTGGCACCTTGAGCGTCCGGCCCTTGGCAGCGTGCAGCTTGTCGCGGAAATCCGGCGGCCCGACGGAATAGACCTTAAGCCCCTCGCCGTGATCGAGCGCGATGGCGTTGCCCTGAAGGCCGTGCGTACCCGGCAGACATCCGGTAGCGATGCTTGCCGCCGTCGTCCGCGTGGTGGACGGGAAAACACCGCCGTGATTCTGGCAGTGCACGCCCGCTTCGGCGATCCGCATCAGATTTGGCGTGTGTTCCGCGCCGACCATGTCGGCACGCAGCCCGTCGCAGATGACGATGACGACTCTTTTCATGTTCTTCCCGCTCTTATCCGCCCTCTTCCTTCGAGACACGCGCTGAGCTCGTTCCTCGGGATGAGGGCTTTCTTCTTATTTCCTCATCCTGAGAAGGCCGCAAGGCCGCCTCGACGGATGAGCATTGTTTTATTCCGCCGTAATGACCAGACCGTCGACGGCGAAGACGCCCTTGCCCTCGCCGCAAACGATCATGGGATTGATTTCAGCATCCAGCGGCGGTTTTTCAATTGTCGCAAGTGACGAGATTTTGACGATGGCATCGGCCAGCGCCGCCAGATCGCCCTTCGGCAGATTGCGATAGCCCCGAAGCGGCGCCAGCCCCTGCACTTCGTCGATCATGGCCAGCGCATCCGCTTGCGATACCGGTGCCATGCGGATGGCGCTGTCCCCATAGACTTCGGCGAGGATCCCGCCCGGCGAGAGCACGACGACCGGACCGACCTGCGGATCCAAGCGGAAGCCGACAAGCACTTCGCCGACGCCCTTCACCATCTCCTCGACCAGGAAGCGGTCGAGCGTGAGGTCCGGCATGTGCTTCGCGACATTGGCCCTGATCTCATCGATGGCGTCGGCCAGTTCGACGTCGGACCCCATGCCGAGTTTCACCGCGCCCGCCTCGGTCTTGTGCGGCAGATCGGCGGAGAGTGCCTTCACCGCCAGCGGATAGCTGAGCCCGTGCGCGTCGCCGGCACCGGATATCACCGCATGCGGCGCCACCGGCACGCCAAGGCTGGCGAAGACCGCCAGCGACTCCGCCTCGTCCTTCGGTATGACGGTCTTGCCGTCGGCGGACGCATTTGCCGGGATGGCGTCACCCGCAGGCGCCCGCCACTGAAAGAACGCGCGCATGGCATCAGCGCAGGCTTCCGGCGTTCGGAACGCGGCAATACCGGCGTCCGCCAGCAACCTGAGCGACGCATCCGCCTGCGGCACCATGAAGGCACTGACGGGCTTGGACGCCTCGCCGCCAACCTCGACGATCGGGGCCACGGCAAGCTCGGGATGGAACTGTGCCGACGAGCCGACGACACAGACAACCGCATCGCAGGCGTCGCTTTCCAGCAGGGCTTCGAGCGCGGCGCCATAGACGCCTTCCCGCGTGCCCGCCATGGTCAGATCGATCAGCGGCCCGCGCCCGATGGACAGGTTGAAATCCTTCAACCGCTCGTGCACCGCTTCGGGGGCGGGAATGACATCCAGCCCCGCCGCCCCCAGCCGGTCGACCACGGTGGACGCGCCGCCGCCGGTCGTGGTCATGACGCCGACCCGCTTGCCCTTGGGCGGCTTCTGTCCCATCAGCAGCGGCGGCATCTCGAACAGCGTTTCCAGCGTTTCGATCCGCACAATGCCGTTGGCGCGGAAGAACGCATCGACGGCCTTGTCCTCGCCGGCCAGCGCACCGGAATGCGACAGGGCCACGGCCTGGCCCGCCTTGGAGCGGCCGAGCTTGTACGCCATCACCGGTTTGCCGGCATCGAACGCGCGCCGTGCGGCCCGGGCCAGCACCGGTGCATCCCGAAGGGCTTCGAGGAACAGCAGGATCGCGTCCGTTTCCGGATCGTCGACCAGCACATCGACCAGCTCGCCGACGCCGACATCGGCCTCGTTGCCGACCGACAGCATCCGCGAATAGCCGATGCCCCGGGCGGCGCCGCGCGACAGCAGCGTGCCGAGGATGGTGCCGGACTGCGACACCAGCCCCATACGGCCCACCGGGACGTCGTCCATTTCCAGCACCGCATTGACCGACAGCGTCAGCCGGCTCGCCGGGCAGATCACGCCCATGCTGTTGGGGCCCAGAATGCGCACCCCCGCCGCGGCGGCGACGGCCAGCAGTTCGTCCTGTTTCGCTTGGCCCTCGGCGCCGGTCTCGGCGAAGCCGTCGGAATAGATCGTCGCCACTTTGACGCCGATCTCGCCGCATTGCCGGACCGCGTCGATGACGTAATCGGCGGGCACCATGATGAACGCCTGATCGCACGGACCATCGATGTCGGCGACGCTTTTGTAAGCGCGCAAACCCTGCACCTCGTCGCGGGACGGGTTCACGGGATAGATCGCACCTTTATATCCGTGCGCGGCGAGGAACCGCTGCGGCCGGCCGGTATTCTTGGACGGGTCCGCAGATGCGCCCACCAACGCCACACCACGTGGCGTCAGCAGCGCCTGAACGAGATCGCTCATGACGCTTTGGGCGGCCGTTGCGAGAAGCGGCGCTCGAAGATGCCCTCGGCGATGCGGTTCATCATCATTTCCGACGAGCCGCCGGCGATCATCCAGCCGCGCGTGCGGCGGAAGCAGTATTCGATCAGGCAGTCCTGCGAATACCCCGCCGCGCCCATGACCTGCATCGCCTCGCTGGACACCTCGTGTCCGGCGCGGTTGCACGCCAGCTTGGCGAGCGCGGTATCGTCGGCGGACGGGAAACCGGCGTCGGCCTTGGTGGCGGCACGCATCAGCAGCAGCTGCGCGGATTCCAGTTTCAGCTTCATTTCCGCGAACTTCCACTGCAGCCCCTGGAATTCACAAAGGGGCCGGTTGAACTGCTTGCGTTCCATGGCGTGATTGCGCGCCATTTCATAGGCGTACCGGCCGAGTGCGACGGCGCGCGACGAATTGCCGAGGCGTTCGACGTTGAAGCCAGCAATCTGGCGTTTGAAACCGCCCTCGCGCAGCAGGATGTTTTCCGGCGGCACGTAGGCGTTTTCGAAATAGAGCTGACACCATTCCTCGCCGCCCAGGTACATGATCGGCTGGCCGCGGCTGACGCCGTCGGTGTCGGGTTCGACCAGCACCGAGCCGATACCGTCGACACCGGGCCCATAGCGGCAATAGACCAGGAACAGGTCGGCTTCCGGGCTGTGCGTCGAAAACACCTTGGTACCGTTCAGATGCACGCCGCCTTCCGGCGTGTCGGTCGCCGCGGTCTTGAGGTCCGTCAGCGCCGAACCGGCTTCCGGTTCCGACATGGCGACCGAGATCACCTTGTCACCTGCCAGGATCGGCTTCAGGTAGCGTTCCTTCTGGTCGTCGGTGCCGTATTCCGCCAGCACGCGAATGGCGCCGAAGTTCCCCGCCTGCACCACGTCGGCGCTGCGCGGGCAATGCTTGGCCACAGTCTGGATGGCGATGACCGCATCGGTCAGCGTGCCGCTCTGGCCGCCGTCTTCTTCCTTCATGGTAATGCCCAAGAGGCCCTGCTCGGCCATCATCTTCGCGACATCCTTGGGAAAGCCGCGTGCGTGGGCACGTTCGAGTGCACCTTCCGCAAGATACCGCTCGGCAAAACCGTCAACGGCATCCATGAACATTTGCTGTTCTTCTGTTAGTTCAAAGTCCATTTCTTCCTCCACTAAGTGCAGCGAGAGTACATCCGTGCCCACGAAATACAACGCGTCCGACGCACGCCTCCGGCTTGTCCGGTGTCGGCGAGGCGACTAAAGTGGCCTTGACATATGTCATGGAACTGATTGCCCGGGTGATTATGATTTAGTTCGAAATTCACCCCAATAACCGGTGAGGAAAACAATGCCGATGGATTACGAACAGCGCTTTCGCGCCGTGGTTGACGGTGTCCGTGACGAGGGCAACTACCGCGTGTTCGCGGATCTGAAGCGCGAGGCCGGTCGTTTTCCGCATGCCGTCAACTTCCGCGACGGCGAGGAACATCCGGTCGTGATTTGGTGTTCCAACGATTACCTCGGCATGGGCCAGAACCCCGCCGCCATCGACGCGGCCGCCGAGGCGGCGCGGACCTATGGGGTCGGCTCGGGCGGCACCCGGAACATTTCCGGCACCACGCACCTTTTGGTCGAGCTTGAGAAGGAACTCGCCGACCTGCACCGCAAGGAAGCGGCCCTGATGTTCACATCGGGTTTCGTATCGAACGACGCGACGATCTCGACCGTCGCCAAGATGCTGCCGGGCTGCATTATTTTCTCCGATTCCATGAACCACGCCTCGATGATCGACGGGGTGCGCCGCTCCGGCATGGAAAAGCACATCTTCCGCCACAACGACCCGGATCACCTGGAAGAGCTTCTGGCCGCCGCCCCCGCCGACGCGCCTAAGCTGATCGTGTTCGAAAGCGTCTATTCCATGGACGGCGACGTCTCACCGATCGGGAAGTTCTGCGACCTCGCCGAAAAGTACGGCGCGCTGACGTATCTCGACGAGGTACATGCGGTCGGCCTTTATGGCGAGACCGGTGGCGGCATCTCGGAGCGGGACGGCGTCGCACATCGGGTCGACATCATCGAAGGCACCCTCGCCAAGGCGTTCGGTGTCATGGGCGGTTACGTCACCGCATCGGCGTCGCTGATCGACGCGATCCGGCTGACCGCCAGCGGCTTCATCTTCACGACCTCCGTCGCACCGCCGATTACGGCGGCGGCGATTGCCAACCTGAAGCACGTGCGCGCGCATAACGAGCTCCGCATCCGTCACCAGGAACGCGCGGCGACCCTGAAGAAAAGGCTCGCCGATGCCGGCCTGCCGGTGATGCCGTCGGAAACCCATATCGTACCGGTATTCGTCGGCGATCCCGTGCGCTGCAAGGCTGCCACCGACATGCTGCTCGAACAGCACGGCATCTACATCCAGCCGATCAACTACCCGACGGTTCCCAAGGGCACCGAGCGGCTTCGCATCACGCCGACGCCGTTGCACACGGACGCGCTGATGGACGATCTGGTCCTGGCGCTCACATCTGTCTGGAAGCATCTGGAACTGGAAATCGCCGCCTGATTTCCGCAATCTGAAATCGGGAGGGCACCGTGTCGCAGATAGAAACCAATTCCTTCGAAATGCTCGAGGTCAGCAGGCTCGCCGATCACGTGATGGTCGTGACGCTGAACCGGCCCGAGGTCCGTAACGCGTTCAACACGCAACTGGGTGCGGAACTTCTCGACCTCTGGACATCGCTTTACCGCGATCCGTCGCAATGCCGCGTCGTCGTCCTGACGGGGGCCGGCGACAAGGCGTTCTGCGCCGGTGCCGACCTCAAGGAACGGAACGGCATGTCCGACGATGCGTGGCGCCAACAGCACGCGCTGTTCGAACAGATGATCCGCGCCATGATGGACTGCCCGGTGCCGATCATCGGCGCGATCAACGGCGCGGCCTATGCGGGCGGGCTGGAAATCGCGCTCAATGCGGATTTTCTTTATGCCGTGCCGTCGGCGCGCTTCGCCTTCACCGAGGTCACCATTGGCATCATGCCGGGCGCGTCCGGCACCCAGCACCTGCCGCGCGCCGTGGGCGTCCGCCGTGCCAAGGAAGTGATCCTCGCCGGCAAGCCGTTCGATGCAAATCAGGCCCTCGACTGGGGCCTGGTGAACCGCATCTGCACACCGGAAACGTTAATGGAAGACGCGCTGGAAACGGCCGCCGCCATCGCCGCCAACGCACCGATCGCGATCCGCCAGGCCAAGACGGCCGTCGGGGCCTCCCAGTCGACCGACATCAAGACCGGCTACGACGTCGAGATCGCGTGCTACCAGCGCGTCATCGACACCGAGGACCGGCTCGAGGGCGTCGCCGCCTTCAACGAAAAACGCAAACCCGACTTCAAGGGCAAGTAAACGGGGTAGGAAAAGTATGATCGTTACGATCTTCGAAGTCTGGCCGGCCGAGGGACACACGGACGATTACTTCGACCTCGCCGCGTCGCTGAAATCGGAACTGGAAAAGGTCGACGGCTTCATCTCGGTGGAGCGGTTCGAGAGCGTCACCGAGCCCGGCAAGTTTCTCTCGCTCTCGTTCTGGCGCGACGAGGACGCCATGAACACCTGGTACGCGCATGCCGGCCACGGCGATGCACAGGCCAAGGGCCGGGGCGGCATCTTCCGTGACTACCGCATTCGTGTCGCCAGCGTGATCCGCGACTACGATCTCGCCCAGGGGCGGCCCGAAGTCTAGATCTCGCCGACTAGATATCGTCTGGCACCTGCAGCCGAAAAACGGACCCCTTGTCCGGTTCCGAACTGAGCGTCACGTCACCCCCGTGCAGCCGCATGGCCTTCCTGGCGATCGGTAGCCCAATGCCACGGCCACCGATCCCCTCACGGACCGAGAGCCGGGCAAAGATGCCGAAGATGCTAGCCTGCTGGTCCGGCGCGATGCCGACCCCATTGTCGGCAACCAGCAGCGACATCATGCCGTCGCCACGCTCGGCAGAGATCCGTACCTCGGGTTGCGTCTCCGGCGCCACATGCGTGATCGCGTTCCGCACCACGTGCTCGAGCGCCTGTGTGAACACGTCGGCATCGACGAAAGCCTCGCCAAGCGGCACGTCGACGGTGATCTCCGCACCCGCCGCCGCCGTCTCGTCGGCAAGCGTTTCGAGAACCCCGGCGACGATATCGTCAAGGTTCGACCGCGCCGACACCAGCCCACCGCGGCCGAGCCGGGTGAATGCCAGCAGATCGTCGATCATGTGCGTCGCGATATTGGCTCCCTCGCTGATGTAGCCAAGGAACTCCCGGCCCTCATCATCGAGCGCATCGGCGTAGTCTTCGTCGAGTGCCTCGGCAAACACCTTCATCGCACGCAACGGTGCCTTGAGGTCATGCGACACCATGTAGGCGAACGCCTCCATGTCGGCCTCGCCGCCGGCACCGGGAAAGATCACGGCACGCGTGCCGTCGCCAAGGTCACTGACCCTTGCCGTCGAAATCACGGCGAACGCGGCGATCTGGCGGCCGACGGCGTCCCCGGGCGCACAGCCGAACAAACGGGCGCACGCCCGGTTAATCGCAACGATGCGGTCTTCACCGTCGATCAGACAGACACCGTCGTCGAGATCGTCCAGTATCGCAGCAATTGCGGATGGTGCGCTCATCGTCCCGTCCTCCGGGTCAGCGATTACATATCCGGGTTATACCGGTCATCGAACAAGTATGTCTGTGTCTTGGCGAGCAGGTCCCTGGATGCCCGCGTGATGACGGCATAGAGATCACGTATCGAGACGATGCCCAGCGGCATGCCGTCGTCATCGACCACCGGCAAGTGCCGAAACCCCTTGAGTTCCATCAGTTCCAGCGCGGAAAAGGCGGAATCGTCCGGTGAGATGGCCTCGAGTTCTTCGCTCATGATGTCGCCCGCCGTGGTCCGGTTCGGATCGACACCCTGAACGGCGAAATAACGGGTGAAATCACGCTCCGTGATAATGCCGATCAGCTTGCCCGCATCGTCGACCACGAGAATTGAAGAGATATGCCGTTCGACCATCGCCGTCGCAACCTGGCGGGCATTGTCGCCCGGCCGTGCCACGAGCAGATTCTGATCGTTGACGACATCCGGAATAATTCTCATGTCTTCACCTTCTTTCCGCGTTCTATTTCCTCGGCCACGTCATCCAACTGGTCTAGGAAATCGGCGACACTGATGACACCCGCCTGATCTGCAGGCACTTCAGCCAGTTCGCTGTCCGTGGGCAGTGCGTACCCTATGCGTGCTTGCTCCGCCTCGTTCACCGGGACATGCACGTCTTCTCCCAGCACCTCGTTCATCGTATTCACCAGGACCGACCGGTCGATCGGTTTCGTCACACACGCATTCATCCCGGCCTCGATATAGCCGCGGATATGTTCTTCCATGGCATCGGCCGTCAGCGCGATGATTGGGATGTTCGCCCAACGATCATGACGCGACCGGATGGCGCGCGTCGCGTCCGGCCCGCTCATGTCGGGCATCCTGATATCCATCAGAATCAGATCGAACTCTTCCTTGCCGACCCGTTCGACCGCCTGCATGCCGTCCTCGACGAGGACCGCGTCGTGGCCGAATTTTTGAAGCGTTGCCGCGATAATACGCTGATTGAGCTTGTTGTCCTCGGCCACCAGGATATGCAGGGGGCGCGTGGTCTTGAAGTGTTCGATCGCATGAAAGCGTGCTTCGCCGGCGACATCGCTCGTCGCTTTGCGGAACGGCAGCGTGAAGCAGAATTCGGAACCGACGCCTTCCTTGCTTTCGACCCAGATCCGCCCCCCCATCAACTCGACCAGCCGCTTGGAGATGGCAAGCCCGAGGCCGGTACCCTCGTAGTGTCGCGAGATCGACGCGTCCGCCTGCGAGAAATCGGAGAACAGCTTCTTCTGGTTCTCCGGCGATATGCCGATCCCCGTGTCGATGACCCGGAATTCTATGAACGACTTGTCCTGCTCGTTCACCATGGTGGCGCGGACGCCGACACCGCCCTTGTGCGTGAACTTGACGGCATTGCCGACGAGATTGATCAGGACCTGGCGGAAGCGCGTCGGGTCGCCGTTGATACCCGCTTCGATGTCGTCCGGGAAATCGATGTTCAGCCGCAGGTTCTTGACCCGGGCCCGTTCCCGGACGAGGTCGATGACCTCCTCCACGGCGTTCCTGATATTGAAATCCAGGTTCTCGATCTTGAGCCGTCCGGCATCCAGCTTGGAGAGATCGAGGATGTCGTTGATGATCGTCAACAGCGACTGCGTCGCGCCCTTGATCTTGATGACCTTGTCACGGTCCTCGGGTGCCAGCGGACTGTCCATCAGCATATCCGCAAACCCCATCACACCGGTCATCGGGGTCCGGATCTCGTGGCTCATCGATGCGAGGAATTCGGATTTGGAACGTTCCGATGCCTCGGCGCGATCCTTCTCAATGGCATACCGCTCGGCGAGTTCAGCCATCTTCGCGGTGCTTTCCTCCAGTTCCTGGCGCGATGCCTCCAGTTGCCGCACGTTGCGTTGCAACCGCGCTTCGCTCTCGCGCATGCGGCGCTGCGCCGTCTCTTCCGCGGTAACGTCGCGACCGGACCCGCGGTAGCCGGCAAACTCGCCATTGCTGTCGTAAATCGGCTTGCCGCTGATGGAGCAGAACTCCATCTTGCCGCTGCCTTTCGGCAGGGCATATCGGAAATCGGTGAACGGGCGCCGGTTTTCAAGATCGTCCAGGTGGGCCCGCCATTGATCGGTCATCTGCATATTCGAAAGACTGATCGCCTCGGGCCGCGTGCGGCCGAGATAAACACTTCGGGGAATCCCCACCACTTCTTCGAAGCGCTCGGACACAGTCGTAAACCGCAGATCCTTGTCCATTTCCCAGAACCAGTCCGCCGAAACGTCGGCAAGGTCACGCAGCCGGTTCTCGCTGTCCTCGAGGGCCTGCGTCCGTTCAACGACCAGTGCGCCGACACGGGCGTCGTAATTCAGGCGCGAATACACGTAAACCAGCAGCGTGACGGTCAGGATCAGTCCGATCATCAGCACCGCCATGGACGAGATGAGCGGTCCCGAGCCCAGGCCCGCCGCATCGACAATGAAATGGATGCGCACCGGCAGCTGCGCCACCTGCATATCCCGGGAACTGACCATCGTGTTAAAGAATGCGTCGTTGTCGATGTTCTTGCTCAACCGGTCGAAGGCACGTGTGCGGTAAAGCGACGTTCTCGACCCGGCACCGTCCATTGCCGTTACCTCAATGCCGATCACTCCCTTGTCGATCATTTCCGCGAACGAGCTCGACGCGATCACGAACGCAACGGTCGTCTTCGGATCAAGCAGTGAAAAAAGGATCCCTTTGAGGTTTTGACGGCGTTGTTCGACCAGGAAATTGGTCCGTCCGGGTTCGTAAACGGGAATAACGGCCAGCACGAGATTCTTGGTGCCGCCCGTCGTCTCCGTCGACAGGGGGCCGCTGATCTGAATTTCGTTGAAGTCGATGCTCTGCTGCATCGCTTCGCTCACGGAAGAGAGTTCCATCAGGTCGACACCCCGGAGTGTCGGCACGGCATCCTCGGGCGCCATTATCGATACCGGATACCCTGTCGTCGCCGTCCTGCCCGCGACGGCAAGATTTTCGATCTTGGGTGCCCACGCGTATCCGACGACGCCGACATCCTGATCATAGAGTTTCTGCGAATACTCGGCGAACTCGTCGGCGCTACCGTCGGCATGCACGTCGAGGAATGCACGAAAGCCCCTCAGCGTCGCCATCTGAACGTTGAATTCGGTCTCGATACGACCGGCCAGGTCAGCGGCGCGGCTCTGGATTTCCGCATGTTTCGTCTGGCGGACGGTTTCGAGAACGCTAAGCGACAGGATTGCCGTCAGCAGGAATCCCACCAACCCGATCACGCCCAGCATCAGCCAGCGGCGCGAATGGCCCTCGCCGATGTCGTCCACCTTCAGATGTTCGGTCTGGTCCGCTGGCATTGCCGGTTCCGGTTTAGATTTCCCGGCGCACCCAGACACCGGTCCTGAAGGTCTTATTATGATGGTTTAACGGCCCCAACGCCAATTGCCGATAACCGATTGGGTCAGGCAATTGACCGAATTTGACCCGCAAAACGGGAAACGCCGAATGGTGCTATCGGCAGGTTTGTTTTGCCGTCGACGATCAGCTCGGCCATCAGGCGACCGACGACCGGGCCGAGCTGAAATCCATGCGCCGAAAAACCGAACGCGTGGAAGGCATTGTCGGCGGCATGGCTGGGGCCGATGACCGGAATACGGTCCGGCGTCACGCCCTCCAGACCGGCCCAACTCCGCGCCACGCGCACGTTTCTCACGAGCGGAAAGGCATCCGACACCGTCGCCGCGGATATCGCCATTTTCAGCGGGTCCGGTTCCGCCACACCGCTGTCGCGGTCGGCATAGCCGAGATGCGCACCGCCGATTAAAAGCGTGCCGGCGCTCGTTTGCTTGAATGACAATTTCCGAGATGCCAGGCCGCAGACGGGCGTCAGGAACGTCCGCACCCGTTCGGTCACCATCATCGTCAGCGCATGCGCTTCGAGCGGCACCGGATCGCCCATCATGCCGGCAATCACGTCACCCCATGCGCCGGCACAATTCAGGACCGCGTCGGCGGTCACGGCACCTTTGCCGGTCTCGACCCGCCACTGTCCCCCAAGCCGTCTCAGGCCCGTCACCCGTTCACCCAGCCGAAAGGCAACCCCGGTCGCCACCGCTTTTTCGAAAAACGCCCTTGTGGTCCGCATCGGATCGGCGGCGCCGTCACCCTCGCACCACAGGCCGCCGACCGCGCGCGGATGCACGTCCGGCACGATCTCGCGCAGTTTTTCCCGGCCTATGGTTCGTTCGTGGTCGTATCCAAGGTCACGGACCAGCCCGGCGCGCGCTTCCAGCTTTGCCATATCGTCTTCGGATTCAGCGATCTTGAGCTGGCCACAGGCATGGAAATCGCAGTCATCGTCGACCAGGGATGCGATGTTGTTCCACATCTCCAGCGAGGCTTCCGCCAACGGGATTTCCGCCGGGTCGCGGCCCAGCCGCCGGACCCCGCCGGCATTGACGCCCGATGCGAACCGCCCCGGATAATGAGGTTCGATCACCACGACCCGTTTGCCGCGCATCGCCAGATGCAGCGCGGCGGCGCAGCCGTGCAGTCCGCCGCCGATCACGCAGACGTCGGCGGACACGCCGTTCGTCCCCGTGAAGGCGGTGGGCGCCGTCATGACGGAAATTTCTCGCGAAGCGCCGCCACCTGCTCGTCCGTCAGAAACCGGGTTTTGACGTCCTTCAGCATCAGGAACAGGCGCGCGGTTTCTTCCAGTTCTTCGGTCGCGTAAACCGCGTCGCGGAGCGATTTACCCGCAACGACGGGACCATGGTTGGCCAGCAACACCGCGTGATGATCAGACGCCATTTCCCTGACGGCACGGGCAAGGTCCAGGTCACCCGGTGCAAAATACGGCACCAGCGGCAGCGCGCCGATCTTCATCACGTAATAGGCCGTGATCGGCGGCAGCACGTTTCTCGGATCGATATCCGCCATGCAACTGACGGCGACGGAATGGGTCGAATGCAGGTGCACCACGGCGCCGGCGGATGCACGTTCCTCGTACATCGCGAGATGCAGAAACGTCTCCTTCGTCGGCTTGTCGCCGGAAACGTGATTGCCGTCAGCATCCAGCTTGGCGATCCGCGCCGGGTCGATCTCGCCCATCGACGATCCGGTCGTCGTCATCAGCCATCCGTCGTCGAGCCGCACGCTGATGTTACCGGAACTGCCGAACGTCAGACCACGGTCATAGATCGACTTGGCCAGCTTGGCGATCTCGTCGCGGGTTTGGTTTTCGTTCATGGCAGCATGCCGAGTGATTTTTCGAAAAAGTCTTCCGCCCCGAAGTTACCGGATTTGAGCGCCAGCGCCAAAGGCACGCCGCCGATGGCCTCGGTCCACGGCACGCCCGGGTCGATTTCCGGCCCGATGCGAAGGGCCCGGATATCGAGCGCCTTGACCACCGCGCCCGACGTCTCGCCGCCGGCGACGACGAGCCGGTTGACGCCCATGTCCAAGAGCCCGCGCGCCACCTGGCCCATAACTTTCTCGACCATTTCGCCCGCTTCCTCGCGGCCGAACTCCGCCTGGATGGCGGCGACCTCGTCCGGATCCGCCGACGAAAAGATCAGCACGGGCGCGCGATCATCCTGCGCCGCCGCCCAGTCCAGAACCTCCGCCACGACCGGTTTCCCGGCGGCAATGTTCCACGGATCGATATTAAAGCTCGGCCAGCTGCGTCTGGTATGCGCAATCTGTTTCCGCGTCATCTTCGAACAGCTGCCGGCGATCACGGCGGACCGTCCGACGATCTGCGGCAGCGCCGGGGCGCTGCGCCGGGTGAGTGCGCCCAGCGCCCGGAAATTGTCCGGCAGGCCCATGGCGATGCCTGATCCGCCGGTAATGAGTTCCAGGTTCTTCGACGCGTGACCGATTTCGATCAGGTCTTCGTCGAACACGGCATCGACGATGGCGTGCCGGATCCCCTTCGCTTTCAATCCGTCAAACGCAGCGTGGATCGCGTCGGCGCCCTTGCGCACCGTCGCAAGCTCGACCAGCCCGACCGCGTTCGGCGTCTGCCGGTCCAGCACCCGGACAAGGTTGGGGTCCGTCATCGGATTGAGCGGATGGTTCTCCATCCCCGATTCCGACAGCAGCACGTCGCCGACGAACAGGTATCCCTTGTAGATCGAGCGGCCCGTCTCCGGGAACGCCGGACAGGCGATGGTGAAGTCCGCGCCCATCGCGTCGAGCAGCGCATCGGCGACAGGGCCGATATTGCCCGCATCCGTGGAATCGAAGGTCGAGCAGTATTTGAACAGAATCTGCTGCGCACCCTGTGCACGCAGCCAGGCCAGCGCGGCGAGCGAGTCTTCGATGGCCTCGGCCGCCGGGTTGGTGCGTGACTTGAGCGCGACGACGACGGCGTCGGTTTCACCGATGTCCATATCCGGTGCCGGCACGCCGATGATCTGGATCGTGTTCATCCCGCCCTTCACCAGCGTGTTGGCGAGGTCGGTGGCGCCGGTCGAGTCGTCGGCTATGCATCCCAGCAGCATGTGTTTGGTATCCCCGCGGCGGCCGGGTCAGCGGCCCTCAGTCGCCGTAGCGTATGAATTCGTCCCAGGTTCGCTCGAGCTTGCGCAGCATGTTCGCCGCATCGGCGACGGACTCGCCGTTGCCGATGGTCGTTTCGAAGCGGACGCCGTTCTTTTCTTCCATGGCACGGATGCCCTCGACGACCTTCTTGCCTTTCTCCGTCAGCTTGACGGTGATCGAGCGTTTGTCGTGCAGCGCGCGTTCCTGATCGAGATAACCGTAGTCGGTCAGCTTCTTGATATTATAGGACACGTTCGAGCCCTGGTAGTACCCGCGCTCGATCAGATCTCGGATAATGATCTCGCCGTCACCGATGTTCGTCAGCATCAATGCCTGCACGCCATTGATGTCCCTCACGCCAATGCTTTTGAGTTCGATCCTGAGGACGTCGAGGAAACGCCTGTGCAGACGTTCGATCAACAGCGTCAATTCAATATAGTCTTGAGACACGAGCACCCTTTCCTGCCGTCCGTGATCCTTGTAGCTTGAGGATATATGAGCACAAGTCGAACGATCCAGTTTTCATTTGCCCCGATCATAGCGGCCATTTCCCGTTCGTCGAGGGTTGCGATGCTTGCCTGCGCGACTTTGTCGGTAATCTCGATTTCCGGTTGTGGCGGCGAGGTGCCGACACAGGCCGAAATTAAGCAGGACAACATCGACAGCCGCGCCGCACAGCTCGTCCGTGTCGGCGATACCACGCGCGAGGCCGGCGACTATGCGAACGCGATGCAACTCTATCAGCGGGCCGCGGGCATGCGCCCGGACTGGGCACCACCGCTGCTGCGATTCGGCGAGACCGCGATTTCCGCCGGGTTGTACGCCGATGCCCTCGGCGCCTATGAGCGCGTCGCGAAAATCGACCCGACCAGCAACCGGGGCTACAACGGCGCCGGCATCGCGCTCGATCTTCTGGGACGGCATGAAGAAGCCCAGAATTATTACATCACCGGGATCGAGCGTGCGCCCGACAACGTGCCGCTAAAGAACAATCTCGGGCTTTCGCTAGCCCTGACCGGCGAGTACGGCGATGCGATCGGCATGCTGGAAGGCATTGCGGGTTCGCCCAATGCCAATGCGCGGACTCGCCAGAACCTGTCGCTCGTTTACGGGCTTGCCGGGGATGACGAAAATGCGAAGCGGATCGGGATGATGGATCTCGGTGAAGCGGAGGTTGCCAACAACCTCGCGTTTTATGCGCGGCTCCGGGAAATGACACCGGAAGACAGAGCCAAGGCCGTGTTCGGCGTTCTGCAATAGCCCGCCTTACGCCGCTTTCCGTTACATATTGATCAGGTTGTCGATGGTCGACAGCACCGCCGGCCCCAGCAACACCACGAACAGCGACGGCAGGATGAAGATGATCAGCGGCACCGTCAGCGTGGCCGGCAGCTTGGCGGCTTTTTCCTCGGCCTTCATCATGCGTTCGCCGCGGAACTCGGCAGCGAGGACGCGCAATGACTGCGCCAGCGGGGTCCCGTATTTTTCCGTCTGCGTCAGCGTGTTGACGACGCCCCGGATCGGCGCGATGTCGGTGCGCTTGTTAAGATTGTTCAGCGCCTGGGCGCGGTCCGGCAGGTAACTCAGTTCGATCGCCGTCAGCTGGAACTCGTCGGCGATTTCCGGTGTCGCGCGGCCCATTTCCTCGGACACGCGCTTCAACGCCGCATCCAGCGACAACCCTGCCTCGGCGCAGATCACCAGCAGGTCGAGCGCATCCGGCAGTCCCTTGATCAGTGCCTGCTTTCGCTTGGTCTGCGCATTCTTGATCAGAATTTCCGGCAGGTAGGCGCCGAACACGGTGATGCCCAGTGCCAGCAGCGCGCGGACCTCGAACTCCAGGTCGACCATCGGTACCACGAACAGGAAGAACGCGCCGAAACCGCCGAACACGAACGGCAATACCGTCTTGGCAAACAGATACAGCACCACGTTGTCGCGCGTCCGCCAGCCGGCGCGGGCCAGCGAAAGCTGCACCTTGTCGGCGTGCTTGGAACGGAGCAGGTTCAGTTTCTCGACGATGCCCCGGACCGCACCGCCGTTTTCCAGCAGCGCCCGCGCGCGGTTGCGGCGCGGCTCGACCAGGCCGGCCTGCAGGTTCTCGCGGTGCTTCATCAGCGACTTGGCGCGGGATGCCATCGGGTCGCGCACCACGAACGAAGACCAGACGGCATAGACTACGAACAGGGTTGCCATACCCGACAGCAGCGCCGCCACCGCTTCGCCGCCAAGACCCGGCACGAGATTGGCAAGAAAGTTCATATCTCGAACCTCACCATTTTACGCATCACCAGAATACCGCCGGTCATCAGCGTCAGTGCGGCGCCCAGCATGACGCGGCCGCGCATGTCGGTGAACAGGGCCGACTCGTATTCCGGGCTCAGGAAGTAGATGATGCCGAACATCAGGAACGGCAGGCTGCCGAGGATCATCGCGCTCGCCTTCGCCTCCGACGACATCGCCTTGATCTTGAGCTTCATCTGTTTACGCGAACGCAGGATGTCGGACAGGTTCGCCAGCGTCTCGGCAAGGTTGCCGCCCGTTTCCTTCTGCACCGAAAGGCTGATGACGAAGAACTTGAACTCCGGCGTATCGAGCCGCCGGGCGGCGTCCCAGAGTGCATCTTCGAGCGTCTGACCCAACCGGATCGCATCGGCGATACGGCGGAACTCGGAACCGACGGGCTCGCTCATTTCACGGCCGCAGGCGGAGATGGTTTCCGTCACCGGCAGGCCGGACCGCAGGCCGCGCACCATCAGGTCGATGGCGTCCGGGAACTGGATCGTGAACTTGTTCATGCGCCGCGCGATCAGCACGCCGACCACGAAGTGCGGCACGCCGATGCCGAGCGACACCGCGACCGCAGCATTGAAGAACCATGGCATGCCCATCACAACCGCCGGCACCGTGGCACCAATGATGGCGACAGCAAACGACAGCACAAAATATCGGCCAAGCGACAGATTGTGCCCGGTCCGCTGCAACCGGTTGCGGATCGCATCCGGGCGCGGCAGCAGCTTGGTGGCAATGCCTTCCAGCAGCGGCGACGAGGTTTCCATCTTGCGCTTGAGCTGGCGGGCGCGGCGTTCGCTCGACGTCATCGGGCGCGCCCGCTCGCCGATCTTTTCGACCCGGGCACGCAGACGGCGCTGTTTACCCAGCACCGTCATCAGCAGCCAGCCGATGATCAACAGAACCGTGAGACTTCCGCCGAAAATGACAGCCAGCTCGATCATTGATCTTTACCCCATGGCCTCCATCAGCGCCTTATCGAGACCGAAGTACTTGGCCCGGTCGGAGAACGCCGGCCGCAGCCCCGAAGACTTGAAGCTGCCATAAAGGTTGCCCTCGGCGTCCTCGCCCTCGAACTGGAAGGTAAACAGGTCCTGCGTGGTGACGACCTCGCCTTCCATGCCGACAACCTCGGTGATGTAGGTGATGCGGCGCTTGCCGTCGCGCATGCGCGACACCTGGACGATCATGTCGACGGCGCCGGCGATCTGCGCACGGACGGCTTCGTTCGGTAGCTTGACGCCGGCCATGGCGACCATGTTTTCGAGGCGGGTCAGGGCTTCGCGCGGCCGGTTGGCGTGAATGGTGCCGAGCGACCCGTCGTGCCCGGTGTTCATCGCCTGCAGCATGTCGAGTGCTTCACCAGCGCGGATTTCGCCGAGGATGATCCGGTCCGGGCGCATCCGGAGCGCGTTCTTGACCAGTTCGCGCTGCGTGATTTCACCCTCGCCTTCCAGGTTCGGCGGGCGGGTCTCGAGACGGACCACGTGCGGCTGCTGCAACTGCAGTTCCGCCGCATCCTCGATGGTGACGATACGCTCGCCGCCGTCGATCATGCGCGACAGCGCGTTCAAGAGCGTCGTCTTACCGGAACCGGTACCGCCCGACACCAGGATGTTGAGGCGCGAACGGGACGCGATCTTGAGCACCGTCGCCATCTCCGGCGACAGGTTGTCCTGACGCTGCATGACGTCCAGCGTGATCTTTTTCTTGGCGAACTTACGGATCGAGATGGACGGCCCGTCAATGGCAAGCGGCGGAATGATGATGTTGACGCGGGAACCGTCGGGAAGACGTGCATCGCAGAGGGGGGATGACTCGTCGACCCGGCGGCCCACGCCCGACACGATCCGGGATGCAATCTGCATGACATGGCGATTGTCGCGGAACTTGACGTCGGAAAGCACCAGTTTGCCGCCACGCTCGACGTAGACCATGTCGGGACCGTTGACCATGATGTCGGTCACGGCCTCGTCGGCCAGCAACACCTCCAGCGGGCCGAAACCCAGCATATCGTTGAGCAGCATGGTGACGATTTCGCGCTGCTCCAGCAGGTTCAACTGGATCTTATGTTCGACCAGGATTTCCGAAACGATGTCGCCGACTTCCTGCGCCAGTTGCGCACGCGGCATGTCGCCGGCTTCGGCAACGTCGATGCGGTCCATCAGGATCGGCTGTACGATCGCCTTGGTGCGGACGATGAGGCTTTCCTCGGCGGGCGCACCGGACTCCTGCGGCCGTCCCTCCAGCATCCGGTTGACCACCGTCGTAACAATGTCGCGATGTTCGCGCGGGCTCAAACCGCCCGCAACGAGATCGCCGTTCACGTAATCGGCGACCTTCTCGGCCAGTTCGCGGCGGGAAAGGGCATGCACATCGACACCGGCAAGCCCGTCTTCGGCGCGTTCCAGCGTTTCCATCGAGGTCTGCTCGATGACTTCCGGCCGGTAGACCTCGTCGACCTTGAGGGGGACGACGGGTTCCGGTGCCGACGCGGGCTCCGCCGCCGTCGCCAGCTCGGCATCGTCTTCCACCACGGCGGGTTTCCGGTGTGCATCCAGCGCAACAATGTCCGATGTCTGACGCTTGCCGAACATATCAGTCCTCACCTTCCGGGGCCGATTTCTTTGCCTTAGACTTGAGCAGGCTCATCAGTCCCTTCTTCGGCGCCTCCGCCTCGGCACCGGCGATCATCGCGGCAACGTCCGTCAGGGCGCGGCCGAACTTGGAGCGCGCCGCCGTGCTCAATACGCACTTGCCGGCGGCCTCGGCACTGATGGCCGTTTTCGGATCGAACGGCAGAATATGTGCAATCTTCTGGCCGGAGCCTTCCTCGAATGTCTTCACGGCCAGTTCCTCCTTGCCGCCGATACCCTGGCGGTTAAGGACGACGGAAATCTTCGCGGACGGGTTCTGCTTGGCAACATGGCCGGCGAGCCGTGCCGTGTCGCGCATCGCGCCCAGCCCGGGTTCGGCGACCAGCACAATCCGGTCGAAAACACCGAGGATTTCCGGCTGCGCCACGGCGAGCGCGCGCGGCAGGTCAACAACCACGATCTCGGAATCCTCGCGCACGAAATCCAGAAGACCCGTGAACGCCTGGCTGGACGCCAGATCGCCCTGCCCCGGGTCCGTCTCGGACGCCATCACGCGAAGATGCTCACCGACAGGCACGGACGCACGCTTGATGAACAGTTCGTCCATGCGGCCCGGTTCCTTCATCGCGTCCGACAACCCGCCACCGGGATCCACGTCCAGGATCATTGCCTGCGTGCCAAAGGTCAGGTCCATATCGATCAGCGTGACATGCCGGGTGAGTGCATCGGCGACATGCCATGCGGCATTGGCGGCAATGGTCGACGCGCCGACCCCGCCCCGGACGCCGATCACGGCCGTGACCTCGGCGCTGCGCACCTGAAGCGGATCGGCCGTGCGTTCGACCGGTTCTTTTTTCTGCGGCCGCGCGCGGTCGATGCTGGCGAGGAGATCTTCCGTGCTGAACGGCTTGACGAGATAATCGGAAACGCCGGCGGAAATGATGTCGCGATAGACGCGAAGATCGTTGACGGTGCCGAGCAGGATCACCTGCGCCCCCGCATCGCAGACCTGCGACAGTTGTTCGGCGGCGGCCATGATATCCTTGGCGTCGCCCAGGTCGACGATCAGCAGCGGCGGTGTGCGGATGGCGGCAAGGCCGTTCATGGCGTCGGTCAGGTCGCTGACGATGACGTTGTCGCCGGAAAGATCGCGCGCCTCGACCGCCGCACGGACGATGTCCGCTGTCTCGTCGTCGGCGGCGAAGCCGAGAAACGGACGGCTGACTTCGCTGACGGCAGGTTCGTTTTCTTTCCTCAGAGCGATCACTTTCCTTCTCCACTACCGGACGAGCCATCGACACCATGGCTTTCCGCGGTGTTGGTATCGCCGAGCGGCAGCGCCCGCTGTTCGCCCGCGCGGTACCGCTGCGTACCCAGCACCAGGGCTTCCGCATCGCCCGGCGTGCCGCCACGGCCGTTCACCAGATCCTGCGGTTCGGCAACCATCAGGCCGAGGTTGGTCGAATTCGGGCAGCCCCAGTTGGGGTGCGGCCGGTTATCGAATGTGCGCCCGGCGTAAGACGTGAAGTCCGGGCAGCCCGGCAACGTGACGAGATAGCGGCGAACCGTCAGGTTGACCTCGTTTTCGGCGATGCCCGCCACATTCGCGCGCGCCTTGACCCGCATCGGATCGAGGCCGGCATCGGCCATCACCGCGGCAATGGTCGTGCGGCGGTCATAGGCGAGATCCGTGGTTTCGTGCAGCAGGCCGAAGTCGACGATGATTTCATCGGATTGCGCGGTTGCCCGGCGTTGCAGGAAGCTGACCGCGGCGCGCCGTTCGGCTGCGCCCAATGTCGCCGAGCCTGTCGGGAACTGAAGTGCGAACGCGATCTCGCTGGGGGCGACCTGCAGGTTCTTTTCCTGACGCGGTTTCATCTCGACCTGCATGTTAAGCGGATCGTACCAGGGCCGGTCCGCGTACTTGGTCTGGCAGGCCGATACCATGACTACCGCGCCCAACAGCGCACATTTTAAGATCATGGTTCTCATTGCCCGTCTCCTTGCGTGGTCGTACCGGGATCACGCTCCAGCAGAAACCCCACCGGCCCGATCAGGCTTTCGCCCTCACGGCTGATTGTCACCGGCTGCGGCGCCGACGGCTTCTGGCGATGCGTGCCGCCGTTGACGATGCGCTCGAAGTCGTGCGGGGATTCGAGCCCGTCCGTCGGTGCCGCAAGCCGGTTGGGAGAGACCGGACGCACGACATAAGGCGTGACGATGATGACCAGCTCGCTTTCTTCGCGCTGGAAACGGTCCGACTTGAAAAGCCCGCCGAGCACCGGCACATCGCCAAGGCCGGGGAACTTCGAAATGTCGTGCGTCACGTTATTCTGGATCAGACCGGCGATGGCGAACGACTGCCCGGAGCCGAGCTCGACGGTCGTGTCGGCGCGCCGTGTCGTCAGAGACGGAATCTGGAAGTTGTTGAGAGTCACCGCGTTGGTCGTCGAGAGCTGGCTGACCTCGGGCCGGACGTGCAGGTTGACGCGGTCACGGCCGATCAACGTCGGCGTGAAGCTCAGCGACACGCCGAACTTCTTGAATTCGATCGTCACGCGGCCGTCGGAGTCCGGGACCAGGATCGGGAATTCCCCGCCCGCAAGGAAGCTCGCCGCCTCGCCCGAGAGCGCGGTCAGGTTCGGTTCCGCGAGCACCGAGATCAAGCCTTCTTCTTCAAGCGCGTCGATCACCGCATTCAGGTCGAACCCGCCGATACTTAGACCGGACGCCGATAGCGTGTGCTGCGTCACCGACGAATTGAACGGGTTGGACGTCGCGATCCCGAAGGCGATCCCGGCGGCGGACCCCGCGATCGACCAGTTGAAACCGAGCTGCTTGTCGATATCGCGGGACACTTCGGCGACACGGACGCGCAGGTTGATCTGCGTCGGCGCGTTGACGCCGAGACGGAGAAGCACCTTTTCCGGGCCACCGACGGCACCGGCGGCGACGCGGCGAATGTTTTCAGCCGTCGACACGCTGTCGACCATCCCGTCGACGACGACGGTATCGCCGACGCTGTTCAGGACCACGTCGGCATTCGGATGCAGCGTGCGGATCGACTGGTTGATCTTGTCGAGGTTATGGCTGACGTGCAGGTCGATGCTGGCCAGCACCTGTTCGCGGCGGTCGACGGCGAACAGCGTCGTTTCGCCGGCCGCCTTGCCGAGCACGTACACCAGCGTCGGGCTCTTGATCTGCACGTCGGCGATTTCAGGGTTGGCGACGAACACGGTCTGTGCGGCTGCGCGCAGCTTGATCAGCTTACCCTTGTTCAGTTCGATCGGCATCTCGTGATGACCGCGGGAGACGACCTCTAGGGCCTGCGCCCGGACCTCGCCGCCCATCGCCAGCGCCACGGCGAATACCGCGATCGAGGCCAGGTTGCGAATGAAGTGACGGCGGGGGGTCATGAGTCTTCTCCTCAGAAAGTCTGCACGGCGGCGTCGCTGCCGCGCACCACGTTCACTTCGCGGGAATTGGAGCTTTTCGGGAACAACCGCGGATCGCCCCACATGTGATAGACGTCAGCGTCGAGCGTGTAGCTGCGGCCTTCGTTGCGCACCAGTTTCGGATCGAACGGCTTTTCGCCGCCGATCAGACGTTCGCGGTGTGCCTCTTCGGTTTCGGCCGGGCTCAGGCTGTTCAGGCTCATCGACAGACGGCCCATCTCGAGCGCGATGGTAATGCGTTCGGCTTCCTTCGGCGTGACCTCGACGGTCGCCGTCTTGGCGACGGCGGCGGCGCCGTCTTCCTTGTCGACGTGCTGATCGATGGCGAGAACACGGATCCGGCTGAGGACCGTCTGCGAGAA
Organism: Rhodospirillales bacterium; assembly: GCA_017640505.1. Lineage (GTDB taxonomy): Bacteria > Pseudomonadota > Alphaproteobacteria > Rhodospirillales > Casp-alpha2 > UBA4479. The sequence continues at coordinate 99,464 of JAEPQO010000005.1, forward strand.
GAAACGCTGCTGCTTGGCGTTATCGCGCTCGTCGCGCAGCTTCATGGTCATCAGAATGTCGACCCAGTCGCCCGGGAACACGAACCCGGCGATCCCGGTGGTCGCGTCGACGGGCACGGAAACGGCGCGGTAACCCGGTTCCAGAACGGCGGCGAGGAAGCCCCGCTCGCCGGGATGCACGACGCGCACACTGGTCAGCGGTTCGCCGGCCTTGAGCGCGACCCGCGCCACGGCGCCGTCGAGCTTCTTGACCGGGTCGACGTAATCCTCGTCGCGGTCTTCCGGCGCGATCTTGACGATATGGCTGTCGTGCACGCCGTCTTCGGGCCAGGCCTGCCAGGTCACCAGTTCCGGCTTGATGAAGGCACCGGCCGGCACGTCGGTCTTGGAGACCAGCACCTCGGCGGCGGCCTGCTTGACGATCTGGATCTCGGTCTTCTGGTTGGCGGCGATCTGCGCGCGTTCGTTCTCGAGCCAGGATTTGACGTAGAGCGCGGTCCCGGTGGCAAAAACCAGGGCCAGAACCAGAAGCAGAATGTTTCTCAGCGATAACATGGGGTCCTCCTTACGCGCTCAACCGGATCAGTACGGCGACACCGCCGGCGGCGATCGCGAGACCGTAGGGCAGTTGCTCGGTCAGGATCGTGTCACGGGTGCGCGTATCGCCAACGGCGTCGAACGCACAGGCCAGCGTCATGCGGAACCGCGACATATAGACAATGGCCATCACCCCGCCCGCGAGCGCGGTGACCATCAGGAAATCGACGGCAAGCGCCGGGCCGGCCCAGAGTGCCAGCACGCTGAGCAGCTTGACGTCGCCGCCACCGAAGCGGCCGAGGAAATGAATGAGGAAGGCGCCGGCAAAGACGGCCGCCGCCACCAGAATGGACATGTCGATGCTGATGGCCGCCGGGCTCAGCCACAGATGCAGCGGATAGAGCGCCAGCAAAAGCAGGGAACATTCGTTGGGGATACGGAATTCGCGAACGTCGTAGCGGGCGGCTGCCAGGACCGCGATCGCCGCGGCGATCAGGACGCAATCGTGTTGTGAAAGTAAATTGGTCATTGTCCCGACACCTCCTCCGTTCCGAGGACAAAACCCTCCAATTCCTTGAGCACTAGATCGTGTTTTTAGAGCCCCTCTTGTTTTCGGGTCATGCTTTCCAGGTTCCCCGACGATGCGGGAGGCTAACTGATCAACCGAGGTGGTGTCGTCCAGAACGGAGGCAGACCGTCGACCAAACAGCAGCGCCGGGGAACCCGGAAAGCGGCCGGAGTAACTCCGGCCGCCCGAGGGCTGGGATCAGCCGCCGCCGGCGCCGGACGACGCCTGGTTCAGTTCGTTCGAGACGCTCGTGAACATGGTGTCGAGGGACGTACCCATGGCTTTCAGAGCGATAATGGCTGCGACCGAAACGAGCGCGGCGATGAGGCCGTATTCGATGGCCGTCGCACCGCTTTCGTCTTTGATGAATTTACGAATGGTGGCTTTCATAATGGCCTCCTGTCCTGTTTCCCGTGACCCGCACCATGCGGATCGAAATCGGAATATGCACCTCAGTGCTGGGGACCATTAACATCGATTTAATACTTCGGGTCAAAAGTAATATTAGAGATTAATTTAGGCTATTCTTCCGATTAATGTTTAAATACTTTTTGATAAAATTTTATCTATTTTGCCTGCACTGTATCGATATTCGTTAGTGTCGCGAGCCACGTCCTGACGTCGTATTCTCCACTTACTGCGCGTATCAGTGGAGACCGCCATGTGGCCCGGCAGTTCACTTAATATAAAGTCATTCTCGCGTGACGAGCGCGGCGGCGCCCTGCTCGAGTTCGGGCTGGGCGCTCCGATCCTGGCGACGGTGGTGATCGCGTCGATGGAATTCGGCGCGGTCATGCTGACCAACACACTCATGGAAAGTTCGCTTCGCGAGGCCGCGCGCTTCGGCATTACCGGGCAGCAGCTCACCGGCATAACCCGTTTGGAGCGCATTATCGAAATCATCGACGAGCGCACCCTCGGTCTCGTCGACATGAACGAGGCCGATGTGAACATTCTCGTTTACCCGAGCTTTTCGGATGTCGGCCGCGGCGAGGATTATGTCGACGGCAACGCCAACGGCCAGTACGACGCAGGCGAGACGTTCACCGACGAAAATGCCAACGGCCAGTGGGACGCGGATGTCGGCGCGGCCGGATCCGGCGCCTCGGGCGACATCGTCGCCTACCGGCTCAGCTACGACTGGCAGACGATGACACCGTTCGCCAGCCACTTCATCGGCAACGACGGCGTGCTCAAGCTGAAAGCCAGCATCGTCGTCCGCAACGAACCCTGGGACGGGCTGAACAACTGATGACAGGCAAACTCAGAAAACTCCTTGAACGCTTCCGCCGCGACGACCGCGGCATCACGGCGGTCGAGATCGCCATCGCCGTGCCGGTCACGCTGGCGCTGACGCTGAATGGGATCGAGCTGACCCGCTACGTTCTGCTGCATCAGAAAACCGAGCGCGCGACCATGACGGTCGCCGACCTGGTGTCGCAGGGCGAAGTGCTGACCATCGCCGATATCAACAACATCTTCACCGCGGGCGCGCTGATCACGGAGCCGTTCGATTTCGGCGCCAACGGGGCCATGATCATCTCCAGCATCGTCGGCCAGGCCTCCAACCCGGTCGTCGAATGGCAGCGCGTCTATGGCCAGAACCCGCAGTCGAGCGGCGTTGGCGGCCAGGGCGGCGCGGCGACGCTGCCGGCCGGCTTCACGGTCGCCGAGAGCGAAAGCGTGATCATGGCCGAGATCCAGTACGATTATCAGCCGATGTTCCCGGGTAATCCGATCCTCGGCGGCATGATCGGCAACGGCACCGTCTACAACTACGCCATCTTCCGCCCCCGCTACACCGTCAAGGTGCGGCTGGGGAGCTGAACCTCATAGAACGCCAGCATCCCGGACCGGGTTCCGGTTTCAATCCTGATTCCATCAACCTATGAAACCATGGGCGTCGCCAATGCAGTGATGTATTGGCGTAACTCTAGGAGAAGACCGTATTTCCGCCCCAAAATGATCTCGCATGAATGCCCCTTGACCCTCTAGTTACTGGAAGGTGCAGGTTGAATCATCGGTCTAACTCGGAGGTTCATTTCATGAGCGGTCACGCATCGCATCAGCACCATGACGCGCATTTGGTCGTCCGGGACCCAGTGTGCGGCATGGACGTTGACCCGTCGGCGGATAAACCATCGGCGGAATACGACGGACACGAATACCATTTCTGTTCTCAGGGGTGCTTTAACAAGTTCCAGGCCGCACCGGCGGATTTCGTCAGCGCCGAAGACCCGGTCTGCGGCATGTCCGTCGACCGCGCGGCGGCGAAGCACCTGCATCGCCACGAAGGCACGCTGCACTATTTCTGTTCGGCCAAGTGCAAGGACAAGTTCGTGGCCGCACCGGACGACTATCTTGGTGAGCGCCCCGAGCCCGAACCGATGCCGGAAGGCACGATCTATACCTGCCCCATGCACCCGGAGATTGAACAGGTCGGCCCGGGTACCTGCCCGAAATGCGGCATGGCGCTGGAGCCCAAGGGCGTGCCGGCCGCCGACGAAGGGCCGAACCCGGAACTGGTGGATTTCAAGCGGCGCTTTGCCGTCGGCGCAGTCCTGACCCTGCCGCTCCTCGTGCTCGCGATGGGGCCGATGCTCGGTCTTCCCGCACGTGAATGGCTCGGCGAGCGGACGGCGCTCTGGACCGAACTCATCCTTGGCACGCCGGTCATCCTTTGGTCCGGCTGGCCGTTCCTCGTGCGCGGCTGGCAGTCGTTCCGCACCTGGAACCTCAATATGTTCTCGCTCATCGGCATGGGCGTCGCGGCGGCGTTCCTGTTCAGTGTCGCCGCGGTCATCGTGCCCGATATCTTCCCCGACGGCTTCCGCGACGCGGACGGTCACGTCGGCGTCTACTTCGAGGCCGGTGCGGTTATTGTGGTGCTCGTCCTCCTGGGTCAGATCCTTGAACTCGGTGCGCGTGAACGCACCGGCGCCGCGATCCGGGCGCTCCTGGACATGGCTGCCAAGACGGCACGCGTCATCCGACCGGACGGCACCGAGGAAGAAATCCCCATCGAAGACGTCCAGGTCGGCGACAAACTCAGGGTCAGGCCGGGCGAGAAAATCGCCGTCGACGGCGAGGTGGTCGAGGGCCGCTCGTCGGTCGACGAGTCGATGATCTCCGGCGAACCGGTGCCCGTCGAAAAGGTGCCGGGCGATCCGGTGACAGGCGCCACCATCAACGGCACCGGCAGCCTGATCATGGAAGCCAAGCGTGTCGGCAGCGATACCATGCTGTCGCAGATCGTCGAGATGGTGGCGAACGCGCAGCGTTCCCGCGCGCCGATCCAGAAGCTCGCCGACAGTGTCGCCGGCCTGTTCGTGCCGGCGGTCATCGGCGTTGCGGTCCTTGCCTTTATCGCGTGGTCGATATGGGGGCCGTCGCCGGTGTTCTCGTACGCGCTCGTCGCAGCGATCGCGGTGCTGATCATCGCGTGTCCGTGTGCGCTCGGCCTGGCGACGCCGGTCTCTATCATGACGGCGACCGGGCGCGGCGCGCAGGCTGGCGTGCTGATCAAGAACGCCGAGGCGCTGGAGCGGTTCGCCAAGGTCGATACGCTGATCGTCGACAAGACCGGCACGCTGACCGAGGGCAAACCCAAGCTTGTCGCCGTCGAAGCCGAGGACGGCCATGACGAGGGCGACGTGCTCAGGCTCGCCGCCAGCCTGGAAAGGGGCTCCGAACATCCGCTCGCCGAGGCCATCGTCGCGGGTGCCCGGGACCGGGGCGTCGAACTTGCCGACGCATCGGATTTTGACGCGGTGACCGGCAAGGGCGTAAAGGGCACGGTCGACGGCAAGCGGGTCGCGCTCGGCAACGCCAAGCTGATCGACGACCTGGGGCTGGATCCCGGTGTCCTCACCGACACCGCGAACGCGCGGCGCGATCAGGGCGAAACGGTCATGTTCGTTGTCGTCGAGGACCGGATTGCCGGCCTCGTCGCCGTCGCCGACCCGGTCAAGGAAACGACGCCGGCGGCGCTTAAGCAACTGCATGAACTCGGTTTCAGGATCGTCATGGCGACCGGCGACAACGAGCGTACCGCCAGGGCCGTTGCCGAGCGGCTCGGCATCGACGAGATCAGGGCCGATGTGCTGCCCGCCGACAAGGCACGGATCATCAAGGAACTGCAAGACGAAGGCCGCAAGGTCGCGATGGCGGGTGACGGCGTCAACGACGCGCCGGCACTGGCGCAGGCCGACGTCGGCATCGCCATGGGTACCGGCGCGGACGTGGCCATCGAAAGCGCAGGGTTCACGCTGGTGAAGGGTGACCTGAACGGCATTGTTCGGGCGCGCCGGCTGGCCACGGCGACCATGCGCAACATCAAGCAGAACCTGTTCTTCGCACTCGTCTATAACGCCGCCGGTGTGCCGGTAGCGGCGGGCGTCCTGTACCCGTTCCTGGGCCTTCTCATTTCGCCGATGTTCGCGGCGGCGGCGATGAGCCTGTCGTCGGTTTCCGTCATCGGCAATGCGCTGCGCCTGAGGACGGTACGCATCGACAGGTAGGGAGGGACGGCGCAACGGTCAAAATAGCCGCGTGCGCCGTTATGGAGGTGACCCGAAATGGAAGTGAATACGCACCCCGTGCCAAAGGACGGCGAAATCGGTTCGCTTTCTGCCCTCTTTATTTGAAGGCTTCCTTTGCCGCCGTCAGAACGATCTGACGGGCCTCTGCGGCGAGCTTCGCGCTCGGATAGATGGTCACATTCTGATTTCCGAAACGCACGTTGCCGCCCTTGTTGTCGTCGAATGCGTGCGTCCCGCCCGGCATCACGTGGACACGGATGTCCTTGTCGAAACGCTTGCCTAGTTCCCCCAGGCTTTCGCACTGGTGATACGGTGAGAGGTTATCCTCGTCGCCGACGATGATCAGGACGGGGGCGTCCGTCGTCCCCTTGTCCACGCCGATGATGCAGTTGCCGTAGAGATTCACGTTCAGAACGGGTTTCTGGCCCCCGAATTCCGACGCGTTAAGTTGCAACGTCGACATCACGATCGAGCCGCCGCGGGAAAACCCGATGGTGCCGACTTTCGAGGCGTCGATCCGCGGATGCGTCTTGAGGAACTTGATGGCCCCTGTCAAATCGTGCGGATTCTTCGGCCCCCCCGGCCCGCCCCGGGACATGCCGCGGGTCGAATAGTAATCGACTTTGAACGAGGCAATGCCGTTCGCATTGAAGAACTTGGCCCACGTGCCGTCCCGATAGCCCTGTCCGGCGCTCCCATGCATGATGACCATCACCGGGACCTTACCCTGGGTATTCTCCGGGAAGTCCAATGTGCCGATCAGATCGATGTTCTGGCCCTTCCAGTAGCTTTTCGGCGACGCAAACTGGAACGTGCCGGCATCGGCGGTCGTGAGAGAGAGTTTCTTCTCGGCAACGCAGGCGCTCAGAACGGCGGTCATCGAGAGGACGAGGAGTAGCTTGAACGGAGATCTGTACATGTTAGCTGGCAACCCTGTCAGTCTGTTGGATCAAAATATTGTCCCTTCAAGATTTAGAATTAATGGATGTGTTGTCCATTGAAACCGGCCCAGGAGAAGGCAAGGAATCGGTCAAATATCAGAAAATCGAGACCAGAGAAGGGTGAGTTCGACTAATGGTTCCAACCCTCGTTTTGGTGCAACCCGGTCCTTGGCGGCGTGATCGGTAACAGCAACATAATGCACAAAAATAGGTCCCGGCTCACCGCCCCCTGAGCGTTCGGGGCCGCGGCCGGGAAAGTTTGGTGGCTGGAGAGGAAGAGACGCTTCCCTACCGCGACAGCCTAAGCTCTGAGAGGTCGTTGGCGATTTCGCGGAACACGGCCCGGAGCGCCGCGTCGTCGGGGGCATAGTGGTAGAACGGTGAGGTAGGCCCGCTGGCGACGTCCTGCAGGAGCGACTGCAGGCCCGTGCCGCTGTTGGCGAACTGGATGACATAAAGCACCACGCCCGCGCTCTTGATGTTGTCCGCGAGTTCGCGGAGCCGGTCGTCCATGCCGTTGCCGCCGGCGCTCGAGCCGAGGCCGAACACCTGCTTGTACCCGTCGCCGACACCGCCGTGGTTTTCACCATCGGTGAGCAGCACGATAGCCCGCTGCAAATCGTAGTCCGGGTCCGCCACCGCCTCGGTGAACGGCGCGTCGGGCATCAAGACACGCCACGCCCAGCCGAGCCCTTGCGGGATGTTCGTCGTGCCCTGCGGATACTCGAGATCGGCGACCGCATCGGCGATGGTCTGTTTCTGGTTCTGCAGCGGCGTGATCCCGTGCTCGAGACAGGGCGTGCATTCGCTCCAGCCGTTGGGCGACATCGCACACGTGCCGCCGGAGACGGGCTCCCCCTCGGTCCCGACCGGTTCCCAGGCCGGCCAGTCCGCACCCGTCATGTCCTGCGGCCCAAGCAGGACGTCGGCGTCATCGTCGGTGAACGCGTTGTCGATGTAGCGGTTATAGACGCAGCCCGCCCAGTCGGCGGGCGGCGCCGACAACAGCGGTACCGGCGAGTTGTTGACCTGAAAGACGTTGCTCTTTCCCGCCCCCGAAATCGGATGCGAGAACCCGGCGACCGGGACGCTGGTCGTCAGCGAGGAATCGAACGTTGTCCCGTCGAGCGTCACGTTCACCTTCGAATTCCAAGGCACGAGCCCGATGTTGAGCAGATCGTTCGTCCCGTTGTTGCCGTAAAGGATATCGACCAGATCCGTCGCCGCGTCGCGCGCCGCGGCGATGCGCGTCGTCGAGCCGCTGCTGGAGCCCATCGACCCCGACATGTCGATGGCGATAACGACGTCGAGCGCCTGCATCTGGCGGGTGATTTCCGTTTCGGCGCTGACGTTCAACTGATCGAAGCCGAGCACCTTCATCAGCGTCGTCGGTATGGTCGCCGACGCGGTCAGGGTCAGCCGCTCGTCCAGTTCGTCGACGCTGATATGTGGCCCGGATATCGTGGCGTTCATGTAGCCGGCGGGATAGTTCGCGTTGAAGAACATGTTGATGTCCGCGTCCCGCCCCGGCGAGAAGAACTTGCGCCCGCCGGCCAGCGCCGCTGCATCGAGCGCCGACGACATCCGCGATTTCACCAGGTAGGCCCGCGCCGCATCCGTGCCCATGCCGACAAACGCAACCATGGGTACCGCCGCAAGCGCGATCAGCACCATCGCGGCACCGGACTCCTGACGGGCAAAGCCCTTGATTCGTCTGCTTAGGAAATGAAACCACCCAACCATGGCTTTCGTCCTCTCCGAGGAGACGACGAAAAGTTGTTATGATTCGGAATTTCAATCAAATGTAATATTTACAGGGTTTTTCTCGTTAAATTACATAAAATTTGAAGAAAAACCGGTTGCAGCTAAGTCGTTGCAATACCTAAAGATAGTAATGATGGTGAATTGCCCCGAAGGGAAATGTCAGAACGCGCCCAGACCGGTCGAAACCTGGTTGGTGACGAAAGGCTTGTAGGTGATCTCGTCCGGTACGCCCGGAATGGCGCTCAGCAGAAGATACTTCCGGGTCAGGTTTTCGAGCCTGACGGTGACGACCGGCATCGCGCCGCCCGGTGTCGTCGGATCGCCGAGGCCGGCATCCTCGTATACGACGCGCAGGTTGCTCGCCTGCATCGGCGGAAAGACCTGCTGCATCTCGGCGACGATGGCGGAGAACCTGTCCGGCGTCTTGGCTGCTTTGCCGGAACAGCTGACGCCACTGCCGGTGCCGACGCACTCGATCTTCGAGCCCGCCGTGAAGTCCGCCTTGTCGAATACCGGTCCGATGGCGGCCGCCAGGCGTGCCCCGGCACGGGTCGCCTCGGAGGCGCGATGATAATCAAACGCGGCCAGCGTAAAATCGAGCCCGGCGAAACTGATCGCCAGCAGGATCGGCATGATGAAGGCGAAGGCGATCAGGGCTTCGCCTTTCTCGTTCTTCCGGAACAGTGCAAGCAATCGCATCATCCGTCAGTCCCCCACGTACGCCTGCTCGTGCGACACCGTGATGATGTGCGAGCCGAAACCGGTAAATTGAAACAGGTTGGGAAAAAGCGGGTCGAACGGCACCTGGGCCGTCACGCGGATGATCGGCAGATCCTGCGTACCGACCGTAAACGTGCCGACAGTGGCGACGTCAATGCTGGCACCCGATTTGCCGAAGCCGGAGACCAGCAGATCGCCCGAGCCGTCGACGGAGCCCGTGCGCACAAGGTTCACCGCACGCTGCTGGTCGATAACGGAAAGCGGCGTATCGGCGCGCGCCGCGAACAATGCCCCGGCCCTGACGCCCTTCTGAACGGCGATCGCCTGCCAGTAGGCGCGGCCGACCTCCGTCATGCCGCTGACCAGCAGGATCAGGAACGGCAGCATGATCGCGAACTCGACGACGATGGCGCCGCGTTCGTCGTTGCCGAAAGGCCTGATCTTATTCAACAAGCGCCACATTTGCATGGAAGTCCGGGTCGTTGTTGGGGCTCAAGGGGCGGATGATCTCGCCGAAAATGCCGCCCGCCGGTTCATCCGGCGTGGCTTCGGTCACGAACATTTCGACGTAGTTGCCGTTGGTCGGATACGTGTGCGAGCCCTGCACGTTGTCGGATACACACTGCAGGACCGCGACCTCGACGATGCGGCGTGCATAGCCGTTCGACGCCACCGTCGACGACGGCACGCCGTCAACATCCGGGTTGTCCGGGTCGCTCAGGTCCTCGGGGATGTTCTCGCCCGGCGGCGTCACCAGCGTATATCCCGCCGGCACACCGCTATCCAGCGGGTACGCCGTTTCCCTGCCGTTGCGCGCGAACTCGAGGCCTAGCTCGTATAGATACACCTGGTATCGGGTCGCCCCGGTCAGCTCCGTCGGCAGGGACACCCCGTGCCGCGCGTTCCAGTACCCATCGGCGTCCCACGTGCCGCTGCCCATCGTCGTGCTGGTGCTGGCGACGATCTCGGCATCACGCGGGTAGTTGATGACATTAGGTGCCGGGTACGGGTCGCCCTGGGTATCGAAGCGCGCGTTGATGCCGGCCTGAATCTTGTTGGTCTTCACCCCGGTCGCGGTCGACACATCCAGCGTATAACAATCCTGTGGCTGCACCGAGGCCAGCGCGTTCTCGATATCGGACGCGCCCTTGGAGCCGTCGGGCAATGCCAGCAGGCCGTAGTTGCCCGGTCCCCAGGCACTGCCGCCGAGCGGCGGCTTGAGCACGACCTGGCGGCCCACGTTGGCCGGGTTTTCCAGGTCGAACGTGGGATCTGCCTCTTCCGGGTCGCACATCATCAGCGGCGGTGCGTGACAGATGAACGGATTGGAGCGTGCCACGGCGCGCGACGGGATCTGCGTCGACTGGTCGCCCAGGGTGTTGTTCATGAACCGGCGCAGGATAAAGTCGATCTTCTTCGGCGTCATCGTGACTTCGACATACTTGCTGTCTTCATCGCCGGTCGCCGCCGTCAGCGGATTGATCTCGCTATAAAAGTTCACGCTCTGGACCGTCAGCGACGCCGGATCGGACGTCATCAGCGAGTTTGCCTGGGTAGCATTAAAGGCAACCGCCGTCGCCCTTGCCTGCGCGCCGATACGGCCGTCGAGCTGTGCGGCTCCGGCCATGGCGCCGGCATCGGCCCGGTTCTGCAGCTGATTGCGCAGCACGGCGGCGCGGCCGATATCGACCGCGAGCGCCCCGCTGCCCAGCGCGGCGACGATAAACATCGCAGAATAGACGGCGACCCCACCCCGTTCGTTGTCGAAAAACTTGCGAATAGACCGAATATGCATGTCAGGCGTCCCATGTGCCCTGATTTCGTTACATGCCCGATATATTCGCATTTGATCAAGTATTCAAAATAATCATTTCCTCGAATATTTCTCTATTATTACAAACGAATTAGATAAAATTTTATGCATTTTATTTCGTATTTGCGGACACTTACATCTGAAATAAAAATTTAGGTGTTCCATTAAACTCACGCGATTATTCCAGCGTCGTCCAGAGCCGTGATTAACGTCGGAGTTCCGCGCCATGGCCCTGCTGGGAAATATCATCGACGAGGATCCCCTCGCCCTCGACGCTGTTCTTGAACCGGAAACGGAAACCGTTTCCGCGCCGGACGGCAGCACGCCACCCGGCACCTCGATTGGTGGCGACGCCCCTGCGCCGTCCCCGGAACCGGAAACGGACGCGGAAGCGGCAACATTGAGTGGAAGCGGCGACGTTACGGAAACTGCCGCCACCGAGGAGGAAAGCGGCGCCGAGGGATCCACGACACATTCTCTCTTGGAAGCGTCCCTTGTATCCGACGAAACCGGCGACGCCTCATTCGGTGCGCCGGTATTTTCTGATCCGCTGGCGACCGATAACGATACGACAGGTACGGATATCACGGACACGGATTCAGATGACGGCGATGACGCGCGCGACGACGAAATCGCGCTGATCGAGCAGCGGCTCGCCGAAGAATCAGCCACCACGGGTGCCGACGGCGGCGATGTCGCCGACGTATCCGAACCGGCCCCGGACCCCGTCGTCGAAGACCCCGTTGCGCCGACCGAGCCTGCCGATGCGGACCTGAACCTGGTCGGCACGTCGGGCGCGGATACGCTGGAAGGCGGCAGCGGCAACGACACCATCGACGGCGGCTTCGGCAATGACATTATCCTGGGCGGTGCCGGTGATGATCGCCTGCTGGGCAACACCGGCGACGACCGCATGGAAGGCGGCGACGGCAACGACTATGCCTTCGGCGCCGCCGGCGCCGACACGATCTACGGCGGTGACGGTAACGACGAACTGCGCGGCGGCTTCCACAATGACTATATCAGCGGCGATGCCGGGGACGATTACCTGAACGGCTGGACCGGCAACGACACGCTCGCCGGCGGCGACGGCAACGATACGATGGACGGGGGCGACGATAACGACTTTTACGTCATCGACGGCAGCGCGCCGGGTGACACCGACATCATCACCGATTCCAGCGGTGACGACGTCTTGCTGTTCGACGGCCTCAACCCTTTTGAATCCGTCAGCTCCGTCGTGCAGAGCGGCAACGACCTGATATTCAGCTACACCGGCGGCGGCAGCCTGACGGTCAAGGACTTCTATACCACCGGCGAGATCGAGGTGCTACGCTACGACGGCACGGACTACGCCACCAACGCCGACGCATCGACGGCGATTTCGTTCGACGACTTCATCAACGGTACCGACGACCAGATTCTGACCGGTACGTCCGGCGTCGACATCCTGACCGGCGGTATCGGCAACGATCAGATTTCAGGACTGGCCGCCAACGATGTGCTGTCGGGCGGAGCCGGCGACGACGAAATCATCGGCGGCGACGGGGTCGACACGCTATCCGGCGGCGACGGCAACGATACGCTCTACGGGGCCGGCGGCGGCGCGCTCGACTTCTACAGCGGCGACACGCTCTATGGCGATGCCGGGATGGACACGCTCTACGGCGGCGGCGGCAACGACATTCTATACGGTGGCGCCGACGACGACCGCATCCTGGGCGAGTCGGGCGACGACACCGGCTTTGGGGACGGCGGCAACGACTACCTGTTCGGCGACCTCGGCAACGACACGCTTTCCGGCGGCGACGGCAACGACGAGGTCCGCGGCGGCTTCAACAACGACGTGCTGTCCGGTGACGCCGGCGACGACTTCGTTCACGGCTATCACGGCAACGACACGCTCGACGGCGGCACCGGCACCGACCGCATGGAAGGCGGCGACGGCAACGACGTCTTCATCATGAAGCGCGGTTACGGCACCGACACCATCAGCGATTTCACCGCGTTCGGCGCAGGGGCGCTCTACGCCGACACCATCGATCTCAGCGATTTCGGCATCGCCAGCTTCGACGACCTCGTCATGTCGGAAATCGACGGCAACACCACCATCGACCTCGGCAGCGGCGACAGCCTGACCCTCGAAGGGGTCGGCACATCGGAACTCGCCGCCGACGACTTCACATTCTGATCAAGGACCATAGAAAATGAGCACCATCCGAAAGAAGATACGGAAAACGTCCTGGCCCGGCCTGATCAATGCCCTGAGCGCGACACGCGGCCAGCTGAGCCATCTACTTTGCTTCAGCTTCGCAATCAATCTGCTGGTGCTTTCGGTGCCGGTGTTCATGATCCAGGTCTTCGATCGGGTCCTGGCAAGCCACAGCTTCGAAACCCTGACCGCGCTGGCAATCGGTGCCGTTGCCGCGCTGCTGGTGATGTCGGCGCTCGATCTCGTGCGCGGCCGCATCCTTGCGCGCGCGGCACTGAAGCTGGAAGACAGCGTCGGCGAGGACCTGCTGACCAAGAACCGCCAGGCGCGGCTCGGCGACGTCTCGCGTCTTCGGCAGTTCATCGCCGGTCCGGTTATGGTGACATTGCTGGATGCACCGTGGATTCCGGTGTTCCTGTTCGTCGTGTTCCTGCTGCACCCGATGCTGGGCTGGATCGCCACCGGCGGCGCGGCGATGCTGGGACTGCTGGCGCTGGCCGGTGAACGCTGGATCCGTAGCCTCGTGATCGAAACCCGTGAAGCCGAGCGCGAGGCGGCGAAGATCGCCGGCACCCTCGCCCACGACGACGGCTCCGCGGCGGTCTTCGGCCTCGACACCCACCTCGGTGCCCGCTGGAAGAAAGAACAGTCGAAGACGGCACGCCAGCGCCTGCGCCTGGCCGACCGCACGTATACCATCGGCGTGACGGCGCGCTTCATCCGTCTCGCCATGCAGATCACCCTAATGGCCGCCGCCGCGGCGCTGGTCATTTCCTCGCAGATCACGCCGGGCGCGATGGTTGCCGCCAGCGTCATCGCGGCGCGCGCCCTCGGCCCGTTCGAACGTGCGCAGGACGCGTGGCGGACCATCGTCGAAGTGCGCGCCACACTCGCGCGCCTGCTCAAGACCGAGGTCAGCGCGCCGGAGACCGTCAACGGTTTCCCGCCTGCGGAGGTCCCCAATCTCGACGTCCGGAACGTCACCATGGTCACCGAGGACGCCCGCGAGACGATCTTCTCGAACGTGTCGTTCAAGGCCAAGGGTGGCGAGATGATCGGAATCACCGGTCCCAGCGGCAGCGGCAAGACGCTGCTGGCGCGGCTGCTTGTCGGCCTCGACACCCCCGTGCACGGCCGCGTCGACCTGGATCACAACGATATCCGCAACGTCACGCTGGATCGCGCGCGCAACGACATCGCGTATCTGTCGCAGACCCCGGCGCTACTCCCCGGCACCATCGCCGACAATATCTCGCGGTTTTCCGATCCTGGCGCCCCCGAGATCTACAACGCGGCACGCTTCGTCGGCGCCGAGGAAGCGATCCTGGACCTGCCGTACGGGTACATGACCGAGGTCGGACCGGGCACGCCGCCGCTGCCGCAGGGTCTCGCACAGAAAATCCTGATGGCGCGGACCATCTTCGCCGACCCGCGCCTGATCGTGCTCGACGAGCCCTATACCTTCCTCGACAACGCGGGCATTGAACGCCTGATCAGCACGCTCACGCACTACCGCGACAGTGGCTCGATCATCGTCGCCATTTCGCAGCGCCCGAGCGTCCTCGCCCAGTGCGACCGCGTCGTCGTGTTCGAGAACAAGACCGCGCGTGTCGTCGACCGTCTGCACAAGCAGCCGCTGCGCCTGATGGACGGCAAGGAAGAGACGGTAACGACGGCCCGCGCGCCGCGTAAACGCAAGGCCGCCAATAGCGGCGTCACCACTGCTGCGGAGTAATCGCCATGATGACACCCGAAGAACTGAAGGCCGCCCTCGAGAAACTTCGCGCCCAGCTTGGCCAGAAGACCACGTGGCGCCAGGAATGCACCAATCGCGACCTCGTCGCACGCGAGACCGTTGACGAGGATGACGTGGAACCGGAAATCGAGGTGGAAATCGCGGCGGCGGAAACGGCGCAATCGCCCTTCGCGACACGCCGCTGGCAGTTCGCCGGCTGGGCGATCATCGTCGTCTTCGTGTTCGGCGGCCTCGCCTGGGCGGAACTGACCCGCATCGACGCCGCCGCTGTTGCCGTCGGCACGGTCGGTGTGGAGAGCAACCGCAAGACGGTCGCGCACCTTGAAGGCGGGATCGTTAAAGCCATTCTGGTCACCGAGGGCGAACGCGTCCGCCAGGGCCAGCCGCTGGTGCGCATGGACAACACCCGTGCGCGGGCAACGCTGGATCTGCTGCAGGGCCGGATGAACGCGCTCATGGCCAAGAAGGCACGCCTTGATGCCGAGCGGCGCAATCTGCAGTCGATCGAGTTTCCGCCGCGCCTGCTCGACCTCGCAGTCGACGAGAAGATGATGGATATCATGGACGGCGAAATGCAGGTGCTGGAAACGCGGCGCCGCAACCTCGACCGCCAGGACAGCATCCTGCGCGAACGGATCGCCAAGCAGCGCGCCGAGATCCGCGGCCTGCAGGCGAAGCGCGATGCGTCCCGCAAACGATTTGCGATCCTGAAGGACGAACATGAAATGATGAACGGCCTGCTCAAGGATGGGCTGGTCGCCCGGAACCGCGTCCTGTCGGTGGAGCGCGCCAAGGTCGACGCCGAGGGCGATGTTCATGATCTGACCGCCAAGATCGCCAAGGCGGGCGACGAAATCGCCAAGCTGGAAATGGAACGCGCGCTGACGACCGAGCGTCATCAGACCGAGGTCGCCGCCGAGCATCAGGAAACACAGGAACGCATAGCCGAGGTGGAAGAGAAAGTCCGTGCCGCGAAGGATATTCTGACGCGTACGGACGTCATCGCGCCGGCGGATGGGGTCGTGGTCGCACTGCGCCATCACACGCCGGGCGGTGTCATTCAGGCAGGCGAGCCCGTCCTTGAACTGGTGCCGGACGACGACCGCTATGTCATCAACCTGCGCATCGACCCGAACGACATCGACGTCGTCTATCCGGGACAGCAGGCGCGGGTCCGCCTTTCGGCGTTCAACGCGCGGGCAACGCCGATGCTCGACGGCAAGGTCGTTCAGGTTTCGCCGGACCGCCTCGTCGACCCGGCCACGGGTGCGGGGTACTTCTCCGGCCGCGTCATCCCGGACGAGGCAGCGTACCACGCCGACCAGCCGATGCTATCACCGGGGATGCAGGCGGAAGTGTTCCTGGTGACGGAACGGCGTTCGGTGCTCGATTACCTGCTGGACCCGATCGTCCGCGCCGCATCGCGTGCCGGCCGGGAAACGTAAGCGAACCGCCGCCCTTAACGTCGCCCTGAACTTGATTCAGGGCCCATACGATTTCTTTGAATTCGCTTTCCGTACCGTCATGGGTCCCAAATCAAGTTTGGGATGACGACGATGGATCAGGACCCGAGCGGTTCCGGCGGCATGGACGGGAACATCGGCGGCGTGGGTTGCGTTGGCTGAGCGCCTTCCTCGTCAGGCGCATCACCTTCCACGGCGATCTCTTCGGGCGCATCCGGCTGGGCTTCATCTTCCTCGCCGAGCGGTTCGAGATCGTTCCGCGTCCACCAGTACCAGAAGCCCTGCGAGCGCAGCCATTTTTCAAGGCGGTCGAGGTTTGACCATTCGCGTCCCGCGCCGCGCGCCGAATAGATGCGCGCCAGCTGCCCGTCGACGTAAACAAGCACGCCCCAGGTGTGCGGGTTCTTGGCCTGATCGCCAAAGCCGCCGCCGGCCTGTTCGCGCCAGACCCGGTATACGACCGCATATTCGCCAAGACGCCCCACGGCCCGCAGGTACGGCAGGTCCGCCTGCGTGATGGTCATGGTGACACCCAGCGCCAGATCCTGCTGGGCGGCGTCCTGAGGGACCGGGGCTCCGACATCTTGCGGCATGATGATACCGACACCTTGTATCATGTTGTTGACAAATGCACTCGTTTAACGTACATCATGATACATGTTGTAGGCCGAGTCGGCTAGCCCTTTGTTCGCCGGGTCACAGCAAACGCTTTCCGGGGGCCTGCCTCCCCCAATCGAAACGAGATTCAGGAGTTCTGATATGGCTAAAAAAGTTGCGCCGGTGCCGAAAGGCTATCGCACCGTTACCCCGTCCCTCGTCGTTCGTGGCGCCGACGCCGCGCTCGGCTTCTATGCAGACGTGTTCGGCGCCGAAGTGCTTTCGCGCACCTACGCCGAAGACGAAGTCACCGTGCTGCACGCGGAAATGAAGATCGGTAACTCGATCGTCGTCGTTTCCGACGAGCTGCCGGCCTTCGGCATCTGGTCGCCGCTCGCCTATGGCGGGTCCGCCGTTGCCCAGCATCTTTATGTCGCCAACGTCGACGAGATCTGGGAACACGCCGTCGACGCCGGCTGCACCGTTCTGGTGCCGCTTGCCGACACGCTGTACGGCGAACGCTTTGCCAAGGTCGTCGACCCGTTCGGTCACGTCTGGTCGATGTCGAAGCGCATCCCGGCCCCGAAAGCCGAGGACATCAAGGCCAAGACGCAGGCCGAGGGTTTCTCGATCTACGAGCCGGTCGGCAACCGCGAAGAGCAGCCGTACCCGACCGCCGACGGCACCCAGACCGAGAGTGAAACCGCCGCGGCCTGACGCTGAGTTCGGAAGGGGCGGCCGATGGCCGCCCTTTTCATCTCCATCGTTGATGAATTCATACAGGGACTAACGGAAATGACTGATAATAAATCGCTCAATGAACGCCGCCTTGCCGCCACGCCCCGGGGCGTCGGTGTTGCCACCGGCATTTACGCGGACCGCGCCGAAAACGCGGAACTGTGGGACGTCGAAGGCAACCGCTACGTTGACTTCGCGGGCGGGATCGCCGTGCTCAACACCGGTCACCGCAACCCGACCGTAATGGCCGCCGTGCAACAGCAGCTCGAGCGTTTCACCCACACCGCCTATCAGGTCGTGCCGTACGAGCCCTATGTCGAGCTTGCGGAAAAGCTGAACGAACTTGCGCCCGGCGATACGCCGAAGAAGACGCTGTTCGTTACCACCGGCGCCGAAGCCGTCGAAAACGCCATTAAGATCGCACGTGCGCACACTGGCCGTCCGGGCGTGATCGCATTCGCCGGCGGCTTCCACGGCCGCACCATGATGACCATGGGTCTGACCGGCAAGGTCGATCCTTACAAGCGTGGTTTCGGTCCGATGCCGGCCGGCATCCATCACCTGCCGTTCCCGATGCCGATGCACGGCGTCTCGGTCCAGGACTCGATCAATGCCCTGCACCGTCTGTTCAAGGCCGATCTCGAGCCGGAACAGGTCGCAGCCATCATCATCGAGCCGGTCCAGGGCGAAGGCGGCTTCTACATTGCGCCGGTCGAACTGATCGCCGAACTGCGCCGCGTCTGCGACCAGTACGGCATCTGCCTGATCGCCGATGAAGTGCAGACCGGCTTTGCCCGCACGGGCCGTCTCTTTGCCTCCGAGCACTGGGGTATCGAGCCGGACATGATTACCACCGCCAAGTCGCTCGCGGGCGGTTTCCCGCTGGCCGGCGTTGTCGGCAAGGCCGAGATCATGGACGCTCCCCTGCCGGGCGGTCTCGGCGGCACCTACGGCGGCAGCCCGATCGGCTGCGCCGCCGCGCTGGGTGTACTGAAGGTAATCGAGGAAGAACAGCTTCTGGGCCGCGCCAACATCATCGGCCAGCGCATCCTTGAGCGCGTCGAGCGCATCAAGGCACGCACCGACGTTCACCCGATCGGTAACGTCCGCGGGCTCGGCGCCATGGTCGCCTTCGAACTGGTGACGGAACACGGCGGCAACACGCCGGACGCCGACGCCACCAAGGCCCTTTGTGCCAAGGCGCTTGAAAACGGCCTGATCCTGCTGTCGTGCGGCGTTTACGCCAACACGGTCCGGATCCTGGTACCGTTGACGGCAACCGACGCCATCATCGACGAGGGTCTCGATATCATCGAGCGCTCCCTCGCCGAAATCGGCGCCACCGCGGTCGCGGCGGAATAAGGCTTCGCCCGGGAATGCCACCGTGTGTTCCCGGGCAGACCTTGACCAGAAACCGCTAGCGCGCCACGATTGATATTCATTCGCGATACGAACAAAGAGGTTGATACTTAGATGACCCCCTTCGCGATTGCCGGTGTGCAGATGCACGTATCGGCCAGCCATGAAAACGTGACCGCGATGTCACATCGCATCGATCACGTCATGGCACGCTTTCCCTGGGTTCAGATGATCGTGTTCAGCGAGCTGGCACCGTACGGCCCGCTGACAGGCAATCATCCCGAAAGCATCGAAGGGGCGCTCGACGTGTTCCGCGAAGCCGCCATCCGTCACAATGTCTGGCTGCTGCCGGGCTCCATGTTCGAACGTACGGAAGTGGGCCTGCACAACGCGGCTTACGTCATCAATCCGCAGGGCGAGACCGTCGCCCGCTATGCCAAGATGTTTCCGTTCCAGCCCTACGAGGCAGGCGTCGAGGGCGGCACCGAGTTCTGCGTGTTCGACGTGCCGGACGTGGGCCGCTTCGGGGTTTCGATCTGCTACGATATCTGGTTCCCGGAAACGACCCGCACGCTGGTGTCGATGGGCGCCGAGGTCCTGCTGCACCCGGTACTGACCGGCACCATCGACCGCGACATCGAACTTTCCATCGCGCGTTCGACCGCGGCGATGTTCCAGACCTATGTGTTCGACATCAATGGCCTCGGCCCGGGCGGCACCGGCCGTTCGTGCGTCGTCGACCCGTCGGGCACCATCATCTATCAGGCCGCCGGCCAGGAAGAAGTGATCCCCGTCGAGGTCGATTTCGACATGGTGCGCCGCCAGCGCGCCGTGGGCCTCAGGGGTCTCGGTCAGACATTGAAGAGTTTCCGTGACCGCAACGTCTATTTCGGCGTTTACGACCCGATGAGCGCGGACACGTCCTATCTATACAGTCTCGGTAACCTGGAAATGCCGCATCAAGGTTCCGCCGAAGGCCTGAACGCCCCCCGCCCGGCCGACATCACCGGCCATCGGGGACACAGCAATATTACGGTGCTCGACACCCATAAAAGCGTGAAAGACGCATAAAATGACTAAGTACAGGGAGCTTAAACACTATGCCGGACGAGGGAGCGAAGACTAAGGGCGTATCTTTAGGTCGCTACTACAACGCAACTCAGTTACGCGTCGATACCTGGAACAAGCTGAAAAACATCGTCCTTCGCCTGGCCGAGGGACGAGAGCGTCCCGACGACTATGCACAGGCGCGCGCGCTGCTGGATGAACTGGCACCGTTCGAGACCTACTGGGCGTTCCCCGGACATCACGACTTCAGGCAGCTCTATCACCTTCTGGATAACCGTGACGCACGCACGCTGAGCCGCGCCGTGTCGCGCATCGTCGGCGCATTGATGAGCAGCAGTTATCGCCGCAAACACGTAAACCTCGGCCTGCATGGCGAAGAGGACTACATTGACGACGAGGACGTCGAGACGCCCGAGGAACGCGTCCGCCGCCGCCCCTACTTCGAGGTGCTTTTCGTCGACGACCTGTCGCACGTGCAACAGAACCAGCAGGAAGAAGGCCTGCACGCGATGCGGCGCGAGGAAGATCCGTTCACCTACGAGCCGGTCTTCGTGCCGAGCTTCGAGGACGCGATCATCGCCGCGCTTTTCAATCACAACATTCAGGCCGTGGTCATCCGCTTCGGTTTTCAGTTCAAGTCGCACAACGACCTGCCGGTGCTGTCGCGCTACCTGAAGATGGCGCATATCGACAATTCGGACGAACTTGAGCCGCAGGACTACGGCATCGTGCTGGCCGACGTCATCGCCCGCATTCGCCCCGAACTCGACCTCTATCTGGTCACCGACCAGAGCGTCGAGGACGTCGCCGGCCGTGTCGGCGATGCCTGCCGCCGCATATTTTACAATCAGGAAGACTTCCTGGAACTGCACATGAACATCCTGCGCGGCGTCGACAGCCGTTACAATGCACCGTTCTTCACCGCGCTCAGAAACTACGCCAAGCAGCCGACCGGCGTGTTCCATGCCCTGCCCATCTCGCGCGGCAAATCGATCTCCAAGTCCAACTGGATCCGCGACATGGGCGAGTTCTATGGCATGAACATCTTTCTCGCCGAAACATCCGCTACATCCGGCGGGCTGGACTCGTTGCTGGAACCGCACGGCCCAATCAAGAAAGCGCACGAACTTGCGTCACGCGCGTTTGGCTCGCGCAAGACGTTCTTTGCGACCAACGGCACGTCGACCTGCAACAAGATCGTCGTGCAGGCCATCGTCCGGCCCGGCGACATCGTGCTGGTCGACCGTGACTGCCACAAGTCGCACCATTACGGCATGGTGCTGGGCGGCGCGCACGTGGTGTATCTCGACAGCTATCCGCTCAGCGAATACTCGATGTACGGCGCCGTGCCGCTGCGCGAGATCAAGAAGGAACTGCTGGAACTGAAGGCGGCGGGCAAACTCGACAAGGTCCGCATGCTTCTGCTGACCAACTGTACCTTCGACGGTCTCGTCTACAACGTCGAGCGTGTCATGGAGGAATGCCTCGCGATCAAGCCGGACCTCGTGTTCCTCTGGGACGAGGCCTGGTTCGGCTTCGCCCGGTTCGGCCCGACGTACCGTCAGCGCACCGGCATGTACCAGGCCGGGAACCTGCGCGAAAAGTTCAAGGATCCGGACTACCGCGAAGAATACGAAGCCCACAAGGCCGAACGCGAAGCCGCCGGCGACGATATCGAGAAGCTGCTCGACATGCGCCTGCTGCCGGACCCGGACGTGGCGCGCGTCCGAGTCTATTCCACGCAGTCGACGCACAAGACCCTGACCGCGCTGCGTCAGGGCTCGATGATCCACGTGCACGACCAGGATTTCTCGTCGAAGGTCGAAGAACCCTTCCACGAAGCGTTCATGACGCACACCTCGACCTCGCCCAACTACCAGATACTGGCGTCGCTCGACGTCGGCCGGCGCCAGGTTGAGCTGGAAGGCTTCGAGATGGTGCAGAAACAGGTCGAGATGGCCATGGTGTTGCGCCAGAAGGTCCGCACACACCCGCTGCTGTCGAAGTACTTCAAGGTGCTGACCGTCGGCGACATGATCCCGCCCGAATACCGCCAGTCGGGGATCGAAAGCTATTACGATCCCGACAAGGGCTGGAACGACATCTGGGAAGCATGGGCCGGCGACGAGTTCTCGCTCGACGCGACGCGCATCACACTTCTGGTCGGCGGCACCGGCATGGACGGCGACACGTTCAAGAACGCCGAGCTGATGGACAAGTACGGCATCCAGATCAACAAGACGTCGCGCAACACGGTCCTGTTCATGACCAACATCGGCACGACGCGGAGTTCGATCGCGTACCTGATCGAAGTCCTGGTCAAAATCGCCAACGACATGGACGAAAAGCTGGAGGACATGAACGCGCCGGAACGCAAGGCACACGAGAAGAAGGTCGACGCGCTGCTGAACGAGCTGCCGCCGCTGCCCGATTTCTCGCGATTCCACGACGCCTTTCGCCCTGACCCGAAGGGTCACACCCGCGAAGGCGTCATGCGCGATGCGTACTTCCTTTCCTACGACGAGGACTCCTGCGAGTACCTGACGCTCGAAGGCGGGATCGAGGAAGCGATGAATGCCGGGCGCGAGGTCGTGTCCGCGACGTTCATCATCCCCTACCCGCCCGGCTTCCCGATCCTGGTGCCGGGACAGGTGGTCTCGAAGGAGATCATCGGTTTCTTCAAGGCCCTCGACGTGAAGGAAATCCACGGCTACCGCCCGGATCTGGGCCTACGCGTATTCACGGAGGACGCGCTTAAGGCGCGCCTCAAGTAAAACCATCGGCGGCGGCAACGACCGGCGCCTGAAGACTGCAAACAGGGAGACTGAGAACCATGGCAAGAGCCACCACGAAGAAAGCCGCGCCGAAAAAGAAAGCCGCCAAGAAGGCTGCGCCCAAGAAAAAGGCCGTCGCGAAGAAAACCGCCGCCAAGAAACCGGCCGCGCGCAAACCGCGCCAGAAGAAGCTGAAAAACATTTCCGAGATCCGGCGCTACTTCCACCGCAATGAAGACCCGATCTTCTTCATCAGCGCGACCAATTTCAACCTGCTCGGCATCGACGAGTGGTGCCGCAACTTCAAATACATCTGCTATATCGACTGCTACGACGGCCGCCATCCGAACGTGTTTGTGCCGTCGGAAGCACCACATCCCGAGTTCGAAAGCATCGAGGACATCAATGCCTACCTTCTCGAACACAAGGAAGTCATCGATTACGTGAAGTCCAAAGGCGGCAAGCCCAAGGCGGTGTTCCTGATGTTCGACGAACGCGTCGAGAAGGTCTGCAAGGAACTGGGTCTCGAGGTCTGGTTCCCGAAGGCGGCACTGCGCGAGAAGATCGATCACAAGATCGAAACCGTGCGCATCGGCAACAAGGCCGGCGTCCCCAGCGTGCCGAATACGCTCGGCGTCATTGACAGCTGGGAAGACCTGCAGAAGCTGGCCAAGCCGCTCGGCAAGGATCTTGTGCTGCAGTCCGCCTTTGGCGACAGCGGTCACACCACGTTCTTCATCAAGAACGAAAAGGATTTCCGCCGTTACGAACATGACATCGTCGGCCAGGGCGAAATCAAGGTCATGAAGCGGATCAATTGCCGTGGCTCGGCGATCGAGGCCTGCGCCACATCCAAGGGCACCATCGTCGGTCCGCTGATGACGGAACTTGTCGGCTTCAATGAACTGACGCCCTATCGCGGCGGCTGGTGCGGCAACGAAATCTTCCCCGAAGCGTTCGATCCGAAGATCCGCAAGAAGGCCCGCGAGTACACCTTCCAGTTCGGCAATCAGCTGGTCAAGGAAGGCTACCGCGGCTACTTCGAGCTCGACTTCCTGATCGACCAGAACGACGGCAATATCTATCTGGGCGAGTGCAATCCGCGCGTCACGGGCGCCAGCTCGATGACCAACCACGCGGCCTTCGCACACGCCGATGCGCCGTTGTTCCTGTTCCACCTGCTCGAATTCTCGGGCGTCCCGTTCGATATCGACGTCAACGAGCTGAACAACCGCTGGGCCGATGCCGACAACATCGACAGCTGGTGTCAGATGGTCATCAAGCACACCGAGGATAACGTCGACATCATCACGGAAGCCCCGGAATCGGGTATCTGGAGCCTGCACAAGGACGGCAGCGTCAGCTATAACCGCTTCGACTATCACCGCCGCGCGGTGGAAAGCGAGGCCGAGGCGTTCTTCCTGCGCATTTCCGACAAGGGCGATTACCGTTACGAGGGCGCCGATCTCGGCATTCTCATCACGCGCGGCCGCGCCATGGACAGCAAGTTCCGGCTCACCAAGCGTGCCAAGCAGTGGATCGAGGGCATCAAGTCGCAATACAAGG
Organism: Rhodospirillales bacterium; assembly: GCA_017640505.1. Classification (GTDB taxonomy): domain Bacteria; phylum Pseudomonadota; class Alphaproteobacteria; order Rhodospirillales; family Casp-alpha2; genus UBA4479. Next base: position 123,881 of record JAEPQO010000005.1, read on the forward strand.
CGAAGCCGCTGCCCAAGGCACAACCCGTGGAAATGGCCGATCCGGCGTTCAAGATTCTTTGACGCTAGACCGGTTTAAGCGTAACCAGAGCGCATGGATCTTGTATTCGAAGCGGTAAGCGAAAAGACACCGGGCCCGAGGTGGCAGTCCCTGTTCGAGACCCTCTGGCCCGCTTACCAGCGCTGGTTTCTTTCCGACGGCATCGAGGCCCGCCAGACCTATCTGGCGGGCTACCGGGCCTTCAAGCAGCACATGCCGGAAATGCTGCCGACGTACGAAAAGCTTTGCGAGCGCGCGGGCGGCGACGACCTGTCGGCCCGATTCCTGAGCTTTTACTGCCCGCCCGCCTACCTTTCCGGCTGTTCGCAGGCGGTCTGGCCCGGCCATGAGCCGATGCTGGTCCGCAACTACGATTACGCCCCCGCGCTCTGCGACGGGCTGATCCTGCATTCCCGCTGGCACGACCGCTGGGTGATGGGCATGTCGGACGGCCTGTTCGGCCTCGTCGACGGTCTCAACGACCGGGGCCTGGCGGTGTCGCTCACGTTTGGCGGGCGCACCGTCGTCGGCGACGGCTTCGGCGTGCCTATCATCCTCCGTTACATCATGGAGTTCTGCGACACCGTGCAGGACGCCGTCGAGGCGTTGACGTCGATCCCGTGCCACATGACCTACAACGTCACCGTGGTCGACAAGCGGGGCAAGCACGCGACGGTCTATCTGGCGCCGGACCGCGAAGCCATCGTCACCGACCAGCGTGTCGCCACCAACCACCAGGAACGTGTCGAATGGCACCGGCACGCCCGCGCCACCGCGACGGTGGAACGCGAACGCTTCCTGCTGCAACGCCTGACGTTGCACGACGAACCGGCCGACCGTTTCATCGGCGCGTTCCAGAAGCCGCCGCTCTATTCGACGGCGTTCGGGCGCGGCTTCGGCACGGTCTACACCGCCATCTACTGGCCCAGGAAAGGCCTCGCCGAATACCGCTGGCCCGGGGTGCACTGGACGCAGCGCCTGAAGTCGCCGGTCGAAGGACAGCGCCATATCCGCTTCCCGATGTCGGACGAAGTTCTCGCCTGATTTCAAAAAAGTTTAATGATTTTCACGGCCTCGCATGTTGGTATGAGTGACACGACCCGATTGCCGAAACAGGGACGCCCGTGAAAAAAGTTTACAGACGCATCTTCAATGGATTTAGCGCACCGGTCGTACCGCTCGACTGCGGCGAAAAATGCCGCCATCTGAACGACGGCGTTCCCGTCTGCTGCGATATCGGCCACGCCGTGCCTATCATGGACAAGTCGGAATACAAGCTGCTGCGTTCCCGCTCGGATCTCTGGAGCAAGTACAAGCCGGAGGATGACCACGGTGAAGAGCTGGTGAATTCCCTGCACGACGACTGCGTCGCGTGCGAATGCAAGGGCGCCAAGTTCTGCGAACGGGACAACCGCTCGCTCAGCTGCCGCGCGTTTCCGTTCTTTCCCTACATCGATAAGTCGGGCGAGATGCTCGGTCTCGCGACCTACTGGACGTTCGAGGACCGCTGCTGGGTGATCAGCAACATGAGAAAGGTCACGCGCGAATTCATCGAAGAGTTCTTCGACAGCTACGAGCACCTGTTCAAGAAGAAACCCGACGAGTTCGACGTCTTCAAGGATTACTCGGCAACCATGCGGCGCGTGTTTTCACGCAAGAAACGCGCGATCTACATCATCGACCGTGACAAGAAATTCCACGCCATCCTGCCGAAGGGCGCCGGCATGCACCGCGTCAAGAAACGCGAGTTGCCGGCGTTCGAACCCTTCGCGGATTAAGCCTTCACCTCAGCATAGACACTGTCGAGCGCCTTCTTGACCGCGGCGACGATCTCGTCGACCTCGCCTTCGGTGATGCAGAACGGCGGTGCGAAACCGAGGATGTCGCCGTGCGGCATGGCGCGCGCGATAACGCCGTTTTCCAGCGCTGCCGCAGACATCTTGGCGCCGACCTTGAGGCCCGGATCGAAGAACGTCTTCGTTGCCTTGTCCTGCACGAACTCGACGGCGGCCAAAAGCCCCTCGCCCCGCACTTCGCCGACCATCGGATGATCGGCAAACGCATCGCGCAGGCTTTTCTGGAAGTAGGCACCGGTCCTGTTGACGTTACCGATCAAATCGTCGTCCTCGATCACCTTGAGGTTCGCCATGCCGGCGGCGGCACCGATCGGGTGCGCCGAATAGGTCCAGCCGTGACCGATGGGCCCCAGGTCTTCCGATCCCTTGTCGAGGATTTCGCACACGCGCTCGCTCAGGATCGACCCCGAGAGCGGCGCATAGGCACTGGTGAGGCCCTTGGCGATGGTGATGATGTCCGGCTTCATGCCGTAGTGTTCGGACCCGAACCACGACCCCAACCGGCCGAAACCGGTCACCACTTCGTCGGCGATCAGCATGACGTCGTACTTGTCCAGAACCTTCTGGATGGCCGCCCAGTATCCTTCGGGGGGCGGAATCAGGCCGCCGGTGCCCATAAACGGCTCACCGATAAAGGCCGCGACGGTGTCCGGTCCTTCGTCCTGGATCATCTGTTCAAGCTGCAGCGCGCAGTAATCGGAGAATTCCAGTTCCGTCATGCCGTCCTGAGCATACTTCCAGTAGTGCGGGCACTGCGTGTGCAGCACGCGGTCGAACGGCAGGTCGAACGCCATGTGGAAAAGCGGCAGGCCCGTCAGGCTGCCGGTCATCAGGCCCGAACCGTGATAGCCGCGATCGCGGGAAATGATCTTCTTCTTCTCGGGGCGGCCGAGAATATTGTTCATGTACCAGACCAGCTTGATGTTGGTCTCGTTCGCGTCCGACCCGGAAAGCCCGAAGTAGACGCGGCTCATGTGTTCCGGCGCGTGGTCGATGATCTTCGCGGCGAGACGAATGGACGCTTCGGTGCCATGACCGACATAGGCGTGATAGTACGCAAGCTTGTGCGCCTGTTCGGAAATCGCATCGGCGACTTCGGTCCGGCCATAGCCGATATTGACGCAATAAAGGCCGGCGAACGCGTCGAGACTCTTCTTGCCGTTACGGTCGGTGATATAGACCCCTTTACCACTTTCGATGACGCGCGTCGGCGTCGTTCCCGTGGCGTGTCCCTTCACATCGGACGATGCGTGCAGGAAGTGCGCGCGGTCCAGGGCTTCCAGTTCGTCCATGTTACGAAGTTCATTCATCGTCCCGTCCTCCGAAAATCAGTAACGTCGCTTGATAGACGCTCGCTCGGAGAAGATACAACCCCCCTTCTTTAAATATTTTCGGGCATTCCCATCTATGGTTTATGGAATGACACGACACCCCACCTATGGCACATCACGGAGAAAAAAATTATGGGAGAGACACGCCGCACGGCCCTGATCACGGGGTCGGGACGTAACATCGGGCGCGCTTCGGCGCTCGCGCTTGCCAAGAACGGCATCAACATCATCGTCAATGGATCGTCCAATCAGGCGAACTGCGACGCCGTCGCCGACGAAGTGCGCGCGCTGGGTGTCGACGCCTTGGTCGCCATGGGCAATATCGGAAATCCGGATGACCTGGGCGCCATCGCCGCCAAGAGCTTCGAGACGTTCGGCCGTGTCGACATCCTCGTCAACAACGCCGCCGTGCGGCCCAACAGCCCTTTCCTGGAAACCGGCGAGGACGAGTGGGAACGCATCCTCAACATCGATTTTCACGCCGCGCGCCGTCTCGCGAAGCTCTGCCTGCCGGGCATGATCGAGGCCGGCTGGGGGCGCATCATCAACTTCGCCGGCATGAACGCCATTCACGGCTATAACGGCCGCGCCCCGGTCAGCGTGTCGAAGCACGCGTCATGGGGCCTGACCAAATCACTGGCCAAGGAATTCGGCAAGCAGGGCGTGACGACCAATATCATCTCACCGGGTCCGATCGGACCGGACGAGGCGGAACCGGAAATGCGCGAACATATCGAAAGCATGGTCGGTCGCGTGCCGGTGGGCCGACTCGGCAAGAACCAGGAAATCGGGGCCATGGTTGCGCTGCTGGCGTCCGACGACGGCGCCTTTATCAACGGCCAGTTGCTGCAGGTGAACGGCGGCGCGGAAACCTAAGCCGCCGGGCGGTCACCCGCCGCCGTGGTGCGATGCATACGCCGGTGATCGTCCGGTGCATAGTCGTACTCGGCGAAGTGCATGGTGCAGCGGTTGTCCCACATCAACGCATCTCCTGGCCGCCACTTGTGCCGGTAGATATTGTCGTCGCGCGTCGCGGATGCTTCCACCGCGTCCATCACGGCGGCGCTTTCCTCGTCGTTCATGCCGATGATCCGTGTCGTGAAGAACTTGTTCACGTAAAGCGCGCGGCGACCCGTTTCCGGATGTCGGCGGACGACGGGGTGCACCTCGGGCGGCGGTACGGTCATCTCACGGTTGCCGTCGGTTTGGGTAGCTAGATTCCGCTGCCTGATCGCTTCGCCTGAATGTTCGGCCTCGGCCAGTTCAAGCGCGGCCTTCATGTCAGGGTCGAGGTCATCCCACGCCCGGTACATGTTGCAGATCAGCGTATCGCCCCGGCCCTCGGGAACCGTGATCGCATGCAGGAAAGTCGCCGACGGCGGGCGTTCGACGCAGCTTATGTCGGAATGCCAGAAATCGTTGCGGGCGCCCCGACGCTGGGCGTTGTTCTCCAGCACCAGCAGGTTTTCGTACTCCGGATGTCCGGCCCGGGCACGCAACGGGTGCGGCTCCACGGCACCGAAGCGTTCGGTATAGGTGATCTGATCCGCGGGACTGATATCCTGATCACGGAACACGAGCACCAGATGATCCAGGTAAGCCTGCTTAATGATCGCGAAGTCCTCGTCGTTCAGATCCGGGCTGATCTTTGCGCCCAAGACTTCGGCGCCGATATACGGCGTTAGCTTTTTAATTTCGATGCTCATTGGCATTCCTCCCCGCACCAAGGATAAGCCGGGGATCACATTTTCTTCAAGCAGGCGGCAAGCTAACATAAGTCAAGTCCCGCCGATGGAAACCATGCTCATTTACGCCCGCGCGTGCGCCGGCCGACGATCGGTTCAATTCCCGTCCCAACCGTTGCGGCAGCGGCTGTCCGGATTGGCTACCGTACGATGGTCGTATGTTCGTGAATCGTCAGGAAAGGGACGGCATACATTGGACATTGAAACCCCACTCAGACTGCCGGAAGCGTTCGAGACCGGTATCCCGTCGGTCGATGCGGAGCACCGGGACCTCGTCGCGACGCTGAACGGTTGCCTGCGGGCCCACGACGGGGAAAACATCTCAAACTTCGAAAACCGGCTCGGGCGTTTCATCGCCGAACTCAGGCTACACTTCGTGAACGAGGAGATGTTGATGAAGGATGCCGGCTATCCCGGGCTCGAGAAGCACGCGCGGCATCATCAGGCATGGATCGAAGAACTCAGGGGACTGCTGGATCGCCTTCGTGAGCGCGGTGCCGCGGATCAGAAAGACGTCGTGGCTTTCTTCCAGCGATTGATCGCCGACGTTTCCAAGGCCGACATCAAGTTCGTGGAGTATCTGTGGAGTCACGATAAATTCGACGACTTCAAGGACAGATGATTTCGCTCAGCACTCCGTCACGTTGACCGCAAGACCACCCTGCGACGTTTCCTTGTACTTCGACAGCATGTCGACACCCGTTTGGCGCATCGTTTCGATGGCACTGTCCAGCGGCACGAAATGCGTACCGTCACCCAGCAGTGCAAGCGATGCGGCGTTCACGGCTTTCACCGCCCCCATCGCGTTGCGCTCGATGCACGGCACCTGCACGAGACCGGCGACCGGATCGCAGGTCATGCCCAGGTGATGCTCGATCGCAATTTCGGCGGCGTTTTCGATCTGTGCGTTGGTGCCGCCCAGCACCGCACACAGCCCCGCCGCCGCCATGGCGGCCGCCGAGCCGACCTCGCCCTGGCAACCGACCTCGGCCCCCGAGATCGAGGCCTTGGTCTTGATGATCCCGCCGATGGCCGCCGCCGTCAGCAGGAAGTCGTCAACCGTGTCTTCCGACGCGTCGGGACAGAACTCGAGGTAGTACCGGATCGTCGCCGGGATTACGCCCGCGGCGCCATTGGTCGGCGCCGTCACGATGCGCCCACCGGCGGCATTTTCCTCGTTGACCGCGATGGCATAAAGGCTGATCCAGTCCATCACCGCATGCGCGTACTTCACGTTTCGCGACTGCTCCGCCGCCAGCGTATCGGAGATCTGCCTGGCCCGGCGCTTGACCTTCAATCCGCCCGGCAACTGCCCGTCGGTGGCGATGCCCCGGTCCATGCAATCCTTCATTACCGACCAGATGCGGTCGAGCGCGGTGCGCACCTCGGCCTCGTCACGCTGAGAGATTTCGTTCTCAAACTTCATCTCGGCGACCGTCTTGCCTGAAACGCGCCCCATCTCGAGCATCTCTGCTGCATCACGGAACGGATAAGGGACGTCCGGGTACGTCACGCCCGCGCCGGCGAAATCCGCGAACTCCGCCTTCGTGACGACGAAACCGCCGCCAACGGAAAAGTATGTATCGCTCAGAATAGGATTGCCGGAAGCGTCGTAGGCCGCGACCAGCATGCCGTTGGTGTGCTCCTCCAGCGGCGCGTCAAAATCGAAAATGATGTCGCGTTCGAAGTCGAACGCCGTTTCCGCAAGCGGACCGCGCGTCAGTGTGCCGGTGGCGATCACGTTATCGACCAGCTTGTTAACGTCGGCAGGATCGATCTCGTCCGGTCTCTCGCCGAGCAGCCCCAGCACGCAGGCGCGGTCGGTGCCGTGCCCCTTGCCGGTGTAGGCGAGCGAACCATAAAGCGTGACGACCGCGCGCGCGACCTCGGCGGCTTTCCCGGACGCGGCAAGGTCGTTCAGAAAGCGGCCCATCGCGACCATCGGGCCGACGGTGTGGGAGCTGGAGGGACCGATACCCACCTTGAACAGATCGAAGACACTCAGGAACATGTACGCCTCACCCAAATTTTCCGGACGGTACGACCGCGCCTATCAGGCAGCGAGCAGCGCATCGACACGAAATATCTCCACCGCGACGTCAGGATAGCAAATTTCGAGACAATTTAGGGCCTTACGTGATTGGACACTTTGCCGGACCGTCTGATACCGTGGGGAAACGGTGCCCGAGAGCGCTACATCCCTGTTGGAGGAAGACCAGATGATACCGATGTCCGTCGTCAAGGAGACGGCGCTGACACTCATGGACAAGGCGGCAATCGAGATCCCCGACGACTATTTGGCGGGGTTGAAGAAAGCCGCGGAAGCCGAGGATGGCGACCTGTCGTCGTTCGTGCTTCATGCCATGCTGGAAAACTACGAAGCCGCGAAGGAAGACCGCCGCGCCATGTGCGCCGATACCGGCGTGCCGCGCTGGTACGTCAAGATGGGCAACGAGGCGACGCTGGAGGGCGGCCCCGTTGCGCTCGAAGAAGCCCTGCGCGGTGCGACCGCGGAAGCGACCGACGGCGTGCCGCTCCGGCCCAACCGCGTGCATCCGCTGTGGCGTACCGATCACAACAACAATGTCGGCCTCAATGCGCCAGAGATCGAATATTCGTTCGAACCGGGCGGCGACTGGATCGACCTCACCACCGTGCACAAGGGCGGCCTGTTCGGGACCGACTACCGGATGCTGTTCCCGGGCGACGGGATCGAGGGGATCAAGCGGTTCTACCTCGACTGCCTGATGGCCTTCGGCAAGCGCGGTCTCGCCTGTCAGCCCGCCATCATCGGCGTTGGCCTCGGCGGTTCCAAGGATATCTGCTCGGTGCTGGGCAAACAGGCAGCGTGCCTGCGCACGGTCGGCGACCGCAACCCGGACCCGCGCACGGCGGAACTGGAACTGGAACTGATGGAACTCGGCAACTCCATCGGCATGGGCGCCATGGGATTCGTCGGCAAATCCATGGTCATCGACTGCCACATTGAATGCGGCTACACGCACACCGGCGGCATGCCGATGAGCGTGCACGCCTTCTGCCTGTCGTCCCGGCGCGCGGTGGCGCGTGTCCATGGCGACGGCCGGGTCGAGTATCGCACCGACCCGAACTGGTTCACCCCTTACATGAGACGGGAGACGGTCGGATGGGAACCGGAAGCGGAAAGCTTAAGACAGTCAGTCTGAACCTGCCGGTCACGACCGAGGATTTGAAAGACATCGAGATCGGCACGGTCGTGTACCTGAACGGGGTCGTCTATACGGCACGCGAAGGTGTTTATAAAAAGGTGATTCAGGACGGCGAACAGCTGCCGGCGCACCTGCACGAAATCTCCAACGCCAACTTCCACTGCTCGCCGGCGGCGACGCGGCATGCTGACGGCACCTACACCATCGGCGCCATGACGGGCACGGCGTCGTTCCGCTTCTCGAAATGGCTCGAGGACTGGTTCCGCATCTCGAAGGCCAAGATCATCATGGGCAAGGGCGGCATGTCGTCGAAGGACTACAAGAAATACTTCGTGCCCAACGGTGCGATCTGCCTGACGACCGTGGGCTACGGTACCGGCGCATTGCTGGGGCGCGGCATCAAGGGGATCCGCGACGTGCACTGGTACGACGAACTGGGCGTCGCGCAGGCCATGTGGATGGTCGAGGTTGAGAACTTCGGCCCGTTCATCGCCGACAGCGACCTGGAAGGGAACTCGCTGTTCGAGCGCGAGAACGCGAAAATCCGCGAAGGTGTCGACAAGCTCTATGAGGGCACCAAGGAACCGGCGCTGCACCGCTACGGTGAAACCGGCGACCGCGGCGACGAGGTGATCTGATCAATATTCCCGACCTGGGCGCGGCTTGTATCCGGGCAATGATAGCCCCTTGGCAATGCCGAGCGCGCGCAGGATGAATCCGGCGGCGAAACCGAGGCTTGCGGAAATCTCGAACGGCACGCCGGCGGTGCTGCAAATCACGTGCGTTGCCGCCGCCAGCGCCGCGCAGGTCGCATAGACTTCTTTCCTGAGCACCAGCGGCGTTTCCCCGCAGATGACGTCGCGCAGCAGGCCGCCGAACGTCGCCGTCATCATCCCCATGACGATGGCGACCAACGGTCCCGCGCCGGAGAGCCTCGCAAGCTCCGCCCCCATCACGCCATAAAGCGCGATACCCAGGGCATCCGCCCATAACAACAGCGGATAGCGCCGCTGCACTTTGTGCGCCGTGAAGAACACCAGCAGTGCGATGCCAAGGCAGATCCAGATGGCTTTCGGGTCGGCGATCCAGAACACGGGACGGTCCAGCAGCACATCCCTGAGCGTGCCGCCGCCGACACCGGTCAGGCTCGCCATCAACCCGAAACCGATCAGGTCCATTTCCTTGCGGCTGGCGACCAGTGCGCCCGACGTTGCGAACACGATGACGCCCAAAATATCGAGAACGGAAATGAATGTGTGCATGCGTTGCGGCTCTCCCCGGCACCAATATACCGGGTCGGAGTCACACCGTCATGCAAAGCCTGAGCGCGTCGAAGATCGCCGCATGAATATTGCGGCTGGCGACCGCATCGCCGATCCGGAACAGCTGGAACGCGCCGTCACCGTTGGCCGACAGTGTCTGTGGTGTGCCGCCGACGAACGCTGCCATGTCGACGGCGCCAAGATTGCGGCTGAGCGGTTTCAGGTCGAGATAAAGATCGTCCATCGGTAACGTCCCGTGTTCGATTACCACCTGATCGACGGCGCGTCGTTCCAGCCGTTTCGAATAATCGGACCCGATCACGGCAGTCAGCGTATTGCCGTCCTTCTCGATCGCGCTGAGGCGCTTGTTGATGGTGATGCGCACGCCGTGTTCGTCGAAGCATTCGGCATACTTCACGTGATTGAGGCCACCGACCTCGACCGCGAAAAACCGCTCCGGCGTCACGATCTCGAGCTCCGAACCGGCCAGCGCGATCATTTCCGCCGCCGCCAAGCCTTGGTGCGCCGCATTGTCGTCGAAGATCAGCACCCGTTCCGCCGGTTTCACGTCACCCGCGAGAATATCCCACGTCGACACCGCATGCTGGGCGCCCGGCACGATCTCGGTGTTCGGCAGGCCGCCCGTCGCGACGATCACCACGTCCGGGTCCAGCGCCGTCACATCGGCGGCTTCGGCGTACGTGTTAAACTGAAACGTGACCCCCGCATTTTCGCACTGTGCCATGCGCCAGTCGACGATGCCGATCAGTTCTGAACGCCGTTTGACGCGCGCGGCCAACTGCACCTGTCCGCCCGGCTGGTCGGCGGCTTCCAGTACCGTGACATGATGACCACGCGCAGCGAGCACGCGCGCCGCTTCGAGCCCTGCCGGGCCGGCGCCGACGACGACGCAGGATTTCTTCTCGCCATCCGATGCCGGGACCAGATGCGGGATCGTCGCTTCGCGTCCCGTTGCCGGATTGTGGATGCAAAGCGCCTCGTTGCCCTCGTACAAACGGTCGAGACAATAGGTGGCGCCGACGCAGGGACGGATGTCGTCCTCGTTGCCGGCCGCGACCTTGTTCGCGATGTGCGGGTCGGCCATGTGCGCCCGGGTCATGCCAACCATGTCGAGCTTGCCTTCCGCCACCGCATGGCGTGCTGTCGCCACGTCGCTGATGCGCGCGGCATGGAAAATCGGGAACTTCGTCGCCGCCCGGACCTCGCCACAGAAATCCAGATGCGGCGCGGACGCCATGCCACCTACCGGAATGACACGCGACAGCGCGGCATCGCTGTCGATGTGGCCACGAATCAGGTTAAGGAAATCGATCTTGCCGGTGGCGACAAGGCGCCGGGCGATCTCGATCCCCTCTTCCTTGGTGATGCCGGCGTCCCAGTCCTCGTCCGCGACCATGCGGACACCGACGATGAAGTCCGGGCCGACGCGGTCGCGCACCGCATCGATAACGCGCATTGAAAAGCGCATCCGGTTCTCCAGACTGCCACCCCATTCGTCGTCGCGCTGGTTGGTCGCGGGTGACCAGAACTGATCCATCAGGTGGCCGTAGGCCTCGATCTCGATCCCGTCTAGGCCGCCGGCCTTCATCCGTTCCGCCGTATCGGCGTATTCGCCGACAATGCGTTCGATGTCCCAGTCCTCGATCATTTTCGGAAACGCGCGATGCGCCGGCTCCCGGATCGGGCTCGGCGCCAGCACCGGCAGCCAGTCGGAATGATTCCAGCCGGTACGGCGCCCGAGGTGCGTGATCTGCATCATGATCGCGGCGCCGTGCTCATGGCAGGCGTCCGACATCTCGCGCAGCCATGGCACGATCTCGTCCTTGTAGGCATGCAGGTTGCCGAACGCGGGCGGACTGTCGGGCGACACGACAGCGGATCCCGCCGTCATGGTCAGCGCAATGCCGCCCTTGGCCTTTTCTTCGTGATAGAGCCGATAGCGTTCCTTCGGCATGCCGTCTTCGGAATACGCCGGTTCGTGCGCCGTCGACATGATGCGGTTACGAAGCTGGAGATGCTTCAGCTGATAAGGCTGCAGGAGTGGATCGTTGGCCGCCATGGCTGCATACTGGCAGGCTTAATTGACCAACGCTACCCACACAAATGGTTCGAATTCGTCACCCCGGCGCAGGCCGGGGTCCAGAACATCCATCGGGTCAATAAAACTTCAACTCTGGGCATTTGACGCCCTGGATTCCGGCATGAGCCGGAATGACGACGTATGAGCGGATCAGCTTCTCCGCTCGTGCGCGAACTTGATCAGCGCACCCAACCGGTAGACCGCGTGCACCATCTTGCCGTACGGGAACGTCACGAACATTCCCAGCACGATGCCGAGATGCACCGCCAGCAGCGTGCCCATCGCCGCGGTTTCACGGAGCGCCAGCAACGCAAGCCCCGTGATCCCGGTCAGCATCAGCAGCCAGAGGAAGGCGACGTCCATTCCCGTGCGTTTGGTGTCCTGCGGTGCCGGATCGGCTTTTTTCTTGATCATCAGCAGCCCGATGGGTCCGATCACGATCCCGATGCCGCCCAGGGTGCCGAGGATGACCGGGATGGAGAAATAATCGTAAGGCGCTTCCCAGCCGAAGGCGTAGTGATAGAGCGTCGCGACGCTGGTCGCCGCGAAGCACAGCAGGAAACCCCACATGGTCATCTGGTGTGCGTGGCGCCGCCCCATCGAGAAATTGTCGTTCGGGTAGTTACAGCCATGGCCGCCGCCCGACATGTACTTCATCTGCCCCGCATCCTTGAGCGCCTGGGCCAATGCGCCCGGGTGCAGCAGTTCACCCGGCTTGCCACCGATATCGCGCCAGAACGTGACCAGCCCGACGATGAACGCGAGGCCCGCGAACAGGAACGGCGCGGAGGCGAGGTAAACGATCACGTCATGCGGAATGACCTTGTAGAACGCGCCCGTGCCGGTGTGCACGCCGGCGACGACGTCGGCGCCCTGCACCATGAACACGCCAGCGGTGACGGCAATCGTCAGCACCAGCGTGATCAGCGCGACCCACTTGCCGTTGCCTTCGAAAAGCCCCTTGAAGATGCCGGGCCACGCATAGTCGCGGTAGGTCTCGGCACGCAGTTCGGCGAACGCCTTCGGCACATTGACCGCGAATTCGTGTGGCGGCGCGTACTGGCAGGCGTAATAGCAACCCTGGCAACCGTGACACAGGTTCGCGAGATACGTCACGTCGCCGTCGGAGAACGTGAGGCGCTTGTTCATCGCGGGAAATACGGCGCAATAGCCTTCACAGTACCTGCAGGCGTTGCAGATCTGCATGACCCTTTTCGCTTCCTGAAGGGTTTCAGTTTCTGGCATGGCGCGCGGCCTCCTCGCCTGCGATACGGCCGAACACGTTGCCGATCGCCATTCCGGTACCGCCGGCATAGCCCTGACCGAGGATGTTCCCGGCCATGATCTCGCCCGCCGCCCAGATGTTCTCGGCGGGTTTGCCGTCGTTCATGAAGACCTGCGCCCGCCTGTTCACTTCCAGCCCCAGATACGTGAATGTGATGCCCATCCTGACCGGATAACCGTAATAGGGCGGTGTATCGATCTTGCGCGCCCAGTTTGATTTCTTGGGTTCGACCCCTTCGGTGTGACAACCATCGGGCTCCGTCGCATTGAAGTCGCCCGGCTGGACGGCGGCGTTGAAGTCCTGAATAGTCTTTTCCATGGTCGCGGCGTCCACACCCAGCTGTTCGGCAAGGCCCGCCAGCGTGTCCGACTGGAACGGCTCGTAGACCGTCGGCATGAACAGCCCCATGGACTTGCTGTCAATGACCGCATAGGCGACCTGATCGGGCTGTTTCGCAACGAGCCTGCCCCAGATGGCGTACCGCTTGGGCCAGATGTCCTCGCCCTCATCATAGAAACGCTCGCCGTTCTTGTTCACCACGACCGAGAAGATGACGCAGTCGATCCGAGTGGAAATACCGCCGTCGAACTTGGGCGCGCGGCCGTCGATGGCGACGGCATGACATTGATCCGGCGCACCGATGGGTTTGGCGCCGTTATCGAGCATGGAGCGCAGCACCTTGCCGGTATTCATGGGCGAGCCGCGGACGAGGAAGTTCTCGGCGATATCGCCCCACCCTTCCTTGAGCCAGTCAATGTTGGCCTCGAACCCGCCGGACGCGAGCACGACGGTGCGCGCCTCGACCCGGTGCAACTCGCCGTCGTGGCGCACCATGGCGGCCTGGAATCTGCTGCCGTCCATCTCGATGCTCTCGACCTCGGCTTCATAGACGATATCGATGCCCGCTTTCTCGGCGGCCTTGAAATAGCTGTTCATCATTGCCTTGCCGCCGCCCAGGAAGAACGCATTGGTGCGCGCGAGGCCGAGGGTACCGGAAAGCGGCGGCTGGAACTTGATGCCCTGCGCCAGCATCCAGTCGACGCAGTCTTCCGACGCGTCGATCATGAAGCGCATCAGGTCTTCGTTGGTGTTGCCGTCGGTGACCCGCATCAGGTCCTTGAAGTACTCGTCCGCGTCATAGCGTCCGGTGACGAAATCCGTCGCCGCATTGTGCGAATAACGAATGTTGCGCACGTGCCGGCTGTTGCCGCCGCGAATGTCCCTGTTCGCGCTTTCGATCATCAACACCGAGGCGCCCCGCGCCCGCGCCGTCAGCGCCGCGGACATCGCCGCGTTCCCGGCGCCGAGGACGAGCACATCGTGCGGGCGGGTAAACTCTTCAGGTGGCAATCTTAACTCCGTGGCCGGGATGGCCGATGTGAATAGGCGGTGACAGCCAAGATAGCCGCCGATACCATGCGCATCAAAATAAATAAGCTTAGGGAGCCATTTATGAGCAACGTTGCGGAATTCAAGCAAAATATCAGCGATGCGGAGTGGCAGACGCGGGTCGATCTTGCCGCCTGCTTCCGTCTCGTCGACCTTTACGGCTGGTCGGACCTGCTGGCGACACACCTGTCGGCCAGGGTCCCGGACGCCGACGACCAGTTCCTGATCAATCCGTTCGGCGTGATGTTCGACGAAATGACGGCGTCTTCTCTCGTCAAGGTGGACGAGGACGGCAATGAGCTCTCGCCCTCCGAGAAAGGCATCAATCCGGCCGGTTTCGTCATTCATTCCGCCGTGCACATGGCGCGGCCGGAGGTCGCGTGCGTCATCCACACCCACACCCAGGCCGGTGTCGGCGTCGCGACGCAAAAAGACGGTCTGTTACCGCTGACCCAGCAGGCGCTGGCCGTCATCGCCCACACCGGCTACCACGACTACGAGGGCATCGCGTTCGACATATCGGAGCGGGAGCGTCTCGCCCATGACCTTGCCGACAACAAGGTCCTGATCCTCAGGAACCACGGCCTGCTGACGGTCGGCAATACGGTCGCCGAAGCCTTCATGTGGATGTACCGGGCCGAACGCGCCTGCCGCTTCCAGCTCGCGTTCCAGCAGGCCGGCGCGGCCCCGGTGGAGATTTCCGAGGAAATGCAGGAGATCACCAAGGAGCGAAACCGCAAGGCGAATTCGAGCGAAGGCTACCGTCCCATCGGCGTCAACGAATGGCCGGCGCTGCTGCGGAAACTCGAGCGCGAGAACCCCGGCTACGACGTGTGAAAATCAGCCTTTGAAAACCGGGTCGACGCCCGGCGGCATGCCGACTTCGAACGCGTTCAGAATGTGCGAAATGGTGGCGTAATAGCCGGCGAGGAACACAAGCTCGGTCACGCCCTGCTCGCCCAGCAGATCGAGGGCTTCCTTGTATAGCGCATCGTCGACGCGAGTCTTGGTCTGCAGGTCCGATACGAAGCGGTAGACGGTCGCTTCCGCCGGATCGTCGGGTACCTGCTTGTTCAGCACCTTCTCGATGGTCTCGTCCGATAACCCTTCCTTCTTGCCGACGTTGACGTGCGCCCACCATTCGTAATCGGCCTCGAAATGCCGGCCAACGGTGATGATCGCGAGTTCACGCAGCGGCCCCGGGATAATGGTTTCGTAACGCAGCTTGCCGCCCAGCTGCTGCAACAGGTCACCCATTTCCGGCGCGTACAGCATGGCGTTGAAGGGACCGCGCAGCGCGCCTTGCTCGTTCAGCATTTCCGCCGGATTGCCCTTGGCACGGGGGCCGCCGGTGATACCGTCGAAGACGCGTTTCTGCGCGTCGGTCATCGTGTCCGTGGAGACGGGTCCAAGTCTGCTCATGATACACCTGCCGCTTCTTTTGCCTTCTCGGGCGGGGGCGGATTGCCCGGCACCGGCTCACCGGCAAGTGCCGGATGACAGCGCTGGTACTGCGGCGGGAAGGCCGCCTTGCCGCGCAGCGTTTCCGCCGCGTGCCACGCCCAACGGGGATCGTAGAGCATCCCGCGGGCAAGCGCGACCATGTCGGCCTGGCCGCTGCGGATAATGTGCTCCGCCTGGATCGCGTCGGTGATCTTGCCGACGGCCATGGTGGCGATGTCGGCATCGCGTTTGATGCGCTCGGCGAACGGCGTCTGGTAACCGGGCCCGACGGGGATCTGTTGCTTCGGCGAATTGCCGCCGCTTGAGACGTCGATGAAATCGCAGCCGAGTTTCTTCAGCTCGTGCGCAAAGGCGACGCTGCCTTCGATGTCCCAGCCGCCTTCGACCCAGTCGGTCGCGGAAATACGGGCACCCAGCGGCAGATCGTCCGGCAACACGGCGCGAACAGCCTCGAAAATCTCCAGCGGATAGCGCATGCGCCCCTCCGGCGTGCCGCCGTAGGCGTCGTTGCGACGGTTTGAGATCGGCGACAGGAACTGGTGCAGCAGGTAGCCGTGCGCCATATGGATTTCGATCACTTTGAAACCCATGCGGACCGACCGCTTGGCGGCCGCGACAAAGCTCGTTTTGACGCGATCAAGCGTTTCATCGGTCATTGCCTCGGGGGTATGCCAGCCGTCGGCATAGGGTTCCGCCGATGGCCCCACCGTCTGCCACGCCCCGTTATCGGGTTTCAGTGCCGTGCCGCCGTTCCACGGCAGATCGGCGCTTGCCTTGCGCCCCGCGTGGGCAAGCTGAATACCGACCGGCGTGTTGCCGTAGGCATTGCAGAAATCGAGTACGCGCTGCAGCGCCGCTTCGTTTTCATCGGACCAGAGACCGACACAACCGGGCGTGATGCGCCCTTCCGGCTCGGTCCCCGTGGCTTCGACAAACAGCAATCCGTTGCCGCCGACCGCGAACTGGCCGAGATGCATGATATGCCAGTCACCGACCGTGCCGTCCTTGGCGGAATACTGGCACATCGGCGCGACGACAATGCGGTTCGGCATCTCCAGACCGCGCAGGTTGAAGGGCGTGAATAAAGCGCTGCTCATGAGGTCCCCCGGGGATTAACTTGGATGGTCAGAGGCATATGTTGGCATGCCCCGCCCATCCGTCAATATCTTGAGGCCTTTGAGCGTGTCAGGCTGCTTTGGAGTGCTGAGCGACGGCAGACTGTTGATCGACGGCCGGCGGCAGCACGGGCTGGCCGTTCGCCTCGCGGTTTTCGATCAGTGCCGTGTGCAGCACCTTCACCGCGTCATCATAGCTCTCGTCGGCAAAGATGAACTGGATGTCCACGCCGCGGCCCGAGGCATGCGTCGCCAGCAACTCGAGATCGCTATCGCCAATGGCGGCGACGGCTTCGCTCAGGATGTCCTTGTCGCGCATGTTGGCGCCGATGGCCGATACGATATCGACCTTGCGGGTCTGAATCTCGGCCTCCGGCTGGCGTTTCTGGATCAATTCGATGACGCGGCGGACCTGTTTCAGCGGCGCCGAAACGTAGAACGTCATGGTGTTGGCGTTCAGGCTCCAGCTCACCAGCGGCAGCTTGAAACGGCGGAAAGCGGCGACCGCTTCCTCGGCAGCGCCCGGTACGCCGACCATGTCCTGATCGAAGACCTCGACCTCGATGGCGTTCTCGAGACCGGTGACGATCTCGATCCGCGCGTTGTCCGGCGTCCAGCCCTCGTCGATCACGGTGCCCGGATGTTCGGGCTCGAACGTGTTGACGATTCGAAGCGGAATGCCCTGCTGACGCAGCCCCTTGGCGGCACGCGGGTGAATAGCTTCCATCCCCATGTTCGAGAGCTGATCGGCGACGTCGTAATTGGTGCGGCCGATGGGCTGCACGTTGTCGATACCGACGATTTTCGGATCCGCGCTCGACAGGTGGAATTCCTTGTGAATGACGGCTTCGCGGGCATTCGTGACACAGGCAACGGCAGAGAACGTCACCTCGGAATAACCGCGGCCATAGATCCCCATCAGGCCGTCGGCCGCCTGGGTATAACCCGTGACGATGGGCAGGGTCTGCGAAACGTCGATGTCGGCAAACCCTTCGCGGATGCGATCCTCGAGGCTCATGCTCTCGCTTTCGCGCCAACCCGACAGATCGACGAAATCTGCATTCACGCCACGCCGGCGCAGCAGCAGCATGGTGTTGTGCGCACTGTGCGCTTCACCGATGCCGCTGATCATCTCGCGGACGGTCAGCAGGTGCTCCTCCAGCTTGAAATGCCCGTAACCGCAAATCCGCTGCAGGTCGATCAGGCAGTTGCGCACCCCTTCGATCCGCTCGTTCACAAAACGGTCGGCCAGCTTGCGGTCGGCTTCGTCCTCAAAAGCGCTCGTGTTGATCTCCAGCATGCGTTGCTGCACGCGGGTCAGCGCATCGCCCCAGGCCCAGTCGTTGTCCGACCCGGCATAAAGCGCATACACGCCCGGCTCGCCGGTTTTCTTGTTTTCCAGCAGCATGTCGGTGATGCCGCCATAGGCGGAGACGACGAAGATCCGGTTATAGAGATCATCGCCGCTGCGGTTTCCGATCATGATGTTATCGAGCACCGCATCGACATCCGACATGGACGTCCCGCCCACCTTGTGAACGGTATGCTGGTTCTCTTCTGGTTTCTCCCCGGAAAACTGGGGCTTCTCAAAATTCTGGGTCGTCATGACATTTCCTCCTCGTCGGTGCCGTCAGGCGTCGACGAGTGCTTCTTCATTCAATTTGTAGGCGCCGTCCTCGTCATGGACCTCGCGCCCGTTGAGCGGCGGATTGAAGGCACAAGCCAGGTGCATGTCCTCGGTCCCGCCGCGCAGGATGTGCTGGTCGTTCTTGTCGAGGATATAAACCGTGCCCGGCTCGATCTTGTAGACCTTGCCGTCGGCGACGGTTTCGACCTCGCCGTTGCCGGACATGCAGTACACCGTTTCCAAGTGGTTCTTGTACCAGATCGGCGTCTCCGTACCGGCGTAAATGGTCGTGATATGGAACGAGAACCCCATACCATCGTCGGCGAGCGACAGGCGGACACTCTGCCAGTTGTCCGTCTTGACGGTGCGGTTCGAGTTTTCACATTCCTTGAGTGTGCGAACGATCATAATCGATGTCCTTTTTAATCCGTGGTTCGTGGTCGCGCTCAGCGTTACTCAGCAGCCACCTTCGGCGCTTCGGCAGCAGTCGCCGCACCGAACGCTTCGGTCAGCAATTCAAGACCGCGCTTCAGTTCGTCCTCGGTAATCGTCAGCGATGCAAGGCACTTTACCACCTCGTCATGCGCACCCGATGTCTCGATCACGAGACCGCGCTTGAACGCCTCGGCGACGATGCGGCCGGCAAGATCGCCGGATGTGACGACAATACCCTGCATCATGCCGCGGCCGCGCAGTTCGACGACGTGCTCGTCATACTCGGCCTGAATGGCCTTGAAGCCGTTGGTCAGCAGTTCGCCCTTTTCGCGGACGGATTTTGCGAATGCGTCGTCCTTCCAGAACTTTTCAAGCGCTGCCGTCGCGGTAATAAAGGCGTGGTTGTTACCGCGGAAGGTTCCATTGTGCTCGCCGGGCTCCCACGCATCGAGATCGCGATCGATCAGCGTGACGGCAAACGGCAGACCGAATCCGGAAAGCGATTTGGAAAGCGTCACGATGTCCGGCTTGATACCGGCCGGCTCGAAGCTGAAGAACGTGCCGGTCCGGCCGCAACCGGCCTGAATATCGTCAACGATCAGCAGCACGTTATGCTTGCGACAGACCGTCTCGAGATTCTTGAGCCAATCCATGCGGGCCGCGGTCAGGCCGCCCTCGCCCTGCACACATTCGACGATCACGGCGGCCGGCTGGTCGACGCCGCTCGACGGATCGCCGAGCACGCGGTCGAGATATTCAGTGCTGTCGATATCCGCGCCCAGATAGCCGTCATACGGCATCCGCGTCACACCCGGCATGTCGACGCCGGCGGCGCCGCGATGATGTTCGTTGCCCGTCGTCGCCAGGGCACCCATGGTCACGCCATGAAAGCCGTTGGTGAACGAGATGACATTGCTGCGGCCGGTGATCTTGCGCGCGAGCTTGAGCGCCGCTTCCACCGCGTTGGCACCGGTCGGACCGGTGAACTGCAGCACGTAGTCCATGCCGCGCGGTTCGAGAACGATATCCTCGAACGCCGTCAGGAATTTTTCCTTGGCGCGGGTATGCATGTCGAGACCGTGCGTAATACCGCCGGAACCGATGTAGTCGACCAGCGCATCACGCATGTCGGGGTCATTGTGACCGTAGTTCAGGCTGCCGGCGCCGGCCAGGAAATCGATGTACTCGTTGCCGTCCTCGTCAGAGAGGATTGCGCCCTGGGCCTTGTCAAAGGTCACCGGGAAGGATCGGGCATAGCTCTGAACCTGTGATTCGCGTTTATCGAAAATAGACATATCTGAAGACCTCGCTTCTTTTCGTCTGTGATGTTTGTGCGGTGTGCGCCGCCCGGCGTTTTCCGCCGGACGCTGCACACACGCTAAAATCAGGGTTGAATTCGGGTTTGACCGATCAGGCTGCGCTCATCAGCGCCGGCATCAGGTCGGCCCGCTTGAACGGTCCGATGTTCCACAGCACCTCGGACTTCTGCTGACCGTCGAAGTGCTGCTGCTTTTCGAACAGGACGTCGCGGTCGATGTCCGCGCCCAGTTCCCGTGCGATGGATTTGAAGACGCCGTGCGATGCCTCGTTGTCGGGCGTGATGGTGGTCTTGATGTTGCGAATCTCCTTTGCCGCGGGGCGGCGCAGGATATCGAACACCATGCGCTTGGCGAGACTAAGGCCACGTGCCTCGGGCGCCACGGCGACCTGCCATACGAACAGGCTGTCGTCTTCTTCGGGCACCACATAACCGGAAACGAAGCCGGCCACCTCGCCCCCGAGTTCGGCCAGCGCGCTGGTTTCCGAGAAGTGCGAGCATTGCAGCAAATTACAGTACACCGAGTTCTCGTCGAGCGGTTTGCACTGCTCCACCAGATCGTTCACGGCGACCCCGTCTTCGGGGGTCGGGCGCCTGAGAATCAGGTCGCGGTCGTCACGGTCGAGTCGTCCGGAAATCGTCATCGTTCTTGCTGTTCCTCTTATTTATATCAATAACCGATATAATTTTGTTGCGCATGACATAGACAATCGCCTCTACCACGTCAACCGGCAGGCCATAATTTCATGTATTAATTTAAAAAAAACACATTTCCGCAATATTGTGAGCGAGCCCAATGCTAAGACGACATTAAATTTCTATTGAATACCGATTAATTTCGACCTATCTCTGTCCCGTCATGGAAGGTGGCATGTCATATCTGGGTTATGTATCGTTGTCCGGCCAAGACGAGGACGGCCAGGGGACAACGGATATGGATAAACTCAACGAGGCGCTGATCTCGATCCGCCGGATTCTCCGCGCGACGGAGCTTCACGGAAAGGCGCTACGCGTCGCCACCGGCCTCAAGACGTCGCAACTGCTTGTGCTCCAGGCACTGGAAGAAGAACCAGAACTCACCGTCGGCGAAATCACCGGACAGGTGCATATGGCACAGGCCTCGGTAACGGCCATCGTGGCCCGTCTGGAGGACATGGGGCTGGTGACACGTACCCGCGGCACCAGTGATAAGCGCAAGGTATTCGTGCGCCTGACCGACGCCGGTCACGATGTTCTGGAGCAGGCGCCAGAAGCGTTGCACCAGCGCTTCGCCGAACAGTTCGAGCCCCTGGAAACCTGGGAACAGACGATGCTGGTGGCGTCGCTGCAACGCGTCGCAAGCATGCTTGATGCAGCCGACATCGACGCCGCGCCGATCCTGCAGTTCGGACCGGCCGGACATACCGACGAGTAACCTGCTTCCGTTGATTAATCCTGGGGCAGCTTGCCCTGATACCCGTTCCGTTTGAGGTGCGCGATCATCGAAGGCGACAGGATGCCTCTGTTGTGCGCCAGCTGGTGCAGGTTCAGATCGCCGCCCCAGTTGACCTCGATCGCGACCGGTCCCCGGTTGGTCAGCGCGATATCCCAGGACTGGGTCTTCAGTCCCGGCAATGCCATCGCGGCACGCCTGCACACGGTTTTCGCAGCCTGCCATTCCGGCAGTGCGAGGCCAACCAGCTTGGATTCGGTTACCGGATGATGGGTCAGTTCACGGAGTTCCGGGCCGGTGCCCGTGACAACACGGGTAATCCGGCCGGTTTCAAGTTCCAACGCCCCCAGCATGTTACCGGAACGCCAGTAATTGTCGGCGATGTTGGCGCCCTGCGGGATCTTGGCGACCGCGCTTTCGATGACCGGGCCGTCGTCGCCCAGCAAAACCAGCATACGCACAGTCCCGAGCGTGCCGCCCATGGCGGTATAGAGATCGGGGTGCGGGCTCAATGTCCGCTGCAGCAGGTATCCCTCGCTGCTCATGCGTTTCATGTAGCCTGCGATCTCGCTGATCTGGACCTGACCAGCGCCCTGCACGTGCGCCCAGCCGCTGCCGCCGTCGGTGATCGAAAGCGCGCCGACGCTGTACATGCCATCAATGGGTTTGGCGAACACCGGATAGGTTTCCGGCATGTCGAGCAGCGCTTCGAGCGCATCTGTGCGCGTGATCAACTTCGGGTGCTCGCGCGCGCCTGACGGATTGAACACGGCCACAACGTCCGGCACCGGGACCCCGGCGCCGTGCATCGCGGTAAGGAAGAACAGTTTGTCCAGCGCCGGTGCGAACCACGCCGGATTGCAGCACGCGCGATGGATTTTCTCCTGCGCCGCCTTGCCGACGAAGCGCTGGGTTTCATCGGCACTGCGCTTGCCCGCATAGAGACGGTAGTAAAAATATTCGCTGGCGGAGAGCTTCCCCGGCCCGTTCAGGCAACGCCAGAAGTCCTTGAGCCAGGAGGTTCCGGATCCGGTCTCCCGGGTGGCATGTCGGATCGCGTCCGCGAGGGGTAATTCGGGTGGTCTGTCCAACTGTTCGCGGCGGGCCAGGTCGTATTCGGCATCGAAGGAAAACGGCTGAACGTCTTGTTCCGGCGCGTTCTGGTCAAGCATGCGTATCTCCATTGCCAGGCGACTCCATCTGGAACGAAGTCTAGGCACAACGGATTTGACCGCATGTGTCGCAGGTCACATCGCGGGACCTAAATTTTATGAACGCAATAAGAGACTTGCCGGTATCGGCGCTTATTTATCCGAGTTATCCCAGCACTTCCTTCAGTGCGTCGCCGACGTGAACCGGCGTCGACAGCACGTTGACGCCCGCCGCTTCCAGCGCGGATTTCTTGGATGCATAGGTGCCCTTGTCGCCCATGACGATGGCCCCTGCATGCCCCATTTTCTTGCCCGGGGGCGCAGCACCCCCGGCGATGAAGGCGATGACCGGTTTGGACATCGTTTTGACGTACTCGGCGGCGTCCTCTTCCATGGTGCCGCCGATCTCGCCGACCATCACCACGGCCTCGGTGCCCGGGAAGGTGTCCAGCGCTTCGAGCGCATTGCGCGTCGTCGTGCCGATCACCGGATCGCCGCCAATGCCGACGAACGCCGTTTGACCGTAGCCGGCGGAGACGATGTTCTGACACAGCAGCGTGCCGAGCGAGCCCGATCGTGACAGCACACCGACGGTGCCTTTCTTGAAAATGCGTTCGTTGAACGCGGGCATGAAACCCATGAAGGTTTCGCCGACGGTGACACCGCCTGCGGTGTTGGGCCCAACGACCTGGGTCCCGGCTTCCTTCGCCGCTGCCATCACGTACATGACGTCGTGTACCGGGACGTGTTCGGTCAGGCAGAGAATCATCTTGGCGCCCGCCTCGATCGCGTCCAGCGCCGCTGCCTTCACGCCGAGCGGCGGAATGAACAGCAGCGTTGCGTCGAAACCGGTATCTTTCTGCGCATCGACGGCGGACGCGTGCACGGGCACGCCGCAGTGTTCGGTGCCGGCTTTCTTCGGGTTCACACCGGCGACGACGGTGGCGCCGTATTCCTGCATGCGTTCGGTCCAGAACGTGCCTTGCTTGCCGGTGATGCCCTGGACGAGAATGCGCGTTTCCTTGCGGGGAATAATCATCATGCACCCCCCAGGGAATTTTTCTGGGCGGCGTCGACGGCGGCCTTGCAGGCAGCACTCATGTCCGGCAGCGGATCCATGCCGAGCTTTTCCTTCAGCATGCGGATCGCTTCCTCGTCCCCCGTACCGGCGATGGAAAAGAACACCGGAATGTCGGGCTTCAGTTCTTCCCACGCCCCCAGCAGCCCTTCCATCATCACGTCGCAGCGCGCAAAGGCGCCGCAGAAGTTGACCACAAGGCTTTTGATGCCCGGCTTCGCCAGCACCATCTCGAGCGCGAACTTGGCCTTGGTATAGGCCTCACCGCCGATCTCGCAGAAGTTCGCGGGCTTGCCGCCGTGGTGGCGGACCACATCCATGGTCGTCATGGTCAGCCCGGCCCCGTTCGCCAGCACGCAGACGTCGCCGTCGAGTTCGATGTACTTGATGCCGGCGCTTTCGCCACGGGCTTCGAGTTCGGTCAGTTTGTCGGGCGTGCCTTTCGTTGCCAGCTCTTCCTGGCGCTTGATCGCGCTGTCATCGAGCGTGAACTTGCAGTCCAGCGCAACCACGTCACCCGATCCCGTCACGATCAGCGGGTTAATTTCCAGAAGCTCCGCATCGTTGACCATGTAGGCGTCATAGAGCTTGGCCAGCGTTTCCGCGACACCGGCTTCGGCACCGGCGAGGTCGAGCCCGGCAATCAGCGCCTCGGCGTCCCCGACACTGAAGCCCTTGCGGATATCGACCGCGTGCTTATTCAGTTTCTCGGGCGTCTCGGCGGCGATTTCTTCGATGTCCATGCCGCCCTCGGTCGAGAACATGACCATCGGCCCCTTGGTGACCGGGTCGTTCAGCACGGCGGCGTAGTATTCATGGCGGATGTCGGATTTTTCCTCGACCAGCACCTTT
This sequence comes from Rhodospirillales bacterium, assembly GCA_017640505.1. Classification (GTDB taxonomy): domain Bacteria; phylum Pseudomonadota; class Alphaproteobacteria; order Rhodospirillales; family Casp-alpha2; genus UBA4479. The sequence goes on from JAEPQO010000005.1 coordinate 148,549, forward strand.
TCGACCGTGTGCGTACCGATGGTCATACCGAGGATCGCCGCCGCATGCGCCTTGGCTTCTTCCGCCGTGTCGGCGAGCTTGATACCGCCCGCCTTGCCGCGCTTGCCGGTCGGCACCTGCGCCTTGACGACGCAGCCGCCGAGTTTCCCGGCCGCATCCGCTGCGGCGTCAGGGTCGTATGCCAGAACGCTCAGCGGCACCTTGATGCCACTTGCCGCCAGCAAGGGCTTGGCCGCGTATTCTTCGAAGTTCATCCGGATGTTTCCCTTGGTCTTCTTGCATGTTTCTTCGTCATTCCGGCGAAGGCCGGAATCCAGGGATGCAAGAAGACTGTCTCAAATTTGCTTCATGCCGCTCTGGACCCCGGCTTGCGCCGGGGTGACGCTAAAGCGTCACTTCCCGAACTTTTCCCAGTAGCTCCCGAACAGATCCTCTTCGGAAGGTTTGTCTTCCGGGATCGTCTTCACCAGGTGCGTGATGTTGATGAAGTGCGTGTAGTTGAGGTTGTCGGAAATCGAGTTGCCAGCCCACGTGCCGCCGCCCATCGAGAGCGTGAAGTTGAGGCCGTTATTGTACCCGCCGCCGTTGCCGAACGTGTGCGCCTGGTTAACCAGCACGCGGACGACGTCGATTTCCTCGGCGAGGCGCGTGGCGTGCGCCGGCTCGTTGGTGTGAATGCCGACCGAGTGCCCCTTGCCGCACACATCGAGGATCGTGTTCAACTGGCGAATCACGTCATCCATGTCCTTGGCGCGGTAAACGGTGAGGACCAGCGAAAGCTTCTCGTCGATGAAGGGGCTATCTGCGTCTGCTTCACCCTCTTCGACCATGAAGAACTTGTTGCCCTTGGCCTGATCGCCAAGGCCGAACACGTCGGCCAGCACGTCGGCGTCCTTGGCAATGACGTGACGGTTGAGATGCCCGTCGACCCAGAGGTTGTCCTCGACCTTCTGCTTTTCATCCGCCGTGCACAGATAACCGCCGGCACGTTTGAGCGCAGCCATCGCCTCATCGTAAACGCTGTCGAGAATGATCAGCGAGTTCTCGGACGAGCACGACGTCGAGTTGTCGAAGATCTTCGACATGGTGATCTTTTCAGCGGCGTCGTCGAAATCGGCGCTCTCGTCGATCACGACCGGCACGTTGCCCGCACCCACGCCGATCGCCGGCGTGCCTGACGAATACGCGCGGCGCACGTTGTTCTGCGAGCCGGTGACGATCACCAGATCGCACTGGTTCATCAGCTGCTGCGTCAGTTCCTTGTTCACCGGGGCCGGCAGCACCTGCACCAGGTCCGCGGGCAGGCCGATCTTTTCAAGTTCGGCGCGCATGTAGTTGACCGTCTTGGTCGTGGTGCCGAGACCCGCCGGCGACGGCGCGATGATCACGGCGTTGCGGCCCTTGATCGCGAACATCGCCTTATTGACTGGCGTCGCGGCCGGGTTGGTCGACGGCGTCACGGCACCGACGACACCGACCGGCTTGGCATATTTGACAAGGCCCTTTTCGGGAATTTCCTCGATGATGCCGACGGATTTGACGCGGCTGAGATCGCGCAGGCACCCGAACGTCTTGCGCGTGTTCTTCATGATCTTGCTGTCGACGTTGCCGAGCCCCGTGTCCTCGACCGCAAGCTCCGCCAGTTCACGTGCGCGACCCGGCTCATAGATGGACCAGGCCAAGGCCGTAACGGCTTCATCGACGCGGGCCTGATCGGCGTTGGCGAATTGCGCCATCGCGGCGCGGGCCTTGGCGATCAATCCGCGGATGATGTCCTTTTCCGGGCCCTCGACGGGCGCTGTGGCAGCAGCTTGGGTGCTCATGACGTTTCCTCTGGGCATGTTTTTTATGATGGTAAAATCAGTATAGATCATACCGGGGCGGGATTAAAAATCAACAAATAATGAGATTATATGTCCCAAAAAATGGGATAATAACAAGATTAGCTGTGCGTGCAGGCCTGGCAGTGTCCGCGCAGTTCAACCACCGCGCGCTCCGTCACAAACCCGCTGTCGCCCGCCAGCGCACCCAATGTCTTGGCGGCTTTAGGCACCGGGATTTCAGAGACATGCCCGCAATCATCGCAGATTGCGAACGCGACCGTGCCCGAGTGGCCATGATCGTGGTCGGCCCCTTCATGGCCGTGGGCGCATGCCACAAATGCGTTCATGCTTTCGATCCGGTGCACGATCGACAATTCCATCAGTCGTTCCAGAGCCCGGTAAACCTGCACCGGCGCACGAATCCCCTGCGCGCGCACGCCATCCAGAATGTCATAGGCGGTCATCGCACCCGTTGCCTTTTCCAGGCAACCCAATACGGCCTGCTGGTTTTTCGTCAGGTCCGGCACATCGGTCATCGCAGTCCCTCCGTCCGTGCATTCCCGAAACGGCCTGGAATGACGCTCATCAGAAACAGAAGCGCCGCGGCACAGACGATGCTCGGTCCCGACGGCGCGTCGAAACTCAGTGACCCCAGCAAACCGGCGCCAACCGCGATCACGCCGATCAGCGCGGCCAGCACGGCCATCACTTCAGGACCGGACGCGAACCGCCGTGCCGTCGCCGCCGGGATAATCAGCAGCGACGTAATCAGCAGGATGCCGACCACTTTCATGGCAATTGCGATCACGGCGGCCATCAGGAGCATAAATGCGATACGTGCGCGTTCCGGATGCAGCCCTTCCGCCGACGCGAGCTCGGCGCTGACGGTCCCTGCCAGAAGCGGCCGCCAGATCATTGCCAAAATCAAAAGCACGACCGCTCCGCCGCCGAAAATGACGAAGATGTCCGCCCACGACACGGCGAGGATATCGCCGAACAGAAATGCCATCAGGTCAATGCGCAACCACGTCATCATGGCGACGATGACGATGCCGAGCGCCAGCGTCGAATGCGACAGTATACCCAGCAGCGCGTCCGACGACAGCGGTGCTCGCCGCTGCAGCACGATTAACCCCAAAGCACCGAGCGCGGCGATCAGGAATACCGACCCCGTGATCGACACGTCCATCATCACAGCCAGCGCGACACCGAGCAGGGCCGAATGCGCCATGGTATCCCCGAAGTACGCCATGCGGCGCCAGATGATGAAACAGCCCAGCGGACCGGCAACCAGGGCGACGCCGATCCCGGCCAAAAAGGCGCGCAGCAGGAACTCATCTATGATCATGGCGATGCTCCGGATGCGTACATGCCGAATGGTCGTCGGCCCCGCCGGTTCGAACGACGGTCCCGTCCGGCAGGTGGCTGTGATCATGATGGTGATGATAGATCGCCAGCGCCTCGGCCGCGCGCGCGCCGAACAACGAGCGGTACTCCGGGCTTTCGGTGACGGTTTTCGGCGTACCGGAACAGCAGACGTGACCGTTGAGGCAAATCACCGTATCCGTCGCCGCCATGACGATATGCAGGTCGTGCGAAATCAGCAGCACGCCACAGTCATGACGGTGGCTCAGATCCGCGATCAGTTCATAGAGTGCGATCTCGCCCGCCGCATCCACGCCCTGCACCGGTTCGTCCAGGATCAGCAGGTCCGGCTCCGCGATGATGGCGCGCGCCAGCAATAAACGCTGGAACTCACCACCGGACAGCACCTGAACGTTTCGATCCGAGAAATCGCCGAGCCCGACCTCGTCAAGCGCCGCATCAATTGCCGCCGGCGGATGTCGATCCGTCAACGTCATGAAGCGGCGCACCGTCAGCGGCATCGTCCAATCCACGGAAATCTTTTGCGGTACGTAACCGACACGAAGCCCGGGTGCCCGGTCGATGATACCGGCGTGATGATCAATCAGGCCCAGCAGTGCGCGCACGGTTGTGCTCTTGCCCGAGCCGTTGGGCCCGATCAGGGTCACGATCTCGCCCGCATGCACGGTCAGGTCGACGTTCTCGATCAACCAGCGCGTGCCGTGCCGAACCCCGACACCACGCGCGGCGATCAGGGAACGATTTTTTGCCAGAGATGTTTGACGGCCCGTATCCATAATGTTATATCATTACATATCTGCGGGAGCGATACAATAAAAGAAATCGGAATCAACACGTTGCGAACAATACACTTCCGCCGCTTCGGCCTTGCCGTGCTTTCGGCATGTCTTCTCTCCGTCCCGGCTGCCGCCGCCGATACTGTTGGTGTCGTTGCGTCGATCAAGCCCGTGCATTCGCTGGTTTCGATGGTCCTCGACGGGATCACCGAGCCGCACCTCATCGTCAAGGGTGCCGCCTCGCCGCACGGGCATGCCATGCGCCCATCCGACGCGCAGGCACTCGCAAAAGCGGACGCCGTTTTCTGGATCGGCCCGGAGTTGGAGACATTTCTGGTTAAACCGTTGCGGACCCTTCCTGCTTCGGCACGCGTGGTGCGGCTGATGGAGGACGACGACGCGCATCAGGAGCATGAAAAAGGGCATTCCGAACACCAGGAAACGAAACACGAAGACGAGGGCAAACACGGGCACAGCGACCAAGATGGCCACGATCATAACGGTGTCGATCCGCACATCTGGCTGAACCCGGCTCACGCCGTCGAGATGATCGAACATATCGCCGAGGTCATGACGGATATTCTCCCGGCCGAGGCCGAACGGATCGCCAGCAACCGGGATGCGGCCATCGACCAGATGATCGACGTGGACGCCGAAGTCCGCCGTCTCGTCGCACCGATGCAGGACGACCACCTGGTTGTCCTCCACGAGGCCTACGGACATTTCACCGAGCACTATGGATTGCAGCCCTTCGTTGCCCTATCGGTCACGCCCGAACACAAACCGACACCGGGCAACATCCGAAAAGTCCGCAAGAAGATTTTAGATCTGGGGGTGCGCTGCGTCTTTGCCGAACCGCAATTCCCGGACACGTTCGTTCGCCTTCTTACGGAAAACACAAGCGCGCAGACCGGCGTCATCGATCCGCTGGGGGCGCAACTCATCCCGGGCCCGGACCTTTACCCGCAGTTGCTGCGGCTTGTGGGGTTCGCCATCAGGAGTTGCTACGAAGAGACGTCATAAAATGCCGCCACCGTCCTTGTGGGCAGGCAGGCCGTCATTCAACTCGTAGTAGTCGCCGGCGTCTTCCGTAAATATATGAGACACCAACTCGAGGCCGGTCGGGGCATCGAGCACGCCCGCCATGATCGAGGTATTCACGCCGCCCACGGGTCGCCAGAAGAGGCTACTGCCGCAACGGTTGCAGAAGCCCCGTTCGGCTACATCGGACGACGAGTACCAACTCAGCGTTTCATCTGAATCAAGCTGAAGATCTACATTCCGGGCCGTGGTCGCGGCGCCGTAGTGTCCGGTCGTCTTTCGGCATTGCGTGCAATGACAGGCTACAACTGGCCGTTGGAACTCGCTGACCCGGAACTTGACGCCGCCGCAAAGGCAGCTGCCGGTAACCGGCTGATCGGCCATCGATTTTTCTCCTCGGCTCAGGCGGGGACGCGGGCGAAGGTGCGGACCTCGATCGAACGGCGCGCCGGCGCATCGGCAGGCGTCGCCGGGTGTTCGAACGCGGAATGCGGCGTGAACCGCGCGCGCCCGTCACGCAGGCTATCGTAGCCCTTGATCAGGATCGCCTCGTTCCGGGTCATTTCCGGGAAATAGAACCAACGCTGACCGTCACGGTGGGCGACGCTGTAGATACGACCGACGCGGCCGCCCTGGCGTTCGTTGGTAATCGTCGTTTCCACGAGATCCGCCTCGTCCGTGCTCGATGCATCGAGTAATGCCAGCGGCATTCTCAGCACAGGCTCGACGATCGGCCGCCAGACGTTAACCTGCACGAGCCTGTCGTTCGCCCAGGCATCGGCGCGCTCGTCGCCGATCATGTCACGTAGCCGCTTCGGACCGGACGTCTCGGTGTAATCGTTGTGGGCGTGGCTGGCCGGGCGTCGGTACGTCGTTTCCGGGTCTGTCACACGGATCGTGTGATCGAAGATCTCGACCTCGCTGGCGCCGGTGGCATCGGCGACGATTTTGCGGATTTCCGGATAGTACACCCGTTCCACCTCATCGTTGTCTTCGAAGTTGTCGACGCCGCTCGTATGCTCGAGAAAGGCGAACCCTTCATGATCCAGCGAAAACGTACCGGCGATGTCGCGCCCGCTGGCAATCAGCACTTCGCGCAGGTCGAGCCCGCCGCGCCGGACGGTCCCTTCGTCGTTTTTGGGAATGAACACCGAAGGCGCCTCACCCGCCGGATCTGCAAACAGGAGTTCGGCACGGACATGGCGCGGATCGTCGATCTGTCTGAGTGTCTCGTTCATATCGATATCTCCCAACAAGGAATGCGTTGAGCCGCAATGTGTCTCAATTCAGCCTCTACGGCAACAGTTAATATGAATATCGTTAGTGTTGTTCCATAAAGGCACAAATAAAACACAAGGTGGCGATGTTGTAATAAAGTTTCTACGAATAGACATATCACAGCCTGTGAATGTAAGTAGCCTTGACCGCAAAAATCGTTTATAGTGCGTCGCAACATCGGATTCGCGCCGCGGCCAGGAAGCCCGGCAGGGAAAGTACGCACATGGTAGATCAAGCAATGCTCGCCGGCGCCACTGAGGCGGCGGATTTTCTCAAAGCCCTCGGCAATGAAAACCGGCTGCTGATTCTTTGTCATCTGAGCGAAGGCGAGATGTCCGTTTCGGAGCTGGAGACTGCCCTTGGCCTGCGCCAGCCGACGTTGTCGCAACAGTTGGCCAGGCTCCGTTCGGACGAGCTGGTCGATACGCGCCGCGACGGCAAGACGATCTATTACTCGCTCGCGTCCGAAGAAGTGCGCAAGCTTCTGGAGCTTATGTACAACCTGTTCTGCTCCACCGAAGCCAAGGCCGCGCGCGAAAAAATGGCTGCGGCACGAAACAGCGCCGCAGCCTGATATACGCCTCATCGCGTCTTAGGGAAATTTATTCGGCCGACGCCTCTTTCATGTAGGCGATCAGATCACGCACGTCTTCTTCCTTGCGAAGGCCGCCGAACGCCATCCGCGTATTGGCTTTCTCCTTGCCGATGACACCGCCGAGATACCCCTTCGGGTCGGTCAGAAAGCCGGCCAGCGTCGCCGCATCCCAGACCAGTCCGGCATCGCCGACCTTCTGGAAATCCTTCGAGTAACGGAAACCGTCGACGCCCCCGGCAGCACGGCCGAAGACGCCGTGCAGGCTGGGCCCGACACGGTTTTTCGGACTGTCGATGACGTGGCAGCCTTTGCACTTGTTGAACACGGAGCGCCCCGCCACCGGATCACCGGTCTCCGCGGCGGCAACCTGTTCCGTCTTTTCTTCGGCGGGCGCGGCCTCGGCCCCTTCGGTGGTGTCTCCGCCGGTTTCAGGCGTCACGTCCAGCACGCGGGCGCGCCCGATCACCTCAATCTTGTCCTTGCAGTCCTTCATGCATGCCGTACCGCCCTCGGGTTGCGCATCGGGACGCGGGTCCATGAAGAAGTTCGCTTGGTTCGGCATTTCAATCGTACCGATATTGTCCTGCGTGACGGCAAAGTCTTCCTCGATGACGTCATTCATGAACAGAAGATAGGCCGTCAGAGCATAGGTCTCGTCATCCGTCAGGCTTTGTGCGTCACCAAACGGCATCGCGCGCTTGATGTAGTCGAACACCGTAGACGCATAGGGCCAGTAGCTGCCGATGGTTTTTTCCGGTCGCATGTCCTTAAGCGTCCCGTGACCGCCGATCAGAACCGGATAACGGCCCCCACCCTCGCCGAATTCGCCGTGGCACGATGCACATTTCACGAGGTAGACACGCTCGCCCTCGCCGGCCGTGCCATGTCCCACCGGTGCACCCTGCCCGTCGGGACGGACGTCGATGTCCCAGCTCTTGATTTCCTCGGCCGTCGGCGTGCGGCCGACGCCTTCGTACTTGCGCTCGGCCGCGTCAAGCGGACCCGACGCAACGAAAGTCAGCGCCAGCGCGGCGGCGATACCCTTAAGCCAAACGGACATTTTCCACCTCGCCGGTCTTGGTGATGTGCCATGTCTGGATGGCATTGTTGTGATAGATCGAATTGACGCCGCGGACCTTCTGCAGCGCGGTCATTTGCGGTTGCACGTAGCCGGTGTCGTCAATGGCACGGCTTTGCATGTAGAGCGGGTTGCCGTCCCACTCCCAACCGTCGAGATAGAACCGCGTCAGGCACTTCGGCATAACTGGTCCATCGAGCCGGGCTTCGGTCCAGTTCTTGCCGCCATCCAGCGACACGTCGACACGCTTGACCGTGCCACGGCCCGACCATGCGAGCCCGGTGATGACGTTCGGGCCTTTCTGCGTCAACGGATTTTCCGGACACGGGCTGGTGATCACGGACTTGCAGTCCATTTCCCAGGTGAAGCGTCGCGCGCGGCCGTCCGGCATCAGGTCGGTGTACTTCGACGTTTCCTCGCGGGCCTGCCAGGATTCGTCGCCGACCTCGATCCGCCGCAGCCATTTCACCCACATGTTGCCTTCGAAGCCCGGCACGACGAGGCGCAGCGGATAACCCTGTTCGGCGCGCAGTTTCTCGCCGTTCATTGCAAAGGCGACCATGCAGTCGTCGAGAGCCTTTTCGATCGGAACGGAACGGTTCATCCCCGCGCTGTCACCGCCTTCGACCATCAGCCACTTGGCCTTGGTGCTGACGCCCGCTTCCTCGAGCAGAAGCTTCAGCGGCACGCCGGTGTACTGCACGCAGTGGATCATGCCATGCGTGAACTGGACGCCATTGAGCTGCGCATTGCGCCATTCCATGCCACCATTGGCCGCACATTCCAGGAAGAAGAACTTCGAGACACGCGGCAGCCGCAGCAGGTCTTCCATCGTGAACAGCAGCGGCCGGTCCACCATGCCGTGGATCATCAGGCGGTGTTCGACCGGATCGACATCCGCGGCGCCACCATGATGGCGCTCGAAGCAGATGCCGTTCGGCGTGACGAATCCGTCAAGCGCATAGAGCGGCGTGAAGTTGATCGAGGATTCCCGTGTCGCCGTCAGCCATTCGACGCTGCGCCGGACCACGCCAGATTCATGACGCGACGGCTTGCCGTAGGGTGCATCGTCGACGCTCGCACCGAGCTGGCGGCTCCAGTCCGGGATCTCGAGCCCCGCCGCACCGGCGGTCTTCGGTGCCGAGAAGGTTCCGGCCGCGGCCAGTGCCGACCCGGCCAGCCCGGCCTGCAGGAACTGGCGGCGTTGCAGGCCAGGCCCGCCGTCACCCGTCGTGTTTGATTTCTTTTTAGCCATGACAATGCCCTCCCGATTGCGCGTGCAACCGCCCAAAAACATATTCGTTAATTTCATTATATAAAATGTGAATATGTTGTCCAGAGGGGCGAGGCGAAAAACCTGAATTTATCGCCTGGCGTTATCTGGCGTTATCCGGCTTTCTGGGCGCGGACGTACTCGTGAAACTTCTGCTTTTCGTAGGCTTTTTCCTGTACGTACTTGAACATCGCCAGGAAATGCTGGGGTTTGAAGTAGCCGGGAATCCGGGCCACCTCGTTGTCGCGCCCGGTCTTGCCGTCCGCACCTTCGACATCATCGGTGAAGAACTGGATCGTCGGGGTGAAGCGCACCTGCCACTTGCGGGCCAGGTCACGTTCCGACAACTCCTCACCGTCGAAATCGGTCACGATCCTGGAACCGATGACATTAAGTTGCAGGACCGTGAAGTTGGTCTTGATGAAGTCGAGGATGTCCGGCTGTGCGAGGTTGACCCGATGCGTTTCCTTGCAGTACGGGCATCCTTTCAGTTCCCAGAACACGGCGAAACGTTTGCCGTTGCCGGCGGCATCCGCCAGGTCCTCGTTCATGATCAGAAACGATTCCAGGAACCACGGCTGGATGATCAGCCCGTCGTCGTTGTACTTCAGTTCCTCGGCCCATGCGGCGCCGGACCACGGCAGGAGACTGCCGGCAGCCGCTGCGAGACCCAGTTGTTGAAACCGTCGGCGGGATATCTGATTGTCTTGCACGGCGACCTCTATACGTATTCCAATTACCGAATGTGTAGTTTAATCTTAGACCTGTTTCGCGCCAAGCCGCCAATTACGAAAAGCACAGGAAAACATTCGACATGTCTCGTCTTCTCCCGGCCTTAACAATGACTCTTATGCTCGGCTCCTTCCAGGTGCACGCCGCGGACTCACAGTCATTTGATGCCGCCCTCGGGGAAGCGTACGCGGGTTACCGCGCCGCCACCAGTTACCTCAGAACCGGGAACCCAGGCCTCGCGTCTCTCGAGACGGCGAGTGCACTCGATGCCATGAAAACGGCCGTCGCCCAATACGGCGATACCCCGCCCGCACCCTATGCGAAAGACCCGGCGTTCAAGTCGACGCTGAGCGATATCGAAGGCAGACTGGAGAAGGCGCTTGCTCAGGCCGAGGAAGGCGACACCAAAGCGGCTGCGGATACCCTCGCCCCGGTGCGCGGTATGCTGTACGCGCTTCGCAAACGAAACGGCGTGCGTCTTTATGCGGATTGCATCACGGAACTGAACCGGGCGATGGAGCCGCTCTTCAAACACCGCCGCACGCCACCCGACCTCGGCAACGTAGAAGTGCGCAACCAGGTCACGACGGAAAGCCGCACGTACGAGGATCTGGTAAAGGACTGCCGTGCGATGGCGCCGAGCAGATACGAGGACGACCCCGAATTCCGGCGTCTGTTCGACGGCACGCTAGAGTCCGTGCAGTCCATGTACCCGGCGATCGATAGCGGCGAGCCGGGACGGGTCATCAATGTGCTCAGGGAACTGCGCTCGTTCGACCGGATTATCTATTTCCGTTTCGGCGGCTGACGCTCAGCCCACCTTGCCGAGGACGGGGAACGTCTCCAGCAGCCAGTAGGCGATGTCGGCGATGGAGCCGGTAAGGAACAACACGCCGGTCGCAATCAGGAACACCCCGATCACTTTCTCGATCGTGCCCATGTGCCTGCGAATACCCGGCATGACCTGCAGGAACGGATTGATGCCGAGGGCCGCGATCAGGAACGGAATGCCGATACCGGCAGCATAACTGCCCAGCAGCAGCGTGCCCGAGGTGATCGATTCCTCGCTACCCGCCATCATCAGGATCGCCGCCAACACCGGCCCCACGCAGGGCGTCCAGCCGAACGCGAAGGCAAGACCCATCAGAAACGCGCCAAACAGGCCGACCGGTTTCGCCGGTCCCTGGAAACGCGCTTCGCGGTAGAGCAACGGAATTTTGACGATACCCAGAAAGTGCACGCCCATGATGATGATCAGGACGCCGGCGACGCGGCTGACCCAGAGCATGTTTTCCGCCAGCAACTGTCCGAGGAACGACGCGGTCGCCCCGAACAGGATAAACACCAGCGAAAACCCGACAACGAACGTCAGCGCCGCAAAGAACACACGCCAGTTGGCGCCGGGCGGCGGCCCGGCTTCGTCCGTCATCTCCGCAATGCTGACCCCGCCGATGAAGCAAAGATAGGGCGGCACCAACGGCAGAATGCATGGCGAAAAGAAACTCAGAAGACCGGCGATGAACGCTCCGGCGAAACCGACGTCAAAACCTGCCATGATTTTTCCTAGCCGCGTGGGTTACGCACGACCGGCGATTACACGCCGCGCACGTTGACCGTCTGATTCTCCGGGATGGTAATCGACTTTTGCTTCTCGATATACCCGGCGACGAGATCGTAAGCCGGCGGCCCTTCCGTGCCCTCGTTGACCGAGGCCCAGCCGGCGACCACGTAGTCGCGGTTCGGATCGATCGGCTTACCGTCCTTCAGCGTCGTCAAATCGGAAATGCGCGAGCCGATGTCCTTGTCGACGTCGATCGTATAGCTCATGCCGCCGACGCGCACCATGTCCCCGCCCTGCTGGTAGTACGGATCCTTGTTGAACAGGTTGTCGGCCACGTCTTCGAGGATTTCCTTGATGAACGAGCCCTTCATCTCGGTCCGGTAGACGTTCGGATACGTGATCGACGTGTGATGGTGCACGTGTTCGACGGTGATCTCCTGGCCCGGCAGCAGGCTGGAGCCCCAGCGGAAGCCCGGCGACAGCGCGATCTCGGCATCACGTTCTTCCAGCAGCGCCTGACAGATCAGGTCGTCGAACGTGCCGTTGAAATTGCCCCGGCGGTAGAGCGTCGATTCCGTGACGCCCAGCACTTTCTCGACCTCGTCCTTGAACGGCGCGCGGAGATTTTCGATCAGCGCGGCCATCTCGGGGTCCGGCGTAATCACGTCGGAGAATACTGGCATCAGCTTGAAGCGGTACTGCGCGACCTTGTTGTCCTTCACGTCGAGGTCGAGGCGCGACAGGTATTTGCCGTGGCTGCCCGACGCGACGAGGATCGTGTTGTTGACGATCTCGACCTTCGGCAACGCGTCGTGCGTGTGCCCGGTCAGAATGACGTCGATGCCGTCGACGCGGCTGGCCAGCTTGCGGTCGACGTCGAAGCCATTGTGCGACAGCAGAACGACGAGTTCGGCGCCTTGGGCGCGGGCATCCTCGACATGCTTGCGGACGGCCTTCTCGTTGATGCCGAACGACCAGTCCGGGATCATGTAACGCGGGTTGGCCACCGGCGTATAGGGGAACGCCTGGCCGACGACGGCGATCTTCACACCGCCGCGTTCGAACCACGCGGTGGATTCGAACACCGGTTCCTGCCACTCGGTATCGGTCACGTTGCCGGCAAGGAACGGGAATTCGAGCATTTCCTGCAGTTCCTGAACCCGGTCCTGGCCGTAGGTGAACTCCCAGTGCGCCGTCATGGCGTCAAGGCCAAGCGCGTTCTGGATCTTCACCATGTCCTCGCCCTGGGTTTCCAGTGACGAATAGGATCCCTGCCACGTATCGCCGCCGTCCAGGAAAAGCGTATTGTTCGGACGTTCAGCACGGACTGCCTTGACCAGTGTCATCATCCGGTCGACGCCGCCGACACGGCCGTATTCCTTGGCGAGTGCGGTAAAGTCGTGGCTTTGCAACGCATAAGCCTCGGGCGTGCCCGGCTTAATGCCGTAGTGCCCCAGGAAATCCTTGCCGGTGATATGCGGCGGCAGCCCTTCGACCTCGCCAACGCCGATGTTCACCGAAGGCTCCCGGAAAAAGATTGGCGTCAGCTGCGCGTGCATGTCGGTGAAATGCAGCAACGTGACCTGACCGAGCGACTGGAAGTCCAGAATGCCGGCCTGATCAAGCTTCTGCTGGGCCATGGCCCGGCTGAACGGCATGGCGGTTCCGGCGACGGCTGCCGTGGCGGCGGCGAGATGGAAGAATTCGCGACGAGATATCACGGCGCAGACCCTCTGTTTTGAAAATGGCGAAAAGAAAGTATGACCGGAGAGACGCTCGCGCCTCTCCGGTCAGGTTGAGGCTTAAATCAGTTACGCACAGCAGGCGTTTCGACCGGCAATCCGCGGCCACGCCATTTGACGTAGAGTTCCAGCGCGAGATATTCATCCGAACCGTAGCCAAACGGTGCCGAACGAACCTGCTTGTTGCAGCCCCGGAAACGGCGGTGGATCGAACCCACCTTCTGCCATTTCAGGCGATACGTCGGGAACCCGTTGACCTGGCCCTGCGTGAGGGTATTCGCGCGGATAATACCGCCCGCATTGTCCTCGTGGCAGTGTTTGCAGGCCATGTCGAGCTGGCCGCGGCGCTCGTAATAGAACGCCTTGCCCTTCTCGTACCATTCCGCCGCCGGGCCATCGATCTTCACGTCGACCGGCATACCGAGCGACTGGTTGTTGATGAACGACGTCATCGACAGCATTTCGGTCGATTCCCACTTATAGGGCTCGGCCTGCATGTTGTTTTCGAGGCAGTGATTGATCTGCGTCTCGACACTTTGCAGCGTCTTCGCACCTTCGTCATAGACCGGATAGCGTGCGGCAACGCCCTTCATTGCAGCCGTCGCGTCTTCGTGACAGCTGGCACACGACTTACCGGCCTTACCGTTGACTTCGGTCCACAACTCGGCACCCTGCTCGACCCAGATCATGCCCGGGTTCTGGAAGCTGTCGACCTGCATGGCCCGGCTTTCGTCGGTCATGTAGGTGAAGCCACTACGGCGGTCATCGACCTCATACTGCCCCCAATCGGCGGCATTCGCCGACGAGACGAACACACTTGCGCACACGGCACACGCCGCAGCGACAAATGTGACCTGTTTCCAGTTCATTTTCATGGTTGTTTGCCTCCCGTTTTTCCGGTTGCCGCTCAGGCGACGGTTATCTTCGCGGTTTTTTCGTATACCGATCCGTCGTCGTCGGTCCATTTGAAGGCAAACTCGCCGCTTTCTTCGACCTTGGCGAAGAACGACATATAGGGGTTTGCGGAAATGGCGGGATGCCAATCGGCCGTAAACACCGGCTTGCCGTTAAACGTGACTTCCATCTTGTTGATGATGCTACGCGGAATCAGCTTGCCGTCTTTGCCTTTGCGGCGGCCGGATTCCATTTTGTGTGAAATCAGAGATTTGATTTCGATGATATCGCCTTTCGCAGCCTTTTTCGGGACACGAACGCGGGGTTTCACACCTTTAGCCATGATATTCTCCTTTTCCTCGCGTCAGCCGCCGCAGCCGCCGATGGTGACTTTGACTTCCTGTTGGGCCCGATAAACGCTGCCGTCGCTCATTTCCGCGACTGCAACGATGTTCTGCGTGCCCGCAAGACGAATACGCGTCGCCGCCGAGGCTTTGCCGCTCATCGGCGTGAAGTGCAGCGATGCCACGTCCGGCGCCGGGTTGCCGTCGGCAAACAGGTGAACCGATTTGACGTAGTTGTCGGCCGTCATCGGGCTGTCGACGCTGACACCGACCGGCACCGTGTTGCCGTTTTCGGCGATCTGCGGCAGCTCGAGGGTGATTTTCCCGTCGGCCGGTTTCTTGTCGCCGATCAACTTCATGATCGCGTCATTGGTCATTTTCTCGTCTGCGTTCGCGGTGCCGCTCTTGAGAACGACTCCGCCGGCCGCGACCATCGTCGCCCCGGCCGCCAGCATGAGCGCCTCGCGGCGCGTCAAAGCTGAAAGTGCTTGTTTCGTGGACATGTCTGTTCCTCTTGCTCTTGTCGTTACTTGAAGGTCTTCAGATAAGCGACAATGTCCTCGACCTGCTGTGCGGTCAGGACCGTCTTATCCTTGAACTTCTTAAGGACCCGGTGGAATCCGTCGGTGCGGTAGAATGCCGGCATGATGGTATCCGGATTGATCGCCTTGGCATTGACGACCTGCAGCCGGAGTTGCGGTTCTTCGTAACGCTCCGCGACACCATCCAGAGATGGGCCGATTTCTCCGTGGAACGGGTGTGCGGAGAGCTTCGTGACCTGATGACAAGCCAGGCAATTGCCCTGCTTGCGATTGACGAAGGCTTTCTCGCCGGCAGCCGGATCACCGGCCTTACCCGTCAGAGATTTCGCAATTCCGTAGTCGACGACCTCATACTTCACAAGGTGGTCATCAGCGGTGGCCACGCTTGCCAGCAAGGTAGCTGCAGCAAAGGCCGGGATAAATGATTTTAAACTTGGCATAGGGCAATCGCCTCCCGATGTATGTGCCTCATTCCGGAGCGATCATTCCCCTTAAACCCGGAACCATCATTCACTGCCCGTGAATAACGATCGTCGCTCCCCCTATAAACATCATATTCAAAAAAAACTATATATCAACATTGAATATGACTAGAACTCACCCACTATTAGTTTGGACAGGCTCCGGGCAGTTTGACAAGTTCCCGGGCCAGAAGCGGCCAGAAAAAGTCCTCCCCTGCGTATCCGACGAGGCGGGCGATTTCTTTTCCGCCATCAACGACAACAAACGTTGGGGTGAATACGATGGGAGAAACTTCTGAAAGGTCCGCGGGGCGCGGCGCGTCGACGTCCACACGCCGGAGCGGTGCACAGCGCGATTCGGGCGTGTTCGGATATATCGGACCGATCTCCGCATGCCAGCGCAGGCACCAGTGGCAGGACGGGCTTTCGAACATGACAAGTTCCGCGCTTTTTGCCGGCAACGGCGAAACAAACCATGCCGCCAGCACAATTGCGAAAACCGTCCACCGGGATAGGATCGTGTGTGCGTTCATAAAGCGGATATATCAATTAATTCCGCGACCGCCAGTTTTTTCGCGATGAACAGGATTCGCCCGACCATGAAACGCCTTTCACTCAGCCGACGGCACATGATGCTCACTGCCGCCGCGTTTACCGCCGCATCGACGTCAGCATGGGCTGGCGGCAATCCGACGGCCAAAGGCGAAAAGATCAGGGTCGTCATTGTCGGCGGCGGCTTCGGCGGTGCCTCGGCCGCGCGCGCGGCACGTGTTTCGCTGCCCGACGCCGAAATCACATTACTGATCGACCAGCCAAAATACTGGATGTGCCCGGGCAGTAATTCCGTGATCGCCGGATACAGTGAATTGTCGTCCATCGAGGTTAGATACGATTCGCTGAAATCGCACGGGATCGACGTCATGCTTGACCCGGCGATAGGTATCGATGCCGCCGCCCGCACCGTCAGCACGGAAAGCGGACGCAAACTCGGTTACGAGAAACTGATTCTCTCGCCGGGCGTGGCCTTCGACTACGCAACCATCGACGGCATCTCGCTCGAGACCGTTGACCGGGTGCCGCACGCCTGGAAGGCCGGACCGCAGACAGCACTTCTGAAACGGCAGTTGCAGGCGATGCCGGATGATGGTCTGTTCGTCATGACCATGCCGCCGGCACCGTATCGCTGTCCGCCCGCCCCGGCAGAACGCGCGTGTCTCGTCGCCGATTACCTGAAAAAGAACAAGCCGGGGGCCCGGCTTCTGATCCTCGACGCCAAGGACGAATTTCCGTTCCAGGAACTTTTTTCCGAAGCGTGGGACGCGCTTTATCCCGACATCCTTGAGTACCGCTCCATCGCCGACGACGGCGTGGTGCGCGAGGTCGATCCCGACACCCTGACCGCCGTTACCGATTTCGACGAAATCCAGGCGGACGTGCTTAACGTCATCCCGCCGCAGACCGCCGGGCGTATCGCGATCGATGCCGGTGCCGCCGACGAAACTGGCTGGTGCCCGGTCGATATCCGCACCTTCGCGTCGACATTGCTGCCCGACGTTTACGTGATCGGTGACGCCGCGTTTGCGGACCCGCTTCCAAAGGCCGGCTCGACCGCCGCCAGTCAGGCGCACGTGGCCGTCGCCGCCATCGCCGCAGAACTTGCCGGCGAAAACGCGCCGGATCCGTCATGGATCGCCAACTGCTATTCGCTCGCCGCACCCGACTACGGCGTCCGCCTCGGTGCGACGTATATCTATGAGGACGACCACGTGGTGCGAAACACGACGAACTTCTCGGAGCTCGGCGCACCGGCCAGCGAACGCCTTGCCGACGCCGAATTCACCGATGCCTGGCTGCAGCAGATCAAGCACGAGATCTGGGGCTAGGCTTTACTCGAACTCCATTTGCACGAAGACGCGACCGGCGTTGCGCGTCGCCAGTTCGTCGAATGTATCAAGGTGCTTATAGGGCGACTGGTCGACGTAGTACGCCTCCTCAAGACTACCGCCGTTCTCAAGTAGCTCGCCGACCTTGCCGCGCAGATAGACAAGGTAGTCGTGGGTATACCGCCTGACCTGCGCCATGTTGGTCGGATGGCCATGCCCGGGAATGACATAGGTTGCACCCAGTTCTTCAAACGGCCCTTCCCAAGTTTCCACCCAGCCCCGGGTTTCGGTCTCGTCGAAGATCGGCAGCAGGCGTTCATGAAACGCCATGTCGCCGGCGATGACCAGTGACTGTTCCGGCAACCAGACCTGAATGTCGCCGGGACTGTGTGCCGGGCCGAGGTGCAGCACCTCGATCCGGAAATCGCCCATCTCGATGACCTTCTTGTCCTCGAAGGTTTCGGTCGGCCCCTGAATCTTAGTGCCCGCGGCACGTTCCTTCAGCCGCGCCTTGGCGCCGTCGAGGATTTGCCGGGCGCGGTCGTTGAACTCGTGTGCCGCGTCGACGTGCGCAAGGATCGGTACGTCCTGCTCGATCCAGTAGCTGTTGCCGAGCATGGCATGGCCTTGCCCGTTCTCGTTGATCACAAGCTTCACCGGCTGATCGGTGATCTTCTTGATCTCATCATGCAGCGCCTTTGCCAGCAGGTACGCACCACCGCCATTGACGACGATGACGCCGTCACCGGTCACGATGAAACTCAGGTTGTTGTTATGGCCGGTGTTCTCGTACGTCGGTGGCGAGGTGGCACCGATCGCCGACCAGACGTGGGGTATGACCTCGACCGGTTTCGAATACAGCAACGATGCCGGGTACTGATCCGGAATGTCCTGGCTCGCGGACGCGGCGACGCTCAGTGTCATCGCCAGTAGAATAGAGATAATTGTGCGCATGGTTTCCTCCCGGGCGGGAGTATGGCGCAACAATTAAGAAAAATCGAATATGAAAATCCGAGTTATTCGGCCGGTTGCACTTTGGCCTGACGTGGCGCGAACTCCCGGCGCACCAGCACGTCACCGATGACGGCGCCGATCCCGATGGAAACCACGGCCAGGATGGAACCAACGGAAAGCGTGCTGAGACCCGACAGCCCCTGCCCCACGGTGCAACCCAGCGCCATCACGCCGCCGAAACCCATAAGCGCGCCGCCGAGCGTATAGCGCAGCAGCTGATGCGGTGTTTCGAAGCCCTGCAGCACCCACTCGCCGCGTGTGACGGCGATGGCAAAGGCACCGATGATGACGCCGCCGACGGCCACGATCCCGAAGTCCGCCGTCGCGCCGGTATAGGTCATCAGATACTGGATCGCGTTCCCGACGGGCGCGGTAAAGGTAAGCGATTCCGTCCGCACTGGCTCGAACTCGTCAAAGCCGAGCACACCCGTCACGTACCAGCCGGCCGCGATCAGCGCGCCGACGCCCAGGCCCGTCAGAACGGGCCGGACGCGCTTTTCGAGTCCGCCGCGAAGCGCCACGGCAACGGCAATCGCAATGAAGGCCGCAGCGAACGCAAGCGGCACAATCTCCGACCCGCCGCTGAGCGCACCCAATGACTGCGAAGCATACCCCAGGGCTTCAAGGTCGAGCGTGCCGATTCCTTCAAGCGTCGTACGCGGGATCGCCAAAATGCCGCGCAGTGTCATGTAGGCAACGATACCCAGCACCGACAGCACGACGGCGGAACGCAGATTTCCGCTGGCTAGCAACACCATATGCCGTGCACCGCAGCCCCGGGCCAGGATCATGCCGATCCCGAACAGTACGCCGCCGACGATCAACGTCAGCCACATCAGGCTGGTGGAAAGGTAGATACTTTCCGAGATATCAACGATCCCGAACCAAGACATGGCCTGCGTCGCCGCAACCGCCGTGGCGATGGCGACAGCCCACGCCCGCACCTGGAATCCGACCCGGCGCGCCAGCAATTCCAGCACCGCCGAGCGGAAGCAAAATGCACTCAGGCGCGCAATCACGCCAAAACCGACGCCGACGACCAGGGCGCCAATCAGGAGGGCTGTACGGGGTTCGATATCACTCATGAGTTCACTTTCTTCGTTGAGCGCAGGTTTTACAGAATATATTCATGAAATGCAATATAAAACTCTTTGAATGTGTGAAATCCAATATTTCACATTTTTAATATGTTGTAATGGTGGCTTGACCCGGCGCCTAGGAGCGCCCTTCATACCGTTGATTATTGAAATACCAGGGGAAACTGCCGATGTCCGAAACCCTTCCGGAAGTCGCCGTCCGCGACGCACCGCCCAAAATCGCCACCATCTACGAACGCATCATGGAAACCACCGGCGTCGGGTCGCCGGCGCTGATCTACCGCCATTTTGCTGTTTTCCCGGGCCTCCTCGAGTGGGTTTGGGAAACGGTCGGCCCGGAGCTGGAGAGCGGCCGCGCCATTTCGTATGCGCTGGACGCCGTGTCGCGGACGCCGGTCGTACCCCTACCCGCCGTCAATATCGCGGACATGCGCGCCGACGGGGTGGATGCCGAGGCGCACCGGACCGTGGATGCCATGCTGGCGACCTATAACCGGATGAACCCGGTCAACCTGAGCCTGATCACGGCAATCCGCGACCTGGTGAATCCCACGGCCGCGCCGGCGGATGTCCCGCCCCCGCCGCCGGCGCCGGCGGCACCGACCGCATCGCCGATGAAACTGCCCGCGCCCGTCAACCTGCAGGAGATGCCGGATGATCTACGCGAAACCGTGCTGGCGCTCAGTGCCGCGATTCCGAGTCCGGGAACACAGGTCATCCCGACGCTTTACCGACACCTGGCGATCTGGCCCGACTTCCTGCGTCGTCTCGCACCCGGCCTATTGGAAGCGATGTCGCGTGGCGACGTGGAAAAGCAGATGGACACACTCAATGCCAACATGAGGCCACTGATCGCCGACGTCGCCGGGCGCGCGCGCGATGCCGCTGCGCCGCCGCTGGACGATCCGGCAGCGATGGTTCGGACGCTCGATTCCTTTCTCTATACGATCCCGCAGCTCGTCGTTGTCGGCACGGCGCTACGTGCCGCATTGCCGGTTTACGAGGCGTGAGGCGCGGCGTTATCGATCATCGCCTGTGACACCGGACTGTCGACACGGCGGAACGTTTCGGCCGCCGCGCGCCGCCAGTGGACGGCGTATTCCTCCGGGCAGCCGTCGCGAAGCAGCTGCCCCTCTTCCAGCGTCAACATGGACGTCCCGCTCAGGTGCGGCTCGCGGAAGTTGATCATGTTGAGCGTAATCTGATCCGACGACGTCAGTCCCATGGCACCCAGCATCTCCGCAAATCCCAGCAACGTGTTGCCGTGGAAGTTCGCGACGCGCCTCGCCTTGTCGCCGACGTGCAGCCCGGACTGCCGCATCTGGTCCTGCGTCGCGACGCCGGTCGGGCAACGGTTGGTATGACATGCACGCGCCTGGATACAGCCGATGGAGAACATGAAACCGCGCGCCGAGTTACACCAGTCCGCACCGAGCGCGAAAGCGCGCGCCATGTCGGCGCCCGAGACGATTTTGCCGCTGGCGCCGATCTTGATCCGGTCGCGGATACCGGCGCCGATCAGCGTCATATTGACGAAATGGAGCCCGTCCCGAAGCGGCAGGCCGAGGCTGTTGGAAAACTCGACGGGCGCGGCACCTGTCCCACCCTCCTTACCGTCGACGACAATGAAATCCGGGTAGCAGTCCCGTTCCAGCATCGCCTTGACCATGGCCATGAATTCACGCCGGTGCCCGACGCACAGCTTAAAGCCGACCGGCTTTCCGCCGGAAAGGTCACGCAGTTGCTGAATAAAATCGACCAGCCCCAGCGGCGTCGAAAATGCCGAGTGCGCGGCCGGCGAAATGCAGTCAACACCGACCGGCACACCGCGTGCCTCTGATATTTCCTGCGTCACCTTGGCGCCCGGCAGCATCCCGCCGTGGCCCGGCTTGGCACCCTGCGACAGCTTGATCTCGATCATCTTGATCTGCGTGTCGGCTGCTTTTTCCTTAAAGGTATCAGGGCAGAACCTGCCATCCTTGGTCCGGCAACCGAAATAGCCCGAGCCGATCTCCCAAATAATGTCACCGCCGTTTTCGCGGTGATACTTCGAGATTCCGCCCTCGCCCGTGTCATGCGCGAAACCGCCCATCGCTGCACCCCGGTTCAGCGCCGAGATTGCATTTGCACTGAGGGAGCCGAAGCTCATCGCCGATATATTGAGAAGCGAGCAGTTGTACGGCTGGGTGCAGGACGGCCCGCCGACAGTGACGCGCAACGATGCCGGGTCGACATGCTCAGGCACCATGGAGTGACTGAAGAACGTGTATCCGGTGCTGTAGACATCCTGCTGCGTCCCGAACGGAATCGTCTGCAGTTCATTCTTGGCGCGTTGATAAACGAGCGACCGCTGCTCGCGGTTGAACGGAAACGCATCGGCGTCGCTTTCGATCAGGTACTGGCGGATTTCCGGCCGGATGCCTTCGAACAGCCAGCGCATGTGAGAGATGATCGGATAGTTGCGCCACAACGTATGTCGCGCCTGCAGCAGATCGTAGATGCCCAATGCCGTCAGCGGTGCGGATACCGCAAGCACCCACCAGCCGATCGCACTTCCGAAGACGAGAAACAGGAAGCCGACGCCGACACCGGCGGCAACACCGAAAAACGCGAAAAACCTCCCCATGGATTTCTCTCCCCTAAGATCGAGCCCAGGCCAACGCCGCCCGGTCTTCGGGTGTGCGCCGTCTACACCTTAACTTTAATGCGGGGAGCGGTGAAGAAATCCTAAAAGCCGACGGCGCTACCGTCCGAGCGGGGATCGGCGGCACCTTCGAACAACCCGTTCGGATGGCGGCAAACGGCACCCGCATGCCCCATGGTCGAGGTGAACGGTTCCACGACATCGATGACGTGCCCGGCGGCTTTCAAGGCTTCGATCAGCGCGGGATCGAAACGGCTTTCCAACTTCAGCGTCGTGCTTTCCTCGCCCCAGGTCCGGCCCAGCAGCCAGCGCGGCGCGGTCACCGCCTGCTGCAACGGCTGCCCGAACATCACATAGCGGCTGAAGACCGCGGCCTGCGTCTGCGGCTGGCCCTCGCCACCCATGTTACCGTAGCTCAGCACCCGGCCATCGTTCAGGCGCGCCATGGCCGGGTTCAGGGTATGGAAAGGACGTTTATGCGGCTCGAGCACGTTGGGGTGTGACGCATCCAGCGTAAAACCGCTGCCACGGTTCTGGAACAACACACCGGTTTCCGGATTGGTCACACCGGAGCCGAATTCCCAGTACACGCTCTGGATAAACGATACCGCCCGGCCGTCGCCGTCAATGGCGCCCATCCAGATGGTGTCGCCCGGTTTTCGGATTTGCGGCCATTCCAGCGCTTTCGCCGGATCGATATTTCCGGCCAGACCGTCAAGAAAACCGCTTTCGAGCCAGTCGTTCGGATCGACCTTCATGAAGTCGAGATCGGTCAGGTGCTCGTTCCTGAGAAGAAATGCCTGCTTCGTCGCTTCGACAAGACCGTGAATATGATCGAAGCCCTCACCCGCCGTGACGCCCAGGCGATCGAACAGCGCCAGGATCATCAGCGAGCTGACGCCCTGCGTCGGCGGCGGCATGTTGTAGACGGTGCCGGACGAGAGCGTGACCTCGAGCGGCGTTACCTGCTTTGCTGAAAACGCCTCGAAGTCATCAAAACGGAGCGGACTGCCGACACTCTCCAGGTAGGCCGCATTGGAGCGTGCGATCTCGCCCGTGTAGAAGTCATCGAGGCCGACATCGGCCAGCCGACGGAGCGTCGCCGCCAACGCCGGGAACTTCAGGATGTCGTTGCAGGCAGGCGGCTGGCCGTCGACTAGGTACGTTTCCGCAAAGCCCGGTACGTCCTTGAGCTCGTCCAGCTTTTCCCGTGTCAGGTCTTCCTGTCCTTGCGTGACGGGAACACCGTTCGCTGCATGTGCGGCGGCATCTTCAAGAAGCCGGCCCAGCGGCATTTTGCCGCCGCCGACGTCAAGCGCCTTGGCCCACCCGGAAATCGTTCCGGCGACGTTCAGCGCTGCCAGCGGTCCGCGCGCCGGAATCACGTCGCATCCTTTATCTGCATAGAACGCGGGCGTCGCCATGCCGGCGCTCCACCCGGCGGCGTCGATCCCGACCGGCGCCTGCCCCGGTTCCGCGATCAGCCAGAAGCCGTCGCCACCGACGGCGTTCATATGTGGATAGACCACCGCGATCGTGGCAGCTGCGGCAACCATCGCCTCGACCGCGTTTCCGCCATCGCGGAGCACGCGTAATCCGGTTTCAGTTGCAAGGTGATGCGGCGCCGTAAACATGCCGCCGAGTGCGGTGGTGGTGTAAAGCATAAGACCTCCTCGGGAATGCGCCGACATAATCGGCAAGGAACCGCCGCCTATCAAGCTGTGATCGACGTTACTTTCGCATATTGCGCGAAACGATATGCTGCTATACGAGGGGATCGGGGTGGTTGATCATATGGTTACCAAAATTAGGTTATTTCGGAGCGGCGTATGACGTTCTCAATCGTTGCGCGATGCCGCAACAGCGGCATGTTCGGCGTCGCCGTGACATCGTCGTCGCCTGCCGTCGCCGCGCGTTGCGCGTTCGCCGAGGCCGGTGTCGGCGCGGTTGCGACACAGAACATCACCGACCCGTCGCTTGGCAAACGGGGGCTCGGCCTGCTTCGGGCCGAAGCCGACGCGCTGGAGACCATCGATACCCTGCTGACCAGCACGGATCATATGGAGTACCGCCAGGTTCTGGTCATCGACCGGAGCGGCGACGCGGCCATTCATTCGGGCAAGCATACGCTGGGCGTCTGGGGCGAAGCCGTTACCAAGAATGCGGCGGCGGCGGGGAATCTACTTGCTGACAAATCCGTGCCGCGCACGATGATTCACGCCTTCGAGGAGTCCGAAAACGCATCGCTGCATCTGGCCGAACGGCTGATCGATGCGCTTAAGGCTGGCCTTTCCGCCGGCGGCGAAGCGGGACCGATTCATTCCGCCGGCATCAAGATCGTCGACCGCGTCTCATGGCCCATTGTCGATCTGCGTATCGACTGGACCGACGGTTGCCCCGTCACTGAGCTGGAAACGCTCTGGAAACTCTATGAACCACAGATGGACGATTACGTGACCCGCGCGCTCGACCCGTCGTCAGCGCCAAGCTACGGCGTTCCGGGCGACGAGTAACGCCGTTCAGTCTTTCAAGATGACCGGCTCCGGCGCCGCCTTGCCGCGGATCATGTCCGACGCCTTCTCGGCAATCATGATGGTCGGTGCGTTGAGGTTTGCCGACGGCATCATTGGCATGATCGAGGCATCGACGACGCGAAGCCCTTCCAGTCCGTAGACCCTCAGTTGATCGTCGACGACGGCCGTCGGATCGGAATCGGGGGCCATCCGGCACGTACCCATCGGATGGAATGTCGTGGTTCCGCGTTCCCTGGCGACCTGCAGCAGTTCGTCGTCCGACTGCAGGTCATCGGTCGGATAGATCCAGTGATCGAAGTACCGCATCATCGGTTCGGTGGTCAGCATGCGTCGCGCGAGGCGCATCGCCGCAAGCAGCACCTGCCGGTCCATCTCATGCTCAAGATACCTGGGGTTGATCGCAGGTTTGTCGAACGGGTCGGCGGTTTTAGCCCGGACGTATCCGCTCGATTCCGGGCGCTGTTGCCATGACGCAATAGTCATGCCGGGAAAGTCGTCGAGCTCCGACTGCACCCCTTCCTTGTAGCTTGCCGGCGTAAAGGTGAACTGCACATCATTGTTGTCGAGGTCCGGGTTAGAGCGCCAGAAGCAGTAAACCAGTGTCGGGCTCAGCGACAGGATCCCCTTTCGCGTCAAACCCCATCGCGCGATCTCGCTCAGAAGATTGAGCCCCTTGGTCCGCTCGTTCAGGCTGCCCACGTTTTTGACCCGCGCGGTGAAGCGCGGTGCGTAGTGATCGCGCAGGTTCTCGCCGACACCGGGGAGCGCGTGCTTTACCTCGATCCCTAGCGACTGCAACAGATCCGGCGCACCGATCCCCGATACCTGGAGCAACTGCGGCGAATTGATGGTGCCGCCGGACAGAATGACCTCACGGCGCGCCATCACCTGTTTCGGCTTCCCGTTCCGCCCACCCTTGTTGTAGGCGACGCCCGTCGCGCGCTTGCCGTCCAGAATGATCTTGGTCGCATGCGCATTGGTGATCACGTGCACATTACCGCGCTTCTGGGCGGGCCTGAGAAACGCGCGCGCCGTCGACATACGGCGGCCGCCGGCGATGGTGCGCTGGGAATAGGTCGCGCCTTCCTGCTTGGCGCCGTTGTAGTCAACCGCTTTCGGGATGCCGATGGTCTGCACGCCTTCGATAAAGGCATCGGTAAGCGGATGCGACCAGTCGATGTCGGTGACCGTCAGCGGGCCGCCCCGGCCACGGAACGTGTTGTCGCCCTCGCCGACCCGGTTTTCAGATCTTTTGAAGTACGGCAGCACATCGGCATAGCCCCAGCCGCGATTGCCGCGCTGTGCCCAGCCGTCATAGTCCATGCGGTTGCCGCGCGTATAAATGTGCCCGTTGATCGAACTCGATCCGCCGAGGGTCTTGCCGCGCGGCTGCTGGATCGCACGCCCGGCCGTCCACTCGGTCGGCTCTGTCTCGTAGAGCCAGTTAATCTTCGGGTCCTTGATCGTATAGATGAAACCCGCCGGGATATGGATGAACGGGCTCAGGTCCGGCGGTCCGGCTTCGAGCACACAGATCGTGACGTTGGGGTCTTCGCCCAGCCGGTTGGCGAGAACGCTGCCCGCGGATCCGGCGCCGACGATGACGTAATCGAAAGTTTCCATCCCAATTCCGTTTTGCTGGCCGGTTCACCCGGCATTGGGAAAATATTAGAGGGTGGTGCCCCGGGTTGAAAACAGCAGAGATTACAGAACGGCAGGAAAATCCGCAGGATCGAGGACCGGGTATTCGAAAGCCCGGAAATCTTCGGCGTATATCTCGTTGACCATCGCCACGACATCGCGCGTGTAACAACCCAGATACTTTGGCCGGTCCGGCTGGTCTGTGTCGGCGGGCGTTTGCACGTTCAAACTCTTCACGTCGCCCAGCGCGACGCCGATCTTCCCGGCGAGTTCGGCGAGACCCCCGTCCAGCCACTCCGTCCTGCCGATCCAGTCGACGGCCTGCCGGCCGTCCAGGTGCGTGAATGCCGTCATCGGACAAAAGCAGATCCAGTCCCATGCATTGGCGATGTCGGCCTGCGCAACGTGATCCAGCATATACGCCGCGAAGTCGTCGCCGATGGCGTCAAAGATCGGGCGCTTGGCAGCAATCCAGTGTTCCCACTTTGTCGAGGCCAGCCTGTCCTGACAAAAGCCGGAATAAAGACGGTCATAGGGATTGCGCACGAACGAGAACTTGAAGTGTGTATCGAACCGCCCGGGCGCATCGTAATTGTCGAGGAACTTGCGAATGGTGACATGTTCCTCGAACCTGCTGACCGGATAACCGATGTCCGTGAACGGTGCCAATGCATGACGCACCGTGGCTGAACCGCACTTCGGAATGACGAAATAGAGGTACTTGTAGCGGTCCGAAATCACCATCGTTCAGCGCGCTTTTCTGGCTGCGGGATGGTCGTCGAAACTGGTCAGCTTCAACAGCTTCCCCGGGTCAGCGGGGTTGTCCGGATGGCAGCAGAAGATTCCCAGCGAATGAACGTTGCCGAAGACGTTTTCCGCGACGCCTGCTAGGTTGTCCGGACGGAACAGTGGCACCGCGTGCCACCAGACGTCGTAGCCGAAACCGCGTACCAGATCATAAAGTTCGCGCGACAGCTCCGGGCGGTCGTCTTCGAGATAGAGCAGCGGCTTGTCCCGTTCAATAAGGCCGGCGGCACCACGCACGACATCCGCCTCCATCCCCTCCGCGTCGCATTTCAGAAGATCGACCCGGAAGCTGCCGATGACATCGTCAAGCCGGACCACCGGCGTCTTGCCGAGCACGGGCGTTGTCACCGGTTCGAACGTCTCCAGGCGCACACCGATGCCGCCAAAGTTGAATGCCTGGTCCGGGTGGATATCCGGGACCTGGGCGCGGCCGGGCACGGCACCCGCAGCCATGTTGTAGGCACCGACGTTGACGCAGTCGTTATTGACGAGGTTGGCGCACAGCAGCTGGAAGCAGATCCGTTGCGCCTCGAACGTGATCACCCGGCCAGCCGCGACATGGCGCGCCAACGGCACGGTGTGCGCGCCAACGTTGCCGCCGACCTCGACGATGCTTGCGTCAATGGAAACAAGCCGCGTCAGAAATGATATCTCGCCGAACGACCATTCACCGTACGTCAGCAGTGACGTGCCGATATATTTGTCCTTGGGATTGACGGTCCAGCGATAGCCGGCGATATCCGCGTGTGCAAACTGCATGGCCCCCCCCGGTGTCGGCGACGGATGCCCGTTTACGTCTTGGTTCTGTTTACGTGGCGCTCGAGGCGATTGATCATCTCGTTCATTGCCATGCTCTTGCGCAGATAGTCCTTGGCACCGCCGATCATCGCATCTTCGATGGACTCTTCGTCCTCGACCGCTGTCATCATCACGACGTATGCACCCGGGTCGATTTCCTGAAGCTTCTTCAACGTCGTAAGACCGTCCATAATCGGCATCCGGATATCCAGCAGCACCAGATCGGGTGACGCGTCCTTGTAAAGCGCAATGCCTGCATCGCCATCGTCGGCCTCGCCAACGACTTCACAGTCAAGCGCCGTCAACGCGGCGATGACGACACGGCGCATCAACTCACTATCATCGACGATGATGGCGCGTGACTGCTTATTCGGCTCCGATTGATCGCTCATGAACTTTCCCGTATCGATTGTTCCGGACATGGAAGATTAAAGCAGCACCCGGCTCGCACGAAAAGCCCCGAAACCAAACCGGTTCCGGGGCCAGGGAGTGTCTTCAGGGTCGAAAATTATGTCAGTCGGCGCCAGCCTGCGGCTGCATGTCGGCGGCGCTTATGCCGGCGACCTCCGTCGGCGCTTTCATTGCGTCGCGCCGGAACGGCTCGCCCAGCTCCTGGTTGATCAACGCTTCGATGAAAACGGTTTCGCCGTTTTTCTGCGCTTCGATGGCCTTGCCGAGTTCCTCGGTCAGCTGTTCCATGGTCGCCACCTGCACGCCCTTGACGCCGCAAGCCTCGGCAATCTTGGCGTACTTCACGTCGAGGTCGAGTTCGGTACCAACGAAGTTGTCCTGATACCAGAGCGTCGTATTGCGCTTTTCCGCACCCCACTGGTAGTTGCGGAAGATGACCATGGTGATCGCCGGCCACTCTTCCCGGCCGACGGCAGTCATTTCGTTCATCGAAATCCCGAACGCACCATCGCCCGCAAATCCGATGACCGGCGTATCCGGGCAGGCGATCTTGGCGCCGACGATCGACGGGAACCCGTAACCGCAGGGACCGAAAAGGCCCGGCGCCAGATAACGGCGGCCCTTTTCGAAGGTCGGGTAAGCGTTACCGATGGCGCAGTTGTTGCCAATATCGGACGACATGATGAAGTCCTTCGGCAGCGCCGCCTGAATGGCACGCCATGCCATGCGCGGCGACATC
This sequence comes from Rhodospirillales bacterium, assembly GCA_017640505.1. GTDB lineage: Bacteria > Pseudomonadota > Alphaproteobacteria > Rhodospirillales > Casp-alpha2 > UBA4479. The sequence continues at coordinate 177,643 of JAEPQO010000005.1, forward strand.
CAGTCGGGCTTCGCCTTGCGGGCGCGCTCGTTCCACGTGGTGCCCGGATCGTCGTCTTCGTGATCCATAGAGGAAAGCTGCTGCAGCCAGGCCGAGCGGGTCTGGTGGATGGTCTCCTCACGCTCCTTGCGGTTGGTGTCGCCGGCGTCGGCGGGAAGCTGCGCCAGGATTTGCTCGGCGACCAGCTTGGCGTCGCCCTGAATGGCGACCGAGACCTTCTTGGTCAGGCCGATACGGTCGGCGTTCATGTCAACCTGGATCACCTTCGCGTCCTTCGGCCAGTAATCGATGCCGTACCCCGGCAGGGTGGAGAACGGATTGAGGCGCGTGCCAAGGGCGAGCACGACGTCGGCCTGGGAAATCAGTTCCATGCCTGCCTTGGATCCGTTGTAACCAAGCGGCCCGGCAAACAGCGGGTGCGAACCGGGAAATGCATCGTTGTGCTGATAACCGCAGCACACCGGTGCCGACAGTTTCTCGGCGAGCGCGGCGGATGCGGGAATGCCGCCCGAAAGGACGACACCGGCACCGTTCAAGATCACCGGGAACTTAGCGGAGGCCAGCAGCTTCGCAGCATCGGCAACCGCCTGCGCACCACCCGATGGCCGCTCAAGGCGCACGATTTCCGGAATCTCGATATCGACGACCTGGGTCCAGTAGTCGCGCGGCACGTTGATCTGCGCCGGCGCGGAACCGCGCCAGGCCTGCTCGATCACGCGGTTCAGCACCTCGGCGATACGGGTCGGATCGCGCACTTCTTCCTGATAACAGACCATGTCTTCGAACAGGGCCATCTGCGGGATTTCCTGGAAACCACCCTGACCGATCGTCTTGTTCGCGGCCTGCGGCGTCACCAGCAAAAGCGGTGTGTGGTTCCAGTACGCCGTCTTGACCGGCGTCACGAAGTTGGTAATGCCCGGGCCGTTCTGCGCGATCATCATGCTCATCTTGCCGCTGGAGCGCGTGAAGCCGTCGGCCATCATGCCGGCGTTGCACTCGTGCGCGCAGTCCCAAAACGTAATCCCGGCTTTCGGGAACAGATCGGACACCGGCATCATGGCCGAGCCGATAATCCCGAACGCATGTTCGATACCATGCTTTTGCAGAACTTTTACGAATGCTTCCTCGGTCGTCATTTTCATGGCTTTGGTTCCTTGTTTGCCAGCAGGCCGACCCCTCCCCGGGCCAGGCAAATCGCTGTGGCAGTTAGCGATGTCGGTTAGTGATGCATATAAACAAAAATATTCATTAATGAGACGATATATCCTACTTTTTCATATCAAGACAGTCTCGTCAAACGTATTTCACGTTGATCTGAGGGTGTGCCCCGACGCCTATGGCCTAGTGGGCAAAGCGTTTGAGGGTAAGGGCCAGCATCGCAGGGATCATGGTGCCAGCGGCGACGCGGCCGGAAACAACAGCGGCGCTTGCCGGTCCAGGACCCGCAAACGCCGCCGTTTCGACGGTCAGTCCGTCAGGGATTACTTGGCTGCGTCGCGGTTGATCTTGAGCCGCTTGTTCACGAGATCGACCGTATCTTCCACCATCTTGGAGTGCATGCCGATGCCGTCGGATAGCGTCTTCACCAGCAGATCCAGCCGTTCGATGTTCGGTGCGCCGGCGAAAAGTGCCCGCGCGGCGGACGATGGCTTGGACAACCCTTCCGCCGCGTTCGCGTACTTTTCGAACGGCACCATGTCGGCCGCGTCGGCACCGAGCTTCTGACACAGGTCGTGCACCCAGTTGTACACTTCCTTGGACGCATCCAGATTGGTATGCACCGCTTCCTTGATAGACCGGGCTGCATCTTCCTGAACGCAACGGTAGTTGCCGGTCATCAGCATCGCCCACTTGGCAAGCGGCACGAACACCGAGTCGTAAACCTTCAACTTCACCGGCAGTTCGATCGGATTGCCGTCGCCCGGGTCGAAGCGGATATCCATGATATCCTGTTCGATCTGGCGCAACATCGCGGTGTGTTCATCGGATACGAACCGCGCCACCTTGAAGTTGGTGGGCAGGCTGACCTGCAGAACGTTGACCGGCTCATCGGGCGGACGGAATGCCTGCGGATCCGGGCTGGCCAGCGTCACCAAGTCGCTGTCGAAACCGTCCCAGACGCTCGGGTCCGTATAGCACTGCTTGATGGCTTCGGCCTCAATGCCGGGCAGCCGCAGCATGTACGGCAGCGGCGGCATATTCATAATCGACATGCACGGCTTACCGGACGCCGCCACCTTCGCCAGCAACTGGCGAACACCGTCGGAGCGGTACTGGGGCTCCTGCATGGCCAGCGCGATGAGATCAAAGTCCGCCGGATCGACGTCACCCGGCCCCGCCGCGGTTACCTTGCCCGGCGCATTGGCGGAATCGATATGAACCAGCTCGTCACGGCCGCGCACCGGCATCCGCACGTGAATGCCGTCCTTGTTGATCAGTTCGACTTCTTCGGGAAGGCAGATCAGCGTCGCGTTGTGACCCGCCAGGATGAGTTTGGTCGCCAGCAACGACCCGTAAGACGCCCCCAGGATAAGGACGTTATAAGATTTGTCAGACATGTTTCCTCCCAAGTGTAAACGACAGCGGCGGCGCTTCGGTTGACGGCTGAAGTGTCTCTCCCGCTATGTTTCGGCAAATAACTTAACAGCTAAGCGAAATGTGCTCCTTATCCGCGGTTAACTCTTGCGTCGACACGGTCTATTTGGGTATCGCACGGCCCGCTGCCAACAGGAAATTGCTGACGATGGAATATTTCCCGCGTCGTCTGAACCGGTATACTTGGCACCGGCACAAAATGGAGAGGACACCATGACGGAGAACTGGAAGTTCGTTCACAGCAAGGCGGCGGACGCGTCATGGACGCCCGGCCTTCGACAGATTTTCGAATACCGTGATCTTGATCTGAAAGAAGCGACGGGCGGCGACTATGTCGCGCACCTGATCCGCGCCAATGGCCGCGAGGACCCGGATGCGGTCCAGCAATGGCATGTGCATCACTGCACCTTCCAGGTTGTGCTGGTGCTGAACGGCTGGGCCGAGTTCGAATACGAGGGCGAAGGCATTCACCGCATCGAAAAAGGCGACTTCGTGCACCAGCGTCCGGGAATCAAGCACCGCGAAATCGCATGCTCGGAGGACTTCGAGGTGCTGGAAATCGTTGCACCGGCGAATTTCGAGACCGAAGTCGTCGACCCGCCGGCCTGATCAGTCGTCTACACGCTTCGACAGGATGCGCACTCGTTCCGTCAGGTAGTGCACCCAGTAACGCATGAAATCGTCGGCTTCCTTGAGGTGCTTGTCGATATCCTCTGGCCGGATAACGAGCACTTCCGACGCTTCCACGGCAATTGCCGAGGCACTCCTCGGGCTATCATCGATCAGCGCCAGCTCTCCGAAAAGCTGGTTCGGCAGGATCGTCGCCAAAACAATCCGTTTGCTGCCCTTATATGTCGTGATCTCGACCTTTCCCGACTTCAGCAGATACGCGTAGTTGGCGATGTCGCCTTCGTGGAAGATGAGCGCGTCCGGCGGGTAGGTCTTACGGGTGAGGTTTTTGGCCATACTGTCCACCTGACTACGCTTCCGGATCGAATCCCGGGGGCAACCGGCGTTCGGTATAGCCAACCAGCACCCTGTAGAGTCCACGCAGAAACACATCCAGTCTGTCGAGCTCGCCGGGTTTCTTCGAGCTTTTCACGAGATGGTAGGCGATCGTGTCGCGCTTGACGGTTTCCGGATTCTTCGGGCGGTTCGGCATCAGTTCGAATGGCAGGAATTCCTGGCAATATACGATCAGGAACCTGAGCGCGTCGCGCATATCCTCGTCGAGCGCATCGACCCTGCGTTTCAGTTCGCGCCGTTGACAGCAGTTCAATTCGGTCCGGCCGACGGCGACAGCCGACGCCATCCGGTTCATGTCCGAGATGACACCCATTTCGCCGAAGATATCGCCGGGACCGATCAAATCGATTTCGTTGATCTCCCGGCCATCCATTTTGAATATCCGGACGTTCCCTGAATTGATCAGGTAGGCTTCGCCGGCACGATCTCCATCCTCGAAGATCATCTCGCCGTCTTCGTACGTGCGTCTCGTATAATCGCCAGCCATGCTCCCCCACAGTCTGACAGCGTTTCAACTGGAGAGACTATACAATTCCCCCGATAAATCATTAAAGTAATAACAAGTGACGCGGCCGCAGAGCCCGCGCACGTATGGGGGTGAGATGCGGCTTAATATCGCGCACAAAATATTCGGCATTGCGCTGGTCGTGCTGGTCCTGATGGCCGCCGTCGCCGTCTATTCCGTCAAGCTGACGGCGGAAATCAGCAAGGAGTTGGATCTTGTCGCCGGCAAGCAGCTTCCGCTTTCCGACACGATCGGCCAGATCAACGTGCACACCCTGGAACAGGGCATCCTGCTGCAACGTCTTTTCGCCATGAAAGAAGAAACGCCGGAAGCCATTGCGAACGTCAAGAAACTGGACGAACGCATCGAGGCGGAGTTCGCGCGCGCCTATGCCCTGTTCGAGGCGGAAGAAAAGACCGAGCACCACCCGGAGTCGATCCTGAAACTGCACGAAGCCCTGAAGCGGGTCGAACAGGAATACCGACGCTACGAGGATGGCGGGATTGAGTTGCTGGAACTCCATGCCGCCGGCGACGCGGCCTCGTTTTCCGCCAAGCTGCCGGATTTCAATGCGCTGCAGACGGCCGTCGACACGGAAATCTCAACGCTTCGCAAAACGGTTGAAGGCATTGCCGAGGATGCCGTGCAGCGCGCCGATGAAAACGAGAAGCGTTTGCTGATCTTCAATTCGGTCATGACCACGATCTCGGCGGTTCTCGGTCTTGGTATTGCGGCCCTTGTAACCTTCATGCTGGTCCGCAACGTACGCAATCTGGTGCGTGCCGCGGACGAGGTCGGTGACGGTCATCTCGATGTCGAGGTGCCGGTCCTGACCGCTGACGAGGTCGGGCACCTGTCATCGAAGTTCAACGATATGGTCGGCGATCTCCGGCTCAAGGAACGCATCAAAGACACGTTCGGGAAGTACATGGACCCCCGGATCGTGACCCGGCTGATCGACAACCCGGAACTGACCCAGCTCGGCGGCGAGCGCCAGGAAATGACGGTGATGTTCATCGATCTGCAGGGTTACACCACCATCTCCGAAAAGCTCCAGCCGGCCGACCTTGTCCGTATGCTGAACATGTTCCTGGGTGAAATGTCGGATGCGGTGTCGCAGAACGACGGCGTCATCAACGATTTTCTGGGTGACGCCGTGATGGCCTACTGGGGGCCTCCGTTCACGAACACCGACGAGCATGCCACGCTCGCCTGCCGTGCGGCGCTCGACGCGTTCAAGAACTTCGACCGCTACAAGGCCGAGGTGGCGGCGGAACTCAGCACCGAGATCGAAGGTCTCGATATTGCCATGCGGGTCGGCATTTCCACCGGCGAGGTCATTTCCGGAAATATCGGATCAGCGGCGTCGCGCAAGTTCTCCGTCATCGGCGATCCGGTGAACCTGGGTGCGCGCCTCGAAGGCGTGAACAAGACCTACGGTACGCGCGGCATGATCGCAGAGCGGACCCGCAGTATCATCGGCCCAGAGATTCCAGTGCGTGAAGTTGACCTTATTCGCGTCAAAGGGAAGTTCGAGCCCACCCGGATTTACGAAGTGATCCCGAGGGGTGTCACGCGCGCCTCGTTAACCGACGCGCTCGCCGCATACCGGAAGCAGGAATGGGACACCGCTGAACGGTTGCTCAGGGCCGGCGCCGAAAGCGAGCCCGACGACCCGGTCCCGGCCGTTTTTCTTGAACGCGTCGCAATCCTGAAAGCCAATCCACCCGGTCCGGACTGGGACGGCGTCTGGGAATTCCAGACCAAGTAACTTTCCCGACACGATACCGTCACGAACATGTTATTCGCCCAGGGGTGTACTCACCGCGCTGACGCGTTAGGCTTTAGCGGATCAGCGGGAGAGCACTCATGTCGAAAACGCAGGCCCGACGCCGGAACAGCCCCGACCCCATCGATATCGCGAAACGTTTCACCAGTATCCGGGAGCGGTCCCTGGAACTTGCCGAACCGCTCAGTGCGGAAGACCAGTGTATTCAGTCGATGCCAGACGCCAGCCCGACGAAGTGGCATCTCGCGCACACCACCTGGTTCTTCGAGACGTTCATCCTGGGCGCATACTCCGACGGGTATGCGGCGTTCAACCCGAACTACAATTACTTGTTCAATTCCTATTACGAACAGATCGGCGACCGTCATGCGCGCCCTGAGCGCGGCATGTTGACGCGTCCGCCGCTCAGCGACATTCACGCATACCGCAGCCATGTCGACGCGGCGATGCAGGCCTATCTCGAACAGTCGCCGGAAAATGATATCCTCGAGCTGATTGAACTCGGTCTGCATCATGAACAACAGCATCAGGAACTCCTGCTGACCGACATCAAGCACGCTCTGTCGCGAAACCCGCTCAACCCGGCCTACCACCCACCCCGCCCCTCGGACGCGACGCGCAACCGCGAGCGCGGCTGGACCGCACACGCCGGCGGCTTGGTTGAAATCGGCCACGACGGTAACGGCTTCGCATTCGACTGCGAAGGCCCGCGTCACAAGGCGTGGCTGGAACCGTTCAGCATTGCCTCGCACCCGGTATCGAACGGCGACTACATCGAGTTCATCGAGAACGGCGGCTACACCACGGCAGAACTCTGGCTTTCCGATGGCTGGGCGATGTGCCAGGAACAGGGCTGGAGCGCCCCGCTCTACTGGCGAAAAAACGATGACGACGAGTGGCGTATCTTCACGCTTTCAGGCCTGCGCCCGGTGGACCCCGATGCGCCGGTCTGCCATATCAGCTATTACGAGGCAGATGCCTTTGCGCGCTGGGCCGGTGCACGCTTGCCGACCGAGGCGGAATGGGAAGCGGTCGCCAAGACGCAAAGCTGCGATGGACACTTCGCGGACGCCAATGTCTTCCACCCGATGCCGACACGTGCAGAAGGCCTTGCGCAGATGTTCGGCGACGTCTGGGAGTGGACGCAAAGCGCATACGCGGCCTATCCCGGGTTCCGGCCCGACGCCGGTGCTGTGGGCGAATACAACGGCAAGTTCATGTCGGGCCAGATGGTCCTTCGCGGCGGCTCGTGCGTAACGCCCGAAGGGCATATCCGCGCCAGCTACCGGAACTTCTTTCATCCCTCGGCGCGGTGGCAGTTCTCGGGCCTCCGTCTCGCCAGGGACGCGGTGCGGTCGACCGGTGACCGACCGGCGCCCGATACGGACGGCGCGGACGACTTCAGGCACGATGTGATGCAAGGGCTTTCGTCTTTGCCGAAGCAACTGTCGCCGAAATATTTCTACGACGCCGAAGGGGCGCAACTGTTCACCGAAATCTGCCAGCTTGAGGAATACTATCCGACGCGGACCGAAACCCGCATCCTGACCGACAACGCCGCGGACATCGCAGCGCACATCGGCCGTCGCGCCATGTTGATCGAATACGGGTCCGGCGCGCTCGACAAGGTGCGCATTCTTCTGGACGCGCTCGAAGATCCGGTATCGCTCTGCGCCATCGATATATCGGCGGCGCAGCTTCAAACCGCGACCGATGAACTTCAAGCCGCCTATCCCGGCCTGGACGTGCTCGCCGTCGAAGCCGATTTCACCCGTGCGGTGACATTGCCGGCACCGAAGCGGGCGCCTGACGCGCGCATCGTGTTCTTCCCCGGCTCCACGATCGGCAACTTCGAACCCGCCGATGCCGAGGCATTCCTGCGCGGTGTCACGAAGACCGTCGGCATGGGCGGCATGCTGCTGATCGGCATCGATCTGAAAAAGGACCTGAAAACCCTGATCGACGCCTATGACGACGACGCCGGGGTTACGGCGGCGTTCAACAAGAATCTGCTGACGCGGATCAACCGTGAACTGGGCGCAGACTTCGACATTTCACTGTTCCGGCATATCGCCAGGTACAATGCACATGCAGGCAGGATCGAAATGCATTTGGAAAGCCGCACCGACCAGACGATCACCGTCGCCGGCAAGGCGTTCTATTTCACCGCCGGCGAGACCATTCATACGGAGAATTCCTACAAGTTCACGCCGGAGGAATTCGAAGCCCTCGCCGCGCGTGCCGGACTTGAAAGAACGGGACTGTGGATGGACTCGGACGCGCATTTCGCGGTGATGCTGTTCCGCGCCGCCGGTTAGGTCCCCGCGTTAAAGCTTGCCCGTGTTGTTCTGGGCGCCGTGGTAAAGGACCTCGCGGAATGCCTGCGACGCGCGCTCGTGGAAGGCGACGGCCGCGTCATCAAAATCGTGGGCCGGCACGGGGGTCGGTTCGAAATGACCATAGGGGTCCTCACCGCGGACCAGCGCGGCGCTGTCCCACGAACCGACAATCTGTTCCGTCTCGGGCGGCATGAAGTGCATGGAAACACCGATGCGCCGATCCGGTGCGTTGTTCGGCCCCGATGCATGCGCGATCCGATAATTATGGATCGACATCTGCCCGGGTTTCAGCGGCATGTACACGGACTCTTCTTCCGTCGGCTCTCTTGAGAGTTCTTGGCCACGGGTCAGCATGTTGTCTTCGTTATAGTTCTCGTCGTGCTCAAGCACGTCACCGGTGTGCGACCCGGGCAGCACCTTCATGCAGCCGGCCTCGATACTCGCAGGTGACAGCGCGACCCAGGCGGTGACCACCTTGTCACTGGAAAGCCCCCAGTACTTCGTATCCTGGTGCCAGCCGACGAACGACTTGTGATCCGCTTCCTTGATCCAGAACAGCGTGTTCCAGCACAGGATATTGGGGCCGATCAGCTGTTCGACCGGATCCAGAACCCGCGGATCGCGGATCAGGTTGTCCAGCCATTTGAAAAGCAGATGCCCCTTGGACCGCTGTCCCGGCAGCAGCTTGCCGCCGTGCTTGGCTTCTTCGGCCTCGACCTGGCTACGGATATCCGCAACTTCGTCCGTTTCCAGCACGTCGAGCGGAAACAGATATCCGTCTCGATGGAACTGTTCGATTTCCGATGTCGTCAGTGTCATGTCGGTCCTCCCAAACCGGCCCGATTGTAAATCCACGCGCATTTTAGCGCCACCCCCAGGGGCTCAGGCGCCGGCTGCGGCCTTCTTCGGGCTTGTGATGAACATGATCAGCGGGATCGCTGCGGCGGATGCCAGCGTATACATCCCGAACGCGTTCAGATAGCTGATCAGCGAGGCCTGATGCACGATTTCCTGCGACATGCGTGCCAGCCCCTCGACCGTATCCAGACTCCGTTCGCCCATCACCCACGGCATCTGCAGCATCTGGTTGAACGGCGAAATGAACCCGGTCATGTATTCGTAGTTCATGGCCGACGACCGCACCAACTCCGTCACGGTCATGGAGATAAAGAAACTGGAACCGATGTTCCTCAGCAAATGATACATCGAACTGGTTTCGTCCAGGTACTTCGGATCGAGCGTCGAGAACGTCACCACCGTCAGCGGCACCCAGATGGTGCCGACGGCGAACCCCTGCACGATGCCGTTGAGCACGAATTCCATGGGCGTTGTATCGAGGCTAACCGTCATCAACCAAAGCCCGGCGATGACCTGAAATCCGAACCCGGCGGCAATCGATTTCCGTGGAAACTTCTGACCCAGGAAGCTCGCCACATAGAACGCCGCCATCGCACCGATCCCACGCGCCCCGACCACGTAACCGACGAGCGAATCCGGCAGCCCCACGTGCTCGCGCAGCAGGCCGGGCAGGATCACCATCGGCGTGAAATTGAGCATCCCGTATATGGTCACGAGGATCAGCCCGATCGAATAGTTCTTGTTAAGCAAGAGTCTCAAGTTCAGGAACGGTTTGTCGTGCGTCAGGCTGTGCACGACGAACAGATAGAGCGCCAGTACGCCGACGAAGACCTCGACGACGATTTCCGTACTCTCGAACCAGTCGAGACGCTGTCCCCGCGACAGCGCCAGCTGAATGCAGGCGATCGACGTGGTGATCAGCAGAAATCCGGTCCATTCCAGCTTCACCGCGAACTGCCGTCGCGTACGCGGCAGCGCCATCAGCACCCCGATCGAGGACAGCACCGCAACCGGCACCATCAGATAGAACGCGTAACGCCAAGAATACCATTCCGCCATCACGCCGCCGACCATCGGTCCGATGAAAGCGCCCATGACGACGCCGACCCCATATAACCCGACGACCATGCCGTGCTGATGCTTCGGAAAGATATCAAGTGTCACCGACTGACCGACCGGCGGCAGCGGCGCCCCGGCCGCACCCTGCACGATACGCCAGAAGATCAACGCCTCCAGCGACGTCGCGGCACCGCAGAAATAGGTCGCGGCCGCAAACAACATGACGCTGCCGGCGAGAAGGTTCCGCCTGCCGAAGCGGGCCGTCAGCCACCCCGTCAGCGGCGTGCACATGGCCGTCGCCAGAATGTTGAAGGTCATGGTCCACGAAATTTCATCCGGCGTCGCCTGCATCGCGCCCTGCAACTGCGGCAGGACCGCGGCGACAATCAGGATTGATGTGCTGTAGAGCGTAACGCTGAGGACCACCATGCCGAGGATCACATAGCGCCGCGCCGGAGACATCTCCGGCGGTGTCGGTACGGATGCGGCCCGGGCTTCAGTTGCCATGAAAAGTAACCTTATTGACAGTAAGCACTGCAATAGTAACAATGCTTACTATTATTGGCGAGGCCTTATTGCGATGAGCAAACCTGAAATGATGCCGGTCTCAGAGGGACGTTATCTGGCGTTCCTGATCATGGAGGCTGCACGCCTGCAACGAACGGTGTTCGATCGCAGGGTGCGGAAAATCGGATTCACGCGTACGCAGTGGCTCGCATTGCGCCGCGTCGGCGACCAGCCCGGCGTCAGCCAATCGGAACTGGCGGAACTGCTCGAGGTCGAAAAGGCCTCCGCCGGCCGCCTGATCGACAAGCTGGAAGCGTTCGGCTGGCTGGAGCGTCGTCAGGACGAAACTGATCGCCGCATCAAACGGGTCTACCTCACGGATCTCGGCCGGCGCATCCATCGCGACGTCACACCGATTGCCGAAGCCATGGTGGAAGAAGAACTCAGCGGCCTCAGCCGCGAGGAACGTGACCTGCTGACCGATCTGCTGCTCACCGTGAAGCAGCGATTGCAGGACATGGCCGCCGACGCCGATGAAATTGAGCTGAAAGAACTCGAAAAAGAAAATGCCTGACGACATCTCCATGGCCAGTGCCGAGGCACCGGAAAAACCGATAAAACGCATGCGTGTTCGGCGGTTCCTGCTGCGCCTTGTGCTGCTGATTGCCGTCCCGGCGATCGCCATCGCGGGCGCCGTCGGCTACTGGCTGCACAGCGCCCGCTACGTATCGACGGAGAACGCATACGTCAAAACCAATATCGCCAAGATCGCGGCAGAAGTTTCGGGCCGCGCCGTCGAGGTCAACGCCGCTGCGCACCAGGTCGTGAAAAAAGGCGACGTTCTTGTACGGATTGATCCCCAGCCCTTCGAACTCGCCGTCAAGCATGCCGAGGCCGAACTGGATGCGTCGCGGCGCGAAATCGAAACGCTTATTGCGGAGTTGCGTGAAGCCGGGATCGAACTGCAGGAAGCCCGCGGCCGCGCCGCTTATTTCCGCAAACGGTTTGAACGCCAGGTCGAGCTTGCGGCACAGGGCATTACGGCCAAGACGCGCCGCGATGAGCTTGAGAACGATGCCGATGCCGCCGATGACCGTGTCTCGATCGCGCGTCAGAAAATACAACGTCTCATGGCATCGCTCGGCGGTGGCGCCGAACGGCCAATCGACGAGCACCCGCTGGTTCGCGCCAAGCAGGCGGCACTGGAACAGGCCAGGCTGGATCTGACACATACCGTAATCCGCGCGCCGGCGAACGGTACTGTCGTCACCGTGCCGCTGGTACCGGGCGAACAAATCACGGCCGCCGAGCCGCTGTTTGCGATCGTCACCGACACCGCCCCCTGGGTCGATGCGAACTTCAAGGAAACCGAACTGACGTATGTCGAGGTCGGCCAGTCGGCAAAAATCGTCCTCGACATCTATCCCGAGTACACTTGGGAAGCTGAGGTCAAGAGCATCTCCCCCGCGACGGGTGCGGAGTTTTCGATCCTGCCGCCGCAAAACGCTTCCGGAAACTGGGTCAAGGTGGTGCAACGCCTCCCCGTCCGTCTCCAGCTGAAACCGATTGGCGATGCACCGCCGCTGCGCGCCGGCATGACGGCGACGGCGACGATCGATACCGGGCGGCAGCGCTCGCTTTCGGATATCTTCGATGGGATCACGGCGCTGGCCAAGACCTCGGAATAGCCGCCCACCCGGCGCCTTGCTGGAAGAAAACCAATCCTTTTGCCATTGATGGCCGCGCATTCGGAAAAGTCACAACATGCCCGGCGTTGACCGGATTGCGTGCTGCACAGGCTCGTCCACAGTCCATAAGCGCACATAGAGTCGCAAACGGAACAATTTAAAGTCGATATTTTTACAAGACTGGGGATCTGTGTAAGACTGTTACCTGAAAAGACATTCAAAAGACTCAATTTTCCACGACAGGAGGAGAAATCATGCCGGAGACATCAAATCCTGAATTGCTAGCTCGATTAGCTGCGGAGGTGCGTCTCGGACGCTTGGGCCGCCGCGAATTCATGAGCCTGGCAATTGCAGCAGGTGTCGGTACAACGATGGCGTCCAGCGTCTGGACGTCGAATGCGTTCGCCGCACCGAAGAAAGGCGGCACGTTCCGCCTCGGTATGCACGACGGGAACACATCCGATACCCACGATCCGGGAACCTATCTCAGCTTCTCGATGATCCAGTTGGCGCATACGTATCGCAGCTACCTGACGATGATCACGCCGACCAACGAACTTGGTCCGGACATCGCGGAGTCCTGGGAAGCGACCCCGGACGCCAAGAACTGGACATTCAAAATCGTCAAGGGCGCAACCTTCCACAATGGCAAGGAAGTCACCGCTGACGACGTCATCGCGTCGATGAACCACCACCGCGGCGAAGACAGCACGTCTGCCGCGACGGCGCTTCTGAAGGACGTTAACGACATCACCAAGGACGATAAGCACACGGTCACGTTCAAGCTTGCCACCGGCAACGCCGATCTGCCGTGGCTGATGACCGACTATCACTTGGCGATCTGCCCGGCCAACTCGGACGGTTCGATCGACTGGCAAAGCGGCCTTGGTACGGGTCCGTACAAGATCACCAATCACGAGTTCGGCGTGAGCACCCAATTGGTACGTCACGATGGGTGGCATGGCGAAGGCGCTTACTTCGACGAAGCCGAAATGATCGTTCTTAACGACCCGAACGCGCGTCAGACGGCGCTCGTCACGGGCGAAGTGGACGCGGTCACGCAGCTTGAACTTAAAACGCTGTCGCTTCTGAAGCGGAACGCCAACATCGAGATCGACAACGTGCCGAGCGCGGCGGCGATTTCCATGCCGATGTTCTGCGATCAGGCACCGTTCGATGACGTCAACGTCCGCAATGCCCTTAAGCTCGCCATGGACCGTGAGGATATCATTAAGAAGATCGCCTTCGGGACGGCCATTCCGGGCAACGATTTCCACGTTGCGCCGAACATGCCCTATCACCCGGACGACATCCCGCAACGGACGTACGATCCGGATAAGGCGAAGTCACTGCTCAAGAAAGCCGGCGCGGAAGGCCTCAGTGTCAATCTTTCGGTTGCAGACAGCGTCTATTCCGGTGCCGTCGACATGTGCGTGCTCTATGCCGAACACGCCAAGAAGGCCGGTATCGACATCAATGTCGTGCGTGAGCCGAACGACGGTTACTACTCCGACGTCTGGCTCAAGAAGCCGTTCTGCATGGTGCAGTGGGGCGCGCGTCCGACGCCGGACGTCATGTTCAGCCTCGCCTACAAGGACGATGCGGACTGGAACGAAAGCCACTGGAAGAACCCGCGGTTCAACGAACTGCTGCGGGCGGCCAAGGCCGAACTCGACCAGGAAAAGCGTGCGGCGCAGTACAAGGAAATGTGCCAGCTTGCACGTGACGACGGCGGGACCATCATCCCGATGTTCACCAACTTCGTGTACGCCCGTAACAAGAAAGTCCAGCACGGCCCGAACCTGGCCGCCAGCTGGCAGTGCGACGGCGCACGCGCGGTTAGCCGCTGGTGGTTCGCTTAATCGCGATGCCACATACGGCAACGGCATGATCAGCATGGTGCGGAACCCGGCACGTCCGGGCTTCCGCACCGTCGCCGTTTGCCGCATTCGGCCACAATAACGGGGAGAGGCATAAGGGAAAGAACGCCGGCAACAGGCGCATACCCTGCCTATACCGATCGCGTATCGGAAGAATTCACAAGGGGATTAGGTTATGAGCGATGTAGTCAGCATCGTGCTCAAAAGGTTGGGACTGGGGTTGATCACGCTCTTCGTCATCTCGGTCATCATCTTTTTGGCCGTTGAGATGCTGCCGGGCGATATTGCCCAGGCGGTTCTCGGCCAGGGCGCGACGGAAGAAAACGTTGCCGCGTTGCGTAAGCAACTCGGTCTCGATCAACCGGCACCGATCCGGTATCTCGATTGGCTTGCGGGCGCGGTTGTCGGCGATTTCGGCGTCTCTCTGGTGACCCAGTCACCGGTCGGCGAAGTCATCGGACCAAGGTTTGCAAACACGCTTTTCCTGGCATGTTATGCAGCGGCTATTGCCGTACCCGTCGCAATTATTCTGGGTGTCATCGTCGCATTACTTCGCAACACCCTGTTCGACAGGGTTGCCAACGTCATGGCGCTGACATCGATCTCCTCACCGGAGTTCTTCCTCGGCTACGTCCTGATTCTCTATCTCAGCGTCAAAACCGGCATGTTTCCATCGATTGCGAAGCTGAGTCCGGACATGACGTTCTTTGAATTGCTTAATCGAACATTCCTGCCTGCATTGACGATGGTGCTGGTCGTTGTCGCGCACATGATGCGCATGACACGCGCCGCCATCATCAACCTGTTGTCTTCGCCCTACATCGAAATGGCGCGTCTCAAGGGCGTGCCGGCGTGGCGGGTCATCATCAAACACGCACTTCCAAACGCTTGGGCGCCGATCATCAACGTCGTCGCGCTCAACCTCGCCTATCTGATCACCGGCGTGGTGCTGGTCGAAGTGGTGTTCGTTTACCCGGGCATCGGCCAGTTGCTGGTCGACAGCGTCACCAAGCGCGATTTCACCGTTGTGCAGGCCTGCTGCCTGATCTTTGCGGCAACCTTCATCCTCTTGAACCTCGCGGCGGACGTGTTGGCGATCATCACCAACCCGCGTCTGCGCTACAAGAAGTGAGGACAGGATCATGGCATTGAATTATTTCGTCATCGGATATTACGCGCTGCTGATTGGTGCTTCCTGCATGACCGCGCACTACAACATGCGCGGTGCATTCCTGGCCCTGTTCTCGCTGACCCTTGCCTCGTTCGTGATGGGGATCATCGGCGGCGAGCCGGCGTTGTGGAGCGTCACCGTCGGCGCCGGCGTCATCGCGCTTTGCGCGGGGACGGCCTTTGCATTCAGGGAGTTCCTTTCGATTATCCTCCCGCATGAAGGCGCCAAGGCCATGCGTTCCGCGCCGCTGACCGCCAGTTTCGGTCTGTTCGTGATTGGAACGTATGCGATCGCGGGTATTTTCGCACCGATCATCGCACCGTTCGGCGAAGCTGAAGTTATCGCCCAGGCTTTCGAACCCGCGAACGAAGAAATGCTCCTCGGCGCGGACCAGCTTGGACGCGATCTGTTCAGTCGCCTTGTCTATGGCGCACGAAACACCGTCGGCCTGGCGTTGGTTGCAACGATTGCTGCGTTTGTCATGGGAGCCCTTGCCGGGCTTCTCGCGGCCACCGTCGGCGGCTGGTTCGATCAGTTCATGGGCCGGTTCGCGGACGTGATCATGTCGATCCCGTCGCTGATCTTTGCGCTGCTGATGCTGTCGATCTTCGGCACCAATCTGTTCGTTCTCGTGATCATCGTGGCGATCATCTATTCACCGCGGGTGTTCCGCCTGACCCGTGCGGTCGCCGGCAACATCGTGGTGATGGATTACATCGAGGCGGCGAAACTCCGCGGCGAGGGTCTCTGGTACCTGATCCGACGTGAGATCCTGCCGAACTCCACCGCGCCGCTGATCGCCGAGTTCGGGCTCGAGTTCTGCTTCGTCTTCCTGCTGGTCGCGGGGCTCTCGTTCCTTGGCCTCGGCATCCAGCCGCCCACGGCGGACTGGGGCTCGATGGTGCGCGAGAACGCCACCCTGATTTCATTTGGTGAAATCACGCCGCTGATCCCGGCAGGTGCAATTGCCCTGCTGACGGTCTCCGTCAACTTCGTCGTCGACTGGATGCTTTACCGGTCGTCGGGTCTTAAGGAGTAAGCGACATGGCTGATAAAAAGAAAGATGTCCTGCTACAGATCAAGGATCTGAAAATCGAAGGATACTCCGACGAAAAATGGGTCGAAATCGTCCACGGTGTCGACCTGACGCTTCATCGGGGTGAAGTCATGGGCCTGATCGGCGAGTCGGGTGCCGGCAAATCCACCATCGGCCTGGCGGCCATGGGGTTTGCCCGCGACGGCTGCCGTATCTCCAACGGTTCGGTTGAATTCGATGGCATGGAGCTGACGACCACGTCCGAGGCGGACCGCCGTGCACTGCGAGGCTCGCGCATCGCGTACGTAGCGCAATCGGCCGCGGCTTCGTTCAACCCGGCCCACCGGCTGATCGACCAGCATACGGAAGCGCCGGTCTATCACCGCATGATGAAGCGGATGGAAAGCCAGGAAGATGCAATCCAGCTCTATGAACGGCTGCGCCTTCCCAACCCTGACGAAATCGGATTTCGCTATCCGCACCAGGTGTCGGGTGGGCAGCTTCAGCGTGCGATGACCGCGATGGCCATGTCATGCCGGCCGGACCTGATCATCTTTGATGAGCCGACGACAGCCCTCGACGTGACAACGCAGATCGAGGTTCTGTTGGCGATCCGCGACATCGTCGAGCAGTTCGATACGGCGGCAATCTACATCACCCACGACCTTGCGGTCGTGGCGCAGATGGCGGACACCATCAAGGTGCTGCTCAAGGGCAACGAGGTCGAAGAAGCCGACACCCGCACCATGCTTGAAAACCCGAAGGACGACTATACCAAGTCGCTCTGGGCGGTGCGGAGTTTCCAGCGCGATGAAAAACCCCGCCCGGGCGGGGATTCGGTTCCGGTGGTATCGGTGAAAAACGTCGATGCCGCCTACGGCCCCGTGAAGGTACTCGAGGACGTCTCGTTCGATGTCTATGCGGGCATGACGGTTGCCGTGGTCGGCGAGTCCGGTTCGGGCAAGTCGACCACCGCCAGGTGTATCACCGGCCTGCTGCCGCCGACCAGTGGCCACATCGAGTTCAAGGGCGAGGTCCTGCCGCCGAGTTACAAGCAGCGTAGCAAGGACCAGTTACGTCAGGCGCAGATGATCTATCAGATGGCGGATACGGCGTTGAACCCGAAGGTCCGGATTTGCGATATCCTTGCGCGCCCCGCCGAGTTCTACGGCGGCCTGAAGGGCGGCGAACTAAAGGCCCGTGTCGATGAACTGCTGGATCTGATCGAGCTCGATCCGGCGAAATTCTACTACCGCTATCCGCCGGAATTATCCGGTGGACAGAAGCAGCGTATCGGTATCGCCCGTGCGCTGGCGGCCGAGCCGACGTTTATCATCTGCGACGAGGTGACGAGCGCGCTCGATCAGCTCGTGGCCGAGGGCATTCTGAAGCTTCTCGACCGGCTGCAGAAAGAACTCAACCTGGCCTATATGTTCATCACCCACGATCTGGCGACGGTTCGCTCGATCGCCGATGAAGTCGTGGTGATGAAGGAAGGCAAGGTCGTTGAGCAGGGCCCGAAGACCGAGATGTTCACCCCACCCCACCACCCCTATACCGACCTGCTTTTGTCATCGGTGCCGGAGATGGATCCGGACTGGTTGACCCAACTGGTCAAGGAGCGTGGCGTCGAGCAACTTGGGGAAAACGCCGACCGGGACTAGGTACATCCGCCCGGGGCAACTAGACTGACCGGGTTATGACTGTGTCTTCCGACAAGCCGCTGCTTGGTGTCCTGCTGATGACCGGGTTTTGCGTAATGGCCCCCATGGGGGACGCCATCGCGAAGTATCTCGGCGCCGGGGTGCCTCTTGCACAGCTACTGCTCGCACGCTTCGCGATTCAAGCGTTGCTTCTCGTTCCCGTCGTCTATGCGAACGGCGGCACGCTTGCGATGTCCCGCCGCATCGCCCTGTTGACGGCAGTCCGAACCCTGCTGCACATCGTCGGCATCGGCGCGATGTTCATCGCACTTCGCTACCTGCCGCTCGCAGATGCACTGGCCATTGCCTTCGTCATGCCGTTCCTGATGCTTCTGCTCGGCAAGGTATTCGCCGGCGAGATTATCGGCTGGCGGCGTCTCGCCGCCTGTGTCACCGGCTTCATGGGTACGCTGCTGGTGATCCAGCCGAGCTTCGCCGACGTCGGCGCCCCCGCCCTGCTGCCTCTCCTGGTTGCGGTTGCATTCGCGCTGTTCATGTTCGTTACCCGCATGATCGCCCGTGAAACGGACCCAATCGGCCTTCAAGCCACCAGCGGTATCATGGCAAGCCTTCTCCTCGCTGGCGGCATCCTGATCGCTGGACCGTTAGGCCAGCCGGAGTTTCAGTTCGCCATGGTCTCCCACGGTACGGCCTGGCTACTGCTTGCCATCGGCATCATCGGCACACTTGCGCACCTATTGATGACATGGTCGCTGCGGTTTGCGCCGTCGGCGACGCTCGCCCCCGTTCAGTATCTGGAGATTCCGTTCGCGACGGTGATCGGTCTGATCGTGTTTGGCGACCTGCCGGACGGGCTGGCAGCCGTCGGCATGATGATCATCGTCGCGGCGGGCCTGTATGTCGTGCACAGGGAAGCCACGATCGCACGGCAGATCGCCACGGATACGACAACGATTTGATACGGGATGCAGCCGATCAGAGAATGGCGGAAGCAGACAGCACCATGCCGCCGATGATAAGCGCATAAACGCCGGCAACCGCATGCCAGGTGGAGGCACGATTCCGGTATTCGCGGATCAGGGTATCTTTGTTCATGTCCCGTCTCCTTTCAGCGCGGCCTTTTGCGGCGCTTCCAGCGGTTATCAATATCGCCCCATTAAATCCATTTGATTTCGCCGTCAATAGATGCGGCCCAAATTTCATATGATTTTTTTGCATAGCAGCCGGAGGCGACATGCATGCAGAACAACCCTGTAAACAATAAATGAAAACAAAAGGTTAGGAAGCCCTATAGCTGCGGCTTCTCGTTCTTTTCGAAGTCGTAGTAGATGTAGAGATAGCTCAGCGACCGCTTGATGGCGTCGAGCACCGTCCCCTCGCCTGCCCAGGTCTCAAGCTGCATATCACCGGTCCGGAAGTGATTGAAGTAGTCGTACTTGCTGAGATGGCGCACCAGCGCCTTCAGGTGCGGCGCGGGTTTCATCCAGCTGGCGTTCTTTTCCAGCTTGCCGATGTTGGTGTCTTCGGCCTTTTCGGGTGCCGCGGTGGCGTCGGCCTCTGCATCGTAATCCAGTGACGCGCGGCGCGGCGTCAGCAGGATTAACACCGTCTTTTTGGACTCCGTCTGCACCTGATTACGGAACAGGTACTGTATCCCCGGGATGTCACCCAATCCCGGCGTCTTGTCGTCGAGGTTTTCTTTCTCCTGGTCTGAAAGACCGGACAACACCATCGTTTCACCGTAACGGAGCGTCAGGTTCGCCGTGATCGTCGTCTTCGACGTCGTCGCGAACGACGTCCCGGTAATCGTATCCGACACCTGGGACAGACTGCTTTCCAGGAACGTGCGTTGCGCAAAAACGTTCAGATCCACCGTCTCTTCATCCAGGAACTGCGGCGTCACTTCCAGGTTCACACCGGTGTTGATCGGCTGGATCGCGCCACTCCCCGCTACACCGCCTTCGATCACGATGTGCAGCGTCCCGCCCGAGAAGAAAGACGATTTCTTCTGGTCCTCGACGAGGATCGTCGGACGCGCGATGACCTCGTTGCGGTCATAGTTGTCGTTGAAGATATTCAGCGAGTATGTGAGCCCCGCGCCAGCGGTGCCGAACTTCAGCGTCACCACGTCGTTGGTCGTCGATGCGGAGCGAATGCGGCCCAGGCCCAGCGGCGTCTTGAACTGAAGGAACTGATCCCCGGTAAAGAAGATGTTGAGGCCATTCAGAAGGTTGACCCCCTTGGACGATCGATAAATCTCCTCGGTCCGGATAATGGCGACGTCGACAAGCGCCATCTTCGGCAGCTTAATCTTGGGTTTCGCAGGGGCTGCCGGCGGCGTTTGCTGTGCCGGTGCGATCGGCGCCTTGGTCACGGATTGCGTCGTCGCGGCACGCGGCGCATCCGAGCTGTCGGTGGCCGCTGACGAGGACGTCGTCGACGTCGTGTCGTCGGAGGTCGTGGTCGTATCCGTCGCACTGCCCGAAGTCGTCGTGGTCGTCGTCGATCCCGAGGCCGACGAACCGGCCGCGGTCGACGATGCCGTGCCATCATCGGTCGTCAGCGAAGACGGAGGCGGCAGGTCGCTGGACGAGGTATCGCCCGACGTCGTGTCCGTTGTACCGGAAGAGCCCGATGTCACCGGGTCCTCGTTGCTGCCGCTTTCCGAGTCGAACATCCCGCCTTGCGGAATACCGAACGCATCGAGGTTCTGCGCCAGCAAATCGACAACTTCGGGATCGTTCATCAGCCGGTTATTGGCGTAGTACCGCGCCCAATCATCGATCCGGCCGGCAACGTATTTCTTGCGCGTATTGCTGACGCCATCGAGCGCGTTTTTGCTTTTCTCGGCATCATCGAAGTCACCGACCGCGGCAAAGATGATGCCGCTCGTCCGCAGCACTTCAGGGTCCCGCGGGGCAAGTTCGGTTGCCTTGCGCACGACCGCATAAGCCACATCGAGTTCACCCAGATAATACGACGCGGCCGCAAGCCCGGTCAGATAGCCCGGCTGTTCCGGGTCCAGCAGAACCGCCCGCGCGAACTGTTCCCGCGCCTCGTAAAACCGCTGCTGGCGGAACTTCATCAACCCCATGAAATAAGGAACCTGGCTCGAACCCGGGTCCATCTTTGCCGCCAGCTCGTAACCGACCTGCGCCAGGGCGAACTGCTCCGGGTCACCGGCTTCGCCGCGTAGCTGGTGCGCAAGCGCGTTCAACATATGCAGGTAGGAATTGCGCGGATCGAACTTCAGCGCACGCTGGAAGCCATGGTTGGCGCGTTCGTAATCGCCGTCGACAAGACCGCGCATCCCTTCGATTACGAATGGGCCGCTGATCTTGGTGGATTTGGCACTATTGATATGGCTCTCTAGGCTGCTGATATCGTCCCGCGCCTGCTGGACGGTATATTGCGGATCGGCCTGCGCGAGCTTGATTTCCGAGCCGTCGACACCGGCATCATTTACGCATGCACTAAGTATACTGGTGCAAAGCCCTGCGACCCCGAGCGCGCGAATAACACCCCGCATGGCTGGCGCGTGTGCTGTATCTCCCTTGGTCATCCTCGGAAGCATATATCCTCGCCCCTGCTAATACCGATCGTTTCCGACCGCTTTTTAATTGCTCGTATCTTGGTTTTTCACCGTATCAAACACAAGCACTTGCATATCCGTTCTTACATTGTTCCCCGCATCCGTCAGGCAACTGATGCCGTCGGACTGATAGCCATAGTGCCACAGGTTGGTCAGCTTGACACGGCACAGGTACATCGCCGAATGCGACGCATCGCCACCAACAAGGAATGCCGAGTAACTCGGGGCCGGCGGCGTCTCGTTCTGACCTTGCTGATCGGTCGGAATTCCGCTTGAGCTGCTCTTCCAGGAAGCTGTCGCCCCGCTGACGTCGATATCAAGCCCGGTCAGTACTTCGACGATGGTGTCATTGCCGTTCGGCAGCGACGGATCGTAGTTCTGGATTTGGCCGTTCGCATAATACCCGCACTGGTTACCGCGCCATGTCCCGGCATAAACCGCATGGTTCGACGCGTTTTGATCACCAATGACAACCCGGCAAACGCCGTTCTTGTTGTTGTTCTGAAGGCTGTCGGCCGAGACCCAGTAAATCGACGACAGATCATCGGCGCCGCCCGTCGTTGCGTTCTGCTGTGTCCATTCGGTCCATTGGTAGGTTCCCTTCCAATGGTCGAATGCCCACCGGCCCCGGGACGCCGGGTTACAGGACTTCACGAAGACGTTGACCTGTTTGTCGCCAGGATTGCGTTCATCGGCGACCATGCATGTGCCCGTCGCCTTCTTGTCCTTGTCTACGGCTTCTAGCTGGAACCACTTTTGTTTCGGGATAACCCGCATTTTCCAGTTCTGACCGTATCGGCCATCACAAGGCCGCTGTACCAGTTGACCGTGCTGCGCGCCGGCAATCGCCCCTTCGGCCTGGTCGTACGGATACAGACAATGCCCCGTGAAATCGTTGACGATCTTAACCGCCTTGTCGTACTCGACGACGTAGTCCCAACGGTCGTATTCGTCGTCGCTACATTCCTTAAGAAAGACAATGCTCCCCTTATCGGAAGCGTCCGCCTGCGGGTCATCGGGCACATCCAGACAGTAACCGTTGTCGGATTTGATCACTCCGTTGTGGTCGTACCAGACCGGCATATCCGAGTTTGGCGTCGTCAGTTCGAACGTGCCATGCGCGACGCCGGTGCACGGATAGAAGACGCCGTTCACTTCCTTG
Source organism: Rhodospirillales bacterium (assembly GCA_017640505.1). Lineage (GTDB taxonomy): Bacteria > Pseudomonadota > Alphaproteobacteria > Rhodospirillales > Casp-alpha2 > UBA4479. Next base: position 200,514 of record JAEPQO010000005.1, read on the forward strand.
GTCGATTGCTTGGTGTTCGCCTTGACCGTCCCGGGACGCAGGCAGTAGGCGGAATCCCGCTCCTGCAGTTTGAAGCCGTGGACCCCATCCTGGTCGTGGGTATCCTTGACCACTTTCCACAACTGGCCACGACCGTCGTTACGGCATGCAGCCAGGCTCAGATGTGCATCCGTACTGGACGGATGCCCTTGCGCGACCTTCACCAGCAGTGCCGAATGGGCCTCGATCGACGCCGTATCCGTACCGGTAAGGTGGAACGGTGTCGTGAGGCAAAGACCGTTGTGCTGAAGCTGCGCATACACGCGGCTTGGCCATTTGGTGGCAAAGTCCTCGTTGAAGGGAATGATCTTGCCGGCACGGTCGATCAAAACGCGCTTGGTTGTCCACAACAGACCACCCGGGTTCTCGCTGCACGGATGGAATGTCGTCTTGTTGGCGCTGTTCTGGCCGAGGCACAACTTCGAATGCCGGGCAACCAGCAGTTTTTCAGTGAACAGTTCGCCCGGCGGCACGTGAATGTCGGTATAGGCGACGAACTCATCGTTCATGTTCGCCACGCGCTGCTGCAATTCAGCCTGCTGGTATTGGACGACGTTGTCGCCGAACGTCTTGTCCCGGTTCATCATATGCAGGAGCAACTGCCTTCTTTTCTCCTGATAGGATTTCAGCCGGTCGGCGACGTGCGCCTGCTTGTCGCGCTTGAGCGACACCTTATTTCTCGGCTTGAATTCGCCGGCAGCCGGTTTGTTGTCGTTGGCGGCGGCGTTCGCCGGCGCCGGTGGTGCGCCGGCCGGCGCGGGCGCCTGGGCCAGCATCACGTACCCTGCAGTGCTGTCGTCCATGACGTCCTGGTATCGGTTGCTTGCGACCATCCAGCCGAGCGGCCGCCCCGCGGTATCGAGGTGCGGCATCGTGGGATGCTGAAGGCGCAGGGGCGCATGACCGTTAAAGGCGTAGTCCCACTTCCGGTTTTCTTCGTTCAGCCATGCACTCTGCAATGCGTCTTTCAGCTCGGGCGGCAAATCGAGACCCGGCAAGTTCTTGAGTTCGGCATAGACCTTCTGCTCTGCCTTGGTCGCCTCGTTGTTGATCGCCGTCAGCACCGGCCCAAGCAGCTTCTTGAGCGATTTAGGCACGTATTTCTGGAACAATTCGGAAACCATATGCAGCGGGACGAACGCCAGCTGCTCAACGTCATAAACCGGATCCGTCAGCTTGAAGGCGAACATCTGGGTCCCAAGGTCGTCGCCGAAGATTTCAAGGTCCATCGTCAGGATCGCGGGTTCGCCCTTGATCATGCCGTCCATGTCCGCTTCGAAGAAAATCTCCTTGATCACCAGCGCGTTGGTTTTGCCGACATCCCTGAGCAACGTGCTCAGACCGCTCGAAATCCACCTGTCGGCATCTTCGACACCGTTGATGGCGGCCTTCGCAAGCTCAAGCGCCGCCATTGCCGCCGCCTGTTTGGTTTCCAGCCAGTCGAGTTGCGGATCCATCAGTTCGGACGGCAGGTGATCCACGGTCGACTGCGCGGCATGAAGAACGCCTTCCGCCACCTTGTAGGCGGCATACTCGATCCCGTAACGGCCCCAGTAATACGCCTCTTTGGCGCACTCCCACGCGCGGTACCACTTGCAGCGATGCTTGTGGTGCTCGTATTCGTCGTGCATGTGGTTGGCGTCGTTACGCACCGAATTGACGCGGGCTTCGGCGCGCTGCAAAGCCGCATCGGCGTTGGCACGCTCGCGCTGAATGACCGCTTTGCGGGCAGAAATCTTGTTGTTCCAGCCCCGCACCGTGTTCTCGGCGTTGTTGATCGCGGATTTCGCCTTTTCAAAATCGGCATTCAGCTTGTTGAAAAATTCGCGCACCTTCGCCGGCGCCTGATCACGCAGCCATTTGAAGAAGTCTTCCTTGACCTCGCCTTCGATGAAAATATCCGGCTCCGCCGAGTGGGCGGCATCGACGCCCATGCCGAGCGTGATCTTCGAATCCCAGATGCCACCGCCGATCTTGTCCTCGAAGGTCATGTTCATCATGCCTTCGTCGAAGCTCGCCAGTACGGTCTGCTTGGCGCCGAGGAACTCGATCTCTGAATCGATTTCCATCTTCGGCAGCGATTTGAAGCCCAGATCGAGCTTCATGGTGTTCTTGTCGAGTTTGACGACCTTGAAATCGATGGGGTCGATTTCCGCATCCATGTTGATGCCGGTGGTGCCTGCATTGAGGCTGACCTTGCCGAGTTCCCGGTTAAGAAAGAACAGCTCGCCCGCCAGCATGAATCCAGACCCGATCAGGCCCAGCTGCGGGTCGCTGACACCCGGCGTCGCGAAAGCGAACGTCACCTCGCGGTATTCCGGCAACGGCAGATCGCCTGAAATATTGATTGTTGACTTGCCGCCGGCCAGCCGCTCGGCAACATCGATGATCGCCGGAATCCCGAGTTCCGAGATGCTGCCTTTCATCGCGACACCGTCTGGCAGGCCCGCCGCTTCGAGCTCGAAGTCCATTTCAGCGGCGATATCGATTTTCTCGGCACCGTCGGCCAAGATCGTCTTGCCCCTGAAGCCGAAGACCGCCTCGCCCTCCATATCGATGCCGAACTTGATGGCAACTTCGTCCAGCTCGATCCCGTGGATACCGAACGGATTCTTCCACTGCCCGGCAAGGTCCATGAAGATGTCGACCGAGAACCCCTTGTCGTCGAGCTGCAGTTCCAGCTTGGTCGTCAGATCGAGTTTCTCTTTCTTCGGCACGTGCAGAACCACGTCTGCCGCCAGTCCGACATCCAGTTCATCCGCCTGGTACTGAACGAAGAACCCGACCTGCCCCGGGAACTTCGCCATCTTGGGGCTGTGGCTTGCCCCCTTTGAACCGCCGGGGCCCTGTTCGATGTCGACCAAGATGTCGACGCCGGGCGTCCCCTCGCCGAAAATATCGACGACCGCGCCCTCGATCAGGATGTCGTCATGAATACCAATGCCCTGAAGACCCTTGGCGGCGAACCCGCTCGATTTACCCGGTGAGAAATTGGCGGCGACGGTGATGCCGTTCTTGACGTTCACCTGTGCCGTCGCCGAGCCGTAAATCGCCTTGAAGATATCTTGCGACACCTCCGGCAGATCGGACACCTTGCCGATGATGTCGGACTCCGAGAAGATCAGCGCCGCATCGTTCAGATGGAAATCCTTGAGCGGTGTTTTCTTCAGTACCGGCATGATGCGGTCGAACTTGAAGCCGCTGCCGCCGCCGTTATCGGAAACCGCGAAGGTCCACTTTTCGCTTTGTTCGAATACCGCGACGTCCACCTGCTGGCCGTGCAGTTCGGACCCACCCGCGACACCTGATGTCGAAATTTCAAGGAACGTGAAATCGAACTGGTCGGCGTGCTTGACCTTGTTGAGGATCGGCAGATCGGCGAATGCCACCTTCTCCTTGATCTTGAGCAGTCCCGCCGTCAGCTTGCCGCCCTCTTCCTTCAACTCGATTTCGATTTCCGGCGTGGTCTTGCCGAACGGCTTGGCGGGAATGGAGGTGAACTGCAGTTCGCCGGTTTTTGTTTTCTTGTCGTAGTCGAGCGCGAGGGCGAGCTGTTTCAGATCGAGCCACTTGATGCCGAACGGCTTCTTCAGTTCCTGTTCGCTGCTGGCAGCCATGGAGATTTCGCCCTTGGCGAACCCGACATCGGTCTTGAAGGCGATCTTGGATCCAAGAAGGTCGGCGTCCATATCGGACTGCAGACCGACCCAAAGGCCCGCCGTGCCAAGCGGCGATTTGTCGGCGATCTTGAATTCGGTGTTCTTGAGCGAGAAGGCACCCGGCAAGCCGGCAAGCTTGAGGTTCGGCATCGGCACATCCAGGTCCATGCCTTCGAACCGTTTCGCCTTGGGGGCCTTCGCATTGAACAGCTGCGGGCTCATCGCGCCGACGATGGGGATCGGGTTCTTGGCATCCCGCCCGATGAAGTTCATCAGGTCCTGCATTCCGGTCGATCCGGTAATCCCCAGTGCCGCGAACATGTTGATGTCCTTGGCCAGCGTGAAGCCCTTGTCCTTACCGGCGTCCGTCAGGATCTTCGACAGGTTAGCCTGGATATGCGTTGGAATGGAGGCATCGTCCGGCTTCAGCCCGGCATTTTTCTCTGGCACCACGACCATCGACAGTTCGTCGACTTCGACACCGTCAAGCGGCGACCCGGCAGCTTCCGGCAACAGGTCCGAGAACGCCAGCTTGTCGAGCGTCATCGCAATGACGGCCTTGTCGGCGCCGGCAGGATGGAACGCGGCAATCTCGCCCGCCGTCTTGTTCTTGCCGAAGATAAAGTCGGCACTCAGGCTTTCACCGGTCACGACCACCGAAGTCAGTGCCACCGTATCGAAGCCCGGCACGTCACGACCCGCGACGTCCTTGGCCGATATCCCATTGGCACCACCGGAAAGCGCGGCAACGTATTCGACCTTGCCGTCGACCTTCTTGATCTCGGTATCGAACGTAACCTGCGCGCTGTTCAGATCGGCGGTGCCGTCCAGTTTGAAGTCCCACGCGCCAGCATCATACAAGCTGGCAAGATCGAGCGTCTTGACCGTCAGCCCCTTGAATTCGAACAGACCCTTCGGATCCTTCGCCGAGCCCAGCAGATCGACGACGCGTTTACCCTGCGCATCCTTGCCGGTCATCAGCAACGCATCGAACTCGTGCGTCCCCTTGCCCGCCTGCATCGTCAGTTCGGCCCCGATGACGACGAACGGCGCCTGGAGATCGCCTTTTGCTACCCCACTCGCTGCCGCCGTCAGTGCCGCGGGTTCTGCAGCCGTGACACTGAATATGGGTTTTTCAATCTTGATCGTGTCCGGCAACCCCGGCACCGCGAGCGCGGGCAGCGCGAACGAGATATCCAGACCTTCGAGCGCTTCTTTTTTTGGGGCCTTGCGGTTGAACGTCTGCGCACTGATCGTGCCGACGATGGGCAGGACCGTGTCCTTCAGACCGGCGGACGCCATCAGCGCGCCCATGCCCTGCGATCCCTTGATTTCGAAATCCGCCAGCAGGTTGAACCCGGCCTTTAGATCATAGGTGCTCTTGGACGGATCATTCTTTGCCGCGTCCGACAGTACCTTGGCGAGGTTGTCGCGGATGTGCTGCGGAATGGTGGCATCGTCATGCTTAAGACCGGCGCTCTTGTCGGGCACGATCATCATCGAAAGGCTGTCCACTTCGACACCATCAAGCGCGGAGCCCGCCGAGCCCGGCACCAGGTCGGCAAACGCCAGCTTGTCGAGCGTTACCGCCATCACGGCGAAATCGGCACCTGCCGGATGGAATGCGGCAATCTCGCCCGGCGTCTTCTTTTCGCCGAAGGTCAGATCGGCCACCAGCGTGTCTCCGGTCACTGTCACCTTGGTCAGTGCCACCGTATCCATGCCCGGCACGTCTCGACCGGCGACGTCCTTGGCGGAAATGCCGTTCGCGCCGCCGTCAAGGACAGCGATGTATGTCGTTTTGCCGTCGACTTTCCGGATGTCCGTGTTGAACGACACCTGCGCCGCGTTGAGGTCCGCCGAACCGTCCAGCTTGAAATCCCAATTACCGGCGTCATAGACACTTGCAAGATCGAGAGATTTGACCTCCAGTCCCTTGAATTCAAACAGCCCCGACGGGTCCTTTGCCGATCCGACGAGATCAACAACGCGCTTGCCCTGCGCGTCCTTGCCCGTCATCAACAGCGCCGCGAAGTCATGCGTTCCCTTGCCCGCCTGCATCTGCAGGTCGGCGCCGATAACGACATACGGTGCCTGGAGCTCGCCCTTGGCGACGTCACCCGCTGCTGCCGTTAATGCCTCGGGCGCCGTTTCGGTCACCGCGAATACGGGCTTGGCGATCTTGATGGTATCCGGCAGGCCCGGCACCTTGAGGTCCGGCAGCGCCACATTCAGATCGAGCCCCTTGAGGCTGTCCGCCTTCGGCGCCTTCGGGTTGAACGTGTTGGCGCTGACGGTGCCGACGATGGGTATAACCGTTTCGGTCACACCCGCGGATTTCATCAGGTCGCCCATGCCGCCCGATGCCTTGATGTCGAGATCGGCCAGCATATTGAAGCCCTCGGTGAGGGTGTGATTGGCCTTGTCGGGATCATGCGTCGCCGCGTCGGCGATCACCTTTTTCAGGTTGTCGGAGATATGCGCCGGAATGGCCACATCGTCCGGTTTCAGGGCGGCAGCCCCCTTGGGCACGATCACCAGCGACATGCCGTCGACTTCGACACCGTCCAGCGCCGACCCGGCCGAGCCCGGCACGAGATCGGCAAAGGCCAGTTTGTCGAGGGTAAAGGCCAGCGTCGCCCCCGTCTGGTCGGCAACGTGGAAGGCAGCCAGTTCACCCGGCGTCTTCTTGTCGCCGAAAACCATGTCTGCAACAAGGTTGCCCCCCGTGACCGTTACTTTGGTCAGCGCCACGGCATCGAACCCGGGCAGGTCAGTGCCCGCCACGTCCTTGGCGGAAATACCGTTCTGGCCGCCGTCCAGGACGGCTTCGTAAACCGTTTTGCCGTCGACCTTCTTGATATCCGTGTCGAACGTCAGCTGCGCACTGTTCAGGTCGGCGGAACCGTTGAGCTTGAACTCCCAGTTGCCGGCGTCATAGACGCTGGCAAGGTCGAGCGTTTTGACAGCGAGGCCCTTGAACTCGAACAGACCGGAGGGATCTTTCGCAGAGCCAACCAGATCGATCACCCGCTTGCCCTGGGCGTCCTTGCCGGTCATCAGCAGCGCGGCGAAATCGTGCGTGCCCTTGCCCGCCTGCATCTGCAGGTCGGCACCGATCGTCACATACGGCGCCTGCAATTCACCTTTCGCCACATTGCCGGCCGCCGCCGTCAGTGCTTCAGGCTGTGTTTCCGTGATCGCAAAAACGGGGTTGGCGATTTTGATGGTATCCGGCAGACCCGGCACCTTCAGATCCGGCAGCGCCACGTTCAGGTTGATCCCCTTGAGGCTGTCCGCCTTGGGTACGTTAGGCTGGAAGGTCGACGCGCTCACGGTACCGACGATAGGGATAACGGTTTCCGTGATCCCGGCCGACTTCATCATGTCGCCCATACCGCCGGATGCTTTGAGATCCAGATCGGCCAGCAGGTTGAACCCTTCAGCCAGTGTAAAATTGGCCTTGGTGGAATCATGCGTTGCCGCGTCGGCGATCACCTTCTTCAGATTGTCGGAAATGTGCGCCGGGATAGCCGCGTCGTCCGGTTTCAGGCCGGTGCCGCCTTTGGGCACCACGACCAGCGACATGCCGTCAATTTCGACGCCGTCGAGCGCGGAACCGGCCGAGCCTGGGACGAGATCGGCAAAGGCCAGCTTGTCGAGCGTGAATGCCAAGGTCGCACTGGTCTGCGTGCCGACGTGGAAGGCGGCGAGCTCACCCGGCGTCTTCTTGGCCCCGAACACCATGTCGGCAACGAGGTTCGCACCCGTCACGGTGACCTTGGTCAACGCGACCGTGTCAAAGCCCGGCAGATCCGTCCCGGCGACATCCTTGGCGGAAATCCCATTCTGACCACCGTCCAAGACGGCCTCGTAAACGATCTTGCCGTCGACCTTCTTGATATCGGTTTCAAAGGTCAGCGCCGCCGCATTGAGCTGCGCGGCACCGTTCAGTTTGAAGTCCCAGTTGCCGGCATCGTAAACGCTGGCGAGATCGAGGGAACTGACCTCCAGCCCCTTGAACTCGAACAGGCCTTTCGGATCCTTGGCGGAGCCGATGAGATCGACAACACGCTTGCCCTGGGCATCCTTGCCCGTCATCAACAGTGCCGCAAACTCGTGCGTTCCTGCACCTGCCTGCATCTGCAGATCGGCGCCAATGGTGATGAAGGGCCCTTGCGATGCGCCTCCTGCGGCCTGTCCGGAAGCTACGCCCTTTGCGGCCTCGGTCAAAGCGTCGGGCGCGGTATCGGCAATGGCGAACACGGGCTTGGTAATCTTGATCGTATCCGGCAGGCCGGGCACTTTCAGATCCGGCAGCGGCACGCTGAGATTCAGGCCCTTGAGGCTGTCCGCCTTCGGCACATTCGGCTGGAAGGTCGCCGCGCTGATGGTACCGACGACCGGGATCACGGTCTGCGTAACGCCGGCCGATTTCATCATGTCGGTCATGCCGCCCGATGCCTTCAGATCGAGATCGGCCAGCAGATTGAAGCCTTCGCCCAGCGTCTGATTGGCACGCGTCGGATCGTGCGTCGCCGCATCGGCGATGACTTTCTTCAGATTGTCGGAGATATGCGGCGGGATCGCGGCATCGTCCGGCTTCAGTCCGGCACCGCCCTGCGGCACGACGACCAGCGACATGCCCGACACTTCGACCCCGTCGAGCGCGGATCCGGCGGCACCTGGCACAAGGTCTCCGAACGCAAGCTTGTCGAGCGTAAAGGCCATGGTCGCAGCGGTTTGCGAGCCGACATGGAAGGCCGCCAGTTCACCCGGCGCCTTCTTGGGACCGAAAACCATATCCGCGATCAGCGTGCCAGCGGTGACGGTGACCTTCGTCAGCGCGACCTGATCGAGCCCCGGCAGATCGCGCCCCGCCACGTCCTTCGCGGAAATCCCGTTCTGGCCGCCGTCGAGCACGGCTTCGTAGACGATCTTGCCGTCGACGTTCTTGATGTCCGTGTCGAAAGTCAACTGCGCGGCATTCAACGCTGCCGCACCGGCCAGTTTGAAGTCCCAGTTGCCGGCGTCATAGACGCTGGCGAGATCAAGCGAACTGACCGATAGCCCCTTGAACTCGAACAAGCCCTTCGGATCTTTGGCCGACCCCAGGAGATTGATGACGCGCTGGCCTTGTGCATTCTTGCCCGTCATCAACAGTGCGGCGAAGTCATGCGTGCCCTGCCCCGCCTGCAATTGCAGATCGGCGCCGATCGTCACGAATGGCCCTTGCCCTTGTGCCGCACCCTGCGACGATGCGCTTAGCGCTGGCGGTGCCGTTTCGGCGACGGCAAAGACCGGTTTTGTAATCTTCATGGTGCTCGGCAGGCCCGGCACCTTGAGATCCGGCAGTGGCACGCTGAGGTTCAGTCCCTTAAGGCTATCGGCCTTAGGCACGTTCGGCTGGAAGGTGGCCGCACTGATGGTGCCGACAACCGGAATAACGGTTTCGCTGACCCCGGCGGACTTCATCATGTCGCCCATGCTGCCCGACGCCGATATGTCCAGATCCGCGAGCAGGTTGAAACCTTCGGCCAGCGTGGCATTGGCACGCGCGGGATCGTGGGTCGCCGCGTCAGCAATGACCTTCTTCAAGTTGGCGGAGATTTGCGATGGAATGGCTGCATCGTCAGGCTTTAACCCGCCACTGCCCTGCGGCACGACCACCAGCGACATACCGGCGACTTCGACCCCGTCCATGGCGGACCCCACGGCACCCGGAATCAAATCGCCGAACGCGACCTTGTCGATGGTGAATGCTAGTGTCGGCGTGTTCTGCGTGCCCACCTTGAAGGCCGCGATCTCGCCCGGAACGTTCTTCGTGCCGAACGTGAAGTCGGCGACCAGGTGATCGCCCGTCAGTTCGACCTTGGTCAGCGCCATCCGGTCGAGGCCGGGAATATCGCGACCGGCGACGTCGCGTGCGGTGACCCCCTTCTGTCCACCGTCGAATACTGCACTGATGCGCGTTTCGGTGGCGGAGACACGTTCACCCGCGACGGCGAGCGTGATGTCGGCATTGTTGAGCTTCGCCCCGGCCGTCAGCGCAAACGCCCAGGCGTCCTGCTGGTAGGTCGATGCGAGCGCGGCATTCTCGAGCGTTAAACCGGCGAAACTCAGACGTTTGCCGAGCGACGCGACGTCGACCGCGCCGTTGGCGACAATGGCGCCTTTCTCGGTATCATAGGTGAAAAGCGCTTTCGTGATATCGACGTCGAAGGCCTTCAATTCCTGCGCGGCGAGACCGAGTATGAAATCACCCTGGCCGTTGCCTTTAAGCGTGAACGCCTCTCCGCTGACGGTGAACGGACCGATGGTGCTGGTCGACGGAATCACGGCGTTGATGTTCAGGTTATTGACGAAATCCGTACCATAGGTCCGTGCCATGTTGGCCAGCGACGTCTTGATCTGCGCCGCGTTACCCAGCTGAGCACGCGCCGCCGTTGCCGCCTGCGACTGTGCTTCCTTGAACAGCGATGCGCCGATTCCACCCCGGAGCGGCAGCTTCGTCGTCGGATTAAGCCCGACGGCACGCATCAGCGACGACAGTTCCTGTGCAATCCCGTTCAGCGGCATCTCCGCCGCAACATTCATACCCGGCGACAGCGAGAAGTCGCTACGCGCAAGTGTCTGGAGATCCGTGAAAACGGCGGGGGGCGTACCGTCATCCGATGTCAGCGCGGGCGGCGCCGCAAATTTTGCAACGGCCCCCGGTGCATAAACGAAGGTCAGGCCTTCCAACTCGCCGATGGCGGCAAGGGGGGTGCCGGCAGCGGCAGGCATCAACGACGCGAGGTTCAGTTTGGGCGTATGCAGAACCAGCAACGGCGCCTGCGCACCGGTCGGCGTATAACGGATAATGTCAAAACTGGCACCGCGGATTTCCACGCTTGCGACAGCGGTTCCACCGGTGAACGTCTGAACGTTGGAAAGCGTGACGCCGCTTGCATCCGTGAGACCGGGCAGTGTCGTTCCCGTCGCCACCCCCATCTGCTTCAAAGCATCGCCGATGAAGTCAGCCAGGCTCACCGCCTGGGACGTCGCCGCACTGGCGCCGCCCGTCGTTCCCGTCTGCGTTGATTGTGCACGAACGGGTTCCGGCTCGAATGAGAATACCAAGCAGACCAAACAGGCCCTTGCAAAGAGCCGTGTCACACACCGAACCATCGTTTGCCCCCCAGGTTCTGTGATTATGTTTTTTTGGAAACCCGGTAAACGGGGTCGCCTAGGGGCTAGCCTAGCGCAAGCCGACACTCGCGTAATGTGATTTTCGTCACTTTTTACGTGCGAAACGTCGGCAACACGATAATTGCTAGTAAAAACCGCTGAAAATCAGGGCGCAGGTCCGGCATACAGATTCAGCCCGCTTTCAGCACCTGGTCCCTGGTTTCGATGGAATCGACAATATCCCGTGCACAACGGAGCACGGCCAGCGCACCGCACGTCGACGGACAGTCCTCGTTCGCTGCGCTCGTCCGATCGCGCTTTTTGCATTCGAAACAGATAATCGCCGCGTCATTGAAAAGCTTCATCGCGACGCTCTCCATATCATTGATGCTCATGATCGTCTTGACGAGTTGATCCGACATTTTACGTGCCTCACACAACCTTCCGGGCTGCTTGCAGGAATTCCTCAACCACACCACGCAGCGTTTCGGACTGCTGCGAAAGTTCCTTGGCGGCGGCATTTACCTCAGCGGCGTTATTGCCGGTTTCATCCGCAGAGTTGGATACCTTGATAATATTCGACGTGACCTCGCCGGTCCCCTGGGATGCCTGTTCGATGCTGCGGGTGATCTCATTCGTTGCAGCACTCTGTTCTTCGACCGCTGCGGCGACGGTCGTATTGGCGTCCTCGATTTCGCGTACCTTGGTCGCGATGTTGTTGATCCCGGACAGGCTGTTCGCCGCCCGGCATTTTACGGAGCTCAACCAGACATTCCAGACCGTTCATGACGGGCATGTGCCAGTCCATCAGGATCGCGTCCGGCATCGCCTGACGACAGATTTCCAGCGCTTCCGCGCCGTTTTCGGCCTCAATCGGCTTAAACGACAGGTCGCTGAGAATGCTGGATGCGATCGAACGGACCGTGCGCGAGTCATCAACTATCAAGCAGGATTTTGTTTGCACTTTCGGGGCCTCACCAAACTGATTCAGAATTGCTCGCTTTTTCGTCGAGCGACTGAGTAACCAACTTCCAATTTACCGCCGGCAGGAACCGAAGCGCCAGGAAACGATATGTTTCCATCGTCACTTCTTCAATCTCCTTCCGGTTCTGCTTACTAAGCTTACGCCACTTGCGTTCCAGTTCATCCCACGCAAGCAGCCGCCGTGCCAGATCGTCGCGAACCTTGCGGATGAATAGAATCTGCGAGTTCGCATTCTTCAGGACAGAGATGATCTCGCCGGTCTGCGCATCGATCTGCAGAAACTCGTACGAATACGATTGGATCGCCTGCTGCAGGAGCCGGAAAACACTCTGGGCGCTTTCCCGCGAAGTTTCGTCGTATTTCGATGCTTTGATGAGTTCATCGACCGTCGCGCGAATGCGCCTTACCTCGTTGAAAACCTCGCGCAGCGCTTCAATATACGCGAGTTCTTCGGCGAACGTCTCGACAAGCGACACGACCTTTTCCTTGTCGTCACGCGTGTAACCGAGAGCCTCGGCGACAGAGACGAATGCGTCATCGACCTTCTTCTTGGTCTCGGGATCGTTCATCTGGCGGATCAGCTCTTCCGGGTCGGTGATCAGCTCTTCGCTACCACTCAGCCACGAAACGAGCTGCATCGTCAGACGATGGCGCGCAATCATGCGGTGCTTTTCCATGATCCGCCAGGACGCCTTGCCCGACAGAATCTCGCTCGGGATGGGATCGCCCATTCGCAAAGCGCATACGAACTCGAGCGACTTCGCGATCGTCTCGAGCATGATGTAGTCATCATCTTCGTGTTTAAGCTGGAGTTCGCGGATCACGCCCGGAAAATGCATCGAGATCGTCTGGTCGGTCATTGGCACGACCATGACCGGATCTTCTTCGCCTTCGCGCGTTTCAAAGGTGATCCCGTCGGTAAAGGTAAAGAACGGATTCTTGAAACTCACCGTCTCCGGCAACGGCCGCCGGTTCTCGCCGGCGGTCGACTCGTCCAAGTCCGTCAGGGGGTCAAATCCAGTGTCCATTTCTTCGGTCATTTTCGTCTGAGCTGTCATTTGCCGGCATTAAGACTCGCGAGCGCCGGCGTCTCGTCGAAGATCGTATCGATCTGATCCATACCACGGCGCATTTCCGAACGCAGGAACTCGATCCGACGGGTCGGGCTGCCTATGTCCGAATTCGGGAAGTTCTCCGCCCAGGCGTCAAGCTTGACACTCAGGGCGCACAGCATGCCGCCGAGCGAAACGTGGTAGCTGCTGATCAGCTTCCGCACTTTCTCGAAGTTCTCGGCGGTCATGTTTTCCCACAGGTTCTCGGTGCTCTGGGCGAAGCTTTCCAGGCGGCCGGTGACGAAGATGAACGAGCGCCGTGTCTCCTTCCTGCGATCCTCGAACTCCCAATCCGGTTCCGGCATTTCTGCGATCGACACGATCAGCGGAATCTGCCTGCCTTCCCGCGTTACACCGACAATCTCGCGCCCGACCTGGATTTCGAAACCGCCGTCACCGCCGGCCGCCCGGCGTGACAGAGCCAGATAATGCTCAATGTCGTACTCGGGAAGAATATCGGTAATGTTGAGTTCACCGAATGCATGGTGGTCGTAGCCGAACAGGCGGCTTCCGGCAGGGTTAAACGATTCGACTTTGCCGTCTTCCGATACGATCAGAATGGCGTTGCTGATCGCCTGAAAAATCACACTGATCTTGTTCTCGGTCGCTTTCTGAAGGGCGACAGCGTATTTCTCGTCGGTGATGTCGCTGTACATGCCGACGTAATGCTTCACGCGCCCCGTATTGTCTTTCAGGGGAGAGACGACGCCCCGAATCCACCAATGGCGGCCGTCGGCCAGGCGGTCATCGAACTCGCCTTCCCAGGTCTTGCCCACGGCCAATCGATTCCATATCTCGTCACATGCCTCCTGGCTGATGAAACGCTGGTCGAGCAGCGGCGAAATCCGGCCGTAAAGATCGTTTGTCGGCTTTCCGGCCAACTTGCAGAACTGCGGGTTCGCATACTCCACGCGCCCGACGGTATCCGTAATCTGGATCGAGATCGGGCTTTGTTCGATGGCACGTGTCAGTTTTTCGATTTCCGCTTTGCTCTCTCGTTCAACGGTAAGATCACGTACCGTGACGACGGCACCGAATGGCTGATCGGCATTGAAGATCGGTGTGTTGTCGAACTGTAGATATACGCTGGCGCCGTCGCTTCCTCGGACAAAGCTTTTCTCGAACTGGAAAAATTCTCCCTGCCGCTGGCGGGCGCATAATGGGCAATCTTCGGCACTCGTTTCGCCGTGCTGGTCAAGATTGTGGAACCGCTGATGTGCGGACTGACCGAAGAACTGCGCTTCCGACCTGCCAAGCATCTGGACCAGCGGCGGGTTCGTGGATTTGATCAAGCCATCCGAATCGATAAGGCACACCCCGTCACCAATATGGTCCAGGATCAGCTTCATCAGGTTACGCTCGTCGCGCAAAAGTTCGAGGACCTTGTTCAGCCATGACAGGTCCCGGACAACGGTTTGGATTGCCTTGCGGTCACGCCAGACCGTCAGACAGCTGACGATCTCGGCATCGAATGAATGTCCGGACAGGGACTCCACGGCCTCGTTGGACGTGCATACCTTGCGCCCTCCCTTGGTCAGCGTATCGATGCGTGCCTGTGCGTGGTGGGTATCCACAAACACCTTATCGGCCTCACGCCCAATGAGGGTCAGACCGGTCTCCACCTCGAACATCCGCTCCGCCGCCGGGTTGGCGAAAACGATCTTGTTGTCCTGCTCGATCAGGAACGCATCCGGCATGGACTCCAGAAGCTTGCGATACTGATATTCCCGTTCCGGCGCCAACCCCCGTGCGCCGTGGGATTCAGTCACATCGCAAAGAATGCCCTTGGTGACGAACTCCCGCTCCGTTTCCCTTACCAGCCCGGATAGCTCGCGCACCCAGACGTACTCGTCGTCCTTACCCCGCAGCCGATATTCGACATCCAACCCTTTGCCGTTGGTATGGGCTGCCATGCGCCTCGATACGACGTGGCTTCTGTCGTCCGGATGGATGTGTGATGGCCAAAGCTGAAGATCCAACCATTCATCATGGTCATACCCGAAGAATTCATCCCCCTCGAAGCTGACGTCGATGAATTTGGAAGCTTTGACGTCGTACTCCCAGGCAATCGCGCCGAGAATACGCATGACGGATTCAGGCCCTTCGAACAATGTGCCGCCGGGCCGGATTTTCTGCTTGGGTGCCGATTTCTTCGTTTTCGCCATGGCCTGGGCCGATATCCACTCCCACCGGTTCAATTGAGAACCTGAACACGTTCGATACCGGTAATATGAACCGAAATGGTGCCCGGGTACACACCCGAGCACCATCGGCATTCGAGGGAAAGAGCGACCTTATATCTGCGCCGCGGTCGAAATCAGCAATTCCGAGACACCCGCCCAATCCGATTACATACATTTACAAAACGGCATCCGCCGAAAATCGCCAACTTACAAATTTACCATACCGTGCGAGGTGAGGAACAAGGCGGCGCGGCGTACACGCGACATACGGCAATGCCCGGCGCCACGGAAAATCCAGATTTGCCAACATGCGCAAAGAGGCATCATGACCGAAGACATCGACCGGATTGCCGAAAACAACCAAGCCCTGAACACGCTTCTTGGCGAGGCCGTAAAGCCGGTCCCCCTGAACGATATCCTCGGAAACTGTCTGGATGTGCTGCTGACGCTGAGCTGGCTCGCATTCCTGCCGAAGGCCGGTGTGTTTCTGACCAGGACTGACGCCGCCGGCGATATGGAACTGGAACTCGTCGCAGAACGCAATATGGATGCCGAAATCAAGGCGCAATGCAGCAAGGTCAAGTTCGGCCAATGTCTCTGCGGGCGCGCCGCCGAACTCCGAAAAGAACACCATCCCGATCGTCGCCCTTACCGCCGATGCCATGGAGGAGAACAGGAAGGGGTTCTACGAAGCGGGCATGGACGCGGTCGTCATCAAGCCGATCGATATCGCCCTGCTGGCTTCAACGATCAACATGGCGCTCGGCGAGAAAATCAATGTGCCCGTCGGCAAACCGAACAAGGCGCCCGCGGCGAAGACATCCCCAGCCGCCCAAAGCGCCCCCGGAGCCACCGCCGCTGTGAACGAGTTTCTGCGCCAGATCGGCGTCTCTACGGATCTGGTTACCGAAGACCTGCCGCCTGCCAACAGAAAGCCGATCTGACGCGATACAACACACCCGGTGCAAAGTGACATACGCCGCGGTGCGGTCTATAAATCCACTATGAAAGCGGGCAACAAGACGACCGGTGCGCGGTTGCGCATCGTGCTGAAACCGGGGGTCGCCATAGGCCCCGGCAAAGCCGACATCTTGGCCGGCATTCGAGAGACCGGTTCGATCGCCGCTGCCGGACGCCGCATGGGCATGAGCTACAAGCGCGCGTGGACACTCGTTGAAGCCATGAACACTTTCTTCGATGAGCCCATGGTCGAAACGAGCAGGGGCGGCAATGCCCGTGGCGGTGCTTCCCTGACACCGACCGGTGAGAAAGTGCTCGATAGCTACCGTCATATGGAATCCCTTACCAATAAGGCGATCGGCAAGGAGATGACGAAGCTCCGGACCGCTCTCCCCAATATATCCAATCGGAAATAGCGGTTGAACCGGCACCGCTGCGCCGATATGTTCAGATGAATATTTCGGAGTGCCGCCGTGCCGAAAACCGCCAATTTCCGCCTCGCGGGCGCTGCTATTTTCTTATTGACGGTGCTCGTCCGACCTGCAGCAGCAGACGATGCACATATCGCCGTGGCCGCCAATTTCGCCGACGCCGCACGTGACATCGGACGTCTGTTCAGCGATCAGACTCGGCATCGGGCCGTGTTCAGCTTCGCCTCGACCGGCACGCTTTATACGCAGATTAGTCAAGGTGCACCATTCGATGCATTCCTTGCAGCCGATCATGAACGCCCGCAAAAAGCAGTGCATGAAGGCCTTGCCGTATCGGGAAGTGAATTTACGTACGCGATCGGGAAAATTGCTCTGTATTCGCGCAATCCCGATCTCGTGTCCGGGCCAGAAATCCTGACGCTTCGACAATTCGACAGAATTGCACTGGCCAACCCCGTCACCGCGCCTTATGGCGCCGCGGCGGTCCAGGCAATGCGTAAGATGGAGGTGCTCGATGCGCTCTCACCCAATTTCGTATACGGCAACAACATTGCCCAGACATTCCAGTTCGTCGAAACGGGCAACGCGGAATTGGGTTTCGTGGCCCAGTCCCAGCTGGTGAACCGCACGGGCGGTTCAATGTGGGAAGTGCCACAGGACCTTTATCAACCGATCCGACAGGACGCCGTGCTCCTCAAACACGGCAGCGGCAATCCGGCGGCGGAGGCGTTTCTTCACCTCCTGAAAAGTGCGGCGGTCCGGACGGTTCTCGCCAAGTACGGTTACGGATCAAGCGAGTAAGGCGGCACCGATTATGCTGGATTTCGCCGAACTCTGGTCCCCGATCCGTCTTACGATTGCATTGGCCACCGTCACCACGGTCGCGCTGCTCATCATCGGCACACCAATCGCCTGGTGGCTTGCACGGTCCAGATCGAGGTTCAAGGAAATCGTGGCGACCGTGGTGGCGCTCCCGCTGGTTCTACCGCCCACGGTGCTGGGTTTCTATCTGCTGGTCGCCCTGGGACCGGACGGGCCGGGCGGCATGATCGCCGGCCTCTACGGCGCCCGTTCGCTCGCGTTTACATTCGAGGGCCTGGTTATCGGCTCTGTGTTCTATTCCATGCCCTTCGTCGTACAGCCGATCCGCAATGCTTTCGAAGCCATCGGCGACCGGCCGTTCGAGGTCGCGGCAACACTTCGTGCTTCGCCGTGGGATGCCTTCTGGTCGGTTGCATTGCCGCTGGCACGGCCCGGATTCGTCACCGGCGCCGTGCTCGGATTTGCTCACACGGTGGGCGAGTTCGGAGTCGTCCTGATGATCGGCGGCAATATTCCCGGTGAAACGCGTGTCCTCTCCGTCGCAATTTATGATTACGTCGAAACCCTGCAATGGACCAAGGCGCACATCCTCGCGGGCGGCATGCTCGTTTTCGCCTTCGTTGTCATATTCTCCATGACACTGCTGCAAAGACGCTTTGCGAGGGCCGGGAAATGACGCCGGGCGCAACCATCGACGCTGCATTTGCAGGCCGCCTCGGCGGGTTCGACCTTGATGTCGCGTTCACCGCCCCGGCGACCGGGATCACGGCCGTCTTCGGCCAGTCCGGCTGCGGCAAGACCAGTGTCCTCCGTTGCGTCGCCGGTCTGACCCGACTGCCCGGGCGGCTCAGGGTCGGCGGAAATGTCTGGCAGGATGACTATTCCGGGATGTTCCTGAAGCCTTACCGGCGCCCGGTCGGCTACGTTTTCCAGGAAGCGAGCCTGTTCCCTCACCTCTCCGTTCGCGGCAACCTGACGTACGGTGCCCGGCGAACGACGAACGGCGGCGCCAACGGGCTCGTGTTCGACGACGTTGTCGAACTGCTGGGCATCGGGCCCTTGCTCGACCGTGCGCCGGACGCCCTTTCCGGCGGCGAACGTCAGCGCGTCGCGATTGGCCGCGCACTCTTGGCACGTCCCAGCCTGTTGCTGATGGACGAGCCCTTGGCAGCCCTTGACCGCTTTGCGAAAGAGGAAATCCTCCCATATCTCGAAGCCCTTCAGGACACCCTCGCGCTGCCGGTGCTTTACGTCAGTCACGACATGTCCGAAGTTGCCCGCCTGGCCTCGCACATGATCGTTCTCAACAAAGGACGCAAGGTCGCGGAAGGTGAAGTCGGCGGCGTGCTGGAACGGCTAGATCTGCACCCGGCGACGGGCCGCTTCGAGGCCGGTGTTATCGTCTCCGCCCGTGTCGTCAATCACGACGACGATCTCAAGATCACGCACGCAAGCCTGTACGGGCAGCCGATCGATATTCCGCTGGTCGATGCCGGCCCGGATCATGAGATCCGGCTGCGCATCCGCGCGCGCGACGTGTCGCTTGCGACCGAGCGACCGAAGGGGATCAGCATCCGCAACGTCATCGCCGGGACCGTTGCCGAGATCAACGAAGAGAAGAATACCGCGTATGCGGAAACGCTCGTCGATATCGGCGGCGCGCGCATCCGCGCACGGATCACACGCGCCTCCGTGAGGGACCTGAGCCTGACTCCGGGCAGCCGCGTTTACGCCCTGATTAAGGCAATCACATTCGATCGGCGCGCCTACGCCGGCGAGCTGCGCTGATTTCAAGCAGATAATGTCCCGCAGGCGCGCGGCCTTTGGTTGTCGTGCTATAACGGTTTATCAACCACCTGCCTTTACCTTGTGACGCTTTCGCCGTGCGCTGGAGTGAGTTTCTCGTGACAAAATCGACCGTCGTCATCGATCAGGAAGCGAAGAAGACATTCGAGACGAACCTCAATGCCTTCAAACTTTACAATCCACACCTTTACGAACCGCTGCGAACACAGGTTGAGCGAAAATCCGCTGCAACCGTCATCGCCTAAAACGACAAAACCCCGGCGCAATGCCGGGGTTTGACGTGTTGGTTGCGGGAGCAGGATTTGAACCTGCGACCTTCAGGTTATGAGACGATTCTTGGTTTGTTCTCACGGCTTCGAATGATTACGCAGAAATGCGCTAACTTGTTGATATTACTTGATAATATGACGGACTGGGCTTCTAGTGGTTTCGAACCAACGCGCGGTGACTTTCGCCCTCATGCGTCCATGGTGAGTCCATGGATTATCGGCGGGTCGCAGCGAGTTAATCGAAACCATCTCGCGAAGGAGGCCCCTGCTCCATGCCCAAGATCACCAAACGCCTTGTCGAGTCCGCCGAAGTCCGAGACAAGGACTACATCATTTTCGACAGCGAAATCCCCGGCTTCGGCGCTCGCATTTTGCCCAGCGGCAAACGCTCTTATCTGGTCCAATATCGCATCGGTCGGAAATTCCGACGCATGAGCCTCGGCCTCCACGGCATCCTTACGACTGAAAAAGCGCGCGGAGAAGCAATCAAGGTTCTCGGCCGAGTGAAGGATGGTGACGATCCGGCGGGTGCCCGAGAGAAAGCCCGGAACGAACTCACCATCGACGACCTCTGCCGACGTGTCATCGACGAGCATGCTGCCCAGCATTGCAAACCCGGCACGGTCGTCGGCTACCGCTATTACGCCAAGGCCTATATCCGGAGCCGGATCGGCCACCTGCGCGTCGGCGAAGTCGAGCGCTCGGACATTGCTAAGTTCCATCACGACCTCCGCCACACGCCGATCCAGGCCAATCGGTGCCTCCAATTTTTGTCCAAGGCGTTCAACCTGGCTGAGGTCTGGGGACTGCGCACTGACGGCACCAATCCCTGCCGGCACATCAAGAAATACCCCGAGAAGAAACGAGAGCGCTATCTGACCAAGGATGAACTTGCACGGCTTGGAGAGGTACTGCGGCAATCTGAACAGGAGGGCATTGAGAGCCAATCGGCCATCAATGCCCTGCGCCTTCTGATTTTCACCGGGTGCCGATTGTCCGAGATCATGACCCTCAAGTGGGATTATGTCGATTTTGAGGGCTCGGCGCTCCACCTGCCTGATTCCAAGACCGGCGCGAAGACCGTCCATATCGGCGCACCAGCACTGCAGGTGCTCAGCAAGATCGAACGGATCGAAGACAACCCCTGGGTCATCACTGGGAAAAATCCAGGAGCCCATCTCACCGACCTCCAGCCTCCCTGGCGGCGTATTCGCAAGCGGGCTGGCATTGCAGATGTGCGCATTCACGACCTTCGCCACACTTTCGCTTCAACCGCCGTGTCGGCTGGCCATGGGCTTCCGATGATCGGCAAACTGCTCGGTCACACGCAAGTTCAGACCACGGCGCGCTACGCCCACCTCGCGGCCGATCCCGTGAAACTGGCGGCCAACGCCGTCGCTGGTTTCCTACAAGATGCACTTGGGTGACTTCTTCTACTTTACACGACGACCGATAAGTCGGTCGACAGCGATAATTACAATATGTAAAGTATTTCAGACCATGCCTCGATCACGCAACGACGACGAACAGATTCAAATCGGCGCTCGCCTGAAGGCGGCAAGGCTGGCGCTTGGGCTGAGCCAAAAAGACCTTTACGAAGCCATCGGCGTTAAGGCTGCCGCCTGGAATCACTGGGAAAGTGGGAAGCGCATGCCAGATCCCTTGGCCATGGCCGAGCTTTACCGACTGCACGGCGTGACCATGGAATGGATCTATGCGGGAGACCCTAAAGGGCTCCCCTTCGGTGTCGCTCAAACGATTCTCAAAGCCGCGTCGTGATTTTCGACCCCTCAAGGAAGAGAAGCCGCTGAAAACACTCACACCCCCCTATTCTTTGGGCTTGTAATTATACACTATGTAAAATATTGTTGATCCCCGTCCGACGTCATCCATTTTAGGCGGGGTTACCGTGAACGACCAAAAAAGCAACGATCAAACGGAAATCCGTGCCGCCGAGTACGTCCGGATGTCCACCGAGCATCAGAAGTACTCGACCGAAAACCAAGCCGACACCATCCGGCAGTTCGCCGCCCGGCGCGGGTATCAGATCGTCCGTACCTATGCCGACGAAGGACGGAGTGGCCTCAACATTGGTGGACGGGCTGGCCTTCAGCAGTTGATTGCTGATGTCGAAGCAGATCGAGCCGACTTTAATGTGATCTTGGTATACGACGTCAGTCGCTGGGGCCGGTTCCAGGATTCCGACGAAAGCGCCTACTACGAATATCTCTGCAAGCGGGCCGGCATCCGGGTCGAGTATTGCGCCGAGCAGTTCGAGAACGACGGCAGCATCAGCTCCACCATCGTCAAAACGGTCAAACGTGCCATGGCAGGGGAATACAGCCGGGAACTTTCGGTCAAGGTCTTCGCCGGGCAATGCCGACTGATCGAACTGGGCTATCGACAGGGCGGACCTGCCGGGTTTGGTCTGCGGCGCATGATGGTGGACGAGACCGGATCCCCTAAGGGGCTACTGGATCGAGGCGATAGAAAAAGCCTGCAAACGGATCGCGTCATCTTGGTGCCGGGGCCAGAAGAAGAAGTCGAAACCGTCAACTGGGTATATCGGGCCTTCGTCGAGGACAAAAAGACAGAGGCCCAGATTGCGGCCATTCTGAACGATCAGGGTCTCCTCAGCGACCTTGACCGGCCATGGACCCGCGCCGCCGTACATCAGCTTCTCACCAATGAGAAGTACATCGGCAATAACGTCTACAATCGCTCATCCTGTAAACTGAAGAAAAAGCGCGTCGTCAATCCGCCAGACATGTGGGTCCGTTCCGAAGGCGTTTTCGAAGGCATCGTCGACCCCGACCTGTTCCGGGCTGCCCAGGCCATTATCGAGGAGCGGAACCGCCGCTTCACCGATGATGAGATGCTGGAACACCTGACGGCCCTGTGGCGTGAACATGGCGCTCTCTCAGGTCTGATCATCGACGAAACCGAGGATATGCCCTCTTCCGGAGCCTATCGCCATCGGTTCGGCAGCCTTATCCGTGCCTATCAAAAGATCGGCTATACGCCGGATCGGGATTACCGTTACATCGAGATCAACCGAGCCTTGAGGGAGATGCACCCGGACCTGGTTGCCGAGACCATAGAACGTATCAGCGCGCTCGGGGGAACCGTGGAAGTCGATCCTGAAACGGGGCTGCTCTGGATCAACAGGGAATTCACGGTATCCCTGGTGCTCAGTCGCTGCCAGGAGACTGCAGCCGGATCCTTACGTTGGAACATCCGTTTTGAGACCGGTCTGGCTCCTGACATCACTGTCGCCGTCCGAATGGCGCACGGTAACCAGGAGCCTCTGGATTATTACCTCCTGCCGGCCATCGACATGAACTGGAAACGTCTTCGCCTTGCCGAAGAGAACGGTGCCAGCCTCGATATCTACCGCTTTGACAGCCTCGAGTTTCTCCATCGTCTAGCCACCCGCGTGAATCTCAAGGAGGTGGCATGATGACCGACGCCACATCCCCTACCCCCGTTGTTGAAATGATCCCCATCGACCAGATCCGGGTCATCAATCCCCGTGTCCGAAACAAGAAGGTGTTTGTGGGGATCGTCGACAACATCGCTTCACTCGGCCTTAAGCGCCCGATCACCGTGACACCGAAAAAATCTGGATACGATCTTGTCTGCGGCCAGGGACGGTTGGAGGCGTTTCAGGCACTGGGAGAAACAGAAATCCCCGCCATCGTCATCAAGGCATCCGAACAGGACTGCTATCTGATGAGCCTGATTGAGAACCTGGCCCGCCGCAAGCACACCAACCTCGATCTGCTTCATGGAATCCGCGACCTGGAAGAACGGGGATACCGAGTAGCCGATATTGCCCAAAAGACCGACCTTGACCCCACCTACGTTCGCGGCGTCCTGCATTTATTGAAGGAGGGTGAGGAGCGACTTATTGGCGCTGTGGAGAAAAATGTGCTGCCGCTCAGCATGGCCGTAGAGATCTCGCGCAG
Organism: Rhodospirillales bacterium; assembly: GCA_017640505.1. GTDB lineage: Bacteria > Pseudomonadota > Alphaproteobacteria > Rhodospirillales > Casp-alpha2 > UBA4479. The sequence continues at coordinate 223,917 of JAEPQO010000005.1, forward strand.
CAATGAAGCCGACCTTCAAAACGCCATGGCAGATGCCTATGAAACAGGCGCACTGAAAGGTGATCAATTGATCCGGGTCCGTCGTCTGATCGAACGGCGACGCTTCATGGGCAAGCGCTATCGGACTTATGCAAAGAAGACAGGGCGACCGCTTTCCGCCAATAAGCTCGTTCAAACCTACCAGGATGAGGTCCGACGCCAAAAGCTGATGATCAAGAAAGCTGAAATCAACGAGCAGCGCCTCTTGTTCCTCGTCACTGCCTTACGCCGCCTGTTGGGCGACGAGCACTTCCGCACCCTGTTGCGTGCCGAGGGCTTCGCGGACATGCCCCAACCCTTAGCGGAAAGGCTGCACCCGTGAGCGGCGTCACCAAGGGATTTCTCGACGAGACGGTCCTCGTATCGTTGGACCGGATCGCACCAACACGAGCGATTACCAAGGATATGCTTCGCTCCAGGAAGTATCGAACCATCCTGGCATCTGTCCGGGACGTCGGCGTTATCGAGCCGCTGGCCGTCTTTCCTGACAAAGGGAAACGGGGCGCGTCGCAATATATTCTGCTCGACGGTCATCTTCGCATGGCTGCTCTGCGCGAAATCGGCGAAGAGCAGGTTCTATGCCTAGTCTCCACCGACGACGAGAGCTTCACGTACAACCGCCGGATCAACCGGCTGAGCGCGGTCCAAGAGCACAAGATGATCGTCCGCGCGATCGAACGCGGCGTCTCCCAGGAACGAATCGCTGTGGCGCTTGATGTCGACGTCAAGCGCGTCCGTGAACGCCAGAACATGCTCCGGGGCATCGTCCCGGAGGCGGTTGAGCTGCTGAAGGACAAGATGGTCGGCATCCAAGTCTTCGGCTTGCTTCGAAAGATGAAACCGATGGCCCAGATTGAAGCCGCCGAGATGATGATCTCGGCCAACCGATACACTGTCACTTACGCCAAGGTTTTGCTAGCCGGAATGGCCCCGGAGAAACTGGTTCAGCCCGAAAAGAAAACCGTCCTCAAGGGCGTCTCGCCAGAGGACATTGCCCGCATGGAGCGGGAGATGGAACGGCTCCAGCACGAATACCGGAACGTTGAGGAGACCCTGGGTGACACCATGTTCACCCTGGTGGTCGCCAAGGGATATCTCAACAAGCTGCTCAAGAACGACATGGTGGCGGACTACCTGGACCGCCACCACGGCTCGCTCCTCGGGGAACTGCGGACAGTAATGGACGCCATCGGCGCTGACACCCGCGACCTCGAAAGGGAGTAAGGGGACCCGGACCCATCAAGCGCGGGGACCGTCGGAGACGCCGTCGTAAGGGACGGATCAAGGGCGGTGGTGGGGATGGCGGCGATCCCGCTCGGAGCCCACCGAGGCCGGCGGCCATATCGTCGGCCGCGAGGGCACCCGACATGGGTCGCTCTCGTTTTGATAGGGTGCGCCAAGCAGGGTTGCAGTTACGCCCTCTTGGCGCACCCCAATGTTTCGACCAGCAGCCCGAATACTCGCCATATACGATTAATTTCGATTGAAACCGCAGGCGTTCTCAGATACCTTCACAAAGGGACCAGAAACTGTGCATACATAGTTACAGTGCTGGTTATGCAAGGGGAGTTCGCGGTGACACCAGAAAAATCGGACCTACGGTGGGGTGTCGAGCGTCGACTCGAGTTTATCGAGTTTCGGCTGTTTTGGGAGGGCCATGTGAACAGGGGGGATCTGATAGATGCGTTCGGCGTGTCGGTTAATCAGGCATCGACCGACCTGAACCGCTATCTCGGCATGGCTCAGGACAACATGGTCTATGACAAGAGCGCCCGCGCCTACATCCGTGGATCCTCATTCTCCCCCATATTCCTGAAGCCTGACGCGAGCCGCTATCTTTCTCAACTCCGCTCCGTAGCTGATGGCATCCTGGATGCCTCGGACGCCTGGATTGGCCAGTTTCCGTCTTACGATGCCGCCCCTACGCCGGCTCGTGGCGTCGATGCAAAAACGCTCCGTACCGTGATCGCTGCCATCCGACGAAAAGAAGCTGTCGAGGTTAAATACCAGTCGCTGTCCCAACCCGAGCCGCGCTGGCGCTGGATTGCACCGCATGCCATCGGCTTTGATGGGTTTCGCTGGCACACCCGTGCCTTTTGCCTGACCGACAAGGCGTTCAAGGACTTCCTTCTCTCACGAATTCTTGAAACCCGAGGGTCCCGCTCCAGCGACGTCGCCTCGGAAGCTGACACTGAGTGGAACAGCGAAGTTACCCTCGAAATTGGACCACACCCTGATCTGTCAGACACGCAGCAGAAAGTCATATCGCTCGATTACGGCATGCGCGGCGGGCGAGCCAAGATCAAGGTTCGCAAGGCACTCCTCTATTATGCCCTACGCCGTCTTGGGCTTGATACGGATCCTTCGGCGCGCAAGCCGCAAGACCAGCAGATTGTCTTACTCAATAGCGCCGAACTGAGCATCTTACCGCATGCCCTACCTTCATCTCCCAGGATGGAAGGATAGTGCATGATCGATAAATTGAATCACCTCGTTGAGGACATCTCAGGACTTAATAGCAAATTAGTCCTGCTGATAGGTCCTCCCAGATCAGGAAAGAGCAATCTACTGCAGCAATTATCCGTGATCAGACATGTCCGGATACTGAACATCGGAGCTGTCCTCGGTCGACAACTACTTGCGGTACCAGGGACTCGTCGACACCTGCACGTAGCTGACGTTGTAAAAGACCTGGCAGATGACTTCGCCAGCCATGAGCTTCTGCTGATGGATAACCTTGAGCTTCTGTTCGATCGGTCATTGCGGCTCAGTCCGCTTGATTTACTGAGACACCACGCCCATTCGCGTCGAGTTATTGCGGTTTGGCCGGGAGAGTTTGAGAACGACAGGCTCTCCTATGCTGCGACCGGGCACCCAGAACATCAGGACTACGGCATCGGCGGCCTGGTCCCATTCATAATTCATTGAAGGGGGAAAACGAGATGTCGATGCGTTATGGAGATCTCATCCAATTCGAGCCGATCGAATCGGTTATCCAGCTTTTAGACGCCAACCGTCCGTCCGAAGCAAAAAAGCTGGTTTCGACCTACGTCATTTCGGACGACATGGCCGCGCGGATCGCAAAGCTCATGATCCCCCAGCTCTCCTTCGATGAGGCGGTGGACCACATGGGCGTACTTATCGTCGGCAACTACGGGACCGGTAAGTCGCACTTGATGTCGGTGCTTTCACTGGTCGCCGAAGACGCCGCCTATGTGCCGCTGATCCAACATCCCAAAGTGGCTGAAGCGGCGGAATCGATTGCCGGCAAATTCAAGGTCCATCGCATCGAGATCTCCAGCCAGATGTCTCTCCGGGATATCATTACGCAGCAGCTCGAACTCTTCCTCGAAAAACACGGCGTCAGCTACACTTTCCCGCCCGCCGACAAGGTGACCAACAACAAGGCCGCGTTCGAGGAGATGATGGCGGCGTTCGCCGAGATTCATCCGAACCACGGCGTTCTGCTCGTCGTCGACGAGTTTCTCGACTATCTCCGCTCCCGCCGGGATCACGATCTCGTCCTCGACCTATCCTTCCTGCGCGAGATCGGCGAGGTCACTAAACACCTTCGCTTCCGCTTCGTGGCAGGTGTGCAGGAAGCGATCTTCGATAGCAGTCGCTTTCAGCACGTAGCCGACAGCCTTCGCAGGGTGAAGGACCGCTTCACGCAGGTTCTGCTCGCACGCCAGGATGTGAGTTTCGTAGTGGCGGAGCGCCTACTGAAAAAGTCGGCCGATCAACAAAACAAGATCCGGACCTACCTCACACCCTTTGCCAAATTTTACGGCTCTATGAACGAGCGTATGGACGAGTATGTCCGACTGTTCCCCGTCCATCCCGACTACATCGGCACGTTCGAGAGGTTGGTGTTCACGGAAAAGCGCGGTGCCCTCGTCACGCTCCGCGACCAGATTCAGGCAATTCTAGACGACAACGTGCCAGAAGATCGTCCGGGCCTGATCGGCTACGACAAGTTCTGGGATACGGTGAAATCCAATCAGGTGCTGCGCGCCGACCCGAACATCGGCCCGGTGCTCAAGGTTTCGGAGGTTCTGACAGAGCGCGTCACCAAGGCGTTCACTCGCCCGGCCTACAGACCGATGGCGCTGCGGATCATCGACGGCCTCTCGGTGCATCGTCTGACAACCGGCGGCGACATCTACGTGCCCGTTGGCCCGACCGCCGAGGAGCTACGCGACACTCTGTGCCTCTTCCAGCCTGGTATCGAGGACATGGGCGGCGATCCCGAAGCCGATCTCCTCTCCCAGGTTCAAACCGTCCTGCGCGAAACGCTGAAGACCGTCAACGGCCAGTTCATCTCCAAGGCGCCGGACACCGAACAGTACTATCTGGACCTCAAGAAGGACGTCGACTACGACGCCCAGATAGAGAAGCGCGCTGAAACCCTCTCCGACGACACGCTGGACCGTGCTTACTACAGCGCGATCCGCCAACTCATGGAACGCACCGATGAGGCAAGCTATGTCACTGGCCACCAGATCTGGCAGTACCAGGTCGAATGGCAGGACCACCGGGTCGAACGCGACGGCTACCTCTTCTTCGGCGCGCCGAACGACCGTCCAACTGCCCAGCCCGAGCGCGACTTCTACATCTACTTCATCCAGCCATTCGAGCCGCCCCGCTTTCGCGACGATCACAAGCCCGACGAGGTATTCTTCAGGCTGAAGGGCCTTGACGATGCGATCCGACGCCACCTGTCCTTCTATGCCGCGGCGCAGGATCTCGCGTCGACCGCCAGCGGCGGCGCAAAGTCGATCTACCTTGACAAGGCAAAAGACGCCCTGCGTGACATGAGCAAGTGGCTGCAGGAAAAGCAAATGACAGCCTACGAAGTCACCTACCAGGGCAAGGCGAAGACCCTGCAGGAGTGGACCAAGGGCATCTCGCTTCGCGACAAGGCCCGTCTCGGTCCCGAGGAACGCATCAATTTCCGGGACGTGGTGAACGTCATCTCCGGCCTAGCACTGAACAACCAGTTCGCCGACGTGGCGCCCGAGTACCCCACCTTTTCCGCGCTGGTAACCGAGTCCAACCGGAGACAGCTCGTCGGGAACGCCCTGCGAGCGCTGGCCGGCGGCAACCGCACCAAGGACGCCGTAGTCATCCTCGATGGTCTGGAGATGCTGGACGGTGATCGCATCGAACCTACCCGCTCGCGCTATGCGCAGGAGGTGCTCTCGCGGCTCAAAACGAAAGGCCACGGCCAGGTTTTGAACCGCGCGGAGCTCCTCAGCGGTGATACCGACGTGGAACACTTCGCGCCAGTCAAATTCCGCCTCGAGCCAGATCTACTGGTGACCGTGCTAAGCGGGCTGGTCTACGCGGGCGACATCGTCTTGGCCATCACCGGCGACAAGATCGACTCCGGCAAGCTCCCCCTGCTCGCCGAACGGTCAATGGACGAGCTGAAGCAGTTCAAGCATGTCGAGACACCGAAGGAAATCAACGTCGCGGTCCTTCGAACGCTGTTCGAGATGCTCGATCTGCCGCCCGGCCTCGCTCAGCAGGCGACCCAAGGCTCCGACGAGCCGGTCAAACGTCTCCAGGAAGAAGTCAGCAAGCTCACGCGCCGGGTTCTGAGCGCTACGACGGACATGCAAGGCCGGCTGAGCTTCTGGGGCCAGCCGCTTCTGCGGGAGGAGGAGATCGCCGACTGGCGCAGCAAGCTTGACGCACTGAAGGGCTTCTCCGAGAGCCTTGCACCCTACAACACCGTAGGTAAGCTGAAGAACCTGCGCATCAGCTCCGACGATATCACGGCGCAGAAAAAGAACCTGGACGTTCTGGGTGCTGTCGAGCGGATGCTGGAGCTGGTCGGTGAACTTGGCAGCACGGCGGGCTATCTATCCCAAGGCGAAATATTGCTATCGCCGGAACACGAGTGGGTGAAGAAGGCGCAGGACACGCGAAAGCAGGTGCTCGACAAGCTGACTGCTGACCGAACAGCACAGCATGCCGCCGAGTATCGACAGACGCTGGCCCAGTTGAAAAAGGACTACATCGCGGTCTACTCGGCGCAGCACAGCAAGGCCCGGCTGGGCGTGGCGGAAGACAAGACAAAGTCCGCCCTGCAAAAGGACCCACGTCTCGTCTCGATGCGCGTGCTTGCCGGTATCTCCTTGTTGCCGACCAGCCAGCTTACGAGTTTCGAGGAAAAGCTGGACAAGCTGAGGAGCTGCGCATCGCTCGTTGATTCCGAGCTCACGGCGAGCCCGGTCTGCCCGCACTGCAACTACCGGCCAGCCAACGAGCAAGGCGACATGCTCCCCGCCGCCAACGTGCTGAAGCAACTCGACGATGAACTCGACCGGCTACTCGGAAATTGGGTTCAGACGCTGGTCGAAAACCTCGAAGACCCGATCATCCAGTCCAACTTTGAGCTGCTGAAGGACTCGTCTCGCAAGATCGTGACCAACTTCGCCGCGAGTGGGATTGTCCCGGATATGGTGACACCCGAGTTCATCGCGGCCGTTCAGGAGGCACTCTCGGGACTAGAGAAAATCACGGTCACTGGTGAGGACATCAAACAGGCGCTGCTACAGGGGGGGTCTCCGGCAACCCCGGAGGATCTGCGCAAGCGCTTCGAGACACTCCTAAACGATCGCTGCAGGGGTAAGGATACCACCAAGCTGCGCTTCGTTGTGGAGTGACCGAACGCTATAAGTTGAGAGAGACGAGACCGACCTTATGAGCGACCTACTTAAGAGTAAGAAACAATCTGCCGACGCCTCCGTCGAGTGCCTCGGCATGACGTTTCCCAGCGAGGCTGCGCGGCGCGAACATTTTCTGAAGTTGCTGGCCGAGCGACTGAAGGATCCCGACTTCCGAAACCTAGAGGGATTTCCACAGGGCACCGACGAGTCGATATTGGAAATTTCGGATCCGCCATACTACACCGCATGCCCGAACCCCTGGCTTGATGATTTCATACGGCACCGTGGGACGCCGTATGAACCAAATGATGGCTATAAGAAAGAACCATTCGCTGCGGACGTAAAGGAAGGTAAAAACGCTTCCGTCTACAACGCCCATAGTTATCATACCAAAGTGCCACACAAAGCCGTCATGCGCTATCTCCTCCATTACACACACCCAGGGGAGATTGTCCTAGACGGATTCTGTGGCACGGGCATGACCGGAGTCGCCGCACAACTCTGTGGGGATAAACGTGAGATCGAATCCTTAGGTTATATGGTAGACGAAAATGGCGTCATTCTTGAGAGACAAAGTCAAATCGGCAAATCCGAATGGGTTCCAGTATCCCAACTCGGTGAGCGTTTTTGCGTCCTAAACGATCTCTCTCCTGCTGCCTCGCTTATTGCTCATGGCTTCAACACTAGAGTTGACGTTCTCGACTTTGAAGAACGAGCACAAAGGATACTTAACTCCGCTCGCGCGCACTTTTCTTGGATGTACCAGACATTGCACCAGCCTAGTGCCGATACCATCACTCGCGCTAGAGAACTCGTCATCAACAGCAATGCCCCTGATCTTAGCAACATTGGTCAAATCGGGTGGGTGAATTTTGTAATATGGTCAGATGTATTTATCTGTTCTGAGTGTCAGAGCGAAATCATCTATTGGACCGCTGCAGTTAATCGCGAAAGGGGGGGCATTGAAGACACGTTCAACTGTCCTTCTTGCAATGCAGAGCTCTCCAAGCGAAATGTTGAACGAGCGTGGACTAGCTACTTTGACAACGGCTTACAAAAAGAGCACCGCCAAATAAAGCAAGTTCCAGTTGCGATTAACTATTCACTAGGTAGCAAGAGATATGAAAAAGAATTTGATGAAGCGGATGAGGCAATCTTCGCAAAAAGCTTAAATCTGCAGCCAACGTGTTGGCATCCCACAACTAAATTAATGAAAGGTGATAAGACTGGAGAGCCGTTACGCATTGGCGTAACTCACGCTCACCACTTTTATACTAATCGAACATTATCCGTTCTCGCATATCTCAGAGATCAAATTTTTCATGAATCGCACGAATGCCCGGCTTTAGGATTATGGTTCACGTCGTCAATGGCCTGGACAAATCGCCTGAACAGGCTTCTAGCCTCCAACTATTTCGGAGGCGGTGGTGGCGTCATCGGCCAAACGCTTCAAGGAACGCTATATATTAGCTCTATCTCTGTCGAAACTAACCCCTTAGAGCGGTTTGGCCTAAGGATTAAGTCAGTTCCTTACACCGCTCCAGGCAAGGATGCTGTTGTATCCACTGGAAGCGCGACGAATCTTCAAATTCCGGATAACTCTGTTGACTACTTGTTCATCGACCCACCGTTTGGGTCGAATATTATGTATTCGGAGCTAAATTTCTTATGGGAATCTTGGATAAAAGTAACGACAAACCAAACACACGAAGCGATTGAAAACAAAACTCAGAAAAAAACAGTCGATGAATACAGAACGTTAATGACGAAATGCTTTCGTGAGGCACATAGAGTACTAAAACCTGGTCGCTGGATGACCATTGAATTCTCAAACACCAAAGCAAGTGTGTGGAATTCGATACAGACATCGTTGCAAGAAGCAGGCTTTGTGGTCGCGAACGTATCCGTTCTAGAAAAAACCCATAAAGGCTTCAAGGCTGTCACGACGACGACTGCTGTGAAGCAAGACTTGGTTATTTCAGCTTACAAACCCAACGGCGGCCTTGAAGACAGAATTGCGCGACAGGGGGGGGGCGAAGACTCAGCTTGGGATTTTGCACGTTCGCATCTCGGCTACCTTCCAGTCGTGAAGACCGCCGCTGGAGTATTGGACTTCATTCCAGAGAGAGAACCTCGAATTATTTTCGACAGGATGGTGGCATGGTTCATCAGGCATGACCTACCTGTTCCGTTTTCATCACAGGAGTTTCAAGAAGGGCTTAGACAGCGCTTCGTCGAACGCGACGGTATGATTTTTTTGCCCGAGCAAGTTTCTGCCTACGACAAAGCGCGTGCCCAATCTGCACAAGCGCCTCAGATGGAACTCTTCATTGCCGATGAGCGTAGCGCGATAGATTGGTTAACCGACTTTCTCAAAAAAAGACCATCCACGTATCAGGAGGTACACCCGGAATTTATAAGCCAACTTGGCGCAGGTTGGAAAAAGCATGAAACACGGCCTGAACTCTCCTCTCTCCTGGAAGACAATTTCTTGCGCTACGATGGTAACGGAGATGTTCCAAGTCAGGTCCACGGCTATCTTTCGTCTAATTTCAAAGACCTTCGCGGATTGGAAAAGAGCGATTCCCGATTGAAATCGAAAGCCAAAGATCGGTGGTATGTGCCAGACCCGAGCAAGGCCAAAGATCTGGAACAAAAGCGTGAGCGATCGCTGCTGAAAGAGTTCGAGAGCTACAAAACGGCAACCAAGCGACAGCTTAAAGAATCGCGCCTTGAAGTTCTGAGGGCGGGATTTAAGGCAGCTTGGACGGCGAAAGACTATAAGAGCATCATTGTCATTGCGGCAAAACTCCCGGACGAAACGCTTCAAGGCGATGAGAAGCTACTGCTCTGGTATGACCAGGCACTCACCCGTATGGAGGCTGATGCGTGACGCATGGAGGCGCTACACATGACATTGGTGCGTGGTGCTGGCATGAGCGACATGCCACGCCTTGCCGTGTCATCGATGCCCAAGAGATTTGGGGGGAGACGGCCTATCGGGTCTGGCTACCTGACAAGGACGCCGTCGTCCGCGCCCGTAAAACTGACCTATCGTCGCTAGACTCCGTCCAGCCCACAGTTGGGCATATTCTGCACACCGCAGCGGCGGCGAAGCTGCTGGATGCGCTTGAGGAAAACCTCCTACTGGCGCCCATCCAGTCCAGCGTCGTCCCTCTACCTCACCAGCTCTATGCATTAAATCGCGCCATGAGTCGGGACCGTATCCGATATCTGCTAGCTGACGAAGTGGGGCTAGGCAAAACGATCGAAGCTGGACTGATCCTGCGCGAACTAAAGTTGCGCGGCATGGCGAAGCGGATCCTAGTGGTGGCACCCAAAGGCTTGGTCCGGCAGTGGCAGGCGGAAATGCAATTGCACTTCGGGGAGCATTTTCAGTTCATCGAACCAGCCGAGCTTTCTGCTTTCAGGCAATGGCACAACGACGAGGAAAATCTGTGGCGCCTGCACGATCAGGTGATCTGCTCGCTCGATTCCGTAAAGCCGCTCGAAGGTCGGCGAGGCTGGAGCCTCGAACAGCTCAGTACCTACAACCGGGAGCGCTTCGAGGACCTGATTTCGGCGTCGTGGGATCTGGTGATCATCGACGAAGCGCATCGCATGGGCGGGAGCACGGACCAGGTCGCACGTTACAAGCTGGGTGCAGCGTTGGCGGAAGCCGCACCTTACATTCTTCTCCTGTCGGCGACGCCGCATCAGGGCAAGACCGACCAGTTCCATAGGCTTATGCAGCTGATCGACCGGGATTCTTTTCCGGACGAGAACAGCGTGACGAGCGAGCGTGTAGCTCCCTTCGTGGTGCGCACAGAAAAGCGCACCGCAATCGACGCGGAGGGGAATCCCCTCTTCAAGCCTCGCATGACGCGGCTTCATCCCGTCGCATGGCAGAACAGGCACGCGGCCCAACAAAAGCTTTACGAAGCCGTCACTGACTATGTCCGCCACGGCTATAACCAAGCTATGGCGGCAAAACAGCGCCATATCGGTTTTTTGATGATTCTGATGCAACGGCTGGTGACCTCCAGCACGGCGGCAATCCGCACGACGCTCGAGAAGCGCCAGGCGCTGCTTGATCAGCCGCAGCTACAGCCCTCCTTGTTCGAAGCAGCCGACATCGACGAATGGGTCGAGCTCGACGGCCAGACGCAGGTGGATCTCGCCGTCCAGACCCGTGGTTGGGAGATGGAGAAGGCGGAGGTGGACACACTCCTCGAACTCGCCCGCTCCACGGAGGCCCAGGGTACGGATGCTAAGGCGGAAGCTATGTTGGAGCTGATCTATAAGCTTCAACAGGAGGAGAATGATCCGGAACTGAAGGTTCTGATCTTCACAGAGTTCGTGCCAACCCAGACAATGCTCGCGGCATTTCTCGAAAGCCGTGGCTTTTCAGTCGCTACGCTCAACGGCAGCATGGATCTTGACGCGCGTACCCGGGCGCAGCAGTCATTCTCGCGCGATGTGCGCGTGCTCATCTCCACCGACGCCGGCGGCGAGGGCCTTAACCTGCAGTTCTGCCATGTCATTCTCAACTTCGACATGCCATGGAACCCAATGCGAGTCGAACAGCGCATTGGCCGCGTTGACCGCATTGGTCAGCCGCATGTTGTGCGCGCGATCAACTTCGTGCTCGATGACACGGTCGAACATCGCGTGCGTGAGGTTCTGGAAGCCAAGCTTGCGGTCATTGCCGAGGAATTCGGCGTCGACAAGGCCGCAGATATCATGGACTCCGCCGAAGCCGAACCTTTATTCGACGAGCTCTTCCTGCAGAGCCTACAGAATCCTGACGCCATCGAAACCGAGTGCGACGCCATCATTTCTGAACTTCGCTCAACCATCGCGGAGAGCCGAAAGAATGAGAATCTCCTTCCCGGTGCCGATGAGCTCGATGCCGACGACGCCCGGAAGTGGCGGGATCACCCGGCACAGTTCTGGTTGGAACGGGCGATCACGACAGGGCTGCCCGCGCGAGGCGGAGAAGCGAGGAAAGAGGGGGAGGCATGGCGTGTGCGCTGGGCCGACGGCAGCGAGTCGGCGAAAGTCTGCTTCGATGCCCGCACGGCCGAAGAGCACCCGGACGTCGAATGGGTCACATTAGAAGATCCTCGGGCACAAGCAGTAATAGGCGAGCTTCCACACTGCGTGGCCGAACTCCCGCTCCCCATTGTACGAATTGCCGGACTTCCAGACACTATTGGCGGGGTCTGGTCGCTATGGGAAATCAGCCTGTCGGCCGATGATTTTAGCCGACGACGGTTCCTGACCGTATTCGTGAATGACGTAGGGCGGGCTTTCGTACCTACTGCAAAGCGCATATGGGACCTTCTTCTGACCGAGCAGGTCGAGTTGGTCGGGGCGTCGGCTGTGCCGGAAGCCGATGGTTGGTTTCAACAGTCCAAATCTGCTGCCCTGGCTCAGGGTGAGCGTGTTTTTACAGAGCTGGTAGAGGAACACAGAACCCGGATACGCGAGGAACGTGAGCGCGCCCAATACGCCTACGATGCGCGACATCAGGCCATCGGCCGGATTGGCCTACAAAATGTGCGAGACTATCGTCGCAAACGTCTGAAGGCGGACCATGACGCCCGCATGGCACGGCTTAACTCTGCCGATGCCTATACCCCCGACCTCAATGCAGTTCTGATTCTGCGCGTAGGCAAGCAGAAGGCGGATGCATCATGAGTGCATGGATTAATCGTATTCTGCGGGAGTTCCCTGCCGACCTGGCCCGCTTCTGGATTGCCTGCGATCCGGACAATCTACTGCTCGACGAGCGTATCCTACATAGCCTTCGGGAGCGGAGCTTCGAAGTTTTACCGTTTGAGGACTCCATCGCGTTTCGAACGGAATACGAAGAACGCTACCGGGCCGCATGGGACAAAGGCGAGGACGGCTCTACGAAAGCACTGATCCTGCAACTGCGCGGAACAGATCTGAACGTGCTGCCCTGGGACTATGTCCGCGAGGGTCGCAAGGTCAGCATAGGCTTGGCGGACATCTTTCCGAAATTGAGCTATGGCGTGATCCGCCACATAGAATCGGAACAGCATGAGGCTCTGTTCGAGGCGCACAACAGACATGCGACGCAGCCACTGGGAGAAGGCGCGACCAAGGATTTCATCCTCACGCACATTTTCCGTATCAGCCCCTATCTGCTTAGCCGATCAGAAGACTTTTGGCGTGAGCTTTTGCGCCTGTATTACCGCGGATCCGGTTTGCCTCCGCTGCTTGCCGATCATGTCGGCACCATTCTGGTCGACAACCAAGACCTCGAGGGGCTACCGGTCGCCGAATTGCTTTCTTCGAAGAGCTTTGCCCTGCGTGTCCTTCAAGACTCCTGGGATCAGTTCTTGGCACACCACGGCGTATGCAGCCAACGATCGACAGACACGGATCGAGACGATACCCACGCGTTCTCCATCCCATTCGACCATCCCGATGTACGCGTCATCATCGACAACATGTTCTTGGAGGGCTCTCTGCAGCCGGTCGACATCAAGGGATCATCATCGAACCTTCCCGCGTGGGCGAAAGTCGGTTTGAAAAGCGATGCCAATGCGCTGGGGGACGTGGTCGCCGAGGGTGTGAAAAGAGTTAGCGCTGAGCTGCCCGGAGCGGGCTCTACGCACCGGGATTGGAGCGATTTTGCACGTCGACTGGGCGAAATCATCTATCGCTTCAACAGGTTGAGTGCGCAACAGGCTAATGACGTTCAAGCGCAAGTCCACACCTTGCAGCATGATGCCGATACTCACCTAACAGAATGGGTCTTCGAGCACTTCGCAGATCTTCCGTCCCTACCTGCGGCCAAAGGCCCGGTCATGGTCCACCACGTGCCACGATATCTCGCGATGCGCCGCGAGATCGGTGAGGAACGCATCGCCCTCCTCGTATTCGATGGGCTCGCAATGGATCAATGGTTTCAGATCCGCGAACATCTAGCGGCTCGCGCGCCCAATCTGATCATGGAGGAGAACGCCTGTTTTGCATGGCTTCCCACCCTCACATCGATTTCCCGCCAAGCACTATTCTCTGGTCTCAAGCCCCGCGAGTTCCAAGATTCCATCGAAACTACCAGCAAAGAGCCGTCTTTGTGGGCAAGGTTCTGGCAGGAGAACGGGTTGCGCAAACCGGAGATCCTCTATCGAAAGAGCCTCAAGAGAACAACGCAGTTGGATGAGCTGGCAGACGCCCTATCGCAACCGAACGTAAAGGTCGCCGGTATCGTCGTGGATATGATCGATGAAATCGTCCACGGGGCGACATTAGGCAAGCGGGGCATCACCAGTCAGATCGCAGAGTGGTGCGATACCGGCTTTGTGGAGCAATTATTCTTTCTGCTCGCCGAACATGGATATCGCATTTACCTCACCGCAGATCACGGGAATGTTGAAGCGGAGGGTATTGGCCGGGTTAATCAGGGCGCCGTGTCCGAAATTCGGGGAGAACGGGTACGTGCCTATCGCAGCGAAGCTCTTGCAGCGTCGGCCCCAGAGGGCATTGACGCGTTCCGCCTCGATCTCGCTGGACTACCACCCGACTTCTTGCCCCTATACGCGGGCACCCGGAGAGCATTCGTATCAGAGGGAGATCAGATCGTCGCTCACGGCGGGATATCTGTCGAAGAGCTGATTGTCCCGTTCATAAATATTTCGATTGAGAACGATGAAAAATGAATTCAACAAAACCACAAATCGGATTTGATCGCTTCATACAGCTAGACTGGGCCGCCACCGCACTCCGAGTGAGGGCGGGTGTATCCAGTCTGGATGACCTGACAGATCTCATCGACGCCACGCACTCGGGCCCCGCTGCTAAGAAAAAGACCCGAACGGTACTCAACCGGCTTTGGTTGGAGCCACGCCCCGATCTGGCGAATTTCGCCGATCGTGGGGTCAAAATATACCGCGAGGCACCAGACACACCAATCGCTGCACTGACATGGGGAATGGCCCTGGCGACCTATCCATTCTTCGGTAAGGTGGCCGAAATTGTCGGACGTCTCACGGCTTTGCAAGGCGACTGCACATCGGCGGAAGTCCATCGACGAATGTCCGAAATATTCGGCGAACGTGAGGGCACCCGCCGAATGACAAACATGGTTCTGCAATCTCAGGCAAGTTGGGGAGCCATCGAAAGAATGAATAGAGGTAAGCGTATCGTCCGGAAACCTCCGATCGACTTGGACGGATCTCTGGTCATAGCATGGCTGACAGAGGCATGTGTGCGATATGCGGGCCGTTCCCTTTCGGTTGGCAGCATCGGGTCGAACCCAATCATCTACCCTTTTACGCTTGGAAACGCGCTTTCTTACCTATTGTCACAGTCCAAATCACTCGACCTACAGGTCGATGGTGCAGGCAATCAAGTTATTGGATTAGCAGGCTAGACGCAGAACAGCATTTATTTTGCCTTCCCCCCGAACTTCTCAACTGTTCGCATTGCCCCCAGTCCCAGCAGCGACAGTAGCACGGTGACCAGCGTCTCGGTGCCGGTCAGTTCCGGCAACGCCGTCACATGCGGGAAGAAATTGACCGTAACCCAGGTCAACATGTCGAACAGGATGAAGTGCCAGAGAAGCGCGAAGCCGCAAACCCAGCCGATAAACGGCCTCCAGCCGGCAACAAAGATGGAGCGGTGGCCAGCCTCGATCTTGTTCAGTTCGATCTGAGCCAGGCTCGGCTGCATCATCATCTTAGCCTTGATAATTTCGGCAGCCTGCTTTTCTTCGTCGGTCTCAACGAAGCGGTCGATGATATTTGCAACGCCCTCAGCCGCCGAGACGATGCCACTGCCGATCAGTTTGTCCAGCATGGCTTAGTCCTCCACGATTTCGAAGTGGACGAGGTCATCGAAGCCGTTATCGCGGACCTCGGTGTCCTGGTCCCAGTCACCGCCCCAGCGCAGGGTGATGCCCATGGCTTTGGCTGTGGCCAGCACGTAGCCCGCGAACAACGTCTGGCGCTCACGGTCTTCCCAGTCGATGGGATATGCGGCAACGTCGGCAGCCAGGGAGGGCTCGGTGTTATGCTTGCTGTGCGGCCACAGGGTTTTGCTTTTCCCCTCCGTGACCATTTGGGCCTGCCGAAATTGATCCCGATGACCTTCTAGGATCGTACAGTCGAACTCAGCCACAACGGCCTCGAAGACCCGCTGCAATCGGAGATCGCAGGTTTCCAGCTTGGCGAGCGAATTTTCAGAAAACTTGGGCATCAGTGACCTCCTCCGAATAGCTTAAGCTTGATGACCACACCGGCCATGAGGGCCAGCAGAAGACCGGTGGTGACGAGGCGGACGATCGTCGACCAGGCGGTGTGCTTGGCGACGCGAAGTGCGCCCAAAAGGGAACGCAGATCGCGGATGTCGCCAGCGGCTTCCTCGTCGACCAGGCCGACATTTGCGAGGGCCCGTTTGGCTCCCCGCTCGGCCGCCAGTTCGAGCAGCTGCTCGAATTCCTCTTCGGGCATGGCGACATACCCGTCCTTCGTCGAAGGACAGTTCATGGTGTTCTCCTGTTGTCTTGTGATTAGGCGGCCAGGTCGGCCTCGTGGACGCGGACGTCTTCGCCGACGGCAGTGATTTCCACCTGTTCGCCGCGCGGGCGAACGGCTATGACCCGAGCCTTGGCACTCCAGGCTTCACCGGGACCGAAGGCAAAGTGGCTCCGCTCCTCGGCGGTGCCGGTGTAGGGAACAAACCCGAGCGGATCGAGAACCCGGAGCGTCCGGTCCTGCCCCTCAATGGCCTCCACTCGGAACGGCCCAGCGGGACTGCCGTCACGACGGCGCAGTGCGATGTAGTGTTCCTGACCTTCGGCCCATTCCAGTTGTTCCGAGATGGTCAGCAAGTCCTGTGCTTCATCCCAGGCGACCACCTCCCCACCTTGCCCCCAGCGAGGCATATCGTGGGTGACGGCAACCAGGTCTCCGTAGGTCGGGATCAGTCCGTCCAGTTCGGTGCGCCACGAGACCAGCTTGCGCCGATAGCGGTTGTCGGCTGCCATATAGAGCCCTTCGCGGGCCGCCTGGGATTCATCGGTGCATCCGAACAGAATCACCTTGGCCGGCTTCTCGGCGGCGCTGTCGGGCAAGCTTGCCGTGATCTCATCCGGTTTCCAGGTGCGGGCGTTGAAGAACTCGACGGTAACTGCGTCGGCGGTATCCTCGCCCGGCATGATGTACTGGATTTTGAACGAGCCCTTGGCGATGTTGCGAGGGCCGAACATGGCTACCGGCAAGGTCTGTGCCGCATCCCGGAACAAGCGCACGATACCGCCTTGGAGAACCGGAACGGCTCGTCCACAACGGGCGATCCGGGTCAGCGCCTCCCACACCGTCATGGCGCTGTCAAAGACACCGTCGAAATTGTCACCCCGCCCGGTCCAGATCTGGTCCAGGGCATGGAGCGCCAACAGGTCGATCCGACCATCCGACAGTCCTGCGCCATAGGATGCCCGACCCGCATCTGCAAAGGCCCAGGCAATGGAACGGGTCGGTTGTGGAGCAGACCATCCCGAAACCGGATCCCAAACCTGTAGCCTGCGAGTGACCACGCAGTTGATCATCCGGGACGAGCGCTGGGACAGGTTGTCGGTGGCCCGCATCTTGACCGCGAGCAGAGTCACGTTGCCGAACTTAGGGGTGCCCTCCAAATAGGCGCGGAGCGCACCCCAGCGCAGTTCGTGTCCGGCCCTAGACGAGGTGTCGATCGTGTCCAACCGGATCATCCGGACTTCGTAGCGGCCCGGTGCAACGGCATACTTGTAGCTAAGCCGGAGCGCGCTGTTGGTGGCCGCCGAGTAGCTTTCGGTGCCAAGCATCACCCAGTCGCCAACGGCCAGCCCGTCATCATCGATGGCTCTGGCTTGCACTTCCCACTGAGCGCTCCGGGTATCGAGCCCTCCGCCGTCATTGGCAAAATAGAGGCCTCGAGCGAACACCACGTCGATGCCAATATGACCCGCTGCGGTTTCGGCGGGATTGGCGGTGAAAGGTCCGATCCAGTCACCGCCGTCGCCAGTGCTGCGCAGTTCCTGACCGGCGACCTCGGGCGCGGTGACCACGTCGGTCTCGAACAGGGTAATAATGCCACCAGGACCAACCACTTCCGTCTCCACCTCCTCAAAGGAGGCGATCGGCGTGTCCTCGATACGAACCTGCTCCAGGTCGTATTCGCCCTGGCCGATGACATGAAGCTGGAACAGATACTGCTCGTTGCCGACGAACTCCTGATAGGGCTGGGTGGCAAGATCTGGATAGATCAGATGGCGGCCATAGAGCACCGGGATCGGCTGGCCGAGACGGGCCTCGTTGCCCTGGGCCGACAGGGAATAGGTGGGACTGGGCGCCGGGGGCGCACCGACCGAACCGAAGCTGAGCGACGGCACAGAAGGCTTGGGCGCAGGCACGACGGCATTGATCAGAGCCATGCCAGCGAGCGAAATGATCGCTCCGCCGATGGCCTGCTGCAGAACGCCAGCGCCAATACCAAGGGCTGCCCCGGCGTTGGCCGAGATGCCCATGGCCGCGCCCAACGGACCACCAAGGGCAAAGGACGCCACCATGACGGCGATGGAAAGCACAGTGCGCAGCGGGTTTTTGCCGCCCCCACCGCCTCCGCCACCGCCCTGGGGCAAAGTCACGAAGGCGACGACATCACCGTCGGAAATGACCGTGGAGGACCAATCGGCCCGCAGGACGGACTTGCCGTTGTACAGGCAGATGGTCGGGCGATCGAATTCGACAATGCCTTGATCGTCGAGCCACCCCCGCACGGTGACCGGGGCAAGTACCGGGCATACCTCGCGGTCCCGATCCGGACAGAACGGGTTACGGACCATGGTCACGGCTGCGAGCATCAGTTTTCCCCGGTGAAACGGTAATAGCCTTCGATGCGCCAGCCGTTGGCAGCTAGCGCAGTGACGCTCTGGAACGCCACACCGGCCTCCTGGGCGCAGTGCAGGACACCGCCACCGTCCACATCCAGCCAAACGCCGACATGGATCGGATAGCGGGCTTGGCGCATCAGCACGCAGTCCGCCTCTGCCGGAATATCGACCTGGACCCAGCGCTTCCGTTCCGGGTGGTCGCGAAAATCCCTGGCAATCGAGAGTAGATCCTCGGGGTTGGCGATCGCCGGCAAGATCCGGCCGAAATGCCGCTTC
This sequence comes from Rhodospirillales bacterium, assembly GCA_017640505.1. Lineage (GTDB taxonomy): Bacteria > Pseudomonadota > Alphaproteobacteria > Rhodospirillales > Casp-alpha2 > UBA4479. The sequence continues at coordinate 242,817 of JAEPQO010000005.1, forward strand.
TGAACCAGGCAGACGAAAGCCCAGCAATGAAACGCGTCCGGCCCTTCCCCCGTGGCGGACCACGGAAGGCCAATGTAGTTCTCAGCCCAGTGCATTATCGCGTCAGTCCAGGAAAGCGTTTCGCGGTGTAGGTTTCGCTGGGAAAAGTCTTATTGCCGATGTCGAGCATCCGCGCCCGACCGGTGACCTGGAGCGCGTTGGCCTCGACCTCGGTCAAAACCAGGGTGATCGGCGGATCCATCTGTGGCCCTTCCAGATCGGTGGAGAGATAGGGCCGATAGGTGATCTCGATCTTGTCCTGGGAAACGGCTGCCGCATCCAGATGGCGGACGATCTCACGCGAGACATTGTCGAGCGTCACTGTGATCTCGGGTACCGGCGCGGTGTCGATGGGCGGAAGCGAAAGATCGAAGGCAAGCGCAACGAAGGTCACCATCTCCCCGCCGTCGATCGGCGCAGAGGACTCCAAGCGCGCGCTCAGATCCCGATGGTCTCGAACCACCCGGATGGCGGTCGGGTTGCCATCGTCATCCTCGAACGCCGGGTGGCGGAGTTCCAGGGTATGCAAGATCACCACGTCTGACGGTGCGGCGGCATAGGCCTCGCGGATCGCTTGGCTGAGCGTTGGATCAGGCATACGGCTGGAGCTCCGGACACAAAAAAACCGGCTTTCGCCGGCATGGGTGGATCAGGGTGGTATCGAACGGACTACCAGATGAATTCCCGGATTTCGTCGAGGCTGGTGAGATCGAGGATCGCCAGTTCGGCCTCATCGCTCGCGGTGCGGATGGCTTCCCGCTCGGCATAGACATCCTGGAGGGTCGTCGTGCCATTGAGCGCATCGCGTTCACGGGCACGGTCGACCTTCCAGTCAGACGCGGCAATACGATCACTGGCCTCGGCCTTCACCTTGCGAATGAGCGCCTGACGCGCCGCTTCCAGGTCCGCCGCCTGTTGCTCGGCAACCTGATCCGCATCAAGTTTGCGAACCTCGTCATCAGAAACGCCGCCATAGCGGTCGACGACCTTGCCATCGACAAGCTGGAACCGATGCCCCAAAACAGAGGCAACCGGCAGTTTGTAATCTCCCGTGGGACCGATCACGCCCCAGTCGTTACCGTGGGGAAAGCTGATTTTATCGACCATGTTCAGTTACCTCCGATGATCGGGACGATGTAAGGGTAGTTGGTGGAATGATAGGCACTGTCGAAGATGTAGACATTGAAGCCCGGCACCTTGGAACTCATGTCACCCTTGTCGGCGACCGCCTCAAAAATGCTCTTGGTATCGATGTGCGACATGTAGATGCCATATCCACTGTCGGAATTTGGGCTATAGGAAATCATGAAATCGCTGTCGCGGACCGGTGCGAACGAACGCCCGTAGCTACTGTCCTGATGCTGCAAGAACACATACTTGCCGTCAGACACCCGGATCAGAAACACCTCGGCCCCCGCCCCATAATAGTAATAGGGCTGATAGCAAATGACGTATTTGCCGTCGTTTGAGATCTGGAAGCGGAGACCATTGCGATCCCCTTGTTCCATCCCATAGGACGTTGTGGTGCTCAGCGTGTGGGTCGCTTCTTGCGTAAAGCCACCGGCACCATCCGGCGTGAACCGATCCAGCATACAGTAGCTGTGGGGTTCCATCCGAACGATGATTACCTTCCCGTCATCGCAAGGCACGACAACAGCACGGTACAGGCTTTCACTGTAGCCCGCAGAGTTTGCCGTCCAGTCAAAGAAGGTGTGGTTGGCCTCATCCAGAGCATCAAACCAGGTCTTGCGATCAGAAGCATGGATATCGAAGGGAGCAACGTTTGAATAAACATGCAAACGCATGCCTGTCCCGCCGTTGGTGTTTTCGTTGATCACAAGGGTGCGGGTTTTCTCGTTGTATCCGATCATCCCGTACTTGTTGTAGGTGCCAAAATCGTTCTGGGCGTAGAACTTGTTCGCCGTCCAGGCCAGGTGCCACCCCTCAGTACCGGACAATCGGCCCGGCGCGATGGCACGCGGTGCGACCCCTGCGTATTGGTTTTCCATGAAGAGGGCGAGGTTCTTGTTGGTCTTGTTGTTGACCCAGACGCCGACGTTGCGAAGCGCAGTCGCAGCGTAAGGGGCAGCCCGGCCAATCATGGAGCCATCGGGAGCAACAGCCAAAGAGATATGGCCCAAGTGACCGCAGCGAGCGGTATTATCACCATAAGAGGAGTCAGAGGAAGACGCATAAGAGTCGGTCTGGCCGTAGGAATACCAGTTGTTAAAGAACTCGGTGCCTTCGCCGCCAGTGGTCCCCTGCATATAGCTGGTGGAGTTATAGTTCTGCCGCCCCACTTCCTGGAGATAGTGGTTGTAGAGGGTGGTGCCCCATGGAGATGAGCTATACATGGTCACCACAGCAAAGGCTGGACGCTTCCAAGGATCCAGGAGATCCGTGTTCAGGTGATGTTGCTGCTGTTTGACAGCGTTGAACGTGAGAATATCCATCGTCAGACCTCCGTGATGGCGTCGATTTGCCCATCGGGCGTGTAGGTAAAAGTGAAGCTGCGGGCATAGTCGATGCCGCCAATGCTCAGCATCTCGTCATAGCCCGTCATCCGGCTCTGATCGTCATAGCTTATGTTGTCCACGAACCGAGGTCCTTGCTGGATTGAGACGACGCGGCCCAGGTTGTCGTAGGTCAGGTCACCCGAAACAATGGTGCCGGTGAACAACGCCGCGTTGGCTGCGTCCACTGAATACCCGGCCCCAACGCCCAAGTAATTCCCAAGATTGACCTCAAACTCGGCCAATTGATCGTTGATCTGGGTTTCCAAGGCATTGTTGAAGGCTTCGATGTTGGTCAGCGCCGTATTCAGGTCCGCAATGACCGTGTCGTTCACAAACCCAGTCGCTGTGGCCAGCCAGAGTGTATTGATATGCGCCTTCAACGCTTCAGTGATGGCCTTAAGCTTGCCTGGAATGTCCTTGGCCTTCGAGTTGCTGAAGATGTCGATATCTTCATCGAAGGTCGCAAAAGGCGACGCGTCGGGAATGGGTGGAAGTGTGATGGGCATGGATGTTTCTCCAATTACAGATTTTCAAGGACGCTTTCGCCAAAGGCTTCAAGGGATCGTTCGCCAACCATGACGTCACCGACGAGATCCAGATTGCTCGTGTCCCGGTTCATCAGCTTCCAGCGCTCTTCTCCCCCAAAGGGCACGTCGCCGATGCGAGTGGCGCGTGTCAGCATGAGCAGATCCTCCCCGCTCAAATCCGGGGAATAGAAGCCAACAGATTTCTGGGCGATCTTTTGTTTCAGAGCTTCATAGGCCAAAGGATCCTGGATGTTTTCCATGAGCTCCACGGCCTTCACCATGAGGGCGAAGTCATCCATGCGCAGATTGGACTGGTCCAGCTTGGCGCTGATGGCCGAGAGCGCATTGGCTTCGGCTGTTTTTAGCGTTTGATAGTGAGCAAGGGTCGTCATGTCAGGTTCCCTCAGAACAGTTCGATGCCAAGGGCGCGATAGTCCGATCCACGCCTGGCCGATACGATCAGCGTTTGCAGATCAAGTCCGGTGGCATTGGCGACAATGACCGCCGCCGCTTCCGCAGCGACAGCCGCACTTTCCGCTTCACCAGCCCAGAAGGTTGAATTGGTCTCCGCCGTTTGCGCATCATCAGCAGACGAGCTTGCCTCAAGAGAAGAGGTTGCGGCCTGGCCCGCCGACTGGGCGGCATTGGTTTCAGAATTCGCTGCATTTGTTTCAGAGGTGGCCGCGCTCTCAGCAGAAAGAGCAGCCGCTTCCGCATGACCTTGAGCAATCCCCTGACAATTGGTGGCAGAGCTGGAGGCCGTTTCCGCCGCCTCGGCTGAATCTGCTGCGGCTTGTGCTGATTGCTCAGCATTGGCTTCAGCTTGTTCAGCCGCAACCTGCGCTTGGCCAGAGGCCGTTGCAGAAGACGCGGCCCCGGTTTCTGAGGCCTGAGCGCTTGTGGCACTCAACGCTGCCGCATCGGCACTCTCCGCCGCTGATTGAGCACTGGCCTCGGCATTGGTTTCCGAGGTCGCTGCAGCCACGGCACTATTGGACACACTTTGCTCGTGGGACTGAGCATTGGCCGCACTTGTGGCAGCCTGCGCTTCGCTTTCGGTTGCCGAAGCTACCATCTCATCAAGCGTCGTGAGACTGCCCTGTAATTGGGCATCCACGTCAGCCATGGCCTTGGCCACGGTTTTAACGGACCCACCTTCCGTTTGGACAACGGATTGGTCATCCCCATGAACGATTTGATGCAGCAGCTGTCCGTCCGCCGTGGTTTGAGCAACGGCAGCCGCTAAATCAGTTTGCAAAGACATAGAAGATTTCCCTTACCAGGTCATTGGGCCCGGCAGTTTTTGGTGAACAAGGGTGTTCAAGTCAGCGATGGTCGCCAGCAACAAAGCCGGGTCGTTCTCAAGAAAGATGTCGAGCGCGTCCCCATCCAATGTGGGCCGCTCCCGGATCTCCAGATCCGACGTGACTTCCCAGAGAACCCCGTTTTTCAAGCGGGCTTCGAACTGGCGTGTAAATCGGGCTTCATGGCCGACAAGGCCCAGCCCACCCAAAAGATCGATTTCAAACCATTCCCCGCCTTCCTTGGCATGCCAGCGATACCAGGCTTCAAAGAGGGCAAATTGCTCGCGACGAAACAGCCAACGCACAGAGATACGACTTGGCACCTGTGTGAAGCGCCGACGCTGACGAGCGGGACCAGCCTCCATCTCGGTGCGAAGGATCGCTTCGCCGGGATGAACGCCATACCCATCAACCGTTGGGAGCGGCAGGGTCTTGGGCCAGGTGATCGTCATATGCTTAGGCCCTTCTGATTATCGATAGGCTCCGGCTGCCGGATTGAGCCCGTAGCGTCGTTCCATGGTCGGAGCCAAGCCTTCACCACGACCGATGTTGCGGGCAATCTGACCCTCAATCTGTTCCACGATGATATCGAGCCTGAGACCACCGCCACCATCGGAGCGCCACTGCGCTCTGGCTTCTGTGCCCGGAGCCCGGTTTTCAACATGGACATTGACCTTCACTTCCGGCTTTTGGCCCAACTCCGCACCAAGGGCTCGCATCTGCCCCGGCGTAAAGACCGTCTCGCCACGCTGGGCGATGATCGGCACTTCGTTGCCGACAACACCACCACCATGAAAACGGGGCGCATCATCAAAGGCTATCGGGTGGACAGTGCGGCTCGGCAATGGATCAAATCCAATGACGCCACCGACATGAGCCACCTGCACAGGACCGGGTGCTGGGAAGTCCCCAACCATCCCCGAAGATCCGCCAAACAGACTTCCGGCAATGGATCCAAAGATGCCCTCAAACAAGGCCCCAAAGGGCTTGATGACAGCCATGCGGTATGCGGCCCGCAAGGCTTCTTCGGCGATGGAGTTGAACAGACCGGACGCGCTCACCTTGCCGGTGGTCGCCCATTGAACGAAGGCGTCCTCGCTAGCTTTCAGAGCCCGGGAGGTTGCCTGCTCAAACTGCTGGGCCGCATCAGATGATTCCCGCACATAATCACGAAGAGCCCGCACCACACCAGCGGACCAGTCCTGACTGGCACTGAGCATACGGTCATAGGCCTGCTCAGAAGCCCGAGCGAAGGTTTCCTGATCAATGGCTCCTGCGGCCAATAGCTCATTTAGTTCTCGCACCTCGGCGGCATAGGCTTCCTCTGCCGTTCGAAGTTCTTCTGTAAGAGCCTTGCCTTGTTCTCGGATGCGGGCGGCATCTTCCTCGGCCTTGGTTCTGGCTTCAATGGCCTGTTTCTCATCAAAGAGAGCTCCGGCTAGGTCCCGAACCTGGGCCCGTTCCGCATCCGTTGCCTCAGCAGACAATCGCCGAAGCGCTTGAGAGATAAACCGCTGACGATCGGTCAAAGCCAACTCATCTCGTTCGGCTCTTAAGCCCTCGATGATCCTGGTATTGGCAGCCTGTTTTCTACGGGCTGCTTCGGCTTCCTGTTCGGCTAGTCGAGATAGTTTGGCATCACGAACAGCCGCCGCGCGGGCCATGATTTCGCCAACCTGATCCAGATTGCCACCATCCGGTTCGATCAGGCCCTGCATTTCAGAGACAAGGCGTTCATATTCAGCCCGAATGCGATCCGCCCCTTGATGGGTGGCCTCAAAGAGCTGGCGTTGAAGATCGCTTTCAATCTGCGCAATGCGTCGAGACCGGTCCTGAGCCGATCGGATATCGGCCTCAATGGCATCGGGTGTGGTTGTGCTATCAGACGCCGGAGCATCATCCCCCTCATCCCTTTGCATCCAGGCAAGCTTGGCTGCCCATTGGCGGTATTGTTCGACCCGTTCCTGAAGGCGGCGCTCCAACGCGACCTTGCGCCCCCAGGCAATGGGATCATCCAGAAAACCGATGTCGCCGATATCATTGAGCTCCCGAGCGATCTTTTGAAGCTCTTGGCGGCGTTCTTCGACGATACGCCGCGTCGAGCGTTCTGACAGGCCCTCGAAATTGAAATCTCCAGACAAGGCCAGCTTGATCTGCTCATAGGCGGTGGCCGCATCAGCAGCCAGATCGGCAAGACCCGATGAGATGTCAGCAATGGCTGGAGCCAAATCCAACATCGCTCGAGTCAGGTTGGCAGAAACCACCTTGCCCAGGGTGTCCAACTGATCTCGAGCCTTCTCTGCATTCCGAACCAGGTCTTCTTCCAAAACAATCCCAAGATCACGGGCATGACGGCGGGTTGCTTCCAACGCGTCCGCGCCACCAACCAGCATATTCACCATCGCCACACCTTCACTGTCGAACAGCTTGAAGGCGAGACGCAGCCGCTCGGCAGGATCCTCTGTGCGTTTGAAAGCCTCCGCAACATCGTTCAGCAGGTCTTCGGAACGACGGATGTTGCCATGCTGGTCACGAAGGGCGATGCCCATGTCGGTCAAGGCCTGCTTGGCTTCCCCTGTACCTTTGGCTGCTTCGGCCACGCGCCGGGTGAAACGCTGCAATCCCATATCGAGGGTTTGTTGCTGAACGCCCGCCAACTGAGCCGCAAACCGCAGTTCTTGCAGTGCCTCAATGCCGACACCTAGTTTGTCTGCCGTTTTGCCAATGGCATCGGCGGCAGAGATAGACCGATCAATCAGTGTCGCGAGACCACCCACGGCAGCCGCGCCCACTAAGGCCCCGCCAAGTGCTCGCATGCCTGTGGTCAGCATTCGGGCCCGTTCCCCAAGTGAAGACAAGCCGCGCGATGCCTTACCACCGGCGCGTTCGATCTTTTTAAGGGATCGCTCCCCGCTTTCACCCACATTGACGAGCTCTGCTTTAACCTTATTGCCACCCTCGACCGCCAAACGAACGGCGTATGTATGTTTGGCTTTGGCCATCAGATCTCTTCTCGTGTGTTCATAGCTTCGACCAATCCGGCCTCAGCCGCTTGCAACAATTCAGACGTGATCGATAGGTCTGCCCCACGGGCATCAGCGATTTGAAGAGCCACGCCCAGATCAATGCCGAGCACATGGCCAGACGTAGTCACGCGCATCTGGCCCAGACAGGCTTGCAGCACGTCCCAGGCTTCATGTTCTTCATCTGTGATCAGGGCGTATCGGCGTCTTGGGCACTCTTGGCCGCAGCCCGTTTCGCAGGCTTGGCAGTAGCTGGGCCCTCCGCCTGGCTGGAAGTGCCAGCGGCAGAGAGCCCGGATCCGTTTTTTGCGGCGGTGAGCAGCACCTGTTTCAGGGTGAATTCCTGAAAGAACCGTTCCCCAACTGGATAGAGTGACATAACAGCGGAGATGTTTTCCGGCGTCACGTCTGGGTCATCTTCGATGCCAGACCAAGTCGTGATATGGCGAACTGCTAATTCTTTGATCAACAGGTCCTGAAACACACCGTCATGCTCAGCCTTATCGGCAAAATCTGGAAGCCCATCCACCGGCAATCCAGCTTCAGTCATTTCTTTGTGCTGGAATTCCAAAGCTTCGACCCGCCGTCGGGCTAACGCCTGAGCCGCTGCCATGCCAGCAGTGGTCAGCGGTTTGACGGTGACCGTGACCCCATAAGGAAGTTCAATATCGAACGGCTCACTGGGTTGCTTTAGGGAGATCATGCGTAATCGCTCCCATCCAGATCGTTTGTGAGGGTGACATCCAACATGCGTCCTGCAGCTTCATTGCGAGCGCCTTGGAAATCGAAACTTGCCTGCACACCGCCCGGACCATCGACGGCCAGTTTGGGCTTCGGCAGATACACCTCGTGAGCAGCGAACATGACGCTGGCGTTGCCAACGGTGTATCCGAAGGTCAGATCCACCGGCGTTCCATTCGCGGCCAGATCAATCAGAGTGGTGTCTGAAAACCGCACATCAATGCGGCCTGTCAAAGCCGCCACCGTGGGGTCGGCTCCGTCAATCTTGCCGTCAGATCGGATGGTTTCGATTTTCTCGAGGTTGTTCGAGTAATTGAGCGTCCCACCAGTCAAATTGCCGATTGGATTACCGCCCCGGGTAATAGAGCCCTGAAACTGGCTAATCCGGGTGAAGGCAAGAGACGTGGGCGTACCGCCTTGGGACGTATCGTTACGGACCTCGCCTTGCGCAATCACCCCAAGCGTTGCCGCCGCCGCACCCGATCTCTGAAACTCCAATGCAATAGAGCCCTGCACTACGCCGGTATGTTGGAAGAAAGCCGGGACCTGAGGCATACCGACCTCAACCGTGTAACTGGGCAAGGCTTCATTCCCAGAGGCAAACACATGGTCAAAGGTGCCGTCGCCGTTATCCGTAGTGACCGGGTCACCAAACAAGGCAGTGAGCCAGATCCCGAGATAGCGTGGATCCATGGGCACCACCACTTCACCCTCGTCATTGATGACGTCTTGCAAGGGGGCCAGCGGGTCGCGGCCCTGACCGAGGACGGGGTCATCAATGAGACCTTGTTCGGAGCCCAAGGTGCAGCGGTTAAAGGGCATGCGGATATAGTCGCCACTGGCAGCCTGCCCATAAGCGGTTTCCCGCTTGAGCAGCAGCGTGGCGCTCGAACCATAGGCTCGGGCCATGTTTATTCTCCTGGTTTTCTAAAGGGTCAGCCGCCCCACTCAGCCGAGAGCGGTGTCGGCTTCAAACTCAATGGCAACGATCAGGGTGCCAGCCTTGATGGCCGGGCCACCGATCACCACTTCGGTGTCGATTTCTGGACGGACATAGGTCAGGCCGAAGGCTAAACCACCCAGCGTTGGATCGGCATCAAGAACAGTGCTGTTTTGCTGCAGTAGGGCGTCGAAGGCGGCGTCGCGGGCTGCGGCATCACCGTTCTCGACGTAGATCTCGATCTCCGCGTCCTGTCGGCAGTAGGCGCCGCCGAACCCACCGAGGCTCTGCTCGGGTTCTCCTGGTGTGCCGTCGCGCAGAATCAGCAATCCACCCCCCGGAATTTTCTCCGGCAAAGCGGTATTTCTTTCGATTTTTGCCGCCAAACCGCCTTCCAGCGCCGTTTTCAGAGCGTTTAGGATGAGCTCACATTTGGTCACTCGCACCCACCTCCTTTGGAACCCTCTAAATCAGACCTTGAAATTTGTCCGAAAAGTTGCTAGTTTTTCTGACATAGAGGAACCCAGACCATGTCAACGACAGAAGCTATTCGGACCCGTGTACATCGGCTTTCCAAGGGTAAGCCATTCACAAGCTCGCGCTTTCTGAAGCTGGGCTCACGGGCTGCCGTGGACAAAACCCTGTCTCGTCTCGTCGACGAAGGTGAAATCCAACGCCTTGCTCGCGGCGTTTTCGTGCGCCCAAAGAAGAGCCGTTTCATTGGCAACGTCATGCCCGAGGTGTCCGAGGTCGTCGAAGTCATCGCCAAAAGCCATGGTGAGACCATTCAAGTGCATGGAGCCGAAGCGGCACGCCGTTTCAAGCTCAGCACCCAAATGCCGACTTCCCCGGTATTTTATACGAGCGGCCCAAGCCGTTCGCTGCGCGTTGGCAACATCACCGTCAAACTGATGCACACCACCAGCCACCGACGGCTTCAGTTCGCCGGAAAGAAGGCCGGACTTGCCCTCTCCGCCCTTTGGTACCTCGGAAAGGAAAACACGACGCCAGAGGCCGTTAGCAGAATTAGGTCAGGCCTGAGCCCAGAGGAGTTTGAAGCCCTCAAGTCGGCTGATGTACCGGCATGGATGAGCGCAGCCTTAAACAGTCCGGAACTGGAAACTGTGAATGGCTGACACCTACCACTCCCTGAAACCTCAGGAACAAAAAGAAATCCTGCAAACCGCCGCAGCCAGATTGGGCCGACAAGCGGCGGTATTGGAGAAAGACATCTGGGTCTGCTGGGCTTTGCAGACCCTTTTCTCTATTCCCGATGCGCATCCTATGGCCTTCAAAGGCGGGACCTCACTTTCAAAGGTTTATGAGATCATCGACAGGTTTTCCGAGGACGTGGACATCACCCTCGATTACCGAGCGTTCGATGACGACTTTGATCCCTTTGCTCCCGGTGTTAGCAAAAGCAAGATCCGACAATTCAGCGACCGCCTGAAGGGTTACGTCCAGTCTTATGCAAACGATGTCGTTGTCCCCGGGCTACAAGCCGCAATCACAGGCTCATTAGTTCCCGTCGAGCACGACATTCGCGTTGATGAGTCCGGCGAAAAAATATGGTTCAGCTATCCCTCCGTGATTGAGGCCCAGGACGAGTATTTAAAAAGCGAAGTCCTGATCGAGCTCGGCGGTCGCAACGTCATTGATCCCAATGAACGACACGAGATTGAACCATATGTGGCTCCGCTTGCCGAAGGGCTAGAGTTCCCCGAAGCAACAGTTACGGTACTATCCCCTTCCAGAACGTTTTGGGAAAAAGCCACTTTGATTCACGTCGAATGCAATCGGGGCCGACTTAAAGAAAGTCCCGAGCGCCTTTCACGCCACTGGTATGATCTTACTCAGCTCGCGAAACACCCCACCGGACAATCCGCTATAAATGACCGTGACCTCTTTGAAGACGTCGTCCGCCATAAGGAGGTCTTTTTCAACGCGAGTTACGCCAAATATGACGACTGTCTGCATGGCCGTCTGTTGCTCCTTCCCGACGACGACAGTCTGCCAGGGCTCAAAGCCGACTACGGCAAGATGACTTCTGCCGGGATGATGTATCGCGAGGCCCCAGACTTCGATGACATCGTTGAGAAGATCCGTGCTATTGAAACCAAAGTTAACGACTGGCGTTAACGTTTTTTCCCTACAAAACCATCATATTTAGGCCGTATTTCCACGTAATACTGCGCTCAAATGAAAAGCAGCGCGGTAACCATGGCAAAGAGCGGCATTGAATGGGTCGACATCGTTTTTAACTGGTGTGTTCGACTTCTCTACGATTGGGCAACTTTCTTTGGCATCACCTACGAAGAAATCAACATTTGGGTCTTCATCGTAATTTGGCCGATCGTTACCCTGGCCATGGCCATCTGGATTGTCCTTCTGCTACGCCAGAACCGTCGTCTTAAGGCCCATATTGCGACTTGATCAATCGCGGCACTTGGGCCGCCCATTGATTGGCTGCCCTCGTGACATCCAGACGTTTCGGCATCTTCACCTGCGGCACCATCACAAACATCACCACCGTGGTGATCCCTAATTTGAGGCGACCCGTTTTGGTGAATGAGCCGCCTTTGGCTCGACGCCCGACACGACCCGTTTTGCCGCTCACACGAACCCCATCGACGACCAACAGCGACGGTTGCCCGCGCCGATAGACAAACCGCAGAGGCCCGAACCTGTGCTCCGGGAAATTAGCAGGCGTCATTCGCTTTCCACCAATACCTCGCTTAGGCGCCGCAGCCGTTGGAATAGCGAGCCAAAAGCCCGACTTACTCTTAATGACCGTGCCACGATCAAACGAGCGAACGATCTCAGGCGCTTTTGACCAGACCAGGCTTGCCGCGTCATGGCCTTTGTTCGGATAGGCCCGGTTTCTCCAGGAGCGGGCCAACCTTGTTCCAAGACCGGCTGTCACGACCTGTCGCCTCAGGCTACCTTTAAGGCCATCACCAGCGTCCTTGATCCCACCAGTAACGGCTTTTTCAATCTGCCGCATCTCGGTTTTAAGATCCGCCTTCAAAGAGCCGACCATTGAAGCGGCGAGTTTCATGCGGGCCTCACATCTAGCGTCCACACCAACCGTTCCTGATCACGTACTGGTTCGCCCTGGACCACAAAGGCCTCGTCTTCAAGCTCTATGATGTCACCACCAACTGGCTGCCCAATCTGGGAAACAGGAATATCAAACGCCAAGTTTCCCGTCTGGATGCGGGTATCACCAAAATCCATCACTTGATCAGCTCGGCGAGCAATCACTCGAACCTGGGCTGGCGCAGCACCTTCTGTTTTATAGACCGCTGCCCTGGAAAGGTTCGGGTCTGCAAACAAATGCTCAACGGCAAGAGTATAGGCGCTGGCCATATTTCATCCTCCAATCAGGCGATAGACCTAAGTCCGTTTCGCTTTCATCAGAACACGCGGGCGCGTGCAGATGGGTAGCGGGTTGGACTGGGTGTGCAGCGTCACCCAGCGGTTAAACTGGGTATCGGGTGCCTGTTTGGCGTAACGCGGCAGGCCAATGGTATTGACCGTTTCCACGAAGTCAGCCGGTGCGTTGTACTGTCGGAACAAGCCCGGCACGCCGACTGGGAAGAAGTGCGCCTTGTTGGTATCCGTGAAGTCCACCGAGCCCACGCGGCCCCGGTATTCCTCAAAGACGATCCCTGCGTACTCGAACGAGCCCCGAGCCTGACCTTCGCGCAGAAACAAGCCGTCCAGGTAGCGGTCGTAAGCCGTCGAGACCTCGGAGTGGGTCACCAGGTCGTCAAAGAAGGCGGAGCCGCAAATCGCGTGGATGTGCGTGTAAGGCGTTGCGCCCAGCTCATCCTCGATCTTGCGTTTAACGTCATGGCACTTCTTCTTGATAGCGCCAGCGGTAGGCGATGCGTTATCGAGATCAAAGTCGATCTCGGTCTGCTGGGAAACACCGAACTCCTGAAACAGGTCGTAGAGAACCGTGGTGCCATCAGCATCCAGGATCTTGCCCATGATGGCTCCGATGCGCAGATGCTCAAGGGTGGCGTCCAGCTTGCGGGCCATTTCCTCCAGGCGGTCGTTGACCACCTGCTGTACGCCTTCGAGCTGGCTTTCAGATCCAAAGGCCCGGAGGTTCTGAACCTCGTCAGCCAGGATGGTGTCTTCCAATGCGATGTGCGGCACCGTCAGAGAGCGCGCTTTACGCTTGTTGTGGGTGTTCTGAACGGCAGGTGCGCCACGGGCTGTGGTCTCGACCAAGGTGAGCGAACCTTCGCGTTCTTCGACAAGCACCGAGGTGGTCGCCACGCCTTGTTCCCGAAACAGGCCAAGCTGGCCAATGCGTCCCGGCAAGAACGGAACCTTATTGATGCTGTCGGTCAGCGACACCATCGAAAAGGCATTGGAGTTAAAGATATCGAGTGCGGGCATGAGCCTCTCCTATCGGACAATAATGGTGGCAGAGGCCAGCTGATCGATGGCCGTTTGTTTCTGGGGATCGGTAATGGCGTCGGGCCAGATGATCTCGCCGCCGTGAACTTCAGCCAGACGGGTGATCACCACACCGGGTGCGTCACCAGCGGACGCATCGACTGCGTCATACAAAACAGCGATCGCCACTTCAGCGCCTGAGGTGGCCACCGGATCAATCTCACGGTACTTGCCGGACGTGGTGACTTTTCCAAGAACTGTTCCCGGCTCCAGAGTGCGACCGTTCAAGATAGTGACGGTTTCCCGACTGATGGTGCCGTTTCCCTCAGAAACGACGAACTCGCCAGCATGCTGGCCTTCTGTCATGACAGGCATGGGTTACTCCTCAAGTACAGGTGTTGTTGCGCGCTGCGTAGATGGCAGCGGTATCGATGACGGGCTCAGACGGGGCGTTGGCTTGACCCGGGCGCATGGCACGAACGGCAGAGGCTTCATCTGCCTCGGCACGCGCCTCCAGGAGAGCCGCTCGGATCTGATCGGTGGAGGTCGCCTTGGCAATAAAGCCGCTTGCCAGATCCGGGGTGCCGGCCAGAGCGCAGAGCTGGTTTACTTCGTTCACATAGGCCAGTGTCGCTTTGCGTTCCTGCGCGCGGACATGATCAATATCGACCACATTGTCGTCGTTTGGCGTTTCAGCCGCCGTTTCGGCATTGGGCTCTGGCATGACCTTAGTTTCAGCCAGATCAGGTTTATTGGGTTCACTCATAGGAGTCTCCTCGGTCTCAGAATGGGGGGATTGGGACGTGGCAAGGGCCACGAGGACGGGTGGCACGCGGGCGTAGCTGGAAAGATCAAAGGTCGCGGCCATGGGCACAGATTCTTCTAGCTGGTCTGCAAACCCGATCTCGAGCGCCTCAGTTGCATCGAACCAGGTCTCTTCGGCCATCCAGTCGATGATCTCTTCGGGTGTATGGCCGGTCTTGTCCTGATAGGCGCTCACCAAACCGTCGCGCATCTTGTCCAAGGCATCGGCCATGGAACGCATATCAGCAGCGTTCCCCATAACCATGGCGGACGGGTCGTGGATCATGATCATGGCGTTCTTAGGCATGATCACCTCATCACCGGCACACAGGATGACCGACGCGATGGAGGCTGCGAGCCCTTCCACCGTGATGGTGACCTTTGCCGGATGACGCTTCAGCGCGTTGTAAATGGCGATGCCGTCGAACACCGATCCGCCCGGGCTGTTGAGCCGGAGCGTCAGATTGGTCACATCACCGAGCGCCTTGAGCTCACCAATGAAGGCTTTGGCCGGAACCCCATAGGCTCCGATCTCGTCATAAATGGAGAGCTCCGCAACACCCGCTTGGGCGCGCGCTGTAAACCAGGAATTCATGTAAGTGTCCTTAAATCAGGCGACCGACGCGCTCTGTTCAGGCGTTGCGTCTTCGTCTTCAGGGGGCAACGTCGGTAATGCGTCACCGTCATTTTCAAACTTCAGGCCCAAGGCTTCTTCGCGAGCCCGATCTGCGGCAATGCGCCGATCCACTTCTTCCGCGTCATAGCCTTCGCTCTCAATCACATCGGAGCGGGACTTGAGCCCGGCGTTGATGGCTTCGATCTCAGCCTTGCGATCCTTGAGCGGATCAACCCAATCCCACTTGGGCGGGATCCACTTGGCAGGCAGATAGCGACCCGGCATCTGGGCATAATCACCAATATCCAGTGCGCCCGACAGCACGGCATCTTCCATCCACCGTCGCCAAACGGGACGGCACATCTGAAAGATCATGACGTTGTGCTGGAACTGCCACATGCGGCGACGGAACTCGAGCTTGCCTTCACGCAGACTCGAATAGTTGGCCTGGCGCAGATCGCCGGTCACGTTGGTGTAGGGCACGCCCATGGCGGAACAGCAGGCGAGCAACGTGCGATACTGAAACGCCTCATAGGATCCGCCCACATCGGCAGGATCAGAAAACTTAATGTCTTCACCGGGAAGAAGCATTTGCAGCGTGCCTGGCTCCAGGCCAATCAGCGCTGCGTTGTCCTGATCTTTCGTCGCGCCATCTTCACCCATCATTTCTTCTGGTGAGGGTTTAGTCACAAAGGCTGCAAACATGGCCGCCACCTTTTTGCGATCAAGCTCAGCGTCATCGTATTGCTCAAGCAACCACAGCCGCGTCATGGCAGGCGTCAGCCACGGAACACCCCGGATCTGTCCTTCGGCCACGGGATTAAAAATATGAAGCACCTGATTGGCCGGGACACGCACCCGTGAGTGATCCGCGTTTTGACGCACATCGCCCGGAGGCTGACGCAAAAAGTGATAGGCAACCCGGCGGCCTAAGCGATCAAACTCGATCCCAAAGATCACCTCATTGCCGTTGGGCAGCGTTTCCGAATGGGCAAAGGGCAACTGTTCCGATGGCAATATTTGAAGCTGCAGCGGCACCACCAAACCATCTTTCGGACGGCGTGGCCTTAGCCGGAAGAAGCACTCACCTGCTTCAAAGACAGTGCGCGCGGCAATTGACTGCAGCCCATAGAAATCTGTCAGACCATCGGCGTCTGCTTCATCCGTCCAGGCAAGCCACAACCTCTGGATCCGGTCTTTGAGATCGGCATCCTCGATCAAGCTTGAAGGTTTGATTCCGGCACCGATGGCATGGGCTGCGAAACTGGTCGTCGCGTTATTGGCATAAGGGTTGTTGCGCACCAGATCGCGAGACCTGGCACGCAAGACATCTCCACCTTGGCGGATGGCGGCATTGATGCCATCACTGCCAACCCGCCAAGATGCCAATCGACGGGCCATACGGGCACCTTCGAAGGATTGGGCTCTGGCTGTCTTTGCCTTACCCCATCCCCATTTTTGCCAAAATGCCATCTCAATAACCCTTGGATGTCGTTACTCGGATTTGACGGACCGGCTTATCGCCCGCCAATGATTTGAGCTCCGCTTCGAGAGCCCGAATGGCTTCTGCGATCTCCGTATCACCTCGGTATTCAATGGACTTGCCGTCATAGCTGACCCGCGCGACACCGCTCGCACGCTGGGCTTTGAGGGCGTCCAGTTGCGTTTGAATGTCATCCGTCGTTGCCAAGGGGGCCTCTATCTCATCATGTAACCGCTCGAGATCACCCGACGTGTGGCCGGACGAGCGCGTTTGACCTGTCCAGCCTGTGGAGCAGGAACCAAGTCCGTGTTTGTGTTTTCAGGGTCGTGCGCCAACTGACTTTCCAGGTCCTGCCAACGGGCTTCTGACCATCGGTCAGCACCGACAATCCAGGCGGCCGCGCGTGCATAAACCCGGCAGTCCAGCGCTTCGTTCCGCTCTCTCAGTTTCTGCCATTCAAGGCGCGTAAAGCCGCGCTTGTTTTTGACCGTGACCAGTTGCTCGCCAACCAACTGCTTCAGCCATTCGCTGTCGACCCAATCGGGAAGATGAATGGTACCTGGCAGATAGCCTGCACCCTCAGCTCTTTCCTCATCCGTTGGCCGAGACGCTCGAAGAAACCTGTAGGTTTCGGACTTGAAGGTCGACACAGAAACCGTCCAGAGACGTGCGCCCCGTTTAAGCTTCTTGCCACGATCTGTCGCATCAACAAGCGTCGGACCTGAGACGGGCGAGGACCGATTGAACCCTTCAACACCCTTAATCGGCGCGACCTGACCAAAGCCGACACGCCGCGCCCAAGCATAAACCGCAGGCGCTTCGTAACCGGTATCAATAGCCAACTTCGCGATCCGCAGATGGACACCACTTTCGTGAGGCCAGGTTTGATTGAGCAATAATTCAAGATCTTGCCAGGACTCTGTTTCCTGAGGGCCGCCTTCAATCACAATGTGGTCAACAAGCCAGCTTTCCAGCCCCCTGCCCCATGCCCAAACATCAACCTCGATGCGGTCCTTCTGAATATCGGCTCCCGCCGTCAAAAACAGACCACCTTCCGGCACCGTTCCGGGCGACCATTGCTGGCGCTGATCGTACAGGCGCTCCCAATCCGGGGCTTCGCCGGTCTCGACCCAGGTCTCGCCAAGAGAGGTGTTCACAAAGGTTTTCATCCCCTCGGCCCCCTGGTCTTTGGCAGACAAAAAGGCGCGGACCATGTTTTCCAATCGAACCCACGGCGAATAGATTTCATTCAGATGAAACCCTGCGATCCCAGCAAATGGGTTTTCTGCTCGCCATTCACCATGGCGGATCACAGACCACCGCTGCGCATCAGACCAAACCGAGCTGCACTCTTCACATACGTAGTGAGCCGTTTCCGGCAGATGGGCACCAACCGCGTCCTTTTCCCAATGGACCTGCTCCCACCTGAGAACCTGATGGGTTCCACAGTCCAGGCAAGGCACCCAGAACCTGCGTTGGTCACTCTCTTCCCAAGCCGCATCAATCCGGCTCACACCTTTGATCGTCGGCGTTGAGACCAGAACGATCTTGCGGTTCCAGAACGTCACTGTCCGTTTTCGCGCCAGATTAACCGGATCACCTTCCGCACCAGCACTGGGCGGATAGCGATCGACCTCATCACACAGAAGGATCCGAATTGGGCGCATGGCCAAACCGGACGGTGCATTGGCACCGACGATCGTCAGATGGCCACCCGTAAACTTCTTGTGCAGGATCTTGTTCGATCCATCCCGGGACTTCGGATCCGACAGCTTCCCGTGGAGGCACGGCGTATCCCGAGCCATGGGTGCAAAGCGGTCCTTCGACCAGGTCTCGGCGTCGCGTTCCGTCGGCATCACCACCATGATGGGTGATGGGTCCTGATCAACGTGATAGCCGACCGTGTTCAGGATGCATTCCGTTTTGCCGACCTGGGCCGACGTCTTCACGACGACGGTTTCCACCGAAGCATCGGAAATGGCATTCATGATGCCCCGTTGATACTCGGCGCGTTCCGTCACCCATTGTCCGGGCTCGGAGCTCGCTTCAGAGCTCAACCGTCTATTTTTGTCCGCCCACTGACTTACGGTCAGATCTGGAGGCGGCGCTGCCGCTTCCAACGTTTGTTTCGCCACCTGTTGCAGCACTCTCGTCCCCATCAATGTGAGGGACGATTTCAACGTCGGTTTCGGCGATTTCCGTGAGCACTTCGTGGATCGCCTTTTTGATGACGTCCCTTGCTTGGTTGAGGTTTGTCGTTTCATGAACCACCGGTGCGATTTTGTCAGGCAGCACCAGCAGCCGTGCCCGCATCAGCGCCACGATTTCCGTCCAGGCCACTTTCACATCAGGAGCAGAGAGCAAATCCCCTCGCATCTGCGAGGCTTCCATCTCTGCCAAATCGGCCTTGGCCTTCACCAACCGGGCTCGTTCCGTTCCATAATCGGCGTTCCCCGCCTCTCCCTTCAGATTGAGATCACGCAGGTGGCGGATATAGCCGCGTACCGAGCCAATGAGCTCGTAACGACCTCTTGCTGCCTTCGGAATGACACCGGCCTTCGATAATTGCTGGACCCGCCGCTCGGAGATATCGAGCAGGCTCGAGATCACGGAAATGGGCTGAGTGTTATCCGACATGGCCGCCAAAAAGTGATTAATTACAATCTATTAGACTTGATGACCCTTCGATTAAGAGCGTTACTGAATTCAGCCAAACGCTTGAAACGAAAGGAAAATCCATGACCAGCATCACCATCATGATGAACGACGGCAGCACCGAATTACCCCGTCCCTGGAACCGGGCCTCAAGTCAGGACGAACTCATTGAAATGGTCGCCCACTTCATCGGCTACCACACAGGCAAAACCGAAAGCCAAGCGACCGATATGATCGATACCAGCCGAATTGACCTTGATGCACCGATCACCCGGGTCAACCTGCCGGGTGGCAAGATCGTCCGCTTTTACGCCTTCAAAGAAACCTACTAAGCGGAGCTAGGCCCCATGGAAATCAAGAAACTCAAAGTCAGCCAATTGGCCCGCGCGATCGAAACCATCACCGGTACGCCAACCACTGCCAAATCCTTCAATTACAAATTCAAGGCCGTTGATCGGGTCATAGAGTTGATGAACGAACACAAGCTAACCCGCGAACAAATCCTTCAGGCCGCTGGTTTGACCAGGATCGAAACGCCAAAGACCACCGTTCCACCAAAGGTTACAACGGCCAAACCCCAGCGGATCACCAAACAGTCCATCCTGATTGATATGCTTCAAACCGGCTCGGGTGCATCCATCGACGAATTGACGAAAGCCACCGGGTGGCAGCCCCACACCGTGCGCGGGGCGATCAGCAATGTGCTGCGCAAAAAACTCGGCCTCAACGTGGTCAACGAGCAGTCGTTCAGCGGCAAGCAGGTCTATCGGATTTACGATGAGGCATAAGTCAGCCCCAGACCTTCCTTACCCGGATCTCTTCGAAGATCCGACGCAGGGTATAGCTGCGCAAAATCGAAATGCCTGTGAAGATCGCACCGATCACCAGATTGTCAGAGAGGGAGACCTCCAAACCGAACATGGGAAACACTGCAATTTGGGCTGTGACCGCCACACCGTAACCAACAGCGACGTTGGTCAGTGATTCCAGAAAGGACATACGCCTGGACTGTCTCACGTTTCCGACCTCTCGTTTTTAATCTCTTCAAACGAACGGCTTTCACCGTCCAAAATGACCTTCTGACCGGTGACGTTTTGCCAGCGCGTAATGGCGACATCCACATAAGCCGGATTCAATTCCACACCATAACAGACTCGTCCCGTGCTTTCCGCCGCGATCAAGGTCGTTCCCGACCCCATGAAAGGCTCATAGACAGCCTGGCCCGGGCTTGAGTTATTCAGAATCGGACGACGCATACATTCGACTGGCTTCTGTGTGCCATGAACGGTTTCGGCATCCTGGTCCCGGCTGGAAATCTGCCAAAGCGTCGTTTGCTTGCGATCCCCGGCCCAGTGACCTTTGCCGTTCTTTTTAACCGCATACCAACAGGGCTCATGCTGCCAGTGATAGTCGCCCCGACTGAGAACCAAGCGCTCCTTGGCCCAAATGATCTGAGAGCGAACGTTGAACTGAGCACGTTCCAAACTGTCGGCAACGGTTGTTGAATGCAGAGCACCATGCCAGACGTAGGCGACATCACCAGGAAACAAGACCCAGGCATCGTACCAGTCGGCGCGATCGTCATTGAGCACTTTACCAGTACGTTTGGTCGTTGCGGCCCCAGCCTTGTTCCGCCAATTGGGGTCATACTCGACCCCATAGGGCGGATCGGTCACCATGAGCAACGGCTTGACCGCACCCAACAACCTCTCCACGTCGGTGGCGACGGTTGCATCACCACAGATCAGTCGATGGTTGCCAAGCACCCATAGATCTCCGGGCTGTGTGACCGGCAGTTCCGGGGTGTCGGGGATATCATCTTCGCCTTCGAGCTCGGCCCCCATGTCACCGGCAGCTTGCGCCAGCATCTGGGCGAGGTCGTCATCTGAATAGCCAGTACCCGTCAGGCCTTCGCCACGAGATTGGATCGCCTGAAGCAGAGCAGCCAGGAGTTCCGGGTCGTTTTCAGCCAAGTCAGATAGGCGATTGTCGCCAACCAGAATGGCTTTTGCATCCTCATCATCGGCATCCACAAAGATCACCGGAATCCGGTCCAGACCTTCGGCCTCTGCGGCCATGAAGCGGTGATTACCCGCAAGGATATGACCGGTAGATCGTTGAACGACCAACGCGCCATAAAATCCGTTGACGCGAATGCTTGAGCGGATCTCATCAAGGTTCCCCCGACGCGGGTTCTCCGGATGACAGGCCAGATCACCGACTGCGACCATCTCAACCTTGTCACCAACATTGATGATCTGTGCGCTCAAAGTGACCTCGTTAAATGGATAGCAAAGACCGGCGGCATTTCGCTTTGAAACGAAATGACCACGACCCCGGTTTCGTTTTATCAATCGTGTGAGCGATAGCCGCATCGCCAACGGTTCCGCCGGACAGACTGCCATCAGGGCTCTGTGCCAAACGAAACGAAATGGCTTTTTTCAGGGCGTCACTAGGAAAATCCCGCGCTGAGCCCGCCCGCATAGGATATCGGGCAGGAAGGACCCGTGACTTCGCTCAAATTCGATGGAATTTCGTTGCTTTGTGGGCATCCCGTCCCGGACGCGCCTCTCGCAAGCTTGGCAAAAAATGTACCCTAAACCGCCGTTTTTGTCCGCGCGAAAAGTGTTCGCCGAACACCTTTCTATCCCCTACTCATGCCTTCGCCGATTGAACCATCTCTATCACTTTACGACGCGAACAATTACGCGGCACCCTATGACCGTTAAGCTTCCAGGCAATGACACAATGGCCAAAAAGGTAGCGTTGATAGACTGCCGTGCGCTGCAATCCCACTCGTCCACAGATAGTTTTCCAGCGCTCGCCCGCCGCACGAAACCAACAAATCTTGGCAACGTCCGCCTCGAGCCACTGCAGCCATTGCATCGCCTCATCCATTCGGTCGATGGATCCCGGCGACGGCCAGGGCCTGCGCAACACGGGGTCATGCCAGCCAAAGGATTCATGGATGTTGTGAACGACGTCAGGCCAGGCAGAGAAATAGCCCTGCACCTTTTCTTCAGGCAGGCGCTTCAACACCCCTGCGGCTTCCGCCAACCGCTCCTCCACAAGGGAGGCTGTCCATCGATCATTGCTCATGAGCTTCTTCCTTTCGTTTGCCATAGAGCCTGTCGCCCAATTGGCGAACGAGTTCCTTCTCAGGCCAAGTCAGACGGTCATCCTCAATGGAAACCGCCAACATGCCCTGCTCCTGCCAACCGTCACGCTTGACCTGATCGGCATTGCGGCGCGTGCCGCCATATCCGGGAGGGTGCCATCTCATCGGCTCACCTCCTTCAGCACGGCGGCATAGCCCGCAACATCAATCATGCTATCGAGATGCCCGGGGTCATGGGCCAGCCGCGCCAGCTTCAGGTCAATCAAGCACAGGGCGACCTGCGAGGGTGTGATGGGCTGGCCCAGTGTGATCGACCAGCGCTTGGCTATCGCCGACATGGAGGCAGACGGCTCTCCGTAAGTCTCCCGACGATTGCCGACAATGGCAGCGGCCTGTTTGAGCATCATTTCGCCGTTCATTGATCCGACCCTCCACCACGATTGGCCATGGCCCAATCAAGGATCGCTAGTGCGTCGGCTTCGTTGTCATCGGCGGGAGCAAACCCACGTTTGCGAGCGGCCTCAATCATGGCTTCCTTGTTGGCGTTCCCTTTGCCTGTTGCATGACGTTTGATCGTGCCGACCGGGACAGCCTCGTAAGGAATGGCGTGGTGTTCGCACCAGGCGGTCACATGAGCGAGAAATCCACCGTAGACATGGGCGGCATCCACACCGGCATGACGACGGACCTCCTCAATGAAGACCGCATCCAGTCCACCGGCCATTTGTTTGACCTCGGTGAGCCATTGCTTGAACCGAAGAAAGCGCATGCCGCCGCCTTGCCAGCGATCATTTTTAAATTCGGCAATACCGCTGGTGATGGTTCGGTCGGGCAAACTGACGGCCCATCCGGTTTTGGTACCGAGATCCAGGGCCAGAATTTTGAGAGGACCGTCACACGGGTCAGGCGGAATTTGAACAGAGGTTGTTGCTGGCATAATTGCCTCCATGTTGATTGAACAATGCTGATGGGAGAAATGGCCGGACAGGATCGACGACCATGGCGAAGAGGGTTCGCCAAGCGTCAGCGCTGGCGTAGCCCTCTCCCCCTTTAGGGGGAGGTATTCACTTGGATTTCTGATTGGGGTCTGAAAGCCGCAGAAATCCTCACGTTTCGTCAGGAATCCAGAAATCCAGACAGGAATCCGGCTGGATTTCTGAATTGACCCTAACCGACTGTTTTTATTGAAAGTTTGAATCCAGAGCATGTCTGGACTCCATGGACTCCAGAAATCACAACCGAGATTTTGCCCCCTATTCATGGTCCATCTCCTCATCGTGATAGACCCAGTTGTGCGGGCTTTCGACCTCCAGAACGGCCCCTGACTGGTGGCACTTGTAGTGGGTCGGAAGAAGCTGGTGGACGCTTTGGAAAACCTCTCCGGTTTTCTCATCCACAACGTCCTCGGCCTCACCCAGTTGCATGCCTTCAACGCAGAGATAGCCGTACCGGGTGCGTGGTAGGGGCGGCAGATCGTGATCTTCCGGATTGCGGAAATATTTGATGTAGCCTTTGGTGGTCAGAACACTGACGCGCTCAGCAATGGTGCTCCGGCCACCCAAACCAGCCCGGTTTTCAAACCGCTCGGCAAATTGGGTCGCGGTGTATACCCGCCCGCCCAACGCTTCTTCAAAGAGAACCTGAAGAATAACGTCGCGTTTGCGCAGACGTTCGGCATCAAGTTTCTCGCCATATTCCTGACGGATCAGCCTCTCCGATGAAGGATCAATTTCGATCCATTGCCCACCGTTCTTATCGACGATCTTTGCCGCCAGGGCTGGGCCGTTGCGCAGTTCCGTGATGAGCTTGCGTTCAGAGCGGGTTTCATCAGGGCGAAACAGGATCATGCCTGAGCTGTAGTAACCCCGGAGCGCCCCTGCGCCGGAAAGCGCCTGGAACGGATCTTCATCAACCTGTTTCTTTGAAAGCTTACGAGTGTGATGGACCAGAATGATGCCTGCGTTCGGATCCACAGCGTCACGAAGTTTCTCAACGCGATCGCGCAAGAAAAACAGCATGGCGTTGTTGTCGTTCTCACTGGGTCCCGCTTCACCGCCATCAAAGACGTTTCGGATCGGATCAATGACGATGATGTCCAAGCCATCGGGAAAGTGCTTTCGGATTAAAGCGCCGACCGTCTCAACGCCCGCTTCATTCAAAATGAGCTTGAGCTGCGGTGTGATGACGAGATTGTCATGGGCTTGGCGGATCACCTCAGGCTGCAACGAGATGTCCTGAAGGCGTTCCCGGAGATAGTGATACTGGATTTCGGCCTGCAGATAGAAAACGCGCAATGGACGCGGTGGCGTAAAAGACAGAAATTCGATACCCGCTGCCATATGAACCAGCCAGCAGAGCAAGAAATCGCTTTTGCCAACCTTGGGCGCACCGCCAAAAACCAACAGCCCCGATGGTGTCAGGACACGAGGCGCAATAATGTCGTCCGGCATGGGGGAGTGGTCACCCAGCAACTGCTTCAGACTAAAGGCTTGCGCATTGGACCTCGGGCTTTGGATGGATTGACGCGCTGCGTTGGCAATGAAGGCATCAATGTCCATGCCGTCATCGACAGCGTCTGCCGCATCCCACTTTTCCGGTTTATCCAGAGGCGGCATAAGAATGGCGACGGAAAGGGCACCGCTACCAAGAGCGGCCTCAGCAGCAACTTCCGCGTACTGCCAACCTGCCGCATCCTTGTCGGGCCAGATCAAGACTCGTTTGCCACAAAGCGGTGACCAGTCAGTTTTCTCAACCGGTGCCTTGGCCCCGTTCATAGCTGTGGTGGCACAAACGCCCTGACCGATTAAGGCATCTGCCGCCTTCTCGCCTTCAACCAACACCACATCCATGGCGGATTTCATGGCGGGCTGGTTATAAAGCGGTCGCGGATCCGGAGCCTTCATCTTCCGGCATGAAACGTCCCAGGGCCTAAACTGCTTTCCGCTGGGCGGGTCATAGCGATAGACACAGGCCAACAGAGCGCCCTCGCCATCAACATAGTCCCACTTCGCTGTAACCGGCCCCAACTCGTCCATCGGCACGGTGCGCTCTGGTTCAATGGTCACACTTTCCATGCCCGGTTCACCCAGCCACTGATGCACGTCATCCAGAAGCGATGGAAAATCCGATTGGGTGTTGCGCCCTGTTGCCGCAGCCCAAAGTGCGAGTACATCCCCGCCCTCACCTGTCGCAAAGTCATGCCACATCCCGGCTTTGGGCCCGGACAGCTCAACACTCAGGCTTTCGCCCTTATTGCCTCGGACATCACCAACCAGGAATTTTCCATGACGAAAAACACCGGCGGGATATAGGTAGGACAGAAGGCCACGCAAATTGGCATTGAGCCGCACCTTGATCTCATCTACCGAGAGCCCTGTTTGGCGAGCATCGTCTCGGCGCTGGGGGGCGGCTGAATTGAAATCCCGCCAGTCATTAATGTTTACAACCTCATTGCTCATCCGCCGGTTCTCCAGCACCAATCAGACCAGTCGCAGAATTTGCACTCGAAAAAATCAGCCGATTGCGCGATACGGGGCAGCAACTCACCTGCTTCTGTCGCCTGAATGACGCGCACCGCTTTATCGCTCATGCGTTGGGCAAGCCCGCCATCAAACGGAACCAGCTCATGGTGAAGCTCCGCTGTGTCCTTGTTGATGGCGGTAAACAAAGCCGGGTTTTGAGAAATGCCCGGAACCGAGGCTTCCATATAGGCCTGGTAGGTGGCGATCTGCGCGGCATAAACCGGCTTGGAAATAGAGACGCCGCGTTTGACGGTGTCGTTCCAGGATTTGTTGTTGAGTGATTTGCTTTCCCAAAGAGCTGGGAAGCCATCCATTACCGGAGCTGCGTTGATTATGCCGTCCACATGACCGCGAATGCGACCACCGGCGACACTGAACCCGAATTGCTCTCCACCAGGCTTGTTGCCTTTGGTCGTATAGAGCTCGAAGCCAGCCTTGCGCAGCCAATCAATGGCCAGGTCCTCAAAGACGTGACCGGCAGCAAAGATACGCAGGGTTTGCCCACCGAAATCCCGACCATCGTCCTTCGGGGCTTGGGCATATTCGAATTGCAACGCACGTTCGCAGGCAACACCGAGACGGGAGCCGCCAAGATATTGGCGGGGTGTTTGACTTTGGTTCTCAGCAACCAACGCCTCATCAATGTAGGCGTTCACCTGATCGGCGAAGGTTTGGGTAGAATTGTAGTCCAGCATCAAAAAGGGACCTCCGTATCGTCGCCCTTGGCCGTGGCCAGCATGGCGTCCTGAAACCCGCCAACGCAGACTTCAGCGAGGGTGAGAACCTGGGTTTCTGTGAGGTCGATCAGGCGGGTTTCCCAGCCGATCTCTTCCATAACCTCCGCCAACATCTTGACTGCATGACGCAGGGCGGCTTTTTCCTGTTCGGTCAGATCAACCATGCCCAAGCCCTCCTTCGCCAAGCGCGACCAGAAACCCTGGCAGTCCATGGAGCAGAACCACCGCTGAATACGCGGACGCTTCGATGATTGCCGGTCGAACCAGCCAAAACCACGGGTCGGTCGCCGACAAACGGCACAGAGTTCCCCGCGCGGATGCCAAAGCCGCAATCGGGTGGCAGCATCGGATGAAGTCACCATGGGTCATGCCGCCCTCCGGCCATCTTCGGGAGCGTTCAACACCAGATTGGTGATCGCCGCCTTGTTGAACTGGAAGGTCAGCAGGGCTGATGCGTGATACCGGGTGAGGCCAAAATCCTGATGGTACTCGGGCGGCAAGAATTGAAGCTGACGGGTGGTGACTGATTGATTGAGCCAGGAGCGAGATTTATGGGCGCTCTCGTCGGTTTCGTTTTCATTCAGCCAATCATCGGCTGCGGCCAGACAAATGGTCCGCTCACCCATGGCCAACAAATGCGATTTGAGGCCCTTGCCACCGCCGACGGCATGCCAGCGGCCCTGATGAAAGAAAATGCCGCTCCAGGCGTTGAAGCCATTTGCGACCAACGCCGCATCATCGCCAAAAAGGTCGCACCATTGGAAACTGGAACGCTTTAGAAGATCCACTTCCGACATGACAAAGTCAGAGATCGGCTGCTGGCTTTCCTTGCCCTCCGATTGGAAGTGGTAGCCGCA
>JAEPQO010000006.1 GCA_017640505.1 Rhodospirillales bacterium
CGAAGGTCTGCGTTTTGCGATCCGCGAAGGCGGCCGCACCGTCGGTGCCGGCGTCGTCGCCAAGATCATCGAGTAACAGCCGGTTCAGGCTTGCGGCCCCGTTCCGCGCGGGGCCGTGAGGCGGCTTAGGGGTATAGCTCAGTTGGTAGAGCGGCGGTCTCCAAAACCGCAGGTCCCGGGTTCGAGCCCTGGTGCCCCTGCCACGCCTCTCTGCCGATGACGAGGTTGCGGACGACAGATTTAAACTCCATCTCTTGGGAATGGCCCAATTGATGACTTCAAGAGCAGGTTCAGCTTCGAAACTGCAAGGTATGTAAGACCAATGGCAAAATCCAATCCGGCACAGTTTGTTCGCGAAGTCCGGCAGGAAGCCTCGAAGGTGACCTGGCCGACGCGCAAGGAAACCGGTATTTCGACGGCGATGGTGTTTGTGTTCTGCATTATCGCGGCGATCTTTTTCCTGTTGGTCGATCAGGTCCTGCAGCTCGGCGTGACATACCTGTTCGGGCTTGGAGGCTGATCCCATGGCCATGCGCTGGTACGTCGTACACGTTTACTCCGGTTCGGAGAAAAAGGTTGCCCAGTCGATCGAGGAACAGGTCCGCCAGGCCGGTTTCGAAGACATGATCGAGGAAGTCCTTGTGCCGACCGAAGAGGTCGTGGAAATGCGCCGCGGCGCCAAACACAACGCCGAGCGGAAGTTCTTCCCGGGTTATGTCCTGGTGCGCATGGAACTGACCGACGAGACGTGGCACCTGGTCAAGAACACGCCGAAGGTCACCGATTTCCTGGGTGGTCAGGGCCGCCCGTCGCCGATTACCGACGCCGAAGCCGAACGGATCATCTATCAGGTCAAGGAAGGCGTCGAGCGTCCGAAGCCGTCGATCACGTTCGAGGTGGGCGAGCAGGTCCGCGTTTGCGACGGGCCGTTCAACTCGTTCAACGGCCTGGTCGAGGATGTCGACGAAGAACGTGCACGTGTGAAGGTTGCGGTCAGCATCTTCGGGCGTGCGACTCCTGTCGAGCTGGAATACTCGCAAGTCGAAAAGCTTTGACAGGTAACTCCGGGACGATTACATCCCGGCCCGCCGGAAACTGAATATTTCCGGCATTCACGCGTGGGAGGCTCGCCAAGACCGCACCACGCCCTCAGCAACGGAGCGAAAGCTCCAACGGATAATCTGAGAGAGACATGGCAAAGAAAATCGCTGGCTACGTAAAGCTGCAGGTGCCGGCGGGGCAAGCAAACCCGTCGCCGCCGATCGGTCCGGCCCTTGGTCAGGCCGGCCTCAACATCATGGAATTCTGCAAGGCGTTCAACGCCGAGACGCAGAGCATGGAGCCGGGCATGCCGGTGCCTGTCGTCATCACGGCGTATCAGGACCGTACGTTCTCGTTCATCACCAAGACCCCGCCGGCCAGCTACTTCCTCAAGAAGGCAGCCAAGGTGAACAAGGGGTCCGGTACGCCGAACAAGAACAAGGTCGGCAAGGTCACCATGAACCAGTGCCGCGAAATCGCGGAACTGAAGATGAAAGATCTCAACGCGCATGACGTCGAAGCCGCGGCGAAAATGATCGCCGGTTCGGCTCGTTCCATGGGCATCGACGTGGAGGGCGCATAAATGGCACGCAAGGGTAAACGCTACTCGGCCGCGCTCGAAAACCTCGATCGCGACGCCGTCTACACCATCGAAGACGCGGTGAAGATCCTCAAGGACAACGCCAAGGCGAAGTTCGACGAAACCATCGAAGTCGCCATGAACCTGGGTGTCGACCCGCGCCACGCCGACCAGATGGTCCGTGGTACGGTTTCGTTGCCGCATGGTACCGGTAAGGCCCTCAAGGTCGCCGTGTTCGCCAAGGATGCGAAGGCCGATGAAGCCCGTGAAGCGGGTGCCGATTTCGTCGGTGCCGAGGACCTGATGGAACAGGTCCAGGGTGGCATGATGGATTTCGACCGCTGCATCGCGACCCCGGACATGATGGGGATCGTCGGCCGCCTCGGTAAAGTGCTGGGTCCGAAAGGCCTGATGCCGAACCCGAAACTGGGCACCGTGACCCCGGACGTCGCCGCTGCGGTTCAGGCCGCGAAGGCGGGTCAGATCGAATTCCGTGTCGAGAAGATGGGCATTATCCACGCCGGCGTGGGTAAGGCGAGCTTCTCCGCCGAACAACTGCAGGAAAACATCGCCGCCTTCGTTCAGGCGATCCAGCAGGCGAAACCGTCCGGCGCCAAGGGCACGTACGTGAAGAAAGTCAGCGTCACCTCGACGATGGGACCTGGCGTTAAACTGGACCTGAGCGCGCTTTAATCGCAATCAGGTCTTGAAGAATTCGGCCGAAACGTTTAATCGTCCGGTCGAACAGGGGCGGCTCCGGAAGTTTTCGGGGCCGTTCTGACCTGTCCGAGACCGTAGGTAAGCCGGGTTTTGCCCGGGGTTTAATGGGATTTCCCGCCTGCATAGACAGTGTCGATGCCAATTCTTTTGAATGATTTCAACGGATTGGCTTGGACTGTTGTACTGGACAGGGCGAGCCGGCTTTAACCGGGAAGCGCCCGCAGGCGCCGAACGTTAAGGCCAAAGTGCAACAGGGGTTCAATTTTGAACCGCTTTTGACTGGAGACGATCCGTGGACCGATCGGAAAAAACTGAACTGGTCTCGTCGCTCCGTGGAACGTTCGAAAGCACGTCCATTGTCGTCGTCGCCCACTACAGCGGGCTTAACGTCGATGACATGAACGACCTTCGGGCGAAGATGCGGGACGCTGGCGCCAGCTTCAAAGTCACCAAAAATCGGCTCACTCGTCTCGCTTTGGAAGGCACGCCCTACGATCAGCTCGGTGAACTCTTCACCGGCCCCACGGCCATCGCTTATTCCGATGATCCCGTGGCGCCCGCGAAGGTCGCCGTGGAATTCGCCAAGAAGAACGAAAAACTCGTCGTTCTCGGCGGTGCGATGGGTGAGACCCGTCTTGATACCGACGGTATCAAGCAGCTCGCCACGCTGCCGTCGCTTGACGAACTCCGTGCCAAGATCGTGGGTATGCTGAACACCCCGGCGACGCGTGTCGCTGGCGTCCTTCAGGCGCCGGCCGGCCAGGTCGCACGAGTGCTCAGTGCGCGTAGCCAACAAAGTGAAGCGGCGTGACGCCGTAAACGATTGTCAATAGTTCAAGCCTTAGGAGACATGTAAAATGGCTGATCTTGAAAAGATTGCTGAAGAACTGTCGAGCCTGACGGTTCTCGAAGCCGCTGAGCTTTCCAAGCTCCTCGAAGAAAAATGGGGCGTTTCCGCCGCGGCACCGGTTGCCGTTGCGGGTGCCGCGCCGGCCGCTGGCGGTGGTGAAGCCGCCGCTGCGGAAGAAAAGGATGAGTTCGACATCATCCTCGCCGCTGCGGGCGAAAAGAAGATCAACGTGATCAAAGAAGTTCGTACGATCACGGGTCTCGGCCTCAAAGAAGCCAAGGATCTCGTCGAGGGTGCACCGAAGCCTCTCAAAGAAGGCGTCAAAAAAGACGAAGCCGAAGAGATCAAGAAGAAGCTGGAAGAAGCCGGCGCGACCGTCGAGCTCAAGTAAGCTTTCCGGTGGACGCGGCCGCTTCGGCGGCCGCGTCGCCGACTTTCGCTTCGCCACCATATTTTAAGGCTGAAGCGTCGATTGGTTAGAACATTAGTTCAGGGGGCATTTACGCTCCCCGCCTGAATATCAGGCACGACACTGCATATGCGTTTTTGCCCGTATAGGCCTTGCCGCGGCCGGGAAAGTGGAAACGCAGTATTCGCGGGTCGGGATCTTCGGTGCGGCAGGCCGTGCGATCTCTCCCACACGGAAACAGCCTTCGTCGGGCGCTTAGGGAATGGCGTCTTCGCGGAGCATTAGGAAATCGAGGGACGTAATGGCGAGCAGCTTTACGGGACGCAAACGCGTGCGGAAATATTTCGGTCGGCTTCAGGCCGCCGTGGAAATGCCGAACCTGATTGAGGTTCAGCGCACTTCCTACGAACAGTTCCTGCAGCGCGACACCCCCAGGAACGAACGCACCGATACCGGTATCCAGGAAGTCTTCAAGTCGGTCTTCCCGATCAAGGATTTCTCGGAACGTGGTACGCTCGAATTTGTCTCCTACGAGTTCGAAGACCCGAAATACGACGTTGAGGAATGCCAGCAACGCGGCATGACCTACGCAGCGCCCCTTAAGGTGACGCTCCGTCTCGTGGTCTGGGACATCGACGAGGAAACCGGTGCCCGTTCGATCCGCGACGTCAAGGAACAGGACGTCTACATGGGCGACATGCCGCTGATGACGGCCAAGGGTACGTTCGTCGTCAACGGCACCGAACGTGTGATCGTGTCGCAGATGCACCGCTCGCCGGGTGTCTTCTTCGATCACGACAAGGGCAAGACCCACTCGTCCGGTAAGTACCTCTTCGCCGCGCGCATCATTCCCTACCGCGGCTCATGGCTCGACTTCGAATTCGACGCCAAGGACCTCGCGTACGTGCGCATCGACCGTCGCCGCAAACTGCCGGTGACGACGCTGCTTCTGGCGCTCGACGACGCTGAAACCGAGAAGAAGCGCGCCAAGGCCGCCGAAGACGGTGTCGATCTCGACCCGACGGAAATCTCCGGTCTGACACCGGAAGACGTGCTGCGCTACTTCTATGACGTTGTCAGCTTCGAGCGCGTCAAGCGCGGTTGGAAGACGCCGTTCAATCCCGAACTTCTGCGCGGCGTCAAGCTGACCGCCGACCTGATCAATGCCAAGACCGGCCGTGTCGCGGCCGAAGCCGGCACCAAGATGACGCCGCGTCTTCTGCGTCAGTTGGCCGAGAAGGGCATGGAAGAACAGGTCGTGACCGATGAGGAGCTGATCGGCCGCTACGTCGCCAGCGACATTATCAACGTCGAGACCGGTGAAGTGTACGTCGAAGCCGGTGACGAAATCGTCGAGGACACGCTGGAGATGCTGGCCGAAGCCGGAGTCGATGTCATCGAAACCCTGGCGATCGACCACGTCAACGTCGGTCCGTACATCCGCAACACGCTGGCCGTCGACAAGAACACCAGCCGTGACGAAGCGCTGATCGATATCTACCGCGTGATGCGCCCGGGCGAGCCGCCCACCCTGGAAACCGCCGAGCAGCTGTTCCACGGTCTTTTCTTCGATGCGGAACGTTACGACCTTTCCAGCGTCGGCCGCGTCAAGATGAACGCGCGTCTCGGCTTTGAAACCGAAGACACGCTGCGTGTGCTGCGCAAGGAAGACATCCTTGCCGTCGTCAAGACGCTCGTCGAGCTGAAGGACGGCAAAGGCGAGATCGACGACATCGATCACCTCGGCAACCGTCGGGTGCGCTCAGTCGGCGAACTGATGGAAAATCAGTACCGCGTCGGTCTGCTTCGCATGGAACGTGCGATCCGCGAGCGCATGAGCTCGGTTGAGATCGACACCGTCATGCCGCACGACCTGATCAACGCCAAGCCGGCCGCTGCCGCCGTTCGCGAATTCTTCGGTTCGTCGCAGCTCAGCCAGTTCATGGACCAGACCAACCCGCTGTCAGAAGTGACGCACAAACGCCGCCTGTCGGCGCTTGGCCCGGGCGGTCTGACCCGCGAACGTGCGGGCTTCGAAGTCCGTGACGTGCACCCGACGCACTATGGCCGTATCTGCCCGATTGAAACGCCGGAAGGCCCGAACATCGGTCTGATCAACTCGCTGGCGACGTTCGCGCGCGTCAACAAGTACGGCTTCATCGAAACGCCGTACCGTGAAGTCAAAGACGGCAAGGTGACCTCCGAGGTCGTCTACATGTCGGCAATGCAGGAAGGGCGTTACACCATCGCCCAGGCCAACGCCGAACTCGACGCCAAGGGCCAGTTCGTTGACGACCTGGTGAGCTGCCGCCGCGGCGGCGACTTCCTCCTGTCGCGTCCGGAAGACATCGACTACATCGACGTTTCGCCGAAACAGCTCGTGTCCGTCGCGACCGCGCTCATCCCGTTCCTCGAGAACGATGACGCCAACCGCGCTCTGATGGGCTCGAACATGATGCGTCAGGCGGTTCCGGTGATCCGTGCCGAGGCACCGTTCGTCGGTACCGGTATGGAAGCAGCGGTTGCCCGTGACTCGGGCGCGACGATCGTTGCCCGCCGTTCCGGCGTGGTCGATCAGATCGACGGTGCCCGCATCGTCATCAACGCCACCGAGGAAACGAGCACATCCGAAACCGGCGTCGATATCTACAACCTGCTCAAGTTCCAGCGTTCGAACCAGAACACCTGCCTGCACCAGCGTCCGCTGGTGAAGGTCGGCGACATCGTCCAGGCCGGCGACACCATCGCCGACGGGCCGTCGACCGAAATGGGCGACCTGGCGCTGGGCCGGAACGTGCTCGTCGCGTTCATGCCGTGGAACGGTTACAACTTCGAGGACTCGATCCTGATCTCCGAACGCATCGTCCGCGACGACGTGTTCACCTCGATCCACATCGAGGAATTCGAGGTCATGGCCCGTGACACGAAGCTGGGTCAGGAAGAAATCACCCGCGACATTCCGAACGTCGGTGAAGAAGCCCTCAAGAACCTCGACGAAGCCGGTATCGTATACATCGGCGCCGAAGTCGAGCCGGGCGACATTCTCGTCGGTAAGGTGACGCCGAAGGGTGAAAGCCCAATGACACCGGAAGAAAAACTGCTCCGTGCGATCTTTGGTGAAAAAGCCTCCGACGTCCGCGATACGTCGCTCAAGCTGCCGCCGGGTGTTGCCGGTACGGTGGTCGAGGTGCGGGTCTTCTCGCGCCGTGGCGTCGACAAGGACGAACGTGCACTCGCCATCGAGCAGTCGGAAATCGAACGTCTCGCCAAGGACCGTGACGACGAACGCGCGATCCTGGAGCGTTCCTTCTCGCAGCGCCTGAAGTCGCTGATCCTCAAGAAGAAGGTGGTCAGTGGTCCGAAGGGCCTGAAGGAAGGCACCGTCATTACCGAGGATGTGCTCGAAGAGTACACCGTCGGCCAGATCGCGCAGATCGTTGTCGGCAACGACAAGGTGATGAGCGACGTCGAAGCCCTGAAAGCCAAGTTCGAGGCCGACATCGCGCTTCTGCAGGCTCGTTTCGACGACAAGGTCGAAAAGCTGCAGCGCGGCGACGATCTCAGCCCGGGCGTCATGAAGATGGTCAAGGTCTTCGTCGCGGTGAAGCGCAAGCTGCAGCCCGGCGATAAGATGGCCGGCCGTCACGGCAACAAGGGTGTCATTTCCAAGATCATCCCGGTCGAGGATATGCCGCACACCGAAGACGGTACCGCCGTCGACATCGTGCTGAACCCGCTCGGCGTGCCGTCACGAATGAACGTCGGTCAGATCCTCGAAACCCATCTGGGTTGGGCCTGCCGCGGTCTCGGTCAGCAGATCGGCGAATTGCTGGATACCGGCAAGGCGCCGCAGACCGTCCGCTCCAAGCTCAAAGAGGTCTACGGCGAAAAGAACTACAAGGATGATATCCAGTCGCTGGACGACGACGAGGTCATGGAACTCGCCGGCAATCTGCGCACCGGTGTGCCGATCGCAACCCCAGTCTTCGACGGGGCGCGCGAACCGGACATCGTCGAAATGCTGG
Organism: Rhodospirillales bacterium; assembly: GCA_017640505.1. Lineage (GTDB taxonomy): Bacteria > Pseudomonadota > Alphaproteobacteria > Rhodospirillales > Casp-alpha2 > UBA4479. Next base: position 7,626 of record JAEPQO010000006.1, read on the forward strand.
AAATCGCCGGCCTCGATAAATCGGGCCAGGTCACGCTGTTCGACGGTCGTACCGGCGAGCAGTTCGACCGTCCGGTTACGGTCGGCTACATCTACATGCTGAAACTGCACCACCTGGTGGACGACAAGATCCACGCCCGGTCCATCGGCCCGTACTCGCTGGTCACCCAGCAGCCGTTGGGCGGTAAGGCGCAGTTCGGTGGTCAGCGCTTCGGTGAAATGGAAGTGTGGGCGCTCGAAGCTTACGGCGCTGCGTACACGCTCCAGGAAATGCTCACCGTCAAATCGGATGACGTCTCCGGCCGGACGAAGGTTTACGAAGCCATCGTCCGTGGCGACGACACGTTCGAAGCCGGCGTGCCGGAATCCTTCAACGTTCTCGTGAAGGAACTCCACGCACTCGGCCTCAACGTCGAACTCCGCTAACCGGTAACGTCCCGAATAAAGGAAAATCGCTATGAACGAACTTTCGAAAATCTTCGGTCAACAGCAGGGGACGCAGCGTTTCGATCAGATCCGCATTTCGATCGCGTCGCCGGAACGTATCCTGAGCTGGTCCTTTGGTGAGATCAAAAAGCCGGAAACCATCAACTACCGGACGTTCAAGCCGGAACGTGACGGCCTGTTCTGCGCCCGCATCTTTGGCCCGGTGAAGGACTACGAGTGCCTTTGCGGCAAGTACAAGCGGATGAAATACAAGGGCATCATCTGCGAAAAATGCGGTGTCGAAGTCACGCTTCAGAAAGTCCGCCGTGAGCGCATGGGCCACATCGAACTGGCGTCGCCGGTTGCGCACATCTGGTTCCTGAAGTCGCTGCCGTCGCGTATCGGGCTGCTGCTCGACATGACGCTGAAGGATCTCGAGCGGGTTCTCTACTTCGAGAACTACGTCGTCGTCGAGCCGGGCACCACGCCGCTCAAGATGCACGAACTGCTGACGGAAGAGCAGTACCAGAACGCGATGGACGAATACGGCGAAAGCGAGTTCACCGTCGGGATCGGCGCCGAAGCGATGCGCGAGATGCTGATCGCGATCGACCTGGAAGAAGAACTTGAGAACCTCAAGATCGACCTCAAGGAAACGAACTCCGAAGCCAAGCGTAAAAAGTTCGTCAAGCGCCTGAAGCTGATCGAAGCGTTCATTGAATCCGGCGCCCGTCCGGAATGGATGATCCTGACGCACATTCCGGTCATTCCGCCGGAACTGCGTCCGCTGGTGCCGCTGGACGGCGGCCGCTTCGCGACGTCGGATCTGAACGATCTGTACCGCCGCGTCATCAACCGGAACAACCGCCTCAAGCGCCTAATCGAACTGCGCGCGCCGGACATCATCATCCGTAACGAAAAGCGGATGCTTCAGGAATCCGTCGACGCACTGTTCGACAACGGCCGTCGCGGTCGCGCGATCACCGGCGCCAACAAGCGTCCGCTGAAGTCGCTCAGCGACATGCTTAAAGGCAAGCAGGGCCGGTTCCGTCAGAACCTGCTCGGTAAGCGCGTCGACTACTCCGGCCGTTCCGTGATCGTTGTCGGTCCGGAGCTCAAGCTGCACCAGTGCGGCCTGCCGAAAAAGATGGCGCTCGAACTGTTCAAGCCGTTCATCTACGCCAAGCTCGAACTCTATGGCCGTGCCACGACGATCAAGGCTGCCAAGAAGATGGTCGAGAAAGAGCGCCCGGAAGTCTGGGATATCCTCGAAGAGGTTATCCGCGAGCACCCGGTCCTGCTGAACCGTGCACCGACGCTGCACCGTCTTGGCATCCAGGCGTTCGAGCCGGTGCTGATCGAAGGTAAGGCGATTCAGCTTCACCCGCTGGTGTGCGCGGCATTCAACGCCGACTTCGACGGTGACCAGATGGCCGTTCACGTGCCGCTGTCGCTCGAAGCACAGCTTGAAGCCCGCGTGCTGATGATGTCGACCAACAACATCCTCAGCCCGGCAAACGGCAAGCCGATCATCGTCCCGTCGCAGGACATCGTTCTGGGTCTCTACTACATGACCCTGGAGCGCGAAGGCGAAATGGGCGAGGGCATGATGTTCGCCGACGTCGGCGAGATCCAACAGGCGCTCGATGCTGGCGTGCTGTCGCTGCATGCCAAGATCCATGCCCGTTATCACACGGTCGACGAAGAGGGCGAGCCGATTGTCGTCCGCGTCGAAACGACACCGGGCCGCATGCTGCTCTCGGAAATCCTGCCGAAGCACAAGAAGGTGCCGTTCGGTCTGCTCAACCAGCTGCTGACCAAGCGCGAGATCACCAACGTCATCGACGAGGTGTATCGTCACTGCGGTCAGAAAGAGACGGTTATCTTCGCCGACCGCATGATGGGCCTCGGCTTCAAGCACGCTTGTAACGCCGGTATCTCGTTCGGTAAGGACGATCTGATCATTCCGGACTCCAAGGTCAGCCTCGTCGGCGAGACCGAAGAGAAGGTCAAGGAATACGAACAGCAGTATCAGGACGGTCTGATCACGCAGGGCGAAAAATACAACAAGGTGGTCGACGCCTGGTCGCACTGCACGGACCGTGTTGCCGACGAGATGATGAAGGAAATTTCCCGCATCGAAACCGGCAGCCCGATCAACTCGGTCTACATGATGGCGCACTCCGGTGCCCGTGGTTCGGCGGCGCAGATGAAGCAGCTCGCCGGGATGCGGGGCCTGATGGCCAAGCCGTCGGGCGAGATCATCGAAACGCCGATCATCTCGAACTTTAAGGAAGGCCTGACCGTGCTCGAGTACTTCAACTCGACCCACGGTGCCCGTAAGGGTCTGGCAGACACCGCGCTCAAGACGGCGAACTCGGGTTACCTGACGCGCCGTCTGGTCGACGTTGCCCAGGACTGCATCATCCTCGAAGAGGACTGCGGTACGAAGGACGCCATCACGGTGGCGCCGGTCGTCGAAGGCGGCGATGTCGTTGCCCCGCTCAGCGAACGTGTGCTGGGCCGGACGGCGGCGGAAGACGTCATCAACCCGGTTTCCGGTGAAGTGATCATCAAGAAGAACACGATCATCGAGGAGCCGCACTGCGTCGTCATCGAAGAGGCCGAAGTCGAGCAGATCAAGATCCGCTCGGTGCTGACCTGCGAACTGACCGGTGGCGTCTGTGCCGCGTGCTACGGTCGCGACCTGGCCCGCGGTACGCCGGTGAACATCGGCGAGGCTGTCGGCGTCATGGCCGCGCAGTCTATCGGTGAGCCGGGTACGCAGCTGACGATGCGGACCTTCCACATCGGTGGCGCCGTCCAGCGTGGTACCGAACGTTCCTACATCGAGTCGGTGGCCGACGCGAAGGTCAAGCTGATCAATTGCACGACCGTCAAGAACTCGCGCGGCGTGCAGATCGTCATGAGCCGGAACGCCGAACTGACCCTGGTCGACGGCAAGGGCCGCGACCGCGCCAAGCACCGTATCCCGTATGGTGCGCAGCTGATGGTCAAGGACGCCGCCAAGGTGACCCGTGGCGACAAGCTGGCCGAATGGGATCCGTATACCCTGCCGGTGATCACCGAGAAGGAAGGTGTCGCGAACTACGTCGATCTTCTGGAGGGTGTCTCGCTGACGGAACGCACGGACGAAGCCACCGGCATTTCTTACAAGGTGGTGACCGACTGGAAGTCGCAGCCGAAGGGCTCGGACCTGCGTCCGCGCGTCACGCTGCGTGACAAGAAGGGCGAGGTCATCACGCTCGATAGCGGCCACGAGGCCCGTTACTTCCTCTCCGTCGACGCCATTCTGTCGGTGGAAAACGGCCAGGAAGTGCATGCCGGTGACGTGCTTGCGCGTATCCCGCGTGAAAGCGCCAAGACCCGCGATATCACGGGTGGTCTGCCGCGCGTTGCGGAACTGTTCGAAGCCCGCCGTCCGAAGGACCACGCGATCATCGCCGAGAGCGAAGGCCGCGTCGAATTCGGCAAGGACTACAAGAACAAGCGCCGTGTCATCGTGCAGCCGGTCGACGACGGCGAGGAAGCGACGGAATACCTGGTGCCGAAGGGGCGTCACCTTTCGGTTCAGGAAGGGGATTATGTCCAGGTGGGCGACGCCCTCATGGACGGTAACCCCGTGCCGCACGACATCCTGCGTGTGCTCGGCGTCGAAGCGCTGGCCGAGTACCTGATCAACGAGATCCAGGACGTCTATCGACTTCAGGGCGTCAAGATCAACGACAAGCACATCGAGGTGATCGTTCGCCAGATGCTGCAGAAGGTCGAGATCACGGGCGGTGGCGACACCACGCTTCTGATCGGCGAGTTGGTCGACAAGGTCGAGTTCGACAAGATCAACGAGAAGGCGCTCGAAGACGGTGGCAAGCCTGCGACGGCGGACCCGGTCCTTCAGGGGATTACCAAGGCGAGCCTGCAGACGCAGTCGTTCATCTCGGCGGCGTCGTTCCAGGAGACCACGCGTGTGCTCACCGAAGCTGCCGTTTCCGGCAAGGTCGACGATCTCGTCGGTCTCAAGGAAAACGTCATCGTCGGTCGCCCGATCCCGGCCGGTACCGGCTCGGTGATGAACGGCATGCGCGAGATCGCCGCGGATCGCGACGCGGAAATCGCCAAGACCCTGCCGGCAGAGGAAGCCGCCGAGCTTCTCGACGCCCCGGCACCGGTCGACGCCGACTAAGCGATACCCCGTATGGGGTTCATATCGGGCGCGGGCCTTGGGGTCCGCGCCCTTTTTGTTGGCGCGCGGCCGACGCGACGGCGGCCAGATGCGTTGTCTGCCGGGAACGGATCATTTAATCTCTGGCCCGTAATCGCACGCGGGCTTTTCTTCCGCGGGCAACGGACAATCGGGGAGAATAATCGGATGAAACGCTTTGGGGTTCTGGCCGCGGCTGCGGTCATCGGTGGGATGGCCTGCGCGCCGGCAATGGCCGCGGACGCCGTCAAGATCGGCATGATCACGACGCTGTCGGGCGGGGGTGCATCGCTCGGTATCGACATTCGTGACGGCTTCGAACTGGCGTTGAAACAGAAGGGCGGCAAGCTCGGCGGTGTAGCGACCGAACTGCAGGTGGTCGACGATGCGCGCAAAGTCGAAAACGCCAAGCAGATCGCGACGCGCATGATCAAGCGCGATGACGTCGACGTCGTGACCGGTATCGTGTGGTCGAACCTGGCCATGGCCGTGGTGCCGAGCGTGACGCGCGCCGGCAAGTTCTACATCAGCCCGAACGCCGGTCCGTCGGCGCTGGCGGGCAAGAACTGTGATGCCAACTACTTCAATGTCGCGTGGCAGAACGACAACCTGCACGAAGGCATGGGGCAGTATGTGACCGATCAGGGCTTCAAGAGCGTTTACCTGATGGCGCCGAACTATCCGGCCGGTAAGGATGCGCTAGCCGGGTTCAAGCGTTTCTACAAGGGCAAGGTCGCGGGCGAGGTCTATACCAAGCTGGGTCAGGTCGATTACGCTGCCGAGATCGCCAACCTGCGTGCGGCGTCGCCCGACGCGGTGTTCTTCTTCCTGCCGGGCGGGATGGGCATCAACTTCGTTAAGCAGTACGCCCAATCGGGTCTGACCAAGGACGTGCCGCTGTTCGGTCCCGCTTTCTCGTTCGATGAGGGAATCCTGAAAGCGGTCGGCGATTCCGCTATCGGCACCTTCAATACGTCCCAGTATTCGCACGACCTGGACAACGCCGAAAACAAAGCCTTCGTAAAGGCGTTCATGGATGCCTACGGCCGCAAGCCGTCGCTTTACGCGTCGCAGGGATATGACGCGGCATTGCTGCTGGACAGTGCCATCGCCAAGGTCGGGGGTAACGTCGGCGATGCTGACGCTTTCCGGGCCGCGCTCAAAGCCGCTGACTTCAAGTCGGTACGCGGCGCGTTCAAGTTCGGCTCAAACCATCATCCGATCCAGGACATCTATGTCCGTAAGGTGGTGAAGGAAGGTGACGGCGTCACCAACCAGCTGGTCGGCAAGGTCTTCACGGCGCATGCGGACGCATACGCCAAAGAGTGCAAGATGTAATCGAGCGCGACGAACGGAACAGACCGGGGGCGGTGAAACAGCCGCCTCCGGTTCTTTCGTATTTGGCGTTCAGCGTTTCCGGCGGCACTGGTCATGACATCTGCCCTGATCTTCGAGCAAACCCTCAACGGGCTTCAGCACGGCTTGATGCTGTTTCTGATGGCGGCGGGGCTGACGCTCATTTTCGGCATCATGAACATGATCAATCTGGCGCACGGCTCGCTCTACATGGCTGGCGCCTATGTAACGGCGACGGCAGCTGCGGCGAGCGGGAGCTTTGCGATCGGCGTCGTGACCGGCATGGTCGCCGCCGGGATCACGGGGGCGGCACTCGAATGGCTGGCACTCCGCAAGCTCTACGCACGCGATCATCTGGATCAGGTGCTGGCCACGTTCGGCGTTATTCTGACCTTTAACGAACTAACCAAAATCATCTGGGGCGCGCAGGCGCTGTTCATGTCGGCGCCCGATTGGCTTTCGGGCACCGTGGAGATCATTCCGGGCGTGCCGTATCCGGCATACAGGCTGTTCATCATCGGTGTCGGGCTCGGCGTGGCCGTCCTGCTTCGGCACCTGATCGTGAAGACCCGGCTTGGCATGCTGATCCGGGCAGGCGCGACCAACCGCGAGATGGTCGGCGCGCTCGGCGTCGATATCGACCGCCTTTACACCGTCGTCTTCGGGATCGGCGCCATGCTGGCAGGACTGGCGGGGGCCATGGCCGGGCCGGTGCTGGCGATCGAGGTCGGTATGGGCGAGCGTATCCTGATCCTCACCTTCGTGGTCATCATCATCGGCGGTATCGGCTCCGTGCGTGGCGCCCTTGTCGGCGCGCTGCTGGTCGGCATGGTCGACACCTTCGGACGCGCCTTCATGCCGCTGATCATGCGCGCGTTTCTGGAACCGGCCGCCGCCGACAGCGTCGGGGCATCGGTTTCCAGTGTTTCGATATACATTTTGATGGCGATTGTGCTGATCGTGCGTCCGCGCGGCCTGTTTCAGGCGTACGGGAACTAGGGGGTGGCCTTGCAGATGTCCCGGCGCACTCTTGTCCACCTGATCGGTCTTGCCGTGCTGCTGTGCCTGCCCGTACTGGCGGACCTGAGCGGCGAGCCGTTCCTGGTGAATGTCTCAAGCCGGGTGCTGATTTATGCGCTGGCCGCGGTCAGCCTCGACCTGATCCTGGGCTACGGCGCCATGGTCAGCTTCGGGCATGGCGCGTTTTTCGGGATCGGCGCATATGTGGTCGGAATCCTGACCCATCACGCCTTCAATGCCGAAGATATTCCATTTCTGCCGGGCGACTGGGTGGGAACGACGATGGCGCTGGTACAGTGGCCGCTTGCGATTATCGTTAGCGGAGTGTTTGCACTGGTGATCGGCGCTCTCAGCCTCAGGACGCGCGGTGTCTATTTCATCATGATCACGCTCGCGTTCGCGCAGATGCTGTACTACTTCATGATTTCCCTGCCGAATTACGGCGGTGAAGACGGTCTCAACCTTTGGGAACGTTCGACGCTGGGGCCGCTGGATCTCTATGACGAGTGGACCTTCTATTACGTCTGCCTGATAGCCCTGCTTGGTTTCCTCTTTCTGACACGGCGTATCGTCACCAGCCGCTTCGGCATGGTGATCAGAGGCTGCCAGCAGAACGAGACGCGGATGCGTGCTCTTGGTTTTCCGACGTACCGCTACAAGTTGACGGCATTCGTCATTGCCGGCATGGGCGCGGGCCTGGCAGGTGCATTGGCCGCGAACCATACGGAATTCGTCGGCCCGGGCCTGATGCACTGGACGCGGTCCGGTGAAATCATGGTGATGGTTATCCTGGGCGGCATGGGAACGCTGTTCGGTCCGGTCCTCGGCGCCGCGACGCTGTTGGTCATGGAAGAGGTGCTGATCCATTACACGGAACATTGGATGGTGATCCTGGGGCCGTTCCTGCTGTTTGTCGTGTTGTTCGCAAGACGGGGTATCTACGGCTGGCTGGTCGGCGGGGAGAAGCACGATGACTGATGCCGTGCTCGAAGTCCGGGATCTCAGCAAGGCATTTGGTGCCGTTCAGGCGTCCGACCGGTTGTCGTTCAGCGTCGCGCCGGGCCAGGTGCATGCCCTGATCGGCCCGAACGGGGCCGGCAAGTCGACGGCGATCGCGCAGATATCGGGCGAGCTGAGCCCGGATTCAGGGCAGATCATGTTCGAGGGCCGGGATATTACCAGCCTGCCGACCTATCAGCGGGCCCGCGGCGGCATGCAGCGCTCCTATCAGATCACCAGTCTGTTTCAGGACCTGACCGTTGAAGACAACGTGGCCATGGCCATTCAGGCGCAGCAGGGTCACAGCTTCCGTTTCTGGGGGGCGGCCCGCAAGGCGTCCGTCCTGCGCGAACCGGCAAACGATGCGCTGGCCCGGGTCGGCCTGCAGGCCAAGGCCGCCCATGTGGTGACCGCGCTTTCCCATGGCGAGCAACGTCAGCTTGAAATCGCCATGGTTCTGGCGACGAAGCCGCGTCTTTTGCTGCTGGACGAGCCGATGGCCGGCATGGGCCAGAGCGAGAGCCGTGCCATGATGGAGATTTTGCGACCACTGAAGGGGAGCGTGGGCGTCCTGCTGGTCGAACACGACATGGATGTGGTGTTTTCACTGGCCGACGTTGTGAGCGTGCTGGTGAAGGGAACCGTGTTGATGACCGGCACGCCGGATGAAGTCCGGCGCGATTCCCGGGTGCGAAGCGCCTATCTCGGGGACGAGGGCTGACATGAGCAAGCTGGAACTCCAGGGTGTTGAAACGTACTACGGCCCCAGCCAGGTGTTGTTCGGGGTCGATCTGGTCATCGAACCCGGTGAAGTGGCGACCCTGATGGGCCGCAACGGCATGGGCAAGACGACCACGGTGCGCAGCATCATGGGGCTGACACGCGCAGCCCGAGGCCGGATTCGCTTCGACGAGCAGGAGATTTTGACGCTGCCGGCGTATCGAATCGCGCAATTGGGGATCGGCTACGTCCCCGAGGGGCGGCAGGTGTTCCCGAATCTGACGGTTCAGGAGAACCTCGTGGCGACGGCGGCGAATCGTCACGGAAGCGCCGATCCGTGGACCGTGGAACGGGTGTTGGCCCTGTTTCCGCGCCTGGCGGAGCGGGCGGGCCAGTATGCGCGCACGTTGTCGGGTGGTGAGCAGCAGATGCTGGCCATCGGCCGCGCTTTGATGACGAATCCGAAGTTTCTGATTCTGGATGAAGCCACGGAAGGCCTTGCACCGACGATCCGCGACGAGATCTGGGCCGTGTTGGAACACAACCTGAAGCAGGCCGGGCAGGCGATTCTGGTAATCGACAAGCATCCCAAGGCCATGGCACGTATAGCAGACCGCCATTTCGTCATGGAGAAGGGCCAGATCGTGTGGTCGGGCGATTCTCAGGCCCTTTTGATCGATGAAGCGATGCAGGAGCGCTACCTGGGTGTATGATCCTCAACGTTGATGGACATCAGCGTGGCGTCTCGAGTGCAGTTGCGCTTCATCGGGGCCATCCCGTCCAAGGTCGCAAATCGGTACAAGCCACAATGAACACGTGCACCGCACTGTGGTATTAGGGTCGGGACAACCATTCGCCACGCCAAAGGCCATGTAATAACAATGAGCGTACTCAAGAATGCCAAGAACGGCAGAACACTCCCGCCCGTTCGAGACGGCGACATAAACGATTGCGAAACGCGAGTTTGTGCGCGTCTACGGGCGTTTTGGGGCGATTTGTCGAGCCGCGTGGGCGGCATTCCGCGTACGACCGAGTTTGAACTGATGGATATCTATGACATAGCCGACAGGGTCGTGCTGAAGGACGTTGTCGATGGCGGGCGGGATTTCAGGAATCGGTTTTGGGGGACGTATCTGGTCCAGAGCTTCGATATTGAGTGGACTCGCCTGTTGGTTAGCGACTACCAGCCAGTGGGTTTGCGCGACCTCGTCCTGCAGATGAATAGAGCCGTCCTGGAGAAGCGTGCGCCGATATGTCATCGAGCGCGCATTAAACACTTGGAATCAAGAGATTTTCTTAGCTACGAAGTGTTGCACGTCCCATTCCGTGCGGCCGAAGGCGAGGAAATAGCCCAGATTCTCTCAGCTTATGATTTCGACGTCGTCGTCGCGGAATCGGCCGGCGGCTGACGGCAGGCGAGGGATTTCCGACGCCATTCATGGCGAAGATGCTCTCCCGACAGTATTTGCTGGGTTTTGCCCGTGAATCCTGCTGCAGCGCAATATTTGCGGTCTTGATCTGAATTGACCCCATGATGTTGTGTGCGCCAGTTTGTTTCCCGGCAATTTCATCTGCTTTCCGAAAATCGCGTAGAACACTGATTTTACGAATTATTTTTTCACGAAATTCCAGTTGACGCGACAAGGGGCCGCCTATATGTTCCGCCCCACTCAAGGGACTGGTGGTAGCCGTTCCCAGCTAGACGCAGTCGATGACTTGGGTGGAGAAAACAATTTAGCGAAAGCCCCGGAAGCGCCGGTCGCTCTGGGGTGACGACTTGAGCCAGAGCCGGTACACCCCGCTAGGTGTGCGCGGTCACGGCTCAACTCATGTTGACAGCCCGATGGTGGGCGTGAGGTTTTTAGGAGTTGGATTGAGCGTATGCCGACGATCAACCAGTTAATTCGCAAGTCGCGCAAAGCGCCCGTCACCCGTAACAAGGTGCCGGCGCTCGAGGCCTGCCCGCAAAAGCGCGGCGTTTGCACCCGCGTTTACACCACCACCCCGAAGAAGCCGAACTCGGCCCTTCGTAAAGTCGCCCGTGTGCGCCTGACGAACGGCTTTGAAGTGACGAGCTACATTCCGGGTGAAGGCCACAACCTGCAGGAACACTCCGTCGTCATGATCCGTGGCGGCCGTGTGAAGGACTTGCCGGGTGTTCGTTACCACATCATCCGCGGCACGCTCGACACCCAGGGTGTCAGCGATCGTCGTCAGCGTCGTTCGAAGTACGGCGCGAAGCGTCCGAAGTAAGGAGACCAGGATATGTCCCGTCGCCACGCCGCTGAAAAGCGTCAGGTTCTTCCGGATGCGAAGTACAAGGACCTGGTTGTTACCAAGTTCATGAACGCGCTTATGAAAGACGGCAAGAAATCCGCCGCCGAAAAGATTGTTTATGGTGCTTTCGACATCGTGCAGTCCAAGGGTGGCCAGGATCCGCTGCAGGTCTTTCACGAAGCGATTTCCAACGTGAAGCCGATGGTTGAAGTCCGCTCCCGCCGTGTCGGTGGTGCGACCTACCAGGTTCCCGTTGAAGTTCGCGCCGATCGCCGGCAGGCACTGGCGATCCGCTGGCTGGTGGAAATGTCCCGCAAGCGGTCCGAAAACACCATGATGGAGCGTCTCTCGTCCGAGCTTCTCGATGCCGCCAACAACCGTGGCGCCGCCGTCAAGAAGCGCGAAGACACGCACCGTATGGCGGAGGCCAACAAGGCCTTCTCGCACTATCGCTGGTAATTTAGTTCAGGAGCCGATCTCATGTCAGGCCGCGTAACCCCGCTCGAGCGCTATCGCAATATCGGTATCATGGCTCACATCGATGCCGGTAAGACGACGACCACCGAGCGTGTCCTTTATTACACCGGTAAGTCTTACAAGATCGGTGAAGTCCACGACGGCAACGCCACCATGGACTGGATGGAGCAGGAGCAGGAGCGTGGCATCACGATCACCTCCGCCGCGACCACCACGTTCTGGCGCGACCACCGCATCAACATCATCGACACGCCGGGCCACGTCGACTTCACGATTGAGGTCGAGCGTTCGCTGCGTGTTCTCGATGGCGCGGTTGCCGTGTTCGACTCGGTTGCCGGCGTTGAGCCGCAGTCCGAAACCGTCTGGCGCCAGGCCGACAAATACGGCGTGCCGCGGATGTGCTTCGTCAACAAGATGGACCGCATCGGCGCCGACTTCTATCGCTGCGTCGACATGATTATCGACCGCCTGGGCGCAACCCCGGCCGTGCTTCAGCTGCCGATCGGCGGCGAAGCGGACTTCCTCGGTGTTGTTGACCTCGTCAAGATGCAGGCCATCGTCTGGAAGGACGAAAGCCTGGGTGCCGAGTTCGAATACAAGGACATTCCGGCGGATCTGGCCGACAAAGCGGCCGAATACCGCGAAAAACTCATTGAAACCATCGTCGAAGTCGACGATGAAGCGATGGAAGCCTATCTCGAAGGCAACGAGCCGGACGAAGAAACCATCAAAGCCTGCATCCGTAAGGGCTGCATCGGCCTGAATTTCGTGCCGGTCCTGCTTGGTTCCGCGTTCAAGAACAAGGGCGTTCAGCCGATGCTCGACGCGGTTGTCGATTACCTGCCGTCGCCGCTCGACGTGCCGTCCATCAAGGGCGTCGACGTCGACGATCCGGAAAAGGCCATGACCCGCAAGAGCGATGACGACGAGCCGTTCGCGGCGCTCGCGTTCAAGATCATGAACGACCAGCACGTCGGCTCGCTGACCTTCTGCCGTATCTATTCGGGTACCGTGAAGCAGGGTGAGCAGGTCCAGAACACGGTCAAAGGCAAGCGCGAGCGTGTCGGCCGTATGCTTCTGATGCATGCCAACACCCGTGAACAGATCGATGAGGCAATGGCAGGTGACATCGTCGCCATCGTCGGCCTCAAGGATACCACCACCGGTGACACGCTGTGCGCCTCCAATGCGCCGGTGATCCTGGAGCGTATGGAATTCCCGGATCCGGTCATCGAGGTTGCGGTTGAGCCGAAAACCAAGGCCGACCAGGAAAAAATGGGCGTTGCCCTGCAGCGTCTCGCGGCCGAGGATCCGTCGTTCCGCGTTTCGTCGGACGAAGAATCCGGCCAGACCGTTATCGCCGGTATGGGTGAATTGCACCTCGACATTCTGGTCGACCGTATGAAGCGCGAATTCAAGGTCGAGGCCAACGTCGGTCAGCCGCAGGTTGCTTACCGCGAAACCATCAGCCAGACCTTCGACTGCGACTACACGCACAAGAAGCAGACCGGTGGTTCGGGTCAGTTTGCGCGCGTCAAAATCAAGTTCGAGCCGCTGCCCCCGGGTTCCGGTATCGAGTTCGAAAATAACGTCGTTGGCGGTAACGTGCCGCGGGAATTCATCCCGGGTGTCGAAAAGGGTATCCGCAGCGCTGCCGAAAGCGGTGTGCTGTGCGGCTTCCCGTGCATCGACTTCAAGGCGAACCTTTATGACGGTGCGTCGCACGACGTCGATAGCTCGGTGATGGCCTTTGAAATCGCTGCCCGCGCAGCGTTCCGCGAAGGTGTTGCGTCCGCTAAGCCGGTGCTCCTCGAGCCGATGATGAAGGTCGAGGTTGTGACCCCGGAAGAGTACATGGGCGATATCATCGGCGACTTGAACTCGCGTCGCGGTCAGGTCCAGGACATGGACCAGCGCGGCAATGCGCGTGTGGTGACCGCGATGGTGCCGCTCGCCAATATGTTCGGCTACGTCAACGAACTGCGTTCGATGTCGCAAGGCCGTGCCCAATACACCATGCATTTTGATCACTATGCTGAGGTGCCGAATCAGGTCTCGACCGAGATCCGTGAACGGCTCGCCGGCTAACTGAGAACGGAGACGCACGAAGATGGCCAAGGAAAAGTTTGAGCGTACGAAGCCGCACTGCAACGTTGGCACGGTTGGCCACGTTGACCATGGCAAGACGACGCTGACGGCGGCGATTACGAAGGTTATGGCTGAAGTCGGTGGCGGCGAGGCGATGGCTTTTGACATGATTGACAAGGCGCCTGAAGAGAAGGCGCGCGGTATCACGATCTCGACGGCACACGTTGAGTACGAGACGGAGAACCGCCACTACGCGCACGTCGACTGCCCG
>JAEPQO010000007.1 GCA_017640505.1 Rhodospirillales bacterium
GGATGGCGATGGGGACACGGCAAGTGCATCCCAATCCATTACGATCACGGATGAAGGTCCGAAGATCACGCCGCCGGGCGGAGAACCGGGTGCAGACGGTTACGCTGTGACGCTGGACGAAGGGGACTTGGGCGACGGCTCGACCTCGGGCAGCCAGGCGCTGAACATCGATTTCGGCGCCGACGGCGAAGGTTCCGTGGCGCTTTCCGTGCCGCAGGAACTTCAGGATATGAACCTGACCGCGGGTGGCGAGCCGGTGACATTCACGGTTTCGGAAGACGGGCAAAGTATTACCGGTGCCACGCCGGATGGCAGCCCCGTCATGATGATCACGCTGAACGAGGACGGCGGCAACTATTCCTATAGTGTGAAACTTTCCGACAATCTGGATCACACGGGCGCCAATGGTGAAACGATCTCCGATATTCCGGTGACGCTGACGGTGACCGATGGGGACGGCGACACCGCCAGCACCAGCCTGAACGTCAACGTGATCGACGACGCGCCGGAAGCGGTCGACGACGGCACATTCAACGTCGCCGACGGCGGCAACACGATTGGAACCGACGGGGGGCACGATAACCTTCTGGCGAACGACGACCTGGGCGCTGACGGGGCGCAGGTGACATCGTTTACCTACACCGACGAAAATGGCGAAACGCAGAAGGCTCAGGCTGGTGAGACAGTCGATACCGAACAAGGCACGCTGACCGTCAACGCGGACGGGACGTGGTCGTTCGAAAGCGACGACCAAATCGAAAGTGCCGACGGTACGCCGGTGATGGACAATTTCACCTATACGATCACCGACGGTGACGGGGATACGTCTACGGCCAACGTCACTATCAACGTGTCGGACGGGACGGCGGAGCCGCCGCAACTCGTGGTCGGCAATGCCATCGGATACGAAGACAACGCCATTCCGATCAACATCTCGACCAGCCTGACGGACTCGGATGGCTCGGAAAGCCTGTCGATCACGATCTCCGGTGTGCCGGACGGCGCGACACTCTCGGCCGGCACCGACAACGGCGACGGCACCTGGACACTTGAAGAGGGCGATCTGGACGGTCTGACCGTGACGCCGCCGACAGACTCGGATATCGATTTCGACCTTTCGGTCTCGGTTACGTCGACGGAGGCCTCGACCGGTGAAACGACGACGGTCACCGATACGTTCACGGTAGAGGTGGATGCGGTTGCCGACCCGACGACAGTGTCGGCAACGGTCGAAGCGAAGCTCGTTGGCGGGGAACAGGTCACGGAGACCGTAACCGGCGAAGGGAGCATTGACGCTTCCAACTTCAATCAGGAAGGCCAGGGCTTCACCGTTTCGGCGCGGACACTGAATGCGGATGGTTCGCTTTCCGATGCATCCGCCGATAACGTGACGTCGCAAAGCAATGGGCTTGGCGTCAAGGGCAGCGCGTCGGATGGTGAACCGGATGCGCAGCTCGGCTTTAACCCGGAAACGGAAACCTCCGAGCAGCTCGTCATCGATTTCGATCATGACGTAACGGAACTCAGCTTTACGGTCAGCCGTCTGTTCGCGGACGAAGGTGACGGCAAGGGCGATGCCGCCGGCGACGAGCAGGGGAAATGGCAGGTCTACGACGACGGCGAACTCGTTGCCGAGGGCACATTCTCGAACGAGACCGGGAACGAGGGGACGTTCTCCATCGACCTGCCGGATGGCGTGTCATTCAATCAGATCGTTTTCTCCGGCACGGAATACTCCGGCGGTGACGGCAACCAGACGCAGGATAGCTCGGACTACTTCATCAAGGAGATCGACTTCTCCTACGAAGACACCGTGGTGGTCGAGGAACCCGAGCCGCAATGCGAAATCACGGTCAACGTCGACGCGACGTTCGGCGACTTTACCGATGGTTCCGAAAACCACTTCATCGTTGTCGAGGTGCCCGAAGGCTGGGAACCGCAGGGTGAGTATGTCGAGGTCGACAGTTCAAACTACGGAGACGGCAACTTTATCGCCATTCCGGTCGATGCCGAGGATTTGCAGGCATCCGGCGGATCGGTCAGCGTGCCAGTATCGTTCCTGGCGCCGGCCCCCGATGCGGATGAATCGGTTGAGCTGGATGTTTTTGCCGTCGCGCAGGAAGTGAATATCGACGGCACCGTCGGTGACGGGGAAATCACACTCGACAACAACAATACCATGTCCAAGGCGACGGTCACCGTCGAGCACAAGGACGTGGTCGTCGAGGACCCGACCCTCGAAGCCGAGGATGCGCAGGGTTACGAAGACAATGCCATCGCGCTCGATATCGACGCAGGCCTGACCGATACGGATGGGTCGGAAAGCCTGTCGATCACCATTTCCGGTGTGCCGGAAGGTGCCACCCTTTCTGCCGGCACCGACAACGGCGACGGGACCTGGACGCTGGAAGAAGGCGATCTGGACGGGCTGACGGTGACGCCGCCCGCGGACTCGGACGCTGACTTCGAGCTCTCGGTTTCGGCGATGTCGACGGAATCGTCCACCGGTGAGTCGAAAACTGTCAACACGACCATCGACGTCAAGGTCGACGCGGTCGCCGATGACACGACGATTGGCGGCAGCGCCGAGGTCGATATGGGCGATGACGGTGATCCGGGCATGCCGGATATACCGGAATACGACAGCGCGCTTTCCAATGTTGTTGTTTATCTGGACGACGGTAACGGCGATGTCATCAAGGTTCGGGTCGAGGACTTCCCCGGCGGTAACGAGGAAGTTCACGACGTCAATGATCTGGATATCGACGGTTTCATCGCCGACACCTACCCGGGCATGACGCCGGTCGCCATTACGGTCAAAGCCGGAAGCAATGCCAACCCGGATGCGGGGCCGGGCGAGGGTGATCTCTTCATTCTCGACGATTCGGTTTCAGCCGACGATCTTCCTCTGAAAGAAAACGTATCGGACGACAATACCTTCTCGTTTGGCGAGTCGCTGGAAGGACGTGAACCGTCCGGCGATATCGATGCGGGTGCGGGTGGTGACAACACGGTCACCGTGAATATGAATGCCACGTTTGGCGACTACGAAGACGGCTCGGAAAGCCACTTTGTATTTGTTGAAGTGCCGGAAGGCTGGGAAGCGCCGGAAGGGTCGACGGTGGTCGACGGTGGCGAGGTCGACGGGTTGCCGGACAAACAATTCATCCGTATCGAGGTCGACAATGCCGACCTGCAGGAAAACGGCGGTTCCGCATCTGTCGCCGTGACCTTTGAGGTGCCGGACGACCAGGCATCCGGCGATATCAACTTCGAGGTGTTCTCGGCTGCGATCGAAACACCGTCCGATGGTGGCGAGATCACGCTTGATAATAATACCCGCTTCGCTGGGGGAACCGTTACGGCGCGCTATGAGGACGGTGCGCCGACGGTTGACGCGGGCGAGGTGCGCCTGGACGAGAACAACCTCGGCGACGGCTCTACCTCGGCGACCGGTGACATCAGCATAGACTTTGGAGCCGACGGCGAAGGCGCGGTGACGATCGGCGTGCCGGCGGAGCTGGAGGACATGGGCCTCACTTCGGGTGGGGAATCCATCACATTCACGGTGTCCGAAGACGGCCAGTCGATCACCGGCACAACGCCGGACGGCAGCCCGGTGCTGACAATCACGCTGAATGAAGACGGCGGGGATTATTCCTACACCGTCGAAATGCAGGCGCCGCTGGACCACAACGGCGATAACGGCGATCTGATCAACGACATGCCGGTGACCCTTAATGTGACCGACGGGAACGGTCAGTCGACGTCGACGACGCTGAACATCGACATTGCCGATGCGGTTCCGGAGGCGGTCGACGATGGCACGTTCAACGTGGCGGACGGCGGTGCCACAATCGGCACGGATGGCGGACAGGATAATCTGCTGGCAAATGATGATCTGGGTGCCGACGGCGCCGAGGTGACGTCCTTCACGTATACGGACGAGAACGGCGAGACGCAGACGGCGCAGGCCGGTGACACGGTCGATACCGAACAGGGGACACTGACCGTCAATGCCGACGGCACCTGGTCGTTCGAAAGTGACGAACAGACGGAAAGCGCCGACGGTTCGCCGGTGATGGACAACTTCACCTACACGATTACCGATAGTGACGGCGATACCTCGTCTGCGACAGTGACGATCAAGGTTTCCGATGGCTCAGCGCAGGAGCCTGAACTGGTCGTCGGTAATGCGAGCGGCTACGAGGACAATGCCATTCCGCTCAACATCGACGCGAATCTAACGGATACGGACGGCTCGGAGAGCCTGTCGATCACGATCTCCGACGTGCCGGACGGTGCAACGTTGTCAGCCGGCACCGACAACGGTGATGGCACCTGGACGCTGGAAGAAGGCGATCTGAATGGCTTGACGGTGACGCCGCCGACGGACTCGGACGTGGATTTCGATCTTTCGGTGTCAGTCACCTCCACGGAAGCGTCGACCGGGGAAACCAATACCGTTGAAACGACGTTCACGGTCGAAGTCGATGCCGTCGCCGATGACGTCGGCGTATCTGCTGAGATCAAGGCGACGATCGTGCCGGGTGAAGGTGATGGTGGCGAGCCGGAAACCGTCACGATCGGTGCCGACAACTATGACGACGGTGATTCCGGCTTCACGGTGTCCGGTCGCACATTGGACAGAGATGGAAATCTATCCGAAGGCTCGACCGACAACATCAGCGTCAAATCCGACGGTCACCCGACGGGTTTTGGCGTCAAAGGCGATGCATCCAACGGTGCCGACAGCGAAATCGGGTACGAAGACGGTAAGTCCGAGCAGGTTGTCATCGACTTCGATAGCGATGTATCCGAGGCAAATGTCACCATCGCCTGGCAGAACCCGAATGAAGACTGCCGCATCACGCTTTACCGGGACGGTGAGCCGGTCGGTGAGGTGGTGATTGAGGGAGGTACGGACGGCGTCGACAGCCTCGGTGTGTTCAAAGCCGATGACGGCGGGTCGTTCGATCAGATGGTGTTCGAAGCGACGGGCGAGAACAGCGATTTCCTCGTTCACGAGATCTCGTTCGAGGTTGCACCGCCCGAGCCCGACCCGGTTTGCGAGGTCGAAATCGATGTCACTGCGACGTTCGGTGACTACGAAGACGGCTCGGAGCAGCACTTCGTCTTTGTTGAGGTGCCGGAAGGCATGGAGCCCACAGACGAAAATGCGCAAACGGTCGAAGGTAACGCCGAGAACGGTCTGACCACCGGCAAAACCTTTGTCGTTGTCGAAGTGGATGCAGAAGACATCGAAGCCGGCGGCGGTTCGGTGACCGTGCCGGTGTCGTTCACCGGGCCGGTACCGGAAGACGGTGGCAGCGTGACCGCGAATGTCTTCGCCGGCGCGCAGGAAACAAATCTGGACGGCGGTGAGCTGACGTTCGACAACAACCTGAAACTCGCCAGCACATCGGTCGAGTCCGAGAAGGGCGATATGACCGTCTCCGATCCTGAGATGGACATCGACGATGCGTCGGGACTGGAAGATACGGCTATTCCGCTGGACCTGAATATCAGCCTCACCGATACCGACGGGTCGGAAAGCATGTCGATTACCATTGCCGATGTGCCGGAAGGTGCGACGCTTTCCGCAGGAACCGACAACGGCGACGGCACGTGGACGTTGGAAGAAGGCGATCTGGACGGCCTGACGATCACGCCGCCGCACAATTCCGATGTCGATTTTGATCTCAAGGTCGAGGTCGCTGTGACGGAGGGTGCCACCGGCGAAACCAAGACGTTCACCGAAGACGTCAAAGTCGAAGTTGTCGCCGATGCGGACGCGCCGACGCTGGATGCGTCGCTGTCCGTAGATGACAGCGGGGACGATGGAAGCACTGGCGGCAAAGGCCAGCATGACAACCGCGGTCACGGCAACAACGTCGACGGGGTTGACGATGACAACCCTGGCAAGGGTGGCGGTGGACCGCAGGCGCACAAGGAAGGCGACGGTATCGACGAGGACGAAGGCACGCGTGGCGGTGACGGCGGTGCCGGTGCTTGGCGCGGCGAGGGTCTCGACAACGATTTCGTCGACGATGGCGGGCAGAACCATGCCGGTACCGGTGGCGACGACACGTTCGTGGTCGGACGTGACCTCAACATGAACGAAAACTTCAACATGGGCGATGGCGACGACACGGTCATCGTCAATGGCGATACCAGCCAGGGCCACAACTTCAACATGGGGGCCGGGGATGACAATCTGGCGCTCAATGGCGACATCAATGGCAACACGGCCATGGACGGCGGCGAAGGCAATGATGTGCTGTATCTGGAAGGCGACAGTGACCAGTACACGTTGCGGAACTTCACCGACAACCAGGGCCATATCAATACGCAGATCATCGACAACAACACCGGCCAGACCATCACGGTCAATAATGTCGAGGCGATCTCGTTCGGTGATGGCGAGGTCGTCGGCAATGCCGATCTGGTGGACCGGGATGCCGGCGGTGATGCCGCAGGCGAACCTACGGTTTACGACCTTGATATCGACAGCGCGCTGACGGATCTCGACGGATCGGAAAGCCTGACGATTACGCTGGGCCCGGTGCCCGAGGGCGTCACGTTCTCGGCCGGGACGGATAACGGCGATGGGACCTGGTCACTGGAGCCGGAAGATCTGCAGGATCTGCAGATGACGGTCGAGGCCGACGTGAACGAAGACTTCGATTTGCCGATCAAGGCGACGTCGACGGAATCCGAGAACGGGGATAGTGAGTCCGTCAACATGAGCCTGAAGGTCGAGCTGCCGGAAGATCATGGCGACCCGGCCGACCCGCCGGTTAACAATGACGGTTCGGGGCACGGTTCCGGCCAGGGGACCGGCGGTGGCAAGTCCGCATCCGGGCATGGCACCGGTGGCGCGTCCAAGGTCGCCAAGTCGGGCTCCGGTCACGGCAAGGGCAAGTCAGGTTCGGGCCAGGGGAAATCCGGCTCCGGGCACGGGCGTGGTGGTGTGTCCAAAATGGGCAAATCCGGTTCGGGGCACGGTAAAGGACGCAACTCCAGCGGCAAGGGCAAGTCCGGTACCGGTCATGGCCGCGGCGGGCATTCGAAGATGGCGAGTTCTGGGTCCGGCCACGGCAAGGGCGGTGACAGCAAACACGGTAAGGGCGGCTCCGGCTCGGGGCACGGCCGTGGCGGTCACAGCGCCAAAGGCGGACACAGCCGTGGCGGCTCCGGTCACGGTCGGGGAGGCCACAGCGGGCACGGCAACAGCGGGCATGGCCGCGGCTGGGGCGGTTCGGGCCACGGGCATGGCTCCGGCCAGGGCATTGCCGCAGCCGGCGGCGGGTCGGGGCATGGCGGCCCGCAGGGCAACAACGGGTTCGGCAATGGCGATCAGGATGCGCCGGGTGGCTCGCTCGAGCACAACAATGCCGAAAACGCAGGCGGTGGCGGCGGCGACCGCATCATGAACGCCCTTAACAAGTTCGCGAATGCCGAGCCGCCGACCGAAGACGGTGGTGGTGATACTTTCCGTAATGTCGGTGCCGGCCGTGGCGGCGGCGGCGATGACGGTAACTGGTTCGATGAACAGGATCAGGCGCCGGTTGATGACGATGTTTTCGGTAAGACCGAGATGGAACAGAAGGAAGAGGACGACCAGAAGGCAGAAGAAGCGCAGCGCGAAGACGAAGAGGGCGGCATCCAGATTCCGGCCGACGACAACGGCGGGCCGGAAGCCGACTTCGAGGATCGCAGCTTGGTCTGATCATTCGCTACACTTGAAAATGAGAAAGGCGCTCCGGCAACGGGGCGCCTTTTATTTGTTCCGATGAAAACGTCTTTTACGGTACGTCGATATGGATGGTTTCGATCGTCTGATTGCCGTTGTCATCCGTGATCGTGACTTCGAAACTGTCGTCGGCGTTCGTCGTGTTCGTGTATTCGAAGCTGCCGTCGCTATCCAGGTTCAGCGTCCCGCCGGCGTTGGAACTGACGCTGTAGCTCAGCGCATCGTTGTCGTCGGCGTCAGCGCCCAGGATCAGGCCCTTGTAACTGGCGCCTGCGCTCATCGAGATGGTCGTCATGTTCTCGTGCGTGCCGCCAAAGATCGTGGCGTCGTTGCTGTTGCCGGACTGGTCCTGGGCAATGTTCCCGGTGCCTTCCTCGAACGTCCAGTAGCCTGCCAATCCCTGTTCATCGCCGTTGAGCTGCTTGTCGTAGCTGTTGGCGATTTCCGACGATGTGCGCACATCGTTCCAGACACGGAAGTCGGCAATTCTGCCATCCATATCCCCCGTGTACCCTTTCCATCCGCCGATGCGGGCATCCTGAGCGGTTCCGCTGGACGTATCGTTCGGCACAGAAAAGTTACCGGCTTGCGTTTTATCTAACTGGCCATCCACATAGAGACGTGCTTCCGAACTCGTGAAAGTTACTGACAGGTGATACCACTGGCCAGACTGCAGCGTCGTCGTGCTTTCAAGGTTTCCACCGCCGTTCAGCCCCTGGAAAAATACTTTACCGTCAGTCGAATCCTGATAACCCCCGTTGCCATCCTGCGTATGGCCGACGGAGAACAGTGCATATGTGTTTGAGCCGTCATGCTGCTTCGAGAAAATGGTTTCACTGGTGACGGTGTCGAAATAAACCCAGGTCTCGATCGTTCCACCGGTCGTCGCCATATCGTTTACGGCCTCGAGAGGAACGTCCACGTAGTCATCGGTGCCGTCCAAAGACAAAGCGTAATTGCTCGGCAGAACCGGATCCTGACCGACGCGGACGGAAATCACCTCGTCCTCGGTCTCGACATTCCCCGTGGCGCGCAGCGTGAACGTGTCCGTGCCGGAGAACCCGGCATTCGGCGTGTAGTTCCAGACACCCGTCGCGCTGTCGATGGTGACGGTGCCGCTGCCGGCCGCCGACTGGACGGTGTACGTCGCGGACGAATTCACACCGCTCCCGGTGTCGACGAGCGACCCGTTGAGATAGAGCTTGTAGGTGTTGGAACTGACCGAGCGCGAGACAGCGACATGCGTCCACTCGTTGATACTGATCGAGGTATGGCTGAAGGTAACGCCGACGTTGCTGCCGTTACCATATTCATGGAAGGCGCGAATTTTTCCGTTGGACGTGAGCTGCAGATACAATCCGGCGTTTTCCGAACCGTCATCGTCTTTAACCGGACCGCCTAGCGCGATGAACGTACCGCCCAGTGAGTCGGGATTGATCCACGCTTCGGCCGTAACCGCGCCGCTCTGATCGAAGGCACTGTCGCCATTTCGATACAGAAACTCACTGCCGTCGAAATTCGCGACATAGGTCGAGTTGTGTTTCTCTGTACGGATGCCGCCACTGGGCGTGCCGGTCCCACGCAACTGTCCATCGACGTAAACGGCGATGGTGTTGAATTGGTCGCTCCCGCCATTGTCATAGGTGTCGAATGTAATTGCGAGGCCGTTGCTGACACCTTCCTCGCCGTTGATCGTACCGGTACCGTAGTTGAACGACATGCCGTCGCCGGCGTTGTTTGATGTGCCGTCGCCGATCAGCAGGTCGAATTGTGCCGTGAATTCCTTCGCGCCCTTGGCGGCGTTGGGCATCGATACCGTCGCGTACCCCGAACCGCCCGTTTCCGGTGTCAGCAGAAGTTTGCCGCCGGTCACGCTCGGCGTGCCCGAAGTCGAGATGCCTGAGCTGCTGGAGAAGTTCGTATTGATGACGCTGACATCCTTGACGTCACCGACGGAGAACAACGTCAGTGTGCCGGAACCGGTGAGGGGCTTGGCCCAGGCTTCCCAGGTAAACGCGCCGCCCTGATCGATGAAGTCGGACCCAGTGCTGCCGGAAATGTTGATGTAGTCGTTGGCGCCGTTGGACGAGATCACGTTGCGTGTTGTCGCCGGGAAGCCGTCGAACTGAACCTCGCCGAAATCGACGATGCGCGTCGCGCCGGTGGTGTTGGCGTTCTGGCCGTCGGATGCGGTGAAGGTGATCGTTTTTTGTGCCGACGCGTTTGCATCATTGTCCGCCGTACGGATCGTCACGGCGCGGGCGAGGGCCTGCACGGCGTCGTTGGAGGCACTGTTGTTCAGGTTGATCTTCAGCGCCTGGTTGCCCTTGCCGTTGAGCGTCCCGTCGATGGTGCCGATCGTGGTACCCGCGTAAGTGACGTTAGTGCCGTCGAAGCCGATCTGACCGGCGCCGGTACCGAAGTTGTTGACCGACAGAACATCACCGGCGGTTTTATTTGCCGTGATGGCGATCTGCAGGTAACCGGTGCCGGTGTCGGCATAGGTCCCGGTTGCCGATCCGGTCGCATCCGGATCCACGAGGGCAAGACCCGGGTCGATCAGGATCGCGCGCGCAACGGTCGTGCCATACGTGCGGCCGCTTGTCGCCGTGATGCGCGGCGCATCGTCGATGGCTGCGATGGTGATTGTGGCGGTGTTCGGGGATGCATCGAACTGCTTGCCGTCGCCGACGGCGAACTTGAACGTCGCCGCGCCGTTGTAGTCGCCGGTCGGCACGAACTTGAGCTGCCCGGCGTCAATCTGCGCCTTGGTGATCGTCGCATTGACGGCAATGTCGCTGCCGTTGAGTTGCAGCTTGCCCTGCGCCGCGGTCGGCAGTTCGGTGATCTGTACCGATTGCAGCGTGTCGCCGTCGCCGTCCGAGAAATTGACCGAGAAGTTGGCCGCGGTCAGGGTCAGGGTGACATCCTCGTTAACGTTGAGGGACACGTCATCGGCGCTCGGACGCTGGTTGTTGTATGCCTCGACGGTCGTGGAGAACGTTTCCTGGGCGCCGTTTGCATCCGTCAGCGTAATATCGACGGTCCGGTTTTGCTGAACGACGGTGCCGCTACTGTTGTTGAATTGCAGCGACCGCAGCACGGCCTGAACGCCAGCCGTCGTCGCATTGCCGTTGAAGGTGATCTGCAGGATCTTGCCGGTGGAATCCGTGCCGACGGTCGTGTCGGTCGTGCCGTCGAACGTCGCGCTGATGGTGCCGACGACCGTCCCGTCGACAGTGATGTCGTTGCCCGATCGCGCCACCGCCAGACCGCCGACGGTCTGTGGCGTGATAGCGAGGCTGTCATCCCTCGAGCCGCCGGCGACGCCCGTGCCGGACGCGCCCGCCGGCGCCTGCGACTGGATACGCAGCGTGCCGCCGTTGAAATTGCCCTCGGCATCGGCGAGCGCGATGGCGGAATCGACACCGACCGCGCCGCCGCCGGCCGAGAAGATCGCGTTCCCGCCGCCGCCTGCCGTCAGGTCCGGCGCATCGTTGACGGTCAGGACGAACGTGTCACGCGCAGAGCCACCGCTGTCGGCTTTGGAGGACCCGTTGACGGTGATCGTGTGGCTCTGGTTGACCGCACCGGCACCCGGCGTGCCGGTGATCGTCTTCGACCCGGCACTAAATGTTGCCCATGCCGGCAGGCCGCTGACGGTTACCGAAACGTTGTCGCCTTCCGGGTCGCTGAACATGCTGCTCAACGACAGGTTTAGGGCCGTGCCTTCGTTGATCACCCGGTCCGCTGCGGGCTGCGCCACGCTCGGCCCGAGATTCGGCGGCGGCGGCGGCGGTGGTGGCGGCGGCGACGGTGGCGGCGGCGGTGGCGGCGGTGGCGGTGGTGGCGGCGGTGGCGGCGGCGAATAGGTTGTCGGCGGCGACACGAACGGCGACACGTACGGCGGCGGCGGTGGCGGTGGCGGTGGCGGTGGCGGTGGTGGCGGTGGGGGCGACACGGCAGCCTGCTGCGTCACCGGCGGAGGCGGCGGTGGTGGTGACGACGTAACTGGTGGCGGTGGTGGTGGTGACCCACCTGCTTCACCGCCTTCTGAACCTGGTGGAGGCGGCGGCGGTGGCGGCGACTGCGGCGGTGGCGGTGGGGGCGGCGTATCTTCATTCCCGCCATCATTGTTGTTGCCGCCGTCGTTGTTGCCGCCGTCGTTGTTGTTGCCGCCGTCGTTGTTTACGCCACTACCGCCGGTGTCGTTTCCGGCGCCATCTCCAGATCCTTCGCCGACTCCGCCGCCAATATCAGAATTGGCCCCGGCGCCTTCGTTCGATGATACTGCGCCCGTCACCTCAGCTGTTCCGGCACCAGTCGTTTCTCCCGGCGCCTGCGCGGTTTCGGCATTCAACTGCGAGATGCTTCCCGTCTCACCGGCTTTGTCAGGAGATGATTCGGGAGATGGCGAGAAAGCGATGTCAATATTCGTGTCTGACCCGCTTCCCGAATTCTCAGTTGCCGCTGGCGTCGAATCTCCACCGGTATCAGTCGATCCGGTATTGCCAACAGTATCTGACGGTCCGGTATCGCCACCGGTATCAGTCGATTCACCATCGTTAGCCGCGGTACTCACGGTGTCGTCCGCACTGCCGGTCGTGGTGCCGGCATCCGGTGTTGCATCGTTGGCCGCGATTTCCGAGACCGTCTCGGCTCCCTCGGCTGCTTCGGCGACACTCGTACCGTCCGTTACCGCATCCGATAGCTGTTGCGTGAAGGCTTCCGTCGCCGCTGCCGCCTGTTCCGGCGTCATGCCCGACGTGTCGGGGCCAAGATTGTCGGCGTTGCCGGTGGCGAGCTGGGCAAGGACGGAGTTCTGCTCGCCGGCATCGGCGTCACCGATAGCGCCCGAGATCGCGTCGGAACTTTCGTTGGCGCCTGCGAGTGCGGTTTCCGGCGATGCGCCTTCGGAGAGCGATGTCGCCAGTGCCTGCTGAAACGCTTCGTTCGCGGCGGCAGCCTGTTCCGGCGTCATCCCTGAGGTATCGGGGCCAAGGTTGTCCGCATTGCCGGACGCCATCTGCGCCAATACCGAGCCCTGTTCTCCTTGAATGGCTTCGCCGGTCGCCGTCGCTGCGGCCTGCGAGGCGTCGCTGGCGGTCTGCAGCGCGTCGGAGAGTGATCCACCGTTCTCGAGCGACTGGGTCAGTGCGGCCTGGAACGCCGCGTTGGCTGCGGCGGCTTCCTCCGGTGACATGTTGGAGGTGTCCGGGCCGAGGATGCCGTCATCATTGTTGCCCGACGCCAACGCCGCGAGGAGGGGATCGGCATTCGCTTCGCCGGCACGCTGTTCCGCTGCGACGAGGCTGGCGGTCTCGGCAGCCTGGCTCGCCTGTTGCAGGGCGTCGCCGAGTTCGCCACCTTCGCCGAGCGCGGCGATCAATGCATCCTGGAAAGCCGCGGCGCCGTCGCCGTCACCTTGCAACTCGCCGACGGTTTCATCGACACCTTCGCCCGAGGCCAGGGCGGCGATCAGCGCATCGCCGGGCGTCGCGTTCGCGAGTTCGGCATCGATCTGGTCCTGGGCGGCCTGGGCTTCTTCGGCGGCGGCGAGGGCTTCGCCGATATCGGCGCCACCGTCCAGTGCCGCTTGGAGGGCTTCCTCGAAGGCAGCGGAATCTTCGCCGACGGCTTCATCCACGTTCTCACCCGTGGCGAGCGCATTGGCGACGGCGGCTTCCTGCTCGCCGGTCTGCTGTTCCTCGGCGACACGGAGCGCGTTGATAAACGCGCGGTCGGCGGCGACAACGGCATCTTCCGCCGTCTGGCCTTCGGACATGATTTCGACAAGGGTGGCGCGAAAGGCGTTGACCGCGGCTTCGACTGATTCCGTCGTGGCGTTGATTTCCTGGGCACGGGCGAGGCCCGTCTCGAGCATCTGGGCCATCGCCTCGTCGAGATCCTGACCCTGCGAGATCGCAACGAGCAGGGTGGCGAGCGCCTCGGAATCCAGTTCTATCGCCGGCCCCGGGTCGCCGGGTTCGCCCGGGACGCCGTCACTGGCCGGACCCGCCTGGGCAACTTCGATCTCGCTCTCTGCCTGGGCAACAACGACCTCCTCGGCATCGGCTTCGGACACATCTTCGCCGTCGACGCGGCTGGACGTGGCCGTCGCGTCGGTTTCCGCCGCTTCCGGCGTCTCGGGCGTGTTGTCTAAAGCCATTTTGGTGGAAGCCGTTTAGGCACCTTTCCCTCGTTCCTTAAAACTTTATGAAAGTCGTCCGTTCCGGGCAGTGATACGGGTCACTCGATACGCCAACCTACAAAGCGCTAAGATGTTGAAATCCAATATGTCTTTTTGCCTCTCGCAGATGCGGTAGTGGAGCTTTTTTAGGTCCTGTACAGCACCTATTTCGCCCCCTCGTAATCGCGCTCACACCCTACGGTATTTTCCTGACGGTTACGTTACGGCCCCGGCAGGAACTATTCAGTTGGGAAATGGTTTTGATTTGTAACAAAACGTTGCTTCGGCGCCGCATGACGAACCCGGCATAGACGCGCGTCCGCACACGTGTCGATTACGGCAGCACAAGGGTTGTCGCGGCGTGCCGATTTCGTCAAAACGTGCCGGCTTGCCGGAATTCAGCGCTTTAGAAGGAATTGATATAGAAGCAAAAATATATGAATAACAGAAAATAAGTTAACTGGTGCCGGCGGCAGGACTTGAACCCGCAACCTACCGCTTACAAGGCGGTTGCTCTACCAGTTGAGCTACGCCGGCACTGGTCGCGCTGCATCGGGCGACGGCGCGCAACATAATCGCGCGGCGCCGTGGCGACAATAGGGTAATCTGCCCGGCCGATATTCGCTGATTTCGTGCCTGATACGGCCGAAATGGCCGAACATAAAGGGCGTGCGTCCGGGAAATGCGTACAAATTGCGTGTTTTTAGCTTGACGCCGGCCTGTTCCCGGTTGCATTCAAAGCAATCATTGCCTACGAAGACAAAGCTCAGAGGGGACGCAGCAATCGCGTTGCCGTGTTTTACATGACGGGGAAAGTTCGGCGATGGACGGCTTACGCGAGACCTTAGGGAATCTCGTAGATCACAGGGTGACGCAGCGCTTCATTGTGTTTGTGCTGTTTTTGAACGCGTTGACACTCGGGCTCGACACCGCGCCGTCCGTCATGGGTGAGTACGGCGAACTGATCGACAACATCAATACGATCATTCCCATCATATTTGTGATCGAGGTCGGCTCGCGTTTCATCGCCCGCGGCAGCAAGTTCTTCAAAGAGTCCTGGAACGTCTTCGATGTGGTGATCATCTCGATCTCGTTCCTGCCGTCCGGCAGCGCCTTCTCGGCGCTGCGTGCGCTCCGGATCTTGCGGGTTCTGCACGTCATTTCACTGGTGCCCAGGATGCGCCACGTCGTTGCGGCAATGATCAGATCGCTGCCGCAAATCGGCTCGATCCTCGCGCTTCTGATCATCATTTCGTACATCTCCGCCGTCATCGTGACGCATCTTTACGGCGAGGATTATCCGGAGCTTTTCGGGTCCATTGGGCGCTCGATGCTGACGTTGTTCCAGTTGATGACGCTGGAAGGCTGGGCCGCCGAAGTCGTCCGTCCGGTCATGGAAACGCATCCGTACTCGGTGTTTCTGTTTATTCCGTACATGCTGATGACGGCGTTCGCGATTCTGAACCTGTTTACCGCGGTTCTCGTCGACAGCATGCAGATTCTGCAGCAGAACTACACGTACGAACGAACAGAGCAGCAGACCGCCAAGATCCTGACCGACGAGATGGTC
The DNA here is from genome assembly GCA_017640505.1 of Rhodospirillales bacterium. Classification (GTDB taxonomy): domain Bacteria; phylum Pseudomonadota; class Alphaproteobacteria; order Rhodospirillales; family Casp-alpha2; genus UBA4479. The sequence continues at coordinate 15,517 of JAEPQO010000007.1, forward strand.
GACGTGAAAGCCGACCTGTTGGCGCTCACGCAGGAAATCCGGAAACTGCGCGGCGAGATCGAAGACCGCTCCAAGGGCGCCGATTGATCCGCGCGGCGGGCGTCCGCCGCCGCTTTGCATTGCCGCCGTTCTATGTCAGCATGCGCTCGGGATTGAGTGTGGCTTTCATTTTAGCGGGAAAGGCGAAATGTTTCTGAACCTTCTTACAGATCGGCAAAAACAATCGTTTCTGGCATTGGCGACAAAGGTGGTCATGGCGGATGGCGAGGTCGTGCCGGAAGAAAACGTGACGTTAAAGGTTCGGGCCGCTGAAATGGGCGGTGGCGTCAAGGCGCCGCCGGATGAAATTTACGGTGCACCGAATTTCGATGTCTTTGATACGCCGCAGTCGCGCACGATTGTCATTCTGGAACTGATGGTGATCGCTTATTCCGATGACGAGTATCACGAGGATGAGCGTCCGATCATTGACGATTTCATCAAGAAATTCGGCTTTACCGACGATGAAGTCGCTCGCTTCGAAAAATGGGCGATGCGCCAGTCGCCGCTCAGTGTCGAGGGCTGGGATTTCATTTCCAAGAGCGGGTCGGTTGACGGCTAAGGCCGTATCCTTATCCGCGCGTCAGCACGTACAAGGCAATTGCAGCGGCGTTGGAGAGATTGAGGCTTTCCTGCGCCGAATCCATCGGGATTTTGATTAACTGATCGCAGGTTTCGCGGGTTAACCGGCGCAGACCGGCGCCTTCAGCGCCTAGGACGATGACGCGCCGCGGCGTCGGATCGACGTCGCCGATATCCGTGTCGGCATGCCCATCAAGTCCGAGACACCAGTATCCGGCATCCTTCAATGTCCAGATGGCGCGGGCGAGATTGGTGACCCGGACCAGCGAAACATGCTCCAGCGCGCCCGATGCGGCTTTGGCCATGGATCCGGTTTCGGGTGGGGCATTGCGGTCCTGGACGATGACGGCGCGCGCCCCGAAGGCACGGGCGGACCGCATCACGGCGCCGATGTTTCTCGGGTCGGATGCCTGGTCCAGAACCACGAGCGTGTCGGGTCCGTCGCCTGCGGCGATCACATCTTCGACGTGTATGTCAGGCAAGGGATCCGTGAGCATGGCGATCCCTTGATGGACGCTGTCCGGGCCGCAAACGCTGTCGATTTCCGCGCGGTCGACGTTTTCGATGTTCAGCGTCGCGATATCCTGGCCGGCGACGGCGCCCTGCAGGGCTTCCGCGCCCTGTTTCGTGGCGATGACACGGTGTCTGCGGCGTGCCGGATTCGCCAATGCGGCACTGACGGCATGGATGCCGTACAGCCACAGCGCATGCCCGTGCGGTGTGTGGGATGCGGCCTTTCCGCCGCCGCGGGTAGACGTTCCGGTAGGCCGTGGCGCGTTGATTCTGCCGCGTGCTGTCCGGGGTGGGCGCTTGCGCTTGCTCATGCGGCCTTTTATCATCCCATAGTGCGATGTTTCGCAAGTGGAATTGACGAATTTGCATCGCTGGGAAAATGTCACGTTTAGGCGTTGACAATAGTGCGGAAATCTTCATATTCCGACCGCCCGATCCACCGCCCCCGCGGTGGATCGTCACGTATTCGTGGAGGGGTGCCCGAGTGGCTAAAGGGGACGGGCTGTAAACCCGTTGGCTATGCCTACGTTGGTTCGAATCCAACCCCCTCCACCATTCTCCCGGTTCGCCGGATAGTGGTACGAATACGTGAAGCGGCGCTGGCGGGTGTAGCTCAATGGTAGAGCCCCAGCCTTCCAAGCTGGTTACGTGGGTTCGATTCCCATCACCCGCTCCAACGCCGGCTACGCGCGACCGCAGGAGTTATTTAGGTTTTTTGGCTTTGGTCCCTTGGTTTGGGACGGGGCAGTGAGGAAAAGAGAGAACGAAGATGGCCAAGGAAAAGTTTGAGCGTACGAAGCCGCACTGCAACGTTGGCACGGTTGGCCACGTTGACCATGG
>JAEPQO010000008.1 GCA_017640505.1 Rhodospirillales bacterium
GCTTCGACGACCTGGTGGTCATGGCAAGGGTGCCCCACCCGATCCCATCCCGAACTCGGACGTGAAAGCCCTTAGCGCCGATGGTACTGCGTCTTAAGGCGTGGGAGAGTAGGTCGCCGCCAGGTCTTCAAAGCGCAAATCAATCAAAACATATCGTTCCTCTTCAACTTCCCGTTCCCGGCAGGCCGGGATCTCCGATCGGGCCGAATTTTGAACGGGATGGTAGGGAAACCTGCCGCTGACAGAAGACGCGCAGAGCCACGCTTGAGACCCCGTCTCCACGGTTTTGCGACACTGGCGCGGGGTGGAGCAGCCCGGTAGCTCGTCAGGCTCATAACCTGAAGGTCGTAGGTTCAAATCCTACTCCCGCAACCAAATTAGCCCGTAACCTCAATAGGTTACGGGCTTTTTGATTCTCCGCCCCATCCCTCCGAAAAGTCATGTCAACACTGTGTCAACAAACCCGTGGCGGGCAACGGCAGGGTGTGTCAACGTCGTTGGGGATGAAAAGCCGTTTTAGAGCAAAACGGCTTTTTACGCCGCCGCCGTCGCGATCCCATCCAGCCGCACCCGAACGGTCGTGGTCCCATTGCCGGCCGCCGTGACCGCGATGCCGACGGGATAGAGGCCGACACCGGGTTGGGCGATCTCCTTGGCGGTATCATCCCAGGCGACGCGGTCGCCCGGATCGATGACCGTGGCAGCGTCCTTGGGTAGGACGAACACGCCCGTGGTGGCGATCTCGGCGGCTTCGCCCTCGGCTGCGGTTGCGGCGACGACGCCAAACAGGCTGCCGACCAGGAGGCCCTGGCCCGATGTGACGCCGCCGACCGGCGCGGTGACGGTGATCATGTCGCCGTTCTGGATGTAGTTCTTCATGGATCAGACTCCCTTGCTGGATTGGATGCGAACGACGGAGACCCGGCTGTTGCCGGAGCTGGCGATCTTGCGGTCGAGATCTGCGAGCGCATTGGCCATCTCCGCGTCGGTGGCATAGGTGACGCGCTTGCCGTCGTATTCGACGGTGCGCACGCCTTTGTAGCGGGCCGCCATGAGGGCGTCCCGCCACTGGGTGAGTTGGGTGGTATCAGTCATGGGTTACGCGCCCGCATTGGCGAACCAGCCCCGGTGATCAACGAATCCTGCGCCGAAATCGAGGATGACCCGGATCTCTACGCCATCGACATCCCAGCCGGATTTGCTCTCCACCTGCGGCCCTTCGTTGCCTGAGAGGTAGGCATATTCCAGCCCGCCGATCTCACCCGGATCTGCAGTGACGTACCAGCGGGTTGCTGACGCCAGGCGCGGTTCCACCACCAGGGTGAGCGATCCGGAGAACGGATTGACGTCGGCGGCCTTGGCCGGTGATACGGAGGCCAACCACTTCTCGGCCTCGGTCTCCAGCGCGGGCGGCACCAGCAGATACTTGGGCGTCACCCGAGTGGTGCGGTCCTCAATGCCCTTCTGGGTACGAAGCGCAAGGCGCGCCGATGACAGGGTGGCGTCCGAGATGACGGCACCGGTTCCCGCCTTGTTGCCATGGTCGGCATGGAACAGTGTCTTGTTGTCGGTGAGCTTGGGTCCGTTGCCGCTGTTGGATTCCAGCAGATCGACCAGGATGCGGGCCTCGGTCTCGGCAGCAGCCTGCCCCATCCGGCGGGCCAAGTCGGAGAAGGCACCCAGATCATCGTTCACCAGCACCTGGCGGGTGATGCCGATCTTGCGGGCCCAGGTATCCACCTTGTAGGCCTCACGGGCCTCGGCCATGGTTCCGGCCTTGATCTCACCGTGCTCGTTTAGCTTCTCCAATAACGGGGCTTCGCCTAGCATGATCTTGTTGACCGAGCGGAAGTCCCGCGCCGATGTCTGGCGACCCAGTTGGCGAATACCGGAAGGGGCGGCCTGATAGCTGTCGCGCAGCACCCGGCCCACGGTGTCGCCGAGGATGATCGGGAAGTCGGACGTGGTGTGAAGTGCGCGGGTGATCAGGGTGGCGGGCGACAGGCCCGTGGTGGCGTCCCCACGCAGGGTCAGCAGTTCCTTGGCCATATCCACCGGGGTCGCATAGGCATAGCGCCGGGAGGGCTCAGAAAGATCATGGCGCGGATTGATCCGGGCATAGAGGGCTTCACCCATCTGACGGCAGCGCAGGGCTGGGTCATCTTGGGACTCGCCGATCTCGACACGGATCTGTTCCGTTCGGATGTTGGCATTGGATCGCTTGGCAAGGGCCTCGAAAGCGGCGCGGCGAGCCTCGTCGGCATCGGCTTCTCGGTCGATCAGATCATCGACGAAGGTCTGATCCAGACCGGCGACACGGGCAATGGATCGGATCTCGGCGTTGACCTGGGAGCGATTCAGTGAGGCGCGGGTTTGCGTCTCCGCATCCGCCTCGGGCGTGGAAGGGGAAGTATCGGGCATGGTGTCCTCCATTCGAACATGAGCGCCCGGGTCGGCGGGCGAGGGTACAAGAGAAATCTCGTGGGGTGTCCAGCGCACGGCGGTGCGCACACGGGAACCGGCGTCTGAGGAATCCGCCCAGTCCTCGACGGTGTAGCCGACGCTGATATGGCGTAGGATTCCGGCGGTGACATCCTGCCAGATGGGCTCTACCTCGGGCCGGGCTGAGAACTGCAGGGTGGCGGTTCCCAGTTTGCCATCGACGGAAGCGTCACGGACTGTGCCGAGCACATCACGGACTGCCGACTGACGGTGTGCATCCAGCACACTCGCGCCGTTCAGGCGGGATAGATCGACGGCCTTGGGATCCAGGCTCAGCTTCTCGATGTAGGCTCCATCAAAATCCCGGCGTTTGACGGCGGCCCCTGTGGACCAGATCACCTCGACGGTGCGTTCCTCGGTGTTGACCGATTGCGGCTTGAAGCTGGCGCGCCGGGTGATGAGAGAAATCGTGTCAGGCATTGAGGGCCTCCGTGTTCTGTTGGGGTTGGCCCGGACCGAAGGTGAGGCCCATGCCGTCGGCGCGTTCCTTGTCGGCGGAGATCTCGGCATCCACCTGTTCGGCGTCGTAGCCGCGCTCGGAAATGGCCTGGGACCGGCTCTTCAATCCGGCCTCGATGGCCATGACCTCGGCCTGGACGTCCTTCATGGGATCCACGTAGTCGAACTTGGGCGGCAGCCAGGTGCAGCCGAGATAGGCGGAGGCATTGGCATCGAAGTCACGGGCCGGGAGATCGCCTGACAGCACGGCCAAGCGGACGAAACGTTCCCACACTGGGCGGCAGAACAGATGGACCACTACATTGTGCTGAAGTTGCTCCACACGGCGGCGGAACTCGATCAGACCGGCGCGGATCGACGAGTACGTCACGCCTTCCAGATCGCCCGAGACCAGTTCGTAAGGCAGCCCCAGCCCGGAAGCGATGGCGCGCAGGTGGTTCTTGACGAACGGCGCATAGGCATCGTGTTCGGTCGGGTTGGAAAAGCGGATATCGGCTCCGGGAGGCAGAGGGATTAGCGAGCCCGGTTCCATGCCGACAGTGAGGACGCCGGAGTTGTTGGAGCCCGACAAGCCGCCGACGGTGCCGTCGGGATCGGTGATGAAGCCGGTGAACAGCGCCGCGACCTTGGCCTTGACCAGGGCAGCGTCCTCGAACTGGTCCAGTTCGTGCAATCGCAGCAGCACAGGGGCCAGCCAAGTGATGCCGCGCAGTTGCCCGGCGGCCAGTGGCTTGAATAAATGAAGGCAATCGGCGGCGGGGATGCGCTGAAGGTCCATGCGGACAGGACCTAGCGGGTCGCCCGGGCGGCACGACAACACCCGGTAGGCGACCCTGTGACCGGCAGAGTCAAACTCAATGCCGGCACGGATGCGCGCCCCGCCGCCGATATCACGATGCAGATCCGTCGGGACCTGCTCGCGATCCAGGAGTTCCAGTTGCAGGGGAACGAAGGAAGGGGAATGCGGATCGACTCGCAAGCGGACGAAGCTCTCGCCGCTCTCGATCATGGCCCTGACCGCCATGGCCTGGAGGCCGTAGAAGTCGGCCAGGCCACCGGCGTCGGCGGTATCGGTCCAGCGGAGCCAGAGCGCTTGCAGCGTCTCGCGCACGGCGCGGTCGGGATGGGTGGATTGTGGTTTGATGCCCGCGCCGACGACGTTGCCGACCAGGCTGTCCACTGCCGCCGCGACCCAGGGGTTGTTCCGCGCGTACCATCCGGCGCGTCGGGCTGCCGTGGTGGCACCGGCCAGGATCGCGGCGTTCAGGCCATCGACCGTGCGCGTGCCTTCCCAGCGGCGGCCACCGCCTGCCGCCTCAAAGGATCGGATTCGGCTAAAGCCGAAGAGCTTTTGAAAGAGAGTCCGCATGAGGCCGATTGTCCCATGCGGCGGAATCCCCGGCTATTCGGAGGGATTGGGAAAGGTTAGTAGGCTTTTGTGCAAAAGGGATCGATTCGTCGAAGGGGCGCTGATATTCTGATCCAGAGATGTCAGTTATGGGATCAGAAACCGGAAGTCGGACGACTCAGGTAAAAACGGGGAAAATTAGCCAGAAGAAGACTTTTCACTAAATTGATATCAAACCGGAGACATGAACGGAATTGGCGATATCCTGAGCGGTCTTAATCATCCTCGTAGTCGCCCCTGTTCGCGCCGACGTGACACGCGAGGCAGTTCGATTTCGTGACCACCTTCGGGTCTTTCCAGACGCGGTCGGGGAAGTTGTGCTCGCGTAGGAACGCCGGGTTTTCGGTGATCTTCAGCGGTATACCGTCGGTGGCGACCCAGCGCATGTACTTGGCCGCAATGCCCCGGCGTTTCAGGTCGCCGGCGTTGTCAGCCAGGTAGGCGCGGATCGCGGCGGTCTGGTCTGCCGGCAGCGACGCATCGTCGCCGAAATGGTCGGAAAGGGTGTCCATGATTTTCACCCAAGAACGTTTCGGCAGAAACGCCGGCTGAAACGCCATGTGGCAGCTGCCGCATTCCTTTTGCACCAGTTTGTCCGTGACCGGCGGCGCCCAGTCGTCGGCTGACGCGGTCGCGGTCGTGGCGAGGAGAGCGGCGAGAACGAGGGAATATCGCATCTTTATTGTCCTGACATGAAGGTGATGTAGTCGCCCTTTTCGCGCGGCGTGCAGGGGCGGCCGAGCACGCTCTCGCAATCGCGCGTGAACTGTTTTTCGACGTCCGCGGCATCGGTGAACCGGCTCGGGTTCACGGAAACGGCGACCGGGTCGATGGGGCGGCCGGTCTTGGCATTGCGCCCCGGGTTCCTGGGATTGTCGGTATGACATGCCGTGCACGACGGGGTTCGCTCATCGCCGCTCGCCCACTTGGTGCGGAACAGCCTCTCGCCGGCGGCGGCGGAAAAGACGGTGAAGCCGGGATCGGCGGCGCGCGCCTCGGCGGCGTACCCGGCGATGATGGCATCGCGGTCCGCATCACCGGCCATGGCCAGCGAGGGAGCGACGGTGATGGCGGCGAGGATCAGGTAACGGATCATGTGGTTGGCTCCTGGGCGTGCGTGAAAGGCAACCGTTCGGCGAGTTTCGTGACGGCCTGTTTGATGACTTTTCTGCCGCCGTACATGAAAGTGACGAAAGCGATGTGGCCGAAGATGACCCAAAGCGAGGCTTCGGAGATCGCTTCGTGCGGGTCCTCGAGCCAGGTCATCAGCGAGTCCGAAAGTGCGCCCGTCACCGCGGCGGCGCCGACGATGGCGAGCAGCACCGCCGCGAACCAGGCAAAGAGAGGGTGGCGGCCCTTGCCACCGCCGAACCAGTCGCGAAGGGCGCCGCGTTTGGGGCGGGGCAGTTTGAGAAGTTTGCTGTTCGGTGCAATCAGGCCGGCCAGCAAGCGGACGACGATGGCCGCGAGAACGGCGTACCCCGCGAACAGATGCATGCCGTATGTGTCCTCGTCCGCCGTCAGGTAGGCGACCAGGTAGCCGCCGCCGAGCCAGGCGTGCCAAAAGAGGAGGAGTGACTGCTGCAGTCTTGGGTTCATCGTCCGCTCCCTGATCAGTCGTCGTCGCGGTCGCGGTGTTCGCGATGCCGTTCCGACCGTTCGCCGTAATGATCGCGCTCATGATCGTCGTCGCGTTCCTGCCAGAAGTACCGGTTGTGATCGCTGTGACCTGAGCGGTCGGCGATATAACCGTTGTTCGCACCTTCGACCTTGGCGCTTTCGACGCGCGCGACTGGGGCGGCTGCGTCCATCTCGTATCCGTCGCCGCGCCCGGAGGCGTAGACGGCGGCGGCACCGCCGATGACGGTGGCAGCGATTAATCCGTGGATCAGCATTTTCTTCAGCATGGTGATGGCTCCTTTGTTGCGTTGGGAGGACGCTAGCAAAGGCAACCTGAACGAGGTCTGAGCGGCTCGTTCATGTACCGTTCATGCAAAATTGGCTATTTTTGCCGCATGCGACGTTTCATGATTCTCATACTCGCCTGTCTGCTGAGCGCCGCTGTCATGCCTGTCCGGGCGGACAGCGACGGTGAGCGCCGTTACGGCTATGAGCGCGACGATGACCATGACCGTGTCCGCCGCGCGGTCGAGCGCGGCGAGATCCTGCCGCTGGCGGATATCCTCAAACGGACGGCCAAGGATTATCCCGGACAATTGATCGAGGCGGAACTCGAGGACGAAGACGGCGAGATGATCTACGAACTCGTCATCATTTCGGAAGACGGGCGCGTCTATAAACTCTATTACGATGCCCATAACGGCGCGTTGCTGAAAGTAAAAGGGCGGGACAAGCGCGAATGAGGGTTTTGATCGTTGAGGACGAGGCCGCGCTCGCTTTCCGGCTGCAACAGGTGCTTGAAGGCGCGGGGTTTTCCGTCGACGTCGCCTACGACGGCGAAGAAGGCTGGCACCTCGGCGACACGGAACCGTACGACGCGGTCGTTCTCGACCTGGGACTGCCGCGCATCGACGGCATTTCGGTGCTGAACCGCTGGCGCGAGGCCGGGCGCACGATGCCCGTGCTGATCCTGACGGCGCGCAGCCGCTGGTCGGAAAAGATGGCGGGGTTCAACGCGGGTGCCGACGACTATCTGGTCAAACCGTTCGAGATGGAAGAAGTCGTCTACCGGCTGCGCGCGATCATCCGGCGCGCGTCGGGCCATGCCCAGCCGGAATTGACGTGCGGTGCGCTCAGGCTCGATACCAACGCAGGGCGCGTCAGCGTCGCGGGCGTCCCCGTGCAGTTGACGGCGCAGGAGTTTCGTATCCTTTCCTACCTGATCCACCATGCCGACCGGGTCGTCAGCCGGACGGAACTGGCGGAGCACGTCTACGATCGTCACTTCGATCTCGATTCAAACTCGCTGGAGGTACTGGTCGGCCGTATTCGCAAGAAGATCGGCGCCGAATACATCCAGACGGTTCGCGGCCAGGGCTACAAGCTCACCGAGCCGGAGGCGTGACCGTGCCTGGGGCCCGCAAGCGTCCGGCCGCCGCCCTTTCGACGCGGCTGATCCTGGGTGCGGCGGTTTGGCTGGTGCTGATCCTTGCGCTTGGCGGCGGCGTCCTGACTTGGGCGTTCCGCGATACGGTCGAGAACGAATTCAGCCGGCGCCTGGACGCGATGCTGAACGGCATGATCGCGTCGATGGCGGCCACGCCCGACGGCCAGGTGACGCTGACGCACCCGCAGGGCGACCCGCGCTTCGAGCAGGTCTATTCCGGCTGGTACTGGCAGATCACGGAGCCGTCCGGGACATTGCTGCGCTCGCGTTCACTGTGGGACAGCACGCTGCGGCCCACCGGCAGCGACACGAAATTTCACCTGAGCCGGGCGGACGGCCCGAACGGCGAACCGCTTCTGGTGGCGGAGCGCGATATCACGTTCCCGGACGTCGATGGGCTCGTTCATGTCATGGTCGCCGGCGACCTGCGCGAAGTCAGCGACGGCGTGCGCCGGTTCAATCTTTTGCTTGCGACGGCGCTGGGCTTGCTCGGGATCGGGCTCGTGCTGGCGATCCTGATCCAGGTTCGCTTCGGCTTGCGCCCGTTGCGTACCATGGCGGCGGACCTTGATGGCGTCAGGCGTGGAACGCATCCGCGGCTGGCCGAGGAATACCCGAAAGAGATCGCGCCGCTGGCAAACGCGATGAATGGCGTTCTCGACAAGGATGCGGAACTGATCGAACGGGCGCGGCGCCACGTGGGCAATCTGGCGCACGGTTTGAAGACGCCGCTCGCCGTCATCTCGGCAGAGATGGAACAAGAGCCGGACCGGGGCGTGCTGCGCAAACAGGTTCAGGTGATGCGACGGCTTATCGAACATCATCTCGGGCGGGCGTCGGCCGTTGCCGGCGCCGGCGAACGTATCGGCGTTTCGACGCAGGTGGCGGATACGGCACGCGAGGTCGCCAGGGTTCTCGGCAAGGTCTTTGCCGAGCGGAATCTCACGATCGATATCGCGGTCGGGGACGATGTCGTGTTTCCGGGGCACCGCGAGGACCTTGAAGAGATTCTCGGCAACCTGATGGAGAACGCCTGCAAGTGGGCAACGTCACGCGTCCTGGTTTCGGCCGAGCAGACCGCAGAGCAAATGATCCTCACCGTCGAGGACGACGGTCCCGGCATGTCCTCGGAGCAGGCGGCGGAAGCATCCAGGCGCGGCAAACGGTTCGATGAAATTGCGCCGGGTTGGGGGCTTGGCCTCTCGATCGTCGCCGACCTGGTGGAGGTCTCCGGCGGAAGTTTGACGTTCGCGCAGTCCTCACTCGGTGGCTTAGTGGCCCGTATCGAGTTTCCGCGAACATTGTAAGAAGTTTGGCCGCTTCGGGTCAAAACCGGCGGTCGCCAGGTTTGTTTCAAAACGGCGGCTTTTCTCAACGAAAGCAGAAATCCCTCCTCATACCATCCACGTTGACCGGATAACTGGCGGTGCGGGCTTTGTCGGAAGGGCCGGTGCGTCCGCCCGCCGCTTCGCCGTCGCCATGGCCTCGGCCTCTTCGTTCAGGCGCAGTCCCATGCTGATCAACCCCTGCAGGGCGGCGGAGGCATAGACGAAGGTATCCAGGGCCTCGTTGCGTTCGCCGTCCCGTTTGGGCTGCCATGACCGGATTGGTCGTCCTTTTTCGAACCGGGTGACGACCCGCTCGGCGGTCAACTGGCGGAAGTATTCGGCATCCCGGTCGCGGGAGAAATGCACGAATCCGGGACCGGGTTCGGTCAGCTTGAGGCGCGCGTAAACGGCGTCCTTGACGGAATCCACGCCGACGATGAACAGCGGAATCTTGCCTTTGTTGGTGCGGGTCGGTCGGCGCGGCCAGACCGGTACGCCGGGGCCGCCGCGTCCCTTGATGGCCCATATGCGGCGGTTGAGCCGGGTGCGGCAGAACTCATAGGCCGCCTTGGTGTGATGACCACCGGTGTCAATGGCGATCGCGCGGATGGGAAGATCGGGCACGGCCTTGGTATGTGCATAGGTGGCTTGTAGGGCCAGGTCCAGATCAGCCCAAACACGCGGGCCCGACGGGTCGCCCCAGATGACCCGGTAGTCGACCACCCAGCATTCTTCGTCCCGTCCCCAGCCGACCACCTGCAGTTCCAACCGATCGCCTTGGACGTCCACCCCAGCGGTGAGCGCGGCAACGCCGTCGGGCAGGTCCTCGCCCCACACCTCGCGTCGGTCCATCAGCGGGTCGGCGGGAACGGTGTCCCCGGCTTGGTCCTCCCAAGATTCCCCCAGCTTGGTGTTGACCCAGACTTGGAGACGGGCAGGGTCCTTCATGACCTTACCATGCTCAACGGCGATCTCGGCCCATGTCTCCCAAGGGGAATAGAGGGCCGAGAGATGGAAACCGGCGGTGCGCCCGTCGCCCTCGGCTGTCGGCTTCCACTGACCGGCTTCCAATAGCCGGGCTTTGTCATGCTCCTGGTGGATGCCGCCGCAGGCTTCGCAGATCAGGAAGGCGTCCCGACGCCGGCCTTCCGGCCAGCGAATGCGCGCCCAAGTGATCGGGGCCATATCGCCGCATTGCAGGCACGGCACATGGAAGAAACGCTGGTCGGATTCCTCGAAGGCCGCCTCGATGCGGGAATAGCCCTTAAGGGTCGGCGTCGACACCATGAGGATCTTCCGCCGCCCCTTGAAGGTGGCGGTGCGCTGGATGGCAAGGGCAACCGGATCGCCTTCGCCGTCGGCATCACCGGGATAGCCGTCCACCTCATCGAGGAACAGATAACGCACCGGCGTCGAGCGCAGGCCGATGGCGGAGTTAGCCCCGGTCATCACCAACTGACCGCCGGGGAAGGATTTGCGGAACAGGCTGTTGCCCGCGTCTCGGGATCGCGGCGATGCCACCAGGTCGCGGAGAACCGGGCTGGACGCGATCAGCGGGTCGATGCGGGTGACGGTGTTCCGTCGCACCATATCCAAGGATGGCTGGACCAGCATGACCAGGCCGGGCGCGTTGTGGATGATGTATCCCAGCCAATTCAGTCCCGCTTCGGTGCCTCCTGTCTGCGCCCCTTTCATCATGACCACGCGCTCATACGGACTGCCGGTCGACAGCGTGTCCATGATCTCCTTGAGGTACGGCGTCCGAGCCGTGCGCCAGCGTCCGGGTTCGGCGGCGGTGTCGGGAAGCATGCGGTGACGGTCGGCCCAAAGGGCTACCGGGATCTGCGGTTCCGGACGGATGCCGTTGCGCCAGGCCCAGTCAATGCGGGACAGGAAATAGGAGGGATCACTCGCCGTCGACATGGAGCAGCCCTCCCAGTGGTGTCGATGACAAGTGTTCCAGATGTTCGCGCATCAACCGATCGAGGACGGAGAACACGGGGCTGGTCTCGACGCCCAGTTCCGACGCCATGATGGGCGCGGAGCGCTGGACCCAGGCGATGTGCGCGTCGCGTTCCGCCTTGGCGCGGGCGAAGACGGTTTGCTCGGCCCGGTCGGCATCGATCAGTTTGCCCTGTTCGCGCTCGAAGGCCAGCTTGGCGCGCTGGATCTTGACGATCTCATGGACGCGCTTGGCCTCGGCCAAGGTGGCCGACCGATTGGTCGTGTTGGGTGATCCGCCCTTGTATCGGCGGGCGGGATCCAGGTTGTTCTCGATCCAGGCGAGGCCGATCTCCACGTCGATCTTGCCGTCTGGACGCACGGGCAGGCCCTCGGAGATCAGCTGGGAAATCCGCCCCTGCGTCAGGCCGAGCCTTTCGGCAAACTCTGTCTTGGTCTCGATGGACTTTAGTTTAGGCATAATTTTCTCGCGACGCTGGAGGACTCATGCGCTGGAGCCCGCCGCATACGGATAGCGCCAACAGGAACCACGCCGCCTGCCGACATGGCGCGCCCAGGGCCGATCTGGGGCGCCGTTTGGGAGACGTTACTGATCTTTCCCATAGGCGTGGCCTCAAAACCGGCATGGTTCTTGTTTCGCCTCGAGCGCGAGCCCTCGGGTCCGGGTTTAGGGTAAGTGGGTCCGGGTTGGGTCCGGGTATGGGGTCGCCCGCAAACCCGCAGAAACCTTGACTGGGTCCGGGTGGTCCGGGTAGGTCCGGGTTGTTTCCTAACCTTTTCGTAGACCCCTATATTATGGTCCTTAAGGACTCTATTTTGACCCCCACGTAAAAGAGAAGAAAATACCCGGACCACCCGGACCCATCCGGACCCACCATTGAAATCATTGACGTTTTCGAGGTGGCCATACCCGGACCCACCTCGCTTATACCCGGACCCACCGTGGCTATACCCGGACCCACTCATTGATCGGTCTCCTTCTCGAGGCGAACACGACGATAGCGCCGTTCGCGTTGACCACCGCTGCCGTGTCCACCTACCCGGGCGCGGTATTGCTCAAAGCCCATGCTGACCAGGGATCGGGCGACACGGTTCTGATCGACCTGGCTCCAGCGTCCCTTTTCCATGCCGAGCGCATGTTCCATGATCTCGGCGACGGACACGTCATCGAGGGGCTCGGGCCGGGGCCGACGATAGGGGTTGCGTTCGCCGTATCCGTTCTCCATCCACTCGACGGTGTTCAGCAGATAAAGCCGGATGGGATCGTCCCAGGCATCGCCCTGATAACGGTCGGCCTGTTGTTCGGCGGCGAGCGCCTCCAGGTCATGCCGCCCTCCGGCTATCTTCAGGGGCGTTCAACACCAGATTGGTGATTGCGGCCTTGTTGAACTGGAATGTCAGCAGAGCTGATGCGTGATACCGGGTCAGGCCAAAATCCTGACGGTATTCGGGCGGTAAGAATTGAAGCTGACGGGTGGTAACCGACTGATTAAGCCAGGAGCGTGATTTATGGGCGCTTTCGTCGGTCTCGTTTTCATTCAGCCAATCATCGGCTGCAGCCAGGCAAATGGTCCGCTCACCCATGGCCAACAAATGTGATTTGAGGCCCTTGCCACCGCCGACGGCATGCCAGCGGCCTTGATGAAAGAAAATCCCGCTCCAGGCGTTAAAGCCATTTGCGACCAGCGCGGCATCATCGCCAAAAAGGTCGCACCATTGGAAACTGGAACGCTTGAGCAGATCCACTTCCGACATGACAAAGTCAGAGATCGGCTGCTGGCTTTCCTTGCCCTCCGATTGGAAGTGGTAGCCGCA
>JAEPQO010000009.1 GCA_017640505.1 Rhodospirillales bacterium
GCGTGCCGTTCAGGGTCTCGGTCGATCCTGCCGTGGTATCGATGCCGCCGGTAAAGGTGGCGATGTCATCGGCGGCGCTACCGATCGTGATCGTGCCGGTGTTTGAGAACGTCACGTCGTTCGTGACGGTGACGTTCTCGTCAAAGGCGACGTTGTAACCTTGAGCCGCGGTGGTGAGCGTCGTGATGCTGGCGTCGCCGTTAAAGGTGACCGTGCCGGTGGTGTCCGTGAGGGTCAGCGTGGTGGCGGCAAAGGTACCGGTAAAGGTGACGCCCGCCTGTGAGTCGGTAATCGTGACGGCGCCGGCCGTGCCTGCACCGACATTGCCGATGGTGACGGCGCCGCCGGCATCAACCAGGGTCAGGGTGCCGACGTTATCGACCGAGGTGACGTTGATGGTGGCGCCGGCGGTCGAGCCACTGTCGAGTGTCAGGGTGTTGCCGGCGCCGGTGACCGCACCCACGCTCAAGGTGCCGGTGGCGGCATTGCCGGTATCCAGGATGACGTTACTCCCCAGGGTGATGGCGCCGAAGTCGGCATCATCGCCTGAGGTAATGACGGAGCCATTGAGTGTCTTGGTGCCGCCAGCGACGGTGGTGTCGATGCCGCCGTTGAAGGTGGCGATGTCATCGGCGGCGCTACCGATCGTGATCGTGCCGGTGT